>NZ_CP027665.1:0-1297379 GCF_003008555.2 Pukyongiella litopenaei | reverse complement strand
CAGGGCGGCTGGTACCGATGATGCCGCTGATCAGATGGTTGGACGGAGAGGCCCAGAACCCGGTTTCGTTGTCGACCTTGGCGATCAGTCCGGCGACACGCGCAGAGGGGGGTTGATCGACCACGGTTTCACCAACCATCACCTTGTGCCAGGGATCGACCATGTAGATCCGGTCGGACCCGAAGTCGCCTGCTGCGGTGTAGGCGGCAGCGTCAGTGGTGTTCGGGCCGTCTGCAACGATGACGGCGCGCAAGCGATCGGCGATACCCTGCAGTTCGGCCACAACCGGGTTTGCCAGCTCGCCGGGACGCTGGTGAGTGAAGCCGGGCGCAATCAGGACACGAGGGGAATATCCGACCACGCTCTCGGCCCCCACGAGGGCATGGACACCCTCGAGGTTCCCGTCGCCGGCGTTCACGCCACCGACCACGTTTGCAATCGTTTCCGTTTCGTCGGCACCTTCCTCGACGCGGACGACAATTACCACGGCCCCGATCTGATCGAAGATGCCGTCCAGCGCGGCGGGGAGGGTGCCATTGCCGGTGCCCACTGTGTCTAGCCCCGCGGCCTCTTTGCGCGAGCCTGCGACCAGGACGGGTGTGTCGAGCGGAAAGGCCTGGGCATCAGCGTCGGGGGCGGTGCCCACGATACCGATCACCGAGGATTTGACCGTCTGGATCGGACGGGGGCCTGCGTCGATTTCGATAACCTCGACGCCGTGAAGGAAGGATGCGGGCATGCTGACCTCGTTTTCGGCGGTGCTCTTGGGCAGAGCATTCCACCGGGCCCGGGCTTATTCCTCTGGCGGTTCCCCCGCTGCAGTTGCTACAGGTCGTGGCCGTAGGCGGCGGGGTTACTGTCGCAAAGGTCGACAAGTCGAAAGAAAATGACATGAAGCTCCATCCGCCCGATCCCGAGATAGACCTCTACGAGACCGGCTTTGGCGCCGCCGATCCGTTTAGTCGGATCGAAACGGGCAAGTCTCTCTCAGACCTTGTGGAAAGAGTCGAGGACCCGCTTGTCGTTGCACTTGATGGTGGATGGGGCAGTGGCAAGACGTGGTTTCTGAAACGTTGGGTAGGAGCTCACAGGCTCGAAAACGATGGCCGCGCGAACACAGTCTATTTCGACGCCTTTGCTCATGATTTCATGGATGATCCGTTAATCGCCCTAACGGGCGTAATTGGTGATCGCCTTCCCCAGAAGGACGAGACGAAGGCTTGGTCCAAGGTGAAGAAGGCGGCTGCCAGGCTTACAAGACCGGTCGTCCGTATCGGGTTGGCTGCCGCCACCGGCGGGGCAACAGAATTTGCTGGACCTGTTATGGACGCCGCAGTTGAGGCGACCAGCAAAGAGATTGAAGCAGCCACAAGGGCTTTCTGGTCACGCGAGGATGGCAAGCGAGCCGCGATGGAGCAGTTTCGTGCTGCCTTGGTCGAGTTGACCAACACGGGGGTTATGGAACACGAAGATCCAGTTCCGCTTGTCGTGGTCGTGGATGAACTCGACCGCTGCCGCCCGGACTACGCGCTGGCACTCCTGGAAATCATCAAGCACTTCTTCTCGGTACCCAACGTCCATTTTGTGCTCGGTGTCAGCCTCGAAGCCCTCGGGCACAGCGTCAGGGCACGTTACGGAACCGGGATAGACGCTGATCGGTATCTACGCAAATTCATCTCGATTTCTCTGCAACTCCCTGAAAACTCAAACGACCACAACAACAAGCCGTTTGTCATGAGCTATTTCCACCAAATGGCCACGAGAATGGGAATTGGCTCAAAGACGATCGAGATTTT
The DNA here is from genome assembly GCF_003008555.2 of Pukyongiella litopenaei. Lineage (NCBI taxonomy): Bacteria > Pseudomonadati > Pseudomonadota > Alphaproteobacteria > Rhodobacterales > Paracoccaceae > Pukyongiella > Pukyongiella litopenaei. The sequence continues at coordinate 1,295,583 of NZ_CP027665.1, read as the reverse complement.
CGACCGACATCTGGATTTGGTTGCCGGATCGCAATCGCTCACGATGCGCGATATGAACCAAATCCTGAGCAGACTGGCGTTAGTGAAATCCAGCGTCTTCTCTCGATCGGCATGGGGATGGGGCGAAGCTCTGAGCTCAATGATCCTGTTCCGCTTCGCCGAACCGGCAATGGAACGGAAAGCTCTGGATGGCAACCTCACAGTGGGCGAGGTGCGGGCATTCTACGGCATCAGTAGCGATATGCTCGATGAAGACAAGAAAGATACCTTCAAGCGTTCAGCTTCGGTGATCTCATCGCTTTGGGAGTTCGTTATCACCAACGGCGCAAAGCCCGAAAAATACCGCGATCAATTTTCCAAGGGATTCGACACAACTTGGGGAATAGATAACGCGCGAGATGTGCCGCACATTGTCCTTAGAGACTATTTGGACAAGTTCATTCTTCTGGTGCAAAAGCAGTAGAATCTAGCCCGTGAGACCAGACAAAATCAGGCGATATCACTCACTACCTCGATCAACCAATGACGGTTGTTTGGGCACGTCTCCACGCCGCCGCCGGCGTCGGTGACCTCGATCTCGGCGGCGTAGGCGCCGGGCTGATCAGTATCACCAACAGCCCATTGGTAGCGAACCAGACCGGCCGGGGCATCCACGATGATGCAGGGAGCATCGACAACGACCTTGCCATTGCGCGCCAGGTGCAGCCGGGCGGTGGCGCCGGTCAGATCCACCGGATTTCCTTTCGCATCCATCAGCACCGCTTCCAGTGCCGGTCTGGTGTCGCCCTGTTTGATGTAAAAATCCGCCATGTCTACCTCCTCTGCAAACGCCAGCGATTTCGGCTGAGTGCCAGCTCCGTGCGCTGGGTGATGCCGCCGACGCGGGCCGCGCGGCCGTCGATGCCATCGCCGACCGCTAGCACCGCAGACGATGATCCTGCCGCCGTTGCCCGGGCCGTGGCGATCAGGCTTGGTGAGGCCAGGGCCGCTGCTCCGCCCCCGGCATGGGCCGCCAGAGCGACTGTGCGATAGGGCGAGGCTGTCGCGGTTCCTTCGCCTGCTGTCTGCGCGGCGGCGCGGCGGACACGCTGCGCACTGACCTGGGCGCTGCCGCCGCCGGTAGCCGTGGCCGAAACAAGCTTCGCTTCGGTGTCTGGGGCGAGGCTGGCGGTGGATGAGCCAGTGACCGTGGCAGTGGCCCTGCGGATCGCGACCGCATCGGCCGAAGCGGCGGCCGCCCCGATTGCCGTCGCTGTCACAGACCTGACGGCAATGGCCGACAGCGCGGCGCTCGATGCCCCCGCCGCGGTCCCGCTGGCCTGCTGTGGAACATCGCCAATGCTCATGGTCGCGGCTGAACCGCCGCCAATCGTTCCCGTTACATTGCGAACAGCCGTGGCATCCGCTGCCGCCAGAGATGTTGCGAATGCCGCGCCGGCCGCCGCCTTGATCACCGTTGCGACCAGACTTGCGGTGCTGCCGCCAACCGCTGAACCAGATCCCCGCCGCACTCTTGTAGCCGAAGCGGTCGCGGCGCTCGATCCCGCCGCCGTGGCGCTGGCTGACTTGACTGGCGTTCCGCTCAATCCCGCTGATGCGGCCCCGGTTGCAGCCCCGGAAACTGACCTTACTCTGGTCGCGGCAAGCGTTGCCGTGCCTGCACCAGTCGCACTGGCCGTCGCGTCATATGTCGTCCCGCCGCTGCTCGGAACCGATGCCCCCGGCGGCAACATGATCTCCGACAGAACCACACCACCATTTTCGACGTCGAAGTGATTTCCATTGCCGGAGTTGTCTGCTCCCGGGTTGGCTTCGTCTTCACCCCGCAGGGCATAGATCAGTGCCGCTTCGGCGGCCGCGTCGAACACCTTCGCTTCACCGATCGACGTGTCGCAGCCCAGCTCGTCCAGGCTCCACAGGCCATCCACGAGAGCGAAGCCGAAAAGATAGGCCTGGAACCCATCGTCAGATACGCCACCGGAACCTCCGGGGTCATCGGCCAGCACATAATGCACTTCATCGCCCTCGATAGACGACGCTACCGATGATGTGTTGTGCGATGCGGTGCCTGTCGAGTCGTCGCCTGTCCGGTAGATCTCGACAGAAGCATCATATGTGCCGTCGAAATTAAGGCCGAACCTGCACGCAACAAAGCACCACTCATTCAGGGGCAGTGCGACCGCCGCGCCTGAGCTGCTGCCGGAGTTGCCGTATCGCACCCGCAAATCGCCGCTGACCACGAATATCTGGCAGTCGCCGTCCTGGTTGGCCCAGATGGACCGGTAGTTGTTGGTGCCTGTGCTGTAGACCGCAAAATATGCGGAAAACGCGGCACCCGCCCCCAGCCCCGGAATGACCGCAGCCGAGTGCAGGCCGGTATTGGGCGCGGCGGATGCCGAATAGAGGCTGCGGCCGACGACCGACATATCAGGCGCCGACGGCCTCGAATTCCGTGATCAGCGCGGCCAGCTCCGCGCAGGATCGCAGTGGCGCCGCCTTGGCCGCCGGTATGGCGGTCGCATAGGCCAGCCCCTTGGTCTGGATCCCCTCGTGATCGTGGATCACCAGCCCGAGCACCTCCGGCCCGGTCAGGGTGGCGATCATCGCATCGAGCCGCGCGTTCCAGGCCGCCGAAGCGGATTCCAGAACGACCGCCTGTGCCTGGAACGCGGCGATCGACAAGGGGCCATTGACCGAGGCCATGTAAGCCTCGGCCGGACCGGGCGCTTTCGCGGCCTCGGTCAACACTTGAAACGTCTGGTATTTGGACGACCGCAGCCCCTGCTGCACGGCGTGAAGATCGCGCATCGATAGATCTCCGCTGCCGTCACGCACACGGCGCAGGGCCTCGGCCGCCGAGATCACGGACCGCACGCAGCGATCCATGACGTGGGGAAACTGGCTCAGGGTGGCCATGGTCAGGCCTCGTTGATGACGAGAGCGGCGGGCGGGAACTTCACCTCGTCATTGATGCCGTAGCTCTTGGTCTCGTCGAGCGCACCCTGGTAGAGGCAATTGCCTGCGCTGTTGGCGTCCCACACCGAGAAATGACTGACGCTGCCCCAACTGGCCGTGGCGGGGCCAAACAGGATTTGCGCGTCATTGGTGGCGGCGTCACCGGTGACGCTGAAGGTGGCGGCCTGGCGGGTATAGCCGTTGCCGGCCAGTTCAGCATTCGTGCCGTCCTCGCCCGGTGCGCCGGTGTGCAGCGCGACATACCAGGCTGTCGGGCGCGTCACCGGGTCTGTGGTGAGCAGGAACGTCAGCGCCAGCGTTTCGGCATAGTTGGATTTTGCAGACATTGGTCAGTCCTCTGTTGTGCGGGTCAGGTGCTAGTCGTTCAGCTGTTCGAGAGTGGTGACGATTTGCGCCTCCAACGCGCCGATCTGACTGACGGCATCGCCCAGCGCTTCGGGGGTTTCTGCGGCTGCAATTTGCGTTTCCGCCAATCGCTCCATGCCCTCGACGCGCTGGGTTGCCTTGAACAAATCGGCATTCATCGTGAGCGCCCGATCGCGGACATCTTCGGCAGTTTCGCCGGTGATATCAGCCTCGATCTGAAATGCGTCTCTGGCAATTGCAGCAATCGCGGCGAATGGCCCGGTAGGGTCAGCGCCGGCGGCTTCGTGCGCCATCCACATCATCGCATATGGCATTTTCACTGCCCACGCGATGGCGCGCTGCAATGTGGCGGAGCCAGCAATTCCCTCGCGCAGTTCGACCGCAGACCGTTGCGCCTCTGACAAGGCTTCCGCCTTGGCACTCTTGAACTGATCGGTCGCGGCCTCGGCTTCCAGTTGCGCAAGCGCGGAATATGCCGCAGACGCCTCGCCCTGGGCCAGAACGATGGTGCGACCGGAAATCTGCAGCAACTCAAAACCTGCTTCGCGCAACAGGCGCGCGGCGGTGGCGTGAAGCTCGGGTGAAACCTCGATCTCAATGGACATGGCGACCTCTTATGCAGGTGGTGTGTAGGGCAGAAGGCGGTAGAATTGCGCCCTGGAACCGCTGTTGATCTTGGCCTCGCCAGAGGCATGGCGGTGGTAGAATTCGATGTAGTCGCCGGGTGTCGTCATGAGCGCGAAATTCGTCAACGTCACAACGTTCCCGCCGCCGGTGGTGGAGCCCATAAAGTAGTCGGCGATGGTCGTGCCGTTCTTCCTGGTCTGCCCCTGTTCGGAAGTTTCACCAGCAAGGTTGATCGCGTTCACGACGCCGTAGACACCCAGCGACGAAGCATCGACGGTGAATCGCGCGCCATCCCACAGGGTGCCCGCGTTGCCACCCTTGACCACCATGTTCTCGCAGCGGGTGTAGACGTCTTCGGGAACGACCTGATCGGTTTCGCCGGCGTTCGACAGTTCGAGATAGAGCGGCAGGCCGGCGCTGCTCAGCCCCATGGCCGCTGCCAATGTTGCAGGTGTGACCGCCAGATCATTGGCCTCGCCGTGCAGCGCCTCAGTGGCGGTGGCCAGGCGGACGGGCCCGGGTCGGGCGTCGGTGGCCTGCCAGGGCAACCACACCCCACCAGTCTGATTCCATCGCCAGTCGTCACCGGCAGCGTCGGTAATCGTCATACCGTTCGGCGGTGCGGTAATCAGCCAGGCATCCCCGCTCCAGATTGCAACTTCGCCGTCACGTCCGGCCCACGCCCCGGTCGGAGTGTCGCCAATGACCCAGACCACACCCGCCACCGGCACGCCGGGCGGATCGTTCGAAATCGCTTGCACCGTCCGGTGCGCACCGGAGATCAAGGACTTCAGAAAGCTCGTGCGATTGGCGGTTTCCTGGAGACCGATGTTTGGGCCGCCGACGCGGGTTGCCCTGTTCGGTACGCCAGCCATTACCGGATCGGTGTTTTCCAGCTGGAATATTCCCGCCGGCCAGATGGGTGTCTCGGTCAAATCTGCCATCAGGCAACTCCATAGGAATAGGCGCCGTCGTAATCGATGGTGCCGTCATAAGTGTGGGCAACCTCCGTGAAGTGGAGGCCGGCCAGGTGGCATCGCGCTGGGGCGACGTTCTTCAGGATCGCGCGCAGCTGCTCAGCCTGCGCAATGGTGATCGGCCTGACCAGATAGACGCGGTACTCGGCCCAGTGATCGGGGGCGCCATAGGTCTCGGCACCGTCGTAGGTGAGTGTTCCGTCATAGATGTAGCCACCCCAGCCTTCGACGATTGCCGCCACGCCAAATCCGAAGGCCGCAATCGCATCGCGCACGGACGCGACCGATCCTTTCCTGCGGTGGATTTCGATCGACGCGGCCACAGCTGCACGCTTCGTCCCTTCTGGCCAGGACGCATCCCAGTTATCGACCGAGAGCGCCCAGGCCAGCCACGGCAAGAGGGTCGCCGGGCAGCTATCCACGTTCCAGAGCTTCGTGGTTGGTAGCGGCAGGCCCGCCTGGCGCGACGAGAACTGTTCGAGGGCATACTCGATGGGCTGTGCGTTGGGTGGCAGAAGCGTAGGCAGATCAGACATCGTATCCACCGACGGAGACCGTGACCGAAGTGCAATGGGCCGCTTCCGAGGCCGCAACGATAATATCGGCAGCCGGGCTGGTAAGCGTCACGTTCTGAACACCAACCTGGTGCAGCGCCGCATGTAGACCGGAAACGGTAATGTCATGCCCGAGCCGGTGGTGATCAATCACATAGGCTGTCACGGCATCCTCTGCGGCCTGCCGTACAACCTCCGAATCCGGCCCCTCGTAAAGCGTGAGCGCCGCCTCGAGCGTGTAGGCGGTGATCGTCGCCGCCTGGACGTCGACTGTGTCGCAGACCGGGCGAACCTCATCGTCGTTCAGCTGCGCCGAAACCGCAGCCAAAAGAGGGGCGTCTGCCGTTCCGTCGCCCTCGGTCGATAGCACCGTAATCTGCACTTCGCCGGGTGTGTCCGAGGCGACATCGATATCCTTGACCTTTGGCGAAGCGGCCAGCCCCCAGAAGACATATGAACCCCTGGAGCCAGCGGTGGTCATACCTTCGGGCGCCAACTGGACGCGTTGCCGAAACCGCGCATCGTCCTCGAGGATCTCTGGCACCGGCGGGACGGCGTCCTCGTCCGCCTCTTGCACAACCTGTCGCTCTACTCCGTAGAAGGTCGCCAGGTGGTCGAGCTGGGCGCCGGTTGCAAAGGCGAGCATGTTTCCGCGGGCCGCGTCATCGACTTCAGCGCGCACCAGCATTTCGCGATAGGCCCAGGCCTCAAGCACTTTTGAGAGCGGCTCGCTTTCGAGCGCCAGCACCGGTTCAAGTGTCGGCTCCCGGCCGATCAGCCATGCCTTCACCTCGGCGAGAATCGTTTCAAACGCCTTCCGATCTACAATTTCGGGCGCGGGCAGCTTGTCCAGATTGATGGCGGTAAACGCGCTCATCCGACCTCGATCCCCTCGATCGAGACCTCGCGGCCATCGGGCAGATAGCGGCCGGTGAGGTCGATAATGATATGTCCGGGCTCATAGGTTCGAAGCTTGACGTCCTCGACCTCGATGCGCGGTTCCCAGGTGATCAACGCCTCGGCCGTTGCCGCGATGATCGCGAGCCGCGTTGCCGATGAATAAGGGGTGTCGATCAAGTCAAAGAGACGGGAACCATAGTCGCGGCGCATCACGCGCGACCCCAATGGTGTCGTCAAGATATCCCGGATGGACTGGCGAAGGTGATCTATTCCGCCGAGTTTCCGGCCAGTGGTGGCGCTGATCCCGTACATGCGGCCATCTTGGCCAGCACAATGCGCGCAATCCTCTGGCGGTTCCCCCCGGCGCTACTTCGGTTGACCGGTGTCCGCGGCGCCTGGCTGAACGTCTCCATGCACATGGTCGACCAGGCTGATGCCGCTTGCCACCACATCTCCGGTTCCTGTGAATGTGCCTTCGAAATTCCCCGCTGGCACCCCTCCGGCAAACGGGCCGGGATAGACGACACCCTTGGTGGTGTCGCCGCCAGGCGATAGCACCACAACCTGATCGCCGGGCCCCTGTGGAATCCAGAACTTCTGTTCGCCGGACCCAAGTTGGGCAAGCCTGAGCCAGTCGCTTTCGGCGCCGTCTAGCCACTTGACCTTCACCTTGTCGTCTGACCGTTGCGTGACGGTGGCTACTATGATCATGCGCTCAAGGGCCTGCATGATTTGCGAGGTCGCGTAATCCGACATCAGCCCTCCTCGGTGACAGGAACATAGTCGGCTTCGTGATCCGGGCCGATGGCGGGCGCCCAAGACGTGAGAATCTGACCAGGCGTGGCGCCCTCGTCGACAAAGTAGCTGGGGCCGATATCGGCACTGTGTGCCCATTCTATCCGCCAGATGTCGAACTGGTCGGCCTGCGGAGCGAACTCGTCCGGCTCGACAGCGAGGATCGTGGCTGCGCCCCACGGAACGCCCAGGCGGTTGCTGTGGACGAAGGCCGCCACCGCCCCGGCCGCCTTGATCACCTCGCGACGTACCTTGGGCGTCCGGTGCCCCATCACGATGCGTGCCTCCACCCGGACCAGGCAGGGGAGCTGGCCGGTATGGGGATCCTTGTCGGGATCCGGTTCGAGTTCTGAAAGCTGCACGATGATCGCAGGCACCGCCAGCTTCGTGCGGCTCTCGTCCTCTGCTGCGACTGTCTTGAACGAATTGAACTCCGCCCCGAGCAGATCGACGATCGTGTCCAATGCGAGCCCGAGATCGATAGTATCAGCCATTATCCCACCCCCAGAATTGTGCGGGCCCTCACTTCGGCGAGGAAATGTTTGAAATAGATTGAGTCGATGTCCACGAACACCTCGTCCTCGAGGTAGATCATCATGCGATCCGCCACCGGTAGAGTGGCCTCGCCGATCTGCCAGCGCTTCGAGCCATGCCGCTGCATAACCAGGCGCCTGCCGCCCAGCCGGGCGAAGAACGCGCCGTGGATCATCGTCGAACCGAACTTGACACCGCCGGTCACCGGTTGCGGACGCCCCTTGAAGGCAGAAACCGGCAGATCGTTGGCACCGTACCAGAGTTTCAGAGCGTTTCCGCCCTTGCCAACTCGGTAATCCTTTATCCGGCGGCGCAGGGCAGTGGCATTTCGCAAACCCAACTCGCTCTTGAGACCTTTCGACGACAGGCGGCGAAGTGTCCCGGCGGTTCGTTTCAGAGCGCGTCCTTGTGAAAGCTCGACCTGTTTCGGAGTAGCGGCATATTCCCGGGCAACTGCCTCCAGGCGGCCGTCATCGATGTCAAATCCCAGCATCGTAGATCACGTTTGGTTCGGCCAGGATCAACGTGGCGATGCCGGTGCCGTCCAACTCGGGCTCTTGCATGATGTCGAAATCGCGACCTTCGATCGTGGCGACATCGCCCCGCGAAATGTCGGCGATATCGGTCTCCGGGCAGATCAGACGGGGGGTAGGGTGGTCGAGCTCGTAATTTCCCAACGCCGCGATCTGGTTGGGATCGTCGAAAATGCCGAGAACCTCTCCGATGATTTCTCCGTCCCGTCTGATAGTCGCGGTGGTCGCGAACTCGTCAGGGTCGAAGAACTCGGAGAGGTCCTCCCAGGCCGGATGGGGCATCGCCTACTTCTTGCCGCCCTTCACCTTGCCGGCATCGTCACCGCCCTTGGTCTCGGGGCCGGTTGCCATCTCCGCAGTGGCAAGTTCTGCGCGACCGCGGTGCAGGAGGTTCTTGGCAACATCCTCGGATACGGCAACCACCGTGCCGGCCCGCTGGATTTGGCCCCCGATGGCGATGGCCGAGGTGATCTTGAGCTTGACCTGTTTGTCCGCCATAGCGGTCTCCTCTCTACTGGATGGGTGCCGGGCGGCCTCATCACCGTCCGGCTGTGCTGGTTACGGTGCGTCTGCGCCGTAGGCGAAGCTCTCGACATTGCGATAGGCAAAATCGATGTCCTGGAAGGCAACGATCCGCAAACGACCCTTTTTCGAGTTGGAATACGGGTCGATCGTCAGATCCAGCCCACCCCACATCGCGGCGATCATGTCGGCAAAGTTGCCGTGGAACACGTCGCCATCGATCACCTGGTTGGTGATCTCGGCGCGGTAGCCGTTCACTGTACCTCCGGGCTCCCAGATGGTCGCGCCGTTGGAGCCCCCGAATTTCTCGGTCGTCTTGCAATGGCCCCGGAATTTGGCGTTGCCGATGTAAGCCATCGAATCGACGTCCGCGTTGTCGGCGGACACCTCGGTTTCGAGTTGTACAAGCTCGGCGAAAGTGGGCTGTACCGCACCGAAGATCACTGCATTGATGCCGGTCAGGTTCTTGATTCCCAGCGGCTGGTTCGCAGTACCAGTGCCGTAGAACCCTGCAGCATCCATGGTCAGCGCCAGTGCTCGCGCCAGATCACGGCGAACCAACGCTTCAGCGTCAAGCGAGGATTGCTGCAGCATCTTGCGGGTGATTTCCGAATAGGCGGCGGCAGTCTTCGGCGACAGGCCGATCTGGCGCAGGTCTTGCGTTTCCTCCGGCGCATCGTCGTCCTCGCCGATCCAGTACCCGGTCGCGCCGGATGCCTGGCCGGGAATGTCAATGTTGCCGACCAGACCGCCCATGGGCGTCGCCATGCCGAGTAGCACAGACCGGTTGCGCAGCATCTCGATGAACGACTGCGCCATCAGGTCCGACGCGATCGAGTCGCCACCGGTATCGCCGGCAGCGCTGCCACTGGTTGATGTGTTCAGCGCCCGCCGCAGAACATCTGCGGGAACCATGATGCCCTGGGCCTCGCGATTGGAGGTCTGTTCAGCGGCGCGGGACGCCTCGAACTCGAACGCGGCTTCTTCCTGGGCCCGGCGATCATGCGGGTTTGCCAATGCGCGGAAAGCACGGAGGAAGCTGAAGCTGCGCGCTTCATCGTCGGTCAGGCCGATGACGCCCGCATCATCGTCAAGCGGCTGGTTGCCACCACTGCGGGCGCTACCGCCGTTGCCGGCGACGTGGTCGAGCAGCGAGCGCGTGAAATCATCGACGCTGGTGCCGTTGCGGATCGCCTCGGCCGCGAGGCTCTGGGCCGAATACTGCTCGCCCAATTCCAGCAGATCGGCGGTGCGCTGCTGTTCGGCCTGAGTGCCGCGTTGGACGAGCGCCTGTGTCTCCGAGGCACGCTCGAGGATCTCGATCACCTCGATGATCTCGCCGTTCTCGTCAACCTTGGCCCGGACCAGGTCACCGTTGGCGTTGCGAATAATTTTCGTTTTCATGCCCGATCCTCTTGTTTCGGCGGTTTCGGCAGTTTCCCTTTGCGGCTCAGTATTGGCGGGCTCGTCGCCGCCTTCCTCTGGCGGTTCCCCCACCGACCGTCCGACACCCACGCTGGCGTCCGCCGGAACGCTGACCAGCGAGATTTCATAGGGCTCCCACTCGGTGATCGTCACCTTGTCGGTCTCGCCGTCACGCTCCTCGGTGGTGATCGCGCGAACGAAGTAGCCGACCGAGACGTGCCGGATCACACCGTCGACGACATCCTCCCAGATCTCCTCGGCGCGCTGAGAACGACCGAACCGCAGCACCGCGCGGCCCACCCGATCGCTATCGACCCGGGCGCTTTCGACCACGCCGATCTGCACATCCATGTTATGGTTCCACAAGACCGCTGCCCCATTGCGCAGCCGGGTATCGTCCATCGCGCCTGTGCCATGGTCCAGAACTTCGTCACCAAACCACCGCGCCACGGGCGTCTCGGAGCTGAACGCGACCTCGACCGTGCGCGCCTCCTCGTCGACGTTGCGCACCTCTGCGGTTCGACGCAGGGGGCCATTGCCGCGGTTGTCGTTGATCTGCTCGGGCGTGATTGCGCGGGTCAGCGCCTGACCAACCAAACGCATGGCGTTAAGTCGTTTGATCATCCTCGTTCTCCTCGGTTTGGTTGGTTGCGGCCGGGGGCGAACCGGCGCCCTTGATCAGGGTGGCCATGATGAACTCTTCGGGAACCCCGGCAGCTTGCATGGCTTCGATATCGGCGGCAAAGGTGCGCCAGACAGTTTCCGGATCACGGCCCTGTTTGCGTATGATCTCGGAGGGAGAGGCCAGCAGGTTGTCCTTGGCCTCGATCTCGGCGCGGATATCTTTCTGTGGGTCGACCCACGACCAGCGGCGACCCTGCCAGAACACATTACAGTACTTGGCGATGCGCTCCGGCCGGAGGCGGACAGGGCCGTTGGTGACGAGACCCATCAAGAGCGCGGGTTTGAGCGCAGACTGGTAGGCCCGTTCAACCAGCGTCTCGATCAGCCACTCCTGCAGGTCCATCCAGTGTTCGCGCTCGTCGATAACGCCCTGCCGGATCGAGCTGAAATTGACGCCTTCGAGATCGTTGGCGAGGCTGACATAGGAGACGCCCATGCCGGCGCCGGCGCCACGGATCATGGCCTTGTGGAAGGGGGCAAACTCGCCGCTTGGATATCGGGAATCGAACGCCTTGTGCTTCAATCCAGGAGGCAGCTCCTGGAACACGCCACCCTCGGCCTCGATAAAGAGCTCTTCGTCGTCTTCGTCCTCATCTGGTTCCGGACCTTCGTCCTTCTCCCATTCGAGGAAGCCACCGACGCTGGCGCCGGTCTTTGCGTTGATCAGAGCCGCCTTTTCAAACCCATTGAGCTGATGCAGCCGCCAGAGCGCCGTCGCTGCCCAGGGCAGGCCACGGCGCTGGTTGACGATGTCCTCAAGGAAACCGTGAATGATCTCGCTTGCCGGCACCCGCTCGAGGCTGCGGCCGTTGTAGGTGTAGGCCGAATGCGCCGGGTCGGATGTCATGAAGAAATAGGCGAGCGGGCGGCCCTCGCGCGAGAACTCGATGCCCTGCCGGACAAACCGGCCGCCGGGCAGACGCTCGACGTTGTAGTCGACGGGGCAGCGCTGCGGGTCGAGGATCTGCAGGGCATATCCCATCGGCGCGACTTTGCCCCGAATTTCGCGGAACATGAACTCGCCGTCCTTGGCGCAAGTTCGGACGGCGGTCTTGCACATCATCCGGAAGCTGCGGCGTCCGGTGATGTCGCAATTTTCAGCTCGTTGCCACAGCTTCCACCACGCCTCGATCGCTTCGTTGGCCTTGCGGTCGAGCGATCCGTTGTCATCTTTCGCTTGTGCCTGAAGGATCACGCCGCGATGGCCAACAATGTTCTGATCGCACAGCCGCAGAAACGCCTTCATATAATCGTTCTTTGCCGCCTGGTCGCGAGACCGGGCGACAAGCGGGCGCAGGTTTCGGTCGATCACCTGGTCTGCGGTGAGCGGGACGGTGGTCCAGTTCGATGTCAGCCGATCAGTTTCTCCGGCATCGTAAGACCGTCGTGCCCGCACGGTGATTGGACCGCTGCGCCGTCGCGGCACAGCAGGGATCGTAGATCGCCGCAAATCTGGCTCACCACGCACGGCCGTGATTGCGGGGGCGGTCGATCGGGAAAATGGCCAGGCCATTACATCCGCACCTTCACCTGTCGGCGCAGCAACCGCCGCGCGCGTGGCCTGCTCATCCTGGCAACCTCGACACGATAATGGTCGCGCAGCTTCAGGAGATCGGCGATGGGAGTGCGGGTCAGCGTCCGACCGTTGATCGTATAGCTTTCCTGGTCTTTGGTTGCGCGGCCCTCGATTACCGCCTCCACCGCATCGAGGACACGTTGCTCATGGCGCCGGGCATCATACGTGGAGTTGACCAGCATCTTGTCGATCGCGATCCGCGTTTGCCCGCGCTCGATCTCGAAGGCATCGGTGCTGTCGAACACCTTGATCGAATAGTCGTAGAGCCCGTCCACCCAATTCGAAGTTTCAGCATATCCCTTGTAGAACAGATGGGCCGAGCCCTCGGCTGTAGCGACCAGATCGATCACGGATGGCCCACGCAGATAGGCCCGAGCCTGCCAGTCCGGAGCCGGAAAATCCGGTGTCGCGATCTCAACTCGGAGGCTGATACCCGCCTGAATCGAATTCGGGAATTGTGTTTGCACGTCTACCAACCGTCACCTCTGCGCCTGCGGCCACTGCCACGGGGACGGCGGGCCCTTCGACGCCTAGTCTTGCGAGGCTGGGTCTGTTCTTCCTCTGGCGGTTCCCCCGCCGCTGCTTCGTCCAGAGCGGGCTCACCGTCCTTGGCAGGTGCCAGGCGTGCCAGGCGTTTGGCGATGTCTGGGCGCGCGATTTTGAGCGCTGCATAGGCATAGACCCGGCAGTCCAGGGCCTCGTTTCGATCCCGCGCCTTGTGCCATTCGCGAACCGGAAATCCTCGGATCCATTTGGTTACGAGTCGCTCTGCAGTGAGCTGCTCGAAATACTCGACATCACGCTCGGTCGAAAATACGCATGAACCTGGTCCGGTCTCGAGATTGAACCGTTTGGCGATAACCAGCTTTGCTTCGTCGGTGCCAACCGTGAACAGTTTCACAGGCCGCCCCTTGCGCCCTGATTTCGTCGGTTTCGGTGCGGAAACGACGGGGCGATCCCAACCACCTTTGCCCTTGATCGCAAAGATGCGGCTTCGGTGCTTGCCCGCAAGGTTTTCGTATGCGGATTGGGTGAGGCCTTTCGAGCCGCCTGTATCGACGCAGGTAGCGACAATTCGCAGATCGGCCCCGTGCTCATGCCGAAATGTTTCGCCCAGATAATCGAACAGCTCCGACCAGATTTCACCTTGCGTCGGATCGCCCCAGATCACCTTGTAATCGATATTCCAGCTGGTTTCGCCCAGCCCCCAGCCGACAACCTCGATTTCCAGACGATCTTCCTGCATATCGACGCCCGCTGTGAGAACACCGACATCTGCTGGCACCTGAGCGGCGTAGGACGTCGCCCGTTTCATCAGCTTGTCGGCCGCGATTTCCTCGGCTTCTTCCACCCACGTCTCGGCGAGCGACACGTTTGTGAAGGTCTGCAAATCATTGGCGGCTTTCTTGTCCAGGAAGGACTGGACGATATCCTGCAATCGTCGAAAGCAGGAATAGAGTTCGTTGATATGATAGGAGGCATGTCCCCGGAAGGGGCGGGAGGGTTTCCAGCCCGCCCCTTGACGTTCCGCCGATCGAATGGCTGCGATCCTCTCACCGTCTGAGATCACACACCCGTTCTCCGCACATACGTAATGTGCGGTTTCGGGCAGGTGTTCGCCGTCCGGGTTCTTGTCCCAGCAGACCCCGGCCCAATTCAACACCTGGTGGCTTCCGCAATGCGGGCAGGCGATTTGAAATCGGCGCTGGTCTCCCTCGAGGAATGCGGCCTCGATCCAGCTGGCGCCTTTGATCGTCGGGGTGCTGATCTCCACCAGCAAACGCTGATCGCCGAATGTTGCGGCTCGCTGCCACAACAGACCAACCGGATGTCCTTCCTTCGTCCGGTCGTAGCCGTCGGTCTCGTCGCAAACGATCTTGGGTGCCGATCGGCCGCGCATGGTTTTCGGGGATCCTGACCATGAGAACATCATGAAACCACCGGGATAGGATTTCATGCGCTGATTGTTCACGCCGTCGCGGCCACGCGGCTTGGCAATCACATCCTGCAGGGTCGGGTTCTCCTCGACCAGCGGATTGAACTTCGTTTCCAGCCAGGTGTGCAGATCACCCTGGCTTGGTTGCATCATGATCTGGGAACAGGGATCCTGAGCGATGAAGAAGGCCTGGCCGCACAGGGCGGTTTGGGTCTTGCCCACCTGGGCACCCCACATCAGCGTGATGCGAGAGCATTCGGCATTGGCCATCATGTCCAGCGGTTCGCGCTGGTACGGGGCATTGTCGAACCGGATCAGGCCAGGGACTGCGTTGCCAACCGGAATCCTGACGTTCTGTTCCGCCCAAACCGATGGCGCCAGGTCCGGCGGCGGCCTTAGGAAACGCTGGGCGAATCTGACCGCACGAACAACTGCCGCGGCATTCGCGAAGGTGGCGCTGAGGTGCGGGGCGGCGCTGGCGGCAAAGGGCGGTCTCGCATTCAATCCTCGTCCCCGTCCTCGTCGTCGGATAGGTCGAGATCGGCTTCGGCGATCAGATCGGTGTCCGCGAGTGCTTCTAGCGCGTGGTCCACCTCCTCCAGCAGCACGGCCTTCAGCCGGGTTTCGCTTGTCTCTCCGATCAGCCGGCGCGCGGCCCGCGATGGCAGCACATTGCGCAGATTCGCCCGCACCTCGCCGAAGGCCTTTGCCATCGCGCGCTCGATCTGCTCGACCGGCGCCACCAGCTCGGCGGCCTGCGCATAGGCGAGCTCGGCCGCCCCGGTTTCGGCGGCCAGCTTCCTTCGCTTCAGCTCGTCGCTTGTCGCAAGCTGTACGCCCGCCGTCTCCGACCGGATGTCATGTTCGCGCCAGGCGTGGACATCGGCGGAATTGAAGGTCCAGCGTTTGCCGCGCGAACCGCGTTCAACGACCGGGCACCCGCGCCGGACCCAATCGTCCAGCGTGGTGGCGGCGATCCCGAACAGGGCCGCCGTCTGGGTCCTGTTCAGCAGGGTGCCTCGACCGACCTTGTTGCCCATGCGCCAACCCGCCCGAAGTAATAGTAGTAGGCCCTAAATCAGAGCCCCACGCACAAATGATTCTTTGCGACCGTGCGCACCCACTGGCGTTACCCCTGCCGGAAGGACCCGCGCCGCCGGGCTCATCGGATTGCCCTTACGCCGTGCCATGCCGCAACGCCCGAACCGACATAGAACAACCACTCCATCTGCCGGCTGAACAGGTCGGCCAGCTGCGGGGGTAGGGCGGCGATCGTCCATGGTTGCGCAAAGGCGCAGTCGGCGCACCAGAACACCGAGTAGATCGTCACTGCCCCGGCCCAAAACAGCGAGGGCGCGAGGGATACGGCAAGGAACGCCCAGAACACGGGAAAGCTGAATTTCGCCCTGTTGAGCGCGGCGAGCGTCTGTGCTTCCTTCACCGCCTCGCGGGCGATCTCGACCGTTGCGAGGGTACGCAGGCGTTCGGCGTCGCGCTCATGCTCTGCCTTTTGTTCCAGAAGCATCAAAGCCTTGTCGACGATCCCGCCGAACCCCAGCCGAATGAGAAAGGCAATTACCCCTGACATCAGTGATTCCTGAGTGTCACGGACTCGGTAGTCAGAAGGCGCAGGACCGAGTTGCCGATGATCAGCGCCAGGGCGATGATTGCCCGGACCGATGCCACCGTCTGCTCGTCATACCCACCATGCGCCAGATGTTCGAGCACAGGTGCCAACTCGTTCAAGACCGCGAGCGCGGCAGAAACGATATTGAACCACAGCGTCTTGGATTTCCACCAGACCTTACTCATGTCACGCTCCTTTCGCGATTTTGGAAGCATAGGCTGCCTTGCGGCGCGCGTTGTGCACCGCCCGCGCCACCAGCACCGCAGCGACCGCGATTCCAGCGATAACCGCAGCGTCAACGGCCCAGCCGGGTAAGTCGGCCAGACTTATGCCGCCACCACCGGCGACCGATCCTGCCGCCGCTGCACCCTGCTGCTGACTTGCACGGCCGGCGCTGTTTGCTTCGGTCGAGAGCCGGTCAGGTGCGCACATGGCAACCGCCGTGGCTTCGGTGTCGGCCACCCGGCGAGACCATCCGCGGCCAAATGTCGACCAGTTTCCCAGGCCGCGCAGAAAGCCCATCCGCGCCGCGCAGGCGCGCTGGATCACTACGACGCGGGGTCTTGCCGCCCGGGCTGCGGCCTTGGTCTGACGGCCGATTACGCCATCTGCGCTGACGCCAAGCCCGCGCTGCAGCCACTGTGCGCCACGCCGCGGGCCGGAGTTCACGCCGGCATCGAAGGCAACCAGGTCCAGCCCCGCGGGCAGTTCGTCGCCCTTCAAAACCCGCCAGTAGTTTGCCCGATAGATTTCGCCAGCCTCGTGCAGGGTCAGATTGCGAACGTCAGCCTTGGAAACCGGCCCTTTTCGCCAGGCCCGCAAGGTGCCGATTGTAATCCCATAGTTGGTGGCGCCGCCGGGATCCCTGGGATGATCGACATAGCCGCCTTCCCATTTCCTGATGTGATCGAGGCAAGCTGGATAGTTCGCAGCAGTCAACGTCTGGCCCTCCGTTTGCGGGCACGATGCGCCGATCTCTCGGTCTCTGCCTCTGGCGGGTCCCCCGACAGGATTTCACGCACCCGATAGGCCGACAGAGCGACACCATGCGCGATTTCAGTGATTGAGTGGCCGTCCGCCGCCATTTCGCGGATCCGGCGATTGCGCGCTGCCCGGACAAGGAAGCGGCAGTTCGACGGTTGCAGGATCATGCCGGAGAAGGCGCGAACCATCTTTTGGGCGTCGTTGTATCCAAGGATCCGCACGAGCTGGTGATCGACGGTCTGCAACTTTTTCGGAATGTAGACGCAGATCCGCCAGGCGCGCGACCCCGACTGCGGCAGAGACCCGATCAGATGCAATGCCTGCTCTCGCCCGATGACCTCGGCGATCTCGGCCACGCTTTCGGGCAGGGCAGGGGCAAGCTCATTCGTCATTGAACTTCGTTGCCTCGTTGCCCCACGTCGCCCAACCGGGTCGGGTCTGCCGCGAGAACAGTTCGATACGCCGGGCTTCTGGCATGAGGTTCTCGGCGGCTTCGAACGCTTCGTCCGGTTTGCGCGAGTGTTCGCGCGCCCTGGCCTCGATCGTGATCGACCCCGCAGGCCAGTCGCGGCCATCGCCCAGCGCGTGGAACCCATCGTCATAGGTGGGTACCGTCGATCTGGTGGATTTCGTCGTCTTCGGGGCGCCGCGGGTCGCGATCAGGAACGGTTCGTTCGAACTGCGCAGCACATAGCCGGTGCCAAAAGCGTCCTTGCCCCGCGTCGTTCGCTTCACCCAGGTCCCGGCCGTCTTGTACTCGAATCCCCAAGCCTCGATGACGCGGAAGGCGTCGGGCAGCATCGGGTTCGTCGCCCACAGCCACAGCAGGCAATCGGTAGCCGCGATAGCTTCGACTGGCAGGGCACAGATCGCGGCGGTGTCCTCGCATGAATAATGCGCTTGCGGGGCCTTCTCCTCACCTGCCTCCGAGCGCAGATCGAAGCGCCAAGGCGGGTCGGCCATGATCATGCCGAACCCGCCATGTGGGCGCAGGTCGAGGAAGTTGGCCAGAGCGGTCATACCTCGATCACCTCCACGCCCTGCGCGGCAGCGACAGCGCGGCGCACTTCGTAGTCGCGAGTTGGCAAGCCCTTGGCGTCCTCGTAGACGGTCAATCCCGTGCGCAGATCGGTGTAGGCAAAATCCACGGTGATCTTCATCCGCCGGCCGGTCCGGGTCAGCACCGGCCCGTCGCGCCCTTCGAGCTCAATCGCGACCTGCCGCCGCAGATCGGCAATGTCGCCCGCCCGCAGCAGCAAGCGCAGTTGTTGATAGCGGCGGGCCTCCTTGCGGGAATCAAACGTGATGCCGTCCACCGTCTCGCGCTGGGCGCCATACTTCTGGCCCTTGGGCTGATCATGACGCCCCCGGAGTTCGGCAGCGGTCATTCTTTCGGTGCCGACCATTGGTCACATGCCCAGCGCGGATTTGTACATCTCGAGGACCGCCTCTTCCTCGGCGATGTCGTCACGATCCCGCTTGCGCAGCGCGATCACCTTGCGCATCACCCTGGTGTCGTACCCGCGCGCCTTAGCCTCGGCCATGACCTCCTTCTGAGCGTCTGCAATGTCCTTCTTCTCGGCCTCAAGCCGTTCGAACCGTTCGATGAAGCTGCGCAGCTCCCCGGCGGCGACGCGATAGGCCTTATCGGAAACCTCCCGATCCGCTTCGGTCTCCTTCATTCTCGGCGAGGCGTTGGACAGGTCCACAAACCGCGCCGAAGCTGTGTCCGATAGCCGAACGTGCCCGGGGTCGGCGTCCTCGATCGGTCGCACAATGGCACGGATCGCTGCCGTTCGATCGCTCGCGGACTTGATCTGCTCCCATTTGTGAGCGAGTTGGAACCAATAGGCGTTGACAGTTGCCATGGCCGCGAAATCGGCTCGCAGCGAAGGCACCATTTCGAGCAACCGTTCGCAGCGCCCGAAATCGCCCGCATCAAGGGGGTACGAGCCATCGACCTTGCCAAAGCCCGCAAGATGCGCGGCGATGCACTTGGCCGACGCACCCGTTGAGCCGGAAGCGGCCCAAGCCTCGAGTTGCTTGTTGCGTTCGTCCGAGGCGTCCAACATTCAGACCTCCATCCGTGTGCTCAGCCGATACTTGGCTGAGGTCTTGTTGAATTTTACTGCGACCGCCCGGCCGGCATCGATGCCCAGCGCCTCGGATAGTCCAATGAGGAGGCGCAGGGCGGTCTGCATCCGAGAGGTGATGTAGCCACCAGCCTCGTCGTCATCGGGGATGCGACCAACCCGATCGAGAAATCCGAGAACGCCCTGCACTAGATTTCCGATGGCGGCATCGATCGCCAACGCCAATTCGATCGGCTCGCTGCCTGCAAAGATGTGTGCCGATGCAGGTGGCGGAAGATCAACGCCAAACTCATTCGCCAGCAGATCGAGGGCAATCACTGTGTCACCTAACTCATCGGCCACGTCCTCGATGCTCTTGGTCGACCCGCAAATACCGCGCTGGGCGCGAAGAAGCTTCTTCACCGCCCCGGCGATTTCCCCGGCCTCGTCGGCGACCTCTAATGCGCGAAAGGCGATATCCGCCTGTTCGTTGCCGGTCCATTCGACCTGCCGCGCGACATTGGCCACGCGGAGCTTTTGGAAGTCGATGTTCATCTAGTGCGCTCCCCTAAACGCCTTCGGCAACCCGCTCAGGTGAGAAGGTCGGCGGTTTCAGAAACTCGTGGATCATGCGCAGATCGTCGTCTGAGACCTCTTCAGAAAGCACAACCGAAATTGACCGCGGGTTATCTGCATCACGGCCCACGCTGAGAACACGAAGTTCGCTATCGAAGAGCGACGCGGGCCACCTCATCACATGGTGTTTGATCGCCATTCCTGCACGGGCTGCAGCCTCGCAATGGGCCGCGTCCACACCGTAGGTAACAACATGCTCAAAGCCGTTCTCACCCACCTTTCGGGCGACAACGATCACCTGATCCCAGCCGTGCCGCTCGGCGATTCCCTTAGCTTCCCTGATAGGCAACTTGTTCATAGGTGATCCTCCCGATGTGTTTTCAGTTGTTGGCCGGCGAATTTCAGGGCTCGGGCGATATCGCCGGCCACGGGATCGGTTGCGGCCAGACCGATCTGGACCTGATAGGCCCCCTGGATTTCTTCGAGACTGTGGAGCCGGGTGCTGCGCGACACCGGCATGACGGGACCAGGGCGCTGGGCGCGGATCACGCAATCGCCTGCTGCCAGGTCGACGGTGACGATGACGTTGCCAAAGCGAACGCCGTTCGTGGCCGGATCGGCGTGGGGCGAGGTCATAGCTGCACCCCCGCTGCCCGGCACTGTTCGGCGGTGACGAGCTGGAGGTCGACCAGTTCCCGCGCCGCCGATGGCGAGATGTGGCGGCCAACCCACGATTGCCCCTCGCGGATCGCCTTGGCGCGTTGCTGGCGAATGGTCTCGGCTCGCGCGCGCTGTTCTATTACTGGTTCTTTTACAGAGTTAGTGTGCAAATTTTGCACACGGCTTTTACGTGAATTTGCACACGGCTTTGACGTGGATTTGCACACGGCTCCGTGTGCAGATTTTGCACGCGGCTCGCTGCTTTGTTCTTCTTTTGATCCGTGTGCAGATTTTGCACACGGACCGTCATCATCTTGCTCAAAATCGTCCTCAAAGGCCAAGATGTAGCGAGTCGATTTCTGGCGCTTTGTCCGTTCATCCAGCTGCCGGATCCGGCGGATCAGCCCGGCATTCTCAAGCCGATCCAGATGATCGTTCACGCTCCGGCGGCTCATCTCGCAGTCATGGGCAAGGGTTGCCTGTGACGGGAAACAGCCATGATCCGGGTGGAACCGGTCACACAGATGCCAGAGCACCAGCTTGGAGGCAGGCGAAATGCCGCGCTGCTTGATTGCCCAATTGGTCGCGGCGTGGCTCATGGCCTACCTCCGATTTCTGGTTGTTTTGCCTCCAGAAACAACAGAGCTTCACTGCAAATCTGGGCTACTTCCTCGTCACCGACGGGATAGCCTGCGTCGAAGAGGATCAGCCATTTCCAGATGATGTCTTGCGGCGATTGCGCCGGGCGCAATTGGGCGTGGCGGATGATCTCCCAAATCACCTCCATGGTGTTCTTGGCCAGCGGTTCAGCCTGAACAGCTCCGGCCAGACCATCCAGCGCGGCGCGGCACCGGTACAGATCAGCCAGCGTGGCATCGCCCAGCGCCGCGGGATTGATGGCAAAAATGGGGAGGGTGGTGGCTTTCATCACGAGCCACCTGCTGCTCGTAGTTCCATGTCCGTGCTCCGATGATAGGTTTTCTGCCGTGTTGGGGGCTTCTCCGGCCCCGGGTTCGGGTTCTGTCAAACCTTTGACAGCCAGATGGAATCCTCCGAAGCTGCGCCGGTCGCCTCAACCGGCGGCAGAGATTCGGAGGGGAATTGAATTGGTTGACTTCGTTGTTTTCGCGTTCGTCGTTTTCTGCGTTTGGCGGCTGTGGGTACTCCTCAGAAGGAGAAAGACCGATGCACAAACCGAGCCGTGGTATCACCAACCTTGGATCGAAGCGCAGAAATGGACTGAAACCGCCGACCCGCCGCAGAACGGCAATTACGCAACTTGGGACGAAGCCCTGAACCGCCCGGTTACCGACGACATTCGGTTTGAGATTGAATATGCTGATCGGGAAGGCGAGATAACCAACCGGACGATCCGTCCCGAGATGATCCACATAGCGGGAGACCGGCTTTACATCGAAGCCTACTGTGAGACGCGTGAGGAAACACGTACATTTCTCGATAGCAACATTCGGGCCACCAAGAACCTCCAGACTGGTCGCAACCTGTCTGATCTCGGCGCCTATCTGCGCAGCCGATACTGAACCGGACAAAAATACGGACTTTTGTCCGTTGAGGTTGGCGGGCAGGGGGCGGGCCATCGCGTTCACTCCGCCGCGAACAGCATGAGGGGGGCCTGTTCGGGGTGTTCGTTGACCGCGATGGCCACATGGGCACCGTTGGCACCGGTCACTCCGTTCCACCAGTTTCGCGCCGTCTTCTCAGTGACCTGGAACACCTGCACCACATGGCCGACGCTGCGGTAACTGGCCCGGATATAAGCCTGCCACCTGAGCGGGAACTCCCGCGCAACCTTGTAGGGATCGAAACGCGATTTCGGCCCGGAATTTTCTCCGGATGTTTCTCCGAACGATTGTCCGCCCGCCGCCGGGGCAGACTGTCCGTATGGAGAGCCGTTCACATAGATCACGACCGGAGACTGAGGTGCGCCGTTCATGCTGACGCCCGCCCCACATCGGGGAAACCGCCAGAGGAAGCCCCGCGCGAATCCGATGAGCCTTGGCCTGTCGTCAATCGCGCGGGATGCGCGACGGGGTAGCCGCCCCGCCGCGCGCATCCATCCCGCCCCCAGAAAGGAGATAAGACGGGATGAATACCGTTATCGCTTTTGCCTTTCGCAACCGCTTTGGCCTTTGGTCGATCCGATACACTGGTCGCTTCTGGCGCGTTGCGCTGAACGATCAGCCATTTGGCGACTATATCTCTGCGGCGGGCGCGCATGAGGACCTTGTGCGTGGCTACTGCTTCACCGCACCCGGCGGGCTCGATCCCGCCGAATGCGGGCTGCCCGAAGATCTGTCCGAATGGGAGCCGGTGCACCAACGCTAAGCCCCCCTCTGTTCCCAGAGCCGGGCAAGCGTCGGCGCAAAATCAGCAACCATGTCATTCAGCGTGTCCAGGTCCTCGATCGCGAAGGAGAGGTGACCGTGATAGCTGCCGTCCTCGTTCTCGATGCGGACAGCAACTCTCTTGCGATCGCAGCTGTCGCCGGTCACACCGCCCACTCGCACGCGCGGATGCCGCATGGGAAACCCGGCCGCTCTCATGCGGCTTCCTCGCGGATTTTGAGGAAGGAGAAGAGCTCCCGCTTCGGCTCCGGGATGTTCGCCTCGCGTGCCATCTGGCAAAGCGCGTCATACCACGCGGTCGGGAGGGTCCCGGCCTGCATGTGAGTGTGCACCGTGGTCGGTCGCTTGCCCAAACGGGCCGCGACCGCGCGATAGCCGCCCAGCGCTTCGATCAGATCTCGTGGTGTCGCCGTCATGCTTTCCGCATTAGTCCGAAAATTGCGGATTTTCAACATCCAAAAGAGAGAAAAACCAAATTTTTCGGATTTGGTCTATCGAGTTGGCATGGATATTGAGCACAAAGAGCGCCTCGCGCGGATCGGTGACATCTCTCCCGAAGCTGTTCGGGCTCGGCTGCTGGCGGCCCGAAGCTCTGTCGGCATGAAGCAGCAAGATGTTGCCAAGGCGGTTGGTCTGAAGAAAAGCACATTCAACTCACAGGAAATGCGAGGGGCACCCAGCGCCATAACGATGCGCTACTACCACAGGCAGCATCGGATAGACTTCAACTTCATCCTTCATGGTGATTTTGCTCAGCTCCCACAGGATGTTCAGGAGCGGCTCTTTGCTGAGCTCGCCGCCTCCACTGAGTAACAGGGTCAAACACCCAGTTCAGATCTATTCCCAATAGCCGGAGTGGTTTTGCGATCCAGGCGTAGAGTCTCATACTGATTCTCCAATGTTCACGATATATTCTCATCTAAGGGTGATTTGCTGTAAACTGTCCGGACGAGTATAATCCAGAAATTTCGGATTTTATGATTGACGAATCCGCAAAATTCGGATTACTTGCCTCCAACAACAAAGGAGGCGACGATGCAGCATTTCATTCCCCCGCGGATACCGGCGGCTGAGCCAAGCGCACAATTCTGCGCCGATGCGCGCCAGGTGGTGGCGAACCCCGAACAATATGCCGACCGGCCACTGTTGCGGCGGCTGGCATGGATGACGCTGATGTCGGAGCGCGGTCTGATCGTCGATCAGGACCGGCTCGCACGGATGCCGGTGGAGATCGCCGATGTCTGATCTCGACCATGCCCAGCGCGCTGCCCTGATCGATGCGCACAAGTCCCTGAGCCATGGCGGTTTGCAGGAGGTGACGGGGGACCGGGGGCCGGTATGGGTCGGCGGTCACCCCGACCTTGACCGGGAACACCACGGCGTCGTCGTCTCCTCGCTCCACCATCGTGGCCTTGTCGAGCGGATCGGACGAAAGCCGATGCGCACAGCGGGCATCACCGAGGAAGGCATTCTCGAGCTCGACTGTGCGGGGGCGGCGACATGAAGGCGCGAATTGAACTGGCGCGGATCGCCGCCGCGATTGAACTGCTCAAGCGGGTCAACCCTGAGCGGCGGCTTGCCCGGCTCCGGAAACTGATCCTGAACAACGGTGGTCGCTGGGATCTGCCAAGCGAGGCCAGGGGCCGAGATGGAGCGCCCATCTATAACCCGCTGCTGATCTCGGTCGAACTGTTCGGTGTCTACGCGATGGCCGACGATGTGGACGAGTTGGCAAAGAACTGGATGCGCTGTGCCCGAAACATCCTTGACGCGGCCGGCGATGACCGAGCGGAGGTCGCATGAAGGGACAGGTTTTCGCACCGCCCGAAATCGGAACTGAGGTTCGGTTCCAGCGGTCGCCCTCGCACCACCCGGAAAACGGAACTGTCCGGGGTCGCCAGTTTGGCACCGGGATTATCGAAGTTCGGGACGAAACCTCGAAATCGGTCAGCCTGAAGCCCGGTCAGTACGAGATCATTGCAACCAGTTCGCCGCAATTGCCGACCCGCACTCACGGACGGCAGCAGCCCCCACCGGCCACCACTCCTCCATATCCCTCGGCCGGTGGGGGCACAGACAGGATATCCGGCTGGTGGATCCTGCCCGCCGCCATCGCCGGGGCGCTGCTGTGGGCCGATATTCTGGGGCTGTTGTGATGAACGAAGCTGACAACATCTTTGTCGCGGGGTTCGGGCGCTGCGGCACAACCGCGATGATGCAACTGCTTTGGGCGGGCGGGGCGCCTGTGGCCGGACCGGCGCCGGCCTTCGAGGATTGCCGCCTCGGGCCGGGAACGACCGATGTGGCATGGGTCCGTGCCCAGCGCGGCCGGGTTCTGAAATGGATAGACCCGTCCAGGTCGCGGCTTCCGGTCGATATCACGTCGCGGACAATCTGGTTGGATCGCGCGCCGAAGGACCAGGCGCGCAGCCAGATCAAGATGCTGCGGATGCTTACGCCGGATATGGCGTCGATCGGAGGTGGCCCGAGCGTGTCGGCGTTTGCACGAAGTCTGAAGCGCGACCGGGCGCCGCCGATCGCAGCCCTGCGCAAGCGCGGGCCGGTGCTGGTGGTCACGTTCAAGGAGCTGCTCGCGCAACCCTTGGCGACGGCGCTGAGGGTGCGGCGGTTCCTCGGGCCGGAATTCCTGCCGGACCCGGTCAGAGGCGCCAAGGCGATCCTGAACCGCGGACCAGAATGTCAGCCGGATCTGTGGGTCGAGCAAAGTACGTCGATTGCGTGGAAAGCCTGCGAGGCAGTCAAAGAACAGGAGGCAGAGCTATGAGTTTGCGAAAGGTGGATGTTTCTGGCCTGGAACCCGTTTCGGGTGGGGTGAAAGGGGCGTTCCCGCTTCTGGATTTCGTCGACATCGATGCGCTGGTGATAGATGGCAGCTACCAGCGCGGTATCGAAAGACGCGGCCGGAAAAACATTCAGAAGATCGCGAGTCAGTTCGACTGGTCAAAGTTCTCGCCGCTGGTGGTGTCGAGGCGGCCGGGAGGACAGTTTGCTATCATCGATGGTCAGCACCGGGCCCATGCGGCTGCGCTGCGCGGCGTGATCGAGGTGCCCGCCCTGATTGTCGAACTGGACGCCCAGCAGGAGGCAGCGGCCTTTTCCGAAATCAACGGCACGGTCACCGCACTGACGCCAAACCAGATCTACAAGGCTGCGCTGGCCGGTTTCGAAAGCTGGGCAGTGGAATGTGACGCAGTAGTGGCTAAGGCCGGATGCCGCCTGATGCCCTACAATAAGAATGCAGCTTCCAAGGCGCCTGGCGAGGTATTTTGCGTCACGCTGGTGCGCAAGTATGTCGAGGCTGGGAACGCACCTTATCTGTTCGCGGTGCTTGCAGGTATCAAAGCGAGTTTCGTGGCGGACCAGGTGTCCTACTACAACTCATTCGGGCTTAGCGCACTGGTGCCAGCGGCGACTATGAACGGTGTGCGAAAGCCCGAGGTTATTGCTGGATTCTTAGACAACCATGATCTGGGCGACACAGAACGACGCGTCCGATCCTTACAGGATCTGCCAGAGCATCGTGGCACGAGCTTCAAGTTGCTTTTCTCCCAGAGCGTTCAGGTTCTGATGAAGGCCTACGCCCAAAAGCGGCTGGCGGCATGACTGATCAGACGAAAATCGAGTGGACCGATTTCACGGTGAACTTTTGGGAGGGATGCCAAAAAGTCGGGCCTGGCTGCGACAACTGTTATGCCGAGGCGCGTGATGTCCGGTTCACTGGCGGGTCGCATTGGGGTCCGGGCGCTCCTCGGCGGTTGGTAAAGAGTGGGCTTGCGAAGCTCCATAAGATCAACCGCGATGCTGAGAGTTTTCGCCATGAGCATGGGCACTGGCCGCGTGTCTTTTGCTCCAGCCTTTCGGACATCTTCGACAATGCCGTGCCAGAGCATGGCTATCGGACCCCTGCATTTGCAGAGATCGAAGCCAGCCGAAGTTGCCGCATACAGCTTTTGACCAAGCGGATCGGCAACGTAGAGCACCTCGTTCCCTACGATTGGGCGCATGGCCGCAACTATGGATGGCCTCGGCATGTCGGCTTAATGATCACAGTGGTCACTCAGGCCGAGGCCGATCGTGATATTCCTAAGTTGCTCGATCTCAAGTCGCGCTTTGGCATTCCCTGGGTGGGGTTAAGCATGGAGCCGCTGCTCGAGCATGTGTGCATTGCGCCATATCTTCATGATAGCGACTGCACCGAGGCCAACGGTGAATGCTATTGTCGAGATACAGGCGGCCCCTATGAGGCGACGGTCGATTGGGTGATCTGTGGCGGTGAAAGCGGCGCCAACGCGCGGCCGATGCATCCGGAATGGCCGAGCAGCATCGCCTACCAGTGCAAGGATGCGGGTGTCCCGTTCTTCTTCAAACAATGGGGCGAGTATCTGCATGAGGCTATCTACAATCCCTTTGCGGGTCCGAAGCCCTCGATCGAAGTTGACGGCCACCGATACATGAAAGTCGGCAAGGTCAAGGCTGGACGCTACCTCCATCCTTGGGGTGAGATCAGCGAGACACCGGTGGAAGCCGCATGACGGATCTTCTCGACCTCATGCGCGAGCCGCCGGTCACTTTGCCGGTTTTCGATGCGTTGGGTGTCATCCAGGGCGAGATCGACGAAACCCTACGGCTGACACATCCGCGCATGGCTTGGGACCGGGCAAGGATCGAACTGCACCGGCATACCGACGGCTTATGGATGTGGTCGGTAAGTTTCCATGCGGATGGTCGCGGCAGCGGCTATCGAGTAGGACCCAAATGGGGCCACTTCGCAAAGAGCCGAGAGGACGCTCTTCATTGGGCGGTAGACGAGCTGCTCACGCGACTTGAGAGCGTCGAGGGCAAGAACGCAGATTTGATCCGCGCGTGGGCACGGGGTTTGGCATAGGAGGGCTGCATGAACGCACATCTGACACGCCCGATCGCAGTTGGCGAAAAGACCGCGGCAGCCATGCTGGATATGACCATCCGAGATTTTTGCGATCTCGTCGCCAATGGTGCCTTGCCTGGACCAAAGGACATCGGCGGACACAAGCGATGGATGGTTTCGGACCTTGAGGCTATCCTGACCGGTGAAGCCGCGCGGCCCAGAGAGGCGTTTGCGATAGCCGTATGAAACGACCACCCAAGCCAAGGATCACGAAACCCCATCTAAAGTGGGTATGGAAAGGCGCAGCTAGCGGATGGCGCCCGTTCCATCGGGTGACCTGGACCGAGGACGGCAAGCGTCGAGAAAGAGCAATTCATCTGGATTGGCGGGGCAATGCTCAGGAACTGGACCGCCTATACTGGGCATGCGAGGCGGGCCGTCACAGCCGCCAGGTCACGCCTGGCAAATACACTTGGCGAGGGTGCATCGAGGCATGGCGCAAGGATCCTCGTGTACAAGGTAGACTCGCAGCCAGCACAAAGAAGTCGTACCGCCCGCCTATGGAGATGATTCTCGAGAGCAATGGTGGAAAGTCGATGAAATCGACCACGCGGCAAGACTTGCGCGTAGCACACCAGGCACTCAGCTCCACGCCCAAAAAAGCTGATCGGCTGCTCCAAACCGTATCTTTGCTTTGGAACTATGCCGCCGAAAAGATGGATTGGCCGTTAGGTCCAAATCCGGCAAAGGGCATAGATCATTTCGGCAAGCAGCGGGAATTCGAACCGTGGCCCGGGTGGATGGTCAAGGCCCTATCAAACGCCCCGGATCGGGTGCAAATCCTTGCCCGTTTGATCCTCGGCACCGGGCAGCGCCCAGGTGCCGCGGTGGCGATGCGCAGAGACCAGTTTCAGGGCGAGTGGATGATCGTCCGCGACGAGAAGGGTAAAAAGGAACTCGAAGTGTACTGCCCCCAGCCGCTCCGTGAATTCATCGAAACGCTCCCGATCAATGGCACGCATTTGCTGCCAAAGAACCTGACAGAGCCGCTGTCCTACCAGGCGGTGGAGACAACATTCCGAACCTGGCGCAAATCCCTGGGCGAGAAGGCGAAGCCGTACAGCCTTCACGGGTTGCGCAAATTGTCGATCATCCAGCTCGCGGAGGCGGGGGCGTCGGACGCAGAAATTCAGGCTGTCACTGGTCAGAGCGCTGAAATGGTCGCTTACTACCGTGCGAAAGCGAGCCGCAAAGCGCTATCCAAAGCCGCTCAAATCCGCCGAGAATAGAACATGAACGGAACAAGAAAGTGGGACCAAGATGTGGGACCAGCCGGCACTGCCGATTTTCCCAAATACCCGAATATCATGTAACTATTTGAATTGAAGTGGTGGGCGACCTTGGAATCGAACCAAGCGTGCGTCTCCGCGAGGGAGTTACAGTCCCCTGCCACACCTTGCGGCCTGTCGCCCACGGTCCTGGCGCATTGCGCCCGACGTGAAGGCGTGATTACAAGCGCGCCAATAGGGCGTCAACAGGAAAATCCGGGTGGCGCGATACGCGGGAGCGCGAGATGAAAAAGCCGAAATGGGTCGTCGAAAAGGAACGCGCGCGCAAGGCGTCGGCGGCGGAAACGGTCTGGCTGTTCGGCCTGCACGCGGTGCGCGATGCGCTGTCGAATCCCCGGCGCGAAAAGCTGCGCCTGATCGTGACCCGCAACGCCGCCGACAAGCTGGCCGAGGCGATCGCGGCGGCGGGGATCGAACCCGAACTGGCCGATGCGCGCAGGTTCACCGCGCCGGTCGATCCGGGATCGGTCCATCAGGGTGCCGCGCTGGAGGTCAGGCCGCTCGACTGGGGGCGCGTTGCCGACGTGGCGATCGGGGCGGCGTCGCCGCGCCTGGTGCTGCTCGACCGCGTGACCGACCCGCATAACGTGGGCGCGATCCTGCGCTCGGCCGAGGTGTTCGGGGCCTCGGCGGTGATCGGCACGCGGCATCATTCGGCACCGGAAACCGGGGCGCTGGCAAAGACCGCCAGCGGCGCGCTCGAACGTCAGCCCTATCTGCGGGTGCGCAATCTCGCCGACACCATCGCCGAGCTGCAGGGCATGGGTTACCTGGTGCTGGGGCTGGATGGCGAGGCCGGCCAGACCATCGAAGAGGCCATCGCCGGACGCCGCGACGGCCCGGTGGCGCTGGTGCTGGGCGCCGAGGGGCCGGGGCTGCGCGCCAAAACGCGCGAGGTGGTCGACGCGCTGGTGCGGATCGATGCCGCCGGCGGGTTCGGGTCGCTCAACGTCTCGAACGCGGCGGCGGTCGCGCTATACGCGTCGCGGGCCTGACGCTGCCGCCGGGACGGTCGCGCCCGGTTCGGGCAGGCGTTGAATCGGGCGGCGGGCGACAATATCTCGGGCGGGACCCAACGCCGGATGCCGACAATGCCCCATGCCACCAAGATCGCGACATGCTGTTATTGCGGGACCCGCGCGGCGCTGGTGCTGAGAGGCAAGACCCGGCACGAACTGTCCTGTTCCGCCTGTGGCGCGCCGCTGCACGATCTCAAGATGCTGCGCAAGGATCGCACCGGTGACCGGGAACTGGTTGTGACGCCAAACCCGAAGCGCAAGGTGAAGGCCACCCGCCCCGGCAGGCGCGTGGCACCGGCCGCCGTCCTTGCCACGGCATCAAAGAAGAAACGCAAGCGGCGCAAGTCGTTGCTGTCAAGGGTCATGGAAGAGGCATTCGACGCGATCGAGGATATCTTTGACTGATCGCGTTCACGGGCGATCACCGGCTGGCGAGCCGGGCTTCACATCCCCGTATGCGGTCTTGCAACAGGGCCGCCAGCGGCCATTCTAGGACGGAAATGAACATCTGAACCCCGTTCCGCCGACCGAACCCGCTGACCTGATCCCATGTCGCCACGCCGCCTCGTTCCCGTTCTGCTTGCCGCCCTGATGCTGATCGCGGGCGGCTGGCAGGTCGCGCGGGCCGAGGTCGCGCTCTATTATGCGGAGGGCGGAACCGCCATTTCGGGTTACGATCCGGTCAGCTATTTCCGTGATGATGCGCCGCGCAGGGGGCGGGCCGAATACAGCCTTACCTGGAAGCGCGTGACCTGGCTGTTCGCCAGCGCCGAGAACCGCGATGCATTCGAGGCCGACCCGCGCGCCTACGCGCCGCAGTTCGGCGGGTTCTGCGCCTATGCCATGTCACGGGGCCGGAAAAGCATGACCAACCCGCTGGCGTGGTGGATCCAGGACGGGCGGCTCTACCTGATCCACGATCTCGATCTGCGTGACCGCTGGATGCGCGACATCGCCGGCAACGTGGCGCGTGCGCGTGAACACTGGCCGACGGTGCGGCGGAATTAGGCCGCGCCGGCCGGCCGTGTCCGGCTTTGTGATCACGATTTCTCGACAAGGGATGATTTACCCGGGTGGCATACCTATCTCAGTTTTGTCCGCGGGGCCGGAACCCTCGCGGATTTAATACTGTCCCTCGTTCCGTGCCTTGCGCCCAGAGATTGATTTCTGGGCGCATTTTTATGAAACAGGACAAAACGGGGGGACCGGGCATGGCGGCATATTCCGACGCATATCTCAAACAGATCCTGACGCGCACCAAGGTCATCGCCGTGGTCGGCGTTTCGCTGAACCCGGTGCGGCCCAGCAATTATGTGGCCCGCTATCTCGGGCTGCGCGGCTATCGGGTGATCCCGGTCAATCCCGGCCACGCGGGCGAACGGCTCTATGGGGAACGGGTTGCGGGATCGCTGGGCGAGATCGACGCGCCGGTGGACATGGTCGATATCTTCCGCCGTTCCGAGGCGGTGCCGCCGATCGTCGAGGAAGCGCTGGACACGCTGCCGCATCTGAAAACCGTATGGATGCAGATCGGTGTCAGGAATGCCGGGGCCGCCGCGATGGCCGAGGCCCGCGGGATCGACGTGATCCAGAACCTGTGTCCGAAAATGGAATACCAGCGCCTGTTCGGCGAATTGCGCATGGGCGGCTTCAACACCGGGGTCATCTCGTCGAAGCTGTGACCCGTGCGTGTCAGTCCCGGCGCGCTGCCTTTTCGGCAATCCCGCTGGTGCCCTGGCGCCGCGCCAGTTCGGCCAGCACCTCGTCGAGCGTCACGTCGCGCGCGGCCAGCATGACCAGCAGGTGATAGAGCACGTCGGCCGCTTCGGCGGCCAGCCGGTCGCGGTCGCCCTTTACCGCCTCGATGATCGCTTCGACGGCTTCCTCGCCGAATTTCTCGGCGGCCTTCTCGGGGCCCTTGGCCAGCAGTTTCGCGGTCCAGCTGCTGTCGGGATCGGCGGTCTTGCGGGCCTCGATGGTGGCGGCCAGTTGGTGCAGAAGGCTCATCGCCGGTCCTTTCAGTTCAGCCGCACGGGGATGCCCGCCGCCGCCATGTGTTGCTTGGCCTGGCGGATCGTGAATTCGCCGAAATGGAAGATCGACGCGGCCAGCACCGCGCTGGCGCCGCCCTGGGTCACGCCCTCGACCAGGTGATCGAGCGTGCCGACGCCGCCCGAGGCGATCACCGGGACCGGCACCGCGTCCGAGATCGCGCGGGTGAGCGGCAGGTTGAACCCGGCGCGGGTGCCGTCGCGATCCATCGAGGTCAGCAGGATTTCCCCGGCCCCCCTGGCCACCACGGTGCGGGCGAATTCGACAGCGTCGATGCCGGTGGGGCGGCGGCCGCCATGGGTGAAGATTTCCCACCGGCCCGGCTCGACCGTCTTGGCGTCGATGGCGACGACGATGCACTGGCTGCCGAACCGGTCGGCGGCCTCGGCCACCACGTCCGGATCGGCCACGGCGGCCGAGTTGAAGCTGACCTTGTCGGCGCCTGCCAGCAACAGGTCGCGCACATCCCCGTGGCTGCGCACGCCGCCGCCGACGGTCAGCGGGATATAGCAATGTTCGGCGGTGCGCCGGACCACGTCGAACATGGTGCCGCGGTTTTCGTGGGTGGCGTGGATATCGAGAAAACACAATTCGTCCGCGCCTGCCGCATCATAGGCGCGGGCCGATTCCACCGGGTCGCCCGCATCGACGAGATCGACGAAATTCACCCCCTTGACCACCCGGCCATCGGCCACGTCGAGACAGGGTATGATGCGGGTCTTGAGCATGTTCGATCCTTTTTACCCCGGTTCCTAGCGGCAAATCCGCGCGGATACCAGAGATGCGGCTGGACCATCGCGACGCATCGTGGCGACATGGGTGCAAGACGCGACAGAAAGGGACAGACATGCGACATCACATCATCCTGGCGGCAGCACTCGCGGTGATCGGGGCGGGGCAGGCCATGGCCGACGATCTGGTTCGGGTCAAGACCGGAAAATCGGTCACTGCGGCGATGGATGCATTGCAGACGGCAGTGGAAGGCGCCGGCGCGACGGTGTTCGCGCGCATCGACCACGGCGCCGGAGCCAGGACGGTGGATATAGATCTGGGGGATGTGCAACTGTTGATATTCGGCAATCCGAAGATGGGAGCGCCGGTGATGAGTGCCGATCCGATTGCCGGGTTGTTCCTGCCGCTCAAGGTGTTGGCCTATGCCGACAAGGACGGTCAGGTCTGGCTGATCTATGAGGATCCGGAAGAAACGCTCGACGATCTGGAGGTCGATGACGTTCATCCGGTGATCGGCAAGATGCGGGGGGCGCTGGAGAAGCTGACCGCCAAGGCGGCCGAGTAGGCTCAGCCGCGCAGGGTTTCCAGCGCCGCCCGCAGGTCCAGCGCCCCGTCATAGAGCGCCCGGCCGGAGATCGCGCCGTCCAGCGTGACGCCGCAATCCCGCAGCGCGATCAGGTCCTCGAGCGACGACACGCCGCCCGAGGCAATTACAGGGATCTGCACCGCGCGGGCCAGCGCGGCGGTGGCGGCGATATTCGGGCCCTGCATCGCCCCGTCGCGGTCGATATCGGTGTAGATGATCGCGGCCACGCCCGCGTCCTCGTACCGGCGGGCGAGGTCGGTGGCGTCCACGTCGGTTTCCTCGGCCCAGCCGCGCGTCGCGACGCGGCCGCCGCGCGCGTCGATGCCCACTGCCACCCGGCCGGGAAAGGCGCGGGCCGCTTCGCGGACCAGCTCGGGCCGTTCCACCGCCACCGTGCCCAGGATCACCCGTGCCAGCCCCTTGTCCAGCCAGGTTTCGATCGTGGCCATGTTGCGGATGCCGCCGCCCAGCTGCGCGGGCACCTTGCAGCCGGACAGGATCGCCTCGACCGCCGCGGCGTTCACCGGTTCGCCCGCAAAGGCGCCATTGAGGTCCACCAGGTGCAGCCACGCACAGCCCGCGTCGACAAAGGAGCGGGCCTGCGCGGCGGGGTCGTCGTTGAACACCGTTGCCTTGTCCATTTCGCCACGCAGCAGGCGCACGGCCTGCCCGTCCTTGAGGTCGATTGCGGGGTAGAGGATCATCGCGGCGGCCTTTCCTGTGTCGGTCGGCGCGATATGGCATGGCCGGGCCGGGGAATGCAACGCGACCCGAGGTTAGCCTTGCCTGACCGGGCGGCGGCGCGGCAGACTGGCGGCGAGACGAGGGAGAGATGGCATGAAGACATTCGTTCTGGGCGCGGTCGCGGCGCTGGGTCTGGCCGGGGCGGCGCTGGCCGATCCGGTCGAGGGCACCTGGCAGACGCAGGTGGATGACGGGTCATACGCGCATATCGCCATGGCCCCCTGCGGCAGCGCGATCTGCGGCACCATCGCCCGCACCTTCAACGCGGAGGGCGAATACACATCGCCCAATATCGGCAAGACGCTGGTGATCGACATGGTGCCGAACGGCGATGGCAGCTATGCGGGCAAGGTCTGGCGGCCGTCGAACGACAAGATCTATATCGGCAAGATGAAGCTGAACGGAAACGCGCTGGCGCTGCGGGGTTGCATCGCGGGCGGGCTGTTATGTTCCAAGCAGACCTGGAGCCGGGTGCAGTAGAACCCGCGGCGCCGCGTTTTTGGCGATTTGGTGATTCGGGCCGGTCGGGTGTACACTCGTCCGGCCTTTCGCGCGCCGGGCGGCGAACAGGCGCGCCACACCCGTGTCCTCGAACGGAGGGATGCCGGTGCAGCACGAGCGGACCAGGTGCATTCTCGTTGCGGTTCTGACCGCGGGATTTGCCGCGTATGCCGGCGCGGAATCTCCTGTCGGCACCTGGCAGACCCCGCCCGATGCCAACGGCATCTTCGCGCATATCGTCGCCGCGCCCTGCGGTGCGGGGACCTGTGGCGTGATCGCGCGCACCTATGATCGCGACGGTCGTCGGGTCAGCACGCCAAATCTGGGCCGGCGGGTGTTCTGGGACATGCGCCCGGTGGGCGGCGGACGCTGGGAAGGGCAGGCCTATGTGCCGCTCTACGATCGCACCGTGCCCGGCGTGATGCAGATCAGCGGCAACCGGGCACGGGTGTCGGGCTGTGCCGGGCCGATCTGCCTGGCGCAGAGCTGGCGCCGGGTGAAATAGCCGCTCAGGGCGTCCAGCGCAGGAAGTTCCCGATCATGCGCAGGCCCGTGGCTTGGCTTTTTTCCGGGTGGAACTGCATCCCGATCATGGTGTCGCGCCCGATCATCGCGGTGACCGCGCCGCCGAAATCCACATGCGCCAGCCGCTGCCGCGGGTCGGTTGCGCGGAAATGATAGGAATGCACGAAATAGGCGTGATCGCCGGTCGAGATGCCGTCGAGCACGGGGTGCGGGTGGTCGAGCACCAGGTCGTTCCAGCCCATATGCGGCACTTTCAGCGCCGGATCGCCGGGCGTGATCCTGACCACGTCGCCGCCGATCCAGCCCAGCCCGTCGGTTTCCTCGTATTCATGGCCCCGCGTGGCCATCAGCTGCATGCCCACGCAGATGCCGAGAAAGGGGCGCGCGCGGGTTTCCACCGCCTCGCGCAGGGCCTCGTAGAGCCCCGAACGCCCCTTCAGCGCCGCCGCGCAGGCGGGAAAGGCCCCGTCGCCGGGCAGCACCAGGCGGTCGGCAACGGCCACCCTGTCGGGGTCGGAGGTGACGATCACCTCGCCCGCTCCGATCTCGTGCGCCATGCGCTGGAACGCCTTTTCCGCCGAATGCAGGTTGCCGCTCTCGTAGTCGATGATCGCCGTCAGCATGGGTCCGATCCCTGAAACATCCCGGTCGTTGGTCGCGGGACCGCGCGGGCGCCGCTAGAGCGCGCCCTTGGTCGATGGCACCGCGTCGGAGCGGCGCGGGTCGGGTTCGACCGCCTCGCGCAGGGCGCGGGCGACGGATTTGAACGCCGCCTCGGCGATATGGTGGCTGTTGATCCCGTGCAGCCGGTCCACATGCAGCGTGATGCCGCCATGGGTGCTGAAGGCCTGGAAAAACTCGCGCACCAGTTCGGTGTCGAAGGTGCCGATCCTGGCCGTGGGCAGATCGACGTTCCAGACCAGGTAGGGCCGCCCGGACAGGTCCAGCGCCGTGCGCAGCAGCGCATCGTCCATCGGCAGCAGGCAGGCCCCGTAGCGGCGGATGCCGCGCTTGTCGCCCAGTGCCTGCGCCAGCGCCTGGCCCAGTGCGATGCCGGTGTCCTCGACCGTGTGGTGATCGTCGATATGCAGGTCGCCGGTGGCGCGAACGGTCATGTCGATCAGGGAATGACGCGCCAGCTGGTCCAGCATGTGATCGAAGAACCCGACCCCGGTGCGGTTGTCATAGGCACCGGTGCCATCGAGATCGACGGTCACGCTGATATCGGTTTCCGCGGTCTTGCGGGTGATCCCGGCCTTGCGCATCGCGGGCCTCCTCATCGGTTCCGCTGGGCTTATAGGCGCGCGCGCGGCGGGTTCCAAGATGGCATGAACCGATCGGCGCCGGATGTGGCCGCTGGTCCACGCGGGGGATTGCACCCGCAACGCGCCCATGCCAGCCTGCGGCCAGACCCTTCGCTCAAGGCAGGCCCATGACCACCTGTGTCTTCATCCAGATCCGCTGCAGACCCGGCTCGACCTATCGTGTGGCCGAAGCCATCGCGCTGCGCGAGATCCACTCCGAGCTCTATTCGACCAGCGGCGAGTATGACCTGCTGATGAAGATGTACATTCCCGAGGGCGAGGACGTGGGCAAGTTCATCAACGATCACCTGCTGGATATCGACGGGATCGAACGGTCGCTGACCACCATGACCTTCAAGGTGTTCTAGCCCCTTTCCCGGCCCGAACCACGCCGCGGGACAGGCCGCGTGCGCGGCGGGCCGGACGGCCAACGCCCGGCATTTCCGTCGGTTGTTCGGTAAAATCTGGAGCGGGCGATGAGATTCGAACTCACGACCCCAACCTTGGCAAGGTTGTGCTCTACCCCTGAGCTACGCCCGCGTCCGTGGGTGAGGCGTCAGATATAAAGTCCGGCAGGGCGCTGCAAGAGGAAAATGGAGCCTGCGACAAAATTCTTCGCACCGGTTTCGCGCGCTGCCGGCACGCCCCGGAGGCCACCGGGCAACCGGGGCTCGGGGAGGCCCCGGATGTTGTCGTCTGCGCCGCGCCGTGGCCGGGTGGCTATTCGAGTTCGACCAGCAGGTCCTTGGCGTCGATCTGGCCGCCGGGCTGCACATGCACCGCCGCAACCACCGCGTCGCGTTCGGCATGGATGCCGGTTTCCATCTTCATCGCCTCGATGGTCAGCAGAAGATCGCCAGCCGTGACCTTCTGGCCCGGCTTGACCGCCACGGTGGCGACGACGCCGGGCATCGGCGCGCCGACATGGGCGGCGTTTCCCGGTTCCGCCTTGGCGCGCCGGATGGTCGAGGATTTCACCATCCGGTTCGGCACCCGGATCACCCGCGGCTGGCCGTTGAGTTCGAAGAACACCCGCACTTCGCCGTTCTCGTCGGTGTCGCTGACGGCCTGCAGGCGGATCTCCAGCGTCTTGCCGGGGTCGATCTCGGCGCTGATTTCCTCGCCCGGTTCCATCCCGTAGAAGAAATTGCGCGTGGGCAACGTGCGCACCGGGCCGTATTGCCGGTGCCGGCCCATGTAGTCGAGGAACACCTTGGGATACATCAGGTAGCCGTTGAGATCCTCGTCATCGACGGCCATGCCTTCCAGTTCCGCGCTGAGCTGCGTGCGCACCGCTTCCAGATCCACCGGTTCGAGGTGCCCGCCCGGACGTTCGGTGTTGGGCGCCTCGTCCTTGAGCACCTTGCGCATGATCGTGTCGGGAAATCCGCCCGGCGGCTGGCCGAGATTGCCGCGCAGCATGTCCACCACCGAGTCTGGAAAGGCGAGCTCGGTGGCCGGGTCCTCGACCTCGGCGCGGGTCAGGCCCTGGCTGACCATCATCAGCGCCATGTCGCCCACCACCTTGGAGGACGGCGTGACCTTGACGATATCGCCGAACATCCGGTTCACATCCGCATACATCTGCGCCACCTCGTGCCAGCGCTCCTCGAGCCCGAGGCTGCGGGCCTGGGCCTTGAGATTGGTGAACTGCCCGCCCGGCATCTCGTGCAGGTAGACCTCGGAAGTCGGGGCCTGCAGGCCGCTTTCAAAGGCGGCATACTGTCCGCGCACGGCTTCCCAATAGTCCGACAACTCGCGGATCGCGGCGATGTCGAGCCCGGTATCGCGGTCGGTGTGGCGCAGGGCCTCGACAACCGTGCCCAGCGTCGCCTGCGACGTGTTGCCCGACAGCGCGTCCATGGCGCAGTCGACCGCGTCCACGCCGGCATCGGCGGCGGCGAGGATGGTGGCGCAGGCCACGCCGGCGGTGTCATGGGTGTGGAAATGAATCGGCAGGCCGACCTCTTCCTTCAGCGCCCGGATCAGCACCCTGGCCGCGGCCGGTTTCAGCAGCCCGGCCATGTCCTTGAGCCCCAGCACATGCGCGCCCGCGTCGCGCAGGTCGCGGCCCATGCCGACATAGTATTTCAGGTCATACTTGGCCCGGTCCGGGTCGAGGATGTCGCCGGTATAGCACACGGTGCCTTCGCAGACCTTGTTCTGTTCGATCACCGCATCCATCGCGACGCGCATGTTCTCGACCCAGTTCAGGCTGTCGAAGACGCGGAATACGTCGACGCCGCTGGCGGCGGCCTGGCGGACGAATTCCCGCACCACGTTGTCGGGATAATTGGTGTAGCCGACGCCGTTCGAGCCGCGCAGCAGCATCTGTGTCATCAGGTTCGGCATCGCCTCGCGCAGGTCCCGCAGCCGTTGCCAGGGGCATTCCTGCAGGAACCGATAGGCCACGTCGAAAGTGGCGCCGCCCCAGCATTCGACGCTGAACAGTTGCGGCAGGTTGGCCGCATAGGCCGGCGCGACCCGGATCATGTCGATCGACCGCATCCGCGTGGCCAGCAGCGACTGGTGCCCGTCGCGCATGGTGGTGTCGGTGATCAGCACCTGTTTCTGCGCCTTCATCCAGTCCGCCACCGCCTGCGGACCCTTCTGTTCCAGAAGGTTCCGGGTCCCGTAGGATGGGTTTGAAACCCATCCTACCGGCGGGCGCGGCGGTTTCAGGTCGGGCCGCGGCTGCGGCCGGTCTCGGGTTTCGGGATGCCCGTTCACGGTGATGTCCGCGATATAGGTCAGCACCTTGGTGCCGCGGTCGCGCCGCTGCTTGAAGGAAAAGAGCTCGGGCGTCTCGTCGATGAACCGCGTGGTATAGTCGTTGGACAGGAAGGTGGGGTGTTTCAGCAGATTCTCGACAAAGGCGATGTTGGTGGACACGCCGCGAATGCGGAACTCGCGCAGCGCGCGGTCCATCCGCGCGATCGCCATCTCGGGCGTCGGCGCCCAGGCTGTGACCTTGGTCAGCAGGCTGTCATAGTAGCGCGTGATCACCCCGCCCGCATAGG
This sequence comes from Pukyongiella litopenaei, assembly GCF_003008555.2. Taxonomy (NCBI): domain Bacteria; kingdom Pseudomonadati; phylum Pseudomonadota; class Alphaproteobacteria; order Rhodobacterales; family Paracoccaceae; genus Pukyongiella; species Pukyongiella litopenaei. The sequence continues at coordinate 1,256,173 of NZ_CP027665.1, read as the reverse complement.
CCGTGCCGCCGTCGAGCCGGATGCCCATGCCGGTGGCGCTGCGATAGGCGGTCAGGCGGCCGTAATCGGGGATGAAGTTGTTCTGCGGGTCCTCGGTGGTGACGCGGGTCTGCAGCGCATGGCCATTGAGGCGGATATCGTCCTGCGCCGCCTTGCCGGTCGCCTCGGCGATGGTCTTGCCCTCGGCGATCAGGATCTGCGCCCGCACGATGTCGATCCCGGTCACTTCCTCGGTGACGGTATGTTCGACCTGCACGCGGGGGTTCACCTCGATGAAATAGAAATTGCCGGTTTCCATATCCATCAGGAACTCGACCGTGCCCGCGCATTCATAGTTCACATGGGCGCAGATCCGGCGGCCGAGATCGCAGATCTCGGCCCGCTGGTCGTCGCCCAGGTAGGGCGCCGGGGCGCGTTCCACCACCTTCTGGTTGCGCCGCTGCACCGAGCAGTCGCGTTCATAGAGATGATAGATCTGCCCGTGTTTGTCGCCGAGGATCTGCACCTCGACATGGCGGGCGCGGGTGATCATTTTTTCCAGGTAGCCTTCGCCGTTGCCAAAGGCGGCCTCGGCCTCGCGGCGGCCTTCGAGCACCTTTTCGGCCAACTCGTCGGGGCCGTGGATCGGGCGCATGCCGCGCCCGCCTCCGCCCCATGATGCCTTGAGCATCAACGGATAGCCGATTTCCGCGGCCTCCTGGCCGATGGCGTCGAAATCGTCGCCGAGAACCTCCGTCGCCGGGATCACCGGCACGCCGGCCTCGATCGCCACCCGCCGCGCGCTGGCCTTGTCGCCGAGCGCGCGCATGGTTTCGGCCCTCGGACCGATGAAGGTCAGCCCCGCGGCGGTGCAGGCATCGACGAAATCGGGGTTCTCGGACAGCAGGCCATAGCCGGGATGGATCGCGTCCGCGCCGCTTTCGCGGGCGACCCGGATCATTTCCTCGATCGACAGGTAGGCGGCGACCGGTCCCAGCCCTTCGCCGATGCGATAGGCCTCGTCCGCCTTGAACCGGTGCAGGCCCAGCTTGTCCTCTTCCGCATAGACCGCAACCGTGCGTTTGCCCATCTCGTTCGCCGCGCGCATGATGCGAATGGCGATCTCGCCCCGGTTGGCTATCAGGATCTTGCGGAACTCGGTCATCGGTCGCCTCCGGGCGTGCAGGAATGCTGTGTTTCTAAGATGCTTTTTCCGGCGCGTAAACGGCGGCGGACGGGTGGGTTGCGGCGTTGCAGCATCGCGTGCCGCGACACAGTGATGTCAGGGTGCGGCGGCGAGCTGGATCGGCGCGGGCAGCTCCGCGAGCCGGCGCACGCCCAGTTGCCCCATATTCGCGGCCATGTCCCGGGCCAGCATGTCGACCAGATGCCCGGGCCCGGCCTCGCCCAGGGCCGCGACGGCGAAATGGAACGCCCGGCCCAGCATCACGAAATCCGCACCGGTCGCCAGCGCGCGCAGGATATCCAGCCCGCCCTCGATCCCGCTGTCGAAGATCAGCGGCACGGTGGTGGCGGCGCGGATGTCGGCCAGCACCTCGATCGCGCCCGGCGCGCCGTCGAACTGGCGCCCGGCATGGTTGGACACCCAGACCGCATCGGCGCCCAGATCCTCCAGCATCCGGGCATCCTCGGCGCGCAGCACGCCCTTGACCACCAGCGGACCCTGCCAGTTGTCGCGCAGCCAGGCGATATAGTCGCGGTCGGGCGCGGTGCGCAGCAGGTATCCGATATGGGCGGTCGATGGCAGGTTCTGCCGCGCCCCGCTCACATAGGGATCGAATATGCGCATCCGTGGCATGCCGGCGCGGGCGACCGCCAGCGCCCAGGCCGGGCGCCGCGCCACCTGCGCCAGCAGGCGCGGGGTCAGCCGCGGCGGCTGCGTCAGGCCCGACCGCGTCTGCCGTTCCCGGCGCGAGGCGACCGGCACGTCGACCGTCACCACCAGCGTGTCGAACCCCGCCGCGCGGGCGCGGTTCAGCATGTCGCGGCGGATTTCCTCGTCCCGCGGCGGGTAGAGTTGGAACCAGCCGTGATCGCCGAGGCTCGGCGCCACGTCCTCGGGCGTCTGGCTGGCCACGGTCGAGAGGGAATAGGGGATGCCGGCGCTGGCGGCGGCCCGGGCCAGGGTGTTCTCAGCGCCCGGCCAGATCAGCCCCGACATGCCCACCGGAGCGATGCCGAAGGGCAGGGGAAACGCCTTTCCGAACAACCGGGTGGACAGATCGGGCGTGAATTCCCCGTGCAACACGGCGGGCAGGAACCCGACCCGGTCCAGCGCCGCGCGATTGCGGGCCTTGGTGGCCTCAGTCCCGGTGCCGCTGTCGAGATATTCCCAGACAAAGGCCGGCAGGCGTTTCCGGGCCTTCCATTTCAGGTCCATCACGCCGGGATAGGTGCTGTGCAAGTCCATGGGCGGACAGTGAAGCCAAGCCTTGCGCTTTGTCCAGAGCCGGGATCAGCGGTTGCGGTAGCGGTTCAGGACAAAGACACGGATCGCCGAGGCCAGCCCGGTATCGGCGCCCCGCTCGGTGTCGATCCGCGCCGCCAGTTCGTTGAGCGGCAGGCCGTCTTGGCGGGCGATGTCGCGAAATGCCTGCCAGAACTCGTCTTCGAGCGAAACGCTGGTGCGATGACCCGAGAGCGTGAGCGACCGCTTGACGGGACGGTTCATGTGTCACCCGCGGGCGGCTCGATCCGCCCGGCCTCATGGCGGCGGGTCTTCAGGTCCTCCTCGGCGCGCGCGCGTTTCTTCCGGGCCTTGCTCAACCCGTGGAAGGCGGCATTCCGGTCGGCCTGTTCGCGGGCCTCCTGGCGGGCGCGGGCCTTGCGGTATCGGTTCAGGTTGACGGGGTCTGCCATGATGGCCCGAGTATAGGCCGGTTCGCATCCGCACAGAAAGCTCCGATTGCGCGCCCGCGAATTTGTGCGCCATCCGGGTCGGCGCTTCGACCCCGGCCAATGCCGCGTTGATCCGATCTGGCGTGACCGGACGGCATGAGCGTTGCCGATCAAGGCCGAAAACTTGACAGCCGCCCGCAGCCTCTCGTCTGTTACCCATGCTGATTTGAGAAAGGAATTCCCATGGGAAAAATGCTTGCTGGAACTGTCATGTTCCTGTTGATCGCGATGTCCCCGGCCGCGGCGCAGGAAATTGCGGCAGGCTCCCGAATTACGGTGACATCGGACTGGCATTCAAAGAATGGGGGGCCATACAGCCCCGAGATCGTTTCTTGCAGTTCGAATAGCGGCCTGTGCCTGCGGGACACCAACACCTCTCCGGCAAACAACCCGATGACGAAGACCAAGAACAGTCTGCAGGTCGTCTTCAAGGACTTCGGTGTCGTCTATCTGTTCAGGTCTGGCGGAAAAGGCACGTTTCACGACATGAACGGCAAACAGACCGGCAAGTTCAGATGGACGCAGTAGCGCTGCGACCTACGTCCAGGTCTGCGCCCCGGGCGCAAGCAGGATAGTTGCCCGCGTCGTTCGCATATCTGTCACCACAGTAGGGGCAGCCTCTGTTCGCGGAGGCCCCCAGATCATCTCTGGGTCAAACCGACCTCTCGGGAGATATCGTGCCGAAATGCTCTGCCGGTCCAGGGTTCGACAGCGAACTGCGCTGTGTTGTCCGGTGGCCGGGTCCGTGTCTGGTGTTTGGTCAGGGGCCAACCGCTTATGACGTCCGGCTATAATGCTGGATTCACGGGATGAATCCCCAATGCACATTTGTCAGATAAAGCCCGTCGTGCTGTCTTCGGCTTGCCTTCAACGTTTTTCCCGCCGGTTGTTCTGCGTTTTCTTGTACAGCCTGTACAATGTTATCGGCAGCGTCAGCGTATGCTTGCCGGGGCTCTGAATTGCGGTGATGATCTTGTCGCCAACCTGAAAACGGAAGCTTTCTTCTTTCCAATCGGAAGAAAGCGCAGTTCCGGTGTCGGCCTGGGTTCCCCACTGGCGCGCCATCTCGTCCTGGTCGACAATTTTGACCCGGCAGGGCTGATAGTAGTTGAAGGTGTTGCGTTTCTTGTAGGACATGGACCCGGGGGAGAAATCGCTCACCTGCGCCAGGTTTTCCTGTTCGAGAAACGCCAATCCATCCCGATTGTCACCTTCAAGAAGCGCCCGGGCAAGATCGCCGCGGCCATGTTTCAGCAACAGCAGCGCAGCGCCGAAATGCGTCGCGTAGGTGAGGATGAGCTGATCCGGCAGATGTTTCAGAAATCTCTGCAGAGTTGCGGCAATGCCGTTGTCTACGAAAAGGTCAGAAACCGACGGATCAGTTGATCGACTGTCGCCGCTTGCGCCCCGCTGAGAAAATTTGAACAGGAAACGATCATAGGTTCTGAGAAATTGCTCCATCTTGAAGTGGATCGTCTCTTTCGGCAGGGCCTTTTCACCCATCACGTCAAGTATGAAGCTCCCAACCAACAGTATCTGCTTCAGTTTCGCTGTATCAAAAGTTTTCGTGCCGGATATCGTGTCTCGGCCAACGTAGACATAGACAATTTTCTTGCAGACCGAAATGCGGGCTGCATCGGAGTACAGAAGGGATGTGAAAATCGCATCCTCGTGATAGCTTCCGCTGAAGCAAATCGAATTGTCGATCAGGAACTTGCGCCTGATGAGCTTTGCCGTTGCCGAGCTGTCTTGGAGCATCGGTCGCCAGCTATTCCCGTCGAGAATTTCGGGCGAACGCATGTAGTGATGGCAGCTCTGATTGACATACACTGCGCCGCTCTTGAGGATGTGCGACCCCAGGAGCCCCACGGAAACATCAGCGTCAAACACAAGCGCCGTGTGATAGAGGTTGGCCAGGGCGTCAGGGGCAAGGCGGTCATCCGCATCGAGAAATGTCACGAAGTGACCAGCGGCGACGTGAATCCCATGATTGCGCGCAATTCCCTGCCTCGCATTCGGTTGCCTGAAAACACGAATGAAGGTGTGCTCCCGGGCATACCTCTTCAGGATTTCAAGGGAATTGTCAGTGCTGCCATCGTCAATCGCGATGATCTCGAAGGTTCCATCGAGTTTCTGATCGATGATCGAATTCAGACAGTCTTCGAGGAACTCGGCGGAGTTGAAAACCGGAATAATGACCGAAATGTCAACCGCGGGTTCGGTTGCTGTGTGGCGAAACCCAATTGCGATGCGATCCACGTCCTGGGGCAGTTCGATATGACCGGGGTGGCACGGGGTGTCGATGACGATCAGCCGGGTACCAGTTTCCGCGCAATGCTGCCTGGCTTTCCTGAGAAATGCCGCTGTTGCATCCAGGTCGAAGAAGATCTCGGCCCAGGGACTCCTGCCATCGAGGTTCGGTTCGACCAGAAACGTGTCGGGAGGCGACGCGCGCAGCGTCTCTTCCCAGCTGTCCGGGTGCAACCGGGTTATGGTCCCGGGCAGGCAATGGGCCAGATAGTCGCTAACAACCGCGCAAACGAATTTCCCATTGATTTCCCGGTCGATGCAGGCCGTGTCCAGAGGCGGGTCATCAAAGATCGCTTCCCGCGCATCGCCGAAGTGACGATATTTGATCGATGGGTCACTAGCCTCTTCAACGGCTTTCAGGATGCGCTTGCAGTTATCGGTGTCCCGGTAGGGAAGAAAGCGTTTCAGGTGCTCCTGCCGCGACGGATCCACCTGAAACCCGTTCGCAACAGCGCGTTCGATCATATCGATCACCTCGGCCTGGGTAAAACAGAGATCAAATGCCAGGTCGGGTTCGCGCTGCGCAAATTGCGCCAGGCCCCTTTCGCGCATCATTTCCAGCTTGTCGAACTGGTAGAGGATCACGGGCTTGTTCATATGGGCCATATCCCACATGACGCTCGAATAATCGGTGATCAGAAGGGCGGCATTTTTCAGGAGATCCTGAAGATTTTCTTCGTCACTGTCGTCATTGATGACCCTGAAAATGTCTGAATTGTCGCCCAGCGCCTCGGCAAAAAGCGGTCGGACGCGGAAGTGAAGCGCGATGTTCAGCCGCAAGCCCGCGTCACGCAGAATTTGGTGAAGTCGTTCGGATCGCAGCAGTCTGACGATGGCGTGGTAGTATGGGCTGGACTTGAAATGGGCGATGCTTTCCGCATCCAGAGGTGCATTGTCGGACCAGCTTTTGGTATTGAGCGTCTTCCGCCAGGTCAGTGACAAAAGAACCTCTTTCTTGTCGGGCGCAAACTCGGTCAGCCGATCCCATCGCGCCAGTCCGGTGACCCGGAAGGTGGACACGTCGTAGCCCCAGTGTGGACTGGCGATCCGGATATCTTCCTGCGATGCGCAGGTGATGAGATCGAAGTATCTGTGATTGCGCTGATACACCCCCGGAGAAAAGGCTAGGGCACCGTGGGTCAGATAGACGTATTTCTTGTCTTCATATCTTCCGACATCATCGTTCGACGCAAGGATATCCGCGGCCGCATCGTTGAAGAAAAGATGAGAAGCCTGCTCGACCAGAATGCTCCATTCCGGGCTGCCCTTGGTGACGATACGACTGGCAAGCTGCGCGCCACAATTCGGCCGTTTCGCTCCGGCATTCAGGACATAGTAGCAATCGGCATGGTGGGCATTCTCAACGCAGTAGTTGAAGAATATCCAACCGTTTTCCTCCGCCGAATTCCCGCCCCTTTCAGCAAATAGCCAGATCGATTTCCTGTCGCTGCTCTGTCCGGGCGTTTGTGTCGAAGCCGTTTCTTTAGTTGCTTTTTGCAAATGGGTGCGTGGCAATACGACCTGTTCGGGCAGGGTGCGCGTTGTTTCCCGCTCGCAGACATAGTCGTGCAATATCCCGACACGCAGGTCGACGTGAGATTGTTGCAGCATGTTCCTGCGAAACAGCTTCACCTGGCCATGCGATGTATTCGTCAGGTATCTGTCCACGCGGGCAGCGGAGCCACGCGGAAATGAAATCGTATTCTCGACCGGAAGGCCGAACTGAATTTCAGTTCCGGCATCGATGTCCATGCTCCCTGACATGGTCATTCGTCCCGACGCTCCGATCACGGCATCAAAGCCGTACCGGTCCATGAAGCCGGACATCTGGCGAAGTGCGCCTGGCAGAAGGATGTCTCCGGACCTCAGGAAGAGCAGGCGATCACCGCTGGTTTGACCCGCGATTGCCGCAGGTTCGGTTTCGTTATCCAGGCCCCGCAGATCCCGAAACCACGGGAACTGCTTCAAAGCCCGAACCTGTTCCGCAAATTCCGGGGTTCCACCAGTGTCGGAGATGAGAATTTCCACCGACGCCGGGACGTTCTGCGCCAACACGGAATGCAGCGTCGTCTCCAGCATCTCGGCCATGCCGTCGCACATGACGATGACAGAGATACCGGGCCTGTCATCCCGGTGATTTGCCGATTCCGTGCGGCTATCACGGTGCTGAAGTGCTCCGCTCGTAGGGTCAGCCATTCCATGCCCCATCTTCTATCCTGTTTCCGCTCATCGTGATCGATGCAAACGATGCTGTTCTTGGCATTCCCTCCAAGGCGTCCTCATCCATGGCGATAACCGGCGGGTCTGGATTTCATATTCTCACGCTACGTCATGAGCAAGCGCCGAAGGGTTTCCGAGGGGGCCGGCCTTGTTGAAGTGACCGCCCCCGGCGGCATCTGTGCGCCAAGATGGGTCTGCGATGATCCACAACGGAGGACGGTCGTGTGGGAGATTGTCTTGGCGGAGTTTGGCCTGGCGGGCCCGCGCGATGACGTTTCCCGAGTTGTTTAGCGCTCTCGGCAATACATGCGACCGGTTCACTCCCGACCTATGCGTGAACCACTTTTGGCGACCGGAATTGCACAAGGCTGATTCCGAAATGATATAAAAAATTAGAATGCGAAGGCTTTTGGCGGAAGCGGTGTCCGCCTATCGCAGCTTGCATGTAATCGCAGACAACAGAAAGAAGCTCCATTTATCGCATATTTACCAGCAGCTTAAGCGAGCCACCTCTTGCGCCCAGTTTCAGGAGGATGCAATCAGTAGAAATATTTATGGTGGCATGAAGTGCCGAAGAAAGCGAAAGAGCTGAAAGCGATCCAGGTAAAGAGGCTGTCCGATCCCGGTCGCCACGCAGTCGGCGGGACACCCCCGGGTCTCAGCCTCAACGTAACAGAGACCGGAGCAAGATCCTGGATATTTTGCGTCACGGTCGGGCGTAACCGCCGACATATCGGTCTGGGTTCTTACCCCGAGGTGTCGCTTGCCGAAGCGCGCGAGAAAGCACTGGATATGAAGCGCAAGATCAGCGCTGGCGTTGACCCGGTTGAAGAACGCCAGGCTGAACTAGCCGCGCGTGCGGTCGAACAGAGACAGCGCACGACGTTCGAAGATGCCTTCAATCGCTACTACAATGAGAAGGTGCAGGGCGAGCTCAAGAACGCCAAGCACATCAAGCAATGGCGCTCATCACTTGCCACCTACGCGTTCCCGGTGATCGGTGACAAATCGGTCGCTGAGATCACTTTCGAGGACGTCTTGGCCGTGCTGCGGCCGATCTGGACAACCAAGAATGAAACAGCCACGCGTGTGCGGCAACGTATCGAAGCGGTTCTCGATTGGTCCAGGGTGATGGAACTGCGCGAGGGTGAAAATCCGGCACGCTGGAAAGGCAACCTGCAACAACTTGTCCCATCGCCAAACAAGGTTCAAACGGAGAATAGGTATCCGGCCGTCGCCCTCGATGAGATCGCGGACTGGTTTCGTGTTCTTCGCGCCCGGGATGGGATCGCGGCCCGGGCGTTGGAATTCCTGACCCTGACCGCGTCGCGGTCCGGTGAAGTGCGCGGTGCGCTTTGGGATGAGATCGACTTGGCTCAGGGGATCTGGACCATCCCGGGGGCCGGATGAAGGCCGGGCGCGAGCATCGTGTGCCTCTCTCGCCAACCGCGATTGAATTGCTGGAGAGCCAGCCACGGCTGATGGATTGCCCGGTCGTCTTTCCCTCCCCGCGGAACGGGCAGATGTCGGACATAACGATCTCGGCGGTGATGCGCCGAATCCAGGCCGCCGAAGAGAAAGAGGGGCGCCCGGGATTCCTTGACCCCAGATCGCACCGCCCAGCAGTTCCGCACGGACTGCGATCGAGCTTCCGCGACTGGGCTGCCGAACGCACCAACTACCCACGCGAAATGGCCGAGATGGCACTGGCTCATAGAGTCGGCAATGATGTCGAGCGTGCCTGCCCAGTCCTTCATGTGTCCGGTTCCTTCGATGATCTTGGTCTACCAAGCGTCATAGCAATATGGTCCCCGGAACGCAGTTGCTCGACGAAAAAACTTGGCCGCCTCAGGCGGACAGGCCGATTTTGTGATCAGGAAGCTTACCCGGTTGGCTGGGGCGCTCATTGGCTGCGACCACGACTGTTTTCGAGCGGTGACAGCACAGGATTCGAAACGCGATCCCTGAGCGCTCTCAGCGATCGGCGCGCTCGGCCAAAACACCTATGCAGACCTTCCGTGAAACGCTACACATCGCGGTGGACTAGACGATCAGGGCTTCCGAACCATCGGACAGCCAGCAACCCATTCTCAGCGCCGTTCGCTGAGGCGTCCGTCAGTTCAAGTTTGAAGTTTTGCGGGTAAGACACGGACGTGGCGGCAATCTACTGCGGCTGCGCCAATGGCCGCTTTCCTTACTCTGTTGCCGCCAGCAGCTTGCGCAAAACATCGTCCAGCGCGGCGATCTCTTCTTCACGAAGCACGGACAGCAGCGCCTTCTGTGTCTCAACATGCTCTGCGACGGCCACGTCGATCAGGTCGAACCCCTTCTTGGTCAGCTTCACCACCGCACGGCGGGCATCCTTCGGATCTGCGGTCCGCGTGACGAGGCCCTGCTTGGCCAGTTGGTCAATGCGGTTGGTCATCGTTCCGGAGGTAATCATCATCGAGGCCATCAGCTCACCTGGTGACATGGCATGTGGCAGTCCGGCACGACGGAGCGTCGCCAACACATCGAACCCTGCGGCGTTGAGGCCGTGGCGAGCGAACGTCTCATCCATCTGACGGGCATTGTAGTGGAATACGCGCGAAAGCCGCCCGATCGACCCCATGGCGCTGATATCAAGGTCTGGTCGCACCCGATGCCATTGTTCGAGTATCCGGTCCACTGCATCCATGTTCGTCGTCCACCGAGAATTTATCTTGACATCAAGATTATGTGATTTTACCTCGACGTCCAGATAAATGAAGGGAGCCCCTCATGCCCCGCTCTCTTGACTTGTTTCTGGCGGCGCTTGCGCCAACGATTTGGGGCAGCACCTATATCATCACGACCGAGCTGTTGCCTGACGGCTATCCGATGACGGCTGCGATGCTACGGGCCTTGCCGGCGGGCCTACTGCTGCTGGTATTGACCCGCACGCTTCCGCACGGGAAATGGCTGGTCCGGTCTTTCGTGCTTGGTGCGCTCAACTTTTCGATCTTCTGGTGGCTGCTGTTTGTCGCCGCCTACCAGCTACCCGGCGGGGTCGCCGCCACGGTGGGAGCAATTCAGCCGCTGATCGTGCTGTATCTGTCGAAGCTGCTGCTCGATCAGAGCGTCCGCCCGGTCGCAGTGATCGCTGGGATCGGCGGCATCCTTGGCGTGTCGCTATTGGTCCTGACACCTCGCGCCGCACTGGATGGAGTGGGCATTCTCGCGGCACTTGGTGGAGCGGTTTCGATGGCCTTCGGCACCGTGCTGACCCGAAAATGGCAGCCGCCAGTGCCGGCGCTCGTCTTCACGTCATGGCAATTGACCGCTGGTGGCCTGCTGCTCCTGCCCGTGGTGATTTTTTCCGAACCGGCGCTGCCACCGCTTGATATGGGCGCGGTAATTGGTTTCACTTATCTGGGCCTCGTTGGAGGTGCGCTCACCTACTTCTTCTGGTTCCGCGGCATTGCTCGGCTCGGCCCCGCGACCGTGGCTCCACTGGGATTGCTCAGCCCCGTCGCTGCGACACTGCTTGGTCTGATCATTCTGGGTGAAACGCTGAGTCCGTTTCAAGCCGGCGGCATGGTGTTGGTTCTCATCAGCGTCTGGCTCGGCCAGCACGCGCAACGGAATCCCCCAATGGCCGCGCCCCAGGCATCACCCACACCAATCTCGGAGAAATTCTGAGAGTCAGAAAGTGAATGGAGGCGACCATGACCCAGCCAACGTTTACCACCTGACTGCGAGACGCCGAAGCCGGGATGCGAACGAATAGTCACGTCTGGGCCGCACAGTTCCTTCTCCTGCCGCCAGATCGCGCTGAGGCTGGCTGGGGCGCTCACTGGCTGCGACCGCAGTCGAATTCAATTCGACACACGCAGCGCTGAAACCGTAACACGCGCCTTCCACCGGACCATCAAGGACGAGTTCTACGACATTGCCTTCCGCAAGAAGCTCTACCGGTCGGTGGAGGAGTTGCAGACCGATCTCGATATCTGGCTGGACAAATACAACGAGTAGCGGCCGCATTCAGGAAGATACTGCTATGGCAAAACACCTAGGCAGACCTTCCGTGAAACGCTACACATCGCGGTGGACAAGACGATCAGGGCTTCCGAGCCATCGGACAGCCAGCAACCCATTCTCTGAACCGTTCGCTGAGGCGTCCGTCAGATCAAGGCTGAAGTTATACATCTTATTCCCTCAATGGTTAGGGATATATCTTAGCCAACTGTCCAGTTTTCTGGAACCACTTCACTCTACCTCTCTAGCCAGCGCGAAAACCGACCCTCAGTGTAGGTGTGGAGTTCCCCCGGTTTGGTAGACGGTTATGGGCTTAGAGATTCCAGCCCTTCAGCAGCGGTCCTTTCATAGTTGATCGGTGACTTATACCCCAAAGCCGAATGTCGGCGAGAGGGGTTGTACCAGCCTTCGATGAACTCGAAGCAGGCAACGCGGGCCTCGGCCTTGGTGCGGAACTTCCTGCGTTCGAGCAACTCACATTCGAGGGTGGCGAAGAAGCTCTCGCACATGGCGTTGTCGTAACAATCGCCCACCGATCCCATCGACGGCCTGACACCCATTTCCTTGCAGCGCAGCCCAAAGGCGACCGACGTGTATTGCGACCCCTGATCCGAATGATGGATCACACTCGATGGCTTTCGCTGCGTGACGGCCATGTTCATCGCATCCAGTACCAGTTGCGTTCTCTGCCGTGTGCCCATGGCCCAGCCGACAACACGGCGGCTGAAGGCATCCAGTACGACAGCCAGATACAGAAAGCCCGCCCAGGTCGGCACAAAGGTGATGTCGGCCACCCAAAGCACGTTCGGCGCATCAGCATAGAAGTTGCGATCCACCAGATCGGCGGCAGGGCGCACCCTTGGATTACGTTCGGTGGTCACCACGAACTTGCGTCGGCTGACGCCTCTCAAGCCCTTGGCTAGCATCAGCCGCTCGACACGCTTGCGACCAACGAAGATGCCTTCATCGGCCAGCTCGGCGTGAATGCGGGGCGCCCCATAGGTCTCTTTCGATGCCTTGTGGATCGTCGCGATCCGCTTGCTCAACGCCTCATCGGCAACCTGGCGAACACTCGGCGGGCGGCTGTGATAGGCATAGAACCCGCTGCGGGACACCCCCAGCGTGCGTGACATCATCTGGATCGGGTACTCGGCCTGATTTGCGGTCATGAACTCGAAGACCTGCGCGATGTCACGTCGTTTTGTGCAAACCAGGCCGCGGCCTTTGAGAGGATATCGCGCTCCTGGCGCAACTGCTTCACCTCACGCCGAAGCTGGCGCAGCTCGTCACGTTCTGCACTGGTCAGGCTGCTCGGATCATCACCATCATCGGCAGTTGCCTGCCTGACCCACTCGTGGATCGTGGCAGCGCAGGGTTCATACTCCCGCGCCAAACTTTCAACACTGCGCCCGGTGCGCACAAGCGCAACCATCTGCTCCCTGAATTCCGCAGGGTACGGGTTCCTCGTTCTCGGCATGACAAACACTCTCCTTCATCAGTGAAAAGGTGTCCATCAAACCGGGGGAACTCCAGTGTTCAAGTCACTTGGTTCGACAGTATTGCCTTTTGATGAGTTTGCGCTGCGAGTTGCTAAAGCGTTCCGCCCAAAACCTGGATCGCAGGGATTCCCATCCCGCTGATTTTGTGAATCCTCTTTTTCGGGAGGATGGATCATGTCGGCACCTTTGCCTGAGGCGCTTCGGGCGCGGTTTAAGAGATTGATTGAAGATGGGTTAAGCGGGCGGGCGGCAGCGTTGCGACTGACGCTGTCACCGGCGACCGGTGCGCGATGGGCACGGTCCATTCGGCGCACGGGTCAGGCGCGAGTAGCGCCGCAGGGCCGCCCCAGGGGGAAGGGAAAGCTCGACCCGCACCGGGCCTTCTTTGCCGAGATCATCGGCCAGGACGGTGATATCACGATGTTCGAACTTGCTGCGACCCTGCTCGCCGCAACTGGTGTGCAGGCCCACCCCAACGCCATCGGCAAGTTCCTTCGCAAGCTTGGCTACACGTACAAAAAAAGACACTGGTTGCCACCGAGCGCCGCCGCGCCAAGGTAAGGCGACAGCGCGAAGATTGGCTCAGGTATCGTATCCCAGCCGTGGCTGAAGCCCCTGACCGGCATCGATCAGGCAGCACTCAGACGGGTGCAAATAAGTTGGCAACACGCATCTCCACCGCCACTCGTTTCACGCTGCTCGGCGAACAGACTGACAGGGCTCAACGCGACCGATTGTCGTTGGAAGCCGCAAACTGGAATTCGATCGCCCCGGTCTGGTTGCCGGTCGCTTTGGCGACGGGTGTGGCGCCAAGGACGAATGGTCTCCTTCTCCAGCGCTAAAGGGCCCCCCATGTGAAGCGGAATCCTGCACCTCTCCGACACACCAATTTGAATCCGGACCCTTCAGCCGATGCCGTAGTCGTCCCGAAAGCGGTCGCCTTGATGCATACGCTCGTGCAGGATCGTCACGATCCCGACACCGCCATTCGAGAGATGGCGCCAATAGACGAAGTGGTGCTCATACCGAAAGAAGAATCCTTCCACGCCAAATTCGGCGGGGATCGGTTTTGAAAGGACACCATGGACTGCGATCCTGTCGAATGCGGCGAACAGGCCGGTGATGTACTTCTCCGCCTGGTCTTCACCCCACCTGTCCCGGGTGTAACGGTAGATCTCGTCGAGGCGGTGGGAGGCCACCTCCTGGATACGGATGGCGGGCACCGGGTCAGGACCGGTTCCGCGCGATCACGTCACCCGCCGTCAGGGGCTGATAGCTCTCCTCCGGCGCGGCAAAGGCATGTGTCAGTTCGGCCTTCAGCCGATCGAAGGCTTCCGCCTCCACGCGTTCCTTGTCGCGACGGATCAGGTCACGGATATATTCGCTGACATTCTCATAGGCGCCATCGTCACCGGTATTGGCCGCGACGAAATCGCTAAGCACGCCACTAACGCGAACTGTCATGGTTGTGGTACGGGGCATGGCACCTCCTGCGGCTCTGCACGTATTCATTATAACCAAAATCGAACACACGGCAAGCCGGGCCGGACGACCCAAACAAGCAATGGATCCCCATCACAATCCCGGCTCGTCGCCCGGGTACGGACAGGTCGCGTCGTCGGCAATCTGGCTCTTGGTGTCATCACCTCGGTGGTAGCCGCCGCGGGTTTGGTGGGTCTCAAGGGGTTCGTTGCATTAACGTCGGAGGGTCGCTTCGGTCGTCGCTGTCGCTCTCCGATCATGCAGCCGCCGGGAACAGATTGGCGATGAAGGCGATCTCGTTGATCACCCCGGTATCACAATTCTCGAATTGGCCTTTCCGAATGGTGCGGAAGGTTTCGGGTAAGCATCCGGCGTAGGCCGCGGTCAGGCGGTTTGGCGGACTTCCGAGGGCTTCCAGTTCCACGGCAGCAGGGTCGGCACCTGCGAGGCTGTCATGTCAGGCAGCCGGGCGAGGACGTTGTCCGTCACACCGCCCGCAATCCAGACCTTTACGCCCGCCGGAAACGCAATCATGCGCGCTCCACTAGCTGGATGAGCCGGACCAACGCCTCTGGGTCCAGCGCGGCCGGCACGACAAGCCGACGGCCATTTGGTAGCGCAATTTCGACTTGTGCATCTCGCACAGGCTCAGAGGGATCAACCGGACCCGGCCGCGAGACAGGGCGGTCCTGCGTCACGCTGACCGGCAAAAAGGCTGCAGAACGGGATACGCCCAGCCTGCCGTTCCGGTATTGACGGCGCCAGATCGTCAGCAGCGAGCGGCAAACGCCATGCCGCCGGGCCGTGGCAGCACATTGCCGATGGCCAATAAAACTCTCCTCGACAATCCGGACCTTGTCCTCGTCCGACCAGTGCCGACGGCGGGAACCGTCGGCGGCGGCAAGAACTTCGATTTGCGGGCGGTTATTGAAGTCGGACATAGCGTCGGACTTATCATCGGATCGCAGCCGCGATCAGACGGCCGCCGCCGGAAGCTTACGGTTTCGGTGCCGGCGAGCGCGGCCTTGGCTCCGGCCAACGTCTGGAAACTCCGCATGGGACGCAAATGCTGATTCAGCGCGGCATGATCACTCTCGATCCGATTGTTCATATACTTGCGGTCAATGTGGCGGATAGCATTCTCAGGCCCGCGCTGGCTGTTGATCTCGCCGATCACCTTTGCATAGCTGTGCGCCTTGTCGGTGATGATCGTAAGGGGCTGATAGCACTGCACGGTCTCTCGCGCCTGGCGCAGAAATGCCCTTGCTGCCCTGGAACCCCGCCGCGCTGTGAGGCGGAAATCGATCAACTGGCCGAACTGATCCACGGCCCGCCAAAGGTAGCGCCAGCGCCCGCCCACGCGAACGTAGGTCTCATCGACCTGCCACTGCAGCCCTCTTCAGGAGCGGTGCCGGGCTTGGGCCCGTTTCCGGATTTCGGGGCCAAACTTTCTTACCCATCGGTGCACGGTCGAGGCATCAACAGTAATGCCCCGCTCAGCAAGAATATCTTGAACGTCCCGGCACGAAAGCGGGTAGCGACAGTACCAGCGCACCGCCAGCAGGATGACCTCGCGCGGAAATCGGTGCCGCTTGAACGGATTGCGTCGGGACATCGCTCACTCCTCAACTCACGGCATCGATGTCTCTGATATCCCGCCGGTTAATGCAACGGACCCGGTTTATGACCGCTCGAGCGTATTCAGGGTCGAAAGAGTGAGGGAGTTCCGGCGCATGCACCCTCTATTCCTTTCTATATGGTTGCATGAATGCGGCTGGTTGGTTGGCTTTCCCGATCAAGCCAGACATGGCGATAATCGTCAGGAGGTACGGCAAGGCCAGCAAGAGTTGCGGAGGTATGCCCGTTCCCATCAGTTGCAGCGTCAATTGCAGCGCATCCGCCGCACCGAATATCAACGCCGCGATCGCTGCTAACCAGGGATCCCAGCGTCCGAAAATGACGATGGCCAATGCGATAAAGCCTTGCCCGGCGATGATCGTGTCGCGAAACTGCCCGACATTGGCCAGAACCAGATAGGCTCCGGCAGCGCCCGATGCCACAGTCGAGATCATCACCGCGATATACCGATAGCGGGCTACATCGATCCCCGCTGTATCCGCCGCCCGTGGGTTTTCACCCACGGCGCGCAGATTCAGACCGAACGCGGTTTTGTATAATGTATAGGCTGCGACAAATACCATCAGGACGGTCAGATAGAGCGGCATGGTATGGGAGAACAGAACAGGCCCCAGAACAGGGATTTCGGACAGCCCCGGTACCGGTTTGGCGGTGAACATCGCTACGGTCTGGACCCCTGAAATCCCGGAAAGCGCCAACCGATAGACATAGCTGGCCAGGCCAAGTGCGAAGATGTTGAAAATGATTCCGACGACCACATGGCTAGCCTGTACGGTGACATAGAGGAAACCGAGGAACAACCCCGATACCAATCCTGCAGCCATCCCGGCCAGCATCCCGATCCATGGGTTACCACCTGTCCATGTTGCGAGATAGGCGGCCAATGCGCCAAGCAACATCACACCTTCAATCCCGATGTTCAGAACTCCCGACCGTTCGGCGAAAAGCTCTCCTAGGGCTGCCAGTAGTAGCGGCCCGGCCAATCGGATCGTTGCCGTGAGCCAACCTGTCAGAACAGCAGTCGTTGCGACATCAAGTTCCATGTCGGATATCCTTCAGCGTGCGACCGCGTCCCGGAAAATGCAGTCGGTAATAGCGGAAAAGATCACTGGTCAGGATGAACAACAGAATCATGCTCTGGATCATGAAGACGATGGAACCGGGCAATCCGGCTTGCCGCTGCATCGCATCGGCGCCCACCGTCATCCCGGCATATAGCAGCGAAACAATCACAACGCCGAGCGGATGAAGCTTGCCGAGAAGGGCCGCGACGATGCCGATGAAACCCGTGCCCTCGGCCATTCCGTCCATAAGCCGGTGATGCACGCCCAGAACCTCCATCATGCCGGCCAGCGCGGCCAGCCCGCCGGCCAGGCAAGCGGCCATGAGTTGTCGGCGTCCGACTTCAATCCCGCCGAATTTGGCGGCCTTCGGATTCAACCCGGTGACGATCATTTCGAAGCCCAGTCGTGAGCGCATCAGCACGATCCAGACAAGCGCAGCCGCAGCCAGGGCGATCAGGATCCCTGCATGGGCGCGATTTCCGTCAAACAGCAGTGGTAACCAATAGTCGCGCTCTAGACGCGTGGTCTGTGGTAACCCACCGGGAGCCCGCAGCGGCCCGGAAACCAGATATTGCACCAGCAGGATCGCAACATAGTTCATCATCAGAGAGGTAATGACCTCATTGCCGCCGAACCGGCCCTTGAACAAGCCGATTACTCCTGACCAGATCGCCCCTGCGAACAGTGCGGCCAAAGTTGCCAATGGCAGGAACAGAACAAAGGGAATCCCAGCCAATGCGCCACCCTCACCGGCGCTTAGGGCAACGATCGTTGCCGCCGCGGCGCCGACCAGCAGACAGCCCTCAAAGCCCAGATACCCGAACCCGGTGCGCCAGGCGACCACCGTACCCAATCCGACTAGGATCAACGGTGTTGCTTTGATCAGTGTGAAACCGAACCCCCGCCACGACAGAAACGCCTCGCTGAAGAGCGCCGCATAGGCCGAGATCGGGTTTGCGCCGTATGGCAGAAACAGCAATCCGCCGACCATGAGCGCTGCTAGGACCGACAATATTGTCGCAACCGCAATGGCGCGGGGGGAATCCGCCGGTTTCAACCGACGCTCAAGCAGAATCATGGCTATCTCCGTTCTTCGGATGGGACTGAACCCGCCATCATGAGTCCGATCTGGCTGACATCTGCCCGATCAGCGGGAAGGATACCCATGATCCGACCCTCGTAGATGACCGCGATCCGATCGGCGAGATTGAGGATTTCCTGCAATTCCGCCGATATCAGAAGCACGGCTTTGCCTGCCTCCCGCTGTGCGAGAATTTCGCCCCAGACCGCCTCGATCGCGCCGACGTCAAGTCCGCGCGTCGGCTGTTCGATAATCAGGGCGACCGGGTCGATCGCGATTGCTCGGCCCATTTGAACCTTTTGCAGGTTGCCACCCGACAGTTTGCCGGCGATGTACTCGGGATCGTTGGGCCGCACTCCGAAACGCGTCATCAGGGATTGCGCAAATTCTCTGATGCGCCCGAAATCCAGCAAACCGAACTGCCCCGTATAGGCACGTTGATCACCTAGGACCGCATTAAGTGTGATCGGCAGTTCCGCAACCGTACCCACATGCCGCCGATCCGCCGGCACATAGGCCAGCCGTGCCGCAATATGTTCGGCAGGACTTGTCCGGGTGAGATCGCGACCCTCAAGCATGATGCGCCCGGCCTCTATGGGGCGCAGATTCATCATTGCTTGAGCTAGTTCGGATTGACCATTCCCATCCACGCCGGCCAAGCCAACGATTTCGCCAGCATTTAGGGTCAAAGACAGATTCTCGACGGCACCATGACCAAGCTCGTCCCGAACAGTTAGGTTTTCGATTTCGAGAACCGGGGCACCGACATTCTGCGCACGCCGTCTTGTGCCCAGTTCGACATCTCGTCCGACCATCAGACGCGCCAGTTCAGCCTCCGAACTGCCCCTAGTGGCAACGGAGGCGACGACACGGCCATCGCGCATGATCGTCACCCGATCAGATATCTCCATGATTTCGTTTAATTTATGGGTTACGATAACAATGGCATGCCCTTCTGCAGCCAGTTTGCGCAGGATCCTGAAAAAAGCTTGCGTTTCCTGCGGAGTCAGCACTGCGGTCGGCTCATCCAGGATAAGAAGCGTCGCCTTGCGATAGAGCAGTTTGAGGATTTCGACACGCTGCTGAACTCCGACCGACAGATGTTCGACGATGGCTTCCGGGTCGACCCGAAGCCCGTAGGAGTTCGACAGTTCGGAGATCCGTGCCGAAGCGGCTGCGATATCCAGCCGCCCGCCATGTGAGCGGTCCTTCAGGCCGAGGATGATATTCTCCGCCACGGTAAAGCGGCGCACCAGCATGAATTCCTGATGGATCATCCCGATTCCGGCGGCGATCGACTCCGCGGGTGTGGCCAGATCGACGGGACTGCCATCGACAAGGATTTCGCCGCCATCCCGGCTGTACAGCCCGTAGAGAATCTGCATCAGGGTGCTCTTTCCCGCGCCGTTTTCGCCAAGCAAGGCGTGGATTTCGCCCCGGTCTACGTCAAAATCCACATGGTCATTGGCCAGCACGCCGGGAAAGCGTTTGACGATTTTTCGTGCGTTCAGGAATGGGGAGGTCATGGGGGGTCCAGTTTCGAACCTGTCGCAAGGCGCAGACGCCCTGCCAGGTCGCGTGTGATCAGATCATTTCACCAGAGTCTCGACGTCAATGCTGCCATCTCCCAAGCCTCTCCAGACCGTTTGGAACTGGGTCCAGATCTCATCTGACGCGATATCGGGATTGTGGTCACCCGCCGCACCGGCATGGAGCGACCACATCTCGGTGACCGGCGGCTGCCATTCCGAGCCCCCCTCGAACGTGCCATCGACAACGGACTGTGCCACCACCTCGACCATCCAACCAAGATTCATCGCGAAACTTGTGGCCATCGCTTCTGGCGCAACACCGGTCTGGTCGGAGTAGCAGCCCAAGACCGTAGCGCCCTGGGCCACCGCACCTTGGATCGCGCCCAATCCGGTGACATTCGCACCGTGCCAAATCACATCTGCGCCCCGCGCGATCATTGCAGCTGACGCTTCGGAACCCTTGCTGGCATTGTCGTATTCTCCCGTGACGATCCCCAGCCCTGTAAGCCCCGGCCGTGTCGCCTCGGCACCGCCGATAAAGGTGGACATCATACGCTGCTGAGTCGGGTTATCGCCACCGCCCACGAAGCCAACCGCCTTGCCTTCTTTGGACAATAGCGCGGCCAATACGCCGGCACCGTAGGCGGCGTCGAAATAGGCCATATCGATATAGCGGGTGTTGTCGGGAATGTCGCCTTCGGGTTTGAAGGTCGAGGCAAAGAACCTCTGATCCGGGTAGTCCGGCGCGATCTCGACAAAGGCGGAGCCGAATTCATAGCCATGCCCGATGATCAGGTCATAACCATCGTCGGCATAGCCTTGCACCACCTGCACGAGGTTGGCTTGGCTCACATTTTCGGCATAGCCAGTTTCGAATTCGGGCCGTTTGTCCAACTCGGCCAGCCCCTCATAGGCAAGTTGCGCCCAGGCACCGTCAGTGATCGGTCCTGTCATGATCAATGCCACGCGCAGTGGCGTTTCGGCATGCACTGCATATGGTGATACAGCCAGTCCCGTGGCAAGGACTACCGAGGCGGATCCAAGCATCCAGATTCGTCTGCTAAGCATTTTCTAACTCCATGTTGGCTTTTTTCATTTAGGCGATCCCCATCCGCAGAGAGGTGGGAACCGCCGGATCTTTAACGTGAGGACAAATTGCGCTTCAGTTCTTTGAGAAAGGGAATGTCCTCCAACTGATCAGGCTGTACCATGTCCCAGGCGACGCCAGTTGGCTGAGGATAGGGTGAGCGAGTTTGAATGACTTCTTTCTCGGTGCAGATCCATTCAAGCGCGGAATCGTGCTCCATCATGACGATGTCATCGTCATCGACCACTTGCGAAGAATGGACCGTGGAGACGATCACCGCGTGATCCGGCACCTTGCCCAACTCGCGGAAGATTCCAAGCTCCAGATCCGCAAAGCCGCCGCCTTTGCCGGTGCGTCCGCCACTGCGGGTGACGCCGACACAGCCCACGACGATGACATCCATGGGGGCCATCTCCTGAAAGCTGACGGGCTGACCATATTCCACCGCGCCTTGTGATGTCGCGGCAAGCTCGAACTGAACGCCGTCGGCTTCGAGCCGCGCGGGATCAAGCAGCACAAACGGGAATCCCTCGACCAGTTCGGGTACCGGCGTATACAAGAGCTTGCCGTCGTAAAGCGCCCGTAGTCGCACGGGGATTTGCGGCGGGTCAGGGTTGCATTTCACAACCTTTGCGGATGTCCAGAAATCCAGCTCCGACAACCGTTTGGCCGCCAGATCGGCGCCGACGAAATTCGGGATCCGGCTCCAGGTGGGGCCAACATTCTGGCCTTCATCCACAAGTATCTTCCAGATTTTATCTCGGATCACGTCCTTGTCTGAGTTGCGTCCGGCCCACCGACCTTGCTTGGACTGGTTTTCAACGCTCATGACGTTGAGCCTCCTCTTCTTTCACATCGGCCATCAGGGAAGACGCCCTGCCTGGCTTGTGTTCGGCAAAAAAAGGTTCGGCGGAAGTCAACCATTAGTGAACGTCGCAGACATAAATAAGTTTATATCGTTTTACTTATAATTCTAGTGTTGGCTGGATTTGCCGACTGTCACCCGCTGTGCGCCTGATCTGTTTGCAATTGCAGTTCCTGCCCGATACGAATCATCTGTGCCCGTAGCCAACGGTTCAAAGGTGAAGCCTGTGCGCGTTCATGCCACAGCAGATAAAATCGCATCTGTCCAAATTCGGGGGGTGCCGGAACGGATCGAATGGGCAAGAACCGCTGGTAATGGCGTGCGAAGTTGGCGCTGCTGGTGAAGACCATGTCGGAGGACAACAACACGTAGGGTACGATGTTGAATTCCGGCACGATCACCCGGATGTTGCGGCAATGACCCAGTTCGGCCAGTTTGCCATCGATCGGCCCCGGCGCGAGCGGGGAAATAGGCATGGGCGCAACATGGTCCAAGGTAATGTACTCGTCGAGCGTGACACCCTCGGGGAAGCTGGCCAACACATGATTGGCGCCAAAAATACAAACCGTGTCATCGACCATCAACCGGACGGTACGCAGATTGCCCGGAGGGCCGGGCCAATTGGCGATCACGATGTCCAATTCGCCTTTCTCTAACGCGGTGGCATAGTCATATCCCGGTACGATCGAACGCAGGTGAAGCCGGGCATTGGGAGCGGCGGCCCGGATTTCAGAGATCAGCCGCGGCAGGAAAAATGCCTCCATGCAATCCGCCGACGCGACCCGGAAGACAAGATCATCCCGTTTTGGATCAAAGTCAGGCGCGCCCGAAAAGGCAGTCGCGATTTTTTTTAGGGACTGGCGCAACGGCGCGACCATTTCCTCGGCCTTTTGGGTCGGCACCAGTTTGGACCCGCTCCGCACCAATAACGGATCGCCGGTCATGTCCCGCCACCGTCGGAGAACCTGACTGACGGCGGGCTGGGTAATTCCCAGTGCATTGGCAGCGAGCGTGACGCTGCCATGATCCAGAACCGCCAGGAATATCCGTATCTGGCGGGTATCTATTTGCGGTTCAATTCGGTATTCCGCTCTGCCGGGTTGGCCCCACTCGTCCACGCAAATTCCCCGAATAAGGTCCAGTGACGATGTGACAGACCCAATCAGGTGTCAACTTATGTGCCGATTTCGGCTAGGCTCAGGAACTCTTCAAAGGGCATCGCCAAGTTGTTGAATGCAACTTGCAAAGTTCGGGGGCCTGAGAGATCACGCCATCATTTCGGCGGTGTAATCAGCCCGGAGGCTGAACGCGTGAGCCCGAGCATGGTGGTATGAGTTGGCGGTGGCCTTGATGATGTGACCGCCCCCGCCGGCATCTATGTGCCATATGTGGACGGCCTCCTCCCCGCAAGAGCACTCTGACGATTTTGATCGGATCGCTTGCGTTCATATGTCCGGCCTGTTGGTGCGCTCGCACATGAACGCTGGCCAAGATGGATTCCGCAACATGGGTTCCAAACAAGGTGACGGCCACATCGGGCCATTGGCACACACGGGGTGTCCCACGTCTTGGATCGATCGATCACACCATCTTCAGGTTTCCTGCAAGTTCACGCATCAGCTCAGCACGGTAGCGTCTTTCTCCTGCTCACCGTGACTGGCCGATCTGGTCACGCCGCGCAGGCCACAACCGGTCGCGCAATGGTGTTTTTGTAGGCTTCGCCCGACATCATCATTTTCCACGCAATCCTGGCGATCTTGTTGGCAAGTGCCACAGCCACAAGTTTAGGCGGCTTGCGCCGAAGCAGGTCGATGAGCCAGGGCGAGGCGTTCCTGCCTTTGCCCGCTCTCACCTGTCGCAGCAATGAAGTCGCGCCCACGACGAGTGTCTTGCGCAACATCTCATCGCCGGCTCGCGTGATGACACCTGGTCTGACTTTACCGGCGGTCGAATGATCCCGGGGCGTCAGCCCCATCCAGGCAGCGAATTGCCTTCCGGATGTAAACAGCTCCGGTGCGGGCGCTTTCATCACCAGCAAAACCGCACCGATCGGCCCGACACCGGGGATCGTGGCGAGGCGACGACAGCACTCGTCGCTCCGGTACCAGGTCATTAGCTTCGCCTCTATCCCCTTAAGGCGTTCCTTCAACTGCGCGAACTCTGCCGCCAGTGACGCAAACAGATCGCGCGCAAGGGCAGGAATGGTCTCATCAGCCATGATCCGGTCTAGCAGGCGCGGAATATGACACAGGCCTTTGGCTGCGGTAACTCCGAATTCTGCAGCATAGCCCCGGATCGTATTAGCCAGCTGCGTTCGGGTGGCGACAGCACGCTCACGCATGCCGACCAGCATCAATGCCGCTTGTTGCTCGGCGCTCTTCACAGGCACGAACCGCATTGTCGGGCGGCTCATCGCCTCGCATAGCGCTTCGGCATCTGCGGCATCATTCTTGCCGCGCTTGACGTAGGGCTTCGCAAGCTGCGGCGCAATTAGCTTGACCTCATGGCCGAACCCTTCCAGCAGCCGCGCCCAATGATGCGAGGCACCACAAGCTTCGATCGCGATGACGGTTGGCGGGTACTTCGCAAAGAAATCCACCATTTCCTTGCGGCGCATCTTCTTGCGCAGAACCGGTTGTTCGGCGGCGTTCACACCATGCAGCTGGAAGACGTGTTTCGACGTATCCATGCCAATACGAATAATCTTGTCCACGGACGGCTCCTTCGTTTGAGTTCTTCGACGACTCAATCTGGCACATTTCGATGCCGTTCGGGGGCCGTCCACTCCAACAAGGTGGGTCTGTGATGATGCACAACGGAGGACGGTCATGTCGGAGATTATTACGGTTGGGCTCGATCTGGTGTCAACGCCGTTTGAACTTTCCCCAAAAGTGCCGAAGTAGAATTCCCCACTTGCTTGGTCCCGGCGATCAACCGGCGTCAGTGATCAGCGGTTCCATTCCTTGTCTTTGGCGGCCGTCCGCGGCGCTTCGGCGGCGGTGGCGGAGCGATTGGGGCGTTGGCGCGGACATGCTCGGGTATGAGGTCGGCATGGCTGCGCAGGCGGTAGCTGGCACCTTCGATCTGGATGACCACGGCGTGGTGAAGGAGCCTGTCGAGAAGCGCGGTGGCGACAACGGGATCGCCGAAGACCTCGCCCCATTCGGCGAAGCCGCGGTTTGAGGTGAGGATCATGGCACCCTTTTCGTAGCGGACGTTGACGAGTTGGAAGGGCATTGCCAACTTATTTGCACCCATCTGAGTGCTGCCTGATCGATGCCGGTAAGGCGGTCATTTCGAGTGTGTAGATGCTCCATAGATCGAAGGCATCGGATCGCGCGTGGCGGTATGATGTGGCGGTGAGACGATAGCGGCGGGGACGGAAGATTGTGTTGATCTGGTCATGAACCGCCAGAAACCTTTGCGCCTGCCGGGGCGGCTTGAATCGCCCCATGATTTTGTCCCGCCGCCGCGTCGGCCTATGGCTGCCCTCGAACCTGTTGGTGAGACCCTTGTGCGCCCGATGATCGGCCCCTGATGCCTGGCGTGCGATCGGATTGATGTAGCTGCGTAGCTTGTCGGTGATGATCACCCTCGGTTGGCCAAATTGTGCGATCAACCTTGCCAGAAAGCGCTTGTGAGCGTTTCGGGTTTTGCTGTGAGGCCGATGCGTGGATTACCATTCGACCGCGGGAAACCGGGCATGCACCAGCGTGGGGGGGTAGTCGCCCAGAAAGGGCACTTTACCCAGCACGGAGAATAAACGGCTCCGTTCGGGGTATGCTGATACGTAAAGTGGCGTCGCTTCAACGAGCAGGCCCGGGACTGATTTCGCCAGTTTGCGCACGCCGCGCCGGGTCGCTCCAAATGGCATTCTGGGCGCGACATAGCCATTCTCAAGTGTCCAGCCCTTCAGTGACTTTCGCGAGAGGCGCGGCGACATCGCATCAAAGAAAACTTCGGTTTCCTGCCCGTCCCGGGCCTCGCCTATCCGCATCAGCAGTTCGCGGACGTCTTCTTCGGTCAGATACATGAACAGCCCTGCCGCCGTTACGAAGAGTCCGCGCGACGGATCAATATGATCGCCAAGCGTCGGGTCTGTTGCAGACAGGGGCAGCTCGGTCAGCCGGTTGCTTTCGGGCAAAAGCTGGCGGCGCAGGGTGATGGTTTCCGGCAATTCCACGCAGAGCCAGCGCACCCTGCCATTGTCCACCCTCCAGAACTGCGTTTCGATCCCTTCGCCAAGTGCCACAACCTGTGCCTCCGGAAAGCGGTTCAGATAGGTGTTGATCAGTGCATCACTGTATTTTGCCCGGATTGCCGCCCATTGGGTAACCGGACCAAAACGAGCGAAATCATAGTCGATCCTGTTGTAGAGTTCGACCGCCATGGGGTCATCGAAAAACTCGCGCTCAAGAACAGACATGCCCGCTCGCGACCGCAACGGCCAGAGCAGGGTCTCCGGCACTCCAGTCAGATCGGGGACGATACGCGCCATCATCTCAGCCTCCATCCCGTTGCCTTTTCTTGCGCGGCCCAGAGCCGCCCATAAAGTCCGCCGTTTTCCAGCAGCGTGTCATGGGTGCCACGTTCGACGATCTGCCCGTTATCGACCACCAGGATCTGATCGGCATCCACAACCGTGTGCAGTCTGTGCGCGATGATTATGACGCTTCGGCCGGCCTCAAGTGCGGCCAACGCATCCTGAATGGCACGTTCCGTAATCGGATCCAGAGCCGATGTGGCCTCGTCCAGAATGAGGATCGGGGCGTCCTTCAAAAGCGCGCGGGCTATGGCCACCCGTTGCCGTTCCCCGCCTGACAGGGTGCGGCCCGTGTCGCCCAGCATCGTGTCGAGTCCGTCGGGCAAGGCCTTGACCAGCTCGGTCAGACGTGCCGCCCCGATCACCTCCGACAGCCGGGCCTCCGACGCGTCAGGGTCGCCCAGAAGAAGATTGGTGCGCAGCGTGTCGCGGAACAGATGCACATCCTGGCTGACCAGGGACATACGAGCCTGTATCGCCGCCGGGTCGGCCTGGGATATGTCAATGCCGGCAAGCTTGATTGCCCCGCCCGTCCGCTCATGAAAACGCAGAAGCAGAGAGACAAGCGTGGACTTGCCCGCACCGCTGGGGCCGACAATCGCGGTGACGCTGCCCGGATCAGCCTGGAAGCTGAGGTTTGAGATCGTAGCTTCCTTTCCCGGTCCATAGCTGAACGAGACATCCTTGAAAGCGATGTCGAGTTTCTGACCAAAGTCGCTGCGGTCGCCGGGCAACTCGGGTGTGGACAGGAATTCGGAGATATTGATCCGCGCCCGATTGCCCAGCTCAAGCGGCAGCAGCGTGCGCAGGATACCCGCGATGAACGTCGTTGCGGCGGCCAGTGTCAGTAGAAGGGCGGGTGTCACCGCCCCCGCAGCAAATTCGGTCACGCCCCTTAGCTGCAGCACCGCGATAACTGTTACTGCGAGTGGTCCTGCAAAGCTGACGAACGCGGTGCCGATCTGTTGCAGGAAAATCAACGCCGGCGCGCCGTCCAGCGCGACATCGTGAAGGTTCGCTACCGTGGCACGAAGGTTCTTCCGGGCATTGCCGCTTTGTCCATAGGCCCGGAAAACTGCGATGCCGTCGGCAAATTCGCCCACCCGCAGCAAGGCCTGCCCGAGCAGGTCGTTGCGCGACCGGATGACCCGTTTGCCAATAGGCTTGACCACGCGTATGACCAGAAGCGAAGCGGCGGTCACAACGATCAGAACGATCAACGCCACGGGCGCAAACCATGCGGCCATAAGCGCCAATACCACAGTGGCAACGACGCCCTGAAAAATCCGGATAAGAAAGAATACGGCGGTTTCATTGAACCATCGACCATCCTCGACAATCAGCGTTGCCAGCCGCGCGGGTGACCAGCGGCCGGACAACACACCCAAAGGCACGTTACGCATATGCTCGACGATACGGTTTCGTAGTGCCTCGGCAGCATGATCGCCCGCAAAAATTCCACGACGCCAGGCATGTTGAATGACGAATGTGCGCAGGATTACGGATAGAAAACAGATGGCCGCGTATGGAGCCACATCCCGGATATCTGCGGATCCCCGGATCAAGATGACCAGACCAAGGCCTACAGACAGCGGTGGGATCGTTGCCAGAACTGCTTCGAAAAAGGTCAGGACAAGGGCCCTGAGATACCGCCCCTGTTGGTGGGCGAGGTAAGGCCATAGGAAGCGGAAGAACTCTATCATTTCATGCGTCCTCTGATGCGTTGTGGCGAAAGCCGCGCGCCTCTTCATAGGCAGCCCACATGCTCGCAAACGGCCCGTCAGCCGCGACCAGATCGGCATGAGTGCCACGTTCAACGATCCGCCCTTCGTCCAACACCAGAATCTCATCCACATTTGCAATGGTGTGCAAACGATGCGCGATGACGACCACCGTGCGCCCCCGTGCAAGTTCGGCAATCGCGTCCTGGATAAGCGCCTCGTTCTCGGGATCGGCAAAGGCGGTGGCTTCGTCCAGCAGCAGAATCGGCGCATCCTTCAGGACGGCCCGGGCAATTGAAATCCGCTGTCGTTCGCCCCCCGACAGGCCAAGCCCCCCTTCGCCCAGCATCGTGTCATAGCCTTCCGGCAGGGTTGAGATGAAATCGTGGGCGCGGGCGGCACGGGCAGCGGCTTCGACATCCGCATCGCTCGCCTCGGGACGCCCCAGCCGGATGTTGTCGGCCAGTGTTCCGTGGAACAGGAACACATCCTGAAAGACATGGGCAATGTGACGATGCAGGTCTTGCGGCGCGACATCGCGCACATCCTGACCACCAATGCGGACCGTGCCGGCGGCCACATCCTGAAATCGCCCGATCAAGCGCGCCACTGTGCTCTTACCACCACCAGAAGGTCCGACCAGGGCCAGACAGCGGCCTTCGGATACTTCGAAAGTCAGGCCGCTCAGAACTTCGCGGTCACCATAGAAGAACGAAACATCCTCAAGAGCGATCGATGCATCGGCAATGGGCGCTGGTTCGGACTGCGTCGGCAGTTCCCTGGCGTTCCGTAGATGGTCAATCCGTTCCAGCAGTTCGTGCTGCCGCATCAGGCGATGACTGATCCCCTGAATCGAACCGAACAGATCGCCAAAACCAAATGCCACGGCAACACAACCCGCATAGATGCTCACCTCGACCCAGCCTGCCGCCGCCATCAAGAGCCCCACCGAACCGAGGAACATCAGGTGACTGGTCAGCAATACCTGTGCAGCCGTTCCTGGGATGACGGCGAAATTCACCCAGTTGCCGGAGAAGACACGCATCTGGGCAAATACATCTCGGGCCCGCCCCATAGCCTGGGCCTCCTGATTGAAGGCTCGCACCGTGGCAATGCTGTCCGCCATTTCGGTCGAAACCGTTGCCATGCGGGCCTGAATATCCATGTAGTCTCGGGTCGGCCCCTCTCCGTTCTTCATCAGTCGACCCATTATCAGGACACCCAGAAGCGTCGGCAGGACCATCAGGATCGCCAGTCGCCAGTCGATCACCGCTATCAGCAGCAAGCTGAGGATCGGGGCAATGATGGCGGCGCTGACTTCGGGGACAAGATGGGCCATGCCATCCTCGAGCAGCTCGATCTCATCGACCATCGTGTTGCGAATTTCGCCTTTGGAATGGTCGTCCATGAAACCCAGTGGTACGCGCTCCAGCTTTTCAGCCAGTTCGAGCCGAAGATCCCTCTGAGTGGCAAAAGCGACCTTGTGAGACAGGTATGTGGAAAATCCAAAAAGTGCCTTTTCCCCGGCGACACCCAGCATACCTGCCAGCCCGCACCAGAGAATTACCGTCCAGGAAACCGGGTTCTGCAGCAGCGCAAACACGGCAAATCCGGTGGCCAGATATGGACTGAGCGACAGGACCGACGCGGCGGATCCGGTGAAAATCGACAGAAGCATCAGCCCTCGGTAACGCGCCATCAGACCGACTAGTCGCTTCGCCACGGGCCCTAGCTGAACGTTGTTTGTACTGTCGCTCACGGCGTTCTCCTACCGTTTGCGCAATTGGCGGATCGACTGACCGCGCGACCCCGCCAATTGCGTGTTGTAAGGATGATGGATCAGAACTTGTAAGTGATCGAAGCCCCGATCGTGCGTGGTGCACCTACGGCATAGATCGAGTTATAGCTGTAGGTCTGGTAGCGTTCGTCGAACAGATTGTTGACATAGGCATCAAAGCGAATGGTGTTGTCATTCCATTCGGTTTCGTAACCCATAGCCAGATCAACAACCGAGTAGCTGTCCATCTCGGGTGCGGAGAGAACCGTTTTCAGCCCCGATACGAAACGCGCATGCGCAGAGGCGGTGAACCCGTTTCCGTGGGCATAACTGACACCCAGGGAGGCCGTTGTTTCAGGTGCCCGGGGGAGCGTCTGCCCGAGCATCGCAGATTGACCGATGCCGACCTCGGTGATCTCTGTATGCAGAAGACCCAGATTGGCGTTGAAGGTCAAACGGTCAGTGGCGCGATAGATGGTCGAAATTTCCGCACCGTATCCTTCCGCTTCGGGGACATTTCCCACGGCGGCAAACCCGCTTCCCGAATAGGCCGCTGCCCCGACAACCTGCGCATTTT
Source organism: Pukyongiella litopenaei (assembly GCF_003008555.2). Lineage (NCBI taxonomy): Bacteria > Pseudomonadati > Pseudomonadota > Alphaproteobacteria > Rhodobacterales > Paracoccaceae > Pukyongiella > Pukyongiella litopenaei. The sequence goes on along the minus strand of NZ_CP027665.1, from coordinate 1,225,883 downwards.
CAAGCTTATAGAAGAAAGCAGATGCCGTGATATCAAGGGCACCATCGGCGGTTGTCGTCTTGGCGTAGATCTCGTGGTTTTTCATCCTTTCGGGATCAAAGGCGGTTACAGAAAACGGTTGCGAGAAGAACGGAGCGAGGAGGTCAGCGTCAATGCCCCCGATACGATACCCCTCGGAATACACATAGCCGATCGTGCTGGCGTCACTCAGGTCATAGCGCAGGCCGAATTTTGGAAGAAACACGGTTTCATCGATCTTGTTCGAGCCGATCGGCGTCCCGCCCGTCGATACGACATCGCGGTCGTATCGGTTTTTCTCGAGGCGCCCCCCCAATATCACGGCAAGCCCTGGCAGCATGCCAGCAGCATCCAGTTCGACCTCACCATAGATCGCGGTGTTCTTGTAGCGACCGTCGGCGTTAAATCCGATCAAGGAACTGTCGTTGCTCGTGAATTCACTCTCGTCGGAATGGATTACTCCAAATACGCCTGTCGAAGCGATGCCCAGATCCTGAAACTGAACGTAGGCCTCGACCTCCGTCAGTTCCTTCTGGAAGTAGTTTCCACCAACTGGAACAGGTTCTCCACTATCGAGCAGGTCGAGATCGTTGTTGGTTCTGGAAAGCCGGGTGACGGCCGTGAAGTTTCTGCTGATTTCGTATTCCGCCTGCAAAGACAAAACGTCATGTTCGACATTTTCGACATAGCTGAGCGAAGAAAAACCACGCGGGCTGTTCAGAGTAAGATCGTCGATATTGCCATAGTAGATACCTTCAACCGGGCCCTCGCTCCGATTTCGCTCGGCGAGGAAAAGAACGCTCAGGCCGGGAACGGACTCGGGTTCGTACAGCAGCTTGGCCCTGAGGCGGCCAATGTCCTCGTCATTGGGATTGACGCCATTTGGCAAGGGATTGGGGAAGTTGTTGATGTAGGATTTTCCATTCGTCCATTCACCCGCAAGACGGAATGCCAGCTGATCCTCCAGCAGCGGCGTATTGAACATGAAGTCAACGCCAGCATCACCTTCATCATTGTAGCGGAATCGCAGGGCCGCTTCCCTTTCGAATACCGGATCCTTGGTAAACAGGCGAATTGCTCCACCCAGGGCGTTGCGCCCGGTGTTGATGGCCTGCGGTCCCCGCATCACCTCAATCGTGTCGAGATCCCAAACCGTGGTTCTTGAGATATTCGAAGAATCCCCCGAAGGAAGCGGAACGCCATCGACAAGGATTGGAATACGGGGTTGCGATCCTGCGGAAAGTGCGACCCCCGGACCGACTCCCCCGTCGATACCTCGGATGGCCGGGGGCTGATACCCTTCGTCTGCCAGCACGTTCGCCTGGTTGTTCAGCAGGTCATCCAGGTCGTCATTTGCCCCGTTTTCGACCTCTTCGCCGTCCAACACCGTGACGGAGGATGGGGCATCTGCCAAGGCGCGGTTGAGTTTCTCACCTTGAATGTGGATCGGGTCGAGATCAAAGGTCTCGTTGGTGCCTTGCGCCATGGCAATGGTCGATACCGAACCAAGCATCGCCGCCAAGCCCAGTAATCCTGGTCTGTTCGTCATGATTCACGTCCTCTTTTTGGGCAGTTAATCCGGCAGACCAGCCATGATCTCTACTCAATTCGGGCGATGAACCATACAGTTCGCGCTTTTCTTTATAAAAACTGTTGGGTATGCGGTGGCCATGGCCATTTCGAGAACAGAAGTCATCCGCGCCAAGCTGGAACGTTCCGGAAACGAAGTGCATTTCCTGCATGTTACGCAGGATCAGAAAGTCATGATCTGCAGGACGACAAACGGAGCCTATGCTGATGCCGTGCATCCCAGTCCCGTACTTTTTGTGCATCTGTGCGTCGACGGCGGCGGACCTATAACCATAGCCACGAACTTTCAAAAGATTTCAGAGCACATTGGGCCCGGCGCGATCGGAGTCTTTCCACCAGGCGCCCGGGGAACTGGTCGCTGGCCCGGGATGACGGCGATCACATTTGCCATCGCAGTCGATGCGGTCGTCGAGAGCTTTGGCAAGGCCTGGATCGACAAACTGAAAAGCAATGTGTTGTCCACCATATTCCGCGACCCGCTGGTCGAGGCGACCATGATGGATATGGGCCATGCCCGTCCCGGTGTCGTCTCGGATGCCGGGCTGGTCCATGCAGCGCATATGGTAACGCATCAACTGCTCGATCAGCCTTCAGATATCGGCATGGCGCCCGTCGGTGGCGTGATACCTCTTGGCAAGGCCACCCTGGACCGACTGCAAACGATGCTGGATGGCAATCTCGAGCGCCAGGTTTCGGTGACGGAAATGGCAGAATTTGCCGGGGTCAGCCGACACCACTTTTCACGACGCTTCAAGGCAGCCACGGGGCGCTCTCCTTTGCAATTCGCAATCATGCGAAGACTGGCACATGCCGCCGAGCTGCTTGAGCAGGAACAGACCTGCAACATCCTGAGCGTTGCGCAGCGCGTCGGTTTCGATAACCCTTCCCATTTTGCCCGCACGTTTCGGCAGCATTTCGGAGTGTCTCCGAGGCGTTGGAAAACTGAACAAATGCGGACACAAAGCGGCTAGAGACCCGTCGCTGAACTTTCACCCAGCCGTCCCGGAACCATCCAGGTTGTGCGTCACCTTCCTAGGTTCAAATGGACTTCGGTATCTTCCCAATGACGCAAATCATGTCGTAGCCCTTTTTGCAGCATCTCCCTGAATGGCACTCCGATCTTTCCCAGATCGTGCAACGCTATCAGGAAAACCAGCGCGTCACGTCGCGACGGGGGTATCTCCATACACGCCAGCAAGGCCTCGGCAACCGCGGCCACATCGAACATGTGATAAACGGCGGGATGCCTATTGCCAGCCAGGGTGGACAGGCTCAGTTCGACACCTTCTCGCGCGAACCTCTCGGCCTGCCGGTTCAGCGGCTGATGCTGACCATATTTCTCAAAGGCGAGCATGGCGATCAGGCCGGGTCCGGCCCATCCGCGCGGGATCGCATGGAACGGTGCAGGCGGCTGGCTGACCTTTTCGCAGGCCCGGCAGGTGAACTTTTCGCGCACGGTCTGGATCACCTTCCACCGCCGTGGGATCACCTCCAGCGTCTCGGTGATGCTTTCGCCCATCTTCACGATACTATCCGAGCCACAGCAGGTGCAGGCGGCTGGCGCCTCGACAACAACCCGCTCGCGCGGTAGGTGATCGGGGAACGGCTTGTACACAGGGGGACGGCGCGTGAAGGCGCGCACCGTGGTTGGCTTTGGCAGCCGCCTGTTCGGTGGCCAGCGCATCCTCTGCCGCCGCCGTCTCCGGCTCTTCAAGCTGTAACTCCAGCTGATCGATCAGCCGGGCGCGCCGTTCCGACGAGATGCCGTATTTGTCGCGGCGCAGTTTGGCAATCTCGAGCTTTAGCTCCTGGATCATCGCTTCCGTGCAAGACACGACCGCACGGATCTGTGCCAGTTCGCTTTCCGTAACCTCAGCGGCGGCCAGGGCGGCGCGTAATCTGGCGAGTTCGGAAGCGGTGTTCGACATGGCGAATGTCTATCATTCGGGCTCGTGGGGCACCAACAAAAACAGGTCTGTCGATCAGATTTATCCAGCTTTATCAGGGTGTTGTGTCCAGCGTGGATTGCGCCAGTCGATCCCGTCCAGGAAATAGCCCAGCTGAGCTGCCGAGATCTGAACCGCCTCTCAGGATCGGCTTGCCGGCCAGATGAACTTGCCCGCCTCCAGGCGCTTCAGATAGAGCGACATGCCCACGCTATTAGGCCACAGGATCTTCACCAAATCGCCCTTGCGGCCCCGGAAGCAGAATATCTCTCCCGCGTGACCGGGCAGCCTTCAATATGTGCGAAGAGGGGAGGGCGTTCGAAGGCCGGGTGACGGCAATTTCACCGTCATTCCATTCAACGTCGCCAAGGATGCCAAAGCCGCCATCGCGTTCTATATCGCAGCCTTTGGGGCGACGGAAGAATTCCGCATGGCCGATCCCTCCGATGGCAGGATCGGCCATGCGGAGTTGAAATTCGGCGGCAGCATCGTCATGCTCGCCAACGCGTATCCCGACTTCGGCGCGCTCAGCTCAGATACGATCGGAGATTCACCGGTGACGTTGTGCCTGTTGATGAAATCCGTCGATGACGACCTAGTCCGCGCCGTCGATGCCGGCGCGACGGTCCTGCGTGTCGCGATCGATCAGAGTTGCGGCGAGCGCAACGCCATGGCGCAGACGCCACTGGCAACTAGATATGAACATGCGGCCGCGTCAGCTTTTCCCTGCATTGGACATGACATGAGCGGCTAATCGTTCTTGTCATACTCATCCGAGGCCATTGCCAGGGCGTCGATGTCATGGCTGGCGATGAACTTTCTCAAGGTAGTAAACTTCGCTTCGTCCCAGCCATAGATACCCAATTCCAGCAGCTTGGAAATGGTCACTGCCGGGAACCGGTCGCGGATCAGGGTTGCCGGATTCCCACCGACGATCGTGTATGGTTCAATATCCTTGGTGACGATTGCGCCGGACGCAATGACCGCGCCCTCGCCAATCGTGATCCCCGGCATGATCATCGCGCGCATACCAATCCACGCACCATCGCCAATTCTGGTATCGCCCTTGCCGACAAACGCATCCTTCCAGACTTCTGGAAACGGGTAGAGGCTGAACCAATCCATCCGGTGCGTATGGTTCCCGCCCATCAGGACCACGCATTCGGCCGCGAAACAGACATAATCGCCAATATAAAGCTGGTCGACCGGCCATATCGGTTCCCATGCCTGGAGGCTGTATGCGTCGCCGTAAAGGTAACGAACTACGCTTTCCTCGAATGACCCGGACCATGTATCGCTATAATAACTATGCGTGCCTCGAATGTGGATGTTCGGGTTCTTGACTGTCTCGTGCAGCAGCTCGACCTTCGACCAGTGCTTGGTTTGAGCGTTTTCGTTCTTCACCATTGTCAAAGCTGACCTGTTACGATTGATCGCGCTCCGATTATCATTTGGCAGGCTGCTGTAAAAGTCCACGAATGGCCATAGCGATACCGAATGGACCGATTTTCGCGCTGTCTCGTCAAGCTGATGGAAATGTCTCGCAATGAGGTTCACGGAACTCCACAATAGAGGCAATCGGCCTCTCTTCTACAAATCAGTTTTGGGATTTGCTGTTTGTATCCAGAGCGATAGCTGGATGCCGTAAGCAGTTGCCCCCCCCCGACGAAGTACAAGACCAGGAACTGGACTTCGTATGACACGGAGTTGAAGCAGTACAGGATCGCCATCCATTGACAAACACGCATCGAGGGCCAATCCATTGGCCGTCCCATTCCATGCAAGGTCAACGCCCATGAAACTTTCGCATTTCCTGTCCACCGTCTCGCTGGCGGTTCTGGCGGCCCCGCCGGCCGTGCTTGCCGGCCCCCTGAGCGAGGCGCAGCGCGCCGATATCTCCGCCACGTTGGCCGAGTATTATCCGCGCATGACCGAGGTAGCCGAGACGCTATGGCATAACCCCGAACTGGGTTATCTGGAAACGCAGACCGCCGCGTTGCTGCAGGATGAACTGAAGGCGCATGGTTTCAGCATCGAACAGGGCGTCGCGGGCATTCCGACCGCCTTTGTCGCCAGCCGCGGCAGCGATACGGGGCCGGTGATCGCCATCATGGCTGAAATGGACGCGCTGCCCGGATTTTCGCAGGCCGCCACGCCGGACAAACAGCCGGTCGAGGGGCTGGATGCGGGTCATGCCTGTGGCCATCACCTGTTCGGCGCAGGATCGGTCGCTGCCGCCATCGCCGTGGCCGACTGGCTGGAAGCGACGGGCTCCGAGGGTCAGGTCCGGCTCTACGGTACCCCTGCCGAAGAGGGCGGCTCGGGTAAGGTCTACATGGTGCGAGCCGGGCTGTTCGACGATGTCGACATCACGCTGCACTGGCACCCGTCGGATCGCAATTCGGCCGCGCAAGGCAGCTCGCTGTCCAATGTCAGCGCGAAGATCCGTTTTTCCGGACAGTCAGCACATGCCGCCATGGCACCTGACAAGGGCCGATCGGCGCTGGACGGGGTCGAGGCGATGCACATGATGGTCAACATGATGCGCGAACATGTGCCGCAGGAAACCCGGATTCACTATGTCATTACTGATGGAGGCAAGGCGCCCAACGTGGTGCCCGATTTCGCCGAATCCTACATCTATGTGCGCCATCCCGATCCGGCGGTGGTGGCCGATGTCTTTGCCCGGATCGAGGCCGCCGCGCAGGGCGCCGCGCTGGGAACCGGGACGGAGTACACCACAGAGCGGGTGGGCGGCGTCTATTCCGTCCTGCCAAACGATGTGTTGGGTCAGTTGATGGACCGCAACCTGCGCGCCGCCGATCCGCTCAGCTGGACCGATGAGGAAATGTCCTTTGCCCAGGAATTGTACGCGTCGTTGAAAGGCGCGCCCGAGATTGCTACCTATGCCGAGACCCAGCCCTATTCCTTTGGCGAGCAGGGCTATTTTTCCACCGATGTGGGCGATGTCAGCTGGGTCACGCCGACCGCCGGACTGGGCACGGCGACCTGGGTACCGGGCACCTGGGCGCATAGCTGGCAGGCGGTCGCGGCGGGCGGCACCGCGCTCGGTTACAAGGGCGCCGAACTGGCGGCCGAGACGCTGGCCACCGCCGCGGCCGAGCTGTTCCAGTCGCCCGAGCTCATCGAGGCGGCAAAGACCGAGTTCCAGCAGGCCCGCGGCTCGGATTTCAGCTATGTCGCGCTGATCGGCGACCGTGAGCCGCCGTTGGATTACCGCGCCCCCGCCAGCAACTGACGCGCGGCGCATCGAAAATTGGGCCGCCCGATGGGGCGGCCCTTTGCGTTCGTGTGGCTGCCCGGCGAGAACCACCCCACAGATAGTTGTTAGAGCGCTCCGCCTTTAACCTGAGGCATATCCGGCAGCCTCAAGATAGTTCCAGCATTCTTTGGGCGAGTACCCCAGTTGCGGCGAGCAGGGCCGCAGCAAGTTCGGACATCGTGATATCACCGTCCTGGCCGATGATCTCGGCAAAGAAGGCCCGGTGCGGGTCGAGCTTTCCCTTCCCCCTGGGGCGGCCCTGCGGCGCTAGACGCCAATGTGATGAAGTGCGTAAAGTCGTAATTGAGCAGCTTGGCGCGCAATTCCTGGCGCATGCGGCGGTGCAGAGAACGGCCCCCTTCGTTGCCAATCGCTCCTACGCCTACCCAGTCCTTCATGTGTCCAGTTCCTTCGATGATCTTTGTCTACCAAGCGTTATAGCAAGATGGTCCTCGGAACGCAGAAGCTCGACGAAAAAACTTGGCCGCCTCAGGCGGACAGGCCGATTTTGTGATCAGGAAGCCTACCCGGTTGGCTGGGGCGCTCACTGGCTGCGACCACGACTGTTTTCGAACGGTGACAGCACAGGATTCGAAACGCGATCCCTGAGCGCTCTCAGCGATCGGTGCGCTCGGCCAGCCTATCACGACCTGCTGCGATCGCTGCAGGACGATGCTGTTTCCGACATCAGGGGCACGCCCACGCGCGTCGAGAGACGCGGCAAGGTCTACTGGTATGATACCTACCGCATCGGATCGGCGGTCAAGAAGCGCTATGTCGGCGAGGATAGCGAGGAGCTTCGTGACCGGCTCGATAGGCACGAAACCCTGAAGACCCGGCAGGAGGAACGCCGCCGCAACAGGACGCGTCTCGTGCGGCTGCTTCGGGCCGAGGGTTTCCTGGGTCTTGATGCGGCCACCGGCAGCCTCCTCGCGGCGATGGCGGCCTCGGGCGTGTTTCGCCTTGGCGGAACCATCGTGGGGACACATGCGTTCCGCCTCTACGAGGGGGAACTGGGTATCCGCTTCGACACCGACATGACCGCCCAGACAGATGATATCGACATCGCCAGTTTCTCCCGGTTGTCGCTGGTGTTGGAGGACATTGCGGCCCCGCCTCTTGAACGGGTGTTCAGAGACTTCGATTTTGCGCCGCAGCCCAGCCTGAAGGCCGGTCGCACCTGGCGCTGGAAGCAGACACGCGGCGATACCCTGGTCGAATTCCTCACGCCGGCCTTCGGCGAGGATGAAGGCATTCGCGAATTGTCGGCGCTCGGCGTGGACGCGCAGGGGCTGCATCACCTGAACTACCTGATCGCGGAACCGATCAGGGCCGCCGTGACCTATCGCAGCGGGGTTCTGGTGCAGATCCCGCAGCCTGAGCGGTTCGCCATCCACAAGCTGATCGTCGCCGATCGCCGCCGTGCCGGGGACGATGGCATCAAGGTCGAGAAGGACCGGCGCCAGGCCGCCTTCCTGATCGAGGTTCTCGCGGAGGACCGCCCGGATGAGCTGCGCGATGCCTACGAGGATGCGCTGTCCCGCGGCCCGAAATGGAGGTCAAGGGTCGCGTCGAGCCTCAACCACTTGCCCGAAACGCGCCGGTTGCTTGGGCGTGTGTTCTGACAGGGCCGGGAACTCGGCAAGAAAGTCGCGCGAACCTTCCGGACAATTCGGACCAGTCGGACCAGTCGGACCAGTCGGACCAGTCGGACCAGTCGGACCAGTCGGACCAGTCGGACCAGTCGGACCAGTCGGACCAGTCGGACCAGTGTTACGCTGCGTGCTTCACGCCGTCAAGAACGGCCGATTTGGTCCCAATGGTCCGGGCCATCGCAGGTGCGCACCCTGCTGGCGCGCACCTGTTTCCTTGCTTCTGTCATTCAGTCGCCGGAAGTGGCGGCGAACTCCGTCGCCCGAACTGCGTAGACCCTGGGACGCCCAGGCACTTCGCGCCCCATCTTGAACTGCAGCCCGTCCCCCTTCTGGGTCTTGAGATGGCCGGCGTCTTTGTGGATGCGTGCCATCTCGACCGCATCGCGACCCTGATGGATCCCGCGCCAGCAATCGGGGGTGATGTAGATCCACCCCTCATCCCGCCAGCCGTCGAGAGGCTCGCCCATTCCGGCGCCGACCACTGCAAAGCGCTCCAGGTTCGTCGATATGTAGGCCCGGGTCCGCTCGACAGCCTTGTCGATCTCGGCGCGTGTGGCCCCATCGCGCGCGTCGAGCCAGATCCTGAACAGTTCGAACGCAGCCGACAGCGCAGTTCCGCGGTGCCAGCCGGTGAGGTCAAAAGTCGTCGCCGTCTCGCCGGCAAGCGCGGCAAAGGCAAACCGCTCCATGACACGCTGGACCTGCCCGTCGGGCGGAAGGTCTGCCTTCTTGCCCCACAAGCGACAGAAACCGTCCACAAGGCGGCTGAAGTCCTCCAGCTTGGTCCGGTTCTTGATGAGCCTCTCGACGAAGGCTGGGCCTGCCACGCCATAGTTCTCTTGCCCGGCCTGTATCATCAGCTTGGCGAAAGCCCTCGCATCTGCCTCATGGTGCAAACAGTCGAAGGCGCCATGCAGCCGTTCATCGGCAGCCAGGTCGATCAGCCGGATGTCCTGCCCTGCATACATGGTGCGGCCGCCGCTCGCCATGTGCTCCTCCAGGGAGAGTTCACCGCTCGACAGCACGGGCACGGTCCAGCGTCGCGTTCGCTGAGCCCGGCCATTCGCGGCCGACCGCATCTTCCCGCGACCATTCGCCAGCATATAGACAATCTCCCCGGCCACGCGCGGATCCACCTGGTGGAGCTCATCGAGCACCAGCAGGCTGTCGTTGCAGGCCGCGGCGATCCCTTCGATACCGTTATCCGTCCCGCGCCAGCTCTGAACGAAGTTGGGCGCGCCCCAAACCGAGGCAGCGACCCCCAGCAGCGTGGACTTGCCGCGCGAAGAGACGCCGCGCAGATGGAACCCTCCTCCGTCGCGCCCCAACATCGACAGGAGCGGCCCGGTGAACGCATGAGACAACGCCAGGATCATCAGCGGATTGCCGATACAGGGTTCGGCCACAGCAGCCCGCCAGCTCTCCAGACTGCCCCTTGCCTGCATCGCGGCAGCAACATCGTCCGAGACCGTATCGGTCACCACAAGCCCGTTGCCGAGCACCCGGCCATCCCCCAGTGTGAAAGTCTCGAAATTCTTGTCGGCCCACCCCAGCCGATCCGAACGCAGATACCGCGCTGCCGGCCGCCATGTCGCGATCAGGTCCGCCACACTCTGTGCTGCCTTCTCGACTGGTGCCAGTTCCAGCCCATGATCGAACAAGGGACCCAGAGCCGCGGCGGACTTCTTCGAGATATCCCGGGCATCAAGGATCACCTCATGCCAGTTCCCATCCGGATCCTCGATTGCAACGACACGCCCCCAGCCGCCGCTCTTCTGCCTGCGGCACATCCCCTTCACGATCAGCGGCGAGCAGATCCGCACCGGCACAAGATCCTCGTCCTCGCCCGGTTGCAGCTTGTAGATGCCATCGGCGTTCAGCGAATACTCACCTGACATACCGTTCGGCGCCGGCTCCATTTCCATGCGCGCCGCGATGCGTTCCGGCGATCCGGCGCCGATGGGAAACGAAACGACGCTGCCGATGTCGGAGCCGGGACGGGAGGTGAAGGTCTGGTCAGTCATATTGTCTTCCTTTTGGGCATAGGGGTAGCGACCGGCGCGACGAGGCGCGCGCCGGAGAATGTCAATGCGCCCCGCCGAAGTCGGAGCTCTGGATCAAACGGGGAAGGAAGCGGCGGCCGTCAGCCCGCCATCAAGGCGTCCGGCTCGAAGTCCAGGCAGACGACGAGGCCGCAGGCAAGCTGGCTCTCCCACTCCTCGATGTCGGAGAACCGCGGCGAATTCTACGAGCACCTCATCAATCCCGGTACGATCGCCTTTGAAAAGTCGGAACAATCTAAGGCGTTGATTGAGGCCACGAATGTGATCCATGAGGCATGGCGGGCCGAGAACAAAAAGGCGCCGAAGCCGCAGCGGTTCGGTATACTCAGCGCTTTCCGCGGCCTTTACCCGACAGAGGAAATGCTTGAAGCGCTCGGCTTCACGACAATCGACGGGGGCCGTAATTGGCACCACCCCGACCAGCAATCCAAGTCCTATAGCACCTGCTTGTACGACGACGGCCATTGCTACACCCTGTCCGAGACTGTGAAGAAGATGGTCGGCCGTGACTACTTCGATAGCGCTGACTTGGCCGCCGTGGGGTGTGGATGGCGGGGCGATCTGCATGAGCATGTCCGAAACGCCCTCTACGGCGACGCGACAGCGGAGCATGGACGGCAGATGTGGGAAGGGCTTACCCATATCGGCAGCGTGAGGATACTTCAGCGCGAACCGCGAATAATCTTAGAGCGAGTAACAGCAGCCTGCGGCACCTTCAAACTGCAAAACGGCCATGAGTTCCTCAGCGATCACAAGCCGCCTGAATACATCGTAGACAGAGTCTTGCAGCGGGGGCAGACCGGAACGGTAACGGCGCAGCCCGGTACTGGTAAGACATTGGTGGCGATGCTCTTGGCGACCTGCGTGTCCAGCGGGTCCGATTTCTGCGGACGGAAGGTCGAGAAAGGGAAGGTCTTGTACCTTTCCGGCGAGAACCCCGACGATGTTCGCGCCCGCATGTTCGGCTTGCAGACCGTTTACAGGGACGAACTGAACCTAGACAACATACTAGTCATTCCGCAGGTCATCAATATCCCGGCTGCTCGGGAAGCCTTGGCGGCAGGCTTGAAAGACCACGGCCATGAGATTTCACTGATCATCGTCGATACCTTCGCGGCCTATTATGGCGGCGATGACGAGAACAGCAACACGCAGGCGAAGCAATTCACGCAAGAGTTGCGGAAGCTGACCGAATTGCCGGGAAGGCCGGCGGTACTCATTCTGGCGCATCCAACCAAGAGCGCATCGAGCGCGTCCGAACTCCTTCCACGCGGGGGCAGCGCGATATGGGCCGAGATTGACTTCAACTTCACGCTTCGAAACGTCAACGGAGTGCTTAGGCTTGGTCACAACAAACTGCGCGGCATTCCCTTCGAAGATTGCCAGATGATCCTGACCTACACCGGCCACGAGAAACTGGTCGACAAAAACGGCAATCCCTTTGCCACGGTCGTGGCGTCGCCGCTCACGAAAGAACAGGCCACCGTGGTTAAGACGACTGAGATTGGCTGTAAAGATGCCATCTTGATCTATCTGAGCGAGAATGACTACGCGTTTAGAACCGACATCGTGGAAGCGATCGTCGAAGGATACGACATCGCTGGCCTCGGTAAGGTCAGCTTCAAAAAGACCACAGTCTACGATACAATGACGAAACTGCAGAAAGAGAAGCTGGTCAAGTCGGTTCGGGGGGACCGTCAGCTAAAGCTGACTAATACCGGGATGGAATGGCTTAAAGCATGGCAAAATCGGAATTCCGGGGCGCCGGAATTTGGGGGCTGAAATTCCGGCGCTTTTCCGGGGTGGAATTCCGGCCGGAATTCCGGCCTTTTTGCGCCGGACAAATTTCCGATAACCCATTGATTTTTCATCGAAAATCCATTTTCCGGCGCCGGAATTGTCCACCTATAAGAATTCGCTCGGATTCCGCCCCCCGCCTTTCCTAAGGCGGGGGAATCCGGAATTGCCGGAATTTTCGACGGAAAGAGACCACCACTGAGCGCAGGCGCGTCCCCCTACCCCACGGGGGCCAGTCAGGACTAGGGTGCCGCCCCGACCAGCGCCCAACCGCCGACACTAGAACTGCTGAAAGAGGCGCCGAACACCCCCTTTCACCCGCCATTCGCCCCGCCTCGCGCTATATCGCCGTGAGGGGCGCCCGCCATAGGGGCGCAAAGGGGCGGTAAATCTGCGCCAGGAGGCGCCTCATCGCATTTTCGGCGCCCCACCATCCCTGAAGCGCCTTACCGCGCCTCCAGGCGCCGGAGAATCGCTCTCCGAGGGCGCTGATTTTCGCCAATCCCGGTGCGGAAGGGGGTTTCGCGGGGCGATCCCCATCCCCCACGGCGGCCAGACCGCAGTTCTCGCATCGCCGTGGCCCGCATCTTTACTTCCCGACTCCAACTGCTGAAATGCGCTTTTTCGCTGAACTGGAATACCCGTGAATTGGGGTGTTTCGAGTCAAGATGTCCTAGTCGTGAATGCGAAAGGCGTCGTCAAGAAGTTCTCTATTTCAATTTCTGGGTGCAGTAGGAGTTAACAGGTCTAACTCACGGTTTGAGGTGAATTCAGTCAAGAAGTCCTCTATTCCGAGTGCAGTAGGAGTTAAGTAGTCCTAATGGCGTTTGGTTGGGGTCTCGGAAATTGCGAGACCTTAGTGGTCGACGCCCGGATTGCGGGATTGCTGGTGTCGGTAGCGATCAACGTTTCGGTGAGTGGCTCCGGTCTCAAAAATTTAGAGACCGCTTCAAGACCGACCAACGCAGCAACCTTATGAACCTCGCTCGCCCGGATTGTTGGTCGGTTCGGAGTGTGGATAAGGTTGCGGAATTTCCGCAACCTTCCTAAAGATCGAGTACGCGACTCAATGAACCTCGCCCGCGCCATCTGGCGGGTGCCTTCGCTAGAGCCGCTGGTGTCGGTAGCGATCAACGCTTCGGTGAATGGATGCGATCTCGGAATTTCCGAGATCGCTTCAAGACCAACCACCGCAATGAACCTCGCCCGGGTACCTGCGGTCTGGTTGAGGGTTTCTTGGAAATTCAAAGAGACCCCCAAACCCGACCAGCGCAGTAGCGATCAGCGGTTCCCAAATTTTGGGAACCGCATTAGACCAGTCCCATTACCCGACATTAGGTACTTAATACATTAAGTATCGGGAATGCGAATTAAATTGTTTTATTGAATTGAAATGGGAATGCGCCCATAATTCGAATGTCACCTTTACGGGCGATTGCAATTGCTAAGTTGACTGGGGGTGCGCCTTGATGGTTGCACCCCCCTCTTTAGTGGAGAAGTACATGGAAAAGCGAATGGTTCAGGTTCGCGTGCCCGCCGATATCAGGGCGCAGGTCGACAAGGAAGCTGCGCAACTCGGGATCAGCGCTAGCAAGCTGGGCCGCATCTTTCTGACCAAGGGGCTGAAAGAGATGCAGGGCTACAGTGCTCGCGCGGTCAGGATGGTCGCCCGAGGGCAGGCCAAGAGTTTCGAAGAAGCCGCAAGGATGATCCGCGATGAAGATAGTTGAAAACGGGAAGCTGGTCGGCGACCCGATGAAAGGGGTCGACCTTGATCGGCTGACATCGAGTCAGAAAGCGGAGGTCTTGCGGGTCATCGAAAAGGCCGCAGACGGCAAGCGCGTCGGAATGGATGACCTGAAAGTGTTGGTCAAGGCTCGCCGCACGGGGGCCAGCGACCCGCTCGACCAAGCGCAGCGGTCGATGAACTCGGCGCTGGAACGATTGAGGGCGCTGCGATGACCTACCAGATTAGCGGCTGGGCTTCGACGCCGGAAGCCGACCGGGTCGGGCATGTCGTGGCCGCAGGCGCGTTCGACGCGTCGATCCGGCAGAAAGGGTTGACCGGTCCCGATGGCGTCCGCCTGCTCGCCTTCCACGATGCCCGCCTGCCCCTCGGTCGAATTCGGAAGCTGGAAACCAAGCCGAAAGGTCTGTGGATGGAGGCGGACATTGATGACCGCATCTCCTACGCGAAAGACCTGATCGCCGCCGTTGAGGCCGCCGGGGGTCTGAACTTCTCGGTGGGCTTCTATCCGCTCGACGTGGACTTGATCGGCGATGAACAGCTCGTCATCACGCGCGGCGAATTGGAGGAAGTCAGCGTGGTTACCTTTCCGGCGAACAAGGGCGCGAGGATGGAAGAGTACAAACGCAAGGCGCTGCGGGAAGCCGAGGCCGCCGCAGCCAGATTGAAGGAGATTTTCGCGTGAATGCGCTAAGGAAGCGGGTCGCCCGGCAGACGGGCGACGAACGGAAGTCAATGCTGCTCGCCTTCCGCAACGAGGTACCGGTCACGGCGATGCAACTGAACGATTGGCTTGCCGGGAAGGACAATCTGACCGAGGAACAGCTAGACATGCTGAAAAGCTGGATCACCGGAGAGTTCGGCTACATGTCGACGCGGGACGGCATCCAGTTGCTCAAGCGACAGAAGAACCTGCCGCCCGTGGTATTCACGAACCCGCCCGCTGGCCCACGGGGGCCAAGCTATAAGCCGGGATCGCCGCGCCTCGGTCAAAAGCCTGTCAGCCCGAAGCCGAAGAAGAACAGCAGCAGCGCCCCGCAGCCCAGCAACCC
Organism: Pukyongiella litopenaei; assembly: GCF_003008555.2. Taxonomy (NCBI): domain Bacteria; kingdom Pseudomonadati; phylum Pseudomonadota; class Alphaproteobacteria; order Rhodobacterales; family Paracoccaceae; genus Pukyongiella; species Pukyongiella litopenaei. Next base: position 1,210,732 of record NZ_CP027665.1, on the reverse strand, counting down.
GCCCCGGTCCATGCTGGATGCGTTCAAGGGTAGGAGGTTGGGGTGATGAAGGCGCTGCGACCGCCCCCACCGCCCCCACCGCGCCCACCGGGCCCCGTCGCCCCGCCGCCACCGCTCGCAGCCGCGGCCAAGCGGTTGGAGTTCGGCGCACGCGCGCCCGTCCTCTGCAGTCACATGAAGACTTTCGAAACCCCGGAAGACCTGTGGCAGGCGTTCTTGGATTACGCCGCAGACGTCAACGCAGCGCCGCTGCTCGAAGAAAAGGTCTTTGCCAGCAAAGGCACCGTTATCAGGACCAAGGTCGCCAAGATGCGCGCGATGACCTTGCAAGGGTTCTCAATCCATGCCGGGTTTCATCGGGGTAGCCTCAACAAATGGCGGAACCGGCGCGAGGACTTGCGGCCGGTAATCGCGAAGATCGAAGATGCCATATACAACCAGAAGTTCACCGGCGCTGCTGCCGGATTGCTGAACCCGCATTTCATCGGCCGCGCCCTCGGCATCGCAGAGAAAGTCGAGTTGCAGCAGCAGGCCGCCGTGGCGCCACCAGCAGCGCCCGAGAAAGTCGCGAACCTGATCCACCCGGATTGCACCGACGAGCAGCTTGAAGCGATCTACGCGGCGGGCAAGCAACCGATCCTCTACACGCAAGAGCAGTTGGAGGCGGGTATGCCGCATATCCTACCGGCGGAATGATGTACTATGCGCCATGGGGCGACGAGCGCCTTCCGGCGACCTATCTGGAACGCCACGCCGCCAAGTGCCGCGCCTTGCAAGTTCCCTATGAGACTCACCCCACCACGGTGGCCACCCTGTCCCACCCGGAGGCCGAGGCCGCCGCTGCCGCCGCCGCTGCCGCTGTCCCGGAGATGTTCGCCTATAACCCGCCTGACGGGGTTCATCTCGACCCGCTCGGACAGATCGCCAACCCGGCGTTCGAACACCTCGCCGCATTCGGCGGTCGGGGCGGTTCGAAAAGCCACCGGGCCGCTGAGGCGATCATAGAAGCGGCCTCCGTGGGTCGTGAGCGGGTGGCCGGGGCGCGGGAGTTCATGCAGCGAATTAAGGAAAGCAGCAAGGAACTGCTGGACGCCAAGGCCCGCGAAAGCCGGTGGGCGGCTGACTGGGAGTCGACGGACTATGAACTACGCAATACGAGGACCGGCAGCGTTGTCTTTTTCATCGGCCTGACCGGCTACAACGCGGACTCGGTCGGCAAGGCGCTTGAAGGGGTCTCGATCCTGTGGACCGACGAGGCGCAGCTACTCAGCCAGCGCAGCCTTGATATCGTGTTGCCGACGATCCGCGCCGCTGGAAGCCGATGCGTCTGGACATGGAACCCCGGCGAGGAACCTTCGCCCGTCGACCAGCTATTCCGAGGCGATCACCCGCCCGAGCGAAGCCTTGTCGGACTGATGCAGGTGGACGGCAACCCCTACCTCTACCGCACCCGCCTTGCCGCTGAGATGCGAGCCAGCTTCAAGCGCGACAGCCGCGAGAAGTTCAACCACATTTGGCGCGGCGCATACCTCGCCCTGTCGGAAGCGACGATCTTCCACCATGTCAGCCACGGCTATCTGGACTGGGATCAACACCCACAGGTCGAAGAACTCGGCGGGATGGACTTCGGCTACGGCGGCCCGGACCCTTCGGCCGCCGTGCTGGCGTATCTGATCCAGCCGCATGAGCGCCCCGACTATGTCCCCGAACAAACCCGAGCCTTGCTGTATGTCGCGAAGGAAGCGGTTGAGCGATCCGTGCCGAATCATCGCCTGTCCGAACTGCCGGAAAGGTGCGGGCTTGATCGCGTGATAGCCGACAGCGCCATGCCGCTGATGATAGACGCCATCAACGCGGCGGGCCGGGTGGCGGCGTATCCGGCGAAGAAAGGGCCGGGGTCCGAACTGGCGGGGCTAAGGAAGCTGCAAAGCTGCGACATACTGATAAGCCCTGACTGCCCCACGGCGGCCGAAGAATTCAAGGCGCTGCGCTGGGCGGTCGATCCAAAGACGAACAAGGTCAGACTGCCGAGGAAGTCGGTTGGCGAGGATCATGTGGTCGCGGCGCTTCGATACGCCATGTCTGAAATAGAGGTTAGTGAAGAGTATGAAAGCGTGGTCTACATATAAGGGCGAGCGGTTCATCCTCGCGCGGTTCGACATCATGCGCGCAGCCCGCTTGAAGGGAAAAGCGATCTACCTGACCGGGCGTCTGGAACTGGCCGACACCGGCGAGGTCCACGAACCGTTCCTGCTCTGGATGAAGGACCTGGATGTCTGGTGCGCGGCGTGGCGGAAGGTAAACCCGGGTTTTCCTGTCTCCGGTGACGAGCGGGGTATCATCGGCGGCGAGCTGACCCTGTTCCTGACCGAGACGCCAAACGGCGGAACCACCGCCGATCTGTTCACTATCCTCGGTCCCTAGTGGGGGTAAACTGATGGGTAACCAATTCCATCTACCACTAGTGTGTTGTTTTCTAAGGGTTTTTGAGGGTTATTTGGCGGAAGCGGTGGGATTCGAACCCACGAAACCCTTTCAGGTTTGCTGGTTTTCAAGACCAGTGCCTTCAACCGCTCGGCCACGCTTCCTTCGGGTCCTGTGCCGCCGTGTCTCGAGGTGAGGCTGGCGGCACCGGGGTACCGATGCGCGCGAGATTTAGGCGCAGGGGGGGCGGGAAACAAGCGGTTTTCACGATCTCCGTGCAGGCTTTTCTCTGCCTGACGCGCACGCTATGCTTGCGCGGCGGCACCGGGAATGGCGATAGACCAGCGTGCCGGAGCAGGCGGGAAACGGGCATGGGACGAATAATGAAACTCCGCGGACGGGCCGGTCGGGTGTTCGGGCTGGTTGCGGCGGTCGCGTTGGCGGGCTGTGCGCAGGGCATCGGGACGGGCATCGGGCTGGGCATCGGGTCGGGCGCCGGTGGTGCCGAGACGGCAGCGGGCGTGCCGGCGGGCGATGTCGCGGCGCCGGAGGTGTTCCAGGCGACCGAAGCCGGTCTGTGGGACGGGCGGCCTTCGCTGGGTGGCATCTGGGTGGCTCACCCGGATGTGACGGACCCGGAAAAGGTGCTGATCCGCAACGCCGCCAACGGCCGGTCGGTGACGGGGGCGCTGTTCCGCCGCGAACGGGCCATGCCGGGGCCGCGCATCCAGGTGTCGTCGGAGGCGGCGGCGGAACTGGGCATGCTGGCCGGCGCGCCGGTCGAACTGGGCGTGACCGCGCTGCGACCCGCGCCCGACCCCACGCCGGCCACCGGCGACACCGGCCCGGCCGAGGATACCGAGACGGCCGAAGCCGCAGAGACCGCAGACACCGCCGACACCCCGGAGGCCCGACCCGGCGGGCTGGCCCGGTTCTGGACCGGACTGACCGGTTCGGCCACCACTGTTGCAACCGCGCAGGAGACGGAATGATGATACTGACGATGGTTCGATCCGGGCTGGCTGCGGCCCTGGTCGCGCTGGCTCCGCTGACGGCGCTGGCCTTTGATACGTCGGCTCGCGCGGCCTATGTCCTGGATGTCGGGACCGGCACGGTGCTGCTGTCCAAGAACGCCGATGAGCCGTTGCCGCCGGCGTCGATGTCCAAGTTGATGACGCTCTACGTCGCCTTCGAGGCGCTGCGCGAGGGCCGGCTGACGCTGGACGAAACCCTGCCCGTGTCGACCCACGCGATGAGCTACAAGGGCTCGACCATGTTCCTGAACACCCAGGACAAGGTGCGGGTCGAGGACCTGCTGCGCGGGATCATCGTGTTGTCGGGCAATGACGCCTGCGTGGTGATTGCCGAGGCGCTGAGCCCGGACGGCACCGAGGCCGGGTTCGCGCGCTACATGACGCAGCGCGCGAAACAGCTGGGGATGACGAATTCGACCTTTGCCAATTCCAATGGCTGGCCCGCCGCGGGGCATCGCATGTCGGTGCATGACCTCGCGATCCTGGCCAACCGGCTGATCGTCGATTTTCCGGAATTCTACCCGCTGTTTGCCGAGGAACAGTACCGGTTTGATGGCCGGGCGCCCAGCAACACCCGCAACCGGAACCCGTTGCTGACGCTCGATATCGGGGCGGACGGGCTCAAGACCGGGCACACGTCCGAAGCGGGATACGGCCTGGTCGGCTCGGCGCAGCAGGACGGGCGGCGCGTGATTTTCGTGATTTCTGGCATCGACACCGAAACCACGCGGGCAGAGGAGGCGGCGGCGATCGTGAACTGGTCCTTTCGTCAATTTGCCGAAAAAACCGTTGCCCGCTCGGACACGCCAATCGCCCGGGCCGAGGTCTGGATGGGGCGCGACCAGACGGTAGGTCTGGTGCCGGTCTCCGACCTGACGGTGCTTCTGCCGGTGCTGCTGAATGACGATGTGCCCGCCGAGGTGGTCTATTCCGGCCCCGTCCAGGCACCGATTGCCGAAGGCCAGGAACTGGCGGAACTGGTGCTCAGGCCCGAGGGCCTGCCGGAAATCCGCCGTCCGCTGGTGGCCGACCAGGCGGTGCCCTATGGCGGGTTCACCGTGCGTCTCAAGACCGCCGCCGGGCTGTTGCTGGGCCGGGCGCTGGAACAGACCGGGGGCGCTTTGTGACCACCGTGCCCGCCGCGCCGGACCGGGGCGGCCTGTTCATCAGTTTCGAAGGTATCGACGGGTCCGGAAAATCCACCCAGGCGCGGATGCTGGCCGATACGCTGCGCGGCGATGGCCACGACGTGGTGCTGACCCGCGAACCCGGCGGGTCGCCCGGCGCCGAGGAAATCCGTGCGCTGGTGCTGCAGGGCGATCCCGACCGCTGGTCGGCGGAAACCGAGATCCTGCTGTTCACCGCGGCGCGGCGCGACCACATGGAACGCACGATCCGCCCCGCGCTGGACGCCGGCAAGGTGGTGATCTGCGACCGCTTCGCCGACAGCACGCGCATGTATCAGGGCATGTCCCGCGGCGATCTGCGCGGGCTGGTGGACCAGCTGCACGATCTGATGATCGGCTGCGAACCGGACCTGACGCTGCTGATCGACATGGACCCGGAAACGGGGCTGACCCGCGCGCTCGGGCGGCAGGGGGCCGAAGAAAGGTTCGAAACCTTCGGCGCCGGTCTGCAGGCGCGGATGCGCGACGGGTTCCTGGCGCTGGCGCGGGACTATCCCGCGCGGGTCCGGGTCATCGACGGCAACCGCGATCCGGCTGCGGTCGCCGCTGACATCCGCGCCGTCGCCGCCCGGGCGCTGGCATGACCGACGCGCCGGCCCCCGACCGGATCGACGGTGCGCCGCATCCGCGCGAAACCGGTCGCCTGTTCGGCCAGCATCCCGCCGAGGCCGGCTTTCTCGATGCGTTCAACGCCGGGCGGATGCATCACGGCTGGCTGCTGAGCGGCCCGCGCGGGGTGGGCAAGGCGACGCTGGCCTGGCGCATCGCGCGGTTTCTGCTGGCCGCGCCGGCGGCCGATGACGGGCTGTTCGGCGCCCCGCCGCCCGCCGCGCCGCTCGATATCGGCCCGGATCACCCGGTGGCCCGCCAGATCGCCGCCGGGACCACGCAGGGGCTGGCCTGCGTGACCCGCACCGTCAATGACAAGACCGACAAGCTGCGCGGCGAAATCGTCGTCGACGACATCCGGCGGCTGCGCGAGTTTTTTGCGCTCTCGGCCCCCGATGGCGGGCGCCGCGTGGTGATCGTCGATGCCGCCGACGACATGAACATCTCGGCCGCCAACGCGCTGCTGAAGATGCTCGAAGAGCCGCCCCGCGGGGCGACGCTGCTGCTGGTGTCGCACCAGCCGTCACGCCTGTTGCCGACGATCCGGTCCCGCTGCCGCAGCCTGCGCCTGTCGCCGCTCGGCCCCGACGATCTGGCGCTGGCGCTGGATCAGGCCGGGGCGCCCGCGGTCGAAAACCCCGACCACCTGACCGCGCTGGCGGGCGGGTCGGTGGGCGCCGCGCTGCGGCTGATCCATCTCGGCGGGCAGGAGATCTATGCGGAACTGGTGGCGATCCTCGGCGCCATGCCTCGGCCCGATCGCCAGCGCGCCCTGCGGCTGGCCGAAACCATGACCGGCCCCAGGGCGCAGGACCGGTTCGACCTCGCGCTCGATCTGATCGACATAGCGCTGGCACGTCTGGCGCGCTGCGGCGCCGCGGGGGCGCCGCCCATGCCCGAGGCCGCGCCGGGCGAGGCCGGGATGCTGGCGCGACTGGCGCCCAGCGCCGCCGCCGCACGGGCCTGGGCCGATACCGCCGCGCAGGTCGCCGACCGCACCCGGCGCGGGCGGGCGGTCAACCTTGACCCTGCCGCGCTTGTCCTAGATACGGTCTTCAGTATCCAGCAGACCGCCGCGGGACAGGCCCGCCAGCAGGCATGACGAGCACCGAACCCCAAACCACCGCCGAGATCACTGACAGCCACTGCCACCTCGATTTCCCGGATTTCGAGGGTCAGCTCGACGGCATCGTCGCCCGCGCCGCCGCCGCCGGGGTCACCCGGATGGTCACCATCTGCACGCGGCTGCGCAACGAACCCGCCGTGCGCGCCATCGCCGAGGCGCACGCACCAGTATTCTACGCCGCCGGCACCCACCCGATGAGCGCGGCAGAGGAACCGATGGCCACCGTGGACCAGCTGGTCGCGCTGGCGCGGCATCCGAAATTCGTCGGTATCGGCGAAACCGGGCTCGACTATCACTATACCGCCGAGAGCGCGCAGGTGCAGAAGGACAGCCTGCGCATCCATATCGCGGCGGCGCGTGAAACCGGGCTGCCGCTGATCATCCACGCCCGCGCCGCCGATGACGACATGGCAAGGATCCTGACCGAAGAGCACGCCAACGGCGCCTATGACTGCGTGATGCACTGCTTTTCCTCCTCCGCCGCGCTGGCCGGTGCCGCGCTGGACCTGGGCTTCTACCTGTCGATGTCCGGCATCGCCGCCTTCCCGCGCAGCACCGGGCTGCGCGATATCTTCGCCGCCGCGCCGGTGGACCGTATCCTGGTGGAAACCGACGCGCCCTACCTGGCGCCGCCGCCGCATCGCGGCAAACGCAACGAACCCGCCTTCACCGCCCATACCGCGCGTGTCGGAGCCGACCTGTTCGGCATGGACTATGCCGCCTTTGCCGCGCAGACCCAGGCCAATTTCGACCGGCTGTTCACCAAGGCCGTGCATGACCGGGCGGCGGCCTGATGGCCGGGCTGACCTTTACCATCCTCGGCAGCGGTTCGTCAGGCGGGGTGCCGCGCATCGGCGGCCACTGGGGCCGGTGCGACCCGTCAAATCCCCGCAACCGCCGCCGCCGCTGTTCGCTGCTGGTCGAACGCACGGGCGACAATGGCACCACCTCGGTGCTGATCGACACCTCGCCCGATCTGCGCAGCCAGCTCCTCGATGCCGGGGTGGGGCGCCTGGACGCGGTGGTCTATACCCATTTCCACGCCGATCATGTGCATGGCATCGACGATTTGCGCATGGTCGTGTTCAACATGCGCGCGCGCATTCCGGTCTGGGCCGACCCGCATACGCAGGAGGCGCTGCTGTCGCGTTTCGGATACGCCTTCGTGCAGCCCGACGATTCGCCCTATCCCCCGATCCTCGACCTGAAGACCATCGACGGCGCGTTCACCATCGACGGCGCCGGCGGCCCGATCCCGTTCCGTCCGTTCACCGTCGGCCATGGCAGCATCGACGCGCTGGGGTTCCGGATCGGCGGGCTGGCCTACCTGCCCGACGTGGCCGAGATCTACGATGCCGCCTGGGACGAACTGCGCGATCTCGACATCTGGATCGTCGATGCGCTGCGCCGCGACCCGCACCCCACCCATGCGCATCTGGAACGGTCGCTGGACTGGATCGCGCAGGCGAAACCGAAACAGGCGGTTCTGACCAACATGCATATCGACATGGATTACGACGAGGTCACCAACGACACGCCGGACAACGTCACGCCCGCCCATGACGGCATGACCCTGCGCCTGCCGGTCTAGGCGGGCCGGCATCTTCCTCTTGCCCCAAATATCCCCGCCGGAGGCTCCCGCCGCCAGCAACCGGCGCTGCGGTTGCCCGTCATGCAGACCCTGATCGACGTCATCCTGCCGGTCTTCCTGGTCATCGGCGCGGGCTACGCGGCGACGCGGGGCGGCTGGTTCAGCGCCGGCCAGATCGACGGGATCATGAAATTCACCCAGAGCGTGGCGATCCCCTGCCTGCTGTTCCGCGCCATCGCCGGGCTGGACCTGTCGGCCAGCCTGGATGCCCGCCTGCTGGGCAGTTTCTATGCCGGGGCGCTGCTGTGCTTTCTCGCCGGTCTCTACGGCGCGCGGCTGATCTTTCGCCGCGACTGGGAAGACAGCGTCGCGATCGGGTTCTGCTGCCTGTTCTCGAACTCGATCCTGCTGGGGCTGCCGATCACCGAACGCGCCTATGGCGCCGGCAACCTGACCGGCAACTACGCGATCATCGCCTTTCATTCGCCGTTCTGCTACGGCATCGGCATCACCGTGATGGAGATCGTCCGCCACCGGGGCAAGAGCGGGCGGGCGATGGTCGCGTCGGTGCTCAACGCCATGTTCCGGAACCTGCTGATCCTGGCCATCGGGCTGGGGTTCCTGGTCAACCTGACCGGTCTCGCCCTGCCCGAGGCGCTGGACGGGGCGCTCGCCATGGTTGCCCGCGCCGCCCTGCCGGGGGCGTTGTTCGCGCTGGGCGGCGTGCTGGTGCAATATCGCCCCGAGGGCGACCTGCGCACCATCATCTATGTCTGTGCCGTGTCGCTGCTGCTGCACCCGGCGCTGGTCTGGACCTTCGGCACCGCGATGTCGCTGCCGCAGGACCTGTTCCGCTCGGCCGTCGTGAACGCGGCGATGGCGCCGGGGTTCAACGCCTACATCTTTGCCAACATGTATGGCCGCGCGAAACGGGTTGCCGCGTCCTCGGTGCTGATTGCCACCGGCGCAACGATTTTCACCGTCTGGATCTGGCTGGCCATTCTGGGCGGCGCGGGATAGCGACCTGCGGCCTTCGCGATGGCGGTTTCCCGGACTATAGTCGCCCTCGCCAGGCCGGCGCAGCCCGCCCCGGCCATTGGGAGGAGGCAAAACATGATCAGACTGAAAACCGCAACCCTGGCTGCGACCGTGGCCGCTGCTGCCGCATTGGGACCGGGCCTGTCGCCCGCCTGGGCCGAGGATTGCGTTCCCTCGAAATGGGGGGCGGACGACCAGATCGGCGCCGCCAATCACGTCAGCCCGGACCGGACGTTGGAGGCGCTCAAGCTGGTCAAGACCGGCAACAGCGCGCCGCTCGGCATCGTCGTCGATCCCAAGATGCCGGCCTTTCCGCCCCGCTCGACCTCGCTGCAGGTGGTGTCGCCGGGGCAGCATAACGGCCGCACCCTGACCGGAGATTTCGGCTGGGACGCGTCCTATAACGACGACCTGGCGCAGCTCTGGTTCGGCACCGGGCCGCAGATCGACGGGCTGGGCCACCTGGGCGAAGCGAACATCTACTACAACTGCAACAACGCCCGGGATTTCGTGAACATCACCGGGTTGCAGAAACTGGGGGTGCACCAGATCCCGCCGCTGGTCGCGCGCGGCGTGATCGTGGACATGGCCGGGCATTTCGGCGTCGAGGCGCTGGAAGGCGGGCAGGTGATCACCACCGATGACGTCAAGGCGGCGATGGAGGCGCAGGGCGTCACCGTCAATCCCGGCGACGTGGTGCTGTTCCATACCGGCTGGACCGACGCCAAGCTGGAATCGGATCCCGCCGGATGGGTCAGCCAGGAACCGGGGCTCGACAACGCCGCCACCGCCTATGTGGGGGATATGGACCCGATGGCGGTGGGTGCCGACACCTGGGGGCTCGAAGCGGTGCCGCCCGCCGAGGGCGACGGGGTGTTCTATGGCCATGTGGAACTGCTGGCCAAGCGTGGCATCTATATCCTGGAAACCATGAATACCGGCCCGCTGGTCGCGCAGGGCGTGCAGGAATTCATGTTCGTCCTGGGGCAGGCGCGGATCAAGGGAACCGTGCAGATGATCATCAACCCGGTCGCGCTCTGGTAGGCGGCCCGCCGGGCCGGGCGCATCACCGTCCGGCCCGGTGTCTTCTGTCGTGAGGGTGCATTTTCTTGCATTTTTTCCCGTCTGGTGGAATCAATGCAGGAATGGACGGGTTTGGTGGCATACTTACCGACGCCTTGGGGCTGATCCTCGCCGGCGATCGCGATCTGGCCGAGATCATCGGGCTGTCGCTGCGCGTCACGCTCACCGCAGTGGCGGTCGCCTGCGTGATCGGCCTGCCGATGGGGGCGCTGGTCGGCGCGTTCCGCTTTCCCGGCCGGGCCTTGGTCGCCGTGGTGCTGAACGCGCTGATGGGGCTGCCGCCGGTGGTGGTGGGGCTGACCGTCTATCTGATGCTCTCCGCCGCCGGGCCGCTGGGGCCGCTGGGGCTGCTCTATACGCCGATGGCGATGATCATCGCCCAGACCATTCTGGTCACGCCGATCGTCGCTGCGCTGACCAAGCAGGTGGTCGAGGATCTGCTGAGCGAATATGCCGAGCAGTTCGAATCGCTGGGCGTGGGGCCGCTGGACCGGGTCGCGGCGTTGCTGTGGGATGCCCGCTACAGCCTGCTGACCGTGGCGCTGGCCGGGTTCGGCCGCGCGGTGGCCGAGGTCGGCGCGGTGATCATCGTTGGGGGCAACATCAACCATGTCACCCGCGTGATGACCACGACCATCGCGCTGGAAACCTCGAAGGGGAACCTCGAACTGGCGCTGGCGCTGGGCGTGGTGCTGCTGGCGATCGCCTTTTCCATCAACGCGGCGGTGATGGCGCTGCGGGCATCGGCGGTGAGGGCGGCCTATGTCTGACCTGGCGCTGCATTCCGCCCCGTCGGCCATGCCCGCGCAGCGGCAGCAGGCCGCGCCCGGCCTGCTCGAAGCCCGCGGCCTGACATTCGAGGCCGGTGGCGCGCGGCTGATCGACGGGCTTGACCTGGTGATCCGGCCGGGCCGCCGCACCGTGATCATGGGGCCCAACGGCGCGGGCAAGAGCCTGACCCTGCGCCTGCTGCACGGGCTGTTGCAGCCTTCGGCGGGCGCGGTGCTGTGGGAGGGCCGCCCGCTGGACCGGGCCGCCCGCCGGTTGCAGGCGATGGTGTTCCAGCGCCCGGTGATGCTGCGCCGCTCTGTTCGCGCGAACCTGCGTTTCGCGCTGTCGGTGCGCGGGCTTCGGCGCGACGAACGCCGCGCCCGCGAAGACGAAGCCATGCAGCGCGCCCGTCTCTGCCATCTCGCCCGGCGGCCGGCCCGCGTGTTGTCGGGCGGCGAACAGCAGCGGCTGACGGTGGCCCGCGCACTGGCCTGCCACCCGCGGGTCCTGTTTCTCGATGAACCGACATCCAGCCTCGATCCGCAATCGACGCAGATGATCGAGGATCTCGTGAACGAGGCGCATGGGGACGGCGTGACCGTCGTGATGGTGACCCATGATCCGGGGCAGGCCCGGCGCCTGGGCGACGATCTGGTGTTTCTTCATGACGGGCGGGTGGCCGAATACGGGCCGGTGGCGCAGGTGCTGAACGCGCCCCGGTCCGATGCGGCCATCGCCTGGCGTGACGGGCGGCTGCACCTGCAGCCGTCCCAGCGGACATTCTGAATAAGAGCGAGGGAGTTTCCATGTTCAGACGCACAGCCATCGCGGCGGCTGCCGCAGCCTTGCTGGCCCTGCCAGCCCTGCCGGTCGCGGCCGCGGACGATTTCATCGTGGTGCAATCCACCACGTCGACCCAGAATTCGGGCCTGTTCGACCATATCCTGCCGATGTTCCAGGATGAAACCGGCATCGAGGTGCGCGTGGTCGCGGTGGGGACCGGCCAGGCCATCAAGAACGCGGCCAACGGGGATGGCGACGTGCTGTTCGTGCACGCCAAGCCGGCGGAAGAGAAATTCGTCGCCGATGGCGACGGGGTGTTGCGCCAGGACGTGATGTACAACGATTTCGTCATCGTCGGCCCGCCGGCCGATCCGGCGGGGATCGGCGGCATGTCGGACGTGGTCGCGGCGCTGCAGAAGATCGCCGCGGCCGAGGTCCCGTTCGCGTCACGCGGCGATGACAGCGGCACCAACAAGGCCGAGCTGCGGCTGTGGAAAGCGGCGGGTGTCGATGCGCAGGGCTCGTCCGGCGACTGGTATCGCGAAACCGGTTCGGGCATGGGCGCCACGCTGAACACCGGCACCGCCATGGGCGCCTATATCATGACCGACCGCGCCACCTGGATCGCCTTTGGCAACAAGGGCGACTACACGATCGCGGTGGAAGGCGACGAGCGGCTGTTCAACCAGTATGGCATCATCCTGGTCAGCCCCGACAAGCATCCGAACGTGAAGGCCGAACAGGGCCAGAAATTCGTCGACTGGGTGCTGTCGGACGAAGGCCAGGCCGCCATCGCCGGGTTCAAGGTCGATGGCCAGCAGCTGTTCTTTCCCAACGCGGGCGGCTGACGCGGATCAGGGCGACAGCCAGCGCACCGTGCCCAGCCCGGACAGGTCGTAGCCGCCCATGGCTGCGGCCTTTTCCGTCAGCGCATCCGTCCGTGCAAAGGCCAGAAGCTGCTGAACCGGCGCGGTGAAATAGGCGCGCCGGTCGATCAGCAGGTCGAACCGTTCCTGCATCAGCGGCAGGAAATCCAGCCCGAAACGGCGGGCCATCGCCTCGATGCCCAGCGCGGTGTCGGCGGCGCCGTCGGCAACCGAGATCGCGGCCTCGCTTTCGGTGCGCGCCACCCCGGGCGCTGCGGTCAGATCGGCGGCGGTCATTCCGGCCTCGTGGCACAGCCGGTCGAACAGGGCGCTGGTGCCGGCTTGGGGCTGGCGCAGGGCGATGCGCAGCCCGCGCAGGTCAGCAAAGCCGGTCACCCGGTCCCGAACCCCGGCGCCGAGGATCAATCCACGCGCGCGTGCGGCCCACCCGATCAGCACGCAGTCGCGCAGCCCGCGTGCGGCGACGGTTGCGATATTCCAGCCGTCCTCCTCTTCGGGCAGGTGCAACCCGCAGGCCACGGCCCCGCCCTGCGCATAGAGATCCAGCCCGCCCAGCGACCCGTTCACCAGCGCCGCCAGCCCGCAGCCCGAGTCGCGCAGCGCCCAGTCCAGCAGCGGATCGTGCGAACCGGTCAGGACCGCGGGTCGCTCGGCGCCCGCAACCGACGGTTCGCCACCGACCCATGCCATGATCTCGGCGGAGGGGAACAGCAGCTTGCCGGTGATCCGCCGGTGCGGGATCTCGTCGGCGGCAACCAGGTCATAGACCTTGCGTTCCTTCACCCGCAGCAGATCGGCCACTTCCCTGGTGGTCAGAAAGGCCGGCCTGCCGTCATCGTTCATCGCGTTTCGCCCCTGCTGCTGGGCGGCAACGATGCGCCATATCCCGCGCCCGCGCAAGACGGCCACGGGCGGGATGGCCGGTCAGCCCCCCATTAGCACGCTGTCGAAGGGATAGGTGGTCAGGTTCTCGTGCCCGTCCTCGGTGATCAGCACCTGGTCTTCCAGCTTGATCGAGAAATCGCCGCCCACCTCGCCGACGCAGGCCTCGACGCACAGCACCATGCCGGGCTCCAGCGCATAGTCATAGGCGCCGGCCACCGCCTTGTCGGGATAGGCCACCAGCGGCCATTCATCGCACAGGCCGACGCCGTGCATCATGCAGCCGTATTTCTGCGCCTGGTATCTGTCCTCGAGCCGGTGACCGTTGGCGGTCAGTTCCGGGATGGTCACGCCGGGGCGCAGCATCCCGATATTGGTCATGATGTGTTCATGGGCATGGCGCATGGCATGGATCATGTCGGGACGCGGTGCGCGGTCGCCGATCCACCAGCTGCGCGAGATGTCGATACAGATCCCGTAGGACCCGATCAGATCGGTGTCGAAGCTGATGATCTCGTTGCGCTGGCAGATGCGCGGCCCGCATTCCTGGAACCACGGGTTGGTGCGCGGCCCCGACGCCAGCAGGCGGGTTTCGATCCATTCGCCGCCGCGGCGGATATTCCCGGCATGCAGCACCGCCCAGATGTCATCCTCGCAGGTCCTGCCGTCACCCACATTGGCGCGGGCAAATTCCTCCATCTCGCGCACCGCCATGTCGCAGGCGTGATGGGCACAGCGCATCGCCGCAATCTCGTCCGCGCCCTTTACCGCACGGGTCTTTTCGGTGACCTCTTCGCCTTCCATGATCTCGAACCCCTGTGACTCGAGCGCGCGCAGGCCGTGCAACATCACCTTGTCCACCGCCAGCCTGCGGTTGCCGGGGGCGTGTTCGCCCAGCAGGACGCGCACCTCGTTGGCAAAGACATCGGCGGCCACGTCCACCTTGTCGCCGCGGTCGAAATAGAACAGATCCGCGCCGCTGCGCTGTTCGCGCACCAGCGGGTTGAAGGTCGAAAGGAAGGGCGAGTTCCTGTAGTCCCAGATCACCATGTAGCCATCGGCGCATAGCAGCAGCGCCCGGAACGGGTTATGGGCGTTCCAGAGCTGCATGTTGGTGCTGTCGGTGGCGTAGCGGATATTGAGCGGGTCGAACATCAGCAGCCCGGCATAGCCGCGATCCACCACCGCCCGCGTCAGCCGGCTCCAGCGGTATTCGCGCATGCGCGGCAGGTTGGGCAGGGCCAGCCCCGCCGCCTCCCATTCCTGCAGGGCCAGCCGGGTCGGGCCGATCTCGATACGGTCCTGGTCGTTGGGCGTGCGGTCCCCGGTCAGCGCGCCGCGGCTGGGGTCGATCTTGCGTATCTCGCGATAGGGACGCTCCATGTCGGTCTCCTCCCGGCTCTGATCCTGCGGGGCGGGCGGGGCCGGTTCCGTTCCGAAACCGACGCGGGATGGCGTTTTCCTGCCGACAACGCCGTTCCGCGATGCTAGGCCGGGGCATGACCGCGATACTGCAAAGCTCGATCCCCTATCATCCGCTGGCGCCGCGCCGGTTGCCGGGGATCGCGCCGCTGGACATGGCCGACTGGCTCCAGCGCGACGATGCCTTTGCCGCGCAGATGGCCGAACGCGACCGGCTGATCGCGACCCGCCGCGCCGAGGTGCTGGCGCTGGACGATGCCGCGCGCCCGGCGGCGGTGGAACTGCTGGAAACGGTGCTGGACCTGGCCTATCCCGGCGCGACCGGCACGGTGCGGCGGCCGGACGGTGTCGGCGTCACGCTTGACCGGGGCGATCCGCTGGGCACGCTGGGGCGGCTGGTGCAGGAAGATCTCTGCATCCTGGAAAAACGCGGCGCCGAACATGTGCTGACCGGCGCGGTGCTGTGTTTCCCGGCCAGCTGGACGCTGTCGGAAAAATTCCTGCGCCCGCTGATCGCCATTCACACGCCGGTCGACAGCTATGACGCGAACATGGCCACGCGGGTGCAGCGGTTGTTCGACGGGGTGCAGCCGGGGCGGCCGCTCTGGCGCAGCAACGCGCTGTGGTATGCCGATCCCGACCTGCATCAGCCGCGCCGCGAGGCCGATCCGCGCCCGGAGCAGGCGGATGCAACGCTGCCCTACCTGCGCAGCGAGCGGCAATCAGTGCTGCGCCTGCCGCGCACGCGCGCGGTGGTGTTCTCGATCCATACCTATGTGCTGGCGCGGGCCGATATGCAGGGGCTGGCCGATGCGGGCCGGGCCGGGGCCTAGCCGTCGATCCGCGCGCCCATGATGGCAATGGCCTGCTGATAGACCGTCGCCGCGTTCCATTCCTTGATAACGCGGAAATTGGGCTGGCCTTCCTGATAGCCCTTGCCCGGTTTCCAGCCCTTCTTGCGCAGATAGTTGGCGGTCGATGCCAGCGCGTCGGTCACGTTGTAGAAATCGACCCGGCCATCCCCGGTGGCGTCCACGCCATAGGTCAGCGCGTTGCCGGGCAGGAACTGGGTATGGCCCAGTTCGCCATGCCGGGCGCCCAGCGTCGAGGCGCTGATCGAACCGTTGTCGACCAGTTTCAGCGCCCCGATCGCATGCGGGATGAAGAAACTCGACCGGCGGCAATCATAGGCCAGCGTCGTGATCGCCGAGACCACCCGGCTGTCGCCCATGAAGTTCCCGAACCCGGTCTCCATGCCGTGAATGGCGATCAGGACGCCTGCGGGCACGCCATATTGGCGTTCCAGCGCGGCATAGAAATTGGGGTTGCTGGCCTTGCGCCGCCGCCCCTGCGACACGATCGTATCCGCGCCGCGCACCTGCATGAATTTCGACAGCGAATAGCGAAAGCTCTTCTGGTTGCGGTCGGCGGCGATGGTGCGGCTGGCATATTGCGACTGGGCCAGCGCCTGCAGCCCGCGATTGCCCACGCCGGCCTTTTTCGCCTGCGCCGCAAAGTTCGCCTTCCAGGTCTCGAAACCCGACCCGGTGTTGCCGCAGCTGGCGGCCGCCGCCATGCCCGCCCCCGCCAGCCAGAGAAACACGCCAAGCGCTGCGTATCGTTTCATATTGCCATCCCCGTCCTTCGCCCGGTTTAGCGGACGATCCCTGTCAGGCTATCGTGCCTTGATGCGAAAACAAGGGTCAATCTGTGGCGTCAGCCAGTTCGGGCCAGAGCTCCGGGTCGAGCGCCTCGATGAACGGGGCCAGCAAATCCGCGTGGTCGCGCCATTGCCCGACCGACCGCGTATGCACCGGCTGGCGCAGCTGATGGACGCTGAGCGTGCGCACCTGACCGGCATGGCGGTCTGGCTGCGCCATGCCGGACTGCCAGTCGAGCCCGCAGAACCGGGCCAATTCGCGGCTCGTCGCCCCGGGATCGGAAACGAGCGATTCATAGGTGATTTCAAGGATGTTGCCGGGCATCACCTGCCGCCAATGCGCCATGATCCCGGCATAGAGGTTGAACCGGTGCGCCATCGCCGCGCGATCATAGGCATAGGCCAGCCGCCCCGCCGGAAACCGCGCCCGCCAAAGCGACAGCGCGGTGTCGCGCGGATCGCGGCGCAGGTGAATGATGCGCGCCTCGGGCCAGATCGTTTTCAGAAACCCGGCCAGCCTGTGGTTTTCGGGCATCTTGTCGACATAGGCGCTTGTGCCTTCGGGCAGGTCCGGCAGGTTGGCGCGGTCGGTCCGGCGGATGCGCGCGATATCCCCGGCGTCGAGCGGGCGGCCCGATTGCAGCCAGGGAAACAGCAGATCGCCCACGCGGCGTTCGCCCAGCGGCACCACCGCGTCATGGGCGCCCAGCACCGCCTCGGCCAGCGTGGTGCCCGAGCGCGGCATACCGAGAACGAAGATGGGAACCGGCCCGTCGGTATCTTCCACCGGCTCGACCCTTGCCGGGGCAGGGAACCGCGCCCTGATCGTGTCGGTGAACGCCGCTTCGCCGGCGGCGTCATAGGGGGTGAGCGCGGCGGTTTCGTCATTGGCCTGTTTCAGGTGATCCATGGCGGCAGCGTCCCCGGCGCGGGTTCCGGCATGGGCCAGGGCAAACATCAGCGTTGCGTGATCGGCGCTTCCAGACGGGGTGCGTGACAGGGCATCCGTGATCCGCGTCCGCAGAGCGGGCAGATCCCCGGTTGGCAGCGCGAGCGCGAGCTGGTCCAGCGTCTCGGCGTCGTCGGGCGCCAGCTCGAGCGCGGCGCGAAAGGTCGCGATGGCCCGGTCGCGGTCACCCGCCGCCAGCAGGCGATTGGCGAGTTCGGCCCGCAGCCCGGCATGATCCGGTGACACCGCGATGGCGCGGTTCAGCACCGCGATGGCATCGTCGTCGCGGGTCAGGTACATCAGCAGCGCGGCCAGTTCGAGCGCGACGCCCGGATCGGCCGGGTCGAGATCCGCCGCCGCCATGTAATCGTCCAGTGCCCCCCGCGACAGCCCCATCCGGTTGCGCAGCGCCGCCCGCCGAAGCAGCGCCGCCCGGTTGCGCGGCGCCAGCGCAAGCGCCTGACCCACCGCCGTCTCGGCTGCCGGCAGGTCGCCCGTTGCCTCGCTGGCCACCGCCAGCAGCAGCCACGCGCCGTCATCCCGCGGCAGGTCCGTCACCAGCCGCTGCAACAGCTTGCCGGCCCGATCGGGTTGCCCCAGCCCCAGATAGGCCTGCGCCAGGTTGCGCCGCGCGTCGTGGAAATCGGGGGCGAGCGCCAGCGCCTTGCGGAACAGCGGCACCGCCTCGCGTTCCTTGCCCAATGCGCACAGCGCCGTGGCGGCGATGTTGGGAAAGGCGGGGTGGGATTTGTGGCGGCGCATCCCGGCCCTTGCCGCCTTGATGGCCGCCTTGTAGCGCCCCTGCCGGGCAGGGGTCAGGGCGGCGTGAAGATCGGATTGCAACGACATGACCCCGTCCTAGAAGTGGCGCCGGGCCTTGTCCATGACCGCCTTGCCCCCGTGATCGGGGCGATCAGGGATGCGGCGCGCCCTCGAACAGGTAGGCATGGATGCCGCGCAGGTTGTCGCGGTATTCCGCGTCGTCCTCGAATTCCTCGGCGGTGAGCTTTTCATACTCGGCCTGCGGCAGCACGTCCGAGGCGATCGCGTCCTCCAGTTCGGCGCGGAAGATGTCGCGGATCTCGGCATTGCCCGGCGCGTCCAGGTTGGCCTTGAGCGCGATCAGGTCGAAGGCGTTGACATTGCAGTAATTGCGCAGCCTGCGCTTGAGGATTTCCAGCTTTTCAAACGCCATGGTTCAGCCTGTCCGTCATTTCGGGTTGGGATACATCGTGACCAGCACCGTGTCGCCATTCGCGTCGATATCGTAGACGGCGGTGATGGTGCCATCGGTGAAATCGGTGTCCTGCGAGCCCTGCGGGTTCTTCGCCGACCCGATGCGCGACTTGCCCTCCAGCTTGGTCTTGTAGTCGTCGCCCAGCACATCCTTCAGCGGCAGTTCGACGCTGAAACGGGTGTCGCTGGTGCGCTTGGCCTCGGCCATTTCGTCGGTATAGGCCTGGTTGCCGCGGATCGTTTCCTCGGCGTCCACATAATCGCCGGGATCCTTGAACCGGGTGGCGTGGCGGCTGTAGCGGTGGACACCGCCATGCACGCCGTCGGTGGTGTCGCCGGTCATCGGGTCGTGGCCGCTCACGCAGCGGTCGACCAGCTGTTCGGGCGTCACGTCGCCCTCGTGGCGCTGTGGCCCGTGGCCTTCGTCCTTCAGGTCGTCCAGAAAGGCCCGGTCCAGCCTCTTTTTCATCGCCGTCAGCACCTTGAGCTGCTCGGCATCCGGCGACCCGGCCAGCGCGGCCTTCAGCGCGGTGCGCATGTCGCGCAGCTTCGGCCCGGCTTCCTTCTTGAAATCGGCCTCCTTGCCGCCGCGTTCCAGCGTCTTGACCAGCAGCCCCGCCATGCCCGCCAGCCGGGCGGGATCGTCCTTGCCCGCCAGCGCGGCATCCAGCGTGTCGGTGCTGGGGGTGCGGGCGATCTCGGTGCGCAGCTGGGTCAGGTCCTTGAGCGCCTGTTCATAGTTGCCGGCCCCTTTCGCCGTCTCATAGGCCTTGGTCAGCTTGGCCAGGACGGCGGCGTGATCCTTGGGCCCGGTCTTGAGCGCCGAGACCAGCGACGGCTGGATTTTCCTGAATGCCTTGTCCAGCTTGGCGTCGATACCATCGGCCGGGGCGGCATCGCTATCGGCGGCCGGGGTGTCGGTGGGCGTATCGGTGGCGCCTTCTTCGCCCACGGCCGTTCCTGTGCTGTCCAGCAGGGTGACATTGGCCGCGATGCCGCGTTCGCGCAGATGGGTCTTGAACAGGCGGGCCAGCGTGCCGGGCGGGTTCTCGCCCTCGGCCAGTTTCAGAGTGATGTCCTTGCCGGTGGCGCTGATCTCGCCCACCGCGCCCTTGGCGCCGCCCCCGGCCTTCTTGGCCTTGCCGCGCAACCCCTCGGGGCTTTTCTTGAGATCGGTTTCCAGGATCAGGCCGTCCTTGCCGACCAGCAGCGCGAAATTATGCGGCTTCTTGCGGATCGCGGTGAGCGCCGCGTTCAGCTCCTTGCCTTCCTTGACGAGCTCCGCCTTGGTTTTCTTGGCCATCGTCCGAGGTTCCCGTGGTCTGTCGCAGAGTGCAAAATTCGGGTTCGAAAACAACGCCAGCGTTACACCCTTTGCGGGAGCGATCAACTGTTTTGCACGGGGGTCGAACAAATGGCGGGCAGTCGCGACCACCGCCCCGGCCCCGAAAAAAACGGGCGCTCCGAAGAGCGCCCGTCGACTGCCGAACCGGATGATCCGCGCGTCAGCAGCTATAATACATGCCGAATTCGACCGGGTGCGGCGTGTGTTCGTAGGTTTCGACCTCTTCCATCTTCAGCGCGATATAGCCGTCGATCTGGTCCTTGGTGAACACGTCGCCCTGCAGCAGGAAATCGTGGTCGGCGGCCAGCGCATCCAGGGCTTCGCGCAGCGAACCGCACACGGTCGGGATGCCCTCGAGTTCTTCCGCCGGCAGGTCGTAGAGGTTCTTGTCCATCGCCTCGCCGGGGTTGATCTTGTTGCGGATGCCGTCGAGCCCGGCCATCAGCAGCGCCGCAAAGCACAGGTAGGGGTTGGCGGACGGGTCCGGGAACCGGGCTTCGACCCGCTTGGCCTTGGGGCTTTCGGTCCACGGGATCCGCACGCAGCCCGACCGGTTCCGCGCCGAATAGGCGCGCAGCACCGGGGCCTCGAAGCCGGGGATCAGGCGCTTGTAGCTGTTGGTGGACGGGTTGGTGAAGGCGTTCAGCGTCTTGGCATGCTTCAGCAGCCCGCCGATGAACCACAGGGCCTCCTGGCTGAGATCGGCATACTGGTCGCCGGCAAACAGCGGCTTGTCGTCCTTCCAGATCGACATGTTCACATGCATGCCGGTGCCGTTGTCGCCATAGATCGGCTTGGGCATGAACGTCGCCGACTTGCCATAGGCATGGGCGACATTGTGGATCACATACTTGTATTTCTGCATCTCGTCGGCCTGCTTGGTCAGGCTGCCGAAGATGAGCCCCAGTTCGTGCTGGCACGAGGCGACCTCGTGGTGGTGCTTGTCCACCTTCATGCCGAGCCGCTTCATCGTCGAGAGCATTTCCGAGCGCAGGTCCTGCGCCTCGTCCACCGGGTTCACCGGGAAATAGCCGCCCTTGACGCCGGGGCGATGGCCCATGTTGCCCATTTCGTATTCGGTGTCGGTGTTCCACGAGGCGTCGGTGGCGTCGACCTCGTAGGACACCTTGTTGATGGTGTTCGAATAGCGCACGTCGTCGAACAGGAAGAACTCGGCCTCGGGGCCGAAATAGGCCACATCGCCGATGCCCGAGGATTTCAGATAGGCCTCGGCCTTTTCCGCGGTGCCGCGCGGGTCGCGGTCATAGGGCACGCCGGTATCCGGTTCGACCACCGTGCAATGCACGCACAGCGTCTTTTCGGCATAGAACGGATCGATATAGGCGCTGTCGGTGTCGGGCATCAGTTTCATGTCCGAGGCTTCGATCGATTTCCAGCCGGCGATCGAGCTGCCGTCGAACATGAAGCCTTCTTCGATGAAATCCTCGTCCACCAGGTCGGCGACGACGGTGACATGCTGCAGCTTGCCGCGCGGATCGGTGAACCGGATGTCGACATATTCGACGTCCTCGTCCTTGATCAAATCGAGAATTGCGTCCTTGCTCATTCCCTTTTTCCTTCTCTTGGAATGGTCTGATGTCTGGGTGATGTTGCCGCCGCGATGCGGGGCGGTGTTACTGCGGGGCAGTGTTACAATGCGTCCGGGCCGGATTCGCCGGTGCGGATGCGGATGGCCTGTTCGACGGGCGACACGAAGATCTTGCCGTCGCCGATCTTGTCGGTCTTGGCCGCGTCGATGATGGCGTCGGTCGCCGCGTCGACCAGGTCGTCGTCCAGCACGACCTCGATCTTCACCTTGGGCAGGAAATCGACGACATATTCGGCGCCGCGATACAGCTCGGTATGGCCTTTCTGGCGGCCGAAGCCCTTTACCTCGATGACCGACAGGCCCTGGACGCCGATTTCCTGCAGCGCCTCCTTCACCTCGTCCAGCTTGAACGGCTTGATGATGGCTTCGACTTTTTTCATGGCTTTGCTCCCGGCAATGCTGATCGGCACATGTCCTGTGGGGCGTCAGACCACTTCCCGCCCGCGCCCTCAATCGGATAGGGTCGGACCATCGGCTGCCGCGGCGCGGAAACCATGGCTGTGCCTAAAAATTGTGCAATCAGCCGCGTGATTGGGCGGAACTGAATCGGGAAGGGGCAATGCGATGGCGGAACTTCTGAGCGCGGCGCAGATGCGGGCAATCGAGGCGGCGGCGATCGGAACCGGCACGGTCACCGGTCTGGAGCTGATGGAACGCGCCGGGCGCGGCGTCGTCGACGCGGTGCTGGCCCGCTGGCCGGCGCTGGCGGACGAACCGCGCCGCGCCGTGGTTCTGTGCGGGCCGGGCAACAATGGCGGCGACGGGTTCGTGATCGCGCGGCTGCTGGTGCAGGAGCATGGCTGGCAGGTCGACCTGTCGCTGCTGGGCGATCCCGGCCGCCTGCCGCCCGATGCCGCCGCGAACCACACCCGCTGGTGCGGGATCGGCCCCTGCCATCCGCTGACCGACCGGTCGCTGGGCACCGTCGATGCGCCGCCGGACCTGGTGTTCGACGCCTTGTTCGGCACCGGCCTGGCGCGTGGCGTCGACGGCGATGCCGGGTTCCTGCTGGGCAATCTCGAGATGCTGCGCGCCGATTTCGGTGTGCGGTGCGTGGCGGTGGATATCCCCTCGGGGCTGTGTTCCGACACCGGGCGCGACCTGGGCAATTGCCCGGCGGTCGATCTGACGGTCAGTTTCCATGCCGAAAAACGCGGTCACCGGCTGAGCGAAGGGCCGGGTTTCTGCGGCCATGTGACAGTGGCCGATATCGGGTTGCCGCATGACGGCCGCAGCCACGGGTCCGCGGCGCCTGTCTGGCTGGCCGAAGCGCCGACGGCCGAATTGCTGGCGAAATCGCCGGCGGGGCACAAATACGATCACGGTCACGCGCTGGTTATGACCGGCGGGCCCGGGCATACCGGGGCGGCCCGGCTGGCGGCGCGGGCGGCGCTGCGGGTCGGGGCGGGGCTGGTGACGCTGGCGGTGCCG
This sequence comes from Pukyongiella litopenaei, assembly GCF_003008555.2. Lineage (NCBI taxonomy): Bacteria > Pseudomonadati > Pseudomonadota > Alphaproteobacteria > Rhodobacterales > Paracoccaceae > Pukyongiella > Pukyongiella litopenaei. The sequence continues at coordinate 1,187,665 of NZ_CP027665.1, read as the reverse complement.
CCGGAGGCGCAGGCCGAGGTTGCCGGGCAGATCACCGCACTGATGATGCTGCCGCTCAGGGACGCGGACGCGCTGACGGACCTGCTGTGGGATACGCGGCTGAACGCGCTCTGCCTCGGGCCGGGGCTGGGGCTGGATGCCCGCGCGCGGTCGCTGGTCGAAGCCGTGCTGCCGCTGCGCCGCGCCGCCGTGCTGGACGCCGATGCGCTGAGCCTGTTTCGCGGCGACCCGGCCGCGCTGTTCGATCTGCTGCACCCGGATTGCGTGCTGACGCCGCATGGCGGTGAATTCGCGCGCCTGTTCCCCGATCTGGCCGGGAAAATGGATGCGCCGGGCTATTCGCGCATCGACGCGGTGCGTGATGCGGCCCGGCGCGCCGGATGCGTGGTGCTGCTCAAGGGGCCGGACACGGTGATCGCCACGCCCGGTGGTGACTGCGCGGTTCACTCGGCTCGGTACGACCGCGCCGCGCCCTGGCTGGCAACGGCCGGGGCCGGGGACGTGCTGGCCGGGCTGATCTGCGGGCTGATCGCGCGTGGTTTGCCCGCCGCCGCCGCCGCCGAGACCGCCGCCTGGCTGCATGTGGAAACCGCGCTGGCGATCGGGCCGGGGCTGATCGCCGAGGATCTGCCCGAGGCGCTGCCCGCCGTCCTGGCCGCGATCGGCGCCTGACGCGGGGGGCTTTCGCATCGGTCCCGGCTTGCCGGCCGCATGTTCCGAATGCCCTGCGGGAACACCGACAGCCAGCTTGACCATCCACCCCCGCGCCCTGTAAACCTCCGCCCGTTGCGTGTGTGGCGGAATTGGTAGACGCACTTGGTTTAGGTCCAAGCGCCGCAAGGCGTGGGGGTTCAAGTCCCTCCACACGCACCATCAACCGACGCCCCCCGGTGGTCTTTCAGGTCGGGTCGACGACCCCCATCGCGATCAGGCGCAGGGCGGTCATTGAGGGGATGAAGAAATACTCTCCGCCCCGGCATTCAACGAAGGTCCTGAGTTTGCTCATGATATAGGGTGGTTTGCCGCTCTTTGGATCGGACGGGATGGTGTGGCGGGTATGAACCCGGTGTTCGCCCAGCATCGGGCAGGTATTGTTGCCCTGGTGGAAATCGAGCCCGTACTGAACCCATTGCTGCTGGACGAATTCGAACTGGCGGAAAAGGCTGGAGCCGATCAGCATCATGACCACCCCTTGTTCGGTCTCGTCCGAGTTGCCCGCGGGATCGGAGGCGCCATAGGGCAGGCCGCGCCGCAGGACACGCCGGCGTTTGTTGAGCGCATGCGTGGCGTCCGGGTTGGGATAGGGCTTTCCGGCCTCGTCCACGCCGCCCCGGTTCAGCGGATCGAGGTAATCCCGCGTGTTCATCCGGCGGATATGGGCACCCCCCGGTACCTTGAACCCCGGCATGTCATCGGCATAGCGGAAATCGGACGCGGCGGGCGAGCGCAGATAGGCTGCCTGGTTCTTCAGCGCCGTTGCCGGGTCCGGATCGTCGAACCCGTTTTCCGCGCGAAAGGCCCGCCAGTCCGGGTAGGTGGGCCGGATCGCAAGCGGCGTGCCGTCCGACCAGCGCCCGCACATCTTTGCCCGCAGCGTTTCGCGGGCTTCGTCCTCGGGAACATCCATCACGCGGGCGTATCGCCGCGCCTCTTCGGTCACCACCGCGTCGAAGCTGGCGACATTTTCGTGCAGCTTCCGGTAGGCCATGAAGGTCCCGTTATGCGAAAACTCGGGCGGCATCGCCGCGGGCGGCAATTCCTGGCTCTCGTCGGGGTGGCCGAGGATGAATTCGCCCGTCGCGATCGGCGTCCACGAGCCGCCTTCGCGCTTGCCGCGCCCGATGACGCGGTCGGGCATCTCGGACGCCCGGTACTGGCCGTCGAACACCGGATCGCCGATGCCATCGGCAAATCCGAAATGCTCTCTGGGCGTTGGCAGGACCACGTCTCCGAACCGGTCGAAAACCGCGTTCGCGTCCTGGTAATCCGCCGCGCCGTCGCGCCCGATCCCCGCCAGCAGCCGCACCCCCGAATTCGACGCCGCGCAGAGACCGCGCAGCCAGTCCGTGCGCCGGTCCAGTTCGTCGACCGGATCGGCCGAGCCGGGGGTCTTAAGCTGGGCATTCAGCGAAACCCAGATATGGACATCGTCAATACCGTTGGCGCCGGGGGTCCGGTTCCGTCGCCAGATCGGATCCCAATGCGCATCCCAATCGGGATCGTCCTCGGCGACCTTGGTGGTATCCCGGTCCCCCAACACGAAGGCGCGGTCCTTCATGCCCTCGGCAAATTCGTGCGGCATGCCCTTGAGCGTGCGCGCGGGCACGCCCAACTGCCACAGGCCGAAGAAGCTGAACCCGATATTGACGGTGCAGGCGGGCTTGTCCGCCTGGTCGGGCCAGCGCGCGCCGGTGGTGACATGGCGGCGCACCGCATCCACGAACCTGCGGCCCTCGTCGGGTTTCGTGATGTTGAAAAAGAAATAGCGGGCAAACGGGAACGAGTAGCGGCCATATGCGCGGACCACATTGCCCTGGATGTCATGGAGGTTGAGCGTGCGTGCCATTCCCGGCCCCTCTCACCCGTTGCGGACCGGAATGACGCCGGGAGGCTGCGTCGGGTCCAGCCGGTCGCCGGGTCTGTGCTGTTCCAGGAACGCCCCGAACGCCGCATGAAGATCATCGGGCGAGGCGCCCTGCGCCTCTACCGCGAAATCGGAAAATTTCTGCTGGAGATATAGCGCCTTGAGAACGGAAGGCAGGTCGTCATACCGGCCCGGCGGCAGCGGTTTCTCGCCGTTTTTCAGGCTGTAGCGGATGGCCGCGAACCCGGCGATCCCGGTTACCGCAAGGCCCAGGAGGAAGGCGAGGAACGTGTCGATGCCGAGGACCGGCATCTGCAGGACACCGAACACTCGCATCAGCAACGCGGCGGCGGCGAAAACGAACGGCAGCGCGACCGCCGCAAGCAGCCATTTCAGCGGCAGTTCGTTGAATTCGGGCAGCGCCAGGTAATAGTCGTGGAACGGCATCGTCGTTTCCACATGGCAGCGGTCGAGATAGTCGGCAAATGCCTGTGCTGTCTCGATGCCGTCGAAGCCTTCGCAGTTGCTGTAGATCTCGCGCAGTTCCGGTTCCATCGTTTCCCACAACCTGCGCGCATAGGCATCGCGAACTCGCCGCCGCTGCGCCGGTGTCAGGGTCTCGGGCAGGGGTGCCCCGTCTTCCTCGACCGCGTCGATATCGGCGCAGAACACGAGATACGACGTGTTCAGCCGATCGACGGGCCTGGACAGCGCGGGATCGTCCCCGGCGATCGAGGCCGCAAGCGCGTTCTTTCCGATGCGGCCGTTATAGACGACGTCGTTCAGCACGAACATGCGGGCGAAATGGGTCCGGCGATTGCGGGCAAAGGGGCTGTTGACGCCGATCTTTTCGGTCGCGGGCGATTGCAGCGCCGATGGCATCCGCGCCAGCGCAATGCGGACCGCCTGCGTGTATGACCCGTGCTTGTGCTTGTCCGTGGCGCTGTCGCGGATGGGGGCGAGCGTTGTCAGGAAATAGTGGCCGCTGTCGAGGTCGGGCATGGCGATGGTCCCTCTCAGGCCGACGAACCGGCGACATAGGCGCCGCGATTGAGGTCCGCGCGTTCGGTGCTGAGGCTCGCGACCGGGCCAAACCCCGTATCGCCAAAGCCAAGCTGCACCTCTCCCAGAGCGGCCCGGTAGGTTTCGGCAAAGGCCTCGGGGCTCTGTGTCCTGTGCGCCTCCTCCAGTTGCAGCAGCACGTCATACATCCTCAGCGACGTCTTGATGTCGCGCTGCGCGGAACCGGGTGTTGCGTTGAAATAGTAATCGGTGCCGATCTGGTTGTGGGTGATGTAGGTCTTGAACGGGGTGATCGGGATCGACAGCGGGTATTTCGTGGCGGAGAACCAGAACAGGTTCAGGCCGTTGGGAATGCCGTCCGAGAAGGCATCGATATACTGATCCCATGTGCCGTTGAAATTCGAACAGAACAGCATGTAGTCGTTGCTGATCGTTTCCTTTCCCTGGCCGAGATCCGGCCAGTCCCGGGGCCTGATGATGACCCAGCGGGCAAAGTGGATGAGCGACAGCCCCAGCAGGCCCGACAGCCGGTCCGGCATGCCCCGCGCCGCCATGAACAGCAGCCTGTTGAGCCATGTGATCCTGGGATTGCTCGGGGTCACCACGTTCATGGCATAGGCTTTGCCGGCAATGTTCGTCATCAAAACCCCCTGCAGGAATGAAACACGGGATATCCGACAGTTACCACGTTCGGTTGTGTCTGTTAACGATGAACATCTCCTGGCGGGAGGTTCGGGCGCTCGATGGCCCCGCGTGGGAGAGGGGGGATCGTCAGGGGTATCGACAGACGGTCGCCCGTGGCCCAATCATGGTGCCGCAGGAGAAACAGGATGCCCAACTCGGTTCCCACGCTGGCGGTCTTTCGCAACCGCACGTTCCGGATGCTCTGGATTGCCACGCTGGCCTCGAATTTCGGCGGGCTGGTGCAATCCGTCGGCGCCGCCTGGATGATGACCTCGCTGACCGCGTCTCACAGCATGGTGGCGCTGGTGCAATCCTCGGTGACCTTGCCGATCATGATCTTTTCGCTGGCGGCCGGTGTCTTTGCCGACAATTTCGACCGCCGCAAGATCATGCTCTGGGCGCAGGGGTTCATGTGCGTGGTTTCGGTGGTGCTGGCATTTCTCGCCTTCGAGAACCTGCTGACCCCGTGGCTGCTGCTGACCTTCACCTTTCTCATCGGTTGCGGCACCGCGATGCATATCCCGTCCTGGCAGGCGTCGGTCGGCGATATCGTCACGCGCGAGGAACTGTCGGCGGCGGTGTCGGTGAACAGCATGGGGTTCAACATGATGCGCAGCGTCGGCCCGGCGGCGGGCGGGGCCATCGTGGCGCTGGCCGGGGCGGCGGCGGCCTTTGCCGTCAACGCGCTGAGCTATGTCGCCATCATCGCCGCGCTGCTGGGCTGGCGGCCGGCGCTGGCGCCGCGCCGCCTGCCGCGCGAGCCCTTCGGCAGCGCCTTTGCCGCGGGGCTGCGCTATGTCGCGCTGTCGCCCAACCTGGTCCGGACCATCGCGCGCGGTTTCGTCTTCGGGCTGTCCGCCGTGGTGATCCTGGCGCTGCTGCCGCTGGTTGTGCGCGACCACCTGGCCGGCGATGCCCTGGTCTATGGCGCCCTGCTGGGCTGTTTCGGCTTCGGCGCGGTGTTCGGTGCGCTCGCCAACGGGTGGTTGCGCGACCGCTATCGCAATGAAACCATCGTCCGCCTCGGGTTTTCCGGGTTCGCGGTCACCTGCGTGGTGCTCGCGCTCAGCGACATCGCCATGTTCAACGCGCTGGCATTGCTCCTGGCGGGGTTCTGTTGGGTGATCTCGATGTCGCTGTTCAATGTCACCATGCAGCTTTCGACACCGCGCTGGGTGGTGGGCCGGGTGCTGGCGCTGTATCAGACCGGGGTGTTCGGCGGCATGGCCGGGGGCAGCTGGCTCTGGGGCGCGATCGCCGAAAGCGCCGGTCTGGGCAGCGCGCTGCTGATTGCCGGGGCGCTGCTGCTGTGCGGCGCGCTGGTCGGCCTGATCGCGCCTTTGCCCGATTCGAGCGATCTGAACCTTGATCCCCTGAACCGTTTCAGCGAACCGCCTCTGCAACTCGATATCACGCCGCGCAGCGGGCCGATCATGATCATGATCGACTACCGGATCGACCAGGGCGACGTGCCGCGGTTCCTCGACCTGATGAACCAGCACCGCCGCGTGCGGATACGCGACGGGGCGCAGCAATGGGCGCTGCTGCGCGACCTGGAAGATCCCGACCTGTGGACGGAATCCTATCATGTCCCGACATGGGTCGAATACATCCGCCACCACGAGCGGCGTACACAGGCCGATTTCGGCGTGTTCGAGGAAATCAGCAAGCTGCACAAGGGCACGCGGCCGCTGCGGGTGCACCGGCTGATCGAACGGCAGACGGTATCGCCCCGCGACAACATCCCCCGCCGCCCCGGCCGCGCGGCTGAGCCCCCGGTGGAAAATCCGGACGAAACCGGCCGCTGAGCATCGGGGCCGGTTGGCGATCCCGGGCCGCTCAGGACTTGGCGAGAACCAGCAGCGTCATGATGCCCATCGGCGGCAGGCTCCGGGTCTTTTCGATGGACAGCCGGTTGTCCTGCAACACCCGCTCCATGGCGAAATCGGAATGCCAGCCCAGCAGGTTGGGCATGCGCGCCGCGAGTTTCTCGATCGCCGCCAGCACGCCGGTGTCGCGTTCGAAATGGCTGGTGATGACCACCTTTCCGCCCGGCTTGCAGACACGGGCGATCTCGGACATCACCCGTTCGGGCTCGGGCACCACGGACATGACATGCATCGCCGCGACGCTGTCAAAGTGGTTGTCCGGGAAATCAAGGCGCCGGGCATCCATCTGGCGCAGCTCGACGACATGGTCCAGGCCCTTCCGTTCGGCCCGTGCGCGGGCCTTGCCCAGCATGTCCTCGCTGTAGTCGATGCCCGTGACCCTCAGATGCGGGTCGTAGAGGTCCAGTGCCAGCCCGGTGCCGACGCCCACCTCGAGCACGCTGCCGGATCGCTGGTTGATCAGGCCCACGGCCATGCGCCGCCCGGATCGTGTCAGGGCGCCGAATGTCTGGTCATAGACCGGGGCCCATCTGGCATAGGCGGTCCCTACCGCTTCGATCTCCACGGGTCAGCTCTCCTGTTTTCTGCGCCGCCGGTCGTGAACCAGCGTGATGATGACGACAGCCACATAGGCAATACAGACAGCGACAAGTGACACCCATGTGAATATGAGCAGGGCCGCGCCGAGAAGGGCGAAGCCGACGAAGAAGAACCGGACCTTTTCGCGTGCGATCTTCTGGGCCTTGAACGACCATGTCGGGATCTTGCTGATCATCAGCGCGCCGATGACGACCATGTGAATGCAGATGACGGCGGCGGGCAGGATCCGCTGGTCGCTGACGGCAAAGGACACATAGAGCGGCAACATCACCAGCAGCGCGCCGGCGGGCGCCGGAACCCCGGTGAAGAACCGGTTGTCGCCCGGCGCGGTTTCCGATTGGCTGGCGACGTTGAACCGGGCCAGCCGGAGCACCGTGCAGATGGCAAAGACCAGGACCGCGAGCCAGCCGATATTGGGCACCGACTGGAGCCCCCAGAAATACAGCACCAGCGGCGGCGCGACCCCGAAATTCAGGAAATCGGCCAGCGAATCGAGCTCGGCGCCGACCTTGCTCTGGCTGTCCAGCGCCCGGGCCAGCCGCCCGTCCAGCCCGTCGAGCACGGCCGCGGCCAGGATCAGCTGCACGGCCAGGACGTAATTGCCCTGAACGCCGAACCGGATGGCGGACACCCCGGCGCAGACCGCCATGATCGTCAGCAGGTTGGGCAGGAGTTGGGTGACCGAAAGCTCGGACGGGGGGGCGCCGGTGGGACCAGCCATGCGGGGTTCGCCTATTCTTCCAGTGGTGTGAGGTCTGCCAGCACGGTTTCACCGGCAACCATGGTCTGCCCGACGCGCACCAGCGGCGCGGTGCCGCGGGGCAGGTAGACATCGAGGCGCGAGCCGAAGCGGATCAGGCCGAACCGGTCCCCGGCGGCCATGCGGGCGCCCGGCTCGACAAAGCAGACGATGCGCCGGGCGACCAGCCCCGCGATCTGCACCACCGCCAGTTCGCGGCCGTCATCGCGGCGGATGCGCAGGCTATTGCGCTCGTTCTCGGCGCTGGCCTTGTCAAGCGAGGCGTTGAAGAACTTGCCCGGATGATAAGCGATCCCGGTGATCTCTCCGCTGACGGGCACCCGGTTCACATGGCAGTTGAACACGCTCATGAAGACGCTCACGCGGGTCAGCGGTTCGTCCGGCATGCCCAGTTCGGTCGGGGGAACCGCCGGTTCGATGATCGACACGATCCCGTCGGCCGGGCTGAGGATCAGGCCGTCACGGTCCGGCGGCACGCGCTCGGGGTCGCGGAAGAAGTAATAGCACCATATGGTCAGGCCCAGCCCGACCAGCCCGAGGAAATCCGAGACCAGCCACAGGACCACCGTGATCGCGGCGAAGATGGCCACGAAGCGGATGCCCTCGGGGTGCATGGGCTTGATGAATGTGGATGTCATCGGAATGCTCATGTCCGGTCGTCCTGTCGTTTCGCGTTCCAGCCCCGCTGCGGCTCTTTGAAACAGGTTCCGTGCGACGGCATCTTTGACAGGTGCCATACAAGATAGATTGCCGGGTGATAAGCTTCTATCGACGGTTTTCCTCGCGGAAACCCATCGTCACGAACCGGCCGCGGCCTTTCCGGAACACTGCCCGGTCATGTAGCCGTTCCTTTCGTCCGTTCCGGGCGCTAGACAGATATCCGAGGCAGGAAACAGGAGAGAGCGATGTTCAGAACCGTCCTGATCGCGCTGGCAATCGGCAGTCTGGCATCGGTGCCGGGCGTCCAGTCCGCAGCCGCCGCCGGGCGCGACCGCTACGAGGTCCATGGCGTCGAGGGGGACGACATGCTGAAGATGCGCTCGGGTCCGGGAACCGGCTACAACATCATCGTCGGGCTTCCCAACGGCACTGTGGTGCGTGTGCGCAGCTGCCAGCAGACGGGCAGCACCCGCTGGTGCAAGGTCGCGCTGGATCGGGCGCCCGGACTCAAGGGCTATGTGTCCTGGGCCTATCTGCGCGAGATGTGAACCGGCGGCGCGGCTGTCCTGTGCCCAGCGCCGCCCTGCGTTTGCCGGGATGGCCCGGCCGGCCCGCTACGGGTCAAACGGGTGATAGACGCAATCCGCCAGCGAACTTCGGTTGAGATCGGCGATGAAGGCGGCCTCGGCATCGGCCAGCCGCGCCTTGAGACGGCAGCGGGGCGTCAGGGTGCAGGCCACGCCGCCGGGCAGGAAACACTCGACCAGCGCCTGGTCCGCCTCGAGACAGGCAATGACATCGCCCAGCCGGATCTCCTCGGGCCGCCGGGCGAGCATGGCACCGCCACCGCCGCCGCGACGGGTGTTCAGGTAACCGGCGGCGGCCAGGGACGAGATCACCTTGGCCAGGTGATTGCGTGACACGCGGAACTCGCTGGCCAGCTCCGCCGTGGTGAACGGCTGGTCGGGGCTGCCCGCCATCCGCATCAGAACCCGCAACCCGAAATCGGTGAAGGAGGTGAGGCGCAAAAGGTGATTCCCTGATTTGGTATTTACAATGCGCATTACACGGGTGTAACGCGTAACTCAAATACCAATTGCTCTGAAAGCCCCCCAATACCGGAAGCTTTGCCATGACAGCCACCACCGCCGGAGCCCCCGCTGAGACGGGCGACCTGATCGACCACATCCTGTCGCGCTATCACCAGACCCACCGCCGCGAACTGCCGGGCCTGATCGAGCTCGCCGAACGGGTGGGCATGGTCCATGCGCAGGATCCGCAGGTCCCCGGGCAACTGGCGCAGACCCTGGCCGCGCTCGGCCGCGAGATGGAAGACCACATGGCCAAGGAAGAGATGATCCTGTTTCCGGCCATGCGTGCCGGGGGCGGGCCGGGCATCGGGCATCCGATCGCGGTCATGCGCGCCGACCATGACGACCATTCCGGGGATATCGAAAAGATCCGCGAAATGACCGGCAACCTGACGCCCCCCGATCACGCCTGCGGGTCCTGGCGCGCGCTCTATGCCGGAACCGGCAAGTTTCTCGATGACCTGGCCGCGCACATCGCGCTGGAAAACGACGTGCTGTTCCCGCGCTTCGAACAGGGCTGAGGGATCGCCATGCACCTTGCGACCGTTTCGGCACAGGAACGCGGGCTGACCGATCGGCTGCTGACGACTGTCGTGGCGCGGTTGGGCCGCGACGGGTTCAGGGTTCTGGGCGCGCTGCGGGCCACCGGGCAGGATGGCGCGGACGCGCATTGCAGCAGCGACCTGTTGTTGTTGCCGGACGGGCCGGTGATGCGGATCACGCAGGACCTGGGGACGGGTTCAAACGCCTGCCGCATGGATGCGGGCGCGCTCGAGGACAGTGTCGGCATCGCCACGTCGCGGCTGACGTCCGGGGGCGCCGACCTGATCGTGCTGAACAAGTTCGGCCTGAGCGAGGCCGAGGGGCGCGGGTTCCGGTCGCTGATGGCCGAGGCGCTCGCGCAGGATATTCCGGTCCTGACCGGATTGACCGACACCCACCGCCACGCCTTCGAGCGTTTCGCCGACGGGCTGGACACATCGCTGCCGCCCGACGAGGAAGCCATCCTGGACTGGTGCCGCGCGGCCCTCGGAACCGGACCCGCCATGCGCGCAAATCGAAAGCCCCGATCATGAATTCAAGCCACGACACACTCCCCCGCGCCGCCATTCCGGGCGCCTCCGTCATCGCACGCCTGTCCTGCATGGTGGTGCAGCCGGTCCTGTCCCGGGTGGTGCGGCGGATCGCGGAACGGCACCCGTCGCTCTTTGCGCGGCTCGGGCCGCATCAGGGAACCGATTTCGTGATCGACCCGGTGGAACTGCCCTTTGCCCTGCACCTGCGGCCAGACCCCGAGGCGCTGGTGTTCCGGGCCGTCCCGCGCGACGCGCTGCCTGCCGCCGGCGCCACGATCCGGGGCAAGTTCATGCTGCTTCTGGAACTGGTCGATTCCGAAGAGGACGGTGACGCCGCGTTCTTTTCCCGCGATCTCGATGTCACCGGCGACACCGAGGCGGTGGTGCGGCTGCGCAACGCGCTCGACGATGTCGATGGATCCATCGCCGAGGAAACCGCCGAGATGTTCGGCCCTCCCGGCCGGGCGATCCTGGCCCGGCTGCGCCGCGCCTACCCAACGTGAAGAAAGGATTTCCCGCACCATGAGCCTTGCCGAACTGATCTGCCCGGCCGGCACGCCCGCCGCCCTGCGCACCGCCGTAGATGCCGGCGCCGATGCGGTCTATTGCGGTTTCCAGGATGCCACCAACGCCCGCAATTTTCCCGGGCTGAACTTTACCCCCGACGAACTGGCCGCGTCAGTCGCCTATGCCCATGACAAGGGGGCCAAGGTGCTGCTGGCGCTGAACACCTACCCGCCCGCGGGCAAGGTCGACCTGTGGCGGCAGGCCGCCGATACCGGCGCGCGGCTCGGGGTGGATGCCTTCATCGTCGCGGATATGGGCGTGGCCGATTACATCGCGCGCACCCATCCGCAGGTGCGGCTGCACCTGTCGGTTCAGGCCGCCGCCTCCAGCCCCGAGGCGATCCGCTATTACTGCGAGAATTTCGGTGTCAAGCGCGTCGTGCTGCCACGCATCCTGACGATCCCCGAGATCCGCGAAATCCGCAAGGAAATCCCCTGCGAGATCGAAACCTTCATCTTCGGCAACCACGGGCTGATGGTCGAGGGCCGGTGCAGCCTGACCAATTACCTCACCGGGCAATCGACCAACATGGACGGGGTGTGTTCGCCCGCCTCCGACGTGGAATACAGGCGCCACGACGACGGGTCGATGTCCTCGCAACTGGCCGGTTTCACCATCGACTGTTTCGGGTCCGACGAAAAGGCCGGCTATCCGACCATCTGCAAGGGGCGCTATACCGCGCCACACCGCACCGAGGGCTATTATGCCTTCGAGGAACCGATCAGCCTGAACCTGTCGCGGCTGCTGCCGGAGCTGATCGCCGCCGGGGTGCATGCGTTCAAGATCGAGGGACGCCAGCGCTCCAAGAGCTATGTGCGCGGCGTAGTGTCGGCCTTTCGGCAGGCAGTGGACGACATCCGCGCGGGCCGCGAGGCAAACATCGCCGACCTGGTCGCCCTGACCGAGGGGCAGAAACAGACACAGGGCGCGTTCGAGACAAAGAAATGGCGGTAAGCGACATGACGAAACTGACCCTTGGCCCCATCGCCTATCACTGGTCCGCCGAGGCGCGGCGGGATTTCTACGCCCGCATCGCCGACGAAGCCCCGGTCGACGAGGTCTATCTCGGCGAGGTGATCTGCTCGAAACGCGCGCCGTTTCACGAGGCCGACCTGCCCGCGACGATCGAACGGCTGGAACGGGCCGGCAAGACGGTGATCCTGTCGTCGCTGGCCGAGGTGATGCTGAAACGCGAACGCAAGGCGACCGCCGACCTGGCCGCCATGGACGCCCCCGAGATCGAGATAAACAACGCCGCGGGCCTCTATGCGCGGGGCGAGCGCCCGCACCGCATCGGCCCGTTCATGAACGCCTATAACGAGGCGACCATCGCCTGGATGGCGGGCCGGGGTGCGACCCATGTCTGCCTGCCGGCCGAGTTGCCCGCCCCGGCGATCGCCACCGCCGCCGCGGCGGCGCGTGATCTCGGGCTGGGGGTCGAGGTGCAGGTGTTCGGCCGGGCCTCGCTGGCGGTGTCGGCGCGATGCTATCATGCGCGGGCCCATGGCCGCACCAAGGACAATTGCCTGTTCGTCTGCGAGGAGGATGCCGACGGCATGCCGCTGCGCACCACCGACGACCGCCCGATCCTGCGCGTCAACGGCATCCAGACCCAGTCGGAGAGCTATGTTGACCTGATGGGCGAAACCGGCCGGATGATCGTGGACGGGGTCACCCATCTGCGGCTGATGCCGCAGGCGGTCGACATGGTGGCGGTTGCCACGACGTATCGGGATGTTCTGGACGGCACCCGGAGCCCGGCCGAGGCGGACCCGTTGTTGCGCGAGATCTGCAACGGGGTTTCGTTCTCGAACGGGTTCTATCACGGCCAGGCCGGATATCGACGCATCGCCGCCGCCGCCGGCTGACAGCCACGAGACCCGCGACCGCCGATCTCAGGCGGTCGATGCCCGCCCGCCATGTGGCGGTTGCGATAGTCTGTGCCAACAGGCCGGCGATCTGGTATTCCCGGTGTCACGTCGGTTGGGGGCCGACACATGCGGGGGGCGTGGCGATGACATGGACGGCCGAGCAGATTGCCGATCTCTTCAGTATCCGCGATGGCAGGGGGGCGGGGATTACCCGCGAAACCGCTGAAATCCTGCGGGCGAACGGGCATATCCGGCGGGCAACGAAATCCCAGCTGATCACGCGCCGCGGCGATCCCGAGCCGCATCTTTGCCTGATCCTGCAGGGCAAGATCCGCCTGACCGCCTTTACCATCGAAGGCACCGAGATCCTGACGACCTTCCTGGGGCGGGGCGAATCATGGGGGGTTCATCCCTGCATGGGCGGCTATAGCGAAACCATGGACGGGGTGGTCGAATCGCCCACCGCCGAGACCCTGATGGTCCGGGGCTCCGTGCTCAAGGAACTGGTCTGGGAACGCCGCGACCTGATGGAGGTCATACTCATGATCCTGTGTGACCGGCTCAACCTGGCGACACAGGTCCTTGAACAGCATGGAACCTGGACGGCACGCGAACGCCTGGTGTGGCGGCTGCTGTCGCTCGCCAAGGCCGGTTCAGATCAGCCACTGTCCGGGGGAAGGCGGGAACTGGCGATTTCGCAGGAAAGCCTCGCCGGGCTGGTGCGCCTGTCGCGCCAACGCACCAACAAGCTGTTGAAACTGCTCGAAGCCGAGGGTGCCATTTCGCTGAAATATGGCAGGATCACGCTGGAAAGCCCCGAATTGCTGGAACAGGAACTGAAATTCACGCATTGATTGTCACCTCTTTGACAGAGTGGCGCCCGCCGTCCTGACAGTTTGCCGCAACGCACAAACGTCAGGAGGAGGGACGCTTTAGTGGCGATCACAGACCATTCCGTTTCCGCATCAGCGGTTGCAGAAATCCTAGCCGAAAAGAAGATCAACGCGGTCACGACCGTGCCGGATCTGGTGCAGCTGGCGCTGCATGACCGGCTGCAGGGGGATCCCGCGATCACCTATCTGCAATGCTCGGCGGAAAACCAGGCGCTGACCTGCGCGATGGGCATGTATGTCGGCGGGCTGGAGCCTGTCGTGATGATGCAGAACCAGGGCCTGTTCAACTGTCTCAATACCTTGCGGTCTGTCGGCATCGACGCCCGGATCCCGCTGGTGATCCTGGTCGGCGCCTTTGGGCGCGAGCATGACAATCTGGGCCAGCCGCTATCGGACAGCAGCCGGGTCATGGTCAACCGGACCCGGCCGGTGATCGACGCGCTCGGCCTTCCGTTTCATCACATCGAGACGGCCGCCGACCTGCCGCGGATAGGCCGGGCCATCGACGCGGCGCGGGCCGGCAAATGCGCCGTCGTGGTCCATTTCGGCCATTACCTTGCCTGGAACTGAGGAGGAGCCCGGAATGGATACCTATCAGGCCGCGGCGATCATCCACCGCCACCGCGGGGATGCGCTGGTCACCAACACGATGTCGGCCATGTTCGCCATCACCGCGGTATCGCCGAGCCCGCTGAACCTCGCCTCGGTTCCGCTGATGGGCGGGGCATCCGGGCTGGGGCTCGGGCTCGCGATGGCGCAGCCGGACCGCCATGTCCTGGTGCTGGACGGCGATGCCAGCCTGCTGATGGAACTGGGCACGCTGGCGCAGATCAGCGATGTCGCGCCGCCGCGCTTCGTGCATTTCGTGTTCAACAACGCCGTGCAGTTCAACGGCCTGGCCAATGTGGATCGGCCGGGGCGGAACCTCGATTTCCGCGCGCTGGCGCAGGCCGCCGGCTATGCCTCGGCGCAGAGGATCGACACGCCCGAGGCGCTCGACGCGCTCCTGCCGCGCCTGCTGGACGCGCCGGGGCCGCATTTCGTCGAACTGGTGATCGAGGCGCCGCACAAATTCACCAAGGCATCGCCGCAACCGGAAATCCCCGACCTGCAATTCGCACGGATGGGGGCCGAGGCGCAGGCGATGATGGAAGCTCTGGAGACTACGCGATGAATACGGAATTCGACTATGTCGTCGTCGGCGCCGGCTCGGCCGGCTGCGTTCTGGCCAACCGCCTGTCCGAGAACGGCAGGCACAGTGTCCTGCTGGTCGAGGCCGGCGGGAAAGACAAGAGCATGTGGGTCCACATGCCGCTGGGGATCGGCAAGATCTGGCAGGATCCCCGGATTTCCTGGCAATACTGGACCAACCCCGAAGCCTCGCTGACCGGGCAAAAGGTGTTCTGGCCCCGCGGCGCCGTGCTGGGCGGGTCGTCGTCGATCAACGGCATGATCTTCGTGCGGGGCGAGCCCCGTCGCTATGACGAATGGGCCGAGGCGGGCAACAAGGGCTGGGCGTGGGAGGATCTCTATCCCTATTTCAGGGGGTTAGAGGACGCGCCCGCCGATACGCAGGATCCCACCCGCGGGCGGGGCGGGCCGATGGCCTGTTCCTATGGCGTCTATCGCGATCCGATCAGCCACGGCTTCATCGACGCGGCGCAGGGGGTCGGCATACCCTTCAACCCCGATTACAACGGCGAAAGGGCAGATGGCGTCGGCTGGTTGCAGTTCACGATCAGGAACGGCAAGCGCCATTCGACGGCCAAGGGCTATCTCTACCCGGTTGCGGGCCGGCCCAACCTGACCGTGCTGACCCAGGCGCCCTGCGACAAGGTGCTGTTCGAAGGCAGGCGTGCGACCGGCATTCGCATCCGCCACGCCGGGGCGACGCATGACATCAGAGCCCGCCGCGAGGTCATCCTGTCGGCGGGGCCGATCATCAGCCCCAAGATCCTCGAACTGTCCGGCATCGGCCAGTCCGACCTGCTGCGGCGGCACGGGATCGAGGTGCTGCACAACCTGCCCGGCGTCGGCGAGAACCTGACCGATCACCTGCACACGCGGTTCAACTACAAGGTCAACAAGCCGGTCACGCTGAACGATGTTCTCAACAGCAAGCTGCGCGGCATCCGGGCCGGGATCCGGTATTTCACCACCGGCAAGGGTCTGCTGGCGACATCGACCGTGACCGCCCATGCGATGACGCGTTCGCACGCCGCCGCGCCCTATGCCGACCTGAAGCTGCAGATCGCGATGTATTCCGCCAGGGACCGCTACCTGTCCGAGACCGGCAAGCCGACCGACCCGTTCTCGGGGATCGGGCTGGGGCAGTTCCACATCTATCCCGAAAGCCGTGGCGCGGTGCATGTCACCTCGGCCGACCCGACCGCCGATCCCGAGATGAACGCCAATTACCTGTCGGCGCAGGGCGATGCGGAAACGGCCCTGAAGGGCATGCGCAAGCTGCGCGAGATCGCGAGGCATCCGGCGATGGCGCAGCATATCATCGAGGAAAGCGATCCGGGATTTGATATCGACAGCGATGACGAGATCATCGACTTCATGCGGCGCACCGGGCAGACATCCTGGCACCCGGTTTCGTCCTGCCGCATGGGTTCGGGGCCGCTGGACGTGGTCGATGACCGCCTGCGCGTGCACGGCCTGGACGGGCTGCGGGTGATCGATTCGTCGATCTTCCCGACCATGCCGGCGACCAACACCAACATTCCCACCATCGCCACCGCCGAGAAAGGCGCCGCGATGGTGCTGGAAGACGCGATCTAGGGGGGACCATGGAACGTATCTGGCAAAAGAACTACGGCACGATCCCGGCCGAGATCGAAACCTCGGGAACGGTGGTCGACCTGCTGGCCGGGGCGGTCGGGACATGGGGCGACAAGCCGGCCTTTCACTGCCTGCACACCGATCTGACCTTTGCCGAGGTAGACCGGCTGTCGCGCGATATCGCCGCGTGGCTGCAGACCGAAACCGGGCTGGCCAGGGGCGACCGCGTCGCCGTCATGATGCCGAACCTGCTGGCGCATCCGGTCATCAGCTTTGGCATCATCCGCGCCGGGGGCGTGCAGGTGAATGTCAATCCGCTCTATACGCCGCGCGAACTGGCGCATCAGCTCAACGATGCCGGCGTCGAGACCATCGTCATCTTCAACCAGGTGACGCCGACCCTGGCGGCGGTGCTGGAACGGACCGGGATCCGGACGATCGTCACCACCGGGCTGTTCGACCTGTGCGATCTCCAGGCTCCGAACCCGCCGGTTCATCCGGACGTTGCCGCCCGCGCGCATCCGCTGCCGCAGGTGCTGATGGCCGGGCGGGACATGGTCTTCAGCCGACCCGATATCACGCCGGACGACCTGATTTTCCTGCAATATACCGGCGGCACCACCGGGCTGTCCAAGGGCGCGATGCTGAGCCACGGCAACCTGATGTCGAACATCGCCAGCTTCGAGGCCTGGGTCGCCGACGTGACCTGTCCGGGACACGAAGTGGTGGTCACCGCATTGCCGCTCTACCACATCTTTGCGCTGACGGTGAATTTCCTGTGCTATTTCAAGCTGGGCGCCCATAACGTGCTGATCCCCAACCCGCGCGACCTGCCGTCGCTGGTCCAGGAATGGAAGAAATGGCGCGTGACCGCGTTCACCGGGGTCAACACGCTCTATAACGGCCTGGTCAACACGCCCGGTTTCGAAGACTGCGACTTTTCCGGGCTGACCGTTGCGTTCGGCGGCGGATCGGCAACGCAGCGTTCGGTTTCGGACCGCTGGAAGCAACTGACCGGCCTGCATGTCACCGAGGGCTACGGGCTGTCCGAAACCTCGCCCATCGTCGCGGCGAACCTGCTGAATGCGCCCAGCTTTACCGGCACTGTCGGTGTCGCCTTCCCGTCGACCGACATCAGGATCCTGGGCGAAGACGACCGGGATCTGGGGATCGGCGAACCCGGCGAGATATGCGTCAGGGGGCCCCAGGTGATGACGGGCTATTGGGGGCGCGAGGCCGAGCGGGATGCCTATTTCACGCCGGACGGCTATTTCCGCACCGGCGACATCGCCACGATGGACGAGGACGGCTATGTCCGCATCGTCGATCGCAAGAAGGACATGGTCCTCGTCTCGGGGTTCAACGTCTTTCCCAACGAGATCGAAGACGTTCTGGCGGGCATGGATACGCTGCTGGAAAGCGCCTGTATCGGTGTGCCGGACGACAAGACGGGCGAGGCGGTCAAGGTGTTCTGCGTGAAGAAGGAACCCACCGTCACCGCAGACGACGTGATTGCCTTCTGCCGGCAGCAGATGACGGCCTACAAGGTGCCTCGCCATGTCGAGTTCGTCGCGGAACTGCCGAAATCGACCGTGGGCAAGATCCTTCGGCGCGAATTGCGCAGCGCCTGATCCGCTGCGTCAGGTTGTCACGAGATTGTCAAATACGAGACAGTATGCGGCCCGCCGGGGCCGTAAACACAACGGCGAGAGAGAGCGCAGAGTTTTGCGGGAGGAGACACGCATGAACAGGAAGAACTGGGTTTCGGCCCTTGCAATCGGGGTGACGTTCGCGGCGTCGGCCGCCGCGGCCACCACGCTGAAGGTCGCCGCGATCACGCCGGAGGGCTCGGTCTGGAGCCAGCAGGCCGTCGATTTCATGAACAAGGTCAGGGAAACCGGCGCGGATATCGAATTCGAGTTTTTCCCGAACGGTCAGCTCGGCAACCAGCCCGATACGCTGAAGGGCATGCTGTCGGGCCGGGTCGATATCTGGATCGGCGCGATGCCGTTTCTCGCCGCGGTCACGCCCGAGGTCACGCTCTTTACGATGCCCTATGCGTTCGACAGCATCGACGAGGTCAAATGCGTCGTGCCCAGGATGAAGGCTCCGACGGCGGAACTGGCCGGCAACAAATACAAGCTGCTGGCCGTGGCACCGGTCGGCGTCCAGGACATCGCGGCCGCCGAACCGATCCAGAGCCCCGCGGACCTGGCCGGCCAGAAGGTCCGCGTTGCCCCGCTGCCCTCGACGATGGCCTTTTTCGGCTCGGTCGGCGCCACCGCGCAACCGCTGCCCGGCGCGGAAACCGCATCGGCGCTGCAGACCGGGCTGGTCGAGGCGGTGGACCTGGCGCCGGCCTTTCTCGTGGTGACCGGATCCCACCAGATCGCCAGGTATCACACGCCGACCAACCACAATTACAACGTCGGCGCCTATGCGATTTCGATGCGCACCTGGGCAAAGCTGGACGATGCGCAGAAGGCGGCGTTGATCAAGGTCGGCGACGAGATGGATTTCGCGCAGCAGGTGGATGACCTGGTTGCCTTTGACCGGCAGATGCTGGCCAAGGGCGCCGCGGACGGGATGGAAACCGTGACCCTGAGCGCCGAGGACAACGACGCCTGGCGGCAGGCGGGGCTTGCCGTTTGGGACAAGGTGCTGGCCGACATGCCGGGCGACATCTCGGCGTTCCGGGCGACGTTCGACGCCGCCAAGAGCGACTGCAAATAACCTGAAAACAACGCGATGAACGGCCGGTGGCTGTGGCGTCACGCCACCGGCCCGGTCGTTCGGGGGGAGGACGATTGGCCATGAAGACCGTCGCCAGCTCTGCGCTGGCCATGCTTTTGAATTTCGAACGGGCGTTGGCGTTCTGCACCTTTGCGGTGATGCTCGCCGCGCTGATCGCGGATGTCGTCGGCCGCGAGCTGTTCGGGCAGGGGGTGTTCGGCTCGGTTCGGGTCGCGGTCTACGCGCTGATCCTGTGTGCGCTGGCGGGTTTCGGCATCGCGACCGGGACCGGCGGGCACCTGCGCCCCCGGTTCCTGGACGGCGTGCTGGCCGGACCGGTCGAAACCGCGGGGATCCGCGCCGGCCAGGTGGTTTCGGTGCTGATCCTGCTGATGCTGGCCAAGGCATCCTGGGATGTCGCGAGCTTTTCGCGCGAGATCGGTGATCGCGACGTGACCCTCGGCTGGCTGGTCTGGCCGATGCAGGTGTCGATGCCCATCGCCTTCAGCCTCTCGGCGCTGCGCCACATGGCCTATGCCGTCTGGCCCGACCTGTCGCCCATCGAATCGGAGAGCATCGAATGAGCGGCCTTCTTCTTCTCGGCCTTTCGGTCCTGTTTTTGGCCCTCCGGGTCAACCTGATCCTGATCCTGATCTTCGTCGCGGGCTATTCCTACTATGTCTGGGGCGGTGGCGAGCTTGAATATTTCGCCGCCGATCTCTGGTCGGCGATGGACCGGGAACTGGTGCTTGCGGTGCCGCTGTTCATCCTCGTCGGTTCGGTGATGAGCCGGGGCAGCATCGCGGCACGGCTGGTTGCCGTCATGGTCGCGCTGACCCGCCCGATCCCCGGCGGGCTGGCCGTGGCCGCGATCCTCAGCTGCGCCGTGTTTTCCGCGATCTCGGGCGCCAGCATCGTGACCATGCTGGCCATCGGCACGATCCTGTATCCCGCGATGCTGGAAAACGGCTATACTAAGAGCTTTTCCATCGGCGCGCTCGCGGCCGGCGGCACGCTGGGCATCGTGATCCCGCCGTCGATTCCGATGATCATCTACGGCATCATCACCGAAAGCCCGATTGCCGACCTGTTCAAGGCGGGGATCGGACCGGGCCTTTTGCTGACGGGCGTCTTTTCGCTCTACGCGGTCTTCGTCAACCGCAGGATGGCGATCAGCCGCCTGTCGCTGGCAGAGCTCCGGGGGGCGCTGGTCCACGGTCTCCCCGCCTTGCTGATGCCGGTCATCCTGCTGGGCGGGATCTACTCGGGCTATTTCTCGCCGACAGAATCCGCCGCCGTCGCCCTGCTCTATGCGTTGCTGATCGAATCGGTGCTGCTCAGGGAATTGCGGTTCCGGGACTATTTCGACATCACCGTCGACGCGGCCAAGATGGTCGGCACGCTGTTCCCGCTGATCGCCATCGCCGCCAGCATCAACCTGCTGATCACCGAACACCGGATCCCTCACCACATCGTCGAGTTCATGGCCCAGCATATCGAGAGCCAGACCAGTTTCCTGCTGCTGACGAACCTGCTGCTGCTGGTGATGGGCTGTTTCATGGACACGCTTTCGGCGATCACCGTGGCGGCACCGCTGCTGAAACCGATTGCCGAGGCCTATGGGGTCAATTCGACCCATCTCGGCATCATCATGATCCTGAACCTGGAAATCGGTATCCTGACACCGCCGCTGGGCCTGAACCTCATCGTGGCGATGACGGCCTTCCGCGAGAAGTTCTCGACCGTTTGCTGGGCGGCCCTGCCATTCGTCGTCCTGATGCTGATCTGCCTGCTGGTGATCACCTTCCAGCCCTGGGTCGCGATGTATCTGGTCGGCTAGGGAAAACCGACGGCACGTGCGGGAGGAGGCCGGTCGGGACGGGCAGGGCGGATTGGGGGTATCCGCCCTGCCCGGTGGTTCGGATCGCGCGCCCGCGCATCGCGAAACGACGCCGCGCGTCAGCCCCGGTCGTCCCCGGTGGCTTCGCGGCAATGGTGGCGGAACGCGCGTTTCAGAAGGTCAAGCTCGGCCCGGAGCAGCGACACCTCGCCGCGAAGATCGTCGGGCAGCGACTGACCGGCGACGAGGTGGTATTCCCCGATCAGCGCATCCGCGGCCATGTCCGCGATCTGCAGCACGATCATGCCATCCGCCAGCAGCCCGTTCGGCAAGGGAAGCTCCAGCCGCCACCGGCCCGGTTCGTCGCCCGGTTCGATCCGCATATCGTCCAGCACCTGCCCGGACAGGGTGGCCCGTAGGTCCGGCGCCGGCTGGTCCGCGGCGGTAGTCAGCAGCCCGATCCAGCCCCCGTCGGTCAGGCGCAGGTTGGTCAGGGTCGCGGCTTGGGTCCGTGGCTTCATCGTCATGACCTTCAGAACTGGGATCGGCGCAGGCGAACCAGACGCAGGTCGCGCAGCGCGAATGCGTTCATGGCGGGGGCCTCGACAAAGAGATCGATCCACGCGTTGCCAAGGCGCGAGACGTCGAGATCGGCATAGGCCAGGTCGAACCCGGCGCTGAGCAGCCCCGCGCGCGATGTCATCTGGTGCAGGATCTGTTCGGTGTTCGGCCCGTTCCGGATGTTCAGCCGGGCATGGACAGCGGTTTCCCGCTCGGACTGGCCGTCCACCTCAATGCCGATGACATGGGATTTCGACAGGCCGCGCAGCGCATCGTCGGGCAGTTCGATCACCAGCGACAGGAACGACCCGGTGAACTCGAAGACCTCGAGCGTCAGCCCGAAGGGCGCGAGATCGGCGGTGCCGGTGTTGCGGTGCTGGCGCAGGCTCACCTCGCCCCGCGGGCAGTCGTGATGCAGCGCGATCCCCGGTGACAGGTCCGACCGTTTGCCGGTCGCCACCAGGCCCGGAGAATGCAATGGATCGCGCCAGGGGCCGGGACGCCAGGTCCAGTCGGCGCCTTTCGGGCTCGGGAAACGGGACGAGCCGATCTCGGGCCCGGCCAGGCGGGTCTCGGCGACGCCGAGGAAACGGTCCAGCACGTCGCGCAGCCTGCGGGCCCGGTCGCGCTGGTGGCGCAGATCACGCTGGGACAGGTCGGCGGCACCGGCTGCGGCACGGTTCCAGTGCCGCAGCACGCGGTCGCCCACCAGCGTTTCCAGTATCCTGCCCATCGCGCTCCCTGTCCTGGCAGGCGGGCCGGGCGGGCGGCGGGTAAGACCGGCCCGCCCGCCCGACCGGCCTAGAGGTCCATGTATTGGTGCCGTTCGTCCGCGCCGCCCGGATGGGTGACCGCCCCCTTGTAGGTCGCGCCGACGAGCTGCGCGTATTTCCACAGCGCGCCCGACCCATAGATGGTTTCACGGGGACCGGCCCAGTCAGACTTGCGCGCGGCCAGTTCGTCATCGGACAGATCGACCGACAGGTTGCCCGAGATCGCGTCGATGGTGATCATGTCGCCATTGCGCAGCAGCGCGATCGGCCCGCCATGGGCCGCCTCGGGGCCGACATGGCCGACGCAGAACCCACGGGTCGCGCCGGAAAAGCGCCCGTCGGTGATCAGCGCCACCTTCTTGCCCATGCCCTGGCCGGACAGGGCGGCGGTGGTGGCCAGCATCTCGCGCATGCCCGGCCCGCCGGACGGGCCCTCGTTGCGGATGACGATGACCTCGCCTTCGGCATAGTCGCGTTTCTTCACCGCCTCGAACGCGTCCTCTTCGCATTCGAAGACGCGGGCGGGGCCGGTGAATTTCTGGTTTTCCTCGGCGATGCCCGCGACCTTCACGATCGCGCCTTCGGGGGCCAGGTTGCCTTTCAGGCCCACCACGCCGCCGGTTTTCGAGATCGGGGTCTCGATGGGATAGATCACCTTGCCGTCGGCCTCGCGGTCGATCCGGTCCAGTTCCTCGCCGATGCTGCGGCCGGTGGCGGTGATGCAATCTTCGTGGATCAGGCCGGCCTTGCGCAGTTCCTTCATCACCACCGGGATGCCGCCTGCGTCAAAGAGATCCTTGGCCACATACTCGCCGCCCGGTTTCAGGTCGACGAAATAGGGCGTCTCGCGGAAGATGTCGCACACGTCATCGAGGAAGAACTCGATCCCCGCCTCGTGCGCGATTGCGGGCAGGTGCAGCCCCGCATTGGTCGATCCGCCGGTGCAGGCGACCACGCGGGCGGCGTTTTCCAGGCTCTTGCGGGTGACGACATCGCGGGCGCGGATGTTGCGGTCCAGCAGGGTCATCACCGCCTGGCCCGAGGCCTCGGCATACTGGTCGCGGGATTCGTAGGGCGCGGGCATGCCCGAGCTGTTCATCAGCGCCAGCCCGATCGCTTCGGACACGCAGGCCATGGTGTTGGCGGTAAACTGGCCGCCGCAGGCGCCGGCGCTGGGGCAGGCGACCCGTTCCAGAACGTCCAGCGCCTTGTCGGACATGGTGCCGTTCTGGTGCCGTCCGACCGCCTCGAACATGTCCTGCACGGTCAGATCGCGAGACCGGAAATCCTCGGGCACCTCGTCGATCTGGGGCGCCTTGCCCGGCAGGATCGACCCGCCGTAGATGAACACGGACGGCACGTTCAGCCGCACCATCGCCATCATCATGCCCGGCAGGCTCTTGTCGCAACCGGCCAGCCCGACGATGGCATCGTAGCAATGGCCGCGCATGGTCAGTTCGACCGTGTCGGCGATGGCCTCGCGCGATGCCAGCGACGACCGCATCCCTTCGTGGCCCATGGCGATGCCGTCGGTGACGGTGATCGTGGTGAATTCGCGCGGCGTGCCAAAGGCCTGCTTGACCCCCATCTTCACCGCCTGCGCCTGGCGGTTCAGCGAGATGTTGCAGGGCGCGGCTTCGTTCCAGCAGGTGGCGACGCCCACCAGCGGCTGGTGGATCTCGTCTTCGGTCATGCCCATCGCGTAATAATAGGACCGGTGCGGCGCGCGGGCCGGGCCTTCGGTCACATGGCGGCTGGGCAGACGGGTCTTGTCGAACTTGCGGTTGAGCATCTCGTAGCCTCGCTGAATTCACGTCATATCGGGAATAGCCACGGGTGCGGGGCGGCACAAGGGCGAACCATGACACCGGGCCCGCCTTGATTTGACCCGGTGCAGCGCTTACCTTCCCCAACTGCCCCGCAACGCAAACGTGGGTGCCCGATCTGATATTCGCCGGGACCGGTGCATGGAACCCACCCTGTTTTCCTTCATCTGGAAGAATTCCAAGCGGCAGCAACTGGTTCTGCTGCTGCTGACGCTGATTTCGTTTCCGTTTCTCTACGCGTCGCTGGAACTGCCCAAGCGGATCATCAACGACGCCATCGGCGCGCCGGGGTCGGTGATCCCGCTCTACGGGTTCGAGGTCACGCAGGTGCAATACCTGCTGCTGCTCAGCTTTGCGTTTCTGGGCGCGGTGCTGGCCAGCGGGCTGATGAAAATGCGCATCAACACGATGAAGGGCGTGCTGGCCGAGCGCCTGCTGCGGCGGCTGCGCTATACGCTGATCGCGCGGACGATGCGGTTCCCCAAACCCTATTTCCGCTCGACCAGCCAGGGCGAACTGGTGTCGATGATCACCTCCGAGGCCGAACCCATGGGCGGCCTGATGGGCGATGCGGTGGCGCAGCCGGTGTTCCAGGCCGGGCAGATGCTGACCATCGTGGCGTTCCTGTTCGTGCAGAGCCTGTGGTTCGGGCTGGCGGCGGTGGCGCTGATCCCGTTGCAGGCCTGGCTGATCCCGCGCCTGCAGCGTCAGATCAACCTGCTCAACAAGGAGCGGATCGGCCAGGTGCGCCACCTGTCCGCGGAAATCGGCGAAAGCGCCGCGGGTATCAGCGACCTGCGCGCAAACGGCGGCTGGCGCTATCGCATGGCGCAGTTCACCGACCGGCTGGGAAAGCTCTTCGATATCCGGTTCCGGATATACCGCAAGAAATTCTTCATGAAATTTCTCAACAACCTGATCACCCAGATGACGCCGTTTCTGTTCTATTCCATCGGCGGCCTGCTGGCGATCCGGGGCGATATCACCGTGGGGGCGCTGGTGGCGGCGCTGGCCGCCTACAAGGACCTGTCCAGCCCGTGGAAAGAACTGTTGTATTACTACAACCAGGTGCAGGACATGTCGCTGCGCTGGCAGATCGTCACCGAACGTTTTGCGCCGGCCAACATGATCGACGAGGCGCTGTTCGAGAACGACCCCGAGGACCTGCCCCGGCTCGACGGGGCGATCGAGCTGCATGACGTCACCGTGCGCGACCAGGACGGCAACACGGTGCTCGAGGATATCGACCTGACGATCCCGCCGCAGTCGCGGGTGGCGATCCAGTGCCGCAGCCCCGCCGAACGGGCCGCGCTGGCCGAACTGCTGACGCGCGAGGTGCTGCCGGCGCGCGGGTCGGTCGTGCTGTCCGGCCAGCCGCTGGCCACGATGCACCAGGCCACGATCGCGGCGCGGATCGGCCATGCCCATTCGCGGCCCTACCTGTTCGACGGCACGCTGGGCGACAACCTGATGATGCCGCTCAGGCTGCGCCCGCAGGAACATCGCTGGGATCCCGGCGACCGCGACCGCCGCGCGGCCGAGGCCCGGCGCTCCGGCAACAGTGCCGACCCGCTCGACGGGAACTGGATCGACCCCGGGCTGGCGGGGCTGACGGATGACGACGACATCCGCGAATGGTGGTTCAGCCTGAACGAAGCGATGGGGATCGACGATTTCATGGTTCGCCGGTCGCTGCGGTCGCAGGTCGACCCGGCGCATTTCCCGGCTCTGGCCCGTGAAATCGTCGGCCTCAGGGACGAAGTCCATGACCGGCTGCGCGACCGCGGGCTGGACCGGTTCGTCTACCGGTTCGACCCGGACCGGTTCAACCCGGCGATCCCGCTGGGCGGCAACCTGCTGTTCGCGTCGCCGGCCCGGTCGATTTCCCAGGAATCGCTGGCCGCGTCGGGCAACCTGATCCGGCTGATGGAAGAACAGGGGCTGGCCGAGGAAGGCCTGTCGATCGCCAAGGCGGTGATGGGCCTGCTGAACCGCACCTTCGGGCGGGACGGCACCGATCACCCGCTGTTCCGGCGGCTGGGAATGGAAGAGGACACCTATTACAAGCTGACCGACATCGCCGAGAAATGCTGTACCGCGGGCGATGTGGGGCTGACCGAGGCGGAACGCGCGCTGCTGCTGACGGTGCCGTTCCTGCTGACCGCCGAACAGATCGGCCCCGGTTTCCCGGAAAAGTTCAAGCAGCGCATCCTCGAAATCCGCCAGACCCGGGCGGAGGAACTGCGCCGCAGGACCGGTGATCTGTTCGTGCGTCTCACGCCGGAAATCTATGCGCCCCGGCTGACGCTGCTCGAAAACGCGATCTACGGGCGGGTGTCGATGATGGCCGGTGCGCGCGCCCGCGAAATCGAGGACACGGTGGTCGAGGTGCTGGCCGCGCATGACCTGCGCGACGAGGTGGCCGCGACCGTGTTTGACCTGCGGGCCGGGATCGGCGGCGCCAACCTGCCCACCGTGTTCCAGGAACGCGCGGCGTTCAGCCGGGCGGCGATCAAGCGGCCCGATATCCTGATCCTCGACCGGGTTCTGGCCAGCCACGATGCGGCCAGCCGCGCCACGACCCGCGAACGGCTGCGCGGCCTGATGCCACGGTCGACGATCATCTTCATGGAGGACCGGTTCGAGAATCCGCAGGCCTATGACATGTTCGTCGAGATCCGGGGCGGGCGCATCGACGGCATCTCGCGCAGCGATGACGGATCGCTGGACGAAGACGCCGCCGCCGACCTCAAACGCAAGCAGCAGATCATCGCCGACACCCCGCTATTCGCGCGGCTGGACACCCGCAGCCAGCGGCTGCTGGCGTTTTCGGCGAACTGGTACAATGCCGCACCCGAGGAAAAGATCTTTGCCGCCGGTGACGCCGCCGACGCCGCCTATCTCTGTCTCAACGGGCGGGCCGAACTGCGCTGGCCAGACCCGGGCAACGAGGCCCCGATCACGGTGATCGAACCGGGGCGGGTCATAGGCGATCTTTCGATCATCACCGGGGACAACCGGGCGCTCGATCTGGTCGCGACCGAGCCATCCTGTTTCCTGCGCATCGGCGCCGAGGAATTTCGCGAAGTCATGGAAAACGACACCACCGTGGCGGTGGGGCTGCTGGAAACGGTGGCGTCGCATCTGACCGGCGCGGCCGGGTTCCTGCGCGGACACAAGGGCGAAACGGCGCCCGCGGGCGGCGCAGGCGATGCGCAAGGTCCGCCGCCGCCGCCCCCGGTGCGCGATGCGTCCTAGCTACGCCGCGCATGAAATCCTGGTGGGCCCCGCGCGCGGTCGTCCGGCGCTGTGGCGGCTGGTCGCGGGGCTGGTGCTGGTGGCGCTGATCGCGATGGGTCTGAACGCGGTCTTCGGCGGTCTTGCGCGTCTTGCCGCGCCGGAATTCTGGCGTGAAACCCTGCGCAACCCGGCGCTCCTCGGGTCGCATCCGGTGGCGCTGCTGGTCCTGCTGGCCAGTTTCGGGTTCGTCGCGCTGGGCGTCGCGTTGGCGGCCCGCCTGTTGCAGCAACGCGCGCCCGCGGGCCTGGTCGGTCCGCTGCCGCTGGCCGTGCGGCAGTTCTGGCGCGTGTTCCGGCTGCTGCTGGTTCTCGCCGCGGTGGTGATGCTCCTGCCGCCCTGGGATTATGGCGAACCGTTGGTGCAGAACATGGCGCCCGGCCGCTGGCTGCTGCTGCTGCCGCTGTCCCTGGGCGCGGTGCTGGTGCAGACCGCGACCGAGGAACTTCTGTTCCGGGGCTACATCCAGCAGTCGCTGGCGGCGCGGTTCGCCCATCCGGCGGTGTGGATGCTGCTGCCATCGGCGCTGTTCGCCGCCGGTCACTACCTGCCCGCGCAGGCGGGCGACAATGCGGTGCTGATCGCGCTGTGGTCGGGGCTGTTCGGCGTGCTGATGGCCGACCTGACCGCGCGGGCCGGAACGCTGGGCCCGGCCATCGCGGTCCATTTCGCCAACAATGTCGTCTCGCTGCTGATCGTGTCGCTGCCCGACGGGCTGTCGGGGCTCGCGCTCTTTACGCTGCCCTATGAAATGTCGGATACCACCGTCCTGCGCGGCTGGCTGGCGGTGGATTTCATGCTGATGCTGCTGGGCTGGCTGACGGCCCGGCTGGCGATCCGCGCCTGATTGCAATTCGCCCCGCGAATGCGTATCCCGGCGCCAGCGCATTCCGCCAGAGGTAAGCCATGAACTGGATCACCAACTATGTCCGGCCCCGGATAAACTCGATCTTCTCGCGCCGCGAGACGCCCGAGAATCTCTGGCAGAAATGCGACGGCTGCGGCACCATGCTGTTCCACCGCGAACTGACCGAGAACCTCAATGTCTGCACCAGCTGCGGGCATCACATGGTCATCGTGCCGCGCGCACGGCTGACCGCGCTGTTCGACGGCGGCGTGTTCAACGAGGTGGCCGTGCCGGACCCGGTCGCGGACCCGCTGCATTTCCGCGACCAGAAGAAATATCCCGACCGCAAGCGGGCGGCGCAGAAATCCACCGGTGAAAAAGAGGCGATGCTGGTCGCCACCGGCGAAATCGGCCGCACGCCGATCGTCGCCGCCGCGCAGGATTTCAGCTTCATGGCCGGGTCGATGGGCATGTATGTCGGCAACGCGATCATCGCGGCGGCAAAAGAGGCGGTGAAGCTCAAGCGCCCGCTGATCCTGTTTTCCGCCGCCGGCGGCGCGCGGATGCAGGAAGGCATCCTGTCGCTGATGCAGATGCCGCGCACCACCGTTGCGGTGCAGATGCTCAAGGAGGCGGGGCTGCCCTATATCGTCGTGCTGACCCACCCGACCACCGGAGGGGTCACGGCGTCCTACGCGATGCTCGGCGACGTGCAGATCGCCGAACCGGGCGCGCTGATCTGTTTCGCCGGTCCGCGCGTGATCGAACAGACCATCCGCGAAAAACTGCCCGAAGGTTTCCAGCGCGCCGAGTATCTGCTGGAACATGGTATGCTGGACCGGGTGACGCCGCGCACCGAACTTCGCGACGAACTGATCACCATCACCCGGATGCTGATGAACCTGCCCCCGGAAATCAAGGGCGACCTGCCCGCGCCCGAGGCCGCCGCCGGAACATGACCGCCGCCGGATCGGATGTCATCCTGCAACGGATGATGGCGCTGCACCCCAAGGTCATCGACCTGACCCTGGACAGGGTCTGGCGGCTGCTTGACGCGCTGGGCAACCCGCAGGACCGGCTGCCGCCGGTCATCCATGTGGCGGGCACCAATGGCAAGGGCTCGACGCTGGCGATGATCCGCGCCGGGATCGAAGGCGCGGGCAAGACCGCCCATGCCTACACCTCGCCGCATCTGGTCCGGTTCCACGAACGCATCCGGATCGCCGGGACGTTGATTTCCGAACCGGATCTCGCCGCGCTGCTCGATGAATGCTATGCGGCGAATGGCGGTGAGGCGATCACCTATTTCGAGATCACGACCTGCGCCGCGCTGCTGGGATTTGCCCGCCATGCGGCGGATTTCACCCTGCTCGAGGTCGGGCTGGGCGGGCGGCTGGACGCGACCAACGTGATCGCGCGCCCGGCGCTGACCATCATCACGCCGGTTTCCATCGACCACCAGCAGTTCCTCGGCGACACGATCGGGTCGATCGCCGCCGAAAAGGCCGGCATCCTGAAACGCGGCGTGCCCTGCGTGGTCGGGCCGCAGCCCGATGCCGCGCTCGACGTGATCGAAGCCGCCGCATCCCGGATCGGCGCACCGTTGCTCGTGCATGGGCAGCACTGGCATGTGCAGGAGGAACACGGGCGCCTCGTCTATCAGGACGAAACCGGCCTGCGCGATCTGCCGCTGCCCAATCTGCCCGGCGCCCACCAGCTGGCCAATGCGGGGGCCGCGCTTGCCGCCCTGCGCCATGCCGGTCTCGGGGACGCGGCGCTGGAGGCGGCGGTGACGCAGGCCCGATGGCCCGCCCGCATGCAGCGGCTGCGTCACGGCACGTTGGCCGATCTGGCGCCGGATGCCGAGATCTGGCTCGATGGCGGGCACAATCCGGCGGCGGGGCAGGTGCTGGCCGATCATCTTTCGACCCTTCCGGCCCGGCCGACGCATCTCGTCTGCGGGATGCTCGACACCAAGGATATCGGCGGTTACCTGCGGCCTCTCGCGGCGCGGGCGGCCAGCCTGACGGCGGTGTCCATTCCGGGCGAGACCGCGACATTGCCGGCAGCGGCCACCGCCGCCGCCGCGCGTGATGCGGGCCTGCTTGCAACCACCGCCGGCAGCGTCCGCGAGGCGGTCGCCTCCATCGCCGCGCAGACACCCGGCGCGCGTATCCTCATCTGCGGATCGCTTTATTTGGCGGGGCACGTCCTGCGCGACGACGGCTGACGCGGCGTTACACCGACGGTCGTATTCGGGCGGGCTACGCCTGCCCCCAGTCCGCGCTCTGCATTTCGCGCAGCCGTGATGCCGTGCGTTCGAATTCGAACGCGCCATCGCCCTCGACATAGAGCATTTCGGGCACGTCCGCCGCCGAGCAGATCAGCCGCACCCGCGCCTCGTAGAGCGCGTCGATCAGCGTGACGAACCGCTTGGCCTCGTTGAAATTGTTGCGCGACAGGCGCGGGATGTCTTCCAGCACCAAAACCTTCACCGCCCCGGCGATTGCAAGGTAGTCCGCGGGCCCCAGCATCCGGCCGCAGAGATCGAAGAACCCCGCCCGCGCGATCCCGTTGCGAAACTCGGGCAGTTCGACCCGGCGGCCTTTCACCTGCAGGATCAGGGGCTGCGCCGGGCCGCCGGTCAGGTCGGCCCAGATCGCCCCGATCGCCCGGCGGGCCTCGGGCCCCAGCGGGGTGAAATAGACCGGTTCGCCTTCCAGCCGGTCCTGCCGGTAATCGGTGGGGCTGGCCAGTTCGCGAACCTCCATCCGGTCCTTGATCAGCGCGATGAAGGGCAGGAACAGCTGCCGGTTCAGCCCGTTTTCATAGAGCGCGTCCGGCACCCGGTTCGAGGTGGTCACCACCACCACCCGCGCGGCGAACAAGGCCTCGAACAGCCGGCCCACGATCATCGCGTCGGTGATGTCGGTGATCTGCATTTCGTCAAAGGCCAGCAGCCGGACCGATGCCGCCACATCCGCCGCAACCGGCGCCAGGGGATCCGCGACGCCGCGTTCCCGGGCCGCGTGCATGGCGGCGTGGATCTCCTGCATGAACGCGTGGAAATGCACCCGCCGCACCGGAACCTCGCCGCCGATACTGTCGACGAACAGGTCCATCAGCATGGATTTGCCGCGCCCGACGCCACCCCACAGGTAGAGCCCCTGGGGCGGCTCGGGCGCACGGCGGAACAGGCCGCGCCTGCGGGGCTGTGCCAGCCCGGCGCGGATACGTTCGAATTCCGGCAGCACGGCCCGCTGGGCCGGATCGGGGCGCAGGTCGCCGGCGGCAACCATGTCCTCGTAGAGACGGACGAAATCGGTCATGCCCAACGCATAGCCCGCCCCATTCCGGTTGAAAAGCATCCGGCACCGGGCCGAACCCATCACCAACGGTCATGGCCCACCCCATGATCGAGCGATTGACCGGGACACCCGAGTAAACCTAGTTTCATCCGGAATTCGAAGGGAATACGATGCCGCGCCAGTCTCTCTTTTCGCCGGTCCTCATTGTCGGCTGCATCATCATCACGGTGAGCTTTGCGATCCGGGCGTCCTTTGGCGTGTTCCAGATCCCGATTGCCGAGGAATTCGGCTGGCTGCGCACCGATTTCTCGCTGGCGATCGCGATCCAGAACCTCGCCTGGGGTGTCGGACAGCCGATATTCGCGGCGATTGCCGAAAAGGTCGGCGACCGGCGGTCCATCGTCCTCGGGGCGATCACCTATGCCGCCGGGCTGGTGCTGTCGGCCTGGTCGGTGACGCCGCTCGAACACCAGATCTATGAATGGCTGGTCGGTTTCGGCATCGCCGGAACCGGGTTCGGCGTGATCCTCGGCGCGGTCGGGCGGGCCGCCTCGGACGAAAACCGGTCGATGTCGCTGGCCATCGTCACCGCCGCCGGCAGCGCGGGGCAGGTGTTCGGCGCGCCGACTGCGGAATGGATGCTGGGCTTTCTCAGCTGGCAGCAGGTGTTCCTGGTGTTCGCGGCGGCGGTTCTGGCGCTGGTGCTGCTGCTGCCGATGATGCGCGCGCCCGAACAGGTCAGCCGGGCCGAGTTCACCCAGAGCCTGTCCGGCATCCTGCGAACCGCGTTTCGCGATCCGTCCTATACGCTGATCTTCCTGGGGTTTTTCAGCTGCGGTTACCAGCTGGCGTTCATCACCGCGCATTTTCCCGCCTTCGTGACCGAGATGTGCGGCCCGATCGCCCCCGGCGGGGTGCTGCACGCGATGGGCGTGACGACCACGTCGGCGCTGGGCGCGCTGTCGATCGCGCTGATCGGGCTGGCGAATATCGGCGGGACGCTGCTGGCGGGCTGGGCGGGCAATCGTTTCCCCCGCAAATACCTGCTGGCGACCATCTATGCCGCCCGCACGCTGGTGGCGGCCGCATTCATCCTGCTGCCGATCACGCCCGGTTCGGTGATCGTGTTCTCGATCGTCATGGGGGCATTGTGGCTGGCCACCGTGCCGCTGACCTCGGGGCTGGTCGCGCATATCTACGGACTGCGCTACATGGGCACGCTTTACGGGATCGTGTTCCTCAGCCACCAGATCGGCGGCTTTTTCGGGGTCTGGCTGGGCGGGCGGATGTATGACATCACCGGCGACTACACGCTGGTCTGGTGGGTCGGCGTCGGTGCCGGCGCGTTCAGCGCCATCGTGCATCTGCCGGTGCGCGAGGCGCGCAATCCCGCGCTTCAGCCGTCCTGAAGCCACATGTCGAGGATATAGCGCGCGGTCATCAGGTCCAGATGCGCCCCGCCGCCGTTCTTGAACAGGCTGATGCTGCCGGCATCGTGGCCAAAGGCGGGCAGGTCATAGAAATCCGCGACGATATCGTCGGCGGAAATGACACCCGCCGCGATCGGGATCATCAGTTCGCCGATATGGCCGATGGTCGTGGCGCGGCTGTCGACAAAGATCCGCGACCGCGCCATGGCGGTGTCGTCGGCCTCGCGCATGTCGGGACGGTAGGCGCCGATCAGGTTCACATGCTGGCCCGGCCGCAGCCAGTCGCCCCGGATCACCGGTTCCGACGACATCGTGGCGCTGACCACGATGTCGGCCGCGCGCACCGCCTCTTCGAGATCGCCCGCGACGGCGACGTTGTCATAGTCCGCCGCCAGGGTTTCCGCCTTGGCGCGGGTGCGGTTCCACAACGTGAACCGCGCCTCGGGAAAGCCGGCGCCGAAGGCTTCGATCAGCGAGCCGCCGACGGTGCCGGCCCCGACGATCAGGATGGACCGGCTGGCCGGGTCGGCCAGCCGCAGTGCCGCCAGCAGGCTGTCGCAGGCGGTTTTCCATTTCGTCACGAGGTGAAAGTCGACCAGTGCCGCCAGCGTGCCATCGCGGTCCGAAAACAGGTTGACCGCGCCATTGACCATCGGCGCCCCGCGATCCGGGTTGCCGGGAAAGACCGTCGCCGTCTTGACCAGCGACCCCAGCCCGTCGATCCAGGCCGCCCGCGACAACAGGGTGTCGGGGTCGCGATAGAGGAACGTATCGCCGATCTCTGCGCGGGGCAGATCGTGGCCACGGGCCAGCGCCTCGGCCAGGTCCAGCCAGTTCAGCCGCGCTTCGCCTTCGGCAAAGGGAATGATCGGAAATGTCATCGGGCGTCCTCCTCGTTCAGCAATCCATCGGCGACCAGACGTTCGGCGAACCCCTGGGGGCCGTCGAACAGGTGCACCTGCCAGCCGCGCCGGGCGGCGATGACGATGTTCTCGGGCCGGTCGTCGGCGAACAGCAGCGCGGCGGGGTCATGGCCGCAGCCCTGTTCGAGCGCGGCGTAGAACTCCGGGTCGGGTTTCATCATCCCGTGATGCCCCGAGACCCAGATCCGGTCGAAATCGAGCAGGAACGGATAGGCGGCGGTGGCGATATCGAAGGTTTCGACGCCGAAATTCGACAGCGCGAAGACCGGCACGCCCCTGTCGCGCAGCGCCTGTTTCAGCCGCACCGTGTGCGGTATCGCGGGGCTGGCCATGTCCAGCCAGCGGTCGCGCCAGAGCAGGATTTCCCGCGCCCAGCGCGGATGCGCCCGCGCCAGCGCCTCGACCGAGGCCGCGAATGGCCGGCCCATGTCGACGGATTCGTTCATGGCTTCGAGATCGACCTCGGCAAAGAGGGCCCGCCGCGCGGTTTCGCCGATTTCCCGGTCGTAGAACCCGGTCGGGTTCCAGTCGATCAGCACCCGGCCGATATCGAACACCACCGCTTGTGGTCGCATGATCTACCCTTTGTCGCTCTGCGCGGCGCGCACGGCCCGTTCCAGCGCGTCGAGGAAACGGGACCGGTCGGTCTTTGTAAACCCCTGCCCGCCGCCGCCCGCGCCCAGCGGGTTGGCGGCGCGCAGATCGGTCATCAGGTCGCGCATCGCCAGCTGCGCACCGATATTGGCGGGGGTGAAGGTTTCGCCGTTGTGGCGCAGCACCCGTGCGCCGGCCGCGAGGCATTTCGCGGCCAGCGGGATGTCGCCTGTCACCACCACGTCGCCGGGGCCGCAATTGTCGGCGATCCAGCGATCGGCCATGTCGGGGCCCTCGGCAACGATCACCGTTTCGACCAGCGGGTTGCGCGACGGGCGCAGCCCGCCATTGGACACCAGCTTCACCGGCATCCGGTGGCGGGTGGCGACACGTTCGGCCTCGGCCCGGACCGGGCAGGCATCGGCGTCGACATAGATCGCGCGCTCAGCGGTCATCGGCGCGGCACTCAGGCCCAAAGCGCCTCGGCATGGAAGGCGACGTGGTCCTCGATGAAGCTGGAGACGAAGAAGTAGCTGTGATCGTAACCGTTCTGCAGCCGCAACGTGGCCGGCTGGCGGCGGGTTGCCACCGCGTCGGCCAGCGCCTCGGGGCGCAGCAGGTCGATGAACTGGTCGGCGCTGCCGGTGTCGATCAGGACCGGCCCGTCAAAGCCGCGCTCGCGCATCACCAGGCTGGCATCATGGCGCGCCCATGCGGTTTCGTCGTCGCCCAGATAGGCGGCGAGCTGTTTGCGGCCCCAGTCGGAGCCGGCGGGGTTCGAGATCGGCGCGAAGGCGGAGACGGAGCGGAACCGGCCCGGCAGCCCCATCGCCAGGGTCAGCGCCCCGTGCCCGCCCATCGAATGGCCGGTGATCGCCTGCCGGTCCGGGTCGATGGCAAAGTTCTCGGCCAGCAGCGCGGGCAGATCCTCGGCCACATAATCCCACATGCGGAAATGCGGGGCCCAGGGGGCCTGGGTGGCATTGACATAGAACCCGGCCCCCTGGCCCAGGTCGTATTCCGGGTCATCGGCCACGTTGTCGCCCCGCGGCGAGGTGTCGGGAAAGACCAGCGCAATGCCCTGTTCGGCCGCCCATTGCTGGGCGCCGGCCTTGGTCATGGCGTTTTCATGGGTGCAGGTCAGGCCTGACAGATACCACAGCAGCGGCACTGGGCCGTCACCGGCTTCTTCGGGCAGGAACAGCCCGAAGGTCATGTCGCAGCCGCAGCTGCCGGATGCGTGGCGATAGACGCCCTGCACCCCGTCAAAGCATCTGTTTTCGGACAGGGTTTCCATTTCGTGCCTCCGTGTTCGCTGGCTCTTGGCTACCGGGCCTTGGCGCGGGCGTCCAGTGCGGGAGCCTCCGGCGGGGATATTTTCGGCAAGAGGAAGGTCAGGGCGCGACCATGGCGATCACCAGCGGCACCGTCAGGATGCTTGCCAATGTCGAAAACAGGATCGCGGCCGAAACCCGGTGCGGCGCAATGCCGTAATGCTGGGCCAGCATGTAGACGTTCCCCGCAACCGGCAGCGCGGCGGCGGAGATGACGACGGCGGCCTGGTAGGGAGCGAGCGGGAACAGCAGCAGCACGCCGACCGCCACGGCGGCCGGGTGCAGCACCAGCTTGCAGACGCTCAGCCAGCCGGCGACCTGGACCCGTTCGGCGGATTTCCCGGCCAGCGACGCGCCGATGGCGAACAGCGCGCCGGGGGTGGCGGCGCCGCCGAGGATGGACAGGAACTCCGCCATCGGCGCCGGGATCGGAAGCTGCAGGGCCGACCAGGCCAGGCCCGCGCAGATCGACACGATCATCGGGTTGCGCAGCAGCCCCAGCCCCACCAGCCGCAGGGTCGCGCCCCAGGACGGGCCGCGATTGCGGGCGTTGATCAGGATCACGATCAGCGACGAGAACACGACCAGGTCGGTGGCCAGCACCAGCATGATCGGACCGATCGCGGCCTCGCCCAGCAGCACCGCGAGCATCGGGATGCCGAGAAAGCCGACATTGCCGATCACCGCGCATTGCGCCTCGACCGCGGCGGTGGCCATGTCGAGCCGGCGCAGCAGGGCCACGGCGGTGGCCAGCAGGTAGATCGCCGTGGTGCCCGCCAGGTAGCCCGCCACCAGCCGCATGTCGAGGATCTCGGCCAGCGACAGGTTGGCGGCAAAGC
The DNA here is from genome assembly GCF_003008555.2 of Pukyongiella litopenaei. Classification (NCBI taxonomy): domain Bacteria; kingdom Pseudomonadati; phylum Pseudomonadota; class Alphaproteobacteria; order Rhodobacterales; family Paracoccaceae; genus Pukyongiella; species Pukyongiella litopenaei. The sequence goes on along the minus strand of NZ_CP027665.1, from coordinate 1,150,875 downwards.
GGAACAGCATCGCAGACAGCGCGAAATAGAACACGAAGCGGGTCAGCCAGGCGGTGGCCTCTTCGGTGAAGAAACGGGTGCGGCCTGCCCAGTAGCCCAGGCCGATCAGGGCAAAGAAGGGGAGGGTGCGCAGGAAAATATCGGCCATGCCACGGGGTTAGCCCGCGCGCAGGGCGGGTGCAAGACGGCTAGCCGCTGCCGATCAGGATACCGGCGGCCAGCACCAGCGCACCGCCGAGCACCACCTGGAACGCGGCGCGGAAGAACGGCGTTTCCATGTAGCGGTTCTGGATCCAGGCGATGGCCCACAATTCGAAGAACACGATCACGATGGCGATCGTCGTCGCGGTGTAGAATTCCGGGATCAGGTAGGGCAGGGCGTGGCCCAGCCCGCCCAGCGTCGTCATCACCCCGGATGCCAGCCCGCGTTTTGCCGGCGACCCGCGTCCGGACAATTCGCCGTCATCGGAGGCGGCTTCGGTAAAACCCATCGAGATCCCCGCCCCGACCGAGGCCGCGACGCCGACAAGGAAGGTGGTCCAGGTGTCCTGGGTGGCAAAGGCGGTGGCGAAGATCGGCGCCAGGGTGGAGACCGACCCGTCCATCAGCCCCGCCAGGCCCGGCTGCACCCAGGTCAGGATGAACTGCCGGTGCGCGGTTGCGTCCTCGTCGTCGCGCGCGCCATCGCCCAGATGGGTGTCGGCCAGTTCGCCGGCGGTTGCGTGATGGCCGGCTTCGGCGGCGGCGAGATCGCCCAGCAGCTTGCGGGTCGCCGCATCGCTGGTACGCGATGCCGCGGCCGCATAGAACCGTTCGGCATCCGCCTCCATCGCTTCGGCCTCGGCGCGGATGCGGTCGAGCCCGAGATTTTCCATCAGCCAGACCGGGCGCCGGGCGTAGAAACCGGCCACATGTTCGCGGCGGATCAGCGGGATGACCGGGCCGAACCGGGTTTCGTGCAGGGCGATGAGGTTGCCGCGGTGGCTGTCTTCCTCGGCGGCCATGTCCTCGAACAGCCGGGCGCTGGCCGGATAGTCGGCGCGCAGGCTTTCGGCATAGCCGCGATAGATGCGGGCGTCATCCTCTTCCGAGGAAATCGCCAGCGCCAGGATTTCCTGTTCGCTGAGATCCGAAAACCGCTTTCGTTGCGTCATGAAGCGCATGGTGCCACCCACATTTAGAATCATTCCAAGTTCTAGCGATTCCGGCGGCGGAAACAAGCGCGGGGCCATGAATATTGTTGTTCGGACGGTCGTGTTCCTATTAGGCTATGCGGATTCATGCGGGGGAGAGCGATGGGAGAAGCGTCTGTTTTGGTGCGTCGGGGGCGCAAGTTCGACCAGGTGTTGGAGGGCGCCCGAAAGGTGTTCCTTGATACCGGGTTCGAACGCGCCAGCATGGATGACGTGGCCCGGGCCGCGCGTGTCTCGAAGGCGACGCTCTACAGCTATTTTTCCGACAAGCGGCTGCTGTTCACCGAAGTGGTGCGCAGCGAATGCGCCCGGCAGGCCGAAACCGCCGCGGCCCTTGTCGAGGTGGCCGATTGCCCGCGCAAGGTGTTGCGGTTCGCCGCCGAGAAGATCATCGAATTCTACCTGTCCGATTTCGGGTTGCGCGTCTATCGCATCTGCCTGTCGGAATCCGCGCGTTTCCCTGAGCTGGGGCGCCTGTTCTATGACAGCGGGCCGACGCAGGTGCGCGACCGGCTGGGGGATTACCTCGTCTTGGCGACCGCGCGCGGCGAGTTGAGGGTCGACGATCCGGGGCTGGCCGCCGACCAGTTCGGGGCGCTCTGCCGGGCCGGCCTGTTTGCCCGGCGCGCCTTCAATGTCGATCGGGATTACTGCCGTATCGAAGCGGACCGGGTGGCGGCCTCGGCGGTGGACATGTTCATGGCGCGTTACGGCGCCGGGGCCCGCCGCGCGGGCTAGTCCAGCCGCCGCAACTCGATCTGGTTGCCGCTGCCGCGCCGGGTTTCGAAGATCCTGATCGCGGCCACGAGGTCGCTCAGCTTGCGTTTGCCATAGCTGCGCGTGTCGAAATCCGGGTTCGCGGCGGCGATGAACTGGCCGATCCGGCCCAGCGTGTACCAGTCGTCATCCTGCTCGATGGCATCCATCGCCTTCAGGATCAGGTCGCGGGCGTCCTGCAGGGACCGGGCGGGCGGCGCATCGCCGGCGCGGGTGTCGCCGGGTTCGGTGACGGTCTGGATGTTCTCGAGAAAGATGAAGCGTTTGCAGGCCTTGCGGAAGGCTTCGGGGGTCTTCATCTGGCCGATGCCATAGACGTCCAGGCCCTGTTCGCGGATACGGCTCGCCAGCCGGGTAAAGTCGCTGTCGGAGGAGACCAGGACGAAACCGTCGAACCGCCCCGAATGCAGCAGGTCCATCGCGTCGATCACCAGCGCGATGTCGCTGGCGTTCTTGCCGACCGTGTTTGCCGGCTGGTGATGCGGGACCAGCCCGTGTTCGGCCTGGACCCGTGACCATCCGGTCATCTGCGGGCTGGAAAAATCGCCATAGCATCGCCGCACCGATGCCTCGCCGAACCCGGCGATTTCGTCGAAAATCGCACCGGCATGGCGCGGCGAGGTGTTGTCCGCGTCGATCAGGACGGCCAGCAGGGGCATCGGCCGCGCTCCTAGTAGACGACCACGCTGCGGATCGATTCTCCGGCATGCATGAGATCGAAGCCGGTGTTGATCTCGTCGAGGGTCAGCCGGTGGGTGATCATCGGGTCGATCTCGATCTTGCCGTCCATGTACCAGTCGACGATCTTGGGCACGTCGGTCCGGCCGCGCGCGCCGCCGAACGCGGTGCCGCGCCAGACCCGGCCGGTGACCAGCTGGAACGGGCGGGTCGAGATCTCGGCGCCCGCGGGTGCTACACCGATGATCACGCTTTCGCCCCAGCCCTTGTGCGCCGCTTCCAGCGCGGTCCGCATCACCCCGACATTGCCGGTAGCGTCAAAGGTATAGTCGGCGCCCCCCTTGGTCAGGTTCACCAGGTAGGGGACCAGGTCGCCCTCGACCTCGGAGGGGTTGACGAAATCGGTCATCCCGAAGGCCTCGGCCATCGGCACCTTGTCGGGGTTCAGATCGACACCGACGATCTGGTCGGCCCCGGCCATGCGCAGCCCCTGGATCACGTTCAGCCCGATCCCGCCCAGGCCGAACACGATCGCCCGCGACCCGAGCTCGACCTTGGCGGTGTTGATCACCGCGCCGATGCCGGTGGTGACGCCGCAGCCGATATAGCAGATCTTGTCGAACGGGGCGTCCTTGCGCACCTTGGCCAGCGCGATTTCCGGCATGACCGTGTGGTTGGCGAAGGTCGAACAGCCCATGTAATGCAGGATCGGATCGCCATCGAGCGTGGAGAACCGCGAGGTGCCGTCGGGCATCAGGCCCTGACCCTGCGTTTCCCGGATCGACTGGCACAGGTTGGTCTTGGGGTGCAGGCAGTAATCGCATTCCCGGCATTCCGGCGTATAGAGCGGGATCACATGATCGCCCGGTTCCAGCGAGGTGACGCCGGGGCCGCATTCGAGCACGACGCCCGCGCCCTCGTGGCCCAGGATCGCCGGGAACAGCCCTTCGGGATCGGCGCCCGAACGGGTGAATTCATCGGTGTGGCAGATGCCCGTGGCCTTGATCTCGACCAGCACCTCGCCCGCCTTCGGCCCTTCGAGATTGACCTCCATGATCTCCAGCGGCTTACCCGCCTCGATCGCTACTGCTGCTCTCGTCCGCATGGCCGTGTCCTCCATCAGTTTCCACGAGTCTGCCGGGAATCGGAGCCCAGTTCAATCGCCGATCTGACCCGGGGTCACGGTTCGCGATAGATCTGGTGGCAATGGATGCAGGTGACGACGACCGAGGGCAGGGTGCCGCGCAACCGCGCCCGGTCGTCAGTGCGCAACTGGCGCGCGGCGCGTTCGGCCGCCCTTGCGCGGGCCAGGAAATCCGGCCAGTGCGACCAGATGCGGTGGCGGGCGCGGCTGGCCTGGACGGTGACCGCTGGGCGAAAACGTTTCGGCACCGCAGCCATCGTCGACACCAGATCCTGCCCCGCGGCCCGCGCCGCGCGCCGGTCGAAGGGGCGCCGCCCGTTGGTCATGTCGGCCAGCGTTTCGACGGCACTCTGGGCCGTGTGCATGTCGGCAACCCGCGCCGCGATCATGCGATAGGATCGGCGATCGCCGGCTATGACAGACGTGGTCAAGATGGCGGTGGCCAGCAGCAGCGACACCGCGAGAACGCAGCAGACGCACCGGCCCGCGGCCACGGCGCGGCCGGCACCCGCGATCAGCCTGAGGATCCGAATCGACATGGCAGGCAGATTAGGCCGGCGCTGGTGAACAATCCGTATCCCGCCGGGGTCAGGCGCCGAGATTCGCCAGGCCGCCGCGCACGAAATCGGTGGCAAAGCCGGCATAATCCGCCCGGCTCAGCCCGCGTCCGGGCCGGTGCCACATGTAGAACCAGTTGAGAATCCCGAACACGGTCATGGTCGCGGCCCGCAGCCGGTCGCCGCCGAGATGCGGGACCTCATCGCCGATTGCCTCGGACATCGTGCCGACCAGCTGGCGTTGCAGCGCCACCAGCGGGTCGCGCAGCGGCGCGGGCAGGGTGTCCAGCGCGTCGAGTTGCAGCTTGTGTTCGGCGTCGGCGTCCTCGTAGGCCGAGAGGATCGCCGCGATCAGCCCGGACAGGCCATCGCCCCGGGCGGCGTCGACGACCTCTGCCAGCTCTGACAGATGCGCGTCGAGTATGTCGAACAGCAATGCCTCCTTGCTGTCGTAATAGTGGTAGATCAACGCCTTGGACACGCCGCAGGCCCGCGCCGCCCCGGTCATCGAGGCCCGGTCATAGCCGTGATGCGCAAAGTATCCGGCCGCGCCCTTGCGCAGCGCGGTCCGCTTGGCGTCGTGGTCGCGTGCGACCCCGCGCGGCATCAGCGCGCGGGGCGGCTGTCGATGATCCGCACCGCCTTGCCCTGGCTGCGTTCGACACCGCCGGGTTCGGCGACCTCGACCCGTGCCGACACGCCCACGGCCCGTTTGATCCGCGCCTCCAGTTCGGCCCCCATCCGCCTGCGGTCGTCGTCGGTGGCGGCGTCGGCGGTGGCCTCGGTGCGCACCCGCATCACGTCGAGCCGGTCCGGGCGGCTGAGTTCGATCTGGAAATGCGGCGCCAGACCTTCGACCTTCATCAGTTGTTCCTCGATCTGGGTCGGGAACAGGTTCACCCCCCGCAGGATGATCATGTCGTCGCTGCGTCCGGTGACTTTTTCCATCCGCCGCATCGAGCGCGCCGTGCCCGGTAGCAGCCGGGTCAGGTCGCGGGTGCGGTAGCGGATGATCGGGAAGGCCTCCTTGGTGAGCGAGGTGAATACCAGCTCGCCCTCCTGCCCGTCCTCGAGCACCTCGCCGGTCTGCGGGTCGATGATCTCGGGGTAGAAATGATCCTCCCAGACATGCAGCCCGTCCTTGGTTTCGACACATTCATTTGCAACGCCGGGGCCCATGACCTCGGACAGGCCGTAGATGTCGACCGCATGCATGTCGAAGGCGGTTTCGATTTCCTGCCGCATTGCGTTGGTCCAGGGCTCGGCGCCAAAGATGCCGACGGCGAGCGAGCTTTCGCGCGGATCGAGGCCCGCGGCGGCGTATTCATCGAGGATCGACAGCGCGTAGGACGGCGTCACCGTGATGCCGCGCGGCTGGAAATCGCGGATCAGGCGGACCTGCCGTTCGGTCATGCCGCCCGAGACCGGCACCGTGGACAGACCCAGCGCATCCGCGCCCAGGTGAATGCCCAGCCCGCCGGTGAACAGCCCGTAGCCATAGGCGTTGTGCAGCATGTCGCCGGGGCGCAACCCGGCCGCGCGCAGGCTGCGGGCCACCACCTCGCCCCAGACCTTCAGGTCGTTTTCGGTATAGGCCACGACGGTCGGCTGACCGGTGGTGCCCGAGGATGCGTGCACGCGCCGCAGTTTCCCGCGCGGCACCGCCAGCATGTCGAACGGGTAGTTGTCGCGCAGGTCCTGTTTCACGGTAAAGGGAAACTTCGCCAGGTCCGCGAGCGTTTGCAGGTCGTCGGGATGCATGCCGGCGGCGTCAAAGGATGCCTTGTAGAACCCGACATTGTCATAGGCGTGGCGGAGCGATCGTTTCATCCGCTCCAGTTGCACCGCGGCGATTTCGTCGCGGCTGGCGGTTTCGATATGGTCCAGGTCGCCGGGGCGGGGGGACAGGTCTTCCATCAGGCTTTCTCCAGCAGCAGCGCGATCCCCTGTCCGACGCCGATGCACATGGTGCAGACGGCGCGCGACAGGTCGTCATCGACCATGTTCACGGCGGCGGTGAGCGCCAGCCGCGTGCCCGACATGCCCAGCGGATGGCCCAGCGCGATGGCGCCGCCATTGGGGTTCACATGGTCCGCGTCGTCGGGCAGGCCCAGCCGGCGGGTCACCGCCAACCCCTGGGCGGCAAAGGCTTCGTTCAGTTCGATCGTGTCGATATCGCCGATGCCCAGCCCGTGACGCGCGAGCAGCATCTCGGTCGCCGGGGCGGGGCCAATGCCCATGATCCGGGGCGGCACGCCGGTGGTGGCCATGCCCGCGACACGCGCGCGCGGCGTCAGCCCGTATTTCCCGACCGCCGCCTCCGAGGCGACGATCACCGCCGCCGCGCCGTCATTGACGCCCGAGGCATTGCCCGCCGTCACCGTGCCGCCGTCGCGGAACGGGGTGGGCAGGGCGGCGAGCTTTTCGGCGGTGGTGGCGCGGGGATGTTCGTCGGTGTCCACCACCATCGGGTCGCCGCGCCGTTTCGGGATCGTCACCGGCGCGATTTCCCGGGCCAGGCGGCCGCTGGCGATGGCCGCCGCCGCGCGGGTCTGCGACCGCAGCGCAAAGGCGTCCTGGTCTGCCCGCGAGATGCCGAAATCCGAGGCCACGTTCTCGGCCGTCTCGGGCATCGAATCGGTGCCGTAATGCCTGGCCAGTTCGCGGTTCACGAACCGCCAGCCGATGGTCGTGTCGTAGATCTCGGCCTTGCGCGAAAACGCGCTGTCCGCCTTTGGCATGACCAGCGGCGCGCGGCTCATGCTTTCGACGCCGCAGGCGATGACCACGTCGGCCTCGCCCAGCCGGACCGCGCGGGCCGCCGCCCCCACCGCGTCGAGCCCCGACCCGCAGAGCCGGTTGATCGTGGCGCCGGGCACGGTGTCGGGCAGGCCCGCCAGCAGCACCGCCATGCGGGCGACGTTGCGGTTGTCCTCGCCCGCCTGGTTGGCGCAGCCGGCCAGCACCTCGTCCACCTGCAGGCCGCTGAACGGGGCGACCGTTTCGCGGATCACATGGGCCAGCATGTCGTCGGGCCGAACCGACGCGAGTGCGCCGCCATAGCGGCCGATCGGGGTGCGCACCCCTTCGCAGAGATAGGCGTGGGTCATGTTTCCTCCTCGAAATGCTGGCCCCGGATCGTGCGGGACAACCCGCGGAACAGGGCGACCTTGCGCCCGTCGGCGCCGGTCACGGTGATGTCATAGACGCCCGACCGCCCGTTGCGCGCGGTCTCGGACGCAACCGCGGTCAGCCGTTCGCCGGGCCGGCCCGGCGCGAGATAGGTGATCTGGTTTTCCTGGGCCACGGTCACCTGGTTGTAGCTGTTGCAGGCAAAGGCAAAGGCACTGTCGGCCAGGGTGAAGATATAGCCGCCGTGACAGATGCCGTGCCCGTTCAGATGATGCGGGGCGACGGTAAAGGACAGGGTGGCGCCGCCGGGGGCGACCGCATCCAGCGTCATGCCCAGCCATTGCGACGCGGCATCGTTTTCCCACATCGCGGCGGCACTGCGTTCGGCACGCTCCTGTGGCGTCATGGCCTTCCCCCCAATGCTCCCTGCCGCGCAACCTGCACAAAACCGACCAATCGGTCAATAGTGTTGATGGCCCCCGGCGCGGTTCCGCCCCCGGCCCGGCCGTTGCCGAAACCCACCACCGCCGGCCCGCCGGAGAATCGCCCTGTCGATCAGGCTTGATTTTATCCGAAACCGGCGCAAGGGTTGATCCATGACGATCCAGCCCCCCAGCCCCTTTCCCACCGGACAGGTTGCGGATCAGGTGGCTTTCGACCGGCGCGAACTTTCCCAGATCCTATCGGTTTACGGCCGCATGGTTGCCGCTGGCGAATGGCGGGACTACGGCATTTCCTGCCTGCGCGACCTGGCGGTGTTCTCGGTGTTCAGGCGCACCGCCGAACATCCGCTCTACCGGATCGAAAAACGCCCCAGGCTGCGCAACCGGCAGGGCCAGTACGCGGTCGTCGGAATGGACGGGCAGATCCTGAAACGCGGTCACGACCTGAAGACGGTGCTGCGCGTGCTCGAACGCAAGCTGATCCGGGCGGTCACCTGATCAGGGTCTCCGGTGGCCGGTGACCGGCCCGTCGCCCTGCGCCTCGATCCGCGTGATAGCCTCGTCCATCGCCTCATGGGCCACGGCCATGTGATGGGCATTGGCGTGCAGCAGCGTCGCGCCATCGGCGACCCAGGCCACATGACCCCTCCAGAACAGCAGATCGCCGCGCCGGGGCGGCGTGCCCCGGGGCAGGGCGGTGCCGACCGCCTCCGCCTGCAGATCGCTGTCGCCGGGGCAGTCCCGCCCGCAGGCCAGCAGCGCCGCCTGCACCAGCCCGGAACAGTCGATGCCGAACCGGCTGTTGCCGCCCCAGAGGTAGGGCGTGCCGAGAAACAGCGCCGCAACCGCCACCGGGTCGTCGAACGGGCCGCTCTCCAGCGCCCGCAGATGCCCCGACGGGATGAACCCCGCGCCGGTATCCGCGAACCGGTTTTCCGTGCCGGTCACGGTGACGCGGCTGCCAAAGCTCAGGCTCATGCGGTCCGGGGATTTCATCGACGCCTCGGCATAGGCATGGGTGGCAGGCGCACAGACCATGTGGGTCGCGTCCCGCGCCGGCCCCAGCGCCGCGGACGGCACATAGCCCACATAGCCGTCCTTGTCGGCCTGGACAAAGCTCCAGCCGTCGCGATCCTCGTAGGCCAGCACGGTTTCGCCGAACAGCAGCTGCCGGTCCCGCGCGCCACCGGGGGCGCGGTCGAGGTTGACGACCGGGCGCAGGACCTGGCGCCGGTCGCCCGCAACCGGTATCAGGCCCGGCGCGGCATCGGCCAGATGCGCCGCCGCGACGCGGGCATTGGCCGGGGTCAGGCGACGGTCGCTCACAGGTCCAGGACCCCGGGCAGGGCGTCCAGCAGCGCGCGGACGCCCTGGCCGACCCCGCCCTTGGGCCGGGCCGGCGCGGACACCGATTGCCAGCCGTAGATGTCGAAATGGGCGTAGGGCGCGGCGGACACGAAGCGGCGCAGGAACAGCGCCGCGGTGATCGCGCCGGCGAACCCGCCGCCGGGTGCGTTGTCCAGATCGGCGATCACCGGTTCGATCTTGTCCTCGTAGGCCGGGTGGAACGGCAGCCGCCAGACCGGGTCATCGACACGGGCCGCCGCGGCGGACAGCATTTGCGCAAACCCGTCATCGTCGCAGAAGAACGGCGCGATATCCGATCCCACCGCGACCCGCGCCGCACCGGTCAGGGTGGCCATCGACAGGATCAGGTCCGGTTCGTCCTCGTCCGCCAGCGCCAGCGCATCCGCCAGCACCAACCGGCCCTCGGCGTCGGTATTGTTGATCTCGACCGTCAGCCCCTTGCGCGAGGTCAGGATGTCGCCGGGGCGGAACGCGTTGCCGGATACCGAGTTTTCCACCGCCGGGATCAGCACCCGCAACTGCACCGGCAGGGCCAGCGCCATGATCATGCGGGCCAGCCCCAGCACATGCGCCGCGCCGCCCATGTCCTTTTTCATCAGCGCCATGCCGCCGCGCTGTTTCAGGTTCAGCCCGCCGGTGTCGAAACAGACGCCCTTGCCGACCAGCGTCAGCCTGGGGCCGGCGCTGCCCCATTGCAGGTCGATCAGCCGTGGCGCCGTGGCCGAGGCCCGGCCCACCGCGTGGATCATCGGATAGTTCCGGTCCAGCAGGTCGTCGCCCTCGATCACGGTGCAGTCGGCACCGAATTCCCCGGCCAGGTCCCGGGCCGCCGCGGCCAGGCGGTCCGGCCCGAGATCGGCGGTGGGCGTGTTGATCAGGTCGCGGATCAGCGCCTCTGAGGCGGCGATGGTCTCGACACGGGCCACGTCGATCCCGTCGGGGGCGACCAGGTGGACCCGGGTGATCTTCTTCTTGCGGTAGCGGTCAAAACGGTAGAGCGACAACAGCCAGCCCAGGGCTTCGGTTTCCAATGCCTCCGCCGCGATGCCCGAGGCGATCCCGTAGACGCCGGCGGGCAGCTTGCGGGCCGCGTGGGCGAGCGCATAGCGCGTGCGCGCCCGCCGGGCCGCGGTTTCATATCCGGCCAGCGCCATCGTCGGGGCACCGTTGCCGCCGGGAACCAGCAGGGTCTCGCCCAGCTTGCCGGTAAACCCGTTGGCGCGGACCCACGCCCCCACCGCATCCGGCTGCCCGTCGAGCCAGGGGGCGACCGCGTCCGTTTCGAGCACATGCAGCGGGATCGCATCCGGCGTCGGGTCGGCAAAGGTGAACGGCATGGGTGATCCTTTCTGTCGCGTGCGGCCCAACCTAGCCCGCACATCACGGCCCGCAAGCCCCTGTCCGCCGATCAGACGGACAGATCCCGCAGATCCCACACCGCGGTCAGCGACCGGTCGCCCACCCGAACCAGCCGGAACAGCACCGCATCCGCCGCGGGGCCGTCCTCCGCCGTGGCGGCCGTTGCCAGATCGCCCGCCACCCGCGCCAGCAGCGCCATGCCCAGCTGGTCCGATATGGCCACCAGCGAGCGCGCGCATTTGCCCAGCGCCGGCCAGTCGGCACCGCGCCAATGCGATTCGCACTGGCCAAGCCGCGCCGCGAGTTCCTCGACCGCGCGGCAGATCACGTCTTCGGCGGCGGTTCTGCCGAGATCCAGATAGAGCCCCGACAGCCGGTCGCGGTCCAGCCGCACCGGTTCGTCCGGTGCAAGCGTTAATATGTCAGCCAAGAGAACCTCACCCAAACCCGATGCCCCCACATCCCGGGCAGGATGCGCGCTACAGGTTTGCAAAAGGTTGATCGGGGATGTCGATAACGCTCGAATTTGATGCGACTTCAGGGTAGGTCCGGGCAAACCGACCAGCGGACGGAGCAACAGGACGATGGAATTTGCCAGGCCACTACCCTCATATCTGGTCCAGCGCTATCACGGCTGGAAAGCGACCACATTCGAGGCCAACAAGGTCTGGTATCGTCGCCTGGTCACCGAGGGCCAGCATCCCCGTGCCATGGTGATCTCGTGCTGCGACAGCCGCGTGCATGTCACGTCGATCTTCGGGGCGGATCAGGGCGAGTTCTTCATCCATCGCAATATCGCCAACCTGGTGCCCCCCTGCGAGCCGGGCGGCAACCACCACGGCACCAGCGCCGCCGTGGAATACGCGGTCACGGTTCTGAAGGTGGCGCATCTGATCGTGCTGGGCCATTCGCAATGTGGCGGGGTGCAGGGCTGCATCGACATGTGCAAGGGCAAGGCGCCGCAGCTCGAGGAACGCGGCAGTTTCGTCGGGCGCTGGATGGACATCCTGAAACCGCGCTACGAAACGGTGGCCGATATCGAGGATGCCGGACGGCAGGCGCAGCAGCTGGAGAAACAGGCGGTGCTGGCCTCGCTGGAAAACCTGATGACATTTCCTTTCGTTGCCAGCGAGGTCGCCGAAGGCGGGTTGAGCCTGCATGGCCTGTGGACCGATATCGGTGTCGGCGGGCTGGAAGGGTATGATTCGGCGCAGAAGAAATTCGTGCCGATTTAGAACGTGTTAATCATGTGCGGCGACGATGCCTGAATGGATACCAGGATCACGCTCACGCTCGATGACCCGCTCCTCCGCGCGGCGCGCGACGTCGCTGATCGCCGCGAGATAACGATCCAGCAATTGCTGAAGGATGCGTTGAAGACGGAACTCGCCCGGGCGCATCGCAAAGCGAAGTCGCCCGTCAGGGCGGATGAGCGGCTGATTGCCGTGCTCCGGGCGCGGCTGGCCGAGGATTTCGCCTATGCGCGCGACTGGTTCGACCTGATCGACCGACTGCGGAACAAGGGGGTAGTCCTGCGCGAAGCGGGAGGCGGGCTCGCCGTCTTTGCCGCGCCAACCGGCGCGCGGCTGTGCAAGGCGTCGGATATCGGCTTCAGCCTGAACCGCCTGGCACAGAACTTCCGCGCGCCCTTTCCGGGCGACAAGCTGGGGCGGCGGGATCACTATGTGTCAACCACCCCGGCGTGGGACACCAGGGTGATCGACGAGATCGAGTTCTAGCCCTTCTTCAGGACCTCACGGCCCAGCAGTTCGGCAATCTGAACGGCGTTCAGCGCGGCGCCCTTGCGCAGGTTGTCCGAGACACACCACAGGTTCAGCCCGTTCTCGATCGTCCCGTCCTGCCTGATCCGGCTGATGAAGGTGGCATAGTCGCCCACGCACTCGACCGGGGTGACATAGCCGCCGGCCTCGCGCTTGTCGATCACCATCACGCCCGGTGCCTCGCGCAGGATGTCGCGCGCCTCGTCCTCGTCCAGGAATTCCTCGAACTCGATATTCACCGCTTCGGAGTGGCCGACGAACACCGGCACGCGCACGCAGGTTGCCGTGACCTTGATCGCGGGGTCCACGATCTTCTTGGTCTCGGCAACCATCTTCCATTCTTCCTTGGTGCTGCCGTCTTCCATGAACACGTCGATATGCGGGATGACGTTGAAGGCGATCTGCTTCTGGAACTTCTTCGGCGGCACGTCCGACGTGGGGTTGTAGACCGCCTTGGTCTGATCCCACAGTTCGTCCATGCCGTCCTTGCCGGCGCCGGATACGGACTGGTAGGTGGACACCACCACCCGCCGGATCGTCGCCCGGTCGTGCAGCGGCTTGAGCGCCACCACCATCTGTGCGGTCGAACAGTTCGGGTTGGCGATGATGTTCTTCTTCGTATAGCCATGCACCGCCTGCGGATTCACCTCGGGCACGATCAGCGGCACGTCCGGGTCGTAGCGGTAGAGCGACGAATTGTCGATCACGACGCAGCCGGCCGCCGCGGCCCGGGGCGCATAGGTCCTGGTGGCCTCCGAGCCGACCGCGAACAGCGCCATGTCCCAGCCGGTGAAATCGAACTGGTCCAGGTCCTGGGTGGTCAGGGTCTTGTCGCCAAAGCTCACCTCGGTCCCCAGCGATTTCCGGGATGCCAGCACGGCAAGCTCTTCGACCGGAAACTGGCGCTCGGCCAGGATGTTCAGCATTTCGCGGCCCACGTTGCCCGTGGCGCCGACGACGACGACGCGATAACCCATGTTGTTTTCTCCAGATGCGTGGCTGGCCTGTTGGCCGGCGGCGGTTGCATACAGGCAAAGCCGGGTGGGGAAAAGGGGTGTCAGTCGATGCTGTCGCGGCTCAGCAGATAGACCAGGACACCGGCCAGCAGCGCAGCGCCGAAAAACGCAAAGATCGCCTGGTAGGGCGCGGCCGCCGCCACCCCGGCCGACGATATCTGTTCGTGGATGCGCCCGGATGCAAACTGCATCACGCCGACCCCGCCGATCCCGAACAGGTTCATCAGCGTGACCCCGCGCCCGACGAGATGCGGTGGAAAGAACGCGCGGCCATGGGCGATCATCATCGGAAAGGACGCGCCGAAGAACCCGATCAGCGCAAACAGCGCCACCGAGGTGAACACCGATATGTCGATCCACACCACCAGCGCCGCCAGCGCCGCCGCGCAGACCAGGTTGCCGGTGAACACCACCCATTTCCGGGTGCCCAGCAGCCGGTCGAGAGGTCCGTAGCACAGCGTGCCCGCGATCATGGCCAGACCCACCACCAGCGTCGCCTGCCCGATCCGTTCGACCCCCAGCCCGAACACGTCGGTCAGGTAGGGGCCGGCCCAGAGCCCGCGCAGGGCCGCCGCGGGCGCGTAGCTGACGAGCATCAGCGGCAGGATCGCCCACATCACCGGCAGTTTCAGCAGGTCGATGACAGACCCCCGTTGGTCCGGATGGTCGGGTGCCGGATCGCGCACGGTGACGAGGATGCCACCCGCCACCACCGCCGAGACCACCGCCAGCCCGGCCAGCGTCGCGCGCCAGCCGATCCATTCCGCGGCCAGGGCGGTCGGGTAGGACGCGACCAGGTTGCCCGCCGATCCCACGCCCAGCATCAGCGCCGCCAGCGTGGCGAACCGCGCCGGCGGATATTCATGGGCAAAGATGAAATACGAGGCCATCAGCACCGGCGCGCAACCGACCCCGATCAGCAGCATCGCGAGGCTGACATGGGCGGGGGCGGTGGCCAGCGAAAACAGCCCCGCGCCGCCCGCGCCGCCCAGCAGCAGCAATAAAGCAGCGGTGCGCCGGGGCCCGATCCGGTCCAACGCCCAGCCCACGGGCAGCTGCATCAGCGCGAATGACAGGAACCACAGCCCCGACGCCGTGGCAAGCTGTTCGGGCCCGGCACCGATGTCGCGTTCCAGCACCGGCGACAGAACCGCGAGAAAGGCGCGAAAGAACTGGCTCAGCACATAGGCCAGACATAGCGTGACCAGTCCGGCCTGCATGAGGGTCTCCGATCGTCAGCGTCCCGCCTGCGTGGCACGGGACTGCCGGTCGCGCAAGGCCCGGCATCGTCCTGCGCCGATCCCGGTGCTAGGATGCGGCATGGACGCCGCGCCCGACACATCCGGTTTCTACGAGAACCTGCCATTGCAGGATCGCTTCGCGGTGCTGGCCGATCCCGGCGCCTATGCCCCGTTGCCGGATGACTGGCACCTGGGGGTCGCGGATGTGGAGAACTCGACCGGCGCGGTGGCCGATGGCCGCTACAAGACCGTGAACATGGTCGGCGGCGCGGTGATCTCCGCGCAGATCAACGGGATGCGCGAGCGTATCTTTCCGTTTGTGTTCGGCGGTGACGGGGCGGGGTTCGCCTGCGCGCCGGGGCAGATTGCGAGGGCGGGCCGGGCGCTGGCGGCGGTGCGCTGCTGGGCGCGCGAGGAATTTTCGCTGACCCTGCGGGTGGCGCTGGTTCCCGTCCGCGACATACGCGCCGCCGGGCATGACGTGGCCGTGGCGCGGTACCGGGTATCGCCGGGGGCGGAGTATGCCATGTTTTCCGGCGGCGGGCTCAGCTGGGCCGAGGGCCAGATGAAACAGGGTCTTTATGCGCTGCCCGAGGCCGCGCCCGGCACTGTCCCCGACCTGACCGGGCTGTCCTGCCGCTGGTCCGACATGGCCGCCCGCAACGGAACCATCCTGTCGCTGGTGGTCTTGCCCGAGGGGCGTGCCGGGCCCGCGTTCGCGCGGCTGGCCGCGCGGATCCTGGGCATCGCGGACCGGCTCGACCGGGGCGGACACCCGGTGCCGGCGCAGGGTCCGCGCAACCGCTGGCCCAACCCGGGCAACCGGCTCGAGGCCCATGCCTCGCGCGCGGGCCGGTCGCTGATGCGCCGCCGCCTGTCGCTGCTGGGGCGCACGCTGCCCGCCTGGTTCCTGTTCCGCTCGGGCATCCGGCTGGGCCGGTTCGACCCGCGCCATTATGCGGCGATGACCGGTGCCAATGCCGATTACCGCAAGTTCGATGACGGGTTGAAGATGACGCTCGACAGCGATCGCGCGACGGTGTCGGCGCTGCGCGACCTGCTGGACCGGGCGCGGGCTGACGGTGTCGCCCGCTACGGGATGTGCGAACAGGATGCCGCGATGATGACCTGCATCGTGCCTTCGCCCCTGCGCGACGATCATGTCCATTTCATCGACGGCGCCGCCGGTGGATACACCGCCGCCGCGGCGGCGCTGAAGCGCGGCTGATCCACCCCGGCGGCCCGGTTTCGCGCCCCAGGGTTGCGGCCCTGCGTCAGCGCCGCGCCAGTTCGGTGATGGTGTCAAAGGCGGTATCGACATCGGATCGGGTGGCATCGAACGCGCCGACCTGCAGCCGGATCGCCACGGCGCCGTCGACCCGCGTCTGCGTCAGGTAGATCCGCCCGTCATCGTTGATCGCCTCGACCAGCGCCAGGTTCAGCGCGTCGGGATCGGCGGCGCCGGGCGGGACGTGGCGAAAGGTGAACAGCGACCACATCGGCGGGGTGACGATCTCGAAATCGGGTTCCGCCGCCAGCCGGTCATGCAGCCCGCGCGCCCAGGCGACATGGTTGCGGATACGCGCGCGCAGCCCCTCCAGCCCGAAGGCCCGGATCAGGAACCACAGCTTGAGCGCCCGGAACCGGCGGCCCAGTGGCACCGACCATTCGGAATAGTTCACGATCCCGTCCCTGCCTTGGGTCTTCAGGTATTCCGGGCTGATCGCCAGCGTGCGCACCAGCGCGTCCGGGTCGCGCAGGTAATGCGCTGCGCAGTCGAACGGCACGCCCAGCCATTTATGCGGGTTGAACACCAGCGAATCCGCCTGCTCGACCCCGGCCCATATCGGCCGGAACTCGGGGCAGATCATCGCCGAACCGGCCCAGGCGGCATCCACATGGGTATAGAGCCCGTGCCGCCGGGCCACCGCGATGCAGTCCGCCACGGGATCGGTGGCGCCGGTGCTCGTGCCGCCCACGCAGAGGATCACGCCGGCCGGTTGCAGCCCGGCGGCCTTGTCGGCGATGATCGCCTCTTCCAGTGCCAGCGGGTCGATGCCGCGCCGGTCGCCCCGGCTGGCTATGCGCACCAGGTTCGCGTCGCCGATACCCGCCACCCAGACCGCCCGGTCGATCGATGTATGAACCTCGCGGGACGCATAGACGCGCAGCGGGATCTGCCCGGCCAGGCCTGCGCTGTTGCCGGACCAGTCCAGCGCCCGTTCGCGCATGGTCAGCACCGCCGCCAGCGTGGCCGAGGACGCGCTGTCCTGGATCACCCCGGCGAACCCGTCCGGCAGGCCGATGGCCTGGCGCAGCCAGTCCATCATCCGGGTTTCCATCTCGGTTGCGGCCGGCGAGGTCTGCCACAACATGCATTGCGGGGCGATGGCGGCGACCAGGAACTCGGCCAGCACCGCCGGCGCGGCGGCGTTGGAGTTGAAATAGGCAAAGAAGCGCGGATGCTGCCAATGGGTGATCCCCGGCATCACGATGCGCTCGAAATCGGCAAACACCGTCTCCATGTCCTCGGGGCTCTCGGGCGGCGTTTCGGGCAGGGCATCCAGCACCTCGCCGGGCCGTGTCCGCGCCCGCACCGGCAGATCGCCCACGGTGCGGCGATACTCCTGTGCCCAGTCGGCGGCGCGGCGCCCCCAGGCGGCGAAATCGTCCCATTCCATGGCTGGTCCTCCGGTCAGACGCAGGGCCCATGCGCCTGTGGTCCGAGTTCACCCGGATCATGCCCGTTCCGGACGCATCGGTAAAGCGCGGCAGGCGGGGCAGGTTGCCGGAGCCCGTGGCGTGGCATCGGCGATCTGCGGGGCCTCGGTCGCGGCGTCGCTGCGGATCGCGGCCGGGACTGGTGGGTTTCCCTGATTGCGCTTGGCGGCATCGGACGGCAAAACTGGAACATGGTTTACAAACTTCCCTCGACCGCGCGTTCCCTGCCCATCGCCCTGCTGCGTGCCCGCGAAAGGGTGATGGGACCGATCCGCGCCATGCTGGCCGATGCCGGCGTGACCGAACAGCAATGGCGGGTCCTGCGTATCCTGCAGGAAAACGGTCCGATGGAACCGACCCGGATCGCCGAGCTTGCCTGCCTGTTGCTGCCCAGCCTGACGCGCATCCTGCAGAAGCTCGAGGAAAAGGAGCTGATCCACCGCGCCCGCGACGCCGGGGACCGGCGCAAGCAGGTGATCAGCGTGAGCCCGGATGGCGAGGCCCTGATACTGGCCAATCTCGATACCAGCATCGCGTTGATCCAGCGGGTGCGCGACAGGATGGGCGCGGATCGCTACGAGGCGTTGCTGGACCTGCTGAA
Source organism: Pukyongiella litopenaei (assembly GCF_003008555.2). Lineage (NCBI taxonomy): Bacteria > Pseudomonadati > Pseudomonadota > Alphaproteobacteria > Rhodobacterales > Paracoccaceae > Pukyongiella > Pukyongiella litopenaei. The sequence continues at coordinate 1,132,864 of NZ_CP027665.1, read as the reverse complement.
CGATCTGGACCGCGACGACAAGTGACGACCCGTGGCCCCGGCGCGGGGGCGCGCTCGGGCTGTCACCAAAACATCATCCTTCTTTCCGCCATTGGCCGTGTTAGTCAGGGGACGCATATTCGGGGAGAGGAGATTGCAATGAACTGGATGAAAGCCGTGGTTGCGGCGGCGGCGATGGCCGGGGCAACCGCCGCGGGGGCCGAGAACCGTATCGACCGGCAGCGTGCCGATGCGCCTGAACTGTCCGCCTATGGCGAACACGCCATCGGTGTGCGGACGCTGGAACTGGTCAACCCGGATCAGGTGGACATCCTGTCCATCGACCCGGCCGCCGCCCCGCCTGACGAACTGCCGCGCTATGACCGGCCATTGCCGGTCGAGGTCTGGTACCCCGCCGGGGCGGGCGCGACCGGCGCGCAATCGATGCGCGTGTTCCTGCGCGATGGCAAGACCGAGGCCGAGATCGTCGGGCAGGCGGTGCGCGACGCCGAACCCGACCGGTCGGGGGCGCCCTATCCACTGGTTCTGGTCAGCCACGGCTATCCGGGCAACCGGTTCCTGCTGTCCCACCTGGCCGAGAACCTGGCGTCCAAGGGTTATGTGGTCGCGTCGATCGACCATACCGATTCCACCTATCGCACCCAGGCGGCCTTCGGGTCGACTTTGGTGAACCGTTCGCTCGACCAGGTCTTCGTGCTGAACGAAATGGCGCGGCTGTCGAGCGACGGGGCATCGTTCCTGAACGGTCTCGTCGATGCCGGCAATGCCGGGTTGATCGGCTATTCGATGGGAGCCTACGGCGCGGTGATCACCGCCGGCGGCGGGGTGACGCAGGCCAGCATCGAGTATCCGTGGGGGGCGCCGCACGGCACGCTGGCGATCCACAAGGCCGGCAGCGACAGCCACGAGGCGCTGCCCGACCCGCGGATCAGGACCGCCATCGCCTTTGCGCCCTGGGGCATGAATACCGGGTTCTGGGATGCCGGCGGGCTGGCGGGTATCCGCATCCCGATGCTGTTCGTCGCGGGGTCGGTCGATGATGTCTCGGGCTATGAAAACGGCACCCGCGCGATCTGGCAGGGGGCGACGGGCGTGGACCGGGCGCTGCTGACCTATGACAACGCCAATCACAATGCCGGCGCGCCGATGCCCGCCCCCGCCGAGGCCGACAAGGTCGATGCGGATCTGGGCTGGAACCTGACCGGGCATTATTCGGATGCGGTCTGGGACAGCGTGAAGATGAACAACATCGCCCAGCATTTCGCCACCGCCTGGTTGGGAAAATACCTCAAGGGTGACGACGGCATGGAGGCCTATCTCGACCTGGTGCCGCAATCCAATGACGGGGTGAGCGCGCTGAACGACGACGGCACGCCCAAGCCCGAACACAGCCACTGGCACGGTTTCGAGGATCGCAGTGCCAAGGGGTTGCGGTTCGAACGGCTCAAGGCCGGGGAATAGCCCGGTCCCGGCGGGCGCTGGCCGGTATTCTGGCCAGCGTCTTGGCCGGTGTTCTTGCCAGCGTCAGCGCCCGCGAATGCGCGGGTCCAGCGCGTCGCGCAACCCGTCGCCCAGGTAATTCACGCTCAGCACCGTCAGCGAGATCGCCATGCCGGGCCAGAACACCCGCTCGGGATACTGCTGCAGGTAATCGGTGGCGTCGAACAGCAGCCGCCCCCAGGTCGGAAAGTCAGGCGGGAATCCGAGGCCGAGAAACGACAGCGCGCTTTCGGTGATGATCGCCGTGGCGATGCCCAGTGTCGCCGAGACCATGATCGGGGACAGCACGTTGGGCAGGATATGCCGGGTGATCATCTTGGAATTGGTGGTGCCGATCGACCGGGCGGCCAGCACGAATTCGCGTTCCTTCAGCGCCAGCACGTCGCCGCGCACGATCCGCGCGGTCGGCATCCAGCTGGTGATGCCGATCGAGGCGACGATCAGGATGAAGATCCCCTGTTCCGGGCCGAAAGCCGCGTTCAGCGGTTCGCGGAACAGCAGCATCATCACCAGCAGCAGCGGCAGCAGCGGCAGCGCCAGGAACAGATCGGTCAGCCGCATCAGCGGCCCGTCGAAGCGCCGGAAATACCCGGCCAGCACCCCGACGAATGACCCCAGGAACAGCGCCAGCAGCATCGCGGTGATGCCCACCGAGACCGAGGTCGCGCCGCCGGCCATCATCCGCGCCAGCATGTCGCGCCCCAGCTGGTCGGTGCCGAAGGGATGCGCCAGGCTGGGCGCCTGGTTGCGGGCGCGGATGTCGATCAGCGTCGGGTCGATGGTCCAGAACCAGGGGCCGACATAGACCGCCAGCACGATCACCATGAACAGGATGCCGCCGATCAGCGCGCCCTTGTGGGTCTTGAACTGGTCCCAGACATCCAGCCACTGGCTGCGCGGCGGGTTGGCGGGGCCGGGAGTGGTCAGCTCAGTCATAGCGGATCCTCGGATCGAGCACGCCATAGAGAACGTCGGCGATCAGGTTGAACAGCACGATCAGCACCGCGAAGATAAAGGTCAGCGTCTGCACCATCGGCAGGTCGTTGGCCTGGATCGCGCCGATCAGCAGCTGGCCGATCCCGTTCACCTTGAACACCTGCTCGGTGATGATCGCGCCGCCGAAGATCGCCGGTATCCCCAGCGCGATCACCGTGATTACCGGGATCATCGAGTTGCGCAGCACATGCACCATGACCACCATGTATTCGCTGATCCCCTTGGCGCGGGCGGTGCGCACATAGTCCTGGTTCAGGTTGTCCAGCATCGAGGCGCGCATGAAGCGCGACAATTGCGCGGTGATCTGCAGCGCCAGCACCATCACCGGCATGATCATCTGTTTCAGCTGCACGACGAAACTGTCCCAGTCGGTGACCTGGTGGGTGGTGTCGTAGATCGACGGGAACCAGCCCAGCTGGACCGAAAAGATCACGATCACCAGCACGCCGGAAAAAAACGGCGGGACCGAGAATCCCACCATCGACACGAAGGTGCCGAGCTGGTCGAACCATGAATACTGGCGGTAGGCGGAATAGATGCCGATCGGCAGCGCGATGATGATGGCGACCACATAGGCGGTCCCGACCACCCACAGGGTCTGCGGAATGCGCTGGATCACGATGTCCATGACCGGGCTGCGGGTCTGCCAGGAAATCACCCGCAGGTCGCCCTGCGAAAAACCGGTGCCGAAATAATGATCGATCAGAACCTGCGGTTCGATCCAGAAAAACTGCACGATCCATTTCCAGAACCGGATATGCAGCGGTTGCCCCAGTCCCAGCGCCTCGCGCATCTTTTCCTTGACTTCGGGGGGGACCGTCAGTGGCACCTGCGCCATCGGATCGCCGGGGGCCAGTTCCAGCAGCAGGAAGATCACCAGGCTGATGAACAGCAACGTCGGAACGGCCAGGACAAGGCGTCGGACGGTGAAAGTCAGCATATTTGGGTGCGCCTTGTGGTTGTTGTTGTTCTACAAAGGCAGGTGCCCTGTCCCGGCCAACGGGTGACCGGGACAGGGCCAGAGGTTACGAACCTTCGAGGCGGTACCAGTCCGCCGCGTTCCACAATTCGCTGTCCCACACGTTCAGGATCACGCCGCCAAGCGTGTTGGAATGGGCCGAAACCCGGCCGCGATCCACGAGCGGCAACATGCTGTAGCTGTCCTTGGTCAGCATGTCGTTCAGCTTCTTGGCGATTTCGCCGCGCTTCTCCAGCTCGCCCGTGCGGCCGAGTTCGGCCACCAACTCGTCATAGGCGGGATCGCAATAGCGGTTGATGTTCTCGCCCTGCCACTGGGTATCGGGGCTGGGGAACTTGTCGCAGGTGCGCTGCGCCAGATAGCTTTCGGGATCGGTGCCGTCGAAGTTGTTGGCATACATCTCGACATCGGCATAGAACCGCTGGAACGTATCCGGGCTGCCCGGATCGCCACCGAAGAAGACCGAACCCGAAATGTTGCGCAGTTCGGTTTCGACGCCGATCTCGCTCCACCACTGCTTGATCAGCGCCTGGAAATCCTGGCGCACGGCATTGGTCGAGGTCTGGTAGAGGATCTTCAGCGGAACGCCATCCTTCTCGCGGATGCCGTCACCGTCGGTATCGACGACGCCGGCCTCATCCAGCAGCGCGTTGGCGCCGGCGATGTCCTGGCCGATGCAGTCGGTATTGTCGCTGGCATAGAGCTCGGGCGCGGGCACCACATTGCAGGTCGGCCGGCCGGCCTGGCCATAGCCGATTTCCACCAGCAATTCGCGGTCGATCGCCATCGACAAAGCCTTGCGCACCTTCAGGTCGGACAGGAACGGGTGCGGTGCCTTGGCCGTGGACCGTTCACCCTCGGGCAGGTCCGGCGAGGGGTTGGTCAGGTTGAGCTCGATCCGCTCGACCAGCGTGCCGAAGGCGGCGATCGGCGTGCCGCGGCCCGCTTCGGCCATCTTGGCGATCACCTCGGGGGCAAGCTGCAGGTTCCAGGCATAGTCATATTCGCCGGTTTCCATCACCGCGCGCCCCGCCGCCGTCGCATCGCCGCCGCCCTTGAAGGTCAGCGTCGCAAAGGCGGGCTTGTCCGGGTCCCGGTAGTTGGGGTTGGCGGACATGGTAATCACGTCATTGGGCTTGAATTCGTCGACCACGAACGGGCCGGTGCCGATCGGGTTGAAGTTGGCCTCGGTGCATTCCGGGGCCTTGGGGCCCAGGCAGTCTGCGAATTGCGCGGCCTGGATGATCGGGGACTGGCCGCCCATGAACGGGCCGTAGGGCACCGGCTTGGGTTCGGAGAACGTGACCTTCACGGTCAGGTCGTCGACGATGTCGACGCTGCTCACCCCTTCGAACTTGGCCAGCTGGGCGCAACCGCCTTCGGGATGCATGCAGTAATCGGCGGTGAATTTCACGTCAGCCGAGGTGACCGCCGAGCCGTCGGACCATTTCAGCCCTTCTTTCAGCTTCCAGGTGATCGAGGTGAGATCCTCGGAAACGCCGCCATTCTCGATCGTCGGGATCGACTCGGCCAGAAACGGCACCAGCGCGCCGGTTTCGTCGTAGCGGCCCAGCGGTTCGATCACCAGCGACGCTGATTCGATGTCCTTGGTGCCGGACGACAGATACGGGTTCAGGATCGACGGGGCCTGCCAGTAGATGATGCTGACATTGCCGTCGGAACCGCGTTCGGCCATAGCGGCAGGGGCCAGGGCAGCGGTCGCAACCGCACCTAGCAATAGGGCTTTGGGTCTCATCTTCCTCTCCATGTTGGACACGTCTGCGTGCCAATTTGCACCCGCGCTCTGACGGGTTTGTGGTGCCGGTCCGGGATCATGGCGTCAAAGAAGCGCCGAGCCCCCAACTCGGTGGTGCGGTATCGAAACAGAGTTTTTGAAAAAAGCAAGCCTTGTGGTGGAATTCATTAACATCGAGCAACCGTAGGGTTTGACATGACGCAGGCCCGCGCCTTAGCGTTCGCCCCCGTGGACCCTACTCGGAGGCGCAGGTGCTGGACCAATCGATAGCTCAGATCAGGGAATTGCGCGTCGAGTTCCAGACCAAGGACGGGCCGGTCGTCGGGGTCGAGGACGTATCCTTCGAGATCTGCCCCGGTGAAACGGTCTGTATCGTCGGGGAATCGGGGTCGGGAAAATCGGTGTCGTCGCTGTCGCTGATGCGGCTGGTCGAATTCGGCGGCGGCGAGATCGTCAACGGCAGGCTGCTGTTCGACCGCCGCGACGGGGGCGAAACCGATCTCGCCAAGGCCGACCAGGACCTGATGCGCCACATTCGCGGCAACGAGATCGGCATGATCTTCCAGGAGCCGATGACCGCGCTGAACCCGGTGTTCACCGTCGGGCGGCAACTGACCGAGGGGCTGCGCGTGCACAAGGGCATGAGCCGGCGCCAGGCCGAGGACCGCGCGCTCGACCTGTTGCGGCAGGTGCGCATTCCTGAACCCGAACGGCGGCTGAAACAATATCCGCACGAATTGTCGGGCGGGATGCGCCAGCGCGTGGTGATCGCGATGGCGATGGCCTGCGAACCCCGGCTGCTGATCGCGGACGAACCGACCACCGCGCTCGACGTGACCATCCAGGCCGAGATTCTCGCGCTGATGGACCGGCTGAAGCGCGAAACCGGCACCGCGGTGATGTTCATCACCCATGACATGGCGGTGGTCGCGCAGATGGCCGACCGGGTGGTGGTGATGTTCCGCGGCAACAAGGTCGAGGAAGGCACGGTCGAAGAGATCTTCGAGAACCCGCAGCACGACTATACCCGTTCGCTGCTGGCGGCGGTGCCCAAGCTGGGCGAGATGCGCGGCAAGGCCAATCCCGAACCGATGAAGCTGATGGGGGTCGAGGGGCAGAACCTGCAACCGATCCCGGGCACCGATGACGAGATCCTGAAGGTGCGCAACCTGACCACGCGGTTCGCGGTCAAGGGCGGGTTCTTTCGCCGCACCGTGGCCTGGGTTCACGCGGTCGAGGACATCTCGTTCTCGCTCAATCGCGGCCAGACCCTCAGCCTCGTGGGCGAATCGGGATGCGGCAAATCCACCGCGGGCCGGTCGATCCTGCGGCTGGTCGAACCGATGTCGGGCCAGATCGAACTGGACGGCGTCGATGTGATGGCGCTCGACAACCCGGCGCTGCGCAAGGCGCGGCTGGACATGCAGATGATCTTTCAGGATCCGTTCGCGTCGCTCAATCCGCAGATGCAGCTGCTGGACCAGGTGGCCGAACCGATGCGCAACTATGGCATCGCCACGGGGTCCGAACTGCATGACCGGGTGGCGACCCTGTTCGACCGGGTGCACCTGCCGCGCAGCTTCATGCGCCGTTACCCGCACGAGATGTCCGGCGGCCAGCGCCAGCGCATCGCGATCGCCCGCGCGCTGGCGCTGAACCCCAAGCTGATCATCGCCGACGAGGCGGTGTCGGCGCTGGATGTGTCGGTGCAGGCGCAGGTGCTGAACCTGATGATGGAGCTCCAGGCCGATCTGCAGCTGTCGTTCCTGTTCATCAGCCATGACATGGCGGTGGTCGAACGGGTCAGTCACCATGTCGGCGTGATGTATCTGGGCCGGATCGTCGAGCTCGGCCCCCGGTCGCGGGTGTTCGAGAACCCGCAGCACCCCTATACGCAGGCGCTGATGAAGGCGGTTCCGATCGCCGACCCGCACAAGCGGAAATCGGAGCGGGACCTGAACTTCAAGCCGATCCCGTCGCCGATCCATCTGCGCGGCTACCGGGCGGCGCCCAGCGAATACCGCGAGGTCGAACCGGGGCACCTGATCCTGACCACCGACAGCGGCTATTGACGGCGGGCGGCCAGAACCGCGCCACCGGCCGGCGGTTCCGTGCGCGGGTCCCCTGCCGGATGGGCGGTGAGGCGCCGATCCGGCCGTTGGCAGCCTTTCGTCGCGACTTTGTGCTTTGACCTCAACCGGGAAATCCCGGAGATTTATCCTTAATGAACAAGGATGACGAGGCCGCAACGGCCATATACGCTGAACTCAATCTTGGTGCGTTGCTCCAGGTGGCAGGCCGTTTGATGACCGAGCAGCTCGAGGCCGTCGCTCAGCAGAGCGACCTGGCCGCCGGACATCTCAGCCTGTTGGGGGCGGTGTGCCGGTTTCCGGGCCTGGGCCAGCACGCCTATTCCGAGATATTGGCGATCAACGACGCAACGCTGGGACGCTATGTCGACCGGCTGCTTCGGCAGGGGTTGGTCGACCGCCGAAGATCGAAACAGGACCGCCGCGCGGTCAGGATCTTCGAAACGCCCGCCGGGCGCGAATGTTTCCTGTCGGCCTCCCGCCAGTTGGAGGAAATGCTGGTCGACACGCGCCGGACCTTGCCCGAAGGTATCTATGAACAGTTGGCCGACCACCTGCGGCTGTTGATTGCAGCAGGGGTGCAGAACCTGCCCGATGTCGGGGATCTGAACCGGGGCAGGGTGCTCGCCGCCGGCCACCGGGATGAGGACGATGCAGGAAACGAGGACTGACCATGCCCGTAAGAAACCGGTTTGCCGAGCTTCAGGACGAAATCACCGCCTGGCGCCGGGACATTCACGAAAATCCGGAACTTCTGTTCGAAACCCACCGCACCAGTGCTCTGGTGGCAGGCAAGCTGCGCGAATTCGGCTGCGACGAGATCACCGAGGGCATAGGGCGCACCGGCGTCGTCGGCGTGATCCGGGGCCGGTCCGATACTTCCGGCAAGGTGATCGGGCTGCGCGCCGACATGGACGCGCTGCCGATCCTCGAGGCGACCGGGCTCGACTATGCCTCGAAAACCCCCGGCGCGATGCATGCCTGCGGCCATGACGGGCACACGGCGATGCTGCTGGGGGCTGCGAAATACCTGGCCGAGACGCGCAATTTCGACGGCACGGCGGTGGTGATCTTCCAGCCCGCCGAGGAAGGCGGCGCGGGCGGCAAGGAGATGGTCGATGACGGGATGATGGACCGCTGGGGCATCCAGGAGGTCTATGGCATGCACAACATGCCGGGCCTGCCGGTGGGGCAGTTCGCGATCCGTTCTGGGCCGCTGCAGGCCTCGTCCGACGAATTCGAGATCGTGGTGACCGGGCGCGGCGGTCACGCCGCGGTGCCGCATGAGGCGGTGGACACGACGCTGGCCGCGGCGCATGTCGTGGTCGCGCTGCAGAGCATCGTGGCGCGCAACGTGGATCCGCTGAAGCGGGTCGTGCTCACCGTCGCCACGTTCGAATCCGACAGCGATGCGTCGAATATCATTGCCCATACGGTGCGAATGAAGGGCACCGTGCGCACGCTCGATCCCGAATGGCGCGACCTGGCCGAAACCCGCATCCGCCGGGTCGCCGGGGATATCGCCTCGGCCTTTGGCGCGCAGGCCGAACTGATCTGGGAGCCGGGTTACCCGGTCACGGTCAACTGGCCCGAACAGACCGCCCATGCCGTCGAGGCGGCGCGGGCCGTGACCGGCAATGTCGATGATGCGACCGACCCGATCATGCCGTCCGAAGATTTCTCCTATATGCTTGAAGCGCGACCCGGTGCCTATATGTTCGTCGGCAATGGCGACACGCCGATGTGTCACCATCCGGCCTATAACTTCGACGATGCCACGATCCCGATCGGGTGCAGCTGGTTCGCCGAACTGGTCGAGCGGCGGATGCCGGCGGCCTGAACGCCCCGGCCAAATCTCAGGAAAGGACTGACCATGCCGGTCAAGAACCGATTTGCCGAGCTTCAGGACGAAATCACCGCCTGGCGCCGGGACATTCACGAAAACCCGGAACTACTGTTCGAAACCCACCGCACCAGCACGCTGGTGGCGGACAAGCTGCGCGAATTCGGCTGCGACGAGATCACTGAAGGAATCGGGCGCACCGGGGTCGTCGGCGTGATCCGGGGCCGGTCCGATACCTCCGGCAAGGTGATTGGCCTGCGCGCCGACATGGACGCGCTGCCGATCCTCGAGGCGACCGGGCTCGACTATGCCTCGAAGACCCCCGGCGCGATGCATGCCTGCGGCCATGACGGGCACACGGCGATGCTGCTGGGGGCGGCACGCTACCTGGCCGAGACGCGCAATTTCGACGGCACGGTCGTGGTGATCTTCCAGCCCGCCGAAGAAGGCGGCGGCGGCGGCAAGGAGATGTGCGACGACGGCATGATGGACCGCTGGGGTATCCAGGAGGTCTATGGCATGCACAACTGGCCGGGCCTGCCGGCGGGCCAGTTCGCGATCCGTCCGGGGCCGTTCTTTGCCGCGACCGATCAGTTCGACATCCATTTCGAGGGCCGGGGCGGTCATGCCGCCAAGCCGCATGATACCGTCGACACCACGGTGATGGCATCGCAGGCGGTGCTCGCCCTGCAGACCATTTCCAGCCGCAACGCCGATCCGGTCGACCAGGTGGTGGTGTCGGTGACATCGTTCGAAACCTCGTCCAAGGCGTTCAACGTGATCCCGCAGAAGGTGCATCTGAAGGGCACCGTGCGCACCATGAGCAAAGAGATGCGGGCCCTGGCCGAACGCCGAATCAAGGATATCTGCGCCGGTGTCGCCGCCACCTTTGGCGGCAGCGTCGAGGTGGCCTATCACAAGGGCTATCCGGTGATGGCCAACCACCCCGAGCAGACAAGCTTCGCCGCGGAAGTGGCCCAGTCGGTGGCGGGCAATTGCGACGAGGCGCCGCTGGTGATGGGGGGCGAGGATTTCGCCTTCATGCTCGAGGAACGCCCCGGCGCCTATGTGCTGGTCGGCAATGGCGACACCGCGATGGTTCATCACCCGGAATACAACTTCAATGACGACGTGATCCCCGCCGGCTGTTCCTGGTGGGCCGAGATCGTCGAACGGCGGATGCCCGCGGCCTGACGCGGCCACCGCCACGCGGTCCCGGCCGGTCAGGACCCGGCCAGGACCTGTTCATAGACCGCCTCGATGCCCGCCGCCTCGGCGGCGGCGCTGAAACCGGCGACGGCGGTGTCGCGGGCCGCGGCGGCGGCCCCGACGTGGCGGTGCGGTTCACGCAGCAGGGCGCTGGCCGCTGCCGCGGCCTCCGCCGCGGCCTCGACCGGCACCACGGTCCCGCACCGTCCCTGGGCTGAAAACGCGCGGTAGAACCCGGTATCGCTGCCCACGAAGGGCACGCCGCTGGCCATGCCTTCCAGCGGCGCCATGCCATAGCCCTCATAGCGCGGCAATTGCATCACCAGCGACAGCGCCCGCATCAGTTCGGGCAGTTTCGCGGCCGGGATCTCGCCGGGAAACAGGATCCGGTCGGTCAGGCCGGCCGAGGCGACCTGGGTTTTCAGCGTGTCGAGAAATCCGCGATGTTCACGCGCGGCGCGGCCCAGCACCAGCGCTGTGGCGCCGGGCAGGCCGGGCAGCAGCCGCACCATCGCCTCGACGAACAGGTCGGTGCCCTTTTCCGGCCGGACACGGCCGATCGTGGCGATGCCCAGATCGCCGCCATAGCCTGTTGCCCGCCAGGCGGCGGCGCGATCGGGCGCGGGGACGAACAGCTCCGTGTCGACGCCATGCGGCACCACGGCGCGCACGTTCGGGACATGGGCGGCGGCCTCGTCGGTGGTGGCGATCACCGCGTCCATGCGCGAGATCAGCCAGCGCGGCCATGCCGAATGGCGGCGCTGCGCCGCCGAGGTGAAAACGATGCGGATCGGCAGGCGCAGCATGTCGCGGGCCCAGATCGCCGTCTGCATCTCGGGATTGCGGCGGACATGCCAGATGGCAAAGGGCCGGCCCGGCGGCGGGGTGCGCGACAGCCGGCGGGCCTGCGCGGCCGGGATCGGCGCGGGGCAGCCGGGCAGCGGATGCCCGACCAGCCGCAGGTCATGGGCCAGTGCCTGCTGGCGGATCACATTGGCCGCCGTGGCCGAAACACCGGTGAAGTTGCGGTTGAAGTTGGTGACGTAGAGATCGGGCATTCAGCCCTCCAGCCCCAGCGCGGCGCAGAGCCGGTCGGCCACCGCATCCACCGCCGCGCCCCGGGCGCGGGCAAAGCTGCGCGCGGCATCGCGGGCGGCGGCCAGGGCTGTCGGATCGTCGAGCCAGAGCGCCACCTGCCGGGCCAGGTCCGCGCCATCGGTGACCAGCGCCACGCCGCCCGCCGCGGCGAGCCCCGCATAGGCGTCGGCGGCGTTTTCGCGATGCGGGCCACAGGCCAGCGCGCAGCCCGACATGGCCGGTTCGAACGGGTTGTGACCGCCCTTCGGCACCAGCGATGCCCCCAGAAAGACGATCGGGGCCAGCGCATACCAGGTGCCGGTTTCGCCCATCGTGTCGGCCAGGTAGACCTGCGTGCCGACACCGGGCCTCTCGCCCCGGCTGCGCCGCGCGAGCGCAAACCCCGCATCCCGCAACAGCGCCTCGACCTCGTCGCCGCGCTCCGGGTGGCGCGGGGCCAGCAGCAGGCAGAGATCGGGGCGGGCTTCCAGCAGGCGGCGATGGGCGTCCAGCACCGCCGGTTCCTCGCCCTGGTGGGTCGAACTGCCGATCCAGACCGGACGCCCGCCGAGCGCGGCCCGCATCTCGGCCAGCGTATCCGCATCCACCGGCGGCGGCGCGGCCGCGGATTTCAGGTTGCCGCCCACATGGGTTCGCGCGGGGTCGGCCCCCATCGCGATCAGGTCGTCGGCGGTCCGGCGTGTCTGCGCGAACAGGACGCTGAAACGGTCGAGGACGAACCGCGCCGTATCGGGCCATTTGCGCCAGCCCTGCACCGATTTGGCCGACAGCCGCGCATTCAGCAGCGCCAGCCTGACCCCGCGCCTGTGCCCGATCACCAGCATGTTGGGCCAGATCTCGCTTTCCACGAAGATGCCCGCATCGGGACGCCAGTGATCGTAGAACCGCGTCAGCGGCCCGGCCGCGTCGAGCGGCGCGAACTGGTGGCGGCATCGCGGCGGCATCCGCCCGGCGATCATCTCGGCCGATGTGGCGGTGCCCGAGGTGATCAGGAACTCGGTGTCCGGCAGCCGTTCGCCCATGCGGTGGATCAGCGTCAGCACCGACAGGCTTTCCCCGACCGAGGCGGCGTGAAACCAGACCAGCCGCCCCAGCGGCCGGTCGAGGCTGGCATGGCCGAGCCGTTCCTGCATCCGCTCGGGCGGCACGCCATGGGCGCGCAGCTTGCGCGACACGCTGGCCCAGGCCAGCGGCGCCAGCAGCGCCGAGGCGCCGCGATAGATGCGATAGAGCGGCGTGGGCGCGGGGGCGTCTGCGGACATCAGCCGCCCGTGTGGCTCATGTGCCGGGACATCTGGCCGTCGAGCTTTTGCCGGGAATAGTCGAAATCATGGCCCTTGGGCTTCAGCGCGATGGCGGCGCGGATCGCGTCGACCAGCGGCGCATCGTCATCGGGATGGGCCCGCAGGGGTGCGCGCAGGTCGGCCCGGTCTTCCTGCCCCAGACACATGTAGAGTTCCCCGGTGCAGGTCAGCCGCACGCGGTTGCAGCTTTCGCAGAAATTGTGGGACAGCGGCGTGATGAAGCCGATCTTCTGCCCGGTTTCCTCCAGCCGCACATAGCGCGCCGGCCCGCCCGAGCGTTCGGCGAGATCGGTCACGGTATAGCGGGCGTCATAGGCGGCGCGCACCTCCCTGAGCGACCAGTATTGTCCCAGCCGGTTCTCGTTGCCGATATCGCCCATCGGCATCACCTCGATCCAGGTCAGGTCCATGTCGCGTTCGGCGCACCATTCGGTCATGCGCGGCAGTTCGGCCTCGTTGAAGCCACGAAGCGCCACCGCGTTGATCTTGATCCGCAACCCGGCCCTCTGCGCGGCGTCGATGCCGCGCATCACCTGCGGCAGGCGGCCCCAGCGGGTGATGTCGGCAAATTTCGCCTCGTCCAGCGTGTCGAGCGAGATGTTGATCCGGCGCACGCCCGCGTCGGCCAGCTGGTCGGCAAAACGTTCCAGCTGCGACCCGTTGGTGGTCAGGGTCAGTTCCTGCAGCGCGCCGCTGTCCAGGTGGCGGGTCATCGCCCGGAAAAAGGTCATGATGTCCTTGCGCACCAGCGGTTCGCCCCCGGTGATCCGCAGTTTCCGCACCCCCAGCCCGACAAAGGCGGAACACATGCGGTCGAGCTCCTCCAGCGTCAGCAGGTCGCGCTTTGGCAGGAAGGTCATGTTTTCCGACATGCAATAGACGCAGCGGAAATCGCATCGGTCGGTGACCGAGACGCGCAGATAGGTAATGGCGCGTGCAAAAGGGTCTATGAGCGGCGCGGACATGGGACATTGGTAATCGCGGGGCGCCGGGGCGGCAAGCGAAAGCGCCGGGGCTCACGGGGATTCGTCCGCGCGGGTCAGCCGGTCAGGTATTTCGCCGCCTCGCGCCGGGCAAAGGGTTTCATCGCCGCGCCATGGGCGTCGAGAAACCCGCGCACGCGGTCGGGGTTGCGTTTCGACAGGTCGCGCAGCCACCACGCGACCGATTTCTGAATGAACCAGTCGCGGCCGCGTTCGGGATCCGCCACATAGGCGGCGGCCCAGCCGAGGATGCGGTCGCGCCGGGCCAGATCGTCGGGCTTGGGGTTGTTCATCTTGGCCCAGGGCAGGGTGATCACCAGCGCCGCCCGGCGGGTCCACATGTGGTCCGACCCGGTCCAGGACTCGACGGTATCGAGTCGCGCCGGATCGGCGAGCAGCCGTTTCTGTCCGGCCATGCAGGCGTGATCGGCAATCGCCCAGCTGTCGAAATCCGGCACCCAGCTTTCGATCAAGGCCCAGGCGGCGGCGTCGGGGCGGATACGGGCCTGGGTCAGCAGCTTGGCGGCGGCGATCCGGGCCTCGAAGATGTCGGTTTGCCAGAGCGCATGGGCCAGCGCGACGCGGGCCTCGACGCCGAGCTGCTGCCGCCAGGCCTTGGTGATCTCGTTCAGCGCGGGGTTGGGGATGCCGAGAACCTCGCGGCTCTGCTTGTGGTACTTCGCCTGGCCCTCGGCGCGGCCGGGTTCGATACGCGCCCTGAGCGCGGACAGCGCCTCGTCCGGTGTCATCGCGCGTCCGCCCCGTCGATCATGGCGCCTGGCCCGGCCATCTATTCCACCGTCACCGACTTGGCCAGGTTGCGCGGCTGGTCGACATCGGTGCCCTTGGCCACGGCGGTGTGATAGGCCAGCAGCTGCGCCGGGATCGCGTAGAGGATCGGCGACAGGACCGGATGAACCTGCGGCATCCGGATCGCCGACCAGACGCCATCGCCCGCCCCGGCGATGCCGGCATCATCCGACACCAGCACGATCTTGCCCTTGCGCGCCATCACCTCCTGCATGTTCGACACCGTCTTGTCGAACAGCGCGTCGCGCGGGGCGAACACCACCACCGGCATGTGTTTGTCGATCAGGGCGATGGGGCCGTGCTTCAGTTCGCCCGATGCATAAGCTTCGGCATGTATATAGCTGATTTCCTTGAGTTTTAGCGCCCCTTCAAGCGCCAGCGGATACATCAGCCCCCGGCCCAGGAACAGCACGTCGCGGGCTTCGCTCAGGCGCCGGGCGGCGCGGCGGATCGCCTTGCCCTGGTCCAGCGCGAGGTTGATGGCCGCGGGCAGCCCCCGTAGCGCGGAGATGGTGTCGGCCACCTCGACCTCGCCCAGACGGCCCCGGTCGGCGGCGGCCTTGATCGCCAGCATCAGCAGCACCGAAAGCTGGCAGGTGAACGCCTTGGTCGAGGCGACGCCGATCTCGGTTCCGGCGAGGATCGGCAGCGCCAGGTCGCTTTCCCTCGCGATCGAGCTTTCGGGCACGTTGACCACCGACAGGATGCGATCGGCCTTGTCCCGGCAATAGCGCAGCGCGGCCAGCGTGTCGGCGGTTTCACCTGACTGGCTGACGAAGATCGCGGTGGTGCGCGGCGTGACCGGGGGTTCGCGATAGCGGAACTCGGAGGCGATATCGACCTCGACCGGCAGCCCGGCCAGTTGTTCGAACCAGTATTTCGCGGTCAGGCAGGCGTAATAGGCCGTGCCGCAGGCCACCATCACCAGCCGCTCGACATCGGCGAAATCGACCGTGTCTCCGGGCAGCTGCACCGATTGCGCACCGGCGGGCAGGTAATGGGCGACCGCCGCGCCGATCACCGCGGGCTGTTCGGCGATTTCCTTGGCCATGAAATGCTTGTGCCCGGCCTTGTCGACGCTGGTCTGATCCAGCCGGATCCGTTTCGCGGGCCGGTTGGCCAACTGTCCGTTCTCGTCGCGGATCTCGACCCCCGTGCGGGTGACCACGGCGCGGTCGCCTTCCTCGAGATAGGTGATCCTGTCGGTCAGCGGCGCCAGCGCGATGGCGTCCGATCCCACGAACATCTCGCCGTCGCCATGGCCGATGGCCAGCGGCGATCCCTTGCGGGCGGCGACGATCAGGTCCTCTTCGCCGTCAAAGAGGAACGCGAGCGCAAAGGCGCCGTCGAGCCGGTCGAGCGTGCGGAAGGCGGCGGTGACCGGATCGTCACCCTGCGCCATGTGGTGTTCGGTCAGCAGCGCCACGGTTTCGGTGTCGGTTTCGGTGGTGAACCCGATGCCGGCCCCGGCCAGTTCGGCGCGCAGGTCGCGATAATTCTCGATGATGCCGTTATGCACCACGGCGACGCGGCCGGCCCGGTGCGGGTGGGCGTTGGCCACCGACGGTTCGCCATGGGTGGCCCAGCGGGTGTGGCCGATGCCGGATTTGCCGGGCAGGGGGTCATGCACCAGCAGGTCGGACAGGTTCACCAGCTTGCCCACGGCGCGGCGGCGGCTCAGCCGGCCCTCGTCCACGGTGGCGATGCCGGCGCTGTCATAGCCCCGGTATTCCAGCCGTTTCAGCGCCTCGACAAGGATGGGGGCCACTTCGTGATGGCCCAGAACACCGACAATCCCACACATATCAACCTGTCTCCTGGTCGCGGCGGGCTTTCTTGGCCCGCAACATTTCCATCAGCCGGATCGCGCGGCCCGGCTTGTTCTGCTGCGGCGTCCGCGCCATCGCCAGCGCGCCGTCCTCGACATCCGCGGTGATGACGGCGCCGCTGGCGGTCATCGCCCGGTTGCCCACGGTGACGGGCGCCACCAGCATCGTATCCGAGCCGATGAAGGCGTCGGCGCCGATGGTGGTGCGGTGCTTCATCACGCCGTCGTAGTTGCAGGTGATGGTGCCGGCGCCGATATTGGCGCGTTCCCCGACGCTCGCGTCGCCGACATAGCTCAGGTGGTTGACCTTGGCGCCGGCGGCGATCTCGGAATTCTTGATCTCGACGAAATTGCCGACCTTGACGTTCTCGGCCAGCTCTGCGCCGGGGCGCAGCCGGGTGAACGGCCCGATCTCGGCGCCGCGGCTGACATGGCAGTGTTCGAGATGGGTGAACGGGTGGATCAGCGCCCCGGTTTCCACCGTCACGCCGGGTCCGAACACCACGTTCTGTTCGATCACCGCGTCTCGGCCGATCACGGTGTCATGGGACAGGAACACCGTCTCGGGCGCCAGCAGGGTCACCCCGGCGTCGAGCAGCGCCGCGCGGGCGCGGCGCTGGAACACCGCCTCGGCGGTGGCCAGGTCGGCGCGCGAATTCACGCCCATCGTCTCAACCTCGTCGCAGGTGACGGCGGTGGCGGACAGGCCGCGTTCACGCGCCAGCGCCACGATGTCGGTGAGGTAGTATTCGCCCGAGGCATTGTCGTTGCCGACCCCCGCGATCAGGTCGAACAGCGTGGCCGCGTCGCAGGCCAGCACCCCGCTGTTGCACAGCGTGATGGCGCGTTCCTCGTCGGTGGCGTCCTTGAATTCGACGATCCGGTCGAGCCTGTCGCCATCGGTGACCAGCCGGCCGTAGCGGCCGGGATCGGCGGCGTCGAACCCCAGGATCACGATGTCATGCGTCGCCCGGGCCGCGACCATGCTGTCCAGCGTCTCGGGCCGGATGAACGGGGTGTCGCCATAGAGCACGACCACGTCGCCGTCGAAATCCTTCAGCGCGTCGCGGGCCTGGTCGACCGCGTGGGCGGTGCCCTTGCGCTCGGTCTGGATCACCACATGGGCATCGCCGTCGATCTCATGCGCGGCATCCGCCACCGCGTCGGCGCCATGGCCCATCACCACCACGGTGCGATCCGGCGACAGCGTCGCGCCCGCCCGCATCGCATGGGCCAGCAGCGGCGCGTGGGCGACCCTGTGCAGAACCTTGGGCAGGTCCGATTTCATCCGCGTCCCCTGGCCGGCGGCGAGGATGACAAGAGCAACGGGCATCGCGAATTCCTTTGTGTTTCGTCGCGCTCCGTTTTATCCGCTAACAGGCCCGGCGCAAGGCGAAGGGCGTTCAAAACAGATTGCGGCCTGAAATGCGGCCGGGCAACAGGGCAGGGGGGCCGCGATGCGCACCGTGATTTTCGACCTTGACGGAACGCTGGCGGATACCTCGGGCGATCTGATCGCGGCGGCCAATGCCTGTTTTCGCCGGATGGGCGAGGGCGATGTGCTGGATGCGGGCCGTGACGCGGCGGTGGCGCTGCGCGGCGGGCGGATGATGCTCACCCACGGGCTGAAGCGGCTGGGCCGGTTCGATGCCGGGGTCGTCGACCGGTTCTATCCGGTGCTGCTCGACGCCTATGCGCAGGCGATCGACACCCATACGACATTTTATCCCGGCGCGCTCGCGGCGGTGGCGGAACTGCGCGCGCGCGGCTATGGCGTCGGTATCTGCACCAACAAGCCCGAGGCGCTGGCGCAGCAGTTGCTGGAAAATCTCGGCGTGCGCGAGGCGTTCGATTCGCTGGTCGGCGCCGATACGCTGCCGGTGCGCAAACCCGACCCCGCGCCCCTGCGCGAGGCGGCGCGGCGGGCCGGCGGCGATCCGGCGCGCTGCCTGCTGGTCGGCGACAGCGACACCGACCGCGACACCGCGCGTGCGGCGGGCGTGCCATCGGTGCTGGTCAGTTTCGGCCCGGCGGGCGATGACATGGCGGCGCTCGACCCCGAGGCGCTGCTGACCCATTTCGATCATCTGCCGGACCTGGCGGACCGCCTGCTCGGGCGCAACCGGGCCGCCGCCGGGGCTTGACCCGCCACCGCGCCGGACCCACAAACGGGTCATGACCGAACGGTTCGCAGAAAAGTCCGCCGAGGTGTTCTCGGGCAGTTTCACCCAGCAGGAGCCGATCCCCGACGAGGCGATCGAGGCGGCGCTGGCGGTGCTGCGCCACGGGCGGCTGCACCGCTACAACCTGGCCGATGGCGAGGCGGGCGAAACCGCGTTGCTGGAACAGGACTTTGCCGCGATGACCGGCGCGCGCTATTGCCTGGCGGTGGCGTCGGGCGGCTATGCCCTGGCCACGGCGCTGCGCGCGCTGGGGGTGCGCCCGGGCGATGCGGTGCTGACCAACGCGTTCACGCTCGCCCCGGTGCCGGGCGCGATTGCCAGCCTGGGCGCCCGGCCCGTTTTCGTGGGCGTCACCGATGATCTGACCATCGACCTCGATGACCTGTCGGCCAAGGCGGGGCAGGCGGGGGTTCTGCTGCTCAGCCACATGCGCGGCCATATCTGCGACATGGACCGGCTGATGGAGATCTGCACCGGCGCCGGGCTGCGGGTGATCGAGGATTGCGCCCATACCATGGGCGCGGCCTGGAACGGGGTGCCGTCGGGCCGCCATGGCGACGTGGCCTGTTATTCCTGCCAGACCTACAAGCATGTCAATTCCGGCGAGGGCGGGTTGCTGATCACCGATGACGAGGACATCGCCGCCCGCGCGGTGATGCTGTCGGGCAGCTACATGCTCTATGAACGTCACCTCGCCGCACCCGCACCCGGCGCGTTCGCGGGGATCCGGCTCGAGACCCCCAACATCTCGGGGCGCATGGACAACCTGCGCGCCGCCATCCTGCGCCCGCAACTGCGCGCGCTGCCCGGACAGGTGGACCGCTGGAATGCCCGCTACCGGGTGCTGGAAGACGGTTTGCGCGGCACGCCGGGGCTCGCCGTGATCGAACGGCCGGAGGCGGAAACGCCGGTCGGGTCGTCGTTCCAGTTCCTGCTGCCGGGCTGGTCCGCCGACGCGGTCGGGCAGGTGCTGGAGCGCTGCGCCGCGCGCGGGGTCGAACTGAAATGGTTCGGCGCCCCCGAACCGCACGGGTTCACCTCGCGTTACGATCACTGGCGCTATGCCGAGGCGCCGCCGATGCCCGCGACCGACCGGGTGCTGGCGGGGCTGCTGGACATGCGCGTGCCGCTGACCTTTAGCATCGGGGATTGCGCGCAGATCGCCCGCATCATCCGCGACGTGGTCACATCGGCCCATAATTCCGCCGGTATCCCGGGTGCAGGTCGGCCGCTGTGACAGCGTGGTGCGCGGCGCGATGTGCAGCCTGGGGTTTTCGGTGTTGATGAGAATCACTTGGCGCGTTATATGAACACTTGTTCAATAAATCCGGAGGGAGAGGCCGATGTTCAACGCCAGCATGCAGTTCGACCTGGGCGAGGATGTGAACGCGCTGCGCGAGATGGTGCATCGCTGGGCGCAGGAACGGGTCAAGCCGCTGGCCGCCGGGATCGACAGCACCAATGCGTTTCCCAATGAGCTCTGGAAGGAAATGGGCGATCTGGGCCTGCTGGGGATCACCGTGCCCGAGGAATATGGCGGCGCGGGCATGTCCTATCTCGCGCATGTGATCGCGGTCGAGGAAATCGCGCGGGCCTCGGCCAGCGTATCGCTCAGCTACGGCGCCCATTCCAACCTCTGTGTCAACCAGATCAAGCTGAACGGCACCGATGAACAGAAACGGAAATACCTGCCCGGCCTGATCTCGGGCGATCATGTCGGCGCGCTGGCCATGTCCGAGGCCGGTGCCGGTTCCGACGTGGTGTCGATGAAGCTGCGCGCCGAGAAGCGTAACGACCACTACCGGCTCAACGGCAACAAATACTGGATCACCAACGGCCCCGACGCCGATACGCTGGTGGTCTATGCCAAGACCGATCCCGAGGCGGGCAGCAAGGGCATCACCGCCTTCCTGATCGAAAAGCAGTTCACCGGGTTCTCGACCTCGCCCCATTTCGACAAGCTGGGGATGCGGGGGTCGAACACGGCCGAACTGATCTTTGCGGATGTCGAGGTGCCGTTCGACAACGTGCTGGGCGCCGAGGGCAAGGGTGTGGCGGTGCTGATGTCGGGCCTGGATTACGAACGGGTGGTGCTGGCCGGGATCGGCACCGGGATCATCGCCGCCTGTCTCGACGAAATCATGCCCTACCTGTCCGAGCGCAAGCAGTTCGGCAAGCCGATCGGGTCGTTCCAGCTGATGCAGGGCAAGATCGCCGACATGTATGCGGCGATGAACTCGGCGCGGGCCTATATCTACGAAGTGGCGAAGGCCTGCGATCGGGGGGACGTGACCCGCCAGGACGCGGCGGCCTGCTGTCTCTATGCCTCCGAGGCGGCGATGACCCAGGCGCATCAGGCGGTGCAGGCCATGGGCGGCGCCGGGTTCCTGAACGATGCCCCGGTCGCCCGCATCTTCCGCGATGCCAAGCTGATGGAGATCGGCGCCGGCACCTCGGAAATTCGCCGGATGCTGGTTGGCCGCGAACTGATGGGTTCGATGGGATGAAACCGGCCGGCGCCATCACCGCGCTGATGGCGTGTCGTGCCGTCCCGGTGGCGGCGCGGCGCATGATCCAACCGAGGGATTGGCAATGATGTATGGACGGCTCTATCCCGTGATTGTCTGTCTGGCGGCGGCTCCGGCGCTGGCGCAGGATATTTCCTGGTCGGTCGAGGATACCGAACGCTGCCTCGCCAGCGCCAAGGATCCGATGTTCGAAACGATGTGCATCGGGGCCTCGGCCGATACCTGCATGGAAACACCCGGCGGCGGCACCACGGCCGGGTCGGGCTATTGCCTGGAACAGGAACTGCTCTACTGGGACGACCGCCTGAACGCCGCCTACCGGGACCTGATGGACCGGGCCCGCGCCAGCGATGCCGAAAACACGGCCTCCGGCGCCAGCGGCCCCGGGATCGCCCCGGCGCTGCAGCGGATGCAGCAGGCCTGGATCGTCTTTCGCGACGCGGCCTGCGATTTCGAGAGCGCGCTGTGGTCCGGGGGCACCGGCGCCGGTCCGGCGCTCCATGCCTGCCTGATGAACCGCACCGGCCAGCAGGCGCTGGCGCTCGAACAGGGCGCATGGCTGGGCGACTAGGCGATGCGGCGGGCGCGGCTGGACGTGCCCGGTGAGGAAACCAACGGCCGCGCCGCGGCGGAAACGGAGGCTGCACAGTGAAACTCGCATCCAGGGCCATCACCACCTCGGAAGGGTTCAGGGCCAACCGGGCCGCCCATCTCGAAGCGTTGGAAACCATTGCCACCGCGGCCCGGCAGGCCGCGCTGGGCGGCGGTGACAAGGCGCGCGACCGCCATCTGTCGCGGGGCAAGATGCTGCCGCGCGAACGGGTGGCCAACCTGCTCGATCCCGGTGCGCCGTTCCTGGAAATCGGCGCCACCGCGGCCCATGGCATGTATGACGGCGCCGCCCCCTGCGCGGGCGTGATCGCGGGGATCGGCCGGGTGCAGGGCCGCGAGGTCATGGTGGTCTGCAACGACGCCACCGTGAAGGGCGGCACCTACTACCCGACGACGGTCAAGAAACACCTGCGGGCGCAGGAGATCGCCGAAACCAACCGGCTGCCCTGCATCTACCTGGTCGACAGCGGCGGCGCCAACCTGCCCAACCAGGACGAGGTTTTCCCCGACCGCGACCATTTCGGGCGCATCTTCTACAACCAGGCCAACATGTCCGCCAGGGGCATTCCGCAGATCGCCGTGGTCATGGGCTCCTGCACCGCCGGCGGCGCCTATGTGCCGGCAATGTCGGACGTGACCATCATCGTGCGCGAACAGGGGACAATCTTTCTGGCCGGCCCGCCGCTAGTCAAGGCCGCCACCGGCGAGGTGGTCAGCGCCGAGGATCTCGGCGGCGGCGACGTGCATACGCGCCTGTCCGGCGTGGCCGACTACCTGGCCGAGGATGACGCCCACGCGCTGGCGCTGGCGCGGCGCGCGGTTGCCTCGCTGAATATCGCCAGGCCGGACACGGTGCAGTGGGAAACGCCCGAACCGCCCGCCTATGACCCCGAGGAAATCCTCGGCGTGGTGCCTGCCGACCTGCGCACGCCCTACGACATCCGCGAGGTGATCGCCCGCGTGGTGGACGGGTCGCGGTTCGACGAATTCAAACCGCGCTTCGGCGAAACGCTGGTGACCGGCTTTGCCCACCTGCGCGGCTGCCCGGTCGGGATCGTCGCCAACAACGGCGTGCTGTTCTCGGAATCCGCCCAGAAGGGCGCGCATTTCATCGAACTGTGCAGCCAGCGCGGCATCCCGCTGGTGTTTCTGCAGAACATCACCGGCTTCATGGTCGGCAAACGCTACGAAAACGAAGGCATCGCGCGGCACGGGGCCAAGATGGTCACCGCCGTCGCCACCACCAGCGTGCCCAAGATCACCCTGCTGGTCGGCGGATCGTTCGGCGCGGGCAATTACGGCATGGCCGGGCGCGCCTATTCGCCCCGCTTCCTGTGGACCTGGCCCAATTCGCGGATCTCGGTGATGGGCGGCGAACAGGCCGCCGGCGTGCTGGCCACGGTCCGGCGCGACGGGATCGAACGGCAGGGCGGCACCTGGTCGGCCGAGGACGAGGCAGAATTCAAGCGCCCGACGCTGGAGATGTTCGACCACCAGTCGCACCCGCTCTACGCCTCGGCCCGGCTCTGGGATGACGGCGTGATCGACCCCCGCCGCACCCGCGACGTGCTGGCATTGTCGCTTTCGGCGGCGCTGAACGCACCGATTGAACCCACCCGTTTCGGCGTATTCCGGATGTGATCCTTTCCTCTTGCCGAAAATATCCCCGGGGGTCCGGGGGCAGGCGCCCCCGGTTCCGGCAGACAACAAGGGAACAGACCCATGTTTGACACGATCCTGATCGCCAACCGCGGCGAAATCGCCTGCCGGGTGATGGAAACCGCCCAGAAGATCGGCGTGCGCTGCGTTGCGGTCTATTCGGACGCGGATGCCGGCACCCGGCATGTGGCGATGGCGGACCGTGCGGTGCATATCGGCGGCCCGGCCCCCGCCGACAGCTACCTGCGCGGCGAGGCGATCATCGCGGCGGCCCGCGAAACTGGCGCGCAGGCGATCCATCCCGGCTATGGTTTCCTGTCCGAGAACCCCGATTTCGTCGAGGCGGTCGAGGCCGCCGGGCTGACCTTCATCGGTCCCTCGGCCGACGCGATCCGCAAGATGGGCCTCAAGGACGCCGCCAAGAAACTGATGGAGGCGGCGGGCGTGCCGGTGGTGCCCGGCTATCACGGCGACAACCAGGACCCCGCGCATCTGGCGGCCGAGGCAGGCCGGATCGGTTATCCGGTGCTGATCAAGGCGGTCGCGGGCGGCGGCGGCAAGGGAATGCGGCTGGTCGAGACGGCCGGGGATTTCGCCGCCGCGCTCGACAGCGCGCGCGGCGAGGCGCGGACCGCCTTCGGCAATGACGCGGTGCTGGTCGAGAAATTCGTGACCAAGCCCCGCCATATCGAGGTGCAGGTCTTTGGCGACGGCACCCATGCCGTGCACCTGTTCGAACGCGACTGTTCGCTGCAGCGCCGCCATCAGAAGGTGATCGAGGAAGCCCCCGCCCCCGGCATGACCGCGGACATGCGGGCCGCGATGGGCGAGGCCGGCGTTCGCGCGGCCGAGGCGATCGGCTATCGGGGCGCGGGCACGGTCGAGTTCATCGTCGATGCCTCCGAGGGGCTGCGCGCCGACCGGTTCTGGTTCATGGAGATGAACACCCGCCTGCAGGTGGAACACCCGGTGACCGAGGCGATCACCGGCGTCGACCTGGTGGAATGGCAGCTGCGGGTCGCCTCGGGCGAAGCGCTGCCCGCCCGGCAGGAGGACCTGGCCATTACCGGTCATGCCTTCGAGGCGCGGCTCTATGCCGAGGATGTGCCCAAGGGCTTCTTGCCCGCGACCGGCACGCTCACGCATCTGGCCTTTCCCGACGGGTGCCGCGCCGACAGCGGCGTGCGCAGCGGCGACACGATCAGCCCGTGGTACGATCCGATGATCTCCAAGGTGATCGTACACGGATCGACCCGCGCGGTGGCGCTGGCGCGGCTGGACCGGGCGCTGCGCCATACGCAGGTGGCGGGAACGGTGACCAACCTCGCCTTTCTCGGCGCGCTGACCCGGCATGCCGGGTTTGCGGCGGGCGACGTGGATACCGGCCTGATCGGGCGCGATCTGGACGCGCTGACGGCAACGCCGCCCCCCGAACCGCGCCATGCGGTGGCGGCGGCGATGGCCGCGACCGGGCTCGACCGCGAACAGCGTGACATGGGGTTTGCGCTCTGGGCGCCGCTGCGGCGCAGCGCCGCGCTCTCGCGTGACGGCGAGGTGATCGACCTCGTGGTCGAGGTCGAGACCCGCGACCGCCAGCGCTGGCAGGCGGCGGGCACCGAGGTGATCGCCGAACGCACCGACGGCACCTGGCTGGTCGGCGGCGAGGTGATGCCCGATGTCTCGGTCGCCGGCGGCGTGGCCACGGTCTTCGACGGCTACGGCCTTGCCTTTGACCTCGTGGATCCGCTGGAACGTGCCGAAGCCGCGACCGGCGACGGGAACCTGGTCGAGGCGCCGATGCCGGGCCTGGTCAAATCGGTCCACGCGGAACCCGGGCAGGCGGTGGCCGAAGGCGACCGGCTGGCGGTGCTCGAGGCGATGAAGATGGAACATTCGCTGCTGGCCGCCCGCGACGGCGTGATCGCCGAGGTTCTGGTCGAGGCGGGCGCCCAGGTCGAGGCGGGCGCGGCGCTGGTGCGGCTCGAGGAGGAAGACGGCTGAGCGCGCGCGTCGCAGCCGGCCAGACGGGATCCAGAAAGGATATTGGGGGGACCATCGCGATGAAGGAACGGATCGAGATCTTCGAGGTGGGGCCGCGCGACGGGCTCCAGAACGAAAAACGCGAAATCCCGGTGGCCGAAAAGGTGGCGCTGGTCGATTGCCTGAGCCGGGCCGGGTTCTCGCGGATCGAATGCGCGTCCTTCGTCAGCCCGAAATGGGTGCCGCAGATGGCCGGGTCGGCGCAGGTCCTGGCGGGCATCGCCCGCGCGCCGGGGGTGCGCTACGCGGCGCTGACCCCGAACATGCGCGGCTATGACGACGCGCTGGCGGCACGGGCCGACGAGATCGCGGTGTTCGCCTCGGCCTCCGAGGGGTTTTCGAAGGCGAACCTGAACGCGACGGTGGCCGACTCCGTGGACCGGTTCGTGCCGATCCTCGAGGCGGCGCGGCATATCGACCTGCCGGTGCGCGGCTATATCTCCTGCGTGACCGACTGCCCGTTCGACGGGCCGACCGATCCCGGCGCGGTGGCCGCGCTGGCGGACCGGCTGTTCGGGATGGGCTGTTACGAGATCTCGCTGGGCGACACCATCGGGCAGGGCACGCCCGACAGCATCGCGCGGATGCTGTCCGCGGTGCGCGACGTGGTGCCCGCGACGCGGCTGGCCGGCCATTATCACGACACCGCCGGGCGGGCGCTGGACAATATCGACGCCTCGCTGGTCATGGGGGTGCGGGTGTTCGATGCCGCCGTCGGCGGGCTGGGCGGCTGTCCCTATGCGCCGGGCGCATCGGGCAACGTGGCGACCGAGGCGGTCGCGGCGCATCTGGAGCGGCTGGGTTACGACACCGGGCTGGACATGGACGTGGTGAACGAGGCCGCGGCGATGGCGCGGGCGATGCGGGAGGGATGAGCCGGATGTACGAGACGCTGAAACTGGAAACCGACGCACGCGGCGTGGCCGCGCTGACCCTGAACCGGGTCGAAAAACACAACGCGATGTCGGCGCAGATGATCGACGAGCTGACCGGTGCCGCGGCGCGGCTGGCCGATGACGACGCGGTTCGGGTGGTGGTGCTGACCGGCGCGGGCAAGACCTTCTGCGCCGGTGGCGACCTGGCCTGGATGCAGGTGCAGATGGCCGCCGATTCCGAAACCCGGTTCGTCGAGGCCCGCAAGCTGGCCGGGATGCTGAACGCGCTGAACGCGCTGCCCAAACCGGTGATCGGCGCGTTGCAGGGCAACGCCTTTGGCGGCGGTGTCGGCATCGCCAGCATCTGCGACGTGGCGATCGGCGTCGACAGCCTGAAGATGGGGTTCACCGAAACCCGGCTGGGGATCATCCCGGCCACGATCGGCCCCTATGTGCTGGCGCGCATGGGCGAGGCCAACGCGCGGCGCGTGTTCATGTCCGCCCGCATCTTCGGCGCGGAAGAAGCCGTGCGGCTGGGCCTGCTGGCACGCGCGGTTCCGGCCGGGGACCTGGCGGCGGCGGTCGAGGCCGAGGTCGCCCCCTACCTGTCCTGCGCCCCCGGCGCGGTGGCCGCGGCCAAGCGGCTGGCGCGCGATCTGGGCCCGCGCATCGATGCCGAGGTGATCGATTCGACCATTCGCGGTCTGGTCGCGCGTTGGGAAACCGACGAGGCACAGGAAGGAATCGGTGCCTTTTTCGACCGCCGCAAGCCAAGCTGGCAGGCCGGAAGCTGACCGGAAGCCGACCGGAAGCCGGGCTGCCGGATACGCGGCAAGTAACTGCGGGGATGCGGCGATTCGGCCCGCGTGAACGGGGTTGGCCCCGTTGACCCTCCGCACTGGCAAGGATAGACAGCAGATCGAGCCAACCGCCAATTGACGGCGCGCCGAACGCGCGCGGGAAAGGAGCCACTCGTGGAAGAGCTGTTGCGGGAATATTTCCCGATCCTCGTGTTTCTCGTCGTCGCCATCGGGCTCGGGATCGTTCTGATCCTCGCGGCCATCGTGCTGGCGGTCCGCAATCCCGACCCGGAAAAGGTGAGCGCCTACGAATGCGGCTTCAACGCGTTCGACGACGCGCGGATGAAATTCGACGTGCGTTTCTACCTTGTGTCGATCCTGTTCATCATTTTCGACCTTGAAATCGCGTTCCTGTTCCCCTGGGCGGTGGCGTTCAAGGATGTGAGCATGGTGGGCTTCTGGTCGATGATGGTGTTCCTCGCGGTGCTGACCATCGGCTTTGCCTACGAATGGAAGAAGGGGGCGATGGAATGGGCGTAGCCACCACCACCAACGCCGCCGGCGTGGACAAGGACGTTGCCACGAGGGCGCTGAACACCGAATTGCAGGACAAGGGGTTCCTGCTGACCTCGACCGAGGACATCATCAACTGGGCGCGTACCGGGTCGCTGCACTGGATGACCTTCGGGCTGGCCTGTTGCGCGGTCGAGATGATGCACACCTCGATGCCGCGCTATGACGCCGAACGGTTCGGCATCGCGCCGCGGGCCTCGCCGCGCCAGTCGGACGTGATGATCGTGGCCGGTACCCTGACCAACAAGATGGCCCCGGCGCTGCGCAAGGTCTATGACCAGATGCCCGAGCCGCGCTATGTGATCAGCATGGGCAGCTGCGCCAATGGCGGCGGCTATTATCACTACAGCTATTCGGTGGTGCGGGGCTGCGACCGGGTCGTGCCGGTGGACATCTATGTGCCCGGCTGCCCGCCGACCGCCGAGGCGCTGCTCTACGGGCTGATGCAGCTTCAGCGCAAGATCCGCAGGACGGGGACGATCGTGAGATGAGCGAGGACCTGAAGAACCTGGGCGAGGAAATCGCGCTCAAGCGCAACGACTGCGTGCTGTCCTGGGATGTCAGCTTTGGCGAGCTGAACATGGATGTGACGCCGTCGAACATCGTCGCCTTCGTCGAGTATCTCAAGGCCGACCAGGGCTGCCGGTTCTCGTCGCTGGTGGACATCACCGCCGTTGACCATATCGACCGGCCGAAACGGTTCGATGTCGTCTATCACCTGCTGTCGATGTACACCAACCAGCGCATCCGGCTGCGGGTCGCGATCCGCGACGGCGACACGGTGCCGTCGATCACCTCGGTGCATCCCTGCGCGAACTGGCTCGAGCGCGAGGTGTTCGACATGTTCGGGATCCATTTCACCGGCCATCCGGACCTGCGCCGCATTCTGACCGATTACGGGTTCCGCGGGCATCCGCTGCGCAAGGATTTTCCGACCACCGGCTATACCGAGGTGCGGTATGACGAGGCGCTCAAGCGCGTGGTCTATGAACCGGTGTCGCTGGTGCAGGAATACCGGCAGTTCGATTTCATGAGCCCCTGGGAAGGTGCGGAGTACATCCTGCCGGGCGACGAGAAATCGGACGAAAATACGGGGGCGAAGTGATGGGCGGCCTGTTCTGGCTGATCAGCGCGCTAACCGCGATCCCGATGCTGAAACTGCTGCCGCATTTCGGGATCAACAAATATTGGGCCGCTGCGTGTCTGATCCCGCTTGGCGTGCCCATTCTGGCGTGGGTGATGGCGATGAAGCTGCAAGAGCTGGAGAAACGCTGATGGATGGCTCCAAGGGATTCGAAGACGCGCTGACCGGCGAACAGAAGATCCGCAACTTCAACATCAACTTCGGCCCCCAGCACCCGGCGGCGCACGGGGTGCTGCGGCTGGTGCTGGAACTCGACGGCGAGATCGTCGAGCGCTGCGATCCGCATATCGGCCTGCTGCATCGCGGCACCGAGAAGCTGATGGAAAGCCGCACCTACCTGCAGAACCTGCCCTATCTGGACCGGCTGGACTACGTCGGCACGATGAACCAGGAACATGCCTGGTGCCTGGCCATCGAAAAGCTGACCGGTGTGGCCGCGCCGCGCCGCGCCTCGCTGATCCGGGTTCTGTATTGCGAAATCGGCCGCATCCTGAACCACCTGCTGAACGTGACCACGCAGGCGATGGACGTCGGCGCGCTGACCCCGCCGCTCTGGGGGTTCGAGGAACGCGAAAAGCTGATGATATTCTACGAACGCGCCAGCGGCGCGCGGCTTCACGCGGCCTATTTCCGCCCCGGAGGCGTCCATCAGGACCTGCCGCCCGAGCTGATCGACGACATCGAGACCTGGTGCCATGCCTTCCCCAGGGTGCTGGACGACATCGACGGGTTGCTGACCGAGAACCGGATCTTCAAGCAGCGCAACGTCGATATCGGCGTGGTGGATGAAACCACGATCCAGGAATGGGGGTTCTCCGGCGTCATGGCGCGCGGCTCGGGTCTGGCCTGGGATCTGCGGCGGTCGCAACCCTATGAATGCTACAGCGAATTCGACTTCCAGATCCCCGTCGGGACCAAGGGCGACTGTTTCGACCGCTACCTGGTGCGGATGGAGGAAATGCGCCAGTCGGTGCATATCATGCTGCAGGCGATCGAGAAGCTGCGCGCCGAACCCGGCGACGTTCTGGCGCGGGGCAAGCTGACGCCGCCGAACCGCCGCGACATGAAAACGTCGATGGAAAGCCTGATCCATCACTTCAAGCTCTATACCGAAGGGTTCCACGTTCCCGCCGGCGAAGTCTATGCCGGGGTCGAGGCGCCCAAGGGCGAGTTCGGGGTCTACATGGTCTCCGACGGCACCAACCGGCCCTATCGCGCCAAGCTGCGCGCGCCGGGCTACATGCACCTTCAGGCGATGGACCATGTCTCCAAGGGCCATCAGCTGGCCGATATCGCCGCCATCATCGGCACCATGGATATCGTGTTCGGCGAGGTTGACCGCTGATGCTCTCCACGCTCGTCACAATCGTCGGCTGGCTGGTCGTGGCCCTGATGGTCACCGTCACCGTCCTGCTCGCGCTCGGCAAGGAACGCGGTCTGAAGATGATCCAGCACGACAGGGATCATCTTCCGCAGGCGCTGCTGGTGCGTTACGCGGGGTTGTCGCTGCTGGCGCTGCTGGCGGCCTGGATCGGTGCGCCGAGCGTGCTGTTCGGGCTGCTGCTCGGCTTTGCCGTGATCGGTTTCGGTGACGCCTTCATCTATTCCCGCGCGGGCAAGCCGCACTGGATTCACCTTATCGGAGGCGGGGCGGCCGCGGTCGGCGCGCTCCTGTCCCTCTTCGCCATGCTCTGAGGACCGCCATGCTGCGACGCCTTTACCACGACCAACCTGACAGCTTCGCCTTTACCCCGGCCAACCGGGCCTGGGCCGAAGGGCAGATCACCAAGTATCCCGAGGGCCGGCAGGCTTCGGCGGTCATCCCGCTGCTCTGGCGGGCGCAGGAACAGGAAGGCTGGCTGACCCGGCCCGCCATCGAACATGTCGCCGACATGCTGGGCATGGCCCATATCCGGGTGCTCGAAGTGGCGAGCTTCTATTTCATGTTCCAGTTGCAGCCGGTCGGTTCGGTCGCGCATGTGCAGGTCTGCGGCACCACATCCTGCATGATCTGCGGCGCCGAGGACCTGATGGCGGTGTGCAAGGACAAGATCGCCGCCAACCCGCATGAATTGTCTGCCGATGGCCGGTTTTCCTGGGAAGAGGTCGAATGTCTCGGGTCCTGCGCCAATGCGCCGATGGCGCAGATCGGCAAGGATTACTACGAGGACCTGACCGCCGCGCGCTTTGCCGAGATCCTCGACGAACTGGCCGCCGGCAAGGTGCCGGTGCCGGGGCCGCAGAACGGGCGCTATGCGGCCGAACCGCTGAACGGCCTGACCAGCCTGAAGGATTTCGAGAGCGGGCACACGCAGTATAACGCCTCGGTGCAGTTGGCGGTCGACCTTGGCGACACGATCAAGCGGATCGACGGCACCGAGGTGCCGCTGCTGACCCCCTGGCGCAAGGACCAACCCGCTGCCGAGGCGGTGGCCGAAGCCGCGCCGGCGGCCCCCGAGGCGCCGGGCAAAACCGCGGCAGTGCCGGCCAGAGCGACCGCCGATGATGGGTCATCGCCGATCAAGCCTTCGGCGGCACTGCCCGGGCAGGCCGACCTGGCCGCCCGCAAGGGGGTGTGGAAATACCAGCCGCAAACCACGGCAGACGACGCCGCGCCCGAGCTTCTGACGGCGGCCCGTGGCGGCCAGCCCGACGATCTCAAGCTGCTCAAGGGCGTCGGTCCGAAACTGGAACAGACGCTCAATGAGCTGGGCTTCTACCATTTCGACCAGATCGCCGCCTGGACTGCCGCGAATATCGCCTGGGTCGATGAACGGCTGACCTTCAAGGGCCGGATCGAGCGCGATGGCTGGGTCGAACAGGCCGGGAAACTGGCGGCGGGCGAGGAAACCGAATTTGCCCGGCGCGCCAAGGATGACGGGATTTACGACTGAGCGCCCGGGGAGGGTGACGAAGAGCCGATGCAAGACGATGTCGACACAGCCATTTCCCGCAGGGGACGGATCACCGCGCTGGTGATCGTGGCGGGCGGCGTGGCCGCGCTGCTGGCGCCGTGGCTGGTATTCGTGCTCGGCCTGCCGATGCGATACGAGATGCTGTTCTATTTCGCCGCGATGGCCGCCTTTGTCTGGGCCTTGGTCAACATCTATCAAATCCGGCGGTTGCGCCGGGATAATCAGGGATAGCCGCGATGCTGAAGGACGAGGACCGGATATTCACCAATCTCTACGGGATGCATGACCGCACGCTGGCTGGCGCGCGGGCGCGCGGCCATTGGGACGGGACCGCCGGCATTATTGCCAAGGGGCGCGACTGGATCATCCAGAACATGAAGGATTCAGGGCTGCGCGGGCGCGGCGGTGCCGGATTCCCGACCGGGCTGAAATGGTCCTTCATGCCCAAGGAGAGCGACGGGCGGCCCGCCTATCTGGTGGTCAATGCCGACGAATCGGAGCCGGGCACCTGCAAGGACCGCGAAATCATGCGCCACGATCCGCATACGCTGATCGAAGGCTGCCTGATCGCGTCCTTCGCGATGAACGCCAATGCCTGCTACATCTATATCCGCGGCGAATATATCCGCGAACGCGAGGCATTGCAGGCGGCCATCGACGAAGCCTATGACGCCGGGCTGCTGGGCAAGAACGCCGCCGGGTCGGGCTGGGATTTCGATCTCTACCTGCATCACGGCGCCGGCGCCTATATCTGCGGCGAGGAAACCGCGCTGCTGGAAAGCCTCGAAGGCAAGAAGGGCATGCCCCGGATGAAGCCGCCATTCCCGGCGGGGGCGGGGCTCTACGGCTGCCCGACCACGGTGAACAACGTGGAATCGATCGCCGTGGTGCCCACCATCCTGCGCCGGGGCGCCGACTGGTTCGCGTCGTTCGGGCGGCAGAACAACGCGGGCACCAAGCTGTTCGCGGTTTCGGGCCATGTGAACAACCCCTGCGTCGTCGAAGAGGCGATGTCGATCACCTTCGAGGAACTGATCGACCGCCATTGCGGCGGCATTCGTGGCGGC
Organism: Pukyongiella litopenaei; assembly: GCF_003008555.2. NCBI lineage: Bacteria > Pseudomonadati > Pseudomonadota > Alphaproteobacteria > Rhodobacterales > Paracoccaceae > Pukyongiella > Pukyongiella litopenaei. The sequence continues at coordinate 1,100,072 of NZ_CP027665.1, read as the reverse complement.
TGGGACAATCTCAAGGCGGTGATCCCCGGCGGCTCGTCGGTGCCCTGCGTGCGCGGCGAAAACATGCGCGACGCCATCATGGATTTCGACGCCCTGCGCGACAAGGGATCGAGCCTGGGCACGGCGGCGGTGATCGTGATGGACAATTCCACCGATATCATCAAGGCGATCTGGCGGCTGTCCAAGTTCTACAAACACGAAAGCTGCGGTCAGTGCACGCCCTGCCGCGAAGGCACCGGCTGGATGATGCGGGTGATGGACCGTCTGGTGAAAGGGCAGGCCGAGGTCGAGGAAATCGACATGCTGTTCGACGTGACCAAGCAGGTCGAGGGCCACACCATCTGCGCGCTCGGCGATGCCGCGGCCTGGCCGATCCAGGGTCTGATCCGCAATTTCCGCGATGAGATCGAGGACCGGATCAAAGCGCAGCAGGCCGGCCGCATCAGCGCGGTCGCCGCGGAATAGGAGGCCCCGATGGACACGTTCGCCGCATATTCCCATGCCATCGCATCGGTCGCGCTGTTTGCGCTGATCGTGCTGGCGCTGTCCCCGCTTTCGGCCCTTCGCAAGGGCGCGCAGGGCCTGGCGCCGGGGGCCGAGCCGGTGGCGGATTACGCCGATCCGGCCTATCGGCTGCACCGGGCGTTCCAGAACGGCTCGGACACGCTGGGGATCTTCGTGGCGGTGACTGCCGCCGCGATTCTCGCAGGGGCCAGCCCGGTCTGGGTCAACTGGCTGGCATCGCTGGTGCTGGTCAGCCGGATCGTCATGCTGGTGGTGCATCTGCGCGGGATCGGGCAGCCGCATAGCGGGCCGCGCAGCTTTGCCTATGTGGCGGGCTGGCTGTGCATGGTGCTGCTGGCGCTGTCGGCGGTCGTGGCGGCGTTTTGAGCCCGCGGCGCGCATATCGTTTCACCGCGGCACGCGGGGCACGGGCGGCGATGCTGGCCGCGCTCGTTGCCGTCGTCGTGCCGGCGGGCTGTTCGACCTTCAAGCGCGACGAAGGCCGGATCGCCTTTGACGGCGTCTATTTCAGGTCCAAGACCGCCGCCGTCGACAAGAAGGTCACGCTGGCCGATTTCACCACCACCGTAAAGGGTGTGTCCGCCTCCTTCGACGGCGCGCGCGAGGCCGGACGCTACGAAGGCACCCGCTATTGCATCTCGAATTATGGCACGTCGAAGATCGACTGGTCGGTGGGGCCGGATACCGATCCGCAGCGCCTGACCATCGTCGATGACACGCTGACCTTCAGCGGCAGGTGCAGGTCGTGACCGGCCCGCGTTTTTCATATCGCCCGCGCTGGCTGGCGCTGTGGCTGGTGCTGGTGGCGTCGTCGCCCGCGATCGCGCAGGGCAAGCCGTCGCTCAACGACGTGCCGGAAATCGAGAACCCGTTATTCGCGATCGCCGTCGCCGACGAGATCCGCGATCATTGCGACCGGATCGGCGGCCGGGTGTTCAAGGCCATCGGCATCCTGCACCGGCTGCGCCGCCGGGCCAACGATCTGGGCTACAGCGATGACGAGATCCGCGCCTTCGTCGATTCCGACGCCGAAAAGGCGCGGATGCGGGCCAAGGGCGAGCGGCTGCTGAAACAGAACGGCGTCAGCTACGATGACCCCGAGAGCTTCTGTGCCTACGGGCGCGCGGAAATAGCGAAGAACAGCGCCATCGGCGTGCTACTGAAAGCGAAGTGAGAGCCATGTCTGACCTCCGCAAAGTCAACATCGACGGACACGAGATCGAAGTGGATGGGGCGATGACCCTGATCCAGGCCTGCGAGCTGGCCGGGGTGGAGGTGCCGCGTTTCTGTTACCACGAAAGGCTGTCGATTGCCGGCAACTGCCGGATGTGCCTGGTCGAGGTGGTGGGCGGCCCGCCGAAACCGGCGGCCTCCTGCGCCATGCAGGTGCGGGACCTGCGCCCCGGCCCCGAAGGCCAGGCGCCGGAGGTCCGGACCAATTCGCCGATGGTCAAGAAGGCCCGCGAAGGGGTGATGGAGTTCCTGCTCATCAACCACCCGCTGGATTGCCCGATCTGCGATCAGGGCGGCGAATGCGACCTGCAGGACCAGGCGATGGCCTATGGCGTCGATTTCAGTCGGTTCCGCGAGCCCAAGCGCGCGGTGGACGATCTCGATCTCGGGCCGCTGGTCGAAACCCATATGACCCGCTGCATCTCCTGCACCCGCTGCGTGCGCTTCACCACCGAGGTGGCGGGCATCAGCCAGATGGGCCAGACCGGGCGCGGCGAGGATGCCGAGATCACGTCCTATCTCGGCGAGACGCTCGATTCGAACCTGCAGGGCAACATCATCGACCTGTGCCCGGTGGGCGCGCTGGTGTCGAAACCCTATGCCTTCACCGCCCGACCCTGGGAACTGACCAAGACCGAGAGCATCGACGTGATGGACGCGCTGGGATCGAACATCCGGGTCGATACCAAGGGCCGCGAGGTGATGCGGTTCCTGCCCCGCAACCATGACGGCGTGAACGAGGAATGGATTTCCGACAAGACCCGCTTCGTCTGGGACGGGCTGCGCCGCCAGCGGCTGGACAAGCCCTATCTGCGCGAGAACGGCAAGCTGCGTCCCGCGACCTGGGCCGAGGCGCTGGGCAAGGCGGCCGAAGCCCTGAAGGGGGCTGAAAAAGCCGCCGGACTGGTCGGGGACCTAGCCCCGGTCGAGGCGGCGTTTGCGCTCAAGCAGATGATCGAGGGGCTGGGCGGTGTTGTCGAATGCCGCACCGATGCCGCGAGGCTGCCGGCAGGCAACCGTGCCGCCTATGCCGGTACCGCCGCGATCGAGGATATCGACAACGCCGAGCGCATCCTGCTGATCGGCACCAATCCGCGTGACGAGGCGCCGGTGCTGAATGCGCGCATCCGCAAGGCCTGGAGTCATGGCGCCGAGATCGCGCTGGTCGGCCCGGCTGTCGATCTGACCTATGACTACGCCCATATGGGCGCCGACCGCGCGGCGCTGGCGCGGGTGGTTGAAATGGGCGGATCGGACGAGATCCGCGGCCGCCGGTCGCTGGTGATCGTCGGACAGGGGGCGCTGACCGAGGCGGACGGGGCCGCGGTGCTGGCCGCCGCGCAAACCGTCGCCGCCAATACCGACAGCGGGTTGCTGGTGCTGCACAGCGCCGCCGGGCGGGTGGGCGCGATGGATGTCGATGCCACCTGCGAGGGCGGCATGGAGACGGTGAGCGCCGCCGACGTGATCTACAATCTCGGTGCCGACGAGGTCGAGATCGGCGAGGGTGCCTTTGTCATCTACCAGGGCAGCCACGGCGATCGCGGGGCGCATCGCGCCGACGTGATCCTGCCCGGCGCGGCCTATACCGAGGAACCCGGCCTGTTCGTGAATACCGAAGGCCGCCCGCAACTGGCGCTGCGCGCCGGGTTCGCGCCGGGCGAGGCCAAGGAAAACTGGGCCATCCTGCGCGCCCTGTCGGCGGAACTGGGCAACGCGTTGCCGTTCGATTCCCTCGCGCAGCTGCGCAACCGGCTGGTCGAGGCGGTCCCGCACCTGGCGCGGATCGACGAGGTGCCGGAAAACCAGGGCCCGGCTCTGGAAACCGGCCCGCTGGGCGACGCGGATTTCCGTTACGCGGTCCGCGATTTCTATCTGACCAACCCGATTGCGCGGGCCAGCGCGTTGATGGCGGAACTCTCGGCCAACGCCAAGGCGCGGGCCCAGAGCGCGATGGCGGCGGAATGACGGATTTCCGCGCGATACCGGGTGTCGATTTGACGCTGCACCGGCGCGGAAAAATGCGCGCCGAGGGTGGCGCGCGAACGGCAGATGCTGTTTACAGCGGCGCAAGGGCGGCGCGTGGCGCAAGGTCTAACCAAGCTGTGAGGGACCATGGCTGAATTCTTTACCACCACCTACCTGGGGATCGGCCTGCTGACGATCGGACAGGTGCTGCTCATCGTGGTGCCGCTGCTGGTGGCGCTGGCCTTCCTGATGTATGCGGACCGCAAGATCTGGGCCGCGGTCCAGATGCGGCGCGGCCCCAACGTGGTGGGCGTGTTCGGCCTGCTGCAGAGCTTTGCCGACTTCATCAAGTATATCGTCAAGGAGGTTGTGTTCCCCGCCGGCGCCGACCGGGCCGTGTTCCTGCTGGCGCCGATGGTGTCGCTGGTCATGGCGCTGATCGCCTGGGCGGTGATCCCGTTCAACGACGGCTGGGTTCTGTCCGACATCAACGTGGCCATTCTCTACGTCTTCGCGATCTCCTCGCTCGAAGTGTATGGCGTGATTATGGGCGGCTGGGCGTCGAACTCGAAATACCCGTTCCTGGGCTCGCTGCGTTCGGCGGCGCAGATGATTTCCTACGAGGTCAGCATCGGCCTGATCATCATCGGCGTGATCATTTCCACCGGGTCGATGAATTTCGGCGACATCGTGCGTGCGCAGGATGGCGATTACGGCCTGTTCAGCTGGTACTGGCTGCCGCATTTCCCGATGCTGTTCCTGTTCTTCATTTCGGCGCTGGCGGAAACCAACCGCCCGCCGTTCGACCTGCCCGAAGCGGAAAGCGAACTGGTGGCGGGATACCAGGTGGAATATTCCTCGACACCGTTCCTGCTGTTCATGATCGGCGAACTGGTGGCGGTGGTGCTGATGTGCGCGCTGGTATCGCTGCTGTTCCTGGGCGGCTGGCTGTCGCCGATCCCGGGCCTGCCCGACGGCATCCTGTGGATGGTCGCCAAGATCCTGTTCGTGTTCTTCTTCTTCTCGATGATCAAGGCGATCACGCCGCGATACCGCTACGACCAGCTGATGCGGCTGGGCTGGAAGGTGTTCCTGCCGATGTCGATCGCCTGGGTCGTGTTCGTGGCCTTCTCGGCCAGGTTCGACTGGTTCTGGGGCGCCTATACCCGCTGGGCGACAGGGGGCTGAGATGGGGCTAGCTACCGCAATCAGGGACGCCAAGCCGGACGAGCTCGAAAAACTGGGGGCCTTCCTGATCGGGGAATTCCGGATGCAAGCCGCCAACCCGGTCACGGACGAATCCGCCAAGGTCGCATCGACGGATATCGTATCGGCGCTGGGCGCCTGGGCCTATATGCAACTCAACGCGCAGGACGTGGGGGACTGAGATGACGCAGATCGACTATGGCCGCGCCGCCAAGTATTTCCTGCTGCAGGATTTCTTCGTCGGCCTGAAGCTGGGGATGAAGTATTTCTTCGCCCCCAAGGCGACGGTGAACTATCCGCATGAAAAAGGGCCGCTGTCGCCCCGGTTTCGTGGCGAACACGCGCTGCGGCGCTATCCCAACGGTGAGGAACGCTGCATCGCCTGCAAGCTGTGCGAGGCGATCTGCCCGGCGCAGGCGATCACCATCGACGCCGAACCGCGCGAGGACGGCAGCCGCCGCACCACGCGCTATGACATCGACATGACCAAATGCATCTATTGCGGCTTCTGCCAGGAGGCCTGCCCGGTCGATGCCATTGTCGAGGGTCCGAATTTCGAATTTGCCACCGAAACCCGCGAAGAACTGTTCTATGACAAGGAAAAGCTGCTCGAGAACGGGGAACGCTGGGAAGCGGAGATAGCCCGCAACCTGGAAGTGGACGCGCCGTATCGATGAGCGTCAACCTGCTGCATAACGGTTTCCGCGCAAGCGGCACGGCCCGGTTCCGCCGGGCCGCTGCGATGACCTGTGCCCACGTTTCCCGAAAGGGCGCGGCATGAGCGATACGAAAACCCCGTTCGAACTGATGATGGCGCAGGCGCAGGAAATGGCGCGGGCCTTCAACCCCGCGCTCGAGAGCTTCAGCCCCAAGGGGTTCGAACAGCTCTGGCCGACCATGCCCAAGGACGCGATGGAGATGTGGTTCGGCCGCGGCATGTCCAAGAACGGGCTGGATGCCAAGACCCGGCTGCTGCTGACGCTGGCCGGGCTGACGATGCAGGGCGCGCAGGCCGAAACGCCGGTGCGCATGACCGTGCGCCACCTGATGGAGGCCGGCGCCACCAAGGATGAGATCGCCGAGACCATCGCCCAGATGTCGATGTTCGCCGGAATACCCGCCATGACCCGCGCGATGGAAATCGCCCGCGCGGTGATGGAAGACAAGGAGGAAGACTCCAAATGACCGTGTTCGCCTTCTACCTGTTCGCGATCAGCGCCATCACCGGCGGGCTGTTCACCGTGATCAGCCGACAGCCCGTGCATTCGGTGCTGTGGCTGATCCTGGCCTTTCTGTCGGCGGCGGGGCTGTTTGTGCTGCTGGGCGCGGAATTCGTCGCCATGCTGCTGATCATCGTCTATGTGGGCGCGGTCATGGTGCTGTTCCTATTCGTGGTGATGATGCTCGACGTGGACTTTGCCGAGCTCAAGGCCGAGATGGCGCGATACATGCCGCTGGCGCTGCTGATCGGGTTGATCATCCTGATGCAGTTCGTGATGGCCTTTGGCGTCTGGGAGGCCAGCGAGGCCGCAGACGGGCTGCGCGCCAACGCCATTCCCGAGGACATGCACAACACCCAGGCGCTGGGGATGGTGCTGTATGACCAGTATTTCCTGCTGTTCCAGCTGGCCGGCCTGATCCTGCTGGTGGCGATGGTCGGCGCCATCGTGCTGACGCTGCGCCACCGCCAGGACGTGAAGCGGCAGGACATTCTGGCGCAGATGTATCGCGACCCGGCAGAGGCCATGGAGTTGCGGGACGTGAAACCGGGGCAGGGGCTGTGACCGCGGGACGCTGGGCGGCCATCGCCGCGGGAACCGCCGCGGTCCGGGTCGCGAACGGATATTTGAACGGGTGAACGGCCCGAAGGGACAGAAGACATGATCGGACTTGAACATTACCTGACGGTGGCGGCGACGCTCTTCGTCATCGGCATCTTCGGGCTCTTTCTGAACCGCAAGAACGTGATCATCCTGCTGATGAGCATCGAACTGATGCTGCTGGCGGTGAATATCAACCTCGTGGCGTTCTCCAGTTTCCTCGGCGATCTGGTCGGGCAGGTCTTCACGCTGTTCGTGCTGACCGTCGCCGCCGCCGAGGCCGCCATCGGGCTGGCGATCCTGGTCTGCTTCTTCCGCAACCGCGGCACCATCGCGGTGGAAGACGTCAACGTGATGAAGGGGTAAGGGACCATGGAAACCATCATCCTCTTCGCGCCGCTGGTCGGGTCGCTGATCTGCGGGTTCGGATACAAGTTCATCGGCGAAACCGCCGCGCTCTGGGTGGCAACGGGGCTGCTGTTCCTGGCCGCGATCCTGAGCTGGATCGTGTTCTTCACCTTTGACGGCGTGACCCAGAACATCCCGGTGCTGCGCTTCATCGAAAGCGGCAGCCTGGCCACCGAATGGGCGATCCGGCTGGACCGGCTGACCGCGATCATGCTGATCGTCGTCACCACGGTGTCCAGCCTCGTGCATCTCTACAGCTTCGGCTACATGGATCACGACCCGCAATGGAAGGAAACCGAGAGCTACAAGCCGCGGTTCTTCGCCTATCTCAGCTTCTTCACCTTCGCGATGCTGGCGCTGGTGACCTCGGCCAACCTGGTGCAGATGTTCTTTGGCTGGGAAGGCGTGGGCGTCGCGTCCTATCTGCTGATCGGGTTCTACTATCGCAAACCGTCGGCCAACGCCGCCGCGATCAAGGCCTTCGTGGTCAACCGGGTGGGCGATTTCGGCTTCGCGCTGGGGATCTTCGCGCTGTTTTTCCTCGTCGACAGCATCAACATGGATGACGTGTTCGCCGCCGCGCCGGTGCTGGCGGAAACGCAGCTTACCTTCCTGTGGGGCGAATGGACCGCGGTCGAGGTGATCTGCGTCCTGCTGTTCATTGGCGCGATGGGGAAATCGGCTCAGCTGATCCTGCACACCTGGCTGCCGGACGCGATGGAAGGCCCGACCCCGGTGTCGGCGCTGATCCATGCCGCGACCATGGTGACGGCGGGCGTGTTTCTGGTCTGCCGGATGTCGCCGCTGTTCGAATTCGCGCCGGGCGCGACCGGGTTCGTCACCGTGCTGGGGGCCATGACCGCGTTCTTTGCCGCCACCGTCGGGCTGGTGCAGACCGACATCAAGCGGGTGATCGCCTATTCGACCTGTTCGCAGCTGGGCTACATGTTCGTGGCCGCGGGCGTGGGCATGTATTCGGCGGCGATGTTCCACCTGTTCACCCACGCCTTTTTCAAGGCGCTGCTGTTCCTCGGTGCCGGCTCGGTGATCCACGCGATGCATCATGAACAGGAAATGACCGAATATGGCGGGCTGCGCAAAAAGATCCCCTATACCTTCTGGGCGATGATGATCGGCACGCTGGCCATCACCGGGGTGGGGATTCCGCTGACCACGATCGGCTTTGCCGGGTTCCTGTCCAAGGATGCCATCATCGAAAGCGCCTGGGCCGGTGGATCGGGCTTCGGGTTCTGGGCGCTGGTGATCGCCGCCGCGATGACCTCGTTCTACAGCTGGCGGCTGATCTTCCTGACCTTCTACGGCAAGCCTCGCGGGAACAAGCACACCCACGACCACGCCCATGAAAGCCCGATGACGATGCTGGTGCCGCTGGGTGTCCTGAGCCTGGGCGCGGTGTTCGCGGGCATGATCTGGTACAACCAGTTCTTCGGCCATGCCGATCAGGTGGGCAAGTTCTATGGCATCCCGGTGGCCGAGGCGTCAGCCCAAGAAGATGGCCAGGGCGAGAGCCATACGACCGATGACCACACGACCGACAGCCAGGCCACGGCGGACGACCACGGCGAAGCGGCCGATGCGGGCCATGGCGGTGAGGCCGACCATCATGTGGTCTTTGCCGGCAAGCCGGGCGAGGGCGCGCTCTATATCGGGGCCGACAACCACGTTCTCGAAGATGCTCATGCCGCGCCCAAATGGGTGAAGGTGTCGCCCTTCATCGCGATGGTGCTGGGGCTGCTGGTGGCAATCTGGTTCTACCTGGTGAACCCGGCGCTGCCGGTGAAGCTGGCCGAGAACCAGCGGCCGCTCTACCTGTTCCTCAAGAACAAGTGGTATTTCGACGAGATCTATGACGCGCTGCTGGTCAGACCGATCCTCGCGCTGGGCCGGTTCCTGTGGCGGCGCGGCGACGGCAACGTGATCGACGGGTTCCTCAACGGGGTCGCGATGGGCATCGTTCCCTTCTTTACCCGGCTCGCGGGCCGTGCCCAGACCGGTTACATCTTCACCTATGCCTTCTGGATGGTTCTGGGGATCGCCGCCCTTGTCACCTGGATGACGATCGGCGGAGGAGCGCACTGATGGACAACCTGCTTTCCATTGTCACCTTCATTCCGGCACTGGCAGCCCTGATCCTGGCCGTGTTCCTGCGCGGCGACGATGACGCGGCGCGCAAGAACGCCAAATGGGTGGCGCTCTTTGCCACCACGGTCACCTTCCTGGTGTCGCTGGCGATCTATGCCGAGTTCGACCCCTCCGACACCGGGTTCCAGTTCGTCGAGGAAGGCGAATGGCTGCTGGGCCTGAAATACAAGCTGGGCGTCGACGGGATCAGCGTGCTGTTCGTGCTGCTGACCACCTTCATCATGCCGTTGACGATCCTGGCCAGCTGGGATGTCACCGCACGGGTCAAGGAATACATGATCGCCTTCCTGCTGCTGGAAACGCTGATGCTGGGCGTGTTCATGGCGCTGGACCTGGTGCTGTTCTACCTGTTCTTCGAAGGCGGACTGATCCCGATGTTCCTGATCATCGGCATCTGGGGTGGCAAGAACCGGATCTATGCCAGCTTCAAGTTCTTCCTCTACACCTTCCTCGGCTCGGTGCTGATGCTGGTGGCGATGGTGGCGATGTTCGCGGATGCGGGCACCACCGACATCGTGGCGCTGATGGATCACCAGTTCGGGTCCGAGACCTTCTCGGTGCTGGGCATCCAGATCGTCGGCGGCATGCAGACGCTGATGTTCCTGGCCTTCTTCGCCTCCTTCGCGGTGAAGATGCCGATGTGGCCGGTTCACACCTGGCTGCCCGACGCCCATGTGCAGGCGCCGACCGCCGGTTCGGTGGTGCTGGCCGCGATCCTGCTAAAGATGGGCGGCTATGGCTTCCTGCGGTTCTCGCTGCCGATGTTCCCGGTGGGGGCCGAACTGTTGACGCCGCTGGTGCTGTGGATGAGCGCGATTGCCGTGGTCTATACCTCGCTGGTGGCGCTGGTGCAGGAGGACATGAAGAAGCTGATCGCCTATTCGTCGGTGGCGCATATGGGCTTTGTCACCATGGGCATCTTCGCCGCCAACCAGCAGGGCGTGGACGGGGCGATCTTCCAGATGCTCAGCCACGGTTTCATCTCGGCCGCGCTGTTCCTGATCGTCGGCGTGATCTATGACCGGATGCACACCCGCGACATCGCCGCCTATGGCGGGCTGGTGAACCGGATGCCCGCCTATGCGCTGGTGTTCATGCTGTTCACCATGGCCAATGTGGGGCTGCCGGGCACCTCGGGCTTCGTCGGCGAATTCCTGACCATGATGGGCGCCTTCCAGGTCAATACCTGGGTGACCGCCGTGGCCGCGACCGGCGTCATCTTCTCGGCGGGCTACGCGCTGTGGCTCTATCGCCGGGTCGTGTTCGGCGACCTGGTCAAGGAGAGCCTGAAGGCGATTACCGACATGAACCTGCGGGAAAAGGCCGTGTTCGCGCCGCTGGTGGTGATGACGATCCTGCTCGGCGTCTATCCGTCGCTGGTGACCGACATCATCGGCCCGTCCACGGCGGCGCTGGTATCGAACTATGACACATCGCTGGCCGCGGCCGAGGCCGCCAGCCAGATTGCATCGAACTGAGGGGGCCGGAGATGATCCAGGCTGATCTGAGCGTAATCCTGCCAGAGATCGTTCTGGCTGTCTTTGCCATGTTCGCGCTGGTCGGCGCGGCCTATGGCGGCAAGGACAGGCTGGCCCCGGCGCTGGTATGGATCACCGCGATCCTGATGGCGGCGCTGGCGGCGTGGATCGCCACCGGCACCGGGACCCGGACCGCGTTTGGCGGCATGTTCGTCGATGACGGCTTTGCCCGATTTGCCAAAGTGACGCTGTTGGTCGCCGCCGCGGTGGTGCTGCTGATGAGCCAGGACTACATGGCGCGGCGCGGCATCCTGCGGTTCGAATACCCGTTGCTGGTGGCGCTGGCCGCGGTCGGCATGATGATGATGGTCAGCGCGGGCGACCTGATGTCGCTCTATATGGGGCTGGAACTGCAGTCGCTGGCGCTCTATGTCGTTGCCGCCCTGCGCCGCGACAGCGTGAAATCGACCGAAGCGGGGCTGAAATATTTCGTGCTCGGCGCGCTCAGCTCGGGTCTGCTGCTCTACGGGGCGTCGCTGGTCTATGGCTATGCGGGAACCACCCTGTTCTCGGGTATCATCCAGGCCGCGCAGCATGATCATGTCTCCGTGGGCCTGCTGTTCGGGATCGTGTTCATGGTGTCGGGCATGGCGTTCAAGGTATCCGCCGTGCCGTTCCACATGTGGACGCCCGATGTCTACGAAGGCTCGCCCACCCCGGTCACCGCCTTTTTTGCCACCGCGCCCAAGATGGCCGCGATGGGGCTGTTCGCGCGGGTGCTGTTCGACGCGTTCGGCAACGCCATCCCGGACTGGAGCCAGGTGATCGCGCTGCTGTCGCTGCTGTCGATGTTCCTCGGTGCGGTCGCGGCGATCGGGCAGACCGATATCAAGCGCCTGATGGCCTATTCCTCGATCGCGCATATGGGCTATGCGCTGATGGGGCTGGCCGCCGGCACCGCCTTCGGCGTGCAGGCGATGCTGATCTACATGGCGATCTATGTGACCATGAATCTCGGCACCTTTGCCTTCATCCTGATGATGGAGCGCGACGGCCAGCCGGTAACCGACATCCGGGCGCTGAACATGTATTCCAGGCGCGATTCAGGCAAGGCGATGGCGATGCTGGTGCTGATGTTCAGCCTCGCCGGTGTTCCCCCGATGCTGGGGTTCTTCGGCAAGTTCTATGTGCTGCGCGCCGCCTATGAGGGCGGGCTGGCATGGCTGGCGGTTGCGGGCGTCGTCGCGTCGGTGATCGGCGCCTTCTATTATCTGCGCATCGTCTACTACATGTATTTCGGCGAAGAGGGCGAGGAGCTTGAAACCCGCTCGACCCCGGTATTGTGGGCGGTGCTGTCCGTTTCGGCGGCGGCGATGCTGCTGGGGATCATCAACATGTTTGGCATCGAAAGCGCGGCCGCAGCCGCAGCGGCGACGCTTGTCAACTGACCCCGCATTCAGGCCTGAGCGGGTGGCCCGGCCCATCGGCCGGGCCTTTGCGTCATGACCGGCTGGCCCGAAGGCTATGGCCGCCGCGTGCTGGACAGCGTCGACAGCACCCTGGACGAAGCCGCGCGGCGGGCGCCTGATCTGGCCGGGCCGGAATGGATCCTGGCGCTGTCCCAGACACGGGCGCGTGGCCGCCGGGGCCGGTCCTGGGCCAGTCCCGAGGGCAATTTCGCCGCGACGCTGGTCCTGCGCCCCGACGACCCGCCGGGCCGCGCGGCGCTGCGCAGCTTTGTCGCGGCGCTGGCGGTGCATGACGCCTGCGTGGCGGCGACGGGGCGCACCGACGGGTTTTCGCTGAAATGGCCGAACGATCTGTTGCTGAACGGCGGCAAGCTGGCGGGGATTCTGCTGGAAAGCACCGGCAGCGCCGCCCAGACCGCCCACCTGTTCATCGGGATCGGCGTGAACCTGATCGCGGCGCCCCCCGTCGAGGCGCTGGAGCCGGGGGCGGTGCGCCCGGCGGCGCTGATGCCGGATACCGGCATCGCGGTGACGCCCGAGGCGTTTCTGGACGTGCTCGCCCCCGCCTATGCCGCGCGCGAAAGGCAGTTCACCCAATACGGGTTCGACCCGATCCGCGCCGCTTGGCTCGACCGGGCGGCGAGGCTGGGTGAAACCATCACCGCGCGCACGGGCAGCAGCGAAACCACCGGCGCGTTTGAAACCGTCGACGGCTCGGGTAACCTCGTGCTGAAAACGGCGCGGGGCCGGGTGGCGATACCGGCGGCGGATGTCTATTTCTGAAGGGAGGCCGGATGCTCCTGGCGATTGACTGCGGCAATACCAACACCGTCTTTTCGATCTGGGACGGGTCCGAATTCCTGTGCACGCTGCGCACCTCGACCCATCACGCCCGCACTGCGGATGCCTATTTCACCTGGTATTCGACGCTGGTGAAACATTACGGGATCCAGGCCGACATCACCGATGTGATCATCTCGTCCACCGTGCCGCGCGTGGTGTTCAACCTGCGCGTATTCGCCGACCGGTTCTTTGGCTGCCGGCCGCTCGTGGTGGGCAAACCCGATTGCCTGCTGCCCAACCCGCCCCGTGTCGACGCCGGCACCCAGGTCGGGCCCGACCGGCTGGTGAACGCCGCCGGCGCCTATGACCGGCATGGCGGCAACCTGATCGTGATCGATTTCGGCACCGCCACGACCTTTGACGTGGTGTCCGATGACGGGGCCTATATCGGCGGGGTCATCGCCCCCGGCGTCAACCTGTCGCTCGAGGCGCTGCACATGGCGGCGGCCGCCCTGCCGCATGTCGATATCTCGCATCCCGACAAGGTGATCGGCACCAATACCGTCGCCTGCATGCAATCCGGCGTGTTCTGGGGCTATGTCGGGCTGGTGCGCGAAATCTGCCACCGGATCCGCGAGGAACGCGATCGCGGCATGAAGCTGGTCGCGACCGGCGGGCTGGCCCCGCTGTTCCAGCAGAGCGTCGATCTGTTCGACGAGATGGAAGACGATCTGACCATGCACGGCCTGACCGTGATTCACCGCCACAACAAGGAAAACGCCAACATATGAGCCGTGAAAGACTGATCTACCTGCCGCTGGGCGGTGCCGGTGAAATCGGCATGAACGCCTATGTCTACGGCTATGGCGAACCCGACAACGAACGCCTGATCCTGGTCGACCTGGGGGTGACCTTTCCCGATATGGACGGCAGCCCCGGCGTCGACCTGATCATGCCCGATATCAGCTGGCTGGCGGACCGCGCCGACCGGCTCGACGCGATCTTTGTCACCCACGCCCATGAGGACCATGTCGGCGCCATCGGCCGGCTCTGGTCACGGCTGGGCGCGCCGGTGCATGCCCGCCCCTTCACCGCCAATATCGCGCGGCGCAAGATGGAGGAAGAAGGCCAGTCGCCCGACAATGTGCGCAGCGCGTCGGCCTGGCCCGAACGGGTGCAGGCGGGGCCGTTCTCGGTCGCCTTCCTGCCGGTCTCCCACTCCATCCCCGAAAGCGCCGGGCTGGTCATCGACACCCCCGCCGGGCGGGTGATCCACAGCGGCGATTTCAAGCTCGACCCGACACCGGTGGTGGGCGAGGCCTTTGATCCCGATCTCTGGGCCGAGGCGTCGAAAGGCGGCGTCAAGGCGCTGGTCTGCGATTCCACCAACGTGTTCTCGGACCATCCCGGCCGGTCCGAAGGCGACCTGGGCCCGGCGATCACAAAGCTGGTGCAGGATGCGCCCGCCATGGTGGTGGCCACCACCTTTGCCAGCAACGTCGCGCGGGTAAAGACGCTGGCCGAGGCGGGCAGGTCGGCGGGGCGCTCGGTGGTGCTGCTGGGCCGCGCCATGCGCCGGATGATCGAGGCCGCCGTCGAAACCGGGGTGCTGTCCGATTTCCCGCCGGTGATCGACCCGGATGACGCAAAGACCCTGCCCCGTGACGCGGTGATGCTGATCGTCACCGGCAGCCAGGGCGAACGCCGCGCCGCCAGCGCACAGCTGGCACGGGGCAAGTATCGCGGGCTGGAGCTGAAGGAGGGTGACCTGTTCCTGTTCTCGTCCAAGACCATCCCCGGCAATGAACGCGGGGTCATCCGGGTGATGAACCAGTTCAGCGAAAAGGGCGTCGACGTGGTCGATGACAGCTCGGGTCTCTACCATGTGTCCGGCCATGCCAACCGGCCCGACCTGCAGCGCCTGCATGGCATCGTCAAACCCGACACGGTGATCCCGATGCATGGCGAACACCGGCACCTGCGCGCGCATGCCAAACTGGCCGCCGTATCGGGTGTCGGTTCGGCGCTCGCCGTGAACGGCACCATGCTGGACCTGACCGGCGACGCGCCCAAGGTGGCGGATTATGTGGAAACCGGGCGGCTCTACCTGGATGGCTCGGTCATCATCGGCGCGCTGGACGGGATCGTGCGCGACCGGATCCGGATGGCGCTCAACGGCCATGTGACGGTGACCGTGATCCTCGACGAAGACGACGAACCGCTGGGCGAACCCTGGTGCGACCTGATGGGCCTGCCGGAAACCGGCACCTCCGGGGCCGCGCTGACCGAGGTGCTCGAGGCGGACCTGCACCAGTTCCTGATGCGGGCGGGCGACAAGACCCTGACGGATGACGACAAGCTGTCGGAGGGCCTGCGCCGGGTCGCCCGGCAATCGGCTCTGACCGAGATCGGGCGCAAGCCCGAAGTGACCGTCGTGGTCAGCCGGCTGGGCTGACCCGCAGGGCCCGCGGCGTCAGCTGCCGCGGGTTTCGACCGATCCGTTCAGGTTGCGCACCGCGTCGACGGTGTTCTTCAGCCGGTCGTCCTCGGCATCCGGGGACGTGTTGTCCGTCTCCGTCGCCGCCTCAGCGGCGGTTTCTCCGGCCAGCGCGGCATCGGCGGGCGCGCTGTCCACCATGTCGCCGTTGTCATCGGAAATCTCGGCGGCAATTTCGGCCGGCTTGCCGACGATCAGCGGCAGCATCTCGATCCCGGTTGCGCTGGGGGCGTCCGGCACGACCGGCACCTTCCAGCTGAGCGTGTCGAACCCTTCGCAGCTTTCGCAGACCGGCGCCCAGGTGGCGTGGACGTGCTGGCAGTTGTCGCAGACCCATTGCGGCCCGCGCGGGGCGGCATAGGCGCGGGCCAGCCAGCCATGCACCACCGCGTCAGAGGCGCCTTCACCGCGTTCGATCGCCGCCATCAGGGTCAGCGCGCGCACGTCGCCGCTGGAATCGGCCAGGTCGCCCAGGGCGCGGCGCGCCTCGGGGAAATCCTCGGCGACGACGTTCAGTTCGGCCAGCAGCAGCCGGGTTTCGGGGTTCTGCGGGTGAATATGCGTCAGCGCGCCAAAGCGTTTGACCCGCGCCGCCGGGGTTTCGTCCGGTTCGATCTCGGCAAAGGCGGCGGCCAGATCGGGATGCGGCTGCGCCTCCCAGGCCCGTTTCAGCACACGCACCGCGTTGCGTTTCTTGCCCCGCGCCACATATGTGCGCGCGGCCAGCGCCGCCGCCGGCACCAGGTCGGGCGACAGCTTGTTGGCCGTGATCGCCTCTTCCACGTCCTCGATCGCGGCGTCTTCGTTCAGGATGTCGCGGGCTTCGGACAGGGCCAGCACCGCGTCGCGGCGGCGATATAGATCGCGCGGCATGGACCCGCTGCGCAGCTTGGTGCTGAGCGTGCCGCGCGCGCCTTTCCAGTCGCCCGCCTGCGCCTGCAATTTCAGCAGCACGTCCTGCACTTCTTCGTGTTTGGGTTTCAGCGCCAACGCCTTTTCCGCGAGCTTGCGCGCGGTGTCGGTGTCGCCCTGGGCCAGCTTCTGTTTCATCACCCCGCGCACGCCCACGAACCGCGTTGCGTCGGAGACGATCAGTTTCTTGTAGGTCTCGGTTGCCTTGCGCGTGTCGCCGGCCATTTCGGCGGCCTGCGCGATCAGCAGGTTGGTCAGTTCGGGGTCGTCCAGGTATTTCTCGGCCTTCGCCGCCTTGGCCAGCGCCAGCCGTCCTTCGCCCGAGGCCAGCGCCATCAGCCCGTCGGACAGCGCCTTGTAGCCGCGTTTTTCCCGGTTGCGGTCGAAATAGCGCGACAGGGCGGTTTCATCGCCGTTGAGGAATTTCAGCACCGCCACCAGCAGCGACAGCAGTTTCAGCCCGAGCCACAGCGCCAGCACCAGCACCAGCACCGCGATCACCGATTGCAGCGGCCCCAGCGTGTATTCGGTGCCGGCCATGGTGACCTGCACCCCGCCATCGGATTCGAGCAGATAGCCCGCGCCCACCGCGAGCGCCGCGACCAGGGCGATGAAAACGAGAATTTTCACGAGTGACCAGAGCATGGCGGGCCCTTCAGTTGGAGTTCAGCTGCGCCGCGAGCCGGTCGGCGGCGGCCAGGGCGTCGTTGCGGGTGCGGGCCTTGGCCGCCCAATCGTCCAGCGCGGCCCGTGCATCATCGGCAAGCCCGTCGATCTCGGCCAGCGCGGTGTCGAGATTGCCCCCCTCCAGCGCCGCCTCGGCGCGGGACAGGACGGCGTCCGGATGCGTGCCTTCGCGCGGGGTGACGGATCGGGCGCCCAAGTGTTTCTGCAGGAACGCGCCGATCCCCTGTTCGGCCCCGTCGGCGCGGACCCGCGCCAGTGCTGACCGGGCCGCGTCGGGAAACTCGGCCTGCAGGTTCAGCAGCGATGGCACGCCGGTTTCGGCGGCATTGGCTAATTCGGCGGGCAGGGTGACACCCGCGGCGGTCAGCTCTGCCGCTTCGCCGGCAAAGGGTTGCCCGGCCGCCAGGGCGGTTTGCAGCCTGGCCAGCGCGGCGCGGCTGGCGGCGGTCTGCGCCGCCCGGTCCGCGGCCTGTTCCGAACTGCGGGCGTCCGCGCGGATCTTCTGCGCCTCGGCCACCAGCCCTTCGACCTCGGCACGCTGCTGTGCCACCGTATCCTGAAGCGATGCAAGTTCGCGTTCATAGGCGGCAATTGCGGTCTCGGACACGCCTTCGGTGATCGGGCGTTTTTCAAGCTCGCTCAGCCGGAGTTCCAATGGCGCGATCGTTCCGGAGACCTCCGCGATCTGGTCGCTGACCGCGCCCAGCCGGTCCTGCAGCGGTTTCAGCTGTTCCGGCAATCCGGCAACCTGTGCCTCGA
The DNA here is from genome assembly GCF_003008555.2 of Pukyongiella litopenaei. NCBI lineage: Bacteria > Pseudomonadati > Pseudomonadota > Alphaproteobacteria > Rhodobacterales > Paracoccaceae > Pukyongiella > Pukyongiella litopenaei. The sequence goes on along the minus strand of NZ_CP027665.1, from coordinate 1,082,164 downwards.
GCCCCGCGATGTCCGGGATCTCGATGGCCTCCACCGCGCTGCGCAGGTCGGCCAGCGCCGCATCCCGCGCGCCGCCCGCGGCCTGCAGGTCAGAGATCGCCTCTGAATGATCCGCCCGTTTCAGCGATGCGGGCAGCAGCGGGTCGAGCATGTCGGAGCGCCCGGCGACAAAACCCAGCGCGGCGGCAACGACACCGCCCAGCAGTGCGGCGCCAAACCCGCCGCGTTTCTCGACGACACGTTCCACCACCTTTTCCGGTGGTGGTGCTGCGGGTATCTCCGGCGCGGGCGCCGGGTCTATGGCCGCATCGTTGGTTTCGCTGTCGGTATCGCTATCGGTATCGGCGTCGCGGTCCGGGTCGGTGTCGCCTGCCGCGTCGCCTTGGTCCGGTGCCGGTTCGGGATCGTCGTCATCCGTCACGCCGGCGCTGTCCTCGTCGGTCGCGACGCTCCAGTCCTCGTCCAGCTTGAGCGGCTGATCCTGTTCGGGATCTGGATCTGTGCGGGTATCGGTTTCCGGATCGGTCTTGTCTTTCTTCGCCAACCTGCTCACCCCTTCGATTCTCCGGCACGGCTCCAAATCGCGCTTTGGAACTCTACTGCGCCCCCGGTTCGGCCTCAACCCGAGCCAGCCGATTCACGCAAGTTTCGACCAGCACGGCGGTCGATGCCGCATCCGGTTGCGCCGCGATCAGCAATTCGCGGAATTCCAGTGCCCGCAAAGGCTCGGCCACCGCCTCGGACAGCGCCAGCAGGTGCAGCGGCGCCGTCGCGGGCAGGGTGGCAAAGTGCCGCGCCGTTCGCGGCGAAAACAGCGGCGCGATGACCGGAACGGCGCCGGTCAGCACGCCAAGCGCCTCGGGTGTCGGGGCCAGAAGCTGCTGATCATAGACCGCCTGCGCCCGCGTGGGCAGGCCCGCCGCGGTCAGATCTCCGGCGATATCGCCGCTGGCATGAACGCCGCGCAGGTGCAGCAGGGGGGCGGCCGGGCGCGAACGGGTCAGCGCGGCCACCAGTTCCCTGGCGTCGAGCCCGACGCAGGTCGCGTCCCATCCCGCGTCGCGCGCCGCCTGCGCGGTGACCTCGCCCACGCAATAGGCGGGCAGGTCGCGGTTGCCGGTCAGCGCCGCCGATGCCGCGACCCCGTTGGCCGAGGTGAACAGCAGCCCCGCCACGCCCGCCAGCGACAGCGTGACCGGCAGCGGGTCGATGCCGATCAGCGGCGATGCAACGATGTCTGTCCGGTCGCGCACGGGTTCGGGCAGGTCGGCCACGAACCGGTCCGATGCGGCCGGCGGGCGGGTCATCAACAGGATGGGGCGGGGGTGGGTCATGACGGCTCGCGGGATTGTTTGCCAAGGGTTCCGGTGATACCCCCCGCCCGAGCGCGATGCAACGTGTGGGACCGATGACCGACGCGATTACCATTCTGGGGCTGGAAAGCAGCTGCGACGATACCGCCGCCGCGGTGGTGCGCCAGCAGGACGGCGACCTGCCCGCGATCCTGTCGTCGGTCGTGTTCGGCCAGACCGGGCTGCATGACGCCTATGGCGGCGTGGTGCCCGAGATCGCCGCCCGTGCCCATGCGGAAAAGCTGGATCACTGCGTGCGGCAGGCGCTGGCCGAGGCGGCGCTGGAGCTCGACGCGCTCGACGCAATAGCCGTTACCGCCGGGCCGGGGCTGATCGGCGGGGTTCTGGCGGGGGTGATGTGTGCCAAGGGGCTGGCCGCCGCGACCGGGTTGCCGCTGGTGGGGGTCAACCATCTGGCCGGGCATGCGCTGACCCCGCGCCTGACCGACGGTCTGGCCTATCCGTATCTGATGCTGCTGGTGTCCGGCGGGCATTGCCAGTTCCTGATCGCGCGCGGGGCCGGGGATTTCACCCGCCTGGGCGGCACCATCGACGACGCGCCGGGCGAAGCCTTCGACAAGACCGCGCGCCTGCTGGGGCTGCCGCAGCCGGGCGGGCCGTCGGTCGAGACCGAGGCGCGCGGGGGCGATCCGGCGCGGTTCGCCTTTCCGCGCCCGCTGATCGACCGCGACGACTGCAACCTGTCATTTTCCGGCCTGAAAACCGCGCTGCTGCGCGCCCGCGATGCGATCATCGCCGAAAAAGGCGGATTGACCCGTGCCGACCGTGCCGATCTGTGCGCCGGGTTCCAGGCGGCGGTTGCCGAGGTGCTGGCGGCCAAGACCGCGCGCGCGCTGGCGCTCTATCTCGACGAAGCCCCCGCCGAACCCGCGCTGGCGGTGGCGGGCGGGGTGGCGGCAAACGGCACCATCCGCGCGGCGCTGGAAACGCTCTGCGCCGATCTCGGCGTGCGCTTTGTCGCGCCGCCGCTGGCGCTGTGCACCGACAACGCGGCGATGATCGCCTATGCGGGGCTGGAGCGGTTCCGGGCCGGGGCGCGGGACGGCATGGATCTGGCCGCGCGGCCGCGCTGGCCGCTGGATACGGCCAGCCCCGCGATGCTGGGCAGCGGCCGCAAGGGGGCCAAGGCATGACGCCGGTCGGTGTGCTGGGCGCCGGGGCGTTCGGGACCGCGCTGGCGATTTCCATGGCCCGGCAGGGGCCGGTGACGCTCTGGGCGCGGGATGCCGGCCATGCCCGCGACATGGCCCGGACCCGTGAGAACCCCGCGCGCCTGCCCGGTGCGCGGTTGCCCGATGCGCTGACGCCGGCGGCCGATATTGCCGCGCTTGCCGGGTGCGGCCCGATCCTGCTGGCGGTTCCGATGCAACGCCTGCGGCAGGTGCTGGCCGATCATCGCGACAGGCTTGCCGGCCATCCGCTGGTCGCCTGCTGCAAGGGGATCGAGCTTCAGACCGGGCTGGGGCCGCTGGCGGTGATCGCCCAGGTGCTGCCCGGCGCCACGGCGGCGTTGCTCACCGGGCCGAGCTTTGCCGCCGATATCGCCCGTGGCCTGCCCACCGCGCTGACGCTGGCCTGCGCCGATGCCGATGCGGGGCGGGCGCTGCAGGCCCGGCTCAGCACCGCGAACCTGCGGCTCTACCGCTCCACCGACACGCTGGGCGCGGAACTGGGCGGTGCGCTGAAAAACGTGATTGCGATTGCCTGCGGGGCGGTGATCGGCGCCGGGCTGGGCGACAGCGCCCGCGCGGCGCTGATGACGCGCGGCTATGCCGAGATGCAGCGGCTGGCGCTGGCGCGCGGCGCGCGGCCCGAAACGCTGGCGGGGCTGTCGGGGTTCGGCGATCTCGCGCTGACCTGCACGTCCGAGCTGTCGCGCAACTACCGGCTGGGGCTGGCGCTGGGCCGGGGCGAGGGCTTTGATCCCGCGATCACGGTCGAAGGCGCCGCCACCGCCCGCGCGGTGGCCGGGGCCGATCACGGCGTCGATCTGCCGATCACCGATTGCGTGGTGGGGTTGCTTGACGGCACATTGTCCATGTCCGGGGCCACCGAAACCTTGCTGGCCCGCCCACTGAAGGAGGAATGACATGCTGGTTGCCCTGATCGCACGGGACAAGCCCGACTCGCTGGGCCTGCGGCTCGCAAACCGTGCCGCCCATCTGGATTACATCGCCAAGACCGGCGTGGCGACGCTGGCCGGCCCGCTGATCGAGGACGGCAACCCGGTCGGGTCGCTGATCTTGCTGAATGTCGCCGACATGCCGGCGGCGCAGGTCTGGGCCGACAAAGACCCCTATGCCAAGGCCGGTCTGTTCGAAAGCGTCCAGCTGACCGAATGGAAGAAGGTGGTCGGCTGATGGCGTTCTGGCTGTTCAAATCGGAACCCTCGACCTGGAGCTGGGATCAACAGGTCGCCAGGGGCGAGGCCGGCGAGGAATGGGATGGCGTGCGCAACTACCAGGCGCGGAACTTCATGCGCGAGATGAAGCTGGGCGATCGCGGGTTCTTCTATCACAGCCAGAAGGACAAGGCGGTCGTGGGGATCGTCGAGGTCTGTGCCGAGAGCCACCCCGACAGCACCACCGATGACGACCGCTGGGACTGCGTGGACATCAAGGCGGTGCGCCCCTTCGAACATCCCGTGACGCTGGACCGGATCAAGCAGGAACCGGCCCTGGCCGACATGGTGCTGGTCCGAAACTCGCGCCTGTCCGTGCAGCCGGTCACCGGGGACGAATGGCACCAGGTCTGCGCGCTGGGCAAGACCGATCCCGGCTGAACGCGTTCCGACCGGGGGCAGGTCGGTGTGGAAACCGGTGGCGAAACGTGAAAAAGGGAAGGCCCGAAACCGGAACCTTCCCTTTCACCCCGCGTGTTCCCGATCCACCACACGCGTATGAAAATCTCTGGTCCCGGCCATCCTGGCCGTTGGAACAGTGCTAGCCCGGAACCACCCCGCCGCGCAACGCCAAAGCCCTGAAGATACGCCTAAAATGCAACACGCCCGGAGCGTTCCGGGCGTGTCCGTCTGCAATCTTCAGCAGGTCAGCAGCAGGTCAGCCGTAAACGGCTTCCTTGCCGAAATGCTTGACCAGCAGGTAATAGAAAACCGCGCGATACTTGTTGCGTTCGGATTTGCCGTAGGTGTCGATCGCCTTGCCGATGCCATCCATCAGGTCGGGCCCGTCGGCAAGACCCAGTTTCTTGATCAGAAAGTTGTTCTTTACCGTTTCCAGTTCGCTTTCCTGGCTCGCCGCGACGGTCGAGGCGTCGGCGTCATAGATCGCCGGCCCGCAGCCGATCGTCACCTTGGTCAGCAGGTCCATATCCGGCGTGACGCCGCACTTGTTTTTCAGATCATCCGCGTATTGCGCAATCAGATCGTCACGCTTGCCCATATCGTTCTCCCTGTTTTCAACATAACTGGCGGGTTTACCTCGCGCAGACTAGCCGCAAGCCTGCCGGGCTCAAAGGGAATAATTCCCCGCTATTCCCGCTGGACTTCGGCGGCCGGTGCCGGGGTGGATCCCGGTGCCAGGCGCGATGATCCGGGTGGGGGGAATTCCGTTGCCGTGCGCTTTGGGGGATTGCGCCGGGCGCAACCCCAGCGCGCCCGCAGGGCGCGCTGCCGGGCCCAAGCGCCGGGACGGCATCTTTGATGCCGCCCGCGCGCGCGGGAGCCTTGCGGCGGATCAGGATTGCCCGAACCGCCAAGGCTCCGCGCGTCCGGTCAGTAGCGGTAATGCTCGGGCTTGAACGGCCCTTCGGGCTTGACGCCGATATACGCGGCCTGGTCGGGGCTCAGCTCGGTCAGTTTCACGCCGATCTTGTCCAGGTGCAGCCGCGCCACCTTTTCGTCCAGGTGCTTGGGCAGGACATAGACCTCGTTGCCGTAATTCTCGCCACGGGTCCACAACTCGATCTGCGCCAGCGTCTGGTTGGTGAAGCTGGCCGACATCACGAAGGACGGGTGCCCGGTGGCATTGCCGAGGTTCAGCAACCGGCCTTCGGACAGCAGGATGATCCGGCTGCCCGAGGGCATCTCGATCATGTCCACCTGGTCCTTGATGTTGGTCCATTTGTGGTTCTTCAGCGCCGCGACCTGGATCTCGTTGTCGAAATGGCCGATATTGCCGACGATGGCCATGTCCTTCATCTCGCGCATATGCTCGATGCGGATCACGTCCTTGTTGCCGGTGGTGGTGATGAAGATGTCGGCGCTACTCACCGCGTCTTCCAGCGTGGTCACCTCGAACCCGTCCATGGCGGCCTGAAGCGCGCAGATCGGGTCGACCTCGGTCACCTTCACCCGGGCGCCGGCGCCGCGCAGCGATGCGGCCGATCCCTTGCCCACGTCGCCATAGCCGCAGACCAGCGCGGTCTTGCCCGCCATCATGGTGTCGGTGGCGCGGCGGATGCCGTCGACCAGCGATTCCTTGCAGCCGTATTTGTTGTCGAATTTCGACTTGGTGACGCTGTCATTGACGTTGATCGCGGGGAAGGGCAGGTGGCCCTTTTCCATCATCTGATAGAGGCGATGCACGCCGGTCGTGGTTTCCTCGGTCACGCCCTTGATCATGTGGCGCTGTTTCACGAACCAGCCCGGGCTGGCGGCCATCCGCTTGCGGATCTGGTCGAACAGCGCGACCTCCTCCTCGCTCGTCGGCGTGGCGATCAGGTCCTCCTCGCCCTCTTCGACGCGGGCGCCGAGCAGGATATAGAGCGTGGCATCGCCGCCATCGTCGAGGATCATGTTCGCGCCGCCGTCCTCGAAATGAAAGATGCGGTCGCAATAGTCCCAGTATTCCCCGAGCGTCTCGCCCTTGACTGCGAAGACGGGCGTGCCGGTCGCGGCGATGGCGGCGGCGGCGTGATCCTGGGTCGAAAAGATGTTGCACGACGCCCAGCGGATATCGGCCCCCAGCGCCGCCAGTGTCTCGATCAGCACCGCGGTCTGGATCGTCATGTGCAGCGATCCGGCAATCCGCGCGCCCTTCAGCGGCTTGGATTCCCCGTATTCGGCGCGCAGGGCCATCAGGCCCGGCATTTCGGTTTCGGCAATATCAAGTTCCTTGCGGCCGTATTCGGCCAGTGAAATATCTTTGACGATGTAGGACTCGGTCACGGTGAAACTCCAGAATTATCCGCAACGCGTCTAACATCCATTCCGCGGACGGACAATGTGGATCGGCCCGGTAACATGAACGGGCGCCAGTTGTGGTTTCACCGTTCCGGCCGCACCGTGGCGGGCGCGGGACGGTTGACGGGTCAGCTGGCGATCTCGTCATCCGGCGTGGCGGCGACATTGTGCCAGAATTGCCCCGTCGCCAGCACGCAGGCGAGACCGTCGGTGCGCGTCACGAAAACCGTGAAGCTGCCCGATTTCGACGACGACCAGACCTCCAGCATGTGCTGGGGGTTCTGCAACCCGCCGCCGGTCAGGTGTTCGCCATGCCGGGTTTCCAGTTTCTCGACCAGGATCTCGCGCGGCATGCAGGTGAGCGTCTGCGCCCCGACAGGGGGGGCGAGGGCTGCCGCGCCAAAGACAAGTGCTGCCGCAAGAAGTCGTTTGAACATGGTGTTCTCCTTCGCGTTCGGGGATGCCCGCCCGCGAGGGTGAGGACACCCATCGTCATGGTAGTTCACCATATGTAGGGTGGCCAATGCAGGTATTCCACCATTGGCCACGATCGATTGATCGGGCGCCGGGTGGCCGTGAGCGGCCCGGATTTCGGTTTGCGTCCGCCTGCGCGCGGATATACCCAACGCCTCGTTCCTGAGGAGTGATGCCCATGCCCCCGCGACAGCCCCGTGCCTGGCAACGCATGTTATCCGGCCGCCGGCTCGACCTGCTGGACCCGACCCCGGTGGATGTCGAGATCGAGGACATCGCGCATGGCCTGGCCTTCGTGGCGCGCTGGAACGGGCAGACACGGGGCGATTTCGCCTATTCCGTGGCCGAGCATTCGCTGCTGGTGGAACAGATCTTTGGCCGTATCGCGCCCGCGGCCCCGGCGAAATGGCGGCTGGCCGCGCTGTTGCACGATGCCCCCGAATATGTGATCGGCGACATGATTTCCCCGGTGAAGGCCGCCGTGGGGCCGAGCTATGGCGAGTTGGACGCGCGGCTCGCGGTGGCGATCCGCATCCGCTTTGGCCTGCCCGCCGCGCTGCCGGTGCGGGTGAAACAGCAGATCAAGAAGGCCGACCGTATCAGCGCCTGGATGGAAGCTACGGAAATCGCCGGGTTCACCGAGGCCGAGGCAAACCGTTTCTTCGGCCGGCCGGACGCGGCGGTGATGGGCGACCTCACCATCCGCCTGCGCCCGCCGGTCGAGGTGCGGGCGGATTACACCGACCGCCTGAACGCGCTGCTGCGCGAACCCGGCTGACCGGTCATCTTGCCAGACCTGCGGCCGGAACGGTCCCGGTCGCCCCGTTCAGTCACCCCGGCAGCGCGCCGGTCAGGACATAGCGCAGGATCTCGACCACCTGTCGCGGTTCCTGCGCCACGGCCAGCGCCGCGGCGTCCACCTCTTTCAGCGCGTGGGCGTGGTCGGGCCCGTGCAGCACGATCAGCGATTTGCCCAGCGCCGCAGCATAGCCCGCGTCGAAGGCGGCGTTCCACTGGCGGTATTTCTCGCCGAACCGCACCACCACCACATCGGCATCGGCGATCGCCTTGCGGGTGCGGATGGCGTTCATGCTGGCGCCCTTGCGATCATGCCAGAACTTGTCGGGTTCCGCGCCCAGGATCGCCACGCCGCAATCGTCGCTGGCGTCGTGATCGGTCACCGGGGCGGTGAAGGCCACGTCCAGACCGTCGGCGCCCGCTATGATCTGGTCGCGCCAGTCGGTGTGGATCTCGCCCGAGAGATATACGTTCAAAGCCATCTTTGCCTCCGTTGTTCGTCGCGGCCCAGCCTAGCGCCCGCGCGGCCCGGACCCAAGGCCAAGATGCGCGCGGTCGGCATTCGTCGGCATTGACACTCGTCCACAAAAAAGCCCCGCCGGACCGGCGGGGCAGGTGTGGCGCCCGGAACGATAACGCGGGCGCCGGCGGTTTTCGTTGATGCCGTGTGTGTGAGTGGCTTGTGTCGTCAGTTGCGCATCTCGGCGCGGATCTGCTGGCGCAGCACGTCGATCGGCACTGTCTGTCCGTCGCGCTTGAAGCACCAGTAGGTCCAGCCGTTGCAGGACGGCGCGCCTTCGAGCTTGGCGCCGACCTGGTGGATCGACCCCTTGATGTCGTCGCCGATCAGGGTACCGTCGGCGCGCACCTTGGCCTTGTGGCGGCGGTTCATGCTGAACAGTTCCTCGCCCGGCCGCAGCATCCCGCGTTCGACCAGCTGGCCGAAGGGCACGCGCGGTTCGGCCCGCTTGCTGGCGGAAACCTCGAGCGCCTCGCGGTCGAAACGCCGGACCCGGCCGATGCGTTTCTCGGCGACCCTGCGATAGCTTTCCTCGCGCTCGATGCCGATGAAATCGCGGCCCAGCATCTTGGCGACCGCGCCGGTGGTGCCGGTGCCGAAGAACGGGTCCAGCACCACGTCGCCGGGATTGGTCGAGCCCACCAGAACCCGGTGCAGCAGCGATTCGGGTTTCTGGGTCGGGTGCGCCTTGTCGCCATTGTCGTCCTTCAGCCGTTCATGGCCGGTGCAGATCGGCAGCACCCAGTCGCTGCGCATCTGGATGCCTTCGTTCAGCGCCTTCAGCGCCTCGTAGTTGAACGTGTATTTCGCGCCTTCGTCGCGGCTGGCCCAGATCATCGTCTCATGGGCGTTGGTGAACCGCTTGCCGCGGAAATTCGGCATCGGGTTCGACTTGCGCCAGACCACGTCGTTGAGAATCCAGTAGCCCGCATCCTGTAGCGCCGCGCCGACGCGGAAGATGTTGTGATAGGACCCGATCACCCAGATCGCGCCATCGGGTTTCAGCAGGCGCCGTGCGGCGGCCAGCCAGTCGCGGGTGAACCGGTCATAGGCGTCAAAGCTCGCGAACTGGTCCCAGTGGTCGTCGACCGCGTCCACCTGCGAATTGTCGGGGCGGTGCAGTTGCCCCCTGAGTTGCAGGTTATAGGGCGGATCGGCAAAGATCAGGTCCACCGACGCCTCGGGCAACCGGTTCATCTCGTCGATGCAATCGCCGGCCAGAATCGTGTTCAGGGGAAGCGCGGCGGGCGCGCTCCGTGTCTTGGTCTTGGTCATTTTCTGCCTCTGTCCCGGGCGCTTGATGCGCTCTCACTGGTTGGTGACAGGATGATTCAAAGCCGATTCGCGGTCAAATTCTTTTTTGAATCAAGAGGTTGTTGAATTGTCTTGATACAAGATATTGTGGACTGGTCGAAACGAACGTCTATGGTGTGGGGTCACCCCCAAATCTCGGAGCGCCGATTTGTGGCTTTTCGACGGGTAACCCATATTGGTTTCCCAGCCATAGCCCGGATGCTGTTGCGCCAAATCCACCATCACCCGGTCGCGGGCGCATTTGGCCATCACCGACGCGGCCGCGATCGACAGGCTGCGGGCGTCGCCCTTGACCACCGCCGATGCGGGGATGCGCAGCCCGGCCGGGATCATGTTGCCGTCGATCAGCAGGAAATCGGGCGCCGGGTCCAGCGCGGCCACCGCGCGTTCCATCGCGAGATGACTGGCGCGCAGGATGTTCAGCCGGTCGATTTCCTGCACGCTGGCATGGGCGACGGCGCATTGCGCGGACCCGGCCAGCGCGGTTTCCAGCGCCGCCCGGCGTTTCGCGGTCAGTTTCTTCGAATCGTTCAGCCCGTCGGGGATCGCGCCGGTATCCAGCACCACCGCCGCCGCCGTCACCGGGCCGGCCAGCGGGCCGCGCCCGACCTCGTCGATCCCGGCGATCCGCAGGTATCCCTGCTGCAGCAGGTCGGTTTCCAGGCTGAAATCGGGTTTGCTCATGGTTCAGGCAAAGCCCCAAAACGCGCAGTTTGGCAAGGGGCGGCACGACCCGAGTTGACCCGCGACGCCCTTGTCCTATAACGCGGCCCCTGCATTCGCGAATTCAAACATCGAACGAGGCGCTGTCATGGCACGCAAGGGACGCGACATTTCCGGCTGGCTGGTGATCGACAAACCCGCCGGGACGACCTCGACCGCCGTGGTCAACAAGGTGCGCTGGGCGTTCAACGCCAAAAAGGCGGGCCATGCCGGGACGCTCGACCCCGAGGCGACCGGGGTGCTGGCCGTGGCGCTGGGCGAGGCGACCAAGACGGTGCCTTATGTGACCGATGCGCTCAAGGCGTATGCCTTTACCATGCGGCTGGGGCAGGCCACCAATACCGACGATGCCGAGGGCGAGGTGATCGCCGAGAGCGATGCGCGCCCGGACGACGACGCGATCAAGGCGGCGCTGGGCGGTTTCGTGGGCGAGATCATGCAGGTGCCGCCGCAATTCTCTGCCGTCAAGATCGACGGCGAACGCGCCTATAAGCGCGCGCGCGGCGGCGAAGCGGTCGAGATCGAGGCCCGCCCGCTCTGGGTCGAGGAACTGGTGATGACCGACCGGCCCGACGCCGATCATGTGACGCTGGAAATGACCTGCGGCAAGGGCGGCTACGTTCGCGCCATCGCCCGCGACCTGGGGCAGGCACTGGGATGCCACGGGCATGTGACCGGATTGCGCCGGATCTGGTCGGGGCCTTTCGATGCCGCAGACGGGCTGACGCTGGAACAGGTCGAGGACATGGCGCGCACGCCCGAACTCGACGCGTTTCTGCGGCCGCTCGAACAGGGGCTTGTCGATCTGCCCGAACTGAAATGCACGCCCGAGGGGGCGGTCCGGCTGCGCAATGGCAACCCCGGCATGGTGCTGGCCGCCGATGTCGAGTATGGCGACGAAGCCTGGGCCTCGTTCGATGGGCACGCGGTCGCGGTCGGCATCTACAAGGCCGGCGAGTTGCACCCGAGCCGGGTGTTCAACCGTCCCGCCCCGTGATCACCCGCAGCCATACCAAGGGCGACGCGCCGTCGGTCGCGGTCTATTCCGATTGCGAACGCTATCGCTATGCGCTGACCCGCACCTGGGATGCGGCGGGCACGCGGGCGATGTTCGTGATGCTCAACCCCTCGACCGCGACCGAGGTGCAGAACGACCCGACGGTCGAGCGGTGCGAACGCCGCGCCCGCGCGCTGGGCTTCGGGGCATTCCGGGTGACCAACATCTTTGCCTGGCGCGACACCGACCCGCGTGCGATGAAACAGGCGGCGGACCCGGTCGGGCCCGGCAATGACGCGGCCATCGCCGACGGCGCGCGTTGGGCCGACCGGATCATCGCCGCCTGGGGCAGCCATGGCGCGCATCTTGACCGGGGCCGCGCCGTCGAGGCGCTGCTGCGTGCCACCGGCCGGCCGCTGTTCCAGCTGGGCCTGACACGGGATGGCCACCCGCGCCATCCGCTCTATATCGCCTATGCGCGGCAACCCGAACCCTGGGACTGACGCGGATAAGGGTTTCTTAAGCTCTGTTCCCTATCGGTTCTGGTAGCGGGCCACGGCCCGGCTTCGGACGAGAGGTGGGGTCATGTTTCTTCTGGCAGGTCTGCTCAGCCTGGTCGCCGCGGGCGGCGTGGCGATGATGATGGACTTTCCCGATGCGGACGAGGACGCGGATACCGAAGGCGGAGGGGCTGCCGGGGGTGTCGGAGGTGCCGGGGGTGTAGGCGGGGAAGGGCAGGAAAGCCTGCCGGATCTACTCGACCAGGTCGACCTGTCCCCGCCGGATCCCATCGTGGCCACCGAGGGCCGCGATGAAGGCGCGCTTGCCGATGATGCGGATGAGGACCCGGTTCAGAACCTCATAATTCCCGGTGACAGCGCAGAAAACACCCTGACCGGCGGCGCCGGAGATGACCAGATCAACGGCTATGACGGCCCCGATGCGATCGACGGGCGCGGCGGTGACGATGACCTGCGCGGCGGCGGCGGGGCGGACCGGCTGATGGGTGGCGTGGGCGATGACCTGCTGCATGGCGATGGCGGTGACGACGATCTCGACGGCGGCGACGGCGATGACAGGCTGTTCGGTCACGATGGCGATGACGTTCTGCGCGGCGGCGATGGCGACGACAGTCTCGAGGCTGGCCGGGGCGACGACACGCTGACCGGCGGCGCCGGGACGGACGCGCTGCATGGCGGCGACGGCAACGATGTCCTGACCGGCGGCGCGGGCGAGGATACGCTGTTCGGCGGGTGGGGCGATGACAGGCTCGACGGGGTCGAAACGGGCGCGCAGGAGCTGGATTTCCTGAATGGCGGCGGCGGCGACGATACCATCCGTGCCGGTGCGGGCGACGTGGTGACCGGCGGCGACGGGGCCGATACGGTGATCGTCGAAGCGGGCGCCGATAGCGCGCCGGTCGAATTCACCGACTTCGAGGAAGAGGCCGACCAGCTGGTGATTGCCTGCGATCTCGCCAAGAACCCCGAGCCGCTGATCGAGATCCTGACGGACCCGGAGGCGCCCGGCTGGTCCTCGGTCCATGTCGATGGTCATGAGGTCGCCCGCGTCATGGGCGACACACCGATCACAACAGGCGAAATCGTGATCGTCGACATTGCCGACATGACCGACTTGGCGGCGGCGAAATCGGGCGCGGGACAGCGCCCGGCCTGATCGGGCGGGCCCGCACCCACCGGCGGGGGAAACGGCCCGGCCCGGCACCAGCCGCAGGCGCCGTGATCGGGGCATTCCCACGAACCCTTTGCCTTTCCGGTTCAGACCGCCTATACGCGCGCATCCGCATTCGAATCTCCGGGGCTGGCTTCCGGGCGGGACGGTGCGGGATATTCTCCATGGGCCTGTGCTGGACGACATCCCGGCCTGCGCCATTCACTCCAACCCGTAAAGGAGACCCCGATGTCGATTACTGCCGCGGAAAAGACCCGTGTGATGAAGGAATTCGCAACCAAGGACGGCGACACCGGTTCGCCCGAAGTGCAGGTTGCCATCCTGAGCTCGCGCATCGCAACGCTGACCGAGCATTTCAAGACCCATAAGAAGGACAACCACGGTCGCCGTGGGCTTCTGAAAATGGTGGCCCAGCGCCGCAAGCTGCTGGATTACCTCAAGGGCAAGGACGAGGCTCGCTATCAGGACCTGATCAAGCGCCTGGGTCTGCGCCGCTGACGCCTCCGCGTCCCGGAGCGAAAATGCAAGCAGCACGCCCGGCCATCCGGGCGTGTTTTTTTCTGCCCGCCGCCGTATCATCCGATCCGTTTCGGATACCCTTGCGGCCGTCGCCTTTGCCGGTATCATCGCGTTCGTGTCACCGCCCGGACCTGCGCCGCCGACCATGCGGTCGCGGCCCGCGTGACATCCCCCATGTGATACCGCAGAGGATGGTGCATGTGTGACCATTTATTCGTTGTGACCGGCGGCCCCGGAGCGGGAAAGACCAGCCTGACCGAAGCCCTGGCGCGCCGGGGCCTGGGGACGATGCCCGAGGCCGGCCGGGCGATCATCCGCGATCAGGTCAGGATCGGAGGAACGGCCCTGCCCTGGGCGGACCGGGCGGGTTTTGCCGAACATATGCTCGGCTGGGACCTCCGGTCCCACCACGCGGCGTCGGCGATGACCGGCCCGGTCCTGATGGATCGCGGCCTCCCCGACGTGATCGGCTATCTGACCCTCTGCGGCCTGCCCGTCCCCGCGCATGTCGAGAAGGCGGCGCATGTGTTTCGATACAGCCGAACCGTATTTTTCGCCCCCTACTGGGACGAGATCTATGGCCGGGATACCGAGCGCAGGCAGGACCGGCGGGAGGCCGAGGCCACCGGCCGGATCATGGCCGAAACCTATTGCCGGCCCGGCTATGACCTCGTGCAGCTGCCGCTGGCCGGTGTCGGGGCGCGCGCCGATTTCGTTCTGGACCATATCGGGCGCTGAACCCCCTTCGGCCTGCGGTGACGTGGCCATGCGGAAACGGCCCGGGGCAGGGCGCGGCGTGCGTGCCCTGCGGTGGATCGCTGCGCGGAAAGAAGGGGAACGCGGTGGTTCCCAACCCCTTTCAATTTCATGTCCGTTCCTGTATTCGCGCAGAATCTGAGACGTGACGCTGCGACCCCGGCGTTGTGCAAAGGACAGGGGTCGGCGGCAATGGGGCCGCCACGAAATCGGGAGACCCGGGAAGGGCCCGGGAGCGCTCCCAATCAGGATACGCTAGATGTTTGACATAACGACGAAGACCATGCAGTGGGGCGAGGAGACGCTCACGCTGGAAACCGGCAAGGTTGCCCGACAGGCGGACGGGTCCGTGATCGCCACGCTGGGCGAAACCCGTGTGATGGCCAACGTGACCTATGCCCGCGAGCAGAAGCCCGGGCAGGATTTCTTTCCGCTGACCGTCCACTACCAGGAAAAATACTATGCCGCCGGCAAGGTGCCGGGCGGTTTCTTCAAGCGCGAGGCGCGCCCGACCGAAAAGGAAACGCTGACCGCGCGCCTGATCGACCGACCGATCCGCCCGCTGTTCGTGCCGGGCTTCAAGAACGAAGTGCTGGTGATGTGCACCGTACTGAGCCACGACCTGGTCAATGACCCGGATATCGTGGCGATGATCGCCGCGTCCGCCGCGCTGACCATCTCGGGCGTGCCGTTCATGGGGCCGATCGCCGGCTGCCGCGTCGGGTTTGCCGATGGCGAATATGTGCTGAACCCGACCGTGGACGACATGCACGACCTGCGCCTGAACCCCGAACAGCGGCTGGACCTGGTCGTCGCCGGGACCAAGGACGCGGTGATGATGGTCGAATCCGAAGCCTATGAGCTGTCGGAAGCCGAGATGCTGGGCGCGGTGACCTTTGCCCACGAACAGATCCAGCCGGTGATCGACCTGATCATTTCGCTGGCCGAATCCGCCGCGAAAGAGCCGTTCGATTTCCAGGCGCCGGATTATTCCGACCTGTTCGCCGCGGTGCAGGCCGCCGGCGAAGAGCAGATGCGCGCCGCGTTCGCGATCACCGACAAACAGGACCGCACCGCCGCCGTCGCCGCCGCGCGCGAGACGATCAAGGCCGCGCTGACCGAAGAACAGCTGGGCGACGCCAATCTGGGCTCGGCGCTCAAGAAACTCGAAGCCGGCATCCTGCGCGGCGACGTGGTCAAGGGCGGCAAGCGGATCGACGGACGCTCGACCACCGATGTGCGCCCGATCAGCTGTGAAACCGGCCTGCTGCCGCGCACCCACGGTTCGGCGCTGTTCACCCGCGGCGAAACCCAGGGCCTGGTGGTGACGACGCTGGGCACCGGCGATGACGAACAGTTCATCGACGCGCTGCACGGCACCTTCAAGTCGAACTTCCTGCTGCATTACAACTTCCCGCCCTATTCGGTTGGCGAGGTTGGCCGCGTCGGACCTCCGGGCCGCCGCGAAATCGGCCACGGCAAGCTGGCCTGGCGCGCGCTGCAGGCGGTGCTGCCGGCCCCGACCGATTTCCCCTACACGGTCCGGCTGGTCTCCGAGATCACCGAATCGAACGGGTCGTCGTCGATGGCCTCGGTCTGTGGCGGGTCGCTGTCGATGATGGATGCGGGCGTGCCGCTGAAATCCGCGGTTGCCGGCGTGGCGATGGGTCTGATCCTCGAAGAGGACGGGTCCTACGCGGTGCTGACCGACATCCTGGGCGACGAGGACCACCTCGGCGATATGGACTTCAAGGTGGCGGGCACCGAAAACGGCATCACCTCGCTGCAGATGGACATCAAGGTCGCGGGCATCACGCCGGAAATCATGGAAAAGGCGCTGGCACAGGCGAAAGACGGCCGGATGCACATCCTGGGCGAGATGAACAAGGCGCTGTCCGGCGCCGGCGAATTCTCGGTTCACGCACCGCGTATCGAAACCATGAACATCCCCACCGACAAGATCCGCGAAGTGATCGGCTCGGGCGGCAAGGTGATCCGCGAGATCGTCGAGGTGTCCGGCGCCAAGGTCGACATCAACGATGACGGCGTCATCAAGATCGCATCGCCCAACGGCGAAGCCATCCAGAAGGCCTATGACATGATCCACGCGATCGTGGCCGAGCCCGAGGAAGGCGCGATCTATACCGGCAAGGTCGTCAAGATCGTCGATTTCGGCGCCTTCGTGAACTTCTTTGGCAAACGTGACGGCCTGGTGCATGTGTCCCAGATCGAAAACCGCCGACTGAACCATCCGTCCGACGTGCTGAAGGAAGGTCAGGAAGTGAAGGTCAAGCTGCTGGGCTTTGACGATCGCGGCAAGGTGCGCCTGTCGATGAAGGTCGTCGACCAGGAAACCGGCGAGGAAGTCGCCCGCGAGAAGAAGGAAAGCGCCGAGTAACCGGCCTTTCCCGCGACGATAACTGAGGCCGCGCCCGCCGGGTGCGGCCTTTTTCGTTGCCGGGCCGCGCGCCGTTGACAATCCGGGGGTGCAGCGGGCAATCCTGTCCTGTTTTTACCCCAGCGCGACGGACCGCCCATGACCACAGACCCCGAGACCGGCAGCCTCACCACCCATGATGCCGAGGACGATGCCCGCAACCGCGATATAAGGATCTATGTGAACGGCGAGATCGTGCATCGCGACGATGCGAAAGTGTCGGTTTATGACAGCGGGTTCATGCTCGGCGACGGTATGTGGGAGGGGCTGCGGCTTTATGACGGGCACTGGGCGTTTTTCGACGACCACATGGATCGCTTCTT
This sequence comes from Pukyongiella litopenaei, assembly GCF_003008555.2. Classification (NCBI taxonomy): domain Bacteria; kingdom Pseudomonadati; phylum Pseudomonadota; class Alphaproteobacteria; order Rhodobacterales; family Paracoccaceae; genus Pukyongiella; species Pukyongiella litopenaei. The sequence continues at coordinate 1,065,095 of NZ_CP027665.1, read as the reverse complement.
CAACTCGTGCAAGGCGGTCAGCCTCGATGTCGGGATGGATAGGGCGGGTATTCTCGATGCGCTGACCCGCACCGCCGCCGCCAACGGCATGACGACGGATGTGCATTGCCGGTTGATGCTGACGCGGGGCGTCAAGGTCAAGCCGTTCCAGCACCCGTCCCTGTCGCGGTCGGGGCCGACGCTGGTGATCATCATGGAACATTCGAAACCCGCCGACGGGCTTGCCGCGCGCGGTATCCGGCTGGCGACCGTGCCGCAGGTGCGCGGCCTGCCGAACAGCCAGGACGCCAAGTTCAACAGCCATTCCAAGCTGAACTGCGTGATTGCCTGCCTGCAGGCCGAACAGGCGGGCGCAGACGAAGGTCTGATGCTGGACCCGCATGGCTTCGTGAACACCACCAATGCCTGCAATTTCTTCATCGTGCGGCGGGGCGAGGTGTGGACCAGCAGCGGCGACTACTGCATGAACGGGGTCACGCGGGCCAAGGTGATCGACCTGTGCCGCGACAATGGCATCCCGGTCTTCGAAAAGAACTACTCGCTCTACGAGGCCTATGGCGCGGACGAGGCGTTCCTGACCGGAACCTTCGGCGCCCAGACCCCGGTTGCCGAAATCGACGGCAAGCCGATCGGTTCCGGCGACCGGCCGGTGATGGCGCGCATCCGGGATCTCTACAAGGATCTGATCCGTCAGGACATTGCCGCGCAGGCGGTCAGAGCGGCCGGCCCCGCATGAGCCGGGGCAGATCGCCGGTCAGCCCCGCAGCCTCGCGGATGAACCCGCGCCGCAGGCCGGGCAGGGCGCCGACCAGCCCCATGCCCAGGTCCCGGCCCAGCCGTAGCAGCGGATTGTCGTTGGAAAACAGCCTGTTGAACGTATCGGTCGCCAGTGCCAGCGTGGCGGTGTCGAACCGGCGCCACTGCTGGTAGCGGTCCAGAACCGGGGCCGCGCCGATATCTTCTCCGCGCCGTGCCGCATCGGTCAGCACCTCGGCCAGGGCGGCCACGTCGCGCAGCCCGGCATTCAGCCCCTGTCCGGCGATCGGGTGCAGCCCGTGCGCCGCGTCGCCCACCAGCGCCAGCCGCTCGGTGACAAAGCTGTTGGCCACGGTCAGGCCCAGCGGATACGAAAACCGCGCGCCCGCCAGCGCGATGTCGCCGAGGAAATCGCCGAACCGCGGGCGCAGCACCTCGAGATAGGCGGCGTCGTCCAGCGCGGCGATGGTCCGGGCGGTGTCGTGGCGCTCGCTCCAGACGATGGAACAGCGGTTGTCCTTCAGCGGCAGGATCGCCAGCGGACCCGGCGGCATGAAAAACTGGTGTGCGATGCCGTCATGGGGTTTTTCATGGGCGATGGCGCAGACCAGCGCGGTCTGGCCATAATCCCATTCGGTGCGCCCGATCCCCGCACGGCGGGCGGTGCCGCTGGCGCGTCCGTCGCACCCGATCAGGACCTTTCCGGCCAGGGTTTCGCCACCCACGAGCGTCAGCACCGTGCGCCCGGGCCGGGTGTCCTGCGCCACGACACGCCCGGTGACCTGCGTGATGGCAGGCTGGTCCGCCATCGCGTCCAGGAAGGCGCGGCGCAGGTGCCGGTCCTCGACCATGAAACCCATCGGGCCTTCCTCGATCTCGGCATGGTCGAAATGCATCCAGAACGGCGATGGCCCGGACCCGGCATGGCCGTCGGTGACCTTGATTTCCAGCATCGGCTGGGCGTCATCCGCCACGCGCGGCCAGATCCCCGTCGCCGCCAGCAGCCGTTGCGATGACAGCGCCAGCGCATAGGCGCGACCGTCGAAATCGGCATCGCGCCGGGCGCTGGCGGCGAGGGCGTCGATCACGGTGACGGAATGTCCGGCGCGGGCCAGGGCCAGCGCAAGGGCCGGGCCGTTCAGCCCGCCTCCGACGATCAGGACATCACTGTTCAGTTCCATGGTGGCACTATGCGTGCCGGGACGGGATTGTCCATGCGCGGTCCTGTCGCTACCGTTCCGGAAAACGCGAAAGGACGGGTGCATGTCGAACTGGTTGACGATGACGGCGGGGGATCTGGGGCGCGGCATCGCGGCGGGCGACATCGACCCGGTCGATCTGGCGCAGGCCTATCTGGATGCCATCGCGGCCCATCCGATGAGCGACCGCATCTATGCCCGCGCGACCCCGGGCCGCGCCCTGGCCGAGGCCCGCGCCGCCCGCATCCGCGCCCGCACCGGGCAGCGGCGTTCGCTGGTCGATGGTGTTCCGATAAGCTGGAAAGACCTGTTCGACAGTGCCGGCATCGTGACCGAGGCCGGGTCGGACCTGCTGAAGGGGCGGGTGCCCGACCGGGATGCCCCGGTGCTGCGCAACGCCACCGCGATGGGCGCGGTCTGCCTGGGCAAGACCCATATGAGCGAACTGGCGTTTTCCGGGCTGGGGCTGAACCCGGTCAAGGCGACATCGCCCTGCGTCAACGACGCCGGTGCCGCGCCGGGCGGGTCGTCCTCGGGGGCGGCGGCATCGGTCGCGTTCGGGCTGGCCGCCTGCGGGATCGGGTCGGATACCGGCGGATCCGTGCGGGTGCCGTCCGCGTGGAACGATCTCGTGGGGTTGAAAACCACCGCCGGCAGAGTGCCCCTGGACGGTATCGTGCCGCTCTGTCCGAAATTCGACACGGTCGGGCCGCTGGCCCGCAGCGTCGAGGATGCGGCGCTGTATCTCGCCCTGCTGGAAGGCGGGCAACCGGCCGACCTGCGCGGCGCGCGGCTGGACGGGCGGCGGCTGGCGGTGCTGGAAACCGTGGCGCTGGATGACCTGCACGATGCCCCGCGGGCGGCGTTCGACGCGGCCTGCACCAGGCTGGAACGGGCGGGCGCGCGGCTCGAGCCGTTGCAGGTGCCGGAACTGTCCGATGCGCTGGCGCTGTCGGGCGTTCTCTATACCACCGAGGCCTACGGGCAGTGGCGCGCGGCGATCGAGGCCAGCCCCGACGCCATGTTCCCCGAGATACGCGACCGGTTCCGGCTCGGCGCCAGCCATTCCGGGCCGGATTATGTCGCCGCCTGGGCCGCGCTGGACCGGGTCCGCGCCACTTGGCGCCGCGCCGTGGCGGGGTTCGACGCCGTGCTGTGCCCCACCGTGCCGACCGTGCCGCCGCAGCTGGACCGGCTGGCCTCGGACCCGGACTATTACAAGTCCCAGAACCTGCTGGTCCTGCGCAACACCCGCATCGGCAATCTGATGGGGCTGAGCGCGCTGAACCTGCCGACGGGCACGCCGTCCTGCGGTCTCTGCCTGATGGGTGCGCCGATGGGCGAAGAGGCATTGCTGAGGCTGGGTGCCGCGGCCGAACGGGTGCTGGCCTGAAAGCCACAACTGCCGGGACTCGCCTGCCTTTTTCTGGACGGGGCGGGCGTGCGTCTGTAATCTGGACGAAATCCGGGGCGAACAACGACCCCGACCTGAGGCAGTTTCGATGGATTATCCCGAGCGGTTTTCGAACCTACCGGACTATGCGTTCCCGCGCCTGCGCGCGCTGCTCGACGGGCATTCGCCCGGCGGCGAGGTGCGGCATATGTCCATCGGCGAACCGCGCCACCCGTTCCCGCCCTGGATCGCGCAGGTGATCGCCGCGAATGTCGCGGGCTTCAACAGCTATCCGCCCAACAACGGCTCGCCCGAGCTGCTGGGCGCGATCGCGGCCTGGCTGTCGCGCCGCTACGGCGTTTCGGTCGATCCCGACCGCCAGTTGATGGCGCTGAACGGCACCCGCGAGGGGCTCTACAACGCGGCGATGGCACTCGGGCCCGAAAGGAAAGGCGGCCAGCGCCCGGCGGTGCTGATCCCCAACCCGTTCTACCAGGTCTACATGGTCGCCGCGCTGTCGGTGGGGGCCGAACCCGTCTATGTCCCGGCCACCGCCGAAACCGGTCACCTGCCCGATTTCGCGGCGCTGCCGGGCGAGGTGCTGGACCGCACCGTGATTGCCTATGTCTGTTCGCCCGCCAATCCGCAGGGGGCGGTGGCCGGGCGCGATTACTGGCGCGACCTGCTGGCACTGGCGGAGAAACACGATTTCCGCATCTTCGCGGATGAATGCTATGCCGAGCTCTATCGCGGCGACCCGCCGCCGGGCGCGTTGCAGGTGGCCGCCGAAACCGGGGCCGACCCGGAACGGGTGCTGGTGTTTCATTCGCTGTCGAAACGGTCGAACCTGCCCGGCCTGCGGTCGGGCTTCGTTGCCGGGGGACCGGACAGCATCGCCCGCATCCACCAGCTGCGCGCCTATTCCGGTGCGCCGCTGCCGACGCCGCTGCAGGCCGCCGCCGCGCGGGCCTGGGCGGACGAGGCGCATGTCGAGGACAACCGGGCGCTCTACCGGCGGAAATACACGCTCGCGGATGAGGTCTTTGGCGGTGTGCCGGGCTACCTGCCGCCACGGGCCGGGTTCTTCTTGTGGTTGCCGGTCGAGGATGGCGAGGCCGCAACGCTGAAGCTGTGGCGGGAAACCGGGGTGCGGGTGTTGCCCGGCGCCTATCTCGCGCGGGGCGAGGGCCGGGACAATCCCGGCAAGGGATATATCAGGGTCGCGATGGTGGCCCCAATGGACGAGACACGGCGCGGGCTGAGTGACCTGCGCGACTGTCTCTACGCGTAGGGAACGAGGGTAAGGTATGGCATATCAGACACGCAGCCGGGATCCGCTTCTGGACAGCAACATGCAGGAGGCACTGGAGCGGCGGGGCCGGGAACTGATCGGTATCGCCATGATCTGCTTCGGGCTGGCCGTGGCGGCGATGATCTGGTCCTACAGCCCCGACGACCCGAACTGGATGGTGTCGACCGATGCGCCGGTGCAGAACTGGCTGGGCCGTGTCGGAGCCTCGGTCGCGGCCCCGCTGATCATGATCGCGGGCAAGGGCGCCTGGGGCATCGCGCTGGTCGCGGTGATCTGGGGGCTGCGGTTCGCGCTGCACTGGCATGCGGACCGGGCCGTGGGGCGGCTGATCTTTGCCCCGATCGCGATCGCGCTGGCCTCGGTCTATGCGGCGACGCTGGTGCCGGGCGCGGGCTGGCAGGCCACCCACAGCTATGGGCTGGGCGGGCTGTTCGGCGACACCGTTCTGGGGGCGGCGCTGACGCTGCTGCCGCTGGGATCGCAGATGGCGGTCAAGCTGATTTCATTCCTGCTGGGGGTCGGCCTGCTGGCGCTGGGCGCCCATGTGACCGGCTTTACCCGGCCCGAAATCGCACGCGGGCTGCGGTTCTGCCTGGTCAGCCTGGTGATGGCCTACGGGCAGTTGATGACGCTGCTGGGCCGTGGCGCCGCGCAGGCGGCGCAGGCGGCCCGCGACCATCACGCCGCGCGGGCCGAACGCCGTGCCGCCGAAGCCGGGGACATGGCCGGGGACGAGGACGATCTGCCGGACTGGTCCGACCCGTCGGCGCCCTCGGTCCTGGCCAAGGTGCCGTCCTTCATCCGCCGGCCCGAAACCATGCCCGAGCCCGAACTGATCGAACCCGAATTCACGGTCGAGATCGACGAGCCCAGCGGCGACCGCATCCGCGACCGGATCGCCAACGCGATTCGCGCCCGCAAGGGCGAACCCGAACCGGATCCGGCGCTGCCCCTGACCAAGGGGCGAGGGCGGCGGCCCGAACCGCTGGTTCTGGATCCTTCGGCGGGCCGGGCGCGGGTCGAACCGCCGGTCTATGCCGGTGCCGAGCCGCAAGAGGCGACAGCCCCCGTCGATGCGCCCAGCGCGCCGCCCAGCGATCCTCCCGGTGATCTTTCCGGCGATCTTCCCGGCGAACCTTCCAGCGATCCGCAGCCGCGGGTATCGGTGCAGGATGATGCGCTGCCATTGTCCGAGCCCGAACCCGACCCGATGCCGATCCCGGTCGCGGGGCCGCGCACGGTCGTGATGAACCCGCCGCGCAAGACGGCGGCGCTGTCCACCCGCGCGATCTCCGAGGCACAGCCGGGCCTGGCCTTTGACGAAACGGGCGAGGCGTTTGAACTGCCGCCGCTCAGCCTGCTGACCAACCCGGTCAGCATCCAGCGCCATCTGCTGTCGGACGAGGCGCTGGAGGAAAACGCCCGGATGCTGGAAAGCGTGCTGGACGACTATGGCGTCAAGGGCGAGATCGTCAGCGTCCGCCCCGGCCCGGTCGTGACCATGTATGAACTGGAACCCGCGCCGGGCCTGAAGGCGTCGCGCGTGATCGGTCTGGCCGACGACATCGCCCGGTCGATGTCGGCGCTGTCGGCGCGTGTGTCCACCGTTCCCGGCCGGTCGGTGATCGGGATCGAACTGCCGAACGAGAACCGGGAAAAGGTCGTGCTGCGCGAGATACTCGCCAGCCGCGAATTCGGCGACGGCAACCGCAGCCTGCCGTTGGCGCTGGGCAAGGATATCGGGGGCGACCCGGTGGTGGCCAACCTGGCCAAGATGCCGCACCTGCTGATCGCGGGGACCACCGGTTCGGGCAAATCCGTCGCCATCAACACCATGATCCTGTCGCTGCTCTACAAGCTGACGCCCGAGGAATGCCGGCTGATCATGATCGACCCCAAGATGCTGGAACTGTCGGTCTATGACGGTATTCCGCACCTTCTGTCGCCGGTGGTGACCGATCCGAAAAAGGCGGTCGTGGCGCTCAAATGGGTCGTGGGCGAGATGGAGGACCGCTATCGCAAGATGTCGAAGATGGGCGTGCGCAACATCGCCGGCTATAACGGCCGGGTAAAGGATGCACTGTCCAAGAACGAAATGTTCTCGCGCACGGTGCAGACCGGGTTCGACGACGAAACCGGCGAACCGGTGTTCGAGACCGAGGAATTCGCCCCCGAGAAACTGCCCTATATCGTGGTGATCGTGGACGAGATGGCCGACCTGATGATGGTCGCGGGCAAGGAAATCGAGGCCTGCATCCAGCGTCTCGCGCAGATGGCGCGGGCATCGGGCATCCACCTGATCATGGCCACGCAGCGGCCCTCGGTCGACGTGATCACCGGCACCATCAAGGCCAACTTCCCGACCCGGATCTCGTTCCAGGTGACGTCCAAGGTGGACAGCCGGACCATCCTCGGCGAAATGGGCGCCGAACAGCTTCTGGGCATGGGCGACATGCTCTACATGGCGGGCGGGGCCAAGATCACCCGCTGCCACGGGCCGTTTGTGTCCGACGAAGAGGTCGAGGAGGTGGTCAGCCATCTCAAGAGCTTTGGCCCGCCGGAATATGTCGGCACGGTGCTGGACGGCCCCGATGACGAAAAGGCCGACGATATCGACCTGGTGCTGGGGCTGGGCGGCAACACCAATGGCGAGGACGCGCTCTATGATCAGGCGGTGCAGGTGGTGATCAACGACCGCAAATGCTCGACCTCCTACATCCAGCGCAAGCTGGCGATCGGCTACAACAAGGCCGCCCGCCTGGTCGAGCAGATGGAGGAGCAGGGGCTGGTGTCAGCCGCCAACCATGTCGGCAAACGCGAGATCCTGGTGCCCGAACCGCAATAGGGCCGACACGGGGCAACCCGGATAGGGCGGTGACACGGCCGGCTCGGCGAATGATGCCGGCCGTTCACGGATGCTGCTTGTCCAGAAACTGCCGCAAGCGTTCCACGAATTCCGGGCGCGCGTCGATATGGATCGAGTGACCGGCCTCCAGCCGGGCGAACTCGGTGCCGTCGCGCCTTTCCGCCATGGCTTGCAGCTCTGCCCGGTCGCAGACACGGCTTTCGCTGCCGGACAGGACCAGGGCGGGGCAGCGGCTTTGCAGCCAGACGTTCCAGTGGTCGCCGTTGGTTGCCTGCTCCGACAGCAGGAATTCGGCCGGATCGAAATTGAGTGTCCAGCCGTCCTTTGTGCGGCGGATGGAACGCTGCAGATAGGGCGCCAGTCGCGGGCCAAGCCGGTCCTCCAATGTTTCGCGCAGCCGGAAGGTTCCGCTCCAATGGGTGACGAAGGGTGTGGAATCATCCTGGATGTTCACCCCGATATCTTCGATGATCATCGCGGAAACCCGCTCCGGGTGCGCGGCCGCCAGATGATAGGCGACGATACCGCCAAAGGAATGACCCAGGACCGGAACCGGCGCGGCGATGGCAAGATGCGCCAGCAGCGCGACCGCATCGCCGACATAGGCGGCCATGTGGTGCGCGGCCCCGTGGTCGGTTTCGCCAAAGCCGCGCTGGTCGAGTGCGATCACGCGCCATTCGGGCGAAAGATCGTCGGCAACCTCCGTAAAGTCGGACGCCCCCATCCAGTGGCCATGAAGCGCGAGCAACGGCTTGCCGTCACCGCCGGCGTCGAGGAATGAAAAGACCACGCCATCGCGCTCGAAGCTGTGTCTGCGCATGTATTCACCTTTCGTTCCGGCCTCGCATACTGGCCGCATCGAGGTGAGGCAACCCCGCGAACCAAATCCGGGTGCGATGGACTCGTTTTCCTCGAAAAGCTACTGTCGCAGCGGGAAACGGGCGTTTGGCAGGTTCCGGGGCGTTTCATACAGGCCCGGGCGCGTATCCCTGACGAGGATCATCTGCGTATGGATCGTGGTTGTGTTTCGTGGCCATTACGGGCGGTTTGCCGATCACGACATCCGTTGGGGCCGTCATCGGCGGCATCGGGGTGAGCGGCGCCAGCAGCGACGAAGACGTGCAATGCGCAAATCTGGCCTGTCGCACCTTTGGCCGTATGAATGCGGGGTAATCCAACGTGATCCTTGTGATGCCTGGTTTTCAGGAACCGGCAAGATCATGGAAGAAGTCTATGCGGGTGAAGATCACGTTGCTGGATCGCCTGGACGATTTGCCCTTGGCCGATCTCGGGCAGTTGCTGCCCGCGATCAGCCGCGAATTGAGCCAGACGATGGGGGGCTCGTCGGGCGTGATCCTGGCGATCGTACCATGATCGACGCCCTGGCACCCGCCCTGGAGGGCCTTCGGGACGGGCTGCAGGCAGCCGCCTCGCATGCGAGAACCGGTGCCATGTCGACCGCGCGGATGTTGACGGCGAATGCCGGGCGGGCGTCCTATGTGACTGCCGCTCAGCTCAGCGGCAATGTCGATCCCGGTGCCGAAGCCGTTGCCCGGCTCTTCGAGCGGCTGGCGGCCACCCGCTGCTCATGAGGCGGCTTCTTCGTCCCAGCGCCGCTGCATCTCGTCGGGGTGCAGTTGCTCGATGGTTTGCGACAGTCTCCACCGGTGGCCGAACGGGTCCTGCACCATCGCGTTGCGCTCGCCGAAGCTCTGGTCGGTGGCGGCGCGCAGGATCGTCGCGCCGGCCTCGACGGCGCGGGCGAGGTCGGCATCGACCGCTGTCGTCGACAGGTGCAGCGTCACCGGCGAGCCGCCGATCGTGTCGGGGCCGAGCGCGCCGAAATCGGGATACTCGTCGGCGAGCATGATGGTGCTGTCGCCGAATTTCAGTTCCGCGTGACCGATCCTGCCATCGGAGGGATCGGTCATGCGAAATATCTCGGTCGCGCCGAAGGCCGCGATGTAGAATGCGATGGCGGCCTTGGCATCCCTTGCGATGATATGGGGTATGACTGTCGTGATCGAAGACATGGGGTGTCCTTGCGTATCTACATTAATTACGTTACGTCACGTTACATAATGAGTCAAGATCAACCGAACCCCAGGAAACCGCGCGGGCGCCCGCCCAGCAAGACCGCAAGGAAGCGGGCCTTGTCGGTGGCGCATGAAATCCTCATGAATGACGGCTTCGGGCGCCTGTCGATCGAAGCGGTGGCCGCGAGGTCAGGGGTCGGAAAGCCGACGATCTACCGCAACTGGGCGAATGCCTGCGAACTTGCCATGGCGGCGCTGATGATGGCCGGACCGGTGGAGCCTGCAGAGCCGGGCGGCACCCTGAAATCCGGCCTGACCGCACAGATGAGAACGCTGGTGACGGCCTTTGCGACGACGCGCGGACGGCAGATCACCATGGCCCTGGCAGCGGCCGATCCGGAAAGCGAGATGACCAAGGCGTTCCGCAACCAGGTGATCCTGTCGAGCCGGGAAACCGGGCGCGGTCTGATCGAACGCGCGATCCAGAAGGGCGACATCGCCCGTCCGGCCGATCTCGAGGTCGTGCTGGATGTCATCTACGGCCCGGTCTTCTATCGTCTGCTGGTCGGGCATCGGCCGCTCGACCAGGGTTTCGCGGATCACCTCGTGGCCGCCGCTCTCAGGGTTCTGGAGTAGGGCGTGGATACCGGGGCTGACCCTCGGGGAAAGCGCCCGCATTTGGGCCACGGCAATCTCGGGGCTTTGGGTCCACCTATTCGATCAAAACGCAGACCAGCAGGATCGTGATCGGCAGGAAAAAGACCCAGGACAGGTGCCGCCCCCGTGAGGCGATGATCGCGGCGCAGGCCAGCATGCAGCTGGCGATCGCCAGGGTCAGGAGCGTTGCATGGATCGCCCGCGACGGTTCCGTGGCGATCGTCCAGAGCACATAGGCCTGGGCCCACCAGAAGACGGTCAGCGCATGCCAGCCGAAAAACAGCGTCAGCCGCGCATTTCGCTGGCTGCCCAGAATGCTGGGAAAGTCCGGTCGGGCCAGAAGCGGGGAGATGAGCCGGAGGCCTCCGAGGAAACTGTGCATAGCCCCCACGAGGACCAGGCAAATGGCTGCGGCTGAGAGCATCTTGGTCTCCTTTTCATGTCTGTGCCCAGAACCATACAGTTCTGTCTTGTCAAATCAATACACATCTGTATGGTTGGCGCATGACAAAACGCCTTACCCGGGATGACTGGATTGCACATGGGCTCGTCGTCCTTCGGGACAAGGGCCACGAGGCGCTCAAGGCCGAGCCGATGGCCAGCGCGCTCGGGGTGTCGCGCGGCAGTTTCTATTGGCATTTCCCTTCGCTCGGTGACTTTCACGGTGCCATACTCCGGGCCTGGCGCAGCGCGACGACCGAGAGGGTCATCGCGGATCTCAAGGGGCTGCCGCCGGGCCGGGATCAACTCGCGACCCTGATTCAGCGTGCAATCGGGAACCCGCAGGTGATCGAGAAAGCCGTCCGCCGCTGGGGCGGTGTCGACCCGCTGGCCGCGGCCTGCGTCCGAGAGGTCGATCAGCTCAGGTTCGACTATCTGGATGAGCTGTTCCGGAACGCGGGCGCAACCGGGGACGAGGCTGCCGCCCGCGCCACGCTGCTGACCTGGGCATTCATCGGCCGCACCTTCGCGCCTGATCTGGTCGCCGGTCTGCAAGGGGCCGCCATTGACGATCTGACGATGCTTCTGCTTGGGCGCGAGCAGGAAGACCAGTCATGAGGTCGGGAAAATCACCCGAGACGGCATGGTAGCAGGAGAGGCGACACCGGCATGACCCTTCATCGGTTGATCTCGTTCCTGATTGGCCGGGCCGAAAAACGGCTCGGCGTGACGCTCGACTACACTCGGGAAATCGCCGGGACAGACCTGAGGCTCTTGTTTCGATACAACAGGATCTTCGGATTTCTCGATCCCAACAACAATGTGCCGGTCGATGCCTATCATGTCGCGCGTCTCCGCGGTGCTCTTGCCGCCGATTGCGGGGAGTGCGTTAAGGCCGAGATCAATCTGGCCAGGTCCGCCGGCCTCTCGGCCCAACTGCTGGATCAGGTGGTTTCCGGGCAATATGCGACCCTGCCCGCGGGGCTCGCCGCGGTCGCCACGCTGGCCGACAGTGTCGCCGGGCTCAGGGCGGACAACATGGAGGCCCGCGAGATCGTCCGCGCCCAGTATGGCGATGCCGGTCTGATCGAACTTGCCTTTGCAATGAACGGCGCGGCCTTGCTGCCGGGCATCAAGCGGGCGATGGGATACACAACGGCCTGCGATCCCGGTCTGGTCCGGACGTTGGTGGCCGATCAGGGCCGGTAATTTCCGCGTAAGTCCGGGCTGCGTTTACGGCCTGTTGCCGGGCACCCGGCAGAACCCGGCGCGAGTTGCGGTTGCGAAACAGGTGCGGCGCGCCCGCCCCGGCGCTACTCTGCCGCCATGTGCGGAAGATTCGTTGATCCCAACCTGCGCAGCGCCGGGCTGGATACCTCCTGGCTGAAGATCGACCCGTTCGAGGGCTGGCAGCGGCGCTTCAACGTGAAGCCGACGCAGGACATCGTGCTGCTGACGCCCGATCTCCGCCCCATGATTGCCCGCTGGTGGCTCGTGCCGTCCTGGCACAAGGGCGCGCTGTCCGACTGGAAGGCAACCACGTTCAACGCCCGGATCGAGGATGCCGCCACCAAGCCCACATTCCGCGCGGTCTGGAACAGGGGCCGCTGCCTGATCCCGATGGCGGGGTATTATGAATGGACCGGCACCAAGGGGCGCAAAACGCCCCATTTCATTCGCGGCACCGGCAACGAGGAAAACCTATACGCCGCCGGGCTGGCATCCCGGTGGGGCGACCTGTTGACCTGCACGATGCTGACACGGGCGGCCAACGAAAGCGTGGCCGATATTCACCACCGGATGCCGGTCATCCTCGACACCGCGGAACGCGAAACATGGCTGACAGGCGGCGGCGATCCGGCCGGGCTGGGGGAAAAGGCCGGCCTCACCCATCATCCCGTCCGCCGGTTCGGTCGGGACGATGACGGGCCGGACCTGATCGAGGAATTTGCCGCAGACCCGTGACCGCTGCTCAGTATGATCGCGTGATGCGATCAAAACTGATACAAAATGACAGTTACCGCTTATACCTGAAATCGTGCAACGATGTCCTATGGAAAACACCATGGATTCGATTCCCCTGCACAAACGGGTGACGCATGATCAACTTGCGGCCATGCCGGTCGGGCAGGTCAGGCAGGCGCTGCGGGAAAATGCCTATGCCGGACATACGGCCGGGCTGTGCAATGGCAGGCTGCAATGCAATCTGGTGATCCTGCCCGCGGCAGATGGCGAGGATTTCCTCGGGTTCTGCGAGGCCAACCCGGTTTTCTGCCCGCTTGTGGGCGTGTCGCAACCCGGCAGGCCGCAGATTGACAGGCTCGGCGCCGAGATCGACCTGCGCACCGATTTGCCGCTGTTTTTCGTCTATCGCCCGGGGCAGGCCGTCGAGCGGCGCCAGGACATAAAGGCCCTGTGGCGCGAGGATCTCATGGCGTTCGCCGTCGGTTGCTCCTTCACCTTCGAGCACGCTCTGATGCGCGCCGGGATCGGGATGCGCCATGTCGAGAACGGCGTGACGGTCCCGATGTTCCGCACCAATATCGCCACGCGGCCCGCTGGCCGCTTTGCCGGACCGGCCGTGGTCAGCATGCGGCCTATCCCCGAAGGCGATGCAGACCGGGTCAGGGACATCTGTGCCCGGTTTCCACATGCGCATGGCGCACCGATCCATATCGGCAACCCCGGCGACATCGGGATCGCGAATCTGAACAGACCGGATTGGGGCGAAGCGGTGCGCCTGCGCGATGGCGAGGTGGCTGCCTTTTGGGGCTGCGGGGTGACGACGCAGGTGGCGCTGTCCGGCGCCGCCCCCGAGATCGCGATCACCCATGCGCCGGGTGCGATGCTGATCACCGACGCCGACGAGACCGACCCGAACGTCCTGATACCCATTGAATCGCAATGATCAAACCAAGTTCAACAAGGAGAAAACCCATGAAACGCACCATCGGCCTCGCTGCCGCCGCCCTCGTCCTGCCGGGATTTGCCGCCTTCGCGGCGGAAGAACTCGCCGTTGTCGGCAGTTGGAGCGGCCTGCCGCTGCACAAGGAATACGAGCGGCCATTCTGGGAAGAAAAGCTGCCGGCGGCCAGCGATGGCGGCATCACCGTCAACCTGACCACCCATGACCAGATGGGCATCAATGGTGGCGACGTGTTCCGGATGCTGGGGCAGGGCGTGTTCGATGTGGGCATGACCGTGGCTGATTATGCCGTTGCCGATTCGCCCGCGCTGGAAGGGCTCGACGTGCCGCTCATCGCCACCGATGCCACCACGGCCAGGAAGATGGTCGATGCCGCCCGCCCGCTGGTCGACGACATCTATGCCGAGATCTTCAATGCCAAGGTGCTGGGGGTCGCGCCCTATCCGCCGCAGGTCGTGTTCTGCAATGGTGAGATCGGGTCGCTCGCCGACCTTCAGGGCAAGAAAATCCGTGCCTCGGGCCGCCTGACCGGCAAGCTGCTCGAGGCGCTGGGCGCCGAGGCGGTCAGCGTCAGTTTCGGCGAAGTGCCGGGCGCGCTGCAGAAAGGCGTTGTGGACTGCGCGGTGACCGGTGCGGGCTCGGGCTACAGCGCCGGCTGGTGGGAGGTATCGACCCACCTGATGCCGATCCCTCTCGGTGGCTGGGACCCGGTGGTGATCGCGATGAACCTCGACAGGTGGAACAGCCTGGACGCCGAAACGCAGGCCCTGATCGAAACTTCCGTCGCCGACGAACTCGAATCCCCGGCCTGGGCCAGCGCGCAGACCGCGCTCGAAACCGACGTGGCCTGCCTGACCGGCAATGGCGAATGCCCGGGCGAGACGCGCGGCATGACGCTGGTCGCAGCCACCGAGGCCGACGAGCAGAGGGCGCGGGATATCCTGACATCCGAGGTTCTGCCGGACTGGGCCGCGCGTGCGGGCGGTGACTGGGGCCAGCGCTGGAATGACGCGGTCGGTGCCGCCACCGGTGTTCAGATCCCGCTGGAATGAGCCGGAGTATCCGACGATGACCACGACCCTCTCGTTGCTCAGGACCCTGAACGAAAAACTGGCGATTGCCGCTGGCCTGCTCTTGCTGGCCAGCGTGATGATCACGCTGTTCGACATCGTCGCCAGACCGCTGGGCCTGTCGCTGGGCGGAACCGATGAACTTTCGGGTTATGCCATGGCGATCGTGACGAGCTGGGGCGTGAGCTATGCCCTCACCTGTCTTGCCCATGTGCGTATCGACCTGCTGCGGGAACGCGGGACCAAGGCGGTGCGGGCGTGGTTCGACGCGGTGTCGATCCTGTCGCTGGCGGGTGTTGCGGTGACGGTGGCCTATCGCGGCTGGCCGGTGCTGGAGAAATCCATCCAGAGCCATTCGCGGGCCAACACGACACTGGAAACCCCGCTGTGGATCCCGCAATCGCTGTGGATGGCGGGCTGGGCGTGGTTCGCGTTCTCCGCCGTCATCCTGGCGGTTTCGGTCTGCATGTTCCTGGCGGGCGGCCGCCATGACGACATCGACGAATTCGCCGGATCGCGAGGTGAAGCATGATCCTGTTCACATCCGCGGGGCTGCTCGCGCTGCTGGCGCTGTCGATCCCGGTCGGCATCGTTCTTTTCCTTCTGGCCTTTGGCATCGACACGTTCTTCAGCCCGTTTCCGCTGATGCGGGGGCTGGGCCAGGTGGTCTGGTCGTCGTCGAACAGCGCCACGCTGATCGCGATCCCGTTCTTCATCCTGCTGGGCGAGCTGCTGGTGCGCAGCGGCATAGCCCGGCGGACCTATTCGGCGCTGGAATCCTGGGTGTCGTGGCTGCCGGGCGGGCTGATCCACGCCAATATCGTCACGGCGACTCTGTTCTCGGCCACCTCGGGGTCGTCGGTAGCCACCGCCGCCACGGTGGCCTCGGTGGCGACGCCGCAGGCCGACAGGTTGGGCTACGATCCCAGGCTGTTTTCCGGCGCGATTGCCGCGGGTGGCACGCTGGGCATCATGATCCCGCCGTCGATCAACCTGATCGTCTACGGTTTCCTGACCGAGACCTCGATACCGAAACTGTTCGTCGCCGGTCTGATCCCGGGCTTTGCCCTGGCGCTGCTGTTCATGGCCGTGACCGCGGTCTTCTGCGGCATCAAGCCGTCGCTGGGCGGGCCGGGGATCTCGGCAACATGGGGCCAGCGGTTCGCCGGGCTGGTGGATCTCGTCCCGCTGCTCGGGCTGTTCGGCGTCATCGTCGGGTCGATCTATGCCGGCTGGGCCACCCCGACCGAAGCCGCCGCCGTCGGTGTCGCCATGGCGTTTGCCATCGCCGCAATGCAGCGCGCGGTCACCTGGGACATGGTCGTGGCCAGCCTCAAGGGCACGGTGCGCACCACCGCGATGATCATGCTGGTGGTGATCGGGGCCTATGTGCTGAATTTCGTGCTGGCCGCCGCCGGGGTCAGCCGTGCCCTGCAGGATTTTCTCGGCGGGCTGGGTCTCGGGCCGCTGGCCACGCTGCTCATCATCGTGGTGATCTACATCGTGCTGGGCTTTTTCATCGAGACGCTGTCGCTGATGGTCGGCACCATCCCGATCATCGTGCCGATCATCGTCGAGCTCGGCTATGACAAGCTGTGGTTCGGCATCCTGATGATCATCCTCGTCGAAATGGCGCTGATCACGCCGCCGGTCGGGCTCAACCTGTATGTGGTGCAGGGGGTCCGGAAATCGGGACCGCTGACCGACGTGATGCTGGGCGTGATCCCCTATGCGCTGGCGATGCTGGTCATGGTCGGCCTGCTGATCCTCTTCCCCGTCATCGCGCTTTATCTTCCGCAGCATCTCTAGGAACGTCGCAATGAGAATTTCGCAGGCTGATCAGCCCTTTGACATAACGATCGATCATCTCTTCGTGGCCGGCTGGACCGGGCGCGACGGTGCCGCCGTGCGGCACCATATCGACGAGTTGGCCGATCTCGGCGTGGCGCCGCCGTCGCAGGTCCCGCTCTATTACCGGGTGTCGCATGCGCTGCTGACCCAGGCCCCGGTGATCGAGGTGCTGGGCGAGAGCAGTTCCGGCGAGGTCGAGCCGCTGCTGATCCGGCAGGGCGGCAAGACCTGGCTGGGTCTCGCCTCGGATCATACCGACCGCGACCTCGAAGCCCATTCGGTGGCGGCGTCCAAGCAGGCCTGCGCGAAACCTATGGCCTCCGGGGTCTGGGATGTCGACGAACTGCGCGACCGTCTCGACAGCCTGGTCCTGCGCTGCGAGATCCGCGAAAACGGTGACTGGGTCACCTATCAGGACGGGACCCTGGCCTCGATCCGCCCCTTGCAGGATCTGATGACAGGCGCCGGACTGGGCGACAACGCGGCCATGCTCTGCGGCACGCTGGGTGCCATCGGTGGCGTGCGGCCGGCCTCGGAATACCGGATGCGGATGGAAGACCCTGCAACCGGCCGCCAAATCGCGCTCGAATATGCGGTGAGAACGCTTCCGATCGTCGCCTGAACTGCGCAGGGCGCCGGTACCGCATCGCGTGGCGGGAGGCCTTGCCTGACGGGCCGGAACGGTCCGGACCTGCCGATTGCCACGGGGCAGCACGGTGCCATACTGGTCGGCAGGCGCGCGCGGGCGACAGGTGGAGTGCGACATGACCCTCGATCAACTGGTTACCTTCCTGTGGGTGTCGCGTCTCGGCGGTGTGCGCCGCGCCGCGCAGGAGATGAACATCTCGCAACCCGCCGTCTCGGGCCGCATCGCCGCGCTGGAGCAGTCGCTCGGCACCCGCCTGTTCGACCGGTCGCAACGCGGGGTGACGCTGACCAAGAAAGGCGTCATTCTGCGCGATTATTCCGAGAAGATTCTCGATCTTGTCGAGGGGATCAAGGCCGATATCATCCCGGCCGAGGCCGAAGACAGCCTGCTGCGCATAGGCGTGGCCGAGACCATCGTGCATCTCTGGCTGCCGGCCTTCCTGTCGGCGCTCTATGAAAGATATCCCAGGATCCGGGTCGAGATTGTCGTCGATGTCACCAGCATCCTGCGGCAGCAGCTTCTGGAGCGGACGATCGACCTTGCCGTGCTGATGGGGCCGGTATCGGAATACACGGTTGACAACATCGCCCTGCCCAGTGTCGCGCTGGCGTGGTTCCGACCGGCCAACCGGCCCGATCCCGATCTGCGGACGACGCCGGTGGTGACATACAACCGCAACTCGCGGCCCTACCGCGACCTGCGTCGGCAGCTGATCGACCGGTATGGTCATTCCACCCAGATATTCCCGACCAGTTCGATCCATGCCGGGCTGGAAATGGTGGCCTCGGGCATCGGGGTCGGGCTTTTTCCGCAGCATTTCGCGGAACATCTTGTCCAGCAGGGGCGCATAGAAATGTTCGACCCCGGCTGGCGGCTCGACGACCTGCGTTTCACCGCCTCGTATCTCGGGGAACCCCGCAACGAACTCAGCGCCCGGGCGGCGGAGATCGCCCTGGCCAGTGCGACGGATTTCATGACCGGCTGACCGCCGGTCGCCGGGTCGCCTGACGGCGGCTACAGGCTGCCCAGCGTTTCGGCCATGGCAACCAGCATCGCATCCCGGCCCGGGGCCGCGGTCAGCATCAGCCCCGCGCCGGGGTGGCTGGTGACGGGGATGCTGACCGAACAACCGTCGATCACATTGCCGAAACTGGTGTTTCGCAAGGCCAGAAGGTTGATCCGGTCAAAGGTCGCATCGTCCTGCAACGCGTCGAGCCGGGGCGGCATGATGGCGACGCTGGGCAGGGCCAGGGGCATCTGATCGAACAGGCGCCCGGCCTCGCGGATCAGCCCCGCGCGCATGTCCAGCGTCCGGGCATAGTCGATGCCCGATACCCCGTCTGCCCGTGCCATCCGCGCCGCCACCCGGGGATCGAGGTCGCCGCGCGCCTCATCATAGTCCCGGCCATGATTGGCGCGGGATTCCACCGCCGAGAAATGCCAGACCGGCAAGGCCCGATAGCGGTCGAAGATATCGAGAGACAGCCGCCGGACCGCCACGCCCGCATCGCGCAAGGCCGCAAGCGCGGTCTCGAAGGCGTCGGCCACTTCGGCGTCCAGCTCATCCATGCCGAAATTTTCGGGCACGATCACGCCGCGCGGCATCGGGGCTGGCGGCAGGTCCGCATCGCGCAGCACGTTCAGCACCGGGCGGAGCAGGCCGGCATCGCGGGTCATGACGCCGACGCTGTCCAGCGACTGCGACAGCGGCACCGCGCCGTCCCGCGGGATCGACCGGGCCGTCGGCTTGAACCCGAAGAGCCCGCAAAAGGCCGCCGGAATGCGGGACGATCCGCCGGTATCCGTGCCCAGCGCGATATCCGCGACGCCGCGCGCCACGGCGGAGGCCCCGCCCGAAGTCGATCCGCCCGCGATGCAGCCTTTGCAAAGCGGCGTCAGCGGCGTGCCGTAATGCGGGTTCAGGCCGAGGCCGGAATAGGCGTATTCCGTCATGTTGGCATGGCCGATCAGCCCGGCCCCCGCCGCTCTCAGCCGCGCGACCGCCTCGGCATCCGCCACGGCCGGGGCGGCGGTTTTGCGCACGACCGTTCCGGCGCGGGTGACATGGCCGCGCACGTCGAACAGGTCCTTGACCGCGACGGTCAGCCCCGACAGCGGGCCGTGCTGCGACACCGGGTCGTCGAAGACGCTGGTGAAATCGGGCGCGGCCGCCTTGGCCCGGGCGGCATCGAGAAGGGATTGCGGTGTCTGTGTCATGGTGTCTGCCCTCAGATGATCCGTTGCGCGATCCAGATGGCGATACAGTATCTCGCCCATCCAGATAAAGAGCGGCAGCGCGGCCAATGTCGGGTTTGACGATCATGCATCATGTTGGCCACGGCTGCGCCGCGCCGCCCGGTTGCACCGGATGTTTCGCCGTGACCCAACGTCATGGGTCGTCGCCCAAGAATTGAAATTGAATTTTTATTCAAATTGAGCAAGGCCGATCCCGGAGCTTCGGAACACACCCAACGGTGCCGGAGGCGGGGACGGGTTGAGGAGCCCGCCGAGACAGGGAGGACACCCATGCTACGAACGCTTGCACACACGGCTGTCGCGGTGGCGATACCCGCCGCCAGCATTGGCGGGACCGGGTTGCACACCATCCCCATCGCGTAGCCGGGCACCGAACGGAAACCCCGGCCCCGGATCGGCAGATTGCGTGTTCGGCACGGCGGTGAGGCGACCGTGCCCCTCCGGCCACGCAACCATCAGCAAAATCAAACAGAGGAAAATCGAATGGAACGGATCTGGCAGAAACACTATGGCAGGATGCCCCATGAGGTGGATTACGAAAACGACGGGTCGGTGGCCGACCTGATCGAGCGGTCGGTGGAAAAATTCGCCGACCTGCCGGCGGTCAACTCTTTCGGCACGACGCGGAGCTATGCGGAGATCGGCAGGCTCAGCCGCGATTTCGCCGCCTACCTGCAGAACGGGCTGGGCCTGACGAAAGGCGACCGGGTGGCGATCATGCTGCCGAACATCATCCCGTTCCATGTCGCCTCATTCGGCATGATCCGCGCGGGCATGGTGCAGGTGAACGTGAATCCGATGTATACGCCCCGCGAACTGGCGCATCAGCTGAACGATTCCGGTGCCGAAACCATCGTCATCGCCTCGATGGTGAGCGGCACACTGGGCGCGGTGCTGGACCAGACCGGGGTCAAGAACGTGATCACCGTCGATCTGGCCGACCTGACCGCCGCCCCGATCCCGCCCGCGCCGGTGCATGCGGCGCTCGGCGATGCGGTGAAGCTCACCGACGCGCTGGAGCAGGGCGCCGGCATGGATTTCGACCGGCCCGACATCACCCAGGACGATCTGCTGTTCCTGCAATATACCGGCGGCACCACCGGCCTCAGCAAGGGCGCGGTGCTCAGCCATGGCAACCTCGTGTCGAATGTCGCCGTCTATGACGCGCTGGCCGGACATATCACCGAAGAGGGCCGGGAAATCGTGATCACGCCGATCCCGATCTATCATATCCTCGCGCTGATGGTGAATTGCCTGAGCTACTGGCGCTATGGCGCGCTCAACGTGCTGATCGCCGATCCCCGCGACATGGCCGGGTTCGTGAAGACCCTCGGCCAGTTCAAGTTCACCGCGATGACCGGCGTGAACACGCTCTATAACGGTCTTCTGCACACGCCCGGTTTCGCGGATCTGGATTTTTCGTCGCTCAAGGTCTGCTGGGGCGGCGGTGCGCCGATCCAGGAGGCGGTGTCGAACAGGTGGTTCGAGGTCACCGGCGGGCATATCCGCGAAGGCTATGGGCTGTCGGAAACCTCTCCGATCGTGTCGATGAACCTCGTTGACCGCAACGAATACACCGGCACCATCGGCATTCCGGTTCCCTCCACCGACATCTCGCTGCGCGACGATGACGGCAACGAGGTCGGCTTTGGCGAGGAAGGCGAATTGTGCGTGAAAGGCCCGCAGGTGATGAGCGGGTATTGGAACCGCCCCGATGCCACTGCCGAGGTGATGACCGGGGACGGCTATTTCCGCACCGGCGACGTGGCGGTGATGGACGAGGAAGGGTTCTTCCGCATCGTCGACCGCAAGAAGGACATGATCCTGGTGTCCGGTTTCAACGTCTATCCCAACGAGATCGAGGGCGTGGTCGCGCTGATCCCCGGCATCGTAGAGGCGGCCTGTATCGGCGTGCCGAACGACCGCACCGGCGAGGCCGTCAAGGTGTTTGCCGTTCGCAGCGATGACAGCCTGACCGAGGACGCCGTGCGCATGACCTGCCGCGAAAAGCTGACCAGCTACAAGGTGCCGGCCTCGGTGTCGTTCGTCGGCGAACTGCCGAAATCCAGTGTCGGCAAGATCCTGCGCCGCGAATTGCGCAGCGCCTGAGCATGGGCGCGGCGAAGACATCCAACATGCTGCCTTTTGCCGTGATGGCACTGGCCGCAACGGGCCTGACGCTGGCCGATTTCTTCATCAAGAAATCGGCCATGGCGGGTGTGTCCATCGCCGCGCTGCTGCTGTTCGGCTGGCCGCTCACCACCGCCAGCCTGATGCTGGTGGCGCATCTGCGGGGCGGTATCCGGCACCATCTCTATCCGCATGCGCCGAAACAGCTGCTGGTGCGGAGCTTGCTGCTGCTGGTCATGTCGGTGCTGAACATCACCTCGCTGTCGCTCAACCCCTATGCCCAGCATGCGATGCTGTTCCAGCTCTCGCCGATCTTTGCCCTGCTGATCGGGGTTCTGTTTCTGGGCGAGCGGCTGACCGGGCATGTGGCGCTGGTGCTGCTGGCCTGCCTGGCCGGCACCTGGCTGATCCTCGATCCGGGACTGGCCGGAATATCGGCGGCGCTGCTGTTCGCGGCGGGCGGGGCGCTGTCGAATGCGGTCACCAACACCTATGTCGCGGTCAACCGCGAGGCGGCAACGCCGATCGGCTTCACCTTCTGGGCGGTCAATGGCGTGGCGCTGCTGGCGGCCCTCTACTGGCTGGGTTTCGATCGCGGCGTGCCGGCGCCGGGCGCCCAGATCTGGATACAGCTGAGCGCATTGCTGGCGGTGGTCGGAATAACCCTTGCCGGTCTTGCCATGCAGCTGGCGCGCGGCAATATCGGACGGGTCAGCATCATGCTCTATGTGCAGATGCCGGTGGCGCTCGCGCTGGGCTGGCTGGCCTTTGGCGAACGCCCGCCGCAGCTTGCGGTGCTGGGCGGGGCGATGATCGTTGTCGCCGGGGCCTCGATCCCGCTCTTGCGGGAAAAACAGCGGGAGATGGCGGACGGATGAGCAATCCCACCACCAGGGCCACCCGGCCCGTCAAACAGGCCCGCACGATCCGGTCCGAGCGGCGCCTGCTGGATGCGGCCGAGGCGCTGTTCGCGGACCAGGGCTATCAGGCCACCCGGGTCACCGACATCATCGACCGGGCGGGCTGTTCGACCGGCACCTTCTACAACCGGTTCGGCGACAAGGACGGGCTGGCGCGGGTGATGATCCATGAATTCGTCAGGGACTCCCGTGCCGAGATCGACGCGCTGGATCTCGGCCGGGCGGTTCACGGCGACCTGCGCGCGATGCTGCGGTTTCTGGCCGAAACCTCCCATGACATGATGAACCGGCGGCTGGGGGTCTATCGCGCGTCGCAGCGACTGACGACCCTCGGCGCGGATCGCAGCGTCTATACCGGGATGCTGGTGGCGCAGCTCGAAGAGCGGGTCACGGCCCATCTGGACGACTACCGCGACGAGATCGCGGCTCCGGACAAGGCGGCCGCGCTCGGATACGCGGTGCAGCTGATCATCATGGTCATGTTGCAGACACGGCTTGGCGCGGGCCCGCTGTTCCCGAAAGGCAAGGACGAACTCGCAGATCTAACGGTGCAGGCCGCGATGGGCCTGCTAACACAGGAGAAACCAGATGAGTAAGATCGCGGTATTCACGGCAAAGCGCATCCACACGATGAGCGACAGCGCGCCCGAAGCGACCGCGGTCGCGGTGCGCGACGGGGTCATCCTCGAAGCGGGCACGCTGGAGAGCCTCGAACCCTGGCTGGCGGCCCATCCGCATGAGATTGACCACCGGTTCGCCGACAAGGTGATCATGCCCGGCTTCATCGACCCGCATCTGCACCCGTCCATCGGTGCGATACTGGCCCCGACAACCTTCATCACCGCGTTTGAATGGAAGTTCCCGGGCCGCGATGTCCCGGCAACGCGCGGACACGAGGCATATCTGGCGGCGATCGAAAAGGCGGTGGCCGAGGATGACGGGTCAAAACCGATTTTCGTCACCTGGGGCTATCACCAGATCTGGCACGGCGATGTCACGCGAACCCAGCTCAACGCCATTTCCAGCGAACGGCCCATCCTGGTCTGGCACCGGTCGTTCCACGAGGTCATTCTCAACGACGCCGCCATCGACCTGCTCAGGATCGACCGCGAGGTGATGGACAGCCACCCGCAGATCGACGCCGGGAGCGGACGGTTTTCCGAGATGGGCGGGATGGTTGCGCTCGAATGTCTGAAACCCTTTCTCTTTTCGCCCGACTGGTTCAGTGAAGGCCTGGCCACGATGCACGACATCCTGCATGCAGGCGGCCATACTACCGTCGCCGACATGGCATGGGGCATTTTCGACTACGAGGGCGAATGGACCGCCTTCAATCAGGCGATGGAAACGGACAAGCCGCCCTATCGGGTGATGATGATCCCTCGTGGCCTGCCCGAACCGGAACTCACCGGCGCGCCCGAGGACGCCTTTGCCCGCGTCGAGGCGCTCACCGACCGGGGCACCGCCCGGCTGTATTTCGACCGGCATGTCAAGCTCTTCACCGACGGCGCGTTCTTTTCCGAGATGATGCAGATGGCCGATCCCGGCTTTATCGACGGGCATCACGGCGAATGGCTGACCGCGCCCGACCAGTTCGAGGCGATTGCGCGACCCTACTGGAACGCGGGCTACCGCATCCATGTGCACTGCACCGGGGATCTGGGGGTGGAGCTTGCGCTCGATGTGCTGGAAAAGCTGCAATTCGAGCGGCCGCGTTTCGATCACCGCTTTACCATCGAGCATTTCGGCGTGTCGACCGAAGAGCAGGTGCGCCGGATCCGTGCGCTCGGGGCGGTGGTATCGGCCAATGTCTACTACCTGCATGAACTGGGCGAGGCCTATTGGCGCAAGTCCATCGGCCATGAACGCGCCAGCCAGATGGCGCGGCTGGGGTCGCTGGCGCGCGAGGGTGTGCCCTTTGGCCTGCATTCCGATTTCACCATGGCCCCGGCGCATCCGCTGACCAGCGTCTGGGTGGCGGTGAACCGGTTCGGGGAAAGCGGCGCGGTGCTGGGCGAAAATGAACGGGTGTCGGTGCATCAGGCCCTGCGCGCCATTACCATAGACGCCGCCTGGGTCATGGGGCAGGAGGCGTCGATCGGGTCTATCCGCTCGGGCAAGAAGGCCGATTTCACCGTGCTGGACGAAGACCCCTACGAGGTCGATCCGGCCCGCCTGAAAGATATCGGCATCCATGCCACCGTGTTCGAAGGCGCGGTGCACGAGCTGGCCGGATGAACATCCCCGTCGTAATCGTTTCCGGCTATCTGGGGGCCGGCAAGACGACCCTGATCAACCAGTTCCTGCGCGAGCCGCAGGGGCTGCGGGCGACGGTGCTGGTCAACGATTTCGGTGCCATCAATATCGACGCGGCGCTGATCGAGAACGCAGATGGCGAAACCATCGCCCTGACGAATGGCTGCGCCTGCTGCACGATCGGCAACGACCTGCTGGGCGCGGCGCGGCGGGTGGCAGAGGCCCGCCCCGATCTGCTGATCGTCGAGGCCAGCGGCGTGTCGGAACCGGGGCGGCTTGCGATGCTGCTGCGGGGTGTTGGGGCGCTGGCTCCGGCGCGTATCCTGACGCTGATCAACGGTGCGCGCGCACGCAGCAATGCGACCGACAAATTCGTCGGTCGGCTGTTTGTCTCGCAGATCCGCAATGCCCATTTCATCTCGGTCAACCGGGATGAGGGCCAGCGCGATTTCGTCCGGCGGCTGATCGAACAGCATGCGCCCGGGACGGCGGAGATTGCCGGGATTGCTCAGGCGTTCGGCCCTTGTCCGCGTCGCACCCTCCTGCACCGTCGGAGGAGCTTGCGCCGGCCAGCTTTGCCACCCGCGTGCTCGAACAGACCGAACCGGTTTTGCCAGCGGCGCTGGAAATGTGGTGCAAGGCGCTGCCGGATGACGTGCATCGCGCCAAGGGCATCGTGCTGACACCGGACGGGCCGGTGCGGCTCGATGTTGTCCAGGGGCTTATCACCCTGACGCCGATACCCGACAGTGCGATGCAGGTAGCGGGCAGGATCGTGGTGATCGGCCCCGAGGCCCTGAATTCCCTGCCCGGATTGGCCGGATTTGGCGACAGTCAGCCCATGGGGGCGCAATCAGGCTGAGGCCCGCCGCAGGATGCCCCCGGCGTATGTCATGTGCCGGGGCCTGCGGATGTGGTTGTCGAAAAAGGTTGAGATCGCGCGGGTGACTGGCTTAGATCCGTGAAGCCGGGTTCGGGGAGGAGGTCGGGCGAGATGCGGATTGACAGGCGCGGATTTCTGGGTGGATTTCTGGGCGGGCTGGGGGCGGCGGCCGGGATCGGCGGGGCGTCGCTTGCCGGCACCGTGACCCGGCTGAAAGAGGTCGAGGTCACCACGCTCAGCGACGGCAATCTCGTCCTGCCGGGGGACATGGTCTTTGACGGCCTGCCCGAAGAGCCCCTGGCCGCGATCCTGGCCCGGCACGACGTGGCGCGCGACGAGGTGCATCCGCCCTGCAACCTGACGCTGATGCGGGACGGCATCCGCTCGGTACTGTTCGACGCCGGCTCCGGGCCGGCCTTCATGCCGAGCGCGGGCAGGCTGGAAACCGCGCTCGAGGCGGCGGGGCTGGGGCCGGGCGACATCACCCATGTGGTGTTCACGCATGGCCATCCCGATCACCTGTGGGGCGTTCTGGACGATTTCGACGATCTGCTTTTTGCCAACGCGGATTACCTGTTCGGACAGGTCGAATGGGACTACTGGCGCGATCCCGCCACCGTGGACCGGATCGGCGCATCCCGCGTCGCTTTCGCGGTGGGGGCGCCGCGGCGGATGGACGCCATCGCGGAGCGGTGCAGTTTCTTCACCGACGGGCAGGAGATCCTGCCCGGTGTCATGGCCCATGCCGCCTTTGGCCACACGCCCGGTCACATGGCGTTCGAAATCCGGTCGGGCGGCGAGGCGCTGATGGTCGTCGGCGATGCCATCGGCAACGGCCATGTGGCATTCGAACAGCCGGACTGGCCGAGCGGTTCGGACCAGGACGCGGACCGCGGGGCACAGACCCGGCGGCGTCTGCTGGACCAGCTGGCGACCGACCGCATCGCCATGATCGGCTTTCACCTGCCCGGCGGCGGCCTCGGACGGGTCGAACGCATGGGCGATGCCTACAGATTTACCGAGGAGTGACACGATGATCCGACCCCTGATCCTGGCCGCGGCGCTGACGGCAGGCGTGGCCTCGGCCAGCGAGGATATCGCCGACAAATATCCCGGCTCGATGCTCTACGACAAGCCGGTGGAGATCGTTCCCGGCGTCTTTTCGGCCATCGGCGCCACCGCGCCGCCGACCTATGAAAACTCGGGCCACAACAACAATCTCAGCTTCATCGTGACCGGTGACGGGGTCGTCGTCATCAATGGCGGTGCCGCCTATGGGCTGGCCCGCGCGCTGCATGACGAGATCCGGCAGATCACCGACCAGCCGGTGAAGCTGGTGTTCAACGAAAACGGCCAGGGTCATGCGGTGCTGGGCAACAGTTACTGGGCCGAACAGGGCGTCCCGATCGTCGCGCATGAGGATGCCGCACGCGTCGTCGAGGAAACCGGCGGCACGATCCTGGAGGGCATGAAACGCTATAACGTGGACAAGGCCGAGGGCACCCGGATACAGATCCCGACCGAGACGTTCAGCGACGAACATATCGTCGAGATGGGCGATTTCCGGATCGAGGCGCGCTATCTCGGCCCGGCGCACAGCCCCGGCGACATCGTGATCTGGCTGCCGCGACAGAGCCTCGTGATCGCGGGCGACATGGCCTTTCACGAACGGATGCTGCCGATCTTTCCCGATACCGACACGGCGGCCTGGATCGAGACCTGGGACAGCGAATTCGAGGCGCTGAATGCCACCTATGTGATTCCCGGCCACGGTCACCCCACCAATATGGACCAGGTGCGGCGCTATACCCGCGATTACCTGATCTACCTGCGGGCGCGGATCGGCGAGCATCTCGACGCGGGCGGCGATCTGTCCGATGCCTATTATGTCGACCAATCGCCCTATCGGCACCTGGACACGTTCGAGGAACTGGCCACCAAGAACGCGGGCCGGGTCTATGAGCAGATGGAATTCGAGTAACGGATCACGCGGCGGCGCGTTTCCCCGTTCCGCCGAACCGCACCAGCGCCATTTGCGTCGCCAGCGCGCCGATCCACATGAACAGCAGCGCCACCCAGGCGGTCAGCGCAAAGACCGCGCCGCCGGACATGCCCGCGCCCACGGCGCAGCCGCCGGCCAGCATGCTGCCGAACCCCATCAGCACCGCGCCGCCGATATGGCGTTCCATCGGGGTGTCGGGGCCGAACCGTTCGATGCGGAATTCCCGCGTGGCGATGGCGGTCAGCGCCGAGCCGGCAAAGACGCCCGGCACCAGGCCCACGCCGAACCCCAGCGGCAGGCCGGGATTGTTGATCAGCCCCATCAGCGTGTCGGTCGACGGGCCGGTAAAGGTGATCGAGGTGATCGGGACGACCTCGAACGAGGATTGTGCGATCGCGTAGGTGACCAGCCAGCCCAGCGCCACCGCCAGGCCGACCAGGGCGGCGGCGATGGTGCGGCTGGGAGGGACGTTGCGCCGGACCGACAGCCACAGCGAGAACGCCAGCGCCAGCGCGGCGATCACCACGACCGGACCCGGCCCCACGCCCAGCCGGGCCAGGATATCGCGCGCCGCGCCGCCCTCGACCAGCCACAGTTCCGAAATGGCTTCGCGTGCCGGAACGAGCGCGCCGCGCAGCGAGGCCTGTGCCACCAGCGTCAGGACCAGGCCGCTGACGAGCGCACGCATGTTGCCCGTCGCCGAGAGCACCAGCAGGCGGCTGGCGCAGCCCCGCGCCAGGATCATGCCGCAGCCGAACATCAGCCCGCCGACGATCGCTCCGGACAGGCTGCCCGTCGCCGCGAGCTGCCGCGCCTGCGAGACATCCAGGTAACCGGCCGCGATGGCGCCCTGCACGGCTAGGACCGCCGTGAAAAACGCCACCAGCCATCCCGCGAAACGCGGCCCGAAGCCGCCGGCGCTGACCTCGATGGTCGCCGCGCGCAGGCAGAACCGCGAATGCTGCGCCGCCGCGCCGAACAGCAGGCCAACGGCAAGCCCCGCAGCCATCAGGACACGGCCATCGCCGAATGTATCGACAAGCGTTTCGAACATGCGTTCACCCCAGCGCGCGGCCGGGACCCTAGCGGAGCGTGCAGCCCGGCGCCTTGACCTCCGTCAAGAGCCGCGCGGGCGCCTCATTCGCGGGCGGCCTGCACGATCCGGTCGAGCAGGTCCTGCACCTCCTGCATCGGGCCCTCGGGAAGGTTGCGATAGCCGACCTGCACCGCGCCCTCGCGATCGGTGACGAAGATGCTGTAGGGACAATGCGCGATGTTCATCGGGTCCGCTTCCATCACCTTGCGCGACAGCTGCGCCGAGCAGAACAGGAATATGTCGGCCGCCTCGAAAATCTTCACATCGCTGCCCACGTCCCCGGCGGTGCGGTTGAGCATGTCGCCGACATGGCTGGTATAGTCGATCACCAGGCCCTCGCCGACGATGGCGTTTTCCACGGCAAAGGTCGCATCCTCGAAGGTGCCGTCGAAATCGTAGGTGGTCGCGCCCTCCTGCGCCAGCGCCGGCGCCGCCGCGAATGCCAGGGTGGCGAGAAATGCAAGTTTCTTCATCGGCTGTCTCCCATCATAGCTGTCACAGCATGCCGGCCCGCCACATGCGGGGCCGGTCCATGAGTGTCATTCTGCGCCATCATCCGGCGTCACGTCCAGCACCGCGGCGCGCATGGTGACCGTGACCGCGTCCTTGCAGTTTTCCATGCAGGGCTCGCCCCGCCAGAGCGGATACTCGGTTTCCGCCCTGTCATCGACGCGGAAACCACCGGCATTGGGCATCTCCACGTCCAGGAAATTGTCGCGCGACAGCACGAAATCGTCGTCAACAAGATCGTTGGAATAGAGGATATAGGCGACCAGCGCATAGACATCGACCGGTTCGAGGCTCTGGGCGTTGCCATAGGGCATCGAGCGGTAGATGTAGTCCCAGGTGGTCGAGAGGTAGGGCCAGTAGGACCCGACGGTCTTGACCGGATCGTCCTGGTCCAGCGTGCCGAAGCCGCCCGCCAGTTGCGGCCAGTTGTCCACGCCCTCGGCGAAATCGCCATGGCAGACCGCGCAATTCGCCTCGAACAGTTCCTCGCCGGTCCAGACATCGCCCTCGCCGTCGGGCAGGCCGGTGCCGTCGGGGCGGACATCCGTGTCCCAGGCCGCGATCTCGTCGGGGGTTGCGGGCCGTCCCAGCCCCAGGGGTCCGGCCAGAACCGGGCCGGTCACACCGGCGGCAAGCACCGCGCCCAGAACGATGTTACGAGACTTCGACATTCTCCGCCTTTCCGTCCGGGTTCACCAACCAGGTCTGGATACCGTTGTTGTGATAGATCGAATTCAGCCCGCGCACCTCGCGCAGCTGGTCCTTGGTGGGCTGGACATAGCCGGTGTCGTCGATGGCGCGGCTTTGCAGCAGCATCTCCTGGCCGTCCCAGTCGGTATCGAGATAGAACCGCGTCAGCGCACGTTTCTCGCCGGGTCGCGCCAGTCGGGCGGTCTGCCAGGTCTTGCCGCCATCCTTGCTCACGTCCACGCGGGTGATCGCGCCATGCCCCGACCAGGCCAGCCCGCTGATCACCAGCGGCCCGCCGCCATGGGTGATCGGCGATTGCGGGCTGGGCGAGGTGATGACCGATTTGGCATCCATCACCCAGGTCCATTTGCGGCTGGTGCCGTCGGC
Source organism: Pukyongiella litopenaei (assembly GCF_003008555.2). Lineage (NCBI taxonomy): Bacteria > Pseudomonadati > Pseudomonadota > Alphaproteobacteria > Rhodobacterales > Paracoccaceae > Pukyongiella > Pukyongiella litopenaei. The sequence continues at coordinate 1,034,809 of NZ_CP027665.1, read as the reverse complement.
CAGCGTGTCGGTATATTTGCTGGTTTCCTCGCGGGCCTCGACGGGGGCGTCCATGACCTCGATGCGGCGCAGCCATTTTACCCACATGTTGCCTTCCCAGCCGGGCACCACGAGCCGCACCGGATAGCCATGTTCCTTGCGCAGCGCCTCGCCATTGGCCTTGAAGGCGACCAGACAATCCTCGAGCGCCTTTTCCATCGGGATCGAACGCCCGTTCGAGGACGCATCGGCACCTTCGACATAGACCCATTTGCCCGCCAGGTCGCCCGCGGCACCAAGCCCGGCCTCGGTCAGCAGGGTCTTCAGCGGCACGCCGGTATATTCCATGTTGTGGATCATGCCGTGGGTGAACTGCGCGCCGTTCAGCTGCGCGCCTGCCCATTCCATGCCGCTGTTGGCGGCGCATTCGCAGAAATAGACGTGGTTTTCGCGCGGGAACCTTTCGAGATCGTCATAGGTGAAGACCAGCGGCTTATCGACAAGACCGTTGATCATCAGCCGGTAATCGTCCTTGCGCAGTTCGATGGCGCCGGAATGATGCCGCTCGAAGGCGCAGCCCTGCGGCGTGATGGTGCCGTCGAGCGCATGGATCGGCGTGAAGTTGATCGAACTGATCGTGTCGGCGGTCAGCCATTCGACATTGCGGCGGATCACGTCGGATTCGAACTCGATCGGCAGGCCGTAGGGGGTGGCATCGACCCCGTCGCCGAACCCCTGCGCCCAGAATTGCGGTTCGGTGATCAGCGGATCGGATTCGGCGGCCCGTGCCGTGCCGGTGGTCGCGGCGAAAGCCCCGGCGGCCATCCCGCCCTTGAGCAGCGCCCGGCGCGATGTCCGGTAACTCATGTCATTCTCCATCGTCGTATCCGGCCTTGGCGGACGTTCATCTTCCTTCAGGGTCGCAGGTAGGAATAGCCCTGTTCCTGCAGCTCGACCAGGCGCACCGCGCCCGAGGGCACCATGGTCGCCTCGTCCAGCAGCACGACATCCTCGCCGGCCTTCTTGCTCATCGCCCGGTGGGTGTTGGCGCAGGCGGCGAATGTCAGGTTGTCCATCTCCAGCGACATTGCCGAGATCCGGTCGGCGACCGGGCTTTTCCCTGCCAGCACCATGTTCAGGCCCGGCCCGTAGGTCACGACCTCGACGACCAGATCGTCGCCCTGCTCCTGATAATACTTGTTGAGATTGGCGATGTTGTTCAGGGCGACATTCATCACCGTGGCATCGTCCACGTTCACATGAACGGCGATATGGTGGGTCACGCCTTCGGCCAGGGCCGAGGTCGCGACCAGGATGCCCATGAATGCGGCTGCCAGTCGTTTCTTCATCTGTTGGTCCTCCCGGTGATTGCTCGGTCTCAGGCGCCCACGACCGTGACCGACTGGTTCGGCGGAATGGAAACGGTCTTCTGTTTGCGGATATGGTTTTCCACCACGTCCCATATCTGCGGCCCCTCGGTGCCCTCGTTGACCGACGCCCAGCCGGCGACCGTATAGGACCTGGCCGGGTCGATCGCCTCGCCGCTGCGCAGCAGCGTCATGTCGGAAATCCGTTCGCCCTGCGGCTTGGTGATGTCGATCCGGTAGCCAAGCCCACCGACCCGCACCATGTCGCCGCCCTGCTGGTAATAGGGATCGGGGTTGAAGATGTTGTCGCCCACGTCCTCGAGCACGATCTTGAGATACTCCCCCGTCATCTCGGTGCGATAGGCCGCGCCATAGCTCATCGAGGTGACGTTGAAGATATCCTCGCGGGTGATGTCCTGCCCGGGCAGCAGCGACGGCCCCCAGCGGACGCCGGGCGACATGGCGATCTCGGCATCGCGCTCGCTCATCAGCGCATCGCAGATCAGGTCGTCCCAGCTGCCGTTGAAATTGCCCCGGCGGTAGAGCAGGCTGTCGGTCTGCCCGATCACCTCGGCCAGCTTGTCGGCATATGGCGCGCGCTGTTCGTCGATCAGCGCGGCGATCTCGGGGTCCGGTGCGATCACGTCGGAAAACACCGGGATCAGGCGGTGGCGGAACCCCATCATGCGCCCGTCGCGCACGTCGAGATCGACGCGGCTGACGAATTTGCCGTTCGAGCCGCTGGCGACGATGATCGTCTCGCCCACCAGCACCGGTTCGGGCAGGGCGTCATGGGTGTGCCCCGACAGGATGACATCGATGCCCTTGACCTGCGCGGCCATCTTCTTGTCCACGTCGAAACCGTTATGCGACAGCAACACGACAAGTTCCGCGCCCTGCGCGCGCACCTCCTCGACCATTTCCTGCATGTGCTGGTCGCGGATGCCGAAACTGTATTCGGGGAACATCCAGCCGGGATTGGCGATCGGCATATAGGGAAAGGCCTGCCCGATCACCGCGATCCTGACGCCGCCGCGTTCGAAGAACCTGTAGGGTTCGAACAGCTCGGCGGGTTCGTCCCATTCGGCATCGAAGATATTCTGCCCCAGCGCGGCAAAGGGCAGCCCCTCGACGATCTCGCGCACCCGGTCCGAACCGAGGGTGAATTCCCAGTGAAAGGTCATCGCGTCGGGCCTGAGCGCGTTCATCACGTTGACCATGTCCTGCCCCTGCGTGTGGTGACAGGTATAGGAGCCGTGCCAGGTGTCGCCGCCATCCAGCAGCAGCGCGTCGGGACGCGCGGCGCGGATGGCGTTGATGACCGTGGCGACCCGGTCGAGCCCGCCCATGCGGCCATAGGCGCGGGCCAGCGCGGAAAAATCGTCATAGGTCAGCGCGTATTGCGACGGGCTGCCATCCTCGATCCCGTAGAGCTTGCGGAAATCGGCGCCGGTGAGATGGGGCACAGCGCCCTTGTTGGGACCGACGCCCAGGTTGACCTCGGGTTCGCGGAAATAGATCGGTTTCAGCTGGGCGTGAATGTCTGTGATGTGGATCAGGCTGACATTGCCGAAAGTGTCGAATTCGAGCAGCTGGTCCTGGGTCAGCGCCTGCTGCGCCGCCAGCCGCCCCCAGTTGCCATAGGCCGACGCCCCCCAGATCGCGCTGGCCGCCATGGCGGTCTGCAGAAAATCACGACGCGAGATCATCGCGGTCCTCCTCATGTGCGCCTTGCACGCGGCTTGGTGAAAACTCTTTCGCCCGGGCTCCCCGCGCCATCGCTGACGGCGCGGGGAGAGAGGTGTCAGTTGCGCACCGACGGCCCTTCGACCGACAGGCCGTTGCCGCGGCTGGCGACATAAAGCTCAAGCGCAACCAGTTCCGGGCTGCCCGGCGCGAAGGTTTCGGCGCGGGTGTCGCGGATGCAGCCCTTGAAACGCCCATGCACGGTATTCAGCTTGGTGTTCTTCAGGCGATAGACAGGAAAGCCGTTGGTCTGGCCCTGGCTGAGATGGTCGGCGCGGATCATGTTGCCGTAATTGTCTTCGTGGCAATTGGCGCAGGCCAGCTGAAGCTGGCCATAGCGGGTATAATAGATCTCCTTGCCCTTTTCCCAGGTCTCGCGGGCCGGGCCGTCGATCGCCACGTTCATCGGCATGCCGCGCGACTGCACCGTGATCAGCGCCTCCATCGCCGCCATCGGCGCGCTGTCATACTTGTAGGGCTCGGCGCCCATCCGTTCGCTGCGGCATTCATTGACCTGCATGGCGATGGTCTTGACCTCTTGCCGGTCGTCGTCCCATTTCGGATAGACCGCGCGCACGCCGCGCATGGATTCAGCCGGGTCGTCATGGCACGAGGCACAGGATTTGCCCGCGCTGCCTTCCGGCGTGTCCCAGACTTCCTGCGCCCGCTCGACAAAGATCATGCCGGTGTTGTCGAAATCGTCCATCTGCAACGCCTGCGTTTCGTCCTCGCGGAAATGCCAGCCCGACATGATCGTTTCGATCCCGGTGTCCTGCATATGCGCCGGCGCGGCTGTCTTGGTCGTTATCTCGATCTCGCCGTTCACGACCAGCGTATCGTCGTCCGGGTCCGCCGCCACGAAGGCGGGGGCCGCCAGAAGCACGGCGGCAAGGACCGTCCCTGCGGTTCTTTTCATCTTGTCTTTTCCCTCCCTTGATCCACCCCGCCCCATGCCGGGGCGAGGCGTGCTCCGTCCTCCGGTCAGCCCAGTTCGATCGCGTGCACGTCCTCGTAGACCGCGCCGTCGTCGTCATGCCAGGTGAACTTGAACTCTCCCGCTTCCGGCACGACGGCCTCGAACTCGAAATAGGGATTGGTCGAGATCGCCGGTTCGAGCGTCACATCGAGCACGTTCTCGCCGTTGAAATCGACCACGAAACGGTTGATGATCGAACGCGGGATCGCGTTGCCGTCGCTGTCCTTGCGCTGGCCGGATTCCATCGTGTGGCTGATCAGCGTCTTGATGGTGATCACCTCGCCCGCCGCCGCCTTTTTCGGGACTTTCACCCGGGGGCGTACATTCTTTGCCATCGTCCTGTTCTCCTTTCGCTCAGCCGCCGCAGCCGCCGATCGTCACCTTCACGTTCTTGCTGGTGCGGGCAAAGCTGCCATCGGCAAGCTTGGCCACCGCGATCACGTCCTGGGTGCCGGCGAGGCGAATGCGTGTCTTGGCCCGGCTGGCGCCGGACAAGGGGCCGAAATTGAACGTCGCCACGGGCGGTGTCGGGTTGCCGGCGGCCAGTACCATGATCGCCGAGGCGCCCTCGGCGCCGACCTCGATCGGGACCGTGTTGCCGTTCTCGGCGATTTCGGGGGCATCCAGTTCTACCCCGCCCTCGGCGACATCGGCGCCGCCGGTGAATTCGGCGATCAGGTCATCGACCGTTGCCGCACGCGCCCGCAGCGGCACCGCCGCCACGGCCAGCGCCGCCGCCCCGATTATCAGTGTTTCGCGTCTTGTCAGTTCCATTCTCGTCTCCCGGAGGTTTCCGTCAGCTTTCCTTCTGGGTCAGAAGGAAGGCGATCACATCTTCGATCTGCTGTGCGTTCAGCAGCGGTTCAAGCGGCCCGCTGGGTGCCTTTCCCGTGAACGCGTCGCCCGGCCGGGTGAAGCCGTCGACCTTGTAGTAGGACGGCATCATCGAATCCGGGAACACCGACTTGGCATCGGTGAGGATCGCGCGCAGCTGCGCCTCTTCCCAGCGGTCGCCGGCACCGTCCAGCACGGGGCCGATATTGCCGTGCCATTGCGCATCCTTCAGCGCCGTCACCTCGTGGCAGGAAATGCAGTTGCCGGCGGATTTGGTCTTCATGATGACCGCGCCGTTCTCCGGATCGCCGGGAACGCCGGTCAGGGATTGTTCGACAATGCCATCCGCGTTGACCACGTCTGCGGGCGCGGTTTCGTCCGCCGTGGCGGCCATGGCCGGAACGGCGACGGCAATGACTGTCGCGATTATCTGTTTCATGCGTCCTCCCAACACATATTTTTCATGCATCATTAGAGGCCCGGCCGCATATATCAAGGTCGAATTCCGATGCGCGAATGTTTCCCCGGGGCCGGGCCGTGGTCAGGTCATGGTCAGTCGGGGGTGCCCCGCTCCTTGATGCGGCGCGCGTGATAGCGCTGGAAATCTTCGTCGCCGTCGAGGTCATAGCGCTTCTCGTTCACCCAGGTCAGCATGTCGAGCGTGGTCCCCGCCTCGAAGGCGCCCGGCATCAGCGCCACCGCCGCGTCGGCGGCGGATTGGCCGGCGGACACCTCCTCGGGCAGGAACAGGGCCGAGGGCGTGAACAGCAGCCCCCATTTGCGCACCGCCTGTTTCTCGGTCAGGCTCTCGCCGTCGAAATCGGTGATCTCGGTGTCGCCATGCAGGTTCATCTGCACCACGAAGAAATTGTCGCGGATATAGCTGTCGATTTCGGGACGCGGAAACACGTTTTCATGCATCCGTGCGCAATAGATGCAGCCGCGCTGCTCGACGAGGATCATCAGGCGTTTGCCCTCCGCGTTGGCCTCGTCCAGATCGGCGGGCAGATCCTTGAACGTGTCGCGCATCCAGCCGGTCTTGTGCAGGCCGTCATCGCCGATTTCCGCGGCCAGGGCCGGACATGCCAGGAACAGGGCGGTGATCAGGGTCAGCAGTCGGGTCATGGGAAGCCTCCTCATGGTCTAGATGTTCCGGAAGACCGGAAACGTGTCGAGCATCCATTGCGCGATGTAATTCACGCTGTCGGTGGCGATCAGCACTGCGAACAGGATCAGCAGCAGGCCCATCGCCTTTTCGACCTTGGGCAGATGCCTGCGAAACCTCGACACGAAGCGCAGGAACGGCCCGATGAACAGCGACGCCACGACGAAAGGCGCCGTCATCGCAAATCCGAACACCAGCATCAGCACCAGCCCGCGCATCGCCGTCGCCTCGGTGCTGGCGGTGAACACCACCGCCGTCAGCACGCCGCCGACGCAGGGGGTCCAGCCGGCGGCAAAGGCGAAACCCACCAGATAGGCGCCGGCAACCGACATGTTGGTTGTGTCGCCCGCCTCGACCTGAAACACGCGGTTGAGAAAGCCGATGCGCAGAACGCCGAGGAAATGCAGCCCCATGACCAGCACGATCAGCGCCGCGACCAGGCGAAACTCGGTCTGGTGGCTGCGGAACGCCTTGCTCAGCCCGAAGGCAGCCGCCCCCAGCAGCACGAAGACGGTGATGATTCCCAGCGAAAACATCACCGAAGCCAGGAAGGCGCGCCGGCGCACGCCCGGCGCAAGTTCGCCTTCGGCGCTGATCTCGGACATCGACGCCCCGGCCATGTAGCTGAGATAGAACGGCACGATCGGCAGCACGCAGGGCGAGAAGAACACGATCAGACCGCCAACGAGCGCACTGACAATCGAAACATCCATCATGTCGCGATCCCCATGGACTCCTTGAGAAAATTTCCTATCATGAATATGTGATGCGTGTTTGGACGTCAATCGGCTCTCCCATGCTCCGTGTTCTGGCCTTCTTGCTGATCGTATTCCCGCTGACGGCCGGCGCGATGGAACTGGTCATGGTCGAACGCGAGGGCTGTGAATGGTGCGCAAGGTGGAATGCCGAAATCGCACCCGCCTATCCCAAGACCGAGGAAGGCCGCCGCGCCCCCCTGCGCCGGGCCGATATCCACAACCTGCCCGCGGACATAACCTTTGCCTCGCCGGTCATCTTCACGCCGACCTTCGTGCTGGTCGAGGACGGCGCCGAACGCGGCCGGCTCGAAGGATACATGGGGTCCGAGTTCTTCTGGTTCCGCCTGTCGCAGATCCTGGATCGGGCGGATCAGGGCGCCCCCAAAACCGAGTGACGCCGGTTCCGTTGTCCGCATCGTCCTAGATGATCGAAGTCGCCAATCCGGTTTGGCTGTTGGAGCGCAAGTGCAGGTAAACCCTGACACTATCCAATCCCGCAAACGGCTGGGCCACGGACCCCGGCGGGTTCGTTGGTCTTTACGCGGCCGGACCCGGCTGGCCATCGGGACATGATTGGCGTGCCGGCCACCCAATGCGCGGCGATGCCCGATCCCGGGGCAGGCCGGGCGGCGAACCTCTCTGCGCCGTCTTCGCCGCGTGACATTCAGCCGGTGTAAGTTGCCAAGCGGACCAATTCACTGATAGCAGCGTCAGTGTCCAAGGTGCGGCTTGCCACGATGCAATCGCCCTTGTGCGGTTTGGATCTCGTCCACAACCCAGAGGGGGAACGCAGTGAAGCAGGGCAAGGAACTGTGAGCTAAAGCGTTCCACCTGAAACCTGAATCGCAGGGATTCCCATCCCGCTGATTTTGTGAATCCTCTTTTTCAGGAGGATGGATCATGTCGGCACCTTTGCCTGAGGCGCTTCGGGCGCGGTTTAAGAGATTGATTGAAGATGGGTTAAGCGGGCGGGCGGCAGCGTTGCGACTGACGCTGTCACCGGCGACCGGTGCGCGATGGGCACGGTCCATTCGGCGCACGGGTCAGGCGCGAGTAGCGCCGCAGGGCCGCCCCAGGGGGAAGGGAAAGCTCGACCCGCACCGGGCCTTCTTTGCCGAGATCATCGGCCAGGACGGTGATATCACGATGTCCGAACTTGCTGCGGCCCTGCTCGCCGCAACTGGGGTACAGGCCCACCCCAACGCCATCGGCAAGTTCCTTCGCAAGCTTGGCTACACGTATGAAAAAAGACACTGGTTGCCACCGAGCGCCGCCACGCCAAGGTAAGGCGACAGCGCGAAGATTGGCTCAGGTAACCGCGCCGGGTTTTTTCCAAGGACTTATTGCGACACTAAATCGAGTATACGGGTTCCTTGAGAGTTGATGGAAAGTTTGGCGGCATTTTTTGTCCCGACTCGAGTAGATCAGATCAATGTCGTCTTTGGGCTGAAACCGGCCACTCGCGGAGAGCCGCTGATACGGCTGCTTCGGGCCGCAAGCCGTGGTTTGTCAGATCACTCACGGCTGAAGAAGTTGGCAGCCTGTCGTGCGGCTGTCGGTGGCCTCTTACGCTTCCTGGTAATGCCTAAGTACTTCCCAAAGTGGAGTTGGAGTTCCCCCGGTTTGATGGACACCTTTTCACTGATGAAGGAGAGTGTTTGTCATGCCGAGAACGAGGAACCCGTACCCTGCGGAATTCAGGGAGCAGATGGTTGCGCTTGTGCGCACCGGGCGCAGTGTTGAAAGTTTGGCGCGGGAGTATGAACCCTGCGCTGCCACGATCCACGAGTGGGTCAGGCAGGCAACTGCCGATGATGGTGATGATCCGAGCAGCCTGACCAGTGCAGAACGTGACGAGCTGCGCCAGCTTCGGCGTGAGGTGAAGCAGTTGCGCCAGGAGCGCGATATCCTCTCAAAGGCCGCGGCCTGGTTTGCACAAAACGACGTGACATCGCGCAGGTCTTCGAGTTCATGACCGCAAATCAGGCCGAGTACCCGATCCAGATGATGTCACGCACGCTGGGGGTGTCCCGCAGCGGGTTCTATGCCTATCACAGCCGCCCGCCGAGTGTTCGCCAGGTTGCCGATGAGGCGTTGAGCAAGCGGATCGCGACGATCCACAAGGCATCGAAAGAGACCTATGGGGCGCCCCGCATTCACGCCGAGCTGGCCGATGAAGGCATCTTCGTTGGTCGCAAGCGTGTCGAGCGGCTGATGCTAGCCAAGGGCTTGAGAGGCGTCAGCCGACGCAAGTTCGTGGTGACCACCGAACGTAATCCAAGGGTGCGCCCTGCCGCCGATCTGGTGGATCGCAACTTCTATGCTGATGCGCCGAACGTGCTTTGGGTGGCCGACATCACCTTTGTGCCGACCTGGGCGGGCTTTCTGTATCTGGCTGTCGTACTGGATGCCTTCAGCCGCCGTGTTGTCGGCTGGGCCATGGGCACACGGCAGAGAACGCAACTGGTACTGGATGCGATGAACATGGCCGTCACGCAGCGAAAGCCATCGAGTGTGATCCATCATTCGGATCAGGGGTCGCAATACACGTCGGTCGCCTTTGGGCTGCGCTGCAAGGAAATGGGTGTCAGGCCGTCGATGGGATCGGTGGGCGATTGTTACGACAACGCCATGTGCGAGAGCTTCTTCGCCACCCTCGAATGTGAGTTGCTCGAACGCAGGAAGTTCCGCACCAAGGCCGAGGCCCGCGTTGCCTGCTTCGAGTTCATCGAAGGCTGGTACAACCCCTCTCGCCGACATTCGGCTTTGGGGTATAAGTCACCGATCAACTATGAAAGGACCGCTGCTGAAGGGCTGGAATCTCTAAGCCCATAACCGTCTACCAAACCGGGGGAACTCCAGGATGGTGGACACGGCGTCGGCGCGCAAGCGGTCGGGTTGCACATTCCCGTGGCGGTCAACGGGGCGAAAGATTGGGCCTTCGTCCTTGTTGAGGATACCCAGCCACGCCGACAACGCGGCGACTGGGCAATGGCGGGTTCGACCAAGCGGAATGCCGATCTTGCGGCCTTGCCCCATCTGATCGGTTTTGGAGCGGCGCAGGTGCAGCACTCGCCCTTCCCGGACCTCTTCGACATCATTCAGATCAAGTCCAACCAACTCGGAGGATCGAAAACCACCTGCCCACCCGATCAGCAGCAAGGCCCGATCCCTGAGGGCGCGGGGATCGTCCCCAAGCGCGTCCAGCAGGATGAACAGGTCTTCGCGCAGAAGCGGACCGCAAGACGCCGACGAAGGAGGGCGAGCCGTGTCTCAAGGGTGGCGATGCAATCCTCAACATCCACCTCAGCTTCGGGCGCGAAGATGTCGGCAAACTCCTGACCCCAGTCCAGCGCCTCACGGAAATAGTCGCGGATCGCCTGATCTATTGCTGTGTCCTGACCCTGAACCATCCTCCGCGCCTCCGTCACCACGAGATCAACATGATTGCTGATCGTGCGGCATCGCATGAGAGCCAATGATCGCTCAGCAGTCCTTAACGAAATCTTAACCTCTTTTCGGCCCGCAGCATCCCACAAATCCTGTGGAACCGAGGCGCGAAAATAGAAGGTTCGCCCGCGTGTAACCAGCCTTGGTATCGTGGCCATCCTTGCCCTCACTGTACCAGTTGACTGTACCAGGGCGCGGATTTCGGCCTTCCCGAAAACCAGTATCGTTTTATATCAGCAGGTTAGCCGTGAAATGGCGGAGACGAAGGGATTCGAACCCTCGAAACGGTTCCCCGTTTACTCCCTTAGCAGGGGAGCGCCTTCGACCACTCGGCCACGTCTCCGCCGGCGGGTTTATCCGTCATTGGCGTGGGGAACAAGCATAATTCTGATCAGCGGCGCCGCGGTTCGTTTCTGTGTGCCTGGGGCATCGTTTCGTTGGGTTTCCTGCAGCTGACCTGCCCCCTGCTGGTCCCACGTTCATAACGTGAGTCTGCGGGTTGGATTTTGGTAGCCGGGTTCGGCGTGCTTGCTGTCTCAAGGAATTGTTCATCAATCTGGCGCATGAGCGCGAGGTTCATCACCGTCTCGCCCTTGGGTGAAGCAACCGCTTTCGGTCGTATGTGAGTACCGGGTAGCGATCTTGTCGAGTAACGCGCGGTCATCGGGGTGCACGTCGAACGTGGCCAACTGGTCAGCGAGCGGGTTCATCGCGGTATTTCCTTCTCGCCTCGTGTTCGTTGCGCAACCAGACCACGCCGCTCACACTCTACGACATCGCGCAGGCGGTAACGAACCGCGCGACCAATGCGAACGAACGGAAGTGGCGAGGTGCCAAGGGTAAGCACCGCGTATGAGAGTGTCCGATCTTCTGTGTATGACTGATCCGGTTCATGCTTCACCGAAAGGAAGCATGAATGAGCATCTCGAAAGAAATTCTGGACGAACTGTTGAAGGGCGTGGAGCGCCCTGAAGACCTGCTCGGCGATGCCGGGCTGATGAAAGAGCTGAAGATCAAGCTCATGGAGCGGATGCTGGGTGCCGAACTGACAGCGCATCTTGGCTACGAGGAAGGCAAAGACGCTCCACCCGGTCAGACCAACCGCCGGAATGGCGCCTCGACCAAGGTGCTGAAGGGTCAGGACGGCGAACTGCCGCTGGCGGTGCCCCGCGACCGCGACAGCAGCTTCGAGCCGGAGCTGGTGAAGAAGGGCCAGACCCGGATCGATGGAATCGATGACAAGATCGTCGGGCTTTATGCGGCCGGGCTGACGGTGCGGGACATCCAGGCCCACCTGCTCGATCTTTACGGCCTGAAGGTTTCCCCCGACCTGATCAGCCGCGTCACCGACGCCGTTCTGGACGAGGTCAGGGAATGGCAGAGCCGCGCGCTGGACCGGATGTATCCCATCGTGATCTTCGACGCGCTGCGGGTGAAGATCCGTGATGCCGACAGCCGAACGGTGAAGAACAAGGCGGTCTACGTCGCCTTGGGCGTCACCCGTGATGGGAGCCGTGAGGTTCTGGGCCTGTGGATCGCCGAGAATGAGGGTGCCAAGTTCTGGCTCTCGGTGATGAACGAGTTGAAGAACCGGGGCGTGCAGGACATCCTGATCGCCGTCGTCGACGGGCTCAAGGGCTTCCCCGAAGCGATCACGGCGGCCTTCCCGGACGCCATGGTCCAGACATGCATCGTGCATCTGGTGCGCCATTCTCTGAACTTCTGCTCCTGGAAGGACCGCAAGGTCGTGGCCGCCGATCTGCGCCGGATTTACAGCGCCCCGACCGCCGATTTGGCTGAAGCTGAGCTCGACGCCTTCGAGGAGAAATGGGCCGGGAAATACGCGTCCATCGCCCCGGCCTGGCGCCGGGCATGGCAGGAGGTGATCCCGTTCTTTGCCTTCGATCCGGCGATCCGGAAGATCATTTACACGACGAATGCCATAGAAAGCCTGAACCGCGTGATCCGCAAATCGATCAAGACGCGGGGTTCCTTCCCGACCGACGAGGCCGCGACCAAGCTGATCTACCTGGCAATCCGCAAGTTCGAAAAGGATGGCCGAAACGTCCGGGAATGGTTTGCAGCCCGCAATCAGTTCGCCATAATGTTCGGCGAGCGCTTCGACGCTTGAGTATCTGAAACCGCATGGGCCGGGCCAGATACACAGATTTCAGGACACTCCCCCGCGTATCAGTGCGTTGCAACTTGGCCAGCGTCTCGGCGGCGAGGGGCGACAATGGCACCGTCCTGGCATGGCCATTTTTCGTCTTTGGCAACAGCGCAGTTCGCCTGTCGAGATCCACGTTCTTCCACTGCAACGACAGCAACTCACCGCGCCGCATGCCGGTTTCTAGGGCAAGCACGACAAGCGGACGCATCAGCGGTGATCGCCTGTCGTCGATGGCATCAAGCAACTGCTGCCACTCGCCCGGTCGCAGCCTGCGCTCACGTCGGTCATCAACGCGCGTCCTGCCTACCTGTCGAAGTGGATTGCCGTTCGGCAAGTGCTTTGCTTGATGCCACTCATCGCATGCAAGGTCGATGGCTGACTGCAGCAACGATAACTCACGGACCACGGTTCCCGGCTTCACTTTTTTCAACCGTGCATCTCGGTGTTTCGCCACGTCGGCTGCGGTCAACTTGTCCAGTGTCGTCCATGCCAGCTTCGTGCGTCTCATCGCATCAATGCGCCACCGTTCAACATCTGCGTGCGCGCGCGTCGGCGTGACCTGATCACGGAACCTTTCAAGTATTTGACCGAGTGATATCGCCGTGGCAACGGGCGCGCGAGTGTCATGCAACTCGCCGCGCTCTGCTTGTAACTCTGTCTCACGTGACCACCTCACCGCATCTGTGCGCATCGTGAACGACTTGCTGCGGCTTGCTCCACCGCTGCGCACCGTCGCTTGCCACTTGCCGCTTGGCCGCTTCACCACCGTTGCCATCTGCTGCATCTCCGTGCGTTGCAGGGCTGTGCGACTCGGTGAGTGCAGCGGAGCCGCAGCGGACGATTGCGCACTCAATGACACGAGATAAGTGTCACGCGCGCAAGCGTTTGATACCATGTGCAGTTAAGTTGGTCGGAGTGGCGAGATTCGAACTCACGACCCCTGCCTCCCGAAGACAGTGCTCTACCAGGCTGAGCTACACTCCGACCGTGCCGGTTCAGGTAGCGGGTCGCGGGGGGCAACGCAAGGCCAAAATCGCGCCTCGCGCGGTGCGTCTGTCAGGGCGTTTCGCCATATTTCTGGAGCAGCTTTGCCGCGGTATCGGGTCCGGCGCAGACGACCGGGATCCGCGCGTCCTGCTCGCCGCGCGGCAGGCAGAGATGCGGCTGGGCGCTGTCGAAACAGGCGCTTTCGCCGGTCGCCGGATGCACCGGCCGGTGGCGTTCGAACAGGATCGTCGCCGCGCCCGCGATCGCATGGACATATTCCTGCCCCTCGCGGCAGACATAGCAGTCGAGGTCGCGGGGGTGGTCGACGCGGTGGGCCATGGGTTCAGAGTTGGGCAAGGCGGGGTGCGGTATCCAGAGACTTTCGAACACGAAAATCGAGATTTCGGATAAGAAAATCTGCTGTTAGCGTGACGGTCGAATCGCAGATGACGGGGGATCAGATGTCTGCAGAGCAGTTTGACATCGCGATTGTCGGGGCCGGGATCGCCGGGGCCTCGTTTGCGGCGGCGCTCGGGGCGCGCGGGCGGGTCGTCCTGCTCGAAATGGAGGATGCGCCGGGGCATCACGCCACCGGGCGGTCCGCGGCACTGTTCTCGATGACCTACGGGCCGGCGCCGATCCGGGCGCTGTCGCGGGCATCCGAGGCGTTCTATCTGTCGCCTCCCGCCGGCTTCGCCGATCACCCGCTGTTGACGCCGCGCGGCATGGTGATGCCGGCGCGGGCCGACCAGTTGGGGGCTCTCGAGGCGATGATGGACGAGATCGGGCCGAACGGCCCTGCGCAGGTCGTGGATGGTGCGCGGGCGCGCGAGCTGTGTCCGCTGCTGCGCGATGGCTACGCCGTGTCGGCGATGTGGGATGACGCCGCACGCGACATCGACGTGAACGCTCTGCACATGGGGTTCCTGCGCCAGGTCCGGGCCGCCGGCGGCGATCTGCGGCTGCGCGCGGGCGTGACCGGGCTGGCGCGGGTTGGCGATGCGTGGGAGATCGAGACCCGCGCCGGACCGATCAGGGCCGGGATCGTCGTCAACGCCGCCGGAGCCTGGGCCGACGAACTGGGGTCGATGGCCGGCGCGGTCGCCACCGGGTTGCAGCCCAGGCGCCGCTCGGCCGCCATCGTCGAGGCCCCGTTCGGGCTGGACCTGGCCGGACTGCGCATGCTGGTGGATATCGAAGAGCAGTTCTATCTCAAGCCCGAAGCGGGCAAGCTGCTGATCTCACCGGCTGACGAAACGCCGACGCCGCCTTGCGATGCCTGGCCCGACGACATGGATATCGCCATTGCTGTGGATCGAATCGAAACCGCCTGCGAACTGTCAGTGCGCCGGATCGAGCGGTCCTGGGCGGGTCTGCGCAGTTTCGTGGCGGACGGTTGCCCGGTGGTCGGGTATGACCCGCGGGCCGAAGGGTTTTTCTGGCTGGCGGGGCAGGGCGGCTATGGCATCCAGACCGCGCCCGCGCTGGGGCGGCTCGCCGCCGCGCTGGCCGAGGGGCGGGCGGTGCCGGGCGATATCATCGACCAGGGGCTCGACCCGTCCGGCCTGGCACCGCGCGCCGAGCGGTTCCCGCAATGATCCGGCCGGTCCCCGCCGCATGTCCATGACCACCCACATGCGAACCGCGGCAACGGGCCGCCATTGCGGATGGTGACAGCGGTCCTTGGGTGATCGATGGAAAAACTTTGAGTATAAAATATTCAAGCTTGAAATTTTAACCGACCCGTGGAATCCTGCCCCTGGCATACATCTTCAGGAGGGAGGGGATGGGGCTGGACGGCAAACACGCAGTCGTGACGGGGGGCGGCACCGGAACCGGGGCCGCGATCGCGGCGGAACTGGCCCGGGCCGGGGCGCGGGTCACGGTTCTGGGCCGGCGCGAGGCGCCGCTGCGCGAGGTTGCCGAACAGCACAGGTTCATCGGCTGGTTCACCTGCGACGTGACCGACGCGGCGGCGGTGCGGGCCGCCTTTGACCGGGCGCGTGGTCTCAACGGGCCGGTCGGCGTGGTGGTGGCCAATGCGGGCGCCGCCGAAAGCACTCCGTTTGGCCAGATGACTGCCGAGGGGTTCCGGTCGATGCTGGAGGTGAACCTCGGGGGCGTGTTCAACGCCTTTCAGGCGGGGTTTGCGGATATGGAGGCCGCGGGCGAGGGGCGGATGATCGCCATCGCCTCGACCGCCGGGCTCAAGGGCTATCCCTATGTCGCGGGGTATTGTGCCGCCAAGCACGGGGTTGTCGGCCTGACCCGGGCGCTGGCGATGGAACTGGGCCGCAGCGGCATCACCGTCAACGCCATCTGTCCGGGTTTCATCGAAACCCCCATGCTCGACCGCTCGATCGCCAATATCTGCGACAAGACCGGTCTTTCCCGCGATGCCGCGGCGAAATCGCTGCGCAAGGGCAATCCGCAGGACCGGTTCATCCAGGTGGACGAGGTCGCGGGCGCGGTGCGCTGGCTTTGCTCCGGGGCGGCCCGGTCCGTGAACGGCCACACCCTCGCCCTCACGGGAGGAGAGATATGACTGTGCCCGATCCCCGCCCAGATCCCTGCCCTGATACCGGGCCGGGCAGCAAGGCCCGGCTGCGCCTCTGGCTGAAGCTGCTCAAGACCACGCGCACGCTGGAATCCGGCCTGCGCGAGAACCTGAGGACCGAGTTCGCCTCGACCCTGCCCCGGTTCGACGTGATGAGCGCGCTGGCGCGCAATGCGGGCGGGCTGAAGATGAGCGAATTGTCGGGCTTGCTGAAGGTTTCGAACGGCAATGTCACCGGCATTGTCGAGCGGCTGGTCGAAGACGGCCATGTGCTGCGCGAACCGGTGCCGGGCGACCGCCGCGCCAACCGGGTCCGCCTGACCCGCAAGGGCAAAGAGGAATTCACCCGCCAGGCCGCCCGCCACGAGACCTGGGTCGACAGGTTCCTGAGCGCGCTCGATGCCGACGAGGCCGGCGCGATGACCGCGACGCTGGACCGTATTCTGACAGAGGGAAGATCATGACCGCCGCCGACACCACCCATTTCCTGTGCACGATCGAGGACGGTATCGCCACGGTGCGGCTGGACCGGCCCGAGCGCAAGAACCCGCTGACCTTCGAGAGCTATGCGGAACTGCGCGACTGGTTCCGCGATCTGGCCTATTCCGATGACGTGAAGGCGGTGGTCTTTGCCTCAAACGGGGGCAATTTCAGTTCGGGCGGGGACGTGCATGACATCATCGGGCCGCTGACCCGGATGAACATGAAGGAGCTGCTGGCCTTTACCCGCATGACCGGCGACCTGGTCAAGTCGATGGTGAATTGCGGCAAGCCGGTGATCGCGGCCATCGACGGGATCTGCGTCGGGGCGGGGGCGATCATCGCGATGGCGTCGGATCTGCGGATCGCGACGCCGCAGGCCCGGGTGGCGTTCCTGTTCACCCGTGTCGGGCTGGCGGGCTGCGACATGGGGGCCTGCGCGGTCCTGCCCCGGATCATCGGGCAGGGGCGGGCGGCGGAGCTGCTCTATACCGGCCGGTCGATGTCGGCCGACGAGGGCCATGCCTGGGGGTTCCACAACCGGCTGGTCGAGGCGGACAGGCTGGAGGCGGATGCCCGCGCGCTGGCCGCGCAGCTGGTGGCGGGGCCGAATTTCGGCCACATGATGACCAAGACCATGCTGGCGCAGGAATGGTCGATGTCGATCGAACAGGCGATCGAGGCCGAGGCGCAGGCGCAGGCGATCTGCATGCAGACGGGTGATTTCGAACGGGCCTACCGCGCTTTTGTGGCGAAGCAAACGCCCGTGTTCGAGGGGGATTGAACCATGCGGATGCTGCGCAAGGGACAAGCGGCGGGAGCCTCCGGCGGGGATATTTCCGGCAAGAGGAAGGGAAGCACGCGCGATGCCTGACCGGAGCTTTCTCGACTGGCCGTTTTTCGGCGACGAACACCGGGCGCTGGCGGACGGGCTCGAGACCTGGGCGGCGGCGCATCTGGGCGCGGTGGACCATGGCGACGTGGATGCGGCCTGCCGGGCGCTGGTGGCGGACCTGGGCGCGGGCGGCTGGTTGCGCCACAGCGGGGCCGGGGCGGGCGAGCGGCTGGATGTGCGCACGCTCTGCCTGATCCGGGAAACCCTGGCGCGCCATGACGGGCTGGCGGATTTCGCCTTTGCCATGCAGGGGCTGGGCACCGGGGCGATATCGCTCTTCGGGACGCCGGAGCAGCAGGCGGAATGGCTGCCGCTGACCCGGTCGGGGCGGGCGATCTCGGCCTTTGCGCTGACCGAGCCGCAATCGGGGTCGGACGTGGCGCGGTCGGTGATGACGGCCCGGCGCGATGGCGGCGATTATGTGCTGAACGGCGAAAAGACATGGATTTCCAACGGCGGGATCGCGGATGTCTATACCGTCTTTGCGCGCACCGGCGAGGCGCCCGGGGCCAGGGGGCTGTCGGCCTTTGTCGTGCCGGCCGGCCTGCCGGGATTCGAGATTGCCGACCGGCTGGAGGTGATCGCGCCGCATCCGCTGGCGCGGCTGCGCTTCGTCGATTGCCGGGTGCCGGCATCGGCGATGCTGGGCGCGCCGGGAGAGGGGTTCAAGGTGGCGATGTCGGTGCTGGACGTGTTCCGCTCGACCGTGGCGGCGGCGGCGCTGGGATTCGCGCGCCGGGCGCTCGACGAGGCGCTGACCCGCATCGCCACCCGGCAGGTGAATGGCGCGCCGCTGGCGGATCTGCAGATGGTGCAGGGGCATGTCGCGGACATGGCGCTGGACGTGGATGCCGCCGCGCTGCTGGTCTATCGCGCCGCGTGGACCAAGGATACCGGCGCCACCCGGGTGAGCCGCGAGGCGGCGATGGCCAAGCTGTTTTCCACCGAGCAGGCGCAGAAGGTGATCGACATGGCCGTGCAGCTGCATGGCGGCGACGGGGTGCGGCGCGGCGAGAAGGTCGAGGAGCTCTACCGCGATATCCGCGCCCTGCGCATCTATGAAGGGGCCAGCGACGTCCAGCGCGTCGTGATCGCGAAACATACCATGATGGCCATGGGCTGAATTACCTGGGCTGAAATTCCAAAGGGGAGGAACCACAGTGGAACTTGAAAAGGGCATTACCGAAAACGGCACCGGCTATGACGGCGTGGTGTGGAACATCCTGGGGCAGACCTATTATCCCAAGGCGGTCTGCGAGACGACATTCGCCTTCGAGACCAACAGCGAACCGGGCCAGTTCGTGCCGGTGCATATCCACCCCACCCAGGACGAGTTCATCCTGGTGCAGGAGGGCGAGCTGGACCTGAAGCTCGACGGGGTCTGGAGCAAGGCGCGCGCCGGCGACCTGGTGCGGATGCCGAAAGGTATCCCGCATGGCTATTTCAACAAGTCCGACAAACCGGCGCGGGCGCTGTTCTGGGTGTCGCCGGCCCGCCAGCTGAAAGAGCTGTTCGAGGCCCTGCACGATCTCGAGGATGTCGACCGCGTGGTCGAATTGTCGGCGCAGCACGAGGTGGATTTCCTGCCGCCTGAGGCAAACGAGTGACCCATGCTGGGACCGTCGGCACATGAGGACAGCTTCACGCGCGACAACCTGCCGCTCGCCGATCAGTGGCCCGACCTGCTGCTGGACGGGTTCGATTACCCCGACCGGCTGAATGTCGGGGTCGAACTGACCGACAGGATGGTCGCCCAGGGGTTTGGCGATCATGTTGCGCTTATCGGGAACGGGCGGCGGCGCACCTACAAGGAACTGTCGGACTGGACCAACCGCCTGGCCCATGTGCTGGTCGAGGACCTGGGCGTGCGGCCGGGCAACCGGGTGCTGATCCGGTCGGCCAACAACCCGGCGATGGTGGCGTGCTGGCTGGCCGCGACCAAGGCGGGCGCGGTGGTGGTCAACACGATGCCGATGCTGCGCGCGGGAGAACTGGCCAAGATCGTCGACAAGGCCGAGATCAGCCATGCGCTGTGCGACACGCGGCTGATGGACGAACTGGTGGCCTGCGCCAAGGACAGCGGGTTCCTGAAATCGGTGGTCGGGTTTGACGGCACCTCGAACCACGATGCCGAACTGGACCGGCTGGCACTGGAGAAACCGGTGCTGTTCGACGCGGTCGACACCGGCCGGGACGACGTGGCGCTGCTGGGGTTCACCAGCGGCACCACCGGCAGCCCCAAGGCGACGGTGCATTTCCACCGCGACCTGCTGATCATCGCCGATGGCTATGCGCGCGAGGTGCTGGCGGTCACGCCCGATGACGTGTTCGTCGGATCGCCGCCGCTGGCCTTTACCTTCGGGCTGGGCGGGCTGGCGGTGTTCCCACTGCGGTTCGGCGCGGCGGCGGCGCTGCTGGAAAACGCCTCGCCCCCCAACATGGTCGAGATCATCCAGACCTATCGCGCAACCGTCTGTTTCACCGCGCCGACCGCCTATCGCACCATGCTGGCGGCGATGGAGGCGGGCGCGGATCTGTCCAGCCTGCGCGCGGCCGTCTCGGCGGGCGAAACCCTGCCCGCGCCGGTCTATGACGACTGGATCGCCAGGACGGGCAAGCCGATGCTGGACGGGATCGGCGCCACCGAGCTGCTGCATATCTTCGTCACCAACCGGTTCGACGATCACCGCCCCGCCTGCACCGGGCGGCCGGTGTCGGGCTACGAGGCCAGGGTGATCGACGATGCGGGCAACGAGGTGCCGCCGGGCACCGTGGGCCGTCTGGCGGTGCGCGGGCCGACCGGGTGCCGGTATCTGGCCGACGACCGGCAGCGCGACTATGTCCGGGACGGCTGGAACGTCACCGGCGACAGTTTCATCATGGATGCGGATGGCTATCTCCATTTCGCCGCCCGCAACGACGACATGATCCAGTCCGCCGGCTACAACATCGCCGGTCCCGAGGTCGAGGCGGCGCTGCTGTCCCACCCTGCGGTGGCGGAATGCGCGGTGATCGGCGCGCCGGACGAAGCGCGCGGCAACATCGTGCAGGCCCATGTGGTGCTGGCGGCAGGCCATGACGCCGGCGACGCGATGGCAAAGGCGCTGCAGGATCACGTCAAGGCGACCATCGCGCCCTACAAATACCCGCGCAGCGTGGTGTTCACCGAAGCCTTGCCCAAGACCCAGAGCGGCAAGATCCAGCGGTTCCGGCTGCGGCAGGACTAGCGTGGCGAGATCAAGCAAGGGAGGAACGACATGAACGAAACTCAGGGCATCACGCCGGCCGCATCCGGGCTCGGTGACGTGTCATGGAACGTGGTCGGGCATACCTATACGCCCAAGCTGCATTCCGACAACGTGTTCATCTGGCACGCGACCGTTCCGGCGGACACGTTCGTGCCGCCGCATGTGCATCCGACCCAGGACGAATGGATCTACATGCTGACCGGCGAGATGGAGGTCGAGTTCGGCGCCGAGGTCCACAAGGCCGGGCCGGGCGACACGATCCGGATGCCGCGCGGCATCGCGCACGGGATCTTCAACCGGTCCGGCGCCGAGGCCACCTGCGTCTTCGGCGTGGCGCCCGCGCGCAAGCTCTTTGACCTGTTCGGGGTGCTGGACGGCGTGACCGACCCCCAGGAACTGGTGCGGCTGTCGGCCCTGCACGAGGTCGATTTCCTGCCGCCGCCGGATGCGGGCTGAGGGCGGGCCGATGGCAAAGCGCAAGACAGTTGCGGTGATCGGCGGCGGGGTGTCGGGCCTGGCGGCAGCCAAGGCGTTCGACGAGCGCGGCCACCGCGTCATCGGGTTCGAGCGGACCCATGATTTCGGTGGCGTGTGGGAACCTTCGCGGTCCTATCCCGACGTGCAGACCCAGAGCCCCAAGGATCTCTATCGCTTTACCGACCTGCCGATGCCGGACAGCTATCCGGAATGGCCCAAGGGACCGCAGGTGCACGCCTATCTGCACGCCTATGCCGACAAGCACCGGCTGGGCCGCCTGTTCCGCCTGAACAGCAATGTGGTGACGATGGACCGGCGCGCCGACGGGCAGCCGGGCTGGACATTGACCATCGAGGAGGCCGGGCAGACCCGGCAGGAAGAATTCGATTTCGTCGCCGTCGCCACGGGCCAGTTTTCCGACAAGAACATCCTCAGCTTTCCGGGGCAGGAGGCGTTCATCGCCCGGGGCGGGCAGGTGATGCACAGTTCGGATTACTGCGATCCCGAACAGGCGCGGGGCAAGCGCGTCGTGGTGTTGGGCGGTTCGAAATCGGCCACCGATCTCGCGGTGAACGCGGCCCGCAACGGCGCGGCGCAGGTCACCATGGTCTATCGCGAAAATGTCTGGCGGCTGCCCTATTTCATCGGCGGGATAAACTTCAAGCACCTGCTCTACATGCGGGCGCAGGAATCGCAGTTCAACGGCTGGGGCCGCTCCGGGCTGACGCGCGCCGTCGCGGCGATCACCAAGCCGCTGGTCTGGGCCAATTTCCGCGGGCTCGAAACCATGCTGAAACTGCAGCTGGGCCTGAAGAAATGGGACATGGTGCCCGACAGCCCGATCGAAAAAGAGGCCTCCTGTTCGCTGCCGATCGTGACGCCGGGGCTGTTCGAGGGCTTTCGCGACGGGTCGATCCGGCCCGTGCGCGGCACATTCGAGCGGTTCGAGGGCGATGGCGTGGTGCTGTCGACCGGCGAAACCGTAGGCTGCGACGTGGCCGTGCTGGCGGTGGGCTGGAAGCTCGGCGTGCCGTTTCTGCCCGAAAAGCACCGTGCCCGCCTGATCGAGCCGGACGGGCAGTATCGCGTCTACCGGCTGTCGGTGAACCCGGACCTGCCCGACATGGGCTTCATCGGTTTCAACTCCAGCTTCTGCACGGTCCTGTCGGCGGAAATGATCGCCAACTGGCTGGTGCGCTATGCGGATGGCAAGCTGGCCAACCAGCCCGGCGAGGACGACATGCGCGCCAATATCGACGCGATGCTGGACTGGCGCCGCCGGGAACGTCCCGCCGCGCAGGTCTATGGCGGGCTGTGTTCGGCCCCGTTCCATTTCCGTCATTTCGACGAATTGCTGGCCGACATAGGTGCCACGACGCGCAAGCGCGCCAACCCGCTGGCCGAGCAATTTTCCTACCCCGACGCGGGCGCCTATGGAACCTTTCTGGCATCTGCACCACAGTATGCCGCACAATGAACCGGGCGGCCCGGCAAGGGCCGTCCATTGATAACAGGGAGAAAGAAAAGATGTCTGCAAAAGGACTTGTTGCTTCGCTCGCGATCGGGATGATCGCGTCGATGGCCACCGCCGAACCGGTCAAGGTCGGCATGATCACCACCTTGTCTGGCGGCGGCGCCAGCCTCGGCATCGCCGTGCGTGACGGGTTCATGCTGGCGGTGAAACAGGCGGGAAATCCCGATCTCGAGGTGGTGATCGAGGATGACCAGCGCAAACCCGATATCGCCGTGCAACTGGCCGACCGGATGATCCAGTCGGAAAAGGTGGATATCCTGACCGGGATCATCTGGTCCAACCTGGCGATGGCGGTGATCCCCGCCGCGACCGGGCAGGGAAAATTCTACCTGTCCCCGAATGCCGGGCCGTCGGCGCTGGCCGGCAAGGGATGCAGCCCGCTCTATTTCAACGTCGCGTGGCAGAATGACAATCTGCACGAGGCCGCGGGCGCCTATTCCAGCAACGCGGGCTACAAGAACAGCTTCATCCTCGCGCCGAACTACCCGGCCGGGCAGGACGCGCTGGCGGGTTACAAGCGGACCTACAAGGGCGACATCGCGGGCGAGCTGTTCACCAAGCTGGGCCAGACCGACTATGCGGCGGAACTGGCGCAGATCCGGGCCTCGGACGCGGACAGCGTGTTCTTCTTCCTGCCCGGCGGGATGGGAATCTCATTCCTCAAGCAATATGCCGACAGCGGCATCGGCCTGCCGGTGGTCGGCCCGGCCTTCAGCTTCGACCAGGACATCCTGCAGGCGATGGGCGACGCGGCGCTGGGCGTGCATAACACCAGCCAGTGGAACAAGGACCTGGACAATCCCGCGAACGCCGCCTTCGTCGAGGCTTTCGTGGCCGAATACGGCCGGTTGCCGTCGCTCTATGCGAGCCAGGGCTATGACACGGCCAACCTGATCCTGTCGGCGATGGCCAAGGCGGACGTGAAGGATGCCGATGCCTTCCGCGCCGCGCTGGAGGCGGCCGAGTTCGACAGCGTGCGCGGCGATTTCGAGTTCGGGCCGAACCATCACCCGGTGCAGGACATCTATGTGCGTGAAGTGATCAAGGAAGGCGATGTGCTGACCAACCGCATCGTCGGCACGGCGCTCGAAGACCACGCCGACGCCTATGTGTCCGACTGCAAGATGTAAGCAACCGGCGGCGCGGGGCAGGGTCCCGCGCCGCCCTGCGGAACCCATCCTGACATGACCACGATTCTGCTTATCGAACAGATCCTGAACGGGCTGCAGTTCGGGGTGATGCTGTTCCTGACCGCCGCCGGGCTGACGCTGGTGTTCGGCGTGATGGGGCTGATCAACCTCGCGCATGGATCGCTGTTCATGATCGGGGCCTTTGCCGCCGCCGCGGTGGCCGGGGCCACCGGGTCGTTCCTGCTGGCGAGCGCCGCCAGCATCGCCGCCGCGGCCGCCGCCGGGGCGGTGGTCGAGATCGCGGTGATCCGGCGGCTCTACGGGCGCGACCATCTGGACCAGGTACTGGCCACCTTCGCGCTGATCCTGATCTTTTCCGAGGGCACGCGCTGGCTGTTCGGATCCTCGCCGCTGTTTTTGGACGTTCCGTCCTGGCTGTCCGGGCCGGTGACCCTGCCAGGCGGCATCCTCTATCCGCTCTACCGGCTGGTGCTGATCGCGGTGGGCCTCGTGATCGCCGCCGGGCTGTTCCTGCTGATATCGCGCACCCGGCTGGGCGTGCGCATCCGCGCCGGCGAGGCCGACCGCGAGATGATCGCGGCGCTGGGCGTCGACATTTCGAAACTCTACACGGTGGTGTTCGCGCTGGGCGCGGCGCTGGCCGGACTCGCGGGGGCGCTGGTGGGCGCGATCCAGTCGGTCCAGGTCGGCATGGGCGAGCCGGTGCTGATCCTGGCCTTTGTCGTGATCGTGATCGGCGGCATCGGGTCGATCAAGGGGGCGCTGGTGGGCGCGATCCTCGTCGGGTTGACCGATACGCTGGGCGGCGTGCTGCTGCCGGAGCTGTTCCGGCTGTTCATGGACAACGCGGCGGCCACCGCGACGGGGTCGGCGCTGGCGACGATGCTGATCTACATCCTGATGGCGGTGGTTCTGATCCTGCGGCCCACCGGACTCTACGGGGAACGGGCATGACACGCGAGACGCTGACAAACACCGCGCTGGCGCTGGCGCTGCTGGCGGTGCCGCTCTGGGCCTGGGCCGCGGACGAGCCGTTCATCATCACGATGGCGACCAAGGTGGCGATCCTGGCGCTGGCCGGCGTGGGGCTGAACATCGCGCTCGGGCTGGGCGGGCTGGTCAGCCTGGGTCACGCGGCGTTCTTCGGTATTGGCGGCTATGCCATGGGCATCCTGGCCAGCCACGCGCAGACCTATGCGCCGCTGACGGAATGGCCGCTGCTGATCGAGGGCACCAAGTCGATGCCGGTGATCTGGCTGGTGGCGGTCGCCTTTTCGGCGCTGGCGGCGCTGCTGATCGGGGCGCTGAGCCTGCGGACATCGGGCGTCTATTTCATCATGATCACGCTCGCCTTCGGGCAGATGCTCTATTACTTCGCGATCAGCTGGCCCGCCTATGGCGGCGAGGACGGGTTGTCGATCTACCTGCGCAATTCCTTTCCCGGCCTGAACACGCTCGACCCGATCCAGTTCTTCGCGCTGGCCTATGCGCTGCTCTGCGCCGGACTGTGGCTGGCCGCGCGGCTGGCGGCGTCGCCTTTCGGACTGGCGCTGAACGCGGCGCGGCAGGCACCGGCGCGGGTCGAGACCGTGGGCATGGTGCCCTATCGGCTGCGGCTGACGGCCTTTGTCATCTCGGGCGCGGTCACCGGGCTGGCGGGCGCGCTGTTCGCCGATCTCAACCGGTTCGTCAGCCCGTCCATGTTCAGCTGGCAGACCTCGGGCGAAATCATGGTGTTCCTGATCCTTGGCGGCACCGCGCGGCTGTTCGGTCCGGTGGCGGGGGCGGCGGCCTTCATCATCCTGGAACAGGTGCTGGGCGGGCTGTCGGAATACTGGCACGTCTATCTGGGCCTGCTGCTGCTGGCGGTGGTGCTTTATGCGCCGGGCGGGCTGATCGGCGCGCTGGCGGGACGGGAGCGGCGCCATGACTGACACGGTCCTGTCGGTAGAGGGCATCTGCAAGAGTTTCGGGGCGCTGAAAGCGTCCGATGATGTGAGCCTGGATCTGCGGCCCGGCGAAATCCATGCGCTGATCGGGCCGAATGGGGCCGGGAAATCGACGCTGATCGCCCAGATCGCGGGCGGGCTGAAACCCGATGCGGGACGGGTGCGGTTCCTGGGCCGCGACGTGACCGCGCTGGATACGGTGCAGCGGGCGCGGCTCGGGCTGGGGCGCACGTTTCAGATCTCGGCGCTGGCGATGGAGGATACGGTGCTGCAGAACGCGATGCTCGGTGCGCTGGGCGCGCAGGGCAGGCCATTCCGGTTCTTCCGCCCGGTGCTGCGCGATACCGCCCTGCGCGAGGTGGCGGAATCCGCGCTGGACCGGGTCGGGCTGGCCGACCGGGCCGCCATGCGCACCGCCGATCTCAGCCATGGCCAGCGCCGGCAGCTGGAGGTGGCGGTGGCGCTGACGCTTTCGCCCCATGCCTTCCTGATGGACGAACCGATGGCCGGGCTGGGCGCCAGCGGGTCGAAACGGCTGACCGAGTTTCTCGACGGGCTGCGCGCGCAGGCGCCGATCCTGCTGGTCGAGCATGACATGGACGCGGTGTTTGCGCTGGCCGACCGGATCAGCGTGCTGGATTACGGCCGCATCATCGCCACCGGAAACGTGGACGAGATCCGCACCCATCCGGATGTGCGCCGCGCCTATCTGGGGGATGAGGCATGAGCCTGCTGTCGCTGTCCGAGGTATCGGCATTCTACGGGGCCAGCCAGGCGCTGTTCAAGGTGACGCTGCGCGTGAACGAGGGCGAGGTCCTGGCACTGCTGGGGCGCAATGGCATGGGCAAGAGCACGACCATCCGCACGCTCTGCGGGCTGGTCCCGGCGGCGGGCGGCGAAATCCGGTTCGACGGCCATGACCTGCGCCGCCTGCCACCGCACCGGGCGGCGCGGCTGGGCCTGGGCCTGGTGCCCGAGGGGCGGCGCTGCTTCGCGGGGCTGACGGTCGAGGAAAACCTGACCGCCGCGGCCCGGCCCGGCCCGTGGGACATGACGCGGCTGGTGCGGCTGTTCCCGCGGCTCGGCGAGCGGCGCGGACAGTTGGCCGAAAAGCTGTCGGGCGGCGAACAGCAGATGCTGGCGATCGGGCGGGCGCTGATGACCAACCCGCGGCTGCTGCTGCTGGACGAGGCGACGGAGGGGCTGGCCCCGATCGTCCGGCAGGAGATCTGGGCGGCCATCGCCACGCTGAAACGCGACAGCGGGCTGTCGATCCTGCTGGTGGACAAGTCGCTGCGCGAATTGAGGCAGGTGGCGGATCAGGCGGTGGTCCTGCAACGGGGAGAAACCGTCTGGCATGGACCGATGGCCGATCTCGGTGCCGAAATCACCGACCGCTACCTGGGAGTTTGACCGGCAACAAGGAGGCCGACATGACGCATCGTATTATCCACCCCGACGGCTGGGCCCAGGCAAAGGGATATGCCAACGGGATTCTGACCGAGGCCGGCGAGCTCCATGTCGGCGGCCAGATCGGATGGACCGCGCAGCAGGTGTTCGAGAGCAAGGATTTCATCGGCCAGATGGAACAGGCGCTGCGCAACGTGCTGGATGTGGTCGAGGCCGCGGGCGGGCAGGCCGCCGACATCACCCGGCTGACCTGGTATGTGACCGACAAGCGCGAATATCTCGACCGCCAGCGCGAGGTGGGCGAGGTCTATCGCCGGGTGCTGGGGCGCCATTTCCCGGCCATGACCATGGTGGTGGTCGCCGGGCTGATCGAGGATGAGGCGCTGATCGAGATCGAGGCAACGGCGGCGATCGCCGGGGCGGCGGGCGCCGCCGGGCAGGGGGTCGGGGCATGAAGATCACGGTTGTCGGGGGTGGCCCCGGCGGGCTCTACACGGCGCTGCTGACGAAAAAGGCCCGGCCCGACTGGGATGTCGAGGTCTTTGAACGCAACCGCGCCGATGACACGTTCGGGTTCGGCGTGGTGTTTTCCGACGAGACGCTGGACGAATTCCTGAGCCGCGACAAACCCGTGTTCGAGCGGATCCGCGACCGGTTCGCCTATTGGGATGACGTGGCGATCCACTTCAAGGGCCAGGAAATGCGGGTGGCGGGCAACGGGTTCTGCGGAACCTCGCGCCATACCCTGCTGAACATCCTGCAGGGCCGCTGTGCCGAACTGGGGGTCCGGATGGAGTTCGGCGTGGACATCGATCCCGCCACCCTGAAAACCCGGTTCGCCGACAGCGACGTGATCGTGGCCGCCGACGGCATCAACTCGGCCATCCGCGACCATCACCGCGATGCGTTCCGGCCCAGCCTGTCGTGGAAGTCCAACCGGTTCTGCTGGATGGGATCGACCCGCCCGATGGGCGAATTCAACTATTTCTTCAAGCAGACCGACCACGGCCACATGGTTGCGCATTGCTATCAATACGAAGGCGACCATTCCACCTGGGTCTTCGAGATGGACGAGGAGACCTGGACCGGCCACGGGTTCGAGGAGTTCGACGAAGAGGGATCGAAGGCCCGGCTCGAGGCGATCTTTGCCGATGAATTGCAGGGCCATCCGCTGTTGCTGAACCGGTCGAACTGGCGCAACTTTCCGCGGATCTTCTGCGAAACCTGGTATCACGACAACATCGTGATCCTGGGCGACGCCAAGGCCAGCGCGCATTTCTCGATCGGATCGGGCACGAAACTGGCGATGGAATGCGCCATCGCGCTGTCGGATGCGCTGCTGGAGCATGCCGAAACGGATGTGCAGGCCGCCTTTGCCGCCTATGACGAGGAGCGCCGCACCCCGTGCCAGATCATCCAGCACAATGCCGATGTCTCGCTGGCCTGGTTCGAGCACATGAACCGGTCCTGGGACATGGACCCCTACCAGTTCGCCATGGTGGTGATGTGCCGTGCCAAGTCGATCACCTATGATAACCTGATCGTCCGCGACCCGGATTTCGTGCGCCGTGCGGATGACGAATGGTATGCCCGCCACCTGGCCGATACCGGCGAGGATCTCCGCGACACCCGTCCGACGCCGATGTTCTCGTCGTTCCGGCTGCGCGGGATGGAGCTTGCCAACCGCGTGGTGATGTCACCGATGGCGCAGTATTGCGCCGACCGCGACGGAAACCCGACCGACTGGCACAAGGTGCATTACGGCGGTCACGCCCGCGGCGGCATGGGGCTGATCTTTACCGAGATGACCTGCCCGTCACCCGAGGCGCGCATCACGCTGGGCTGCCCGGGCATGTGGACCGGCGAACAGGAACGGCGCTGGGCCGATATCGTCGATTTCATCCATGCCAATTCGGCCGCGAAGGTGGCGATGCAGCTGGGCCATTCCGGGCGCAAGGGATCGACCCAGCTGGGATGGGAACGGATGGATCATCCGATTGCCGAGCCGGGCGACAACTGGCCGCTGGTGTCGGCCTCGCCGCTGCCGTGGTTCGACGGCGAAAGCCAGGTGCCGGCGGAACTGGACCGCGCCGGGATGGACCGGATCCGCGCCGATTTCGTGCAGGCGACCGAACGGGCCGCGCGGGCCGGGTTCGACATGCTCGAACTGCATTGCGCCCACGGCTATCTGCTTGCCTCGTTCCTGTCGCCGCTGACCAACCGGCGCGACGACGCCTATGGCGGGACGGTCGAGAACCGGCTGCGGTTCCCACTCGAGCTGTTCGCGGCGATGCGGGCCGCCTGGCCCGGGGACCGCCCGATGTCGGTGCGCCTCTCGGGCACCGACTGGCATGACGGCGGGCTGAGCGAGCCGGACCTGATCACGATCGCGCAGGCGTTTCACGACGCGGGGTGCGACCTGATCGACGTGTCCGCCGGGCAGACGGTGCCAGACCAGGCCCCGGTCTATGGGCGCATGTTCCAGACCCACCTGGCCGAAACGGTCCGCAACGTGCCGAGGCTGGCGACGATGGCCGTGGGCGCGATCACCGAAGCGGCACAGGTGAACACGATCCTGCACACCCGCCGCGCCGATCTGGTGGCGCTGGGACGGCCCCACCTGTGGAACCCGTTCTTTACCCATCAGGCCGCGGCCTGGTACGGCGCGCGCAATGACCGGTCATGGCCCAAACAGTATCTGTCCGGTGCCGCGCAGGCCTTCCGGGAAACCGAGAAGACCCGCCAGAAGATGCTGGAGTTGCAGCGAAAGGCCAAGCCCGGCCAGCACGGCCGCTAGGCGCGGTGTGGCCGCCGGCGGCTCAGTGGGTCCAGGGGCCGCGACGGTCGGTGGCGAAGTTTTCGCCATAGCCGCGGGGGCGGATATTGACCTGGCGGGGCTTGGGGTCGATCACCTGCGCGTCGATGCCGTGGGCATGGGCATAATCCAGCGCGGCCTGCTTGCTTTCGAACCGCAGCCGCACCTGCGTCTGGGTGTCCTGCGAGGATGTCCACCCCATCAGCGGGTCGATCTCGCGGCGGCTGGCAGGCGCATAGTCCAGAACCCAGTTCCGGGTCCTGGCCGTCCCTGACTGCATGGCGTTTCGGGCCGGACGATAGATACGTGCGCGCATTGGCTCTCTCTCGCTGTTTGGCCCACATATCCTAGATTTGCAGCCTCCGGGCAAGCCGCGAATTGGTCGCAGCGTGCCGCGTCATCCCAGATAGACCTCGCCCGCGGGATAGCGCACCCGCGGCACGCTGCGCGTCGCCAGGAAGAACCCCAGCGTCAACGGCCCGACCCGGCCCACGAACATCACCGCCATGATCAGCGCCCGGCCGATCCCGTCCAGTTCGGCGGTCGCGCCCCGGCTCAACCCGACGGTGCCGAAGGCCGAGGTGACCTCGAAGGCGAGGTCGAGAAACTCGCCGTCATGCGAGATCGAGATCAGGAAGAAACCGGTCAGCATGATGACGACGGAGATCGTCGTGAGCGCCATCACCTTCATCATCTCCTCGATGCCCAGCGACCGGCCAAAGGCGTTGAGTTCGGTCCGGCGGCGGAAGAACGCGATCGTCGCCAGCAGCAGGACGATCACGGTGGTGACCTTGATGCCGCCGGCGGTCGAGGTGCTGCCGCCGCCGATCACCATCAGGGTCATGACCATGATGGTGGTGCTGTCATGCATCCCGCCCATGTCGAGCGTGTTGAACCCGGCGGTGCGCGGCGTCACCCCCTGGAACCAGCTGGCCCAGAGCCGGGCGCCGGTGCTGTCCAGCGCGCCCAGCGTGGCGGGGTTGTTCCATTCCAGCGCGGCGAACCCCAGGCCGCCCACCGCGATCAGCGTCGCGGTCCCGGCCAGCATCAGCTTGCTGTGCACCATCAGCCGGGACCAGCGCCGTTTCTGCCAGAGATCGCCCAGCACGATGAAGCCCAGCCCGCCGAGGATGAACAGCAGCGGTATCGCGAGGTTGATGACCGGGTTGCCGACCCAGTGCGCCAACCCGTCGGGAAACAGCGCGAACCCGGCATTGTTGAAGGCCGAGACCGAGTGGAAGACGGAATGCCAGCCACCTTCGGCCCAGCCGAACTCGGGCACGAAGACGGTGGCCAGGACAACCGCGCCCGCCGCTTCGCAGGCCAGCGCGACTGCGGCGATCACCCGCAACAGCCCCATCAGGTTGCTGACCGAGGTCTGGTTGACCTCTTCGCGCAGCACCAGACGGTGCGGCAGGCCGATCGGGATACCCAGCGCCGAAACCAGCAGCACCGCGAATGTCATCAGCCCAAGGCCGCCGAGCTGGATCAGGACCGCGATCACGATTTCGCCGAACAGGGTGAAGGTGCTGCCCACGTCCACCAGCGACAGGCCGGTCACCGTCACCGCCGAGGTCGAGGTGAACACCGCCGCGCCCCAGCTGAGCGGCTGCACATGCGACACCGGCAGCCACAGCAGGAACGCCCCGGTCAGCACCGCCGCGAGATAGAACAGCGCCAGCGTCAGCGGCGGCGGTAGGCGCCACAGCAACGCGGCGCGGCGTCCCGATGGCCAACGCTTGCGCATCGTCAGAGCGACGCGGCGAAGTCGCGCAGGTCCTTGCGCTGACCGAGAAAGACCAGGCGGTCGTCCGGGTTGAGCTGGCAATCCGCGTCGTCGCTGCCCACGAATTCCGATCCGCGCATCACCGCGAGACAGCGCAGGCTGAATGCGCTGGCATGGTTCAGCTCGGACAGCCGGCGGCCCTCCAGCGCCTCGGGGGTGCGGAAATGCACCACCAGGTATCCGTTGCCGAGGCTGACATAGTCCCGCACCATCGGGTTGTTCAGAACCTGCGCGATCTGCTGGCCCACCTCTTCCTCGGGGTGGATGACGCGATCGACGCCCAGCCGGCTGAGAATGCGGTGATGGGTGCGGCTGGTCGCCTTGGCCCAGACCAGCGGTACGCCGACCAGCTTCAGGTTCATCGCCGCCAGGACGCTGCTTTCCACATCGGAGCCGATGGCGACCACCGCCGCGCAGCAATCGCCGATGCCCGCTTCGCGCAGGGCCGCGTCGTCCCGCGCATCCGCGATCAACGCCTGATCCAGCCGTTCAACATAGGAGCCGACCAGATCCCGGTCGACATCCAGCCCGATCACATGATTGCCCAGCCGCACCAGTTCCGAGGCCACCGTGCCGCCGAAATTGCCCAGCCCGATCACGGCAAAGGTCCGGTTTCGCGATAACTTGAATTTGCCCACGCGCCTTGTCACCCGACAGTTCAGTGCCGCAGGCAGGTTAGACACAGCCGGAGCGCTCTGCCAAGCCCGACATCGCGGCGCGCCGGGGTTGAACTGTCTCCGAAACCGGCCAAGATCGGCACAGGAAAGGAATCCCGCCCCATGCCCCATGCCCATACCGACCGCTCCGCGCCGACACCGATAGGGCCGGGTGACGCCCCGCGCGAAAAGCTCGAGGGCGGCAAGCGATTCGTGATGCATACCGAGTTTGCGCCCGCCGGGGACCAGCCCGCCGCGATCGACGAGATCAGCCGCGCGGTCCTGGACGGGGAACGCAACCAGGTGCTGCTGGGGGCCACCGGCACCGGCAAGACCTTTACCATGGCCAAGGTGATCGAGGAAACCCAGCGCCCGGCGATCATTCTCGCGCCCAACAAGACCCTGGCGGCGCAATTATACGGGGAATTCAAGGGGTTCTTTCCCGACAACGCCGTCGAGTATTTCGTCAGCTACTACGATTACTACCAGCCCGAGGCCTATGTGCCGCGCTCGGACACCTATATCGAAAAGGAATCCCAGATCAACGAACAGATCGACCGGATGCGCCATTCGGCCACGCGGGCGCTGCTGGAACGCGATGACGTGATCATCGTGGCATCGGTGTCCTGTATCTATGGGATCGGATCGGTCGAAACCTACGGCGCGATGACGCAGGACCTGAAGGTCGGCAAGACCTATGACCAGCGGCAGGTGATGGCGGACCTGGTGGCCCAGCAATACCGCCGCAACGACCAGGCCTTCCAGCGCGGCAGTTTCCGGGTGCGCGGCGACAGCCTGGAGATCTTTCCCGCCCATCTCGAAGACCGCGCGTGGAAGCTCAGCTTCTTCGGCGAAGAGCTCGAGTCGATCACCGAGTTCGACCCGCTCACCGGCGAAAAGACCGATACGTTCGAGCAGATCCGCGTCTATGCCAATTCGCATTACGTCACGCCGAAACCGACCATGCAGCAGGCGGTCATCGGTATTCGCAAGGAGTTGCGGCAGCGGCTCGATCAGCTGGTCGGCGAAGGCCGGCTGCTGGAGGCGCAGCGGCTGGAGCAGCGGACCAATTTCGATCTCGAGATGCTGGAGGCGACCGGCGTCTGCAACGGCATCGAGAACTATTCGCGCTATCTGACCGGCCGGGCGCCGGGCGAACCGCCGCCGACCCTGTTCGAATTCATCCCCGATCACGCCATCGTCTTTGCCGACGAATCCCATGTCAGCGTGCCGCAGATCGGCGGCATGTATCGCGGCGACTACCGGCGCAAGTTCACGCTGGCCGAACATGGATTCCGGCTGCCCTCCTGCATGGACAACCGGCCGCTGAAATTCGAGGAATGGGACGCGATGCGGCCGCAATCGGTATTCGTGTCGGCCACGCCGCAGAACTGGGAACTGGACCAGTCCGGCGGCGTGTTCACCGAACAGGTGATCCGGCCCACGGGGCTGCTCGATCCCGAGGTCGAGATCCGCCCGGTCGAAACCCAGGTCGACGACCTGCTGGACGAGGTCCGCCGCGTCACCGCCGCGGGGTATCGCACGCTCGTCACCACCCTGACCAAGCGCATGGCCGAGGACCTGACCGAGTATCTGCACGAACAGGGTATCCGCGTGCGCTACATGCATTCCGACATCGACACGCTGGAGCGGATCGAGATCCTGCGCGACCTGCGGCTGGGGGCCTTCGACGTGCTGGTGGGCATCAACCTGTTGCGCGAGGGGCTGGATATTCCCGAATGCGGGCTGGTGGCGATCCTCGACGCGGACAAGGAAGGGTTCCTGCGGTCCGAAACCTCGCTGATCCAGACCATCGGTCGCGCGGCGCGCAACGCCGACGGCCGGGTGATCATGTATGCCGACCGGGTGACCGGCAGCATGGAACGCGCGCTCGGCGAAACCAACCGCCGCCGCGAAAAGCAGATGGCCTACAACACTGAACACGGCATCACCCCCGAAACGGTCAGGAAGAATGTCGAGGACGTGCTGTCGGGGCTCTACGAGGGCGATACCGACATGGCGCGTGTCACCGCCACGGTGGACAAACCCCTGCATGGCGCCAATCTCGAAACCGTGCTGGATGGCATGCGCACCGACATGCGCAAGGCGGCGGAGAACCTGGAATTCGAAGAGGCGGCCCGGTTGCGCGACGAGATCAAGCGGCTGGAAGCGGTCGACCTGGCGGTGGCCGACGACCCGATGGCGCGGCAATGGGCGGTGGAAAAGGCCGGCGACGAGGCAAAGCGCGCGCGCGGGCGGTCCACCGCCGGGCGACCGGGCCAGCGCGGCGGCAACGTGAAACGCAAGCGGCGATAGCGTCCGCGACACCCCGCCTGCCAGCCGCCGGGTGGCGGTGGCCGTTACTCGGTCAGATGCGGCGATTGCGCGGCAAAGCGCTGGATGGCGGCTTCGACATGGCCCCGGCAGGCCGCGCGCAGGGCCTCGATATCGCGCCGTTCCAGCGCGTCCACGATGGCGTCATGTTCCCCGACGACCTGCGCATAGCGGTCGCGCGCGTGATGGCGCTTCAGGCGCATCACTTGCAGCAGCACGCCGGTCTGGCGATAGCGGTCCGAGACCACCGCATTTCCGGCCAGGTCGATGATCGTGTTGTGGAACCGGGCGTCGAGCGGAAGAAAGCCGCGGATCATCTCTTCGGTATCGGCCTGGTCGCTCAGCCGCCGCATTTCGGCGTTGAGCGCGCGCAGGGTCCGGACGGCATCCGTGCCGACATTGGCGACGATCTCGGTCGCGCAGCCCACTTCGAGCGCGAGCCGGAACCAGAAATTCTGGACCGTTCGTTCCGGGTCGATGGTGCTGACAAAGGTTCCGCTGCGCGGTTTCACCTCGATCATGCCGTTTTCGATCAGCCGCTGGATCGCTTCTTTCACCGGCGTCTTGCTGACACCCATGTCGGTGGCCATTTGCGTCAGGTCCAGCCGCGCCCCCGGCGCCAGCGCGCCGCTGAGGATTA
This sequence comes from Pukyongiella litopenaei, assembly GCF_003008555.2. NCBI lineage: Bacteria > Pseudomonadati > Pseudomonadota > Alphaproteobacteria > Rhodobacterales > Paracoccaceae > Pukyongiella > Pukyongiella litopenaei. The sequence continues at coordinate 999,445 of NZ_CP027665.1, read as the reverse complement.
GCTCCAGAAGTTTCTCATAGACCTGATCCCGGATCGAACTGCTGTCGATCTTCATCGCCGGTGAATTCTGCATCCTTGCCTCGAACTGTGCTGGGCCTGGCGATCGCCAGGTGGGTGAAGTTTAGCTTGACTCGGTTGCCATGATAACCCTAAGAAATCTGAAATATCAGATTTCAAATGAGGGCGATCACGAAATGGCAAACTGGTACTTCGACAAGGACGCGGACCTCGCCTGGGTTGAGGGAAAGACCATCGGCATCTTCGGATATGGCAACCAGGGGCGCAGCCAGGCGCTGAACATGCGTGATGCCGGTCTGAACGTGATCGTCGGGTCCCGCAGCGACGATTCGGCCCGGAAATCCCGTGACGACGGGTTCGAGACCCTGCCGCTGGCCGAGGCCGCGGAAAAGGCCGATGTGCTTTTCATCCTGGTGCCCGACGAGGTGATGCCGCAGATCTACGAGGAAAGCCTCGCGCCGGGGTTGAGCGCCGGGAACACGCTCGTCTTTGCCAGCGGCTACAACATCCATTTCAAATACATCCAGCCGCGTGCGGACGTGAACGTGATCATGATCGCACCGCGCATGGTGGGGCAGGGCGTGCGCGACACGGTTGTCGCGGGCACCGGGTTCCCCAGCCTCGTTGCGGTTCACCAGGATGCCGACGGCAGCGCCGCGAAAACGATGCTCGGCCTGTCGCGGGCCATCGGATCCACCAGGATGGGCGTGATCGAATCGAGTTTCGAGGAGGAAACGATCGTCGATCTGTTCCACGAACAGTTCGGGTCGCTGCACGCCATCCGCCGCGCGCTGGAAGTGCTGACCGAGGCCGGGTGCAGCCCCGAGGCCGCGATGCTCGAGATGTATGCCTCGGGCGAGGTACGCGAGATCGGCCAGTATTATGTCGATCACGGCCTGTTCGGGCAGCTCAAGCTGCATTCGCGGACCAGCGAATACGGCCAGCTCGTCTATGCCCGCGGCAAGCCCGAGCAGGAGGAGGCGCACAAGAACCAGCTTCGCGCCATTGTCGAACGGATCCGCGATGGCAGTTTCGCGCGGGAATGGACCGAGGTCCAGGCCAATGGCATGACCGCGATGAAAGAGGCGCAGGAAGAAATCGAAAACCATCCGATGATGGTCGAGGAACGCAAGCTCTACGAACGGCTGGGGCGGTTTTCGTCCTGATACCGGGCTGCGGACGGGCCGGGCCGCATGTTTACTGAGGAGGAGAAACGATGAAACACCTATTCGCAGGGCTTGCCCTGAGCGGTCTGGCGGGAACCGCCGCGCTGGCGGTCGACGGCACGCTGCCGAACCAGCTGGCGATCACGTCCTACGGCACCGGGTCGTCGGGCTACAACCAGTCGGTGGCGATCGGCGCGGCTCTGCAGGACAAGCGCGGCGTCAACCTGCGCATCCTGCCCGCCAAGAACGATGTCGCCCGGACCGAGCCGCTGCGCCAGGGCAAGGTCGATTTCTCGATGAACGGCGTCGGCGGCACCTTCATGGCACAGGAAGGCGTCTACCAGTTCGGCGCGAAGTCCTGGGGTCCGCTGCCGATCCGCGCGCTGGCCTCGAACAACAGCGGGACGGTCGGCATCTCGCTGGGCGTCGCGGCCGAGGTCTGCGAGAAGGTCGGCAAACCCGGATGCGAAGGCTTTACCTATGCCGACCTCAAGGGCATGCGCGTGGCCTGGCTGAAGGGGGCGCCGTCGATGAACGTCAACGCCCAGGCCTACCTGGCCTATGCCGGGCTGACGATCGACGATGTGGAACTGGTGGAATTCGGCGGCTTCGGCCCGTCTTGGAAGGGCATGGTCGATGGCAGCGTCGATGCGGCCATCGCCTCGACAAGCTCGGGCAAGGGCTATGAGGCCGCCAGCGGCCCGCGCGGGCTGTTCTGGCCCGAGATCGACCCGGACAACGCCGAGGGCCTGACCCGGATGCAGGAAATCGCGCCGTTCTTTGCCCCGATGACGGCCAAGGTCGGGGCCACCATCGACGGCACCGACGGGGTGCGCACCGCCGGCTATGCGTTCCCGGTCCTGATGACGCTCGCCGATCGCGATGCGGACCTGGTCTATGGCGTCACCAAAGCGATGTTCGAGCTCTACGACACCTACAAGGGCACATCGCCGGGTATCGATGGCTGGTCGCTGGATCATCAGGCGCTGGAATGGGTGGTGCCCTATCACGACGGCGCGATCCGGTATTTCCGCGAGGCCGGTGTCTGGACCGAGGCGCATGACGCCCACAACGCCCGCCTGATCGAACGCCAGAAGGTCCTGAGCGACGCCTGGGCGGCACAGCAGGCCGAAAACCCGGCGGACTGGGACGCGGTTTGGCCCGAACGGCGCCGCGCGGCATTGCAGGCGGCAGGCTTTCAGGTCTTCTACTGATACGCCGGACCGTTTCGGGGGCGTCGAGCCCCCGAAACCCAATTCAGATCGGAACATTCCCAATGCCTGAGACCGTTCAAAGCGCCGGGGCCGGTGCGTCGGGGCCGAGCCCGGCCAGCACGGGCAGCACCGTCCTCGATGCGGAACTGACGACCGCCAATCTGCGCCTGGACGGCGTTCTGCGGTGGTATGTGATCGCGGCGACGCTGGGCGCGGTCCTGCTGTCGGTGAACCAGCTGTTCAACTTGCGGCTGGGCAACTACACCATGCTCGAGGGGCAGTATCTCTACCTGCTGGCCGGGGTGTTCCTTTCGATTGCCTTCGTCTGTTTCCGGATCGACGGCAAGGCGTCGGCGCGGGCGCCGTGGTATGACTGGTTGCTTGCGCTGGTGTCGCTGGTGGTGGCCGCGTTTTTCGCCGCGACCGCGAATGAAAGCCTCGACAGCGGCTGGGAATACGCGGCCCCGCCCTCCGCGGTCTGGTTCTCGGTCCTGTTCTACGGCCTGATCCTCGAGGCCACGCGCCGCGCGGGGGGCTGGGTGCTGTTCGCGATCGTCGGGGTGTTTTCGCTCTATCCCACCTTCGCCGGGTCGATGCCCGACCCGCTCTCGGGGTTCCAGAGCCCGTTTCTCGATCTCGTTCCCTATTTCATGATCTCGTCCGAGGCCTCCTTCGGCATCCCGATGAACGCGTTTGGCAATCTCGTCATCGGCTTCGTCCTTTTCGGCGCGATCCTGCAATTCACCGGCGGCGGCAAGTTCTTCAACAACCTCGCGCTGGCGCTGGTCGGCCAGTTCCGCGGCGGGGCGGCCAAGGTGGCGATATTCGCATCGGGTTTCATGGGGTCGATGTCGGGGTCGGTGATCTCCAACGTGCTGACCACCGGCGCGGTGTCGATCCCGGCGATGAAGCGCACCGGGTTTTCGGCCCGCTATGCCGCCGCGACCGAAGCCTGCGCCTCGACCGGCGGCGTGCTGATGCCGCCGATCATGGGGGCCACCGCCTTTGTCATGGCGGCCTGGCTGTCGCGGCCGTATGTCGAGATCATGATGGCGGCGGCGGTGCCGTCGCTGCTCTACTATTTCGGCCTGTTCGTGCAGATCGACGCCTATGCCGCGCGCAACGGCCTGCGAGGGCTGCCGCGCCAGGATCTGCCCCGGCTGGGCGAGACCATGCGTGGCGGCTGGCAGTATATCGCGGTGTTTGCGGTGCTGATCTTCCTGATGGTCGCGTTCCGGTGGGAAACCACCGCGCCGTTCTATGCCATCGTGCTGCTGCTGGTGATCAACCAGCTGTCGCGCAGGGACCGGTTTTCGCGCGATGCGTTTCTCGACATGATCGTGTCGGTCGGGCGCACCCTGGCCGAACTGACCGCCATCGTCCTGGGGATCGGGATCATCGTCGGCGCCTTCCAGGCAACCGGGCTGACCGGGCCGCTGGCGACCGAGCTGATCTTCATCGCGGGCGACAACCTGTTCGTGCTGCTGGTCATGGGGGCGATCACCAGTTTCGTCTTCGGCATGGGGATGCCGGTGACGGCCTGCTACATCTTTCTCGCCGTGGTGCTGGCACCGACGCTGGTGCAGGCGGGGCTGAACGAACTGGCAGTGCACCTGTTCATTCTCTATTGGGGCATGGTCAGTTTCATCACGCCGCCGGTCGCCATCGGCGCATTCGGGGCGGCGACGCTGGCCGGCGCGGCGCCGATGCGCACCGGGATCGAGGCCATGCGCCTGGGCGGGGTGATCTATATCGTGCCGTTCTTCTTCGTGCTCAACCCGGCGCTGATCGGCGAAGGGACCGTGCCCGAGATGATCGTTATGTTCCTCGGCGCGCTGATCGGCATCTGGCTGATCTCGGCGGCGCTGCAGGGCTATGTCAGCTTTTTCGGGCCGTTGCCGCAGGGTGTCGCGGGCGCTGTGCTGCGCCTGCTGCTCTTTGCCGGCGGGATGCTGATCGCGGCACCCGTAGGGGGCGCCTTCAGCCTGCTGCATCTCGGGGTGACCGGCGCCGGCGTGGCGCTGGCGACCCTTCCCGCGATCGTTGCGCGGCGGACCCGACACCGGGTATCGGGGACCGGCCAGCCCGTCGCGCAATAGTGACTGCGCGGGGCTGGCGCAATCTGGACCGGTCGGCCGACATGGCACCGGGTATCGAGCGAGGGGGGCATCATGCAGGATGATCTGGACAAGCTGGCGGCGCAGATCCTGCCGGGCATGCGGGTCGCGGTGCCGGTCGATTACGGCGGGGTGCCGATGGCCCTGACGCGGCGGGTGATCGCGCAAGGGACGGCGAAAGACCTGCACCTGGTCTGCGTGCCCACCGGCGGGCTGCAGGTCGACATGCTGATCGGCGCCGGGATGGTGGCGACCGTCGAGACCAGCGCGGTCTCGCTTGGCGAGGCCGGCGGCGCGCCGAGGTTCAACGCGGCCGTGCGCGCGGGCGACATTCGCATTCTGGACGCGACCTGCCCGGCGATCCATGCCGGGCTGCTGGCGGCGCAGAAGGCGGTGCCGTTCATGCCGATCCGCGGGTTGCTGGGCTCGGACGTGCTGGACCGCCGCCCGGACTGGACCGTGATCGACAATCCGCTGGCAGGCGGCGGCGATCCGATCGTGCTGATCCCGGCGATCCATCCCGATATCGCGGTGTTCCACGCTCCCATGGCCGACCGGGCGGGGAATGTGTGGATAGGGCGGCGGCGGGAACTGGCGGCGATGGCCTATGCCGCGCGCAGCACGCTGGTGACGGTCGAACGGATCGTGGAAACCGACCTGATGGCCGACGAAACGACAGCGGCGGGCACATTGCCGGCGCTTTATGTAACGGATGTGGCAGAGGCCAGACGCGGGGCGTGGCCGCACGGGTTGTGGGGGGAACACGATCCCGACACGGGTGAAATGCACCGCTACGCCGCCGCCGCCCGAACGCCCGAGGGATTTGCCTCCTACATGGCCGGAACCACGCCGGAGATGTCGGCATGACCCGGCCCGCCACCGCCCGCGAGACCCTGATCACCTGCATCGCCCGCCTGCTGCAAGGCACCCGCCATGTGGCCGTGGGCGCCGCGTCGCCGATCCCCGCCGCCGGCGCCATGCTGGCCCGGGCGCAGGCCGAGGCGGCGGGCGCGCCGCCGCTGCGCATCTCGATCCTGGGGTCGGTCGCGCATAACTTCTTTACCAACGGGTCGGCCGAACTGTTCGACTGCGCGGGTCAGGGGCGGATCGACGCCTTTTTCCTGGGCGGAGGGCAGATCGACGGGGCGGGCAATGTCAACCTGGTCGGTGTCGGCGATTACCCGCAGACCAAGGTGCGCTGGCCGGGGTCGTTCGGCTCGGCCTACCTGTATTTTACCATTCCCCGCGTGATCCTGTTCCGCGAAGAGCATACGCCCCGGGTGATGGTCGACAAGGTCGATTTCGTCAGCGCCCCGGGAACCAGCGCGCCGGGGATCTGGCGCAAGGGCGGGCCCCATGCGCTGCTGACCAGCCGGGGGCTGTTCTCGTTCGATGCCGACCGGCCCGGTTTCCGGCTCGAAAGCCTGCACCGGGGCCAGTCGCTGGCGGGGATCACCGCGGCCACCGGCTTTGTTTTCGAACATGACGACACGCCGCCCGAGACAACGCCGCCGGATGGCTCGACCCTGGCGCTGATCCGGGGCAGGGTGCTGGACGAATTGCAGGAAACCTATCCCGGTTTCGCCGCGACGCTGCGGGCCGGGATCGAGGAAGGCGCACAAGAGGAGCCCACGCCATGACCGAGCCGACCGAACCGACCGGATCGCTTTCGCATCTCAGGGTGATCGACGCCAGCCGTGTGCTGGGCGGGCCCTATGCCGGCCAGATCCTGGCCGATCACGGCGCCGATGTCATCAAGGTCGAACCGCCCGCGGGCGACGAAACGCGCGGCTGGGGGCCGCCGTTCCTGGAGGACACGGCCAGCTATTTCCTCGGCGTGAACCGCAACAAGCGGGGCATGGCGCTGGACCTGTCGAAACCGGCGGGGCAGGAACTGCTGTCGCGGTTGCTCGACGATGCGGATGTGCTGATCGAGAATTTCAAGACCGGCACGCTGGACAAATGGGGGCTGTCGCATGCCGAGATCGAACGCCGTTTCCCGCGGTTGATCCATTGCCGGGTATCCGGGTTCGGCGCCGATGGTCCGATGGGCGGATTGCCCGGGTATGATGCGGCGATCCAGGCCAGTTGCGGCATCATGAGCGTGAATGGCGACAAGGGCGGCGACGGGCTGCGGGTCGGGCTGCCGGTGGTCGATCTGGCAACCGGGCTGAACGCCGTGATCGGCATCCTGATGGCGCTGGCCGAGCGCGAACAAAGCGGCAGGGGCCAGTTCGTCGAGACCGCGCTCTACGATTGCGGAATGTCCCTGCTGCACCCGCATCTGCCCAATTACTACCTCTCGGGCAAGGTCGCCGAACCATCCGGCAACGCGCATCCGAACATCTCTCCCTATGACACGTTCGCCACCCGGACCGAGCCTCTGTTCCTGGCGGTGGGAAACAACCGCCAGTTCGCCACGCTCTGCCGGGTGATCGGTCGCCCCGACCTGCCCGGGGATCCGCGGTTTGCCGACAACAGCGACCGCAACCGGAACCGCGACGCGCTCAAGGCCGAACTGGAACGGGCGATGCGCGGCCATGACTGCGCGGAGCTGGCCGATGAGCTGATCCAGGCCGGCGTGCCCTGCGGTGCGGTGCGCCCCATCGACCGGGTGGTCGATGACGCCCATACGCGGCACCGCGAGATGGTCGTCGATATCGGCGCCTATCGCGGCACGGGCAGCCCGATCAAGCTGTCGCGCACGCCCGCCTCCTACCGGCGCGCGCCGCCGGGCTTTGCCGAGCATAGCCGCGAGATCCTGCAATCGCTGGGCGTGGATCCGGCGGAGTTTCCCGGCGCGGTTCCCGATGTGGTTCCCGGTGCGTTTCCCGGCGGCGGGAAAGGCGGCTGAGATCACCGTTGACCGCAGGCGGGCCGCCCCGCCTGTTGCCCGATGCCCGTCGCGGCTGCGCGACCTTCCAACCTGATGACGAGGACGACCATGAACGGCGCTGACCTGCTCTGCGAAACCCTGCTGGCCAACGACATAGACACCTGTTTCGCCAATCCCGGCACCTCCGAGATGCATTTTGTCGCGGCGCTGGACCGCCAGCCGCGGATGCGCTGCGTGCTGGGGCTGAGCGAGGGCGTGGTCACCGGTGCCGCGGACGGGTATGCGCGCATGGCCGGGAAACCGGCGGCGACGCTGCTGCACCTGGGGCCGGGGCTCGCCAACGGCATCGCCAACCTGCACAATGCCCGCCGCGCGGCTTCGCCGATCGTCAACGTGGTGGGCGATCACGCCACCTATCACCTCGCACTGGACGCGCCGCTGACCTCGGATATCGATTCGCTGGCGCGGCCGGTGTCGCAATGGCTGGGGCGGGCCGAACAGGCGGACCAGGTCGGTGCGCAGACCGCCCGGGCGGTCGCCGCCGCGCGGCAGCGGCCCGGCCATGTCTCGACCCTGATCCTGCACGCGGACGCGGCGTGGAACGAAACCTCGGCCCCCGTTCCCGCGCCTGTAGCACCTGACGCCCCGACCGTCCCGGACGATGCGCGGATCCGCGCGGCGGCGCAGGTGCTGAAATCCGGGCGCAACGTGACCCTGATCGTGTCCGGTGCGGCGCTGATGGCCGGGCCGCTGGACCGGCTGGCGCGGATCGCGGCGGCAACGGGCGCGCGGCTGATGGCCCAGCAGTCGAACGCGCGGATGCAGCGGGGCAGGGGGCGGCCCGATATCGACCGCGTTCCCTATCCGATCGACCCGGCGCTGGCGACATTTGCCGACACCGAGCATGTCATCCTGATCGGCGCCCGCGAACCGGTTGCGTTCTTTGCCTATCCCGGCAAACCGGGCCGATTGCTGCCCGAGGGCTGCGAGGTCCTGACGCTGACGCAGGACGGCGACGATCTGGCGGCCGCGATCGACGCGCTGGCGCAGGAAACGGGGGCCGATGGTGCAACGCTGCCGGATCAACCCGCCGGCCCGCCGCTCGACCTGCCAACCGGGGCGCTGACGCCCGAGGCGATCTTTGTCGCCGCCGCGCGGCACCTGCCCGAGAATGCCGTGATCTGTGACGAAAGCGTTTCGTCGGGGCGCGAATCCTTCCGCTATACCCACGCCGCCGCGCCGCATGATTTCCTGCAACTGACCGGCGGAGCCATCGGCATCGGCATGCCGATGGCCACCGGTGCCGCCATTGCCTGTCCCGATCGCAAGGTCGTGTCGCTTCAGGCCGATGGCAGCGGCATGTACACGGTGCAGGCGCTGTGGACCCAGGCCCGCGAGGCGCTGGACGTGGTCACGGTGATCTTTGCCAACCGGCGCTACCAGATCCTCCATGGCGAATTGCGGAATGTCGGTGCCAATGCACCCGGTGAAAATGCCCGCCGGATGCTGGATCTGGACGACCCGGCACTGAACTGGGTCAGCATCGCCAACGGCATGGGGGTCGAGGCCGCCCGTGCCGAAACCCCGCAGCAATTCGACGATCTTCTGGCGGCGGCCTGCAAACGCAGGGGGCCGTTCCTGATCGAAGCCATGATCTGATCCTACGGGCGCGTTGCCCGATCCCAATCATTCCGACGAGGAGACCACGACCGATGTCCGACCAACCCATCAGCCGCTTTCCGGTTCCCGATCTCGCCGATCTGCCCGACGACATCCGCGCGCGTATCGAGGCAGTTCAGGAAAAGTCGGGCTTCGTGCCCAACGTGTTCCTGACACTGGCCCATCGCCCCGACGAATTCCGGGCCTTCTTTGCCTACCATGATGCGCTGATGGACAAGCCGGGCCCGATCACCAAGGCCGAGCGCGAGATGATCGTGGTCGCCACCAGCAACCTGAACCAGTGCCAGTATTGCGTCGTCGCTCATGGCGCGATCCTGCGCATCCGCGCCAAGGACCCGCTGATCGCCGATCAGGTCGCGGTCAACTATCGCAAGGCGGATATCACGCCGCGCCAGCGCGCGATGCTGGATTTCGCGGTGAAAGTGTCCCGTCACGCCGAAGAGGTGGGCGACGCCGACATGGAGGTCTTGCGCGATCACGGTTTCGACGACGAAGACATCTGGGACATTGCCGCCATCTCGGCCTTCTTCGGCCTGTCGAACCGGATGGCGAATGTGACCAACATGCGTCCCAATGCCGAGTTCTTTGGCATGGCGCGATAGGATGGCGGGCGGCCGCGCCGTAACCGCGATGACCGGTCCGGCCGCCGCTTCATCCCGTCAGGGTCGCCTGCCGGTTTGGATTTCGAATCGTTCAGGCCAACCCGGCCCCTCCGACCAACCGGATTGAGGATATTGCGCAGCGCAGTATGATGCCCGTCACGGCGGTCCACCGGTCTCGCGGTTGGTTTGGCGTCCGGAGACGTGCGGGGGTCGTGCCTGCGCTGCAAAGGTTGGTTGATGATGACAGAGGTGCCGAATTGAGTGCGGAAAAACCGGCCAGGGGAGGTGAGGGCGTGCTGGACTATGACAGCGTGATCGAAACACAGGGTGTCCAGATCCCGTTCGTGCCCAGGATCATCACGCCCAAGATCGAGCGCCCCATGCGCAACAACCGCTATGAGGGGGGCGAAGTCGCATCGCTGCGCAGGTTGCTGAAACCGGGTGACCGCGTGCTCGAACTTGGCGCGGGGGTCGGCCTGTGCTCGACGATCGCGGCCCAGAACCCGGATGTCGACCGCGTCGTGGCCATCGAAGCAAACCCGGACATGATTCCGCTGATCCAGGAGACCTACCGGCTCAACGATGTGTGCGAGCAGGCGGAGCTTCGCAATGGCGTCGCTACGGTCCGGTCAGGGGCGGAGATTCCCTTCTACATCCGTCAGGATTTCTGGGGCTCGTCGATGGAGGCGGAGTCCCGTCCCTTCGCAAGGGTCGAGCAGGTGCCGGCCCTCGCAATTGACGACCTGCTTGCCGAGGTGAGGCCGACAGTGCTCGTCTGCGACATCGAAGGCGGGGAACTGGGGCTGTTCGACGACGCCGATCTGTCGTCGGTCAGAAACGCGATCCTCGAGCTTCATCCGAAGGTCTATGGCCGCGCAGGCAGCGCCAGGATCGTCGCTGCCCTGGCTCGCAAGGGGCTCTATCTGTCGCCGGAAAACAAACCCGACAGCAGTGTTCAGATATTCGAACGCCGCCCTCCACCCCAGCCGATCCGTACCCGGAGTGCCCTGAAAACTGGGTCGGACAGATGGTATGGCGACGAACCGAGAACCCTGATCACAACCTGCATGAAGGACGAAGGCCCCTTCATCCTGGAATGGGTGGCATGGCACAAGGCGCTTGGTATCACCGATCTTGTCGTTTTCACCAACGATTGCAGCGATGGCACGGACCTGATTCTGAACCGCCTGCAACAGATCGGGGTGCTGACACATCTTCCCAATCCGGCCGTTGTCGCGGGGCAAACCGTCTTTCAGCCCATTGCGTTGGCCTATACGCAGCTGATGCCGATCTTCTCGGACGTGGATTTCGTGATATCGATGGATGTCGATGAGTTCGTCAACATCCGGGCGGGCGATGGCCGGCTGACCGATCTGTTCGACGCCGCCGGCCCATTCGACGCGCTGTCGATATTCGAGTTGAACCACGGCTGCAATGGCCAGGTGAAATTCGAACCGGGGCTCATGCGCGACCAGTTTCCCGGTCATTCGACGGAAACCCCCGGCAAATGGCGGGCACATCGGGGGGCAAAGACGATCACCCGTATCTCGTCAAAACTGGTGAAACTGCGCAATCATCGTCCCGATATGGATGCGGGTGCCAATCCGGTCTGGCTCGACGGGTCGGCGCAACCGTTCGATGAATTTCAGTCTGACAGTTCCCTGAACGGGGCAGATGCGCGCGGGCGATACAATCTGGTGGTGCTTGACCATTACGCGCTCCGTTCGATGGAAAGCTACTTCATGAAAATGTTGCGCGGGGACGTTGTGGTTGCCGGCAAACGCGTATCGCTGCGCTATTGGCGTTTGCGCAACAAGTCGGAAGCCCGCACCTCGACGCCCAACCCTGCCCTGGTCGCCGCGGCCAATGCGTTTCACGAGACACATTTCGCGGGGGATCCAGAGTTGATGGCGCTACACGACCAATCCTGCCGCTGGCACAGCGAGCAGATTGAGAGAATTTCTGAACAACAAGAAATCAAAGACCGCCGCGATTGGATCATGGAGAACGCTTGGACCTAGGTGTTTGATCCCACGGTTCTATGGTGAGATCCAGTTGATGGATTGCAAGGAAGCAATATGAACCTCACCGGGTTTTCCGGAGGCTCCAAATCGAGGAAGGTGAGCCACTCCCCAAAGTCTGGACAGTTTTGCACGTAGACTAAGCTACTCTCTGCTCCTGCTGATCGGGTTGGGTTTCGTCTTTTCGCAGCCAACAGACCACGGCTGGGGGTTTGCCGCCAAGGGCGGAATGGGGGCGTTTTCGGTTGTAGAACTCGATCCATTTGCCGACGCCGCCCTTCGCCTCTGATCCTGTCTCCTAGGCATGCCGGTAGACACACTCATGTTTCAGGCTTCGCCAGAACCGCTCCACGAAGATGTTGTCGAGGAACCGGCCCTTGCCGTCCATCCACTGCCCCGGCAGTGCATGTTTACATGCATGAGAGGGGGATACGCACGCCGGATCGGCGCAGCAGGCCGGTCTAGGCAAAGGACGTGAACTGGCTGCCCTGGTCGGTGTTCATGATCTCGGGCGGGCCGAATCGATGACTCGCCTCGTTCAGCGCATCGACGCAGAACTCCGCTTCCAGCGTGTCCGATATCCGCCAGGCCAGCACCTTGCGGGTGTGCCAGTCCATTATTGCGACCAGATACAAGAACCCACGCCGCATCGGCAAACAGGTGATGTCGGCAGCCCAAACCTGATCGGGGCGGGTGACCCGCAGACCGCGCAGCAGATAGGGTTAGGTCTTGTGCCCTTCCGCCGTATTGCTCGTGTTGGGCTTCTGACAGATCGGCATCAGGCCCATGAGGCGCATCAGCCGTCTTTTCCGCTTCTCGTTCACCAGATGCCCCCGTTTCGGAGGTGCAGGGTCATCTGCCGAACACCAAAGAACGGTGTCTCAAGGAATTGTTCATCAATCTGGCGCATGAGCGCGAGGTTCATCACCGTCTCGCCCTTGGGTGTGTAATAGAACGACGACCGCGAGATCGACAGCAACTGGCACTGTTTGCCGATGGACGGGGCAGAATTGACTGGCTCGACCATCTTGTGCCTCACTTGCCGATCCACGGCTTGAGCTTTCTGGACAAAAAACCGTTGGCCACAGCCGGCTCCCCGATCTTGGCAGGCAGCTCCCTCACCTGCTCTTCGTCAATCTCAGGGGCCTTCCTGCCGCCGCGTTCAAACTCACCAGAGGCCCCTTCCAGAAATGCCCGCTTCCAGCTATCGATAACCGTCGGATGAACCCCGAACCGGCTCGCCAGATCGACCACCGTCTGCTCACCCTTCAACGCTTCCAGCGCCACCTTCGCCCTGAACTCAGGCGCATGTTGATCGCGTTTCGACATCTCTGATTGAACCGCCCCGGGTTTCCGAGAGGCTTTTTTGTTCAAGACCTACGCGGCTTTTTCAAGGGTGTTCATCTGTTCGTAGAATGTATCCTCCACTTCCTGTGGCGGCCGGTGCCCGATGGCGCTGTGTAGCCGCTCGTTGTTATACCGGCTGACCCATTGCAGGGTCTCCCATTCGACCTGAGCCATGGATTTCCAGGGGCCGAGGAAGTTGATCACCTCGGTCTTGAACAGGCCGATGACGCTCTCGGCCAGCGCGTTGTCATAGCTGTCGCCCACGCTGCCCACCGAAGTGTCGATACCGGCATCGGCCAGGCGCTCGGTGTAGCGGATGGACAGATACTGGCTGCCGCGATCGGAGTGATGGATCAACCCGCCGCCTGTTGGGCATCGCTGGCAGATGGCCTGGTTCAGGGCATCCAGCACGAAGCCTGTCGTCATCGAGGTCGAGACGCGCCAGCCCACGATCTTGCGGGCGAAGACATCGATGATGAAGGCCACATAGACCATCCCCGCCCATGTCGACACATAGGTGAAGTCCGACACCCAGAGCTGATCGGGCATGGCAGCCACGAACTGCCGGTTGACCTTGTCATCAGGGCAAGGCTGCGCTGGATCGGGGATGGTTGTCTTCTTCTGGCCCCGCACAACCCCTTGCAATCCATGAAGATGCATGAGCCTTTCCACGGTGCAACGCGCGATGTCGTGCTCATCGCGCCGAAGCTGGTGCCAGATCTTGCGGGCACCATAACGGCCCCGGCTCTTGCCGTGGACTGCCTTGATTTTCTCAATATCCACAGCATCCTGCCTGGTGCGGTCCGAGGCAAGCTGGGGATTGCGCGCGATGGCGGCATGGCGATGGAAGGTTGCTGGGGCAATCTGCAGGACACGGCAGATCGGCTCGACCCCAAAGACCCCGCGATGCTTCTCGATGAAGGCGATCATTTGCGGAACAGGCGGTCGAGCTCCGCCTGGGCAAAATAAGCCGACGCCTTCTTCAGGATCTCGTTGGCCGTGCGCAGTTCCTTCACCTCGCGCTCCAGCGCCTTGAGGCGGGCCTTCTGCTCGCTGGTCAGCCCGTCGCGCTCGCCTGCATCGCGTGCCGCCTGGATGCACCAGGCGCGCAGTGTGTCGTGCGAGCAGCCAAGCTTCGGGGCGATCGCCCGATACGCCGCGTTGTCACTGGTGTAATCGGGCCGCCGTTCGCGGAATAGCCGGACGCCGCGCTCGCGGAACTCGGCCGTATATGCCGGCGTGCGCTTCTTCTTCGATTCCATAAGGATCATCCTCTGAGAGTTCTACTCTCTCGGAAACCCGGGGCGGTTCAGATCTCCTCTTCGTCAAAGATCAGCAGACAACAAATCGTAGCTTACGTCAGTGTCCGAAGCTCGGAGGGTAGGTCAACACTGGCTGTTCCCGCATTGATGCAGTTCGCCTCCGCTGGCAGAGCGTGATTGGTTCCCGCATCCAATATCGGTGGCTGAAAACTGAACGATATTCAGAGGTGGTTGTGGATATCCCGATCCACCCAGACCTTCAGAGGGTGCTGGATACGCTGCCCATGTCCAAAATGACTTTCCTTGAAACGACTGGTGGACGGTCGCGTTCAGCAAACGGCTTGGGTAACGCAATGCGCAAATGGTGTAACGCTGCCGGTCTGCCCGACAACACGTCTCACGGGCTGCGCAAGGCTTGTGCCGCTCGTTTGGCCGAGGCAGGGGCATCGGAGCGGGAAATCATGGCGTGGACAGGCCATGCCTCGCCTCAGATGGTTCAGATTTACGCAGGGAAGGCGCGGCGCGGTCTGATGGCCGATCAGGGCTTTGCCAAACTGCGACAGAACGAAACGGGTTCAAATGTTGACGAACCTAGTGGCAATGGTTCGACAAGATGAACAAAAATCTTAATGAAATCAAGTGCAAGGGGGTTGAAGTGGCGGACCGAGGAGGATTCGAACCCCCGACCCCTTGATTCGTAGTCAAGTACTCTATCCAGCTGAGCTATCGGTCCACTGAGGCCCTGCATGTATCCCCGGCATTCGGGTAATGCAACCCCGATTGTGGCTTTTTCCGGATGTTGCGAAGGTTGGCGTTTCGGCGGTACCGGGCGGTTTCGATGGGTGAGGTGGGAAACTAGGGTGACATGGCAATTCAAGGGGTTGGGAATGCGGGGAAAATCTCGGTTTCTTCTGGGTACTGTAGGTTACCCGCGCATATCCGGGACGGCACGGTATGGCTGGTCCGGATAGGTGTTTTGGCCGGCCGAGAAAGGCTGCGCCGGTCCGGCCGGATATCGCCTGAAGCGGGGCGCGCCCGCGGGATCAGGTCCAGGCCAGTATCTCGACCTCGCCCGCGCGGCCCCGGATCGGCACGCGCGATTCGTGCGTGGGCGAAGGCGGCTTTGACAGTGCATCGGCGAAATCGCGGGTGGCCACGATGGTCGCGTGTTCGGACTTGGCCACTTCCATCAGGCGGCTTGCCAGGTTGACGCTGTCGCCGGTCACGGTGACCTGCTGGTGGGTGTCGGCTCCCAGCCGGGACAGTGTCGCGAGGCCCGCATGCAGCCCGATGCGGCAACCCGGCAGTCCTTCCGGCAACGCGTCGATGCGTAACCCGGCCAGCGCCCGGACGAGCGCAAAGGCCGCGGCCAGTGCGGTGTCGGCGGCGCGGTCGCGGTCGGACCGGTCGAGGCCGAACACGGCCAGCGCACCGTCGCCCATATAGTTCAAAACGTCGCCGCCCTGCGCCCCGACTGTTTCGTTTGTCAGGCCATGAAATGCGCGCAGCAATTCCTGCGTGCCCGCTGGCCCGAGCCGCTGCGACAGGCCGGTAAAGCCGGTGAGATCGACGAAGAAGATCACCAGGTGTTGCTCTTCCGGCGTGGCGAGCCAGTCGGGATCGTTTTCCAGGCGTCGCGCCAGCGCCGGTGACTGGAACCGCCGCAGCGAGGCTGCCGCGCGTTCGGTTTGCAACGCCAGGCTGCGCTCGCGCGAATACCGGACGATCCCGGCCACGGTGAGCGGCGGTAAGGCGGCCACCAGAGGCAGGGCGGCGCTCATCCACAGGCCAAAGGCAAAGGCGATCACCACCCCGGTCATGGAAAGCCCGACAAGGGCGAGCGCAACCGGGAGCCCGCGCGACAGTGGCAGCGACAGGGCCGCCAGCACGCAGAGTAGGGTCAGCCCGGCGGCGTGGATCACATCCCAGCGCCGGGTCCGGGCATCGCGCCGCAGCACCGGCCCCCCGGCCAGTTGCGATATCGCGGTCGCGATGATCTCGACCCCCGGGGTGGTGTCGCCGAACGGGGTCGCGAACCGGTCGCCCATGGCCGACGCGGTATAGCCCAGCACCACCAGTTTTCCACCGAGCGCATCGGGCAGGGGGCCGGTCAGCAGCTCGCTGGCGCTGTAGGTCGGCACCGTTCCCATCGGACCCAGATGGCGCAGCGGCATCGACTGCCCCAGATCCAGGGGAACCGCGCGATCGCCCAGCCTCAATCGGTCGGTTTCAACAACAGGCGTGTCACCGGTGAACGTCATGGCCGCGACCAGCGGCAGCGTGGGAAAGGTGCCCGCGCCGGTGGGGATGAGCAGCGGGACATATCGCGGCGTTCCGCCGGTATCCGTCGAGATGTTCACCAGGCCGGTGCGCGCCGCCTCGCGGAAGGACGGTTGCGGCTGGATGATGGTATCGGCACTTGCACCTTCGGCACCCAGGCTGGCCGCCGCCGCGATCACCGAGGGCAGCGCGCCAAGCGCCTGCGCCAGCGCGGCATCGGTGTCGGTATCACCTCCATCGGCCAGCAAGATGTCGACCGCGAGCGTTCCTGCCCGGCTGGCGGCAATATTGCCGATCACCCGGCCAAGCAATGCGCGACCGCTGACATCCGATTGCCCAAGCGTCCGGTCGTCGATGGCGACGATGACCACGTCGCCGGCGGGTTTCTGCGGGCCGATCAGCCTGTGGCGCAGGTCAAGCAGGCGGTATTCGAACCGATCGGTCGGCCCGGCATGTCCCGACAGGTAAGGCAGCCCGAACCCCGCCACCCACAGCGCCGCCACGATCAGCCCCGGGATCACCAGTCGATTGCGGCGCCGGGCGCGGGTTGTCATCTGCCAAAGCGGGCGAGCAGTCGTGCAGCGCGGTCGGCGTCCCAGCGTTTCACCTCGAGCCGGTCGGTCGCGGTGACGTCCGTTCCCTGTCCGGGACGCAGCTGCACAGTGTCCGAGCCGTCATCGAGCTTGCGCACCTCGACACGGCCGGCAATCACGAAGACCGATGTGCGCTGCGCCCCTGCGTCCACGACATAGGTGGTGCCGCGCACGGCGGCGATGGCATGGGGTGTCCTGATCTGGGTCGGGGCGGTTCCGGGCTGGACGTCGATCAGGATCGCGCCGCCTTCGATTTCGATCGCGCGGGGCGGTGCGGCGCCCGCCCGTTCGTCGATGGTCATCGAGGTGCCGGGTTCGCGTTCCACGATCAGGGTTCCGTCGCAGGTCATTACCTGCCGCGCCGGTTCGGTGGCCATCGTGAAGGTGCATGTTCCTTGGGCCGCTGCCCCGCTGCCCAGCGCCAACGCGACGCCAACAGCCAAGTGCCGGGCGATACGAAAATCAGGGAGCAGGCTCGCGGGCATGGCATCACCTTTCAGGCGGTGGTTTCATCTTTGGCCAGGGCCCGGTTGCGCAGGCCTGCCGGTGTCGTTCACACGGGGCAACCGTAATGCAGCAATCCCTGCCCGGCCAGATCAATCTGCCAACCGGCCACGCCCCTGTCGTCCATATGGCCGTGGACAGGAGGGTGTCATCCGGTCCCGCCCGTCGATTGACCGTCATCCGTTTTCCGAATGGGATACCCGGTCGGATGACGATATCTGGCAGGGACGCGTTCGGGGGGCGAACAGGAACCTGTTGCAGTGGGTTCTCAAACATGGGGCGGGACCAAGCGAACATAAGTCATAAAACGAATAGTCGGGGTGCTCTGCGGGACGGGCATGATTGCCCAACTCGCTTACAAAGGATTCTCAGCGCGACTCCTGCGGAGTATGGGCCGAACTGTCGGTATCTTGTTTCATGGCGCGATCTCCCCGCCGGTTGCAGCCGCCGGTTGGGTGGGGGCCGGGTCAACCCGGAGACCACGCCACCTTCCACCACATTCGAGGCACGGCCTGGGGTCCCAAAGATACTCTTTGGCCTGTAAAAGCCGAAAACAATGCTGTATGGAGGCGACGGATTTTAGTGGTTAGATTTTAACTGCTTACGGGAAGGGTCATCCGATGGAACCTGAGCGCCTTACGATCTTGTATATCGCGCGATCGGCCTTCGGCATCATGGGCGAGGCGGCAATCAGCAACTATGTGCGCGTCATGTCACGGTTTCATGATGTGCATGTGGTCCAGACCAAGGCCCCCGGGGAAACCCATGGCCAGCCCCCCGAAGGCGTGCGGCTGCACAGCCTGGCGTCCCGAGAGACGCCGACGCGCAGGCGGGCGCTGTTCGATGTCCTGCGCAAGGTTCGGCCGGACATCGTGCATTTGGTTCAAAGCCCGTATTGCTACGATGACGTGATGATGCTGCAGCCGGTTTTCTCGGAAGCCTCCTGGTGTCTTGATTTTCGCTCACCGCATATCGGGGCGCCCGATGCGCCTGCTTTGGCCAACTATCATGACATGCAGTTGCAGATCGATTGTTTGTTGACCCACTCCATGGAAAGTCTGCGGACCAATTTGCCTAACCGGTATCTCAAGGCAATCGAGATTCCACCCGGCGTTGATATGGCCGCCATTCAAGACGCGACCGCCAACGGGCCTGATGTCCGGCGAGAGGCAGCGATACGTCGTCTGGTTTACGTTGGAAGCCTGTCGCGAACCCGCAAAATGGACCTGCTGTTGCAGATGTTTGCAAAGGCGCTTTCCAGCAACAAGGGACTGACCCTGGACATCTATGGCCAGGGAAATGCGGAAGAACATCTGCAAAATCTCGCGCGTGAACTCGGGGTGGAAGACCATGTATTCTTCCGGGGCATGCTCGACCAAAGCGAACTTTGGAAACGGCTGACCGGCTATGACGCCGGAATAGCCTACGTTCCCGAGGAAATGTTCGGAACCGCGCCATCGTTGAAGTCAATCGAATATGCGGCGGTGGGTTTGCCGGTCTTGGCGTCCGATACCGAGGGCCATCGCGCATTCGCAGGCCGTTTTGGTTTCGATTTTGACCTTTTCAGGAACACCCCCGAAGGTCTGCATGAGGCGTTGACGGCCAATAGGAAAACCGCTTGGGACAAGAAGCGGCTCGACGCAAATATTGCGGCCTCGCAAGCCCTTGATTGGGAACGCGTTGTCATAGATCGTCTCATGCCCGTCTACCGCCAGTTGCGGGCGTAAGATATCGACCTGAACGGCAGTAGCGCAGAAATCCGGCGTTGATCGCACGTCCCTTTTCCCCGGACGGGCTTATCCAGCTGGTTTTGTGATGAATACGCCACGAGCGGTGCAGCGATCGAGCGTGGCGACGCGGATCCGGAATTCCACAACCTGCCGGTCAAAGTCCCTTGCCATCAGGGTTTGGCCGAGGAGTTCGAAGAAATTTATCTACCGCGCTGGTTCACGAGATGAATTCCCCAAACGCATATGGGAAAAGCCTCCCGAACCCGGGCGGTGCCACCGCTGAGGCGGCGGTTTTTCGTTTCGGGTCGGTCGGTGTCAGCCGGCGAACATCTGGTCCATGTTGACCGAGGGCTGGTCGCATCCGGCCTCGCCCACGATCCGCGCCGGGATGCCCGCCACGGTCTTGCAGGGCGGCACGTCCTCCAGCACCACCGATCCGGCGGCAACGCGCGAACAATGGCCGACATGGATATTGCCCAGCACCTTGGCGCCGGCGCCGATCAGAACGCCGTCGGCGATCTTGGGGTGCCGGTCCTCTTCCTCCTTGCCGGTGCCGCCCAGCGTCACCGAATGCAGCATCGACACGTTGTCGCCCACCACGGCGGTTTCGCCGATCACGATGGAATGGGCGTGGTCGATCATGATCCCCTTGCCGATGCGGGCGGCGGGGTGGATGTCGATGCCGAAGATCTCGGAAATCCGCATCTGGAAGAAATAGGCCAGGTCCTTCTTGCCCTGTTCCCACAGCCAGTGCCCGACCCGATAGGCCTGCATCGCCTGATACCCCTTGAAATAGAGGATCGGCTGCAACAGCCGGTGGCAGGCGGGATCGCGTTCATAGACCGCGACCAGATCGGCGCGGGCGGCCTCGACCAGTCCCGGCGCGTCGGCATAGGCCGCATCCGCGATCTCGCGCAGGATCACCATCGACATCTCGTTCGAGGTCAGCTTGGCCGCGATCCGGTAGGACAGCGCCTTGTCCAGCCGCGAATGGTGCAGGATGCAGGCATGGATCAGCCCGCCCATCAGCGGCTCGGACGCCACCGCGTCGCGCGCCTCCGAGGTGATCCGGCTCCAGACCGGATCGACGGGCGCGAGGCTTCTTTTCGGTTCGGTCATGGCCTATCCCCCAGAATACCCCTTAGAATAGTCATTCGCGCCGGGTTTCCCAAACGCAATGCCGTGATGAGGTCCATCTGCACCATGAATGACCGTGACCGCAACCATATTGCCGGGCTGATCCGCGACCGGTTGACCGCCATCGCCGGGGAAAACGACCTGGGCCGCGACGGGCAGGCGGTGGTACAACTCGACCAGCAGGCGGTGGGGCGGCTGTCGCGGATGGACGCGGTGCAGATGCAGGCGATGGCCAAGGCCCAGCAGGCGCGCCGCGATGCCGAGGCCGCCCGCCTGCGTGCCGCTCTGGCCCGGATCGAATCCGGCGATGAGGAATACGGCTATTGTGACGGGTGCGGCGAGGAAATCGCCCGTGCCCGGCTGCATCTGAACCCGGCGGTCGCCACCTGCATTGCCTGCGCCCGCGGCTGAGCCGTCACGACCCGCGCCGGGCGAATTTCTCCAGCGTGATGCCCTCGGCCAGCAGCCGCGCCTTCAATGCGCGGGCCATCGCCACCGCTTCGGCGCCATCGCCATGCAGGCAGATCGTGTCGATGCGGGTGGGGATGCGCTTGCCCGATTCCGCGATGATCGCGCCTTCGCCGAGCATCCCGAGTATCCGCTCGGCGGCGGCATCGGCGTCATGCAGCACCGCGCCCGGCTTGCCGCGGGCGACCAGGGTGGCGTCGTCCTCATAGGCGCGGTCGGCAAAGATCTCGCCCGCCCAGTTGCAGCCCAGATCGCGCACGACCTGTTCCATCGGCGTGGCGGCCAGCACCATGATGATGATGTCCGGGTCGACCTTCAGCGCCGCCTCGTAGCAGGCCCGCGCCATGCCCGCATCCGCCGAGGCCATGTTGGACAGCGCGCCGTGCAGCTTCAGGTGCCGGACCCGCCCCCCGGCGGCATGGGCCATCGCCCGCGCCGCACCCAGCTGGTAGGTGACGAGATTGGCCAGTTCCTCATGCGACAGGGCCATCCGCCGCCTGCCAAAGCCTTGCAGGTCGGGAAAGCCCGGATGCGCGCCGATGCCGACATCCCGCTGCACCGCACGCGCCATCGTCGTCGCCATCACGTCGGCGTCGCCCGCGTGATAGCCGCAGGCGATATTGGCCGATGTGACCACGTTCAGCAGCGCCACGTCGTTGCCCATCACCCACGGGCCAAAGCTCTCACCCATATCGGCGTTCAGATCGACGCTGCGTGTCATGGTTCAGTCCCTTTCCAGATCGTCCCCGGCGGTTGCGCCCGAGACCAGTTGATAGCTCAGAAGATCGGCGATGTCGCAGGGATCGCGCACCAGCGGATGAACGGCGCGGCGCAGATCGGCCAGCATTGCGGGCTCGTCCCGCCAGAGCGCGTCCGCAGCGTCGGTCGTCAGCAACTCGAATCTCAGCGCGGCGCCCGGCGGGGCCTGCGCGATGCGCGGCAGGTCCGCGTCGATCACCGTGGCCAGGCGTGGATAGCCGCCGATGGTCTGGCATTCCGACAGCAGCACATAGGGCGTGCCGTCGCCGGTCATCTGCACGTCCCCGTGCCGGATCATGTCCGAGGCCAGCCCGGCGGCCAGCGCCGAGGTAAAGCCCGCGCCGTCGTGATCCAGCCGCACGCCCTGCCGGTTGCCCGCCGGATTGCGGGTAAACGGCGTCGCCAGGAACCGCGCCAGCGTGGCGTCGTCGAACAGGGCGGTCTGCGGGCCGGGCCGCAGCCGCACCATGCCGCCGGCAAAGCGGTCCGGGGGGGGCAGGCCCAGCAGCGGCGCGGCCGGCTCCGGGTCGTCGCCCAGCGGCAGGGTGTCGCCCGCCTGCAGCAACGCGCCGATCCCGGCGGTCAGATGCACCGCGCGGCTGCCCAGCCAGTCTGGCGTGTCGATGCCCCCCGCCGGGGTCAGGTAGCCATAGACCCCCGAGGTGGCGCCGCCGATGCGCAGCACCTGGCCCGGCGCCAGCAGATGCGCCGCGTTCCAGCGCAGCGGTGTGCCGTCGAGGCTCGCCCGCATCGGCGCCCCGGTCAGCGCCACGCGCATCGGGGCGGTCACGGCAAACTCGCCGCCGGCACCGGCCATCTCGACCGCCGGCGCTACGCGCGGCAGGTTCAGCAGCGCGGTTGCTTCCAGCAGCGCCAGCCGGTCGGCGGCGCCGCCGCGCGACAGCCCCTCGGCGAGATGGCCGGGGCGGCCCGTATCCTGCACGCTCAGCCCGGGCCCGGCGCGGTGGATCTGCAACGCGGCGTTCATGCCAGGACCTCGCAGCGGGCGCCGCCCAGCCCGTCGGGATCGTTGCGGGCCAGGTCCTGCATCTCGCCGTCGGGCACCGCGCTCAGGCGCAGCTCGTCCCCGGGCCGCAGGGCAAAGGGCTGGGCCCGGTCGGCCTTGAACGGGCGGAACCCGGTCAGCCCGACCTGCCGCCAGCCGGTGGTCGACGGGTTGGCAAAGAGCACGATCTGCCGCACCGCCGCGCAGAGCGCGCCCGCGGGCACGGTGGGTGTCAGTTCGGGCTGGCGGGGAAAATCCCAGTGTTCGGGCAGCAGCCCCAGATATGGCTGGCCGGGGGCAAAGCCGATCGCCAGCACCCGCAGCGGCGTGGCCGTGAGCTCGGCCACCGCGCGGGTTTCGTCCAGCCCCGCCAGCCCGGCCGTTTCGGACAGTTGCGGCCCCGCCGACCCGCCGAACGCCGCCGGGATGGTCCAGCGCCGCGCCGGGGGCGGCATGTCGGCGGCGCACCAGTCGCGGCCCGCCACGAGCGCCCGCAACCCGGTTGCGAGGTCGTCGCGGGTGGTTCGGGCCGGGTCGAACCGCACCAGCACCGAGGCCAGCGCCGGGGCAATCTCGTTCACGCCGGGCAGGTCTGCCGCTTCGAGCGCCGCGCGCAGCGCCTGCACTCCGGCGGTTGCGCCCGGATCGGGGCGCAGCGCCAGTCTCAGGACGATCCCGTCGCGCCCCAGCGGCAACAGCTCCGGCGCTTTCGTGGTCCTGTTCTGCAACTGCGTTCCCCCCTTGCCCCAGCGTGATCCACATGGATGGGCTTGCCAAGCTCCCTTTGCATTACAATGGCAAAATGTCAACGATATGTCATCGTGGGGTGAGTGACAGTTCGCGGCGGACCACGGGCGATGGTCCCGCTGCCTGCGATCCGGCCTGCCCGCTGCGAGCCGGGCTCTGGCCTGCCCGCGCGACCGGTGCTAGGGCAGGGCAGAACGCATCGGGAGGGGATATCATGGATCTGGGAATCAGCGGAAAACGGGCGCTGGTCTGCGCCAGCAGCAAGGGGCTGGGGCTGGGCTGCGCCGAGGCACTGGCAGGGGCCGGTGTGAACCTGGTGATGAACGCGCGCGGTTCCGAGGCGCTGGAGGCCAGTGCCGCCGCGATCCGGGCGGAACACGGGGTCGAGGTCGACACCGTCGCGGCGGACGTGGCCACGGCAGACGGTCAGGCGGCGGTGATCGAGGTCGCGCAGGGGGTCGATATCCTTGTCAACAATGCCGGCGGCCCGCCGCCGGGCCTGTGGTCCGACTGGGACCGCGAGGATTTCATCCGCGCGCTCGATGCGAACATGCTGGCCCCGATCGCGTTGATCAAGGCGCTGGTGCCGGGGATGATGGAGCGCGGCTGGGGCCGGGTGGTGAACATCACCAGCCAGTCCGTGCGCGCGCCGATCCCGGTTTTGGGCCTGTCGAACTCGGCGCGCGCCGGGTTGACCGGCTATGTCGCGGGCACGTCGCGGCAGGTGGCGGGCAAGGGCGTGACGATCAACAACCTGTTGCCCGGCATCCATGCCACCGACCGGGCCGATTCGCTCGACCGTGCCGTGGGCGAGGCCAGGGGCACCACGCTGGAAGACGCGCGGGCCGAGCGGGCCGCGACCATTCCCGCCGGTCGCTATGGCACCCGGACCGAGTTCGGCGCGGCCTGTGCGTTCCTGTGTTCCCAGCATGCCGGGTTCATCGTCGGCCAGAACATTCTGCTCGACGGTGGCGCCACCAACCAGACCATGTGACATGGCATCGGGCTTTTCGCTGAAGGACCAGTTGTTCAACCGCGACAAGGTCCGCTACCTGGGCGGGCTGATGGCTGGGGCCAGCGCGGATTTCGATGCCGCCGCCTTCGAGGCGGCGGTGATGTCCCGGCTGCCCGAGCTCGAACTCAAGGCGCGGATGCGCTGGATCGCCGAATGCCTGGCCTATGCGGTGCCGGGTCCGTTGCCGCAGGTGGCGCCGGTGATCCGCGCCGCGCTGCCGCCGCCGCTGGACCCGGATGCCCATGACGGTGAATTCGGCGATTTCATCCACGCGCCGTTCGGTGACTGGGTGGCGGAACTGGCCGGGCCACGGGACACGGCGCTGGCGCTGGACCTGCTCGCCGACATCACCCAGAGGTTCTCGATGGAATGGGCGGTGCGGCCGTTCCTGACGCGCGAACCGGCGGTCGTGCTGGCCCGGATGCGGGACTGGACCACGCATCCCAGCGTGCATGTGCGCCGTCTGGCCAGCGAAGGCAGCCGTCCGCGCCTGCCCTGGGGGCAGGCGGTGGGGCTGGCGCCGGGCGCCACGCTGCCGATCCTCGACGCGTTGCACGGCGACCGCGCACGCTATGTCACCCGGTCGGTCGCCAACCATCTCAACGACATCGCGCGCTCCGATCCCCAGATGGTGCTGGACCGGCTGGGCGACTGGCGCGGGCGGGATGATCAGGCGGCGCGGGAACTGGCGTGGATGGCGGGCCACGCCCTGCGCGGGCTGGTGAAGGCGGGGCATCCCGGCGCGATGGCGGCGCTGGGTTTCGATCCCGATGCCGCCATCGTCGTCGAGGATTTCGCCGTGCCCGGACGGGTGGCGATCGGCGAGATGCTGATGATCACGGCAACGCTGCGCGCCGATGCAGGCGCGCGCGCGCTGGTCGATTGCGTGTTCCGCCGCCGCCGCGCCGATGGCAGCGAGGGGCGCAAGGTGATCAAGCTCAAACAACTGACGCTGCCGCCGGGCGAGCAGGTCGAGATTGCCAAGGCGCACCGGCTCAAGGGGGATGCCACCACCTTCCGGCTGCATCCCGGCCCGCAGGGGATCGACCTGATGAGCAACGGACGGCTGCGGGCACAGGCGACGTTCGAATTGACCGGGGCCTGAACCGAAGCCTGAACCGGGGCCTGAGCGGCCCCGCACCGCGTGGCGGGGCTACTTGGCGTTTTCGTCCGGATCGGCGGCAGCGAGGTCCTCGTCGAACGCTTCCTCGTCGTCGTAATACCCTTCGGCCCGCAGGCGCTCCTCGCGCTTCTTCTCGACGCGGGCGACCAGGAAGATCGATACCTCGTAGAGCCCGTAGACGACCACGAACAGGATGATCTGGGTGATCACGTCAGGCGGCGTCACCAGCGCGGCGAGCACCAGGATCGCCACCACCGCGTATTTGCGCACGCCGCCCAGCCCTTCGGCGCTGACCAGCCCGGCCTTGCCCATCAGCGTCAGCAGCACCGGCAACTGGAAACACAGGCCGAAGGCGACGATGAACTTGATGGTCAGGTTGAGATATTCCTGCGCCGAGCCCTGGAACACCACCGACAGCGGCGCCGCCGCGTCGCCGGTGACCGCCTCGCCCTCGGTGCCGAATTGCTGGAACCCGAGGAAGAAATCATATGCCAGCGGCGTGACCACATAGAAGGCAAAGGCCGCGCCGGCCAGGAACATGAATGGCGACGCGATCAGGAACGGCAGGAACGCGCCCTTTTCGCTCTTGTAGAGCCCCGGCGCCACGAACCGCCACATTTGCAGCGCGATATAGGGAAAGGACAGGATGAGTCCGCCCAGCAGCGACACCTTGATCGCGACAAAGAACCCTTCCTGCGGGGAAATGAAGATCAGCCCGCAATCCTGCCCGCGTTCGGCCAGCACCTTGCACAGCGGCGCGGTCAGGAAATTGAACACCGGCGTCGCCACGGTAAAGCAGATCACCATGCCGACGATGAAGGCCACGACCGAATGGATCAGCCGCTGGCGCAGTTCGGCCAGGTGTTCGATCAGCGGGGCCGAACTGTCGTCGATCTCGTCGGTGGGGCTACTCATGTCGTCTTGTCTTGTCCGGTGCCGGCGGCCAGCGAAGCCTCGGCCTCTTCCGCCTTCTTCAGGGCGTCCTCGGCCTCGCGCGCCTTGCGGTCGGCGGCGGCGCGGGCGGTCGCGGCCTGTATCTTCCTGGCCGATTCGGCCCGGTCGGCGGCCAGTTTGCCGGTTTCGCTGTCGGGGTCGTATTTCGTCGGATCCATGCCCGATGTCAGGTCGCGCGCCGCGTCCTTGAGCCCGTCCATCGCGCTGCTCACCGGGTTGGTGGCAGCCTTCAGCCCCTTGGCCACGTCGTTGACGCCGGCCTCGTCGGCGGCATCATGCATCGCGCGGCTGAACTCGCGGGCCATGCCGCGCGCCTTGCCGACGAAACGGCCGACATTGCGGAACAGCACCGGCAGGTCCTTTGGCCCCACCACGATCAGCGCGACCACGCCGATCACCAGCAGTTCGGTCCAGCCCAGGTCGAACATCGGCGGTTACGCCTTGTCCTTGTCGTGGTCCGGGGTCACGTCCTTGGCCGCCTCCGCGGCGTCATGCTCAAGTTCCTCGGTGCCGTCCTTGACGCCTTTCTTGAACGCGGTGATGCCCTTGCCCACCTCGCCCATGAGCGAGCTGATCTTGCCGCGCCCGAACAGAACCAGCACCACCACCGCGATCAGCAGCAGGCCGGGAAGGCCGATATTGTTCAACATGTCCGTCTCCTCGAATGGAACGCCGGTGCGGTCACGCGCGGCGGTAATGTCTCGGGCCCGTTCTACGCAGCGCCGGGGCGCGGGAAAAGCGGCAATGCCCGGAGGCGGCGGTGAATCCCGTGCCCGGTTGCCGGTGTCGGGCCGGTCCTCTGATAAACTGACGCCATTTTGTCAGTAGATCTGGATATTCGCGGTCCGGTATGGCATGGAGTGCCCATGACCCGCGATGCCCGGCTGTTGCGCCTGATCGACCTGCTGCGTGACGGACAGACCCATCGCGCGGCCGATCTGGCCGTGGCGCTGGGCGTGTCCGACCGCACCATCTGGCGCGACATGGCGCGGCTGGAGCGGGCCGGCGTGCCGGTCGGCGGCACCCGTGGCAGCGGGTATCGGCTGGAACCGGCGATCGCGCTGCCGCCGCTGCAGCTGGCGCCGGGCGAGCTCGAGGCGCTGCTGCTGGGGCTGGCCATCGTGTCCCGCGCCGCCGACCCGGATCTGGCCGCGGCCGCCGCGGCGCTGGCCGACCGGGTCGACGCCGCGCTGCCCGCCGAAACCGTCGCCGAGGGCGCGGCCTGGAAAACCGCGCTGGAGCCGCTGTCGGACCCGGCCCGCGCCCTGCGCCACATGGCCACGCTGCGCGGCGCCATCGCCGGGCGGCAGAAACTGCGGCTGGGCCTGGCCGGACATAAGGAACGCCATGTGGTGCGGCCGCTGCGGCTGGAAAGCTGGGGGGCGCTCTGGGCGCTGACCGCCTGGTGCGACACCCATGCCCGTTTCGCGACCTTCCGGCTCGACCTGATCGAATCCGCCGCCGCGCTGCCCGAAACCTTCGTCGATGAGCCGGGCCGGCGCTATGACGACCATCTCGCCGCGCTCAGGCGCTGAAGCGGTTCAGAATTCCAGGCCCTTGTCCCAGATCATGTGATGGACCGCGCGCCAGGCCCCGTCACCGGCGGCGAACCACAAGGTGATGTTCTGGCTGTCCGAGTAGGACCATGTCCGTTCGCGGATCTGAACGCCCGCGCGGATATCGGCCTCGTCGAATAGCCCGGGCAGGTCGTTGCGAAACTCGGGCAGTTCCGGCGCCAGCGCGAATTCATCGCTGTCCGAAGGGGTGCCGAACCGGATCTCGGCCTGTTCCAGTGTGAGCCCCGCAAGGGTCTGTTCGTCGCTTGCCATGATCGGGATGGCCTCCATGTCCTGTGGTGCCCGCGGCTGGCCGGGCTGAACAGCCCCCAGCGCCAGCAGGCACGAAACGATTGCGGTCTGTCCGGTCATGCCGCGGGTCTACCCGACGCTCTTGACCGAAAAGGTGGTGTTCTTGATCATCTTGTTCAACTCCATGATGAGATGGTCGGCGTGGCGCTTCTTCAGCTTGTTGCCGATATTCATCATGCTGGCCTTGTCGGCGAAATGCGCGCTCGATTTCTTGTATTCGTCGCCATGCCCGGCGGGGCCGTATTTCGAGTTGCCGACCGCGTGGCCGAATTCATGGGCAAAGGGCGATTGCTTGTCATCCTTCTTGCCCGTGCCCTGAAGGTCCTTGAGCTTGGTATCCTCGGAATCGAGGTTGATCGTCTGCTTGTTCCAGTCCACCGAACTGGTCGGCGACTTGCTGCCCTTGGGCACCTTGGTCACGGTGACCTTCCAGTGGCCGCCGGACTTGACGTATTTGATGTCGAAACTGACGTCGAACACGGTGTCCTTGTAGACGCGGGCGAAATCGGACGTGCCCGAACAAGTGATCTTGTACTTGCCGCTCCACCGTGCCCAGATCGCCTTGTCGGCGGCGTTGTGGAAATCCTTCTTTTCCTTGCCCGTCCACTTGGAGACCCCTTTCTGGGTCACGAAGGTATATTCCCATTTCTGCTGCACGAAGATCAGCGCCTTGGTCGCATCGACCGAGATCGACATGCGCGGCATGTCCTTCTTGTGGATGTTCTTGACCGTCTTGGGCGACGGCGGCACGAAGAGCTTGCCGCCCGGCGAGATCTTGTTCGGGTCGGGGTTGTCCTTCTTGAACTTCTTGTTTTCCGGGGCCTCGTAGATGTCTTTCCATCCCTTGAGGCCGTATTTGCGGGCGATACCGCTCAGAGTATCGCCGCGTTTGATGGTATAGCTGGTCGCTGGCATAACGCACCCTCGGCAAAAATCGAACTGAACAAAAATACTGGGCAGTATGCTGAGACAGGCCCGATATCGCTGTCAAGGTTTCGATTCCGGCGCCTGCGTCACATGTGAGTTACGGGGAAAACAAAGCAGCGGTTGCGCGGCACGGTCAGCCACATCGTCTTGCCCGGTGCGGGCAGGAACACGTTGGGGACCGTGGCCTTCAGGATCGAGCCGTCGAAATCCATCCGGAACTCGACCAGGCTTTCATGGCCCATGAACCGCGCGCGCACCACCGTGCCGCGTGCGGGAACGCCATCGGTGGCGGTCGGCAGCGGGCCCGATCCGTTGCGGTCGAAATCCAGCCGGACATGCTGGGGCCGGAACACGATATCCACGTCGGTGCCGTCCGGCACGCCGGGGGCAAGGAACTGGCCAAAGGGCGTGTCGGCCAGCGCCCCGTTCACCTGCGCGCCCAGCACGTTGGCATCCGAGAAGAACGCCACCGCCGCGCGGTCCACGGGCCGGGTATAGACGTTGTAGGGCGCGCCCTGCTGGACGATCCGCCCGTCGCGCATCAGCGCGATCTCGTCGGCCATGCGCATGGCTTCCTCGGGTTCGTGGGTGACCAGCAGGACGGCGGTGTCCTCTTCCTTGAGCAAGGCCAGCGTGTCGTCGCGGATGCCGTCGCGCAGCCGGTTGTCGAGGCCCGAGAACGGTTCGTCCATCAACATGATCCGCGGCCGGGGCGCCAGCGACCGCGCCAGCGCCACGCGCTGCTGTTCGCCGCCGGACAGCTGGTGCGGATACCCGTCGACGAAGCGCAGCAGGTCCACCCGGTCGAGCAGCTCGACCACCCGCGCGCGTTTCTCCTCGGCGCTGCAGCTGCGCAGCCCGAAAGCCACGTTGTCGGCCACCGACAGGTGCGGAAACAGGGCGAAATCCTGGAACATCAGCCCGATGCCGCGACGTTCGGGCGGCACCCGGAATACCGTGTCGCAGACCAGTTTGCCGTCGACCCAGATTTCGCCGCTGTCCTGCATCTCGACACCGGCGATCATGCGCAGCGTCGTGGACTTGCCGCAGCCCGAGGGGCCAAGCAGGCAGGTCACCTGCCCGGGCATGATCGTCAGCGACACGTCATCGACGACCCGGCGGCCTTCGATCACCCGAACCAGATTGCGGATTTCCAGCCTGGGGGCCAGGCTCTGCGGGGGCTGGTGCTGCACGCTGTCCTATCCTGCCGGTTGCGGATGCTGCGGATCCTTGCGGCAGATAGCAACCGCGCACCGCCTGCGCAAGCGATGCCGCGGCGCCGGCGGGTTCCCGGCCGCGCCGGCCCCTTGCCGACATGGCGCGAAAGTGGTTTCAACAGCCGGACGCAGCAGGAGCCGACCAATGTGTGATGATCCCTTGCACCGTATCGCCGCCGCGCTGGAACGGATGTCGCCCGCGCCGTTGCCCACGCCCGATTTCTCGGCCGCGCCCGCCTTTGTCTGGCATGTCGACCCGGACCGGCTGGAGCCCGTGACCCGCGTCAACCGGGTGGCGCTGGACCTGCTGGTGGGGATCGACCGCGCCCGCGAAACCCTGCTCGACAATACCCGCCGCTTTGCCGAGGGGTTCGCCGCCAACAATGCGCTGCTCTGGGGCGCGCGCGGGATGGGCAAGTCGAGCCTGGTCAAGGCGGTGCATGGGCGGCTCGCACGCAGCCACCCGGAGCTGAAGCTGGTCGAGCTGCAACGCGAGGATCTGCCCAGTGTCGGGCGGCTGCTGAACCACCTGCGCGCGGCGCCGCAGCGGTTCGTCCTGTTTTGTGACGACCTGTCCTTTTCTCATGACGACCAGCATTACAAGTCGCTCAAGGCGGTGCTGGATGGCGGCATCGAGGGACGGCCGGAAAACGTGGTGTTCTATGCCACCTCCAACCGCCGCCACCTGATGCCGCGCGACATGATCGAGAACGAGCGTTCGAGCGCGATCAGCCCGTCCGAGGCGGTCGAGGAAAAGGTATCGCTGTCGGACCGGTTCGGGCTGTGGCTGGGGTTCCACCCGTGCAGCCAGGACGAGTTCCTCGCCATGATCGACGGCTATTGCGCCGCCCACGACCTGCGGATCGATCCCGAAACCCTGCGGGCCGAGGCGATCGAATGGCAGGCGACGCGCGGGTCGCGGTCGGGCCGGGTGGCGTGGCAGTTCTTTACCGATCTGGCCGGGCGGCACGGCATCCGTGGCGCGGACTGACCGGCCCTAGTGGTCGTTAACCGGCAACAGCCGGTCCACACCGGGGCCCATGAACTGGATATGCCGCCCATCGGGGCGCAGGATGGTGCGGATCTGGTGAATATCCGCTTCCCAGCCGTTGTCGGTCTGCGTCAGCGGAAAGCTCAGCGGTGTTTCGGTCTGGGCAAAGGCATCGCTGCCCGAAGACTGGAACACGATCTGGCTGCAATCCTGGTTCACGGCGAATTCCGCCCGGAAATCCGGTTCGCCGCCTTCATAGCTGCCTTCGGCCCAGGGGCAGATTTCTGCCGCGACAAGGGTCGCGATGGTGGCAATGCTGATGGCCGGCATCATGGCCATGCCTTTCTCATAGGAGGTCCCGCCCGCTGCCGGGGCGGAACCGGGTCCAACCGGGGCGCGGCGTCGGGCGCACCTATTTCAGATACAGCATCGGATCGACGCTATCGAGACCTTCGCGGACCTCGAAATGCACCGCCGAATTGCCGCCTGAGCGGGTCTGGGCCAGTTTCTGGCCGCGTTTGACGGTATCGCCCTTCTTGACCGCGATGCCGTCCACATTGGCATAGACCGTCACCAGCTTGTTCGAATGGCGCACGATGACGATCGACGTGCCCTCGGTATCTTCGGTGATGGCCAGCACGTTGCCATCCGCGGCGGCGGAAACCTGGGCGCCGGAACTGGCCGAGATGTCGATGCCGTTGTTGCGCCCCGGCGAATATTCGCGGACGATCTTGCCCGAAACCGGCATGCCCAGCCGGCCCGTCTGGGCGGGTTTCGTCGGCTTGTCCGCGGTGACGGTCGGCGGCTTGGACTGGGCGGCGGGTTTGACCTGTTCCGCCGGAAGCGGGCCGGTCGCGCTGGGCGGTGTCGGCGTGGGCGACCCTGCGCCCGGAGCGGTGGTCGCGGCCGCGGCGGCGACCCTGGGCGGCTTGGCGCCCTGAACCGGGATCAGCAGGTATTGACCTTCGCGCACCGCGAAATCCGAGCCCAGCCCGTTCCATTCGGCCAGCGATTTCACCGGCACCTGGTAGAGCCGCGATATCGTATAGGCGGTTTCCCCGCGGGCCACCTTGTGGCGCACCGGCTCCTGTCCCGATTGCGCCGCCGGTTTCGCCGGTTGCCCGCTGGCGGATGGCAGGGCCGTGGTCTGCACCGCGCCGGGTTCGGGTGCGCTGTCGATGGCGCTGCCGGCCAGCGCCGCGATATCCACCCCGCCGCTGGCGGGAACGCGGCGGGGCAGGGCGACCACTTCGCCCTCGCGCAGCGTCGCGTTCGGGTCGAGGCCGTTGTAGCGGGCCAGTTCGGCGGGGGGCAGGCCGACACGGTTCGCAACCGTTCCGACGGTGTCGCCGCGCCGCGCCACTGCGACCTGGTAATTCGGGTAGGAGATCACCCCGCGATCGTCCGGCCTGGGCCGGTCGGCGGTGGCCTGCGATGCCGCGGGCGCGGTGCTGAACGCGCCGATATGGCCGCGCAGGTCATAGTCCAGCGGCTTGGAGCAGGCCGAAACCAGCGCCAGCACCGCAACCGGCGCGCCGACACGGGCGATCTTGCGGGTTCGGGGAAAATTCATCATGCCATCCTCAATCTGCCGCCCCCTGTTCACCGGGGTTTCGGCGCTCAACCCGGGTTCACTCGTCCTTGCCCAGCCCTTCGAGAAGCGGGACGAACCGCACCGGGCGCAATTCATCATAGTCATAGCCGGTATCGTGCCGCCGTACCCGGATCAGGGTCTGCACGGCGTCGGACTGGCCGACCGGCACCACCATGATACCGCCGATCCTGAGTTGCGCCAAGAGCGGCCCCGGCGGATCTTCGGCCGCCGCCGTGACCATGATCCGGTCGAACGGCGCCTGTTCGGGCAGGCCATGCGATCCGTCGCCCACCATCGCGGTGATATTGGCCAGCCCCATCGCGTCGAAAACCGCCTGCGCCTCGCGCACCAGCCGCGCGTGACGGTCCAGCGTATAGACCCGGCGTGCCAGCCGGGACAGCACCGCCGCCTGGTAGCCCGACCCGGTGCCGACCTCGAGCACCTTGTCGCGCGGCCCGACCCCCAGCGCCTGGGTCATCAGCCCGACCACCGAGGGCTGGCTGATGGTCTGGCCGCAGGCGATGGGCAGCGGCGTGTCGTCATAGGCGCGTTCCGAGAACAGCCCGGTGACGAACGGGCCGCGGTCGATCGCCTCCATCACCTCGAGCACGCGGGCATCCGTCACCCCGTGCGAACGCAGCGCGAACAGGAACTGCATCCGGGTCTCGGCGTCGGGACCGGTCATTCAATACCCCGCAGCGCGTCGAGCGCGTCATGGGCGGTCAGGTCCGCGCGCATCGGCGTGACCGAGATGTAGCCGTCCAGGTTCAGGGCCGCGTCCGTGCCCGGCAGCGTCGGCACATGCTGTTCGCCGCCCCGGATCCAGAGAAACCGCCGCCCCGAGGGCGACAGGTGCGGTTCGACCCCGAACCTCGTGCCGCGCCGGTAGCCCTGGGTGGCGATGCGCGTGCCCTTCACCTCGTCCGCCGGGATCGGCGGAAAGTTGACGTTGTAGAACAGCCGGTAGTCGTCGCCGGCCTCGGGGGCCGCGTCCAGGATGCGCCGGATCACCCCGGCGCCATGCCGTGCCGCGGCCTCGAACGGGTTTTCGGCCGAAAAGGTGCGCGGGCCGAGATATTGCGACAGCGCGATGGCGGGCAGGCCCTGCAGCGCGGCTTCCATCGCGCCGCCCAGCGTGCCGGAATAGAGCGCGTTCTCGGCCGAATTGTTGCCACGGTTGACACCGGACAGCACCAGGTCGGGCGGGGCGTCCTTCATCACGTCGTGCAGCCCGGCCATCACGCAGTCGGCGGGGCTGCCCTCGGCGGCATAGCTGCGTTCGCTCATCCGGGCGATCATCATCGGGTGCGAATAGCTGATGCAATGGGCCACGCCGGATTGCTCGAACGCCGGGGCCACGGTCCAGACCTCGCCGTCGGGGCCGGCGAGATCGGCGGCGATATCCGCAAGCACCTGCAACCCCGGAGCGTTGATGCCGTCGTCATTCGTGATCAGGATGCGCATGAAATTCCGCCTCTTTGGCCCTTTGATAGTCGCGGGGCCGAATCAGGGCAAGCGGCGTTGCGCCTGTGGCCCGGCGTCCTAGCGCAACTGCAACAGGTCGAGAAGGCGAGCCGCCTCGTCCGCGGGCCGCGCCAGCCGGTCCCGGTCTTCGCCGGGATGGAACCGGGCGCGGGTCGCGGTCGCCATCGGGCGCGGTTCGACCACCTCGACGCGCGGCCCGGTGCGGACGGTCTCTGCCGCCCAGCTGCGGGCCAGCGCCATCTGCGCCGCCTTGGTCGCGCCATAGGTGCCGTGGAATTTCTCGCCCGCCTGCGGATCGTCGAAGAACACGGCCCGGCCGCTGTCGCCCAAAAGCGGCGATACATAGGGGATCAGCACCGACGTGGCCGTGGCATTCACGGCGACCGATTTCGACCAGTCCTTGGCGTCGATGAAATTGGCCGGTGTCAGCGGCGCGGCATGGATCGCGGCATGCAGCCAGAGGTCGACCTTGCCCCAGCGGTCGTGGATGCCCCGGCACAGCGTCGCCATGGCGTTGGCGTCGGCAATGTCCATCGGCGCCAGCGTGGCCTGTCCGCCCCTGGCCTTGATACGGTCGTCCAGGTCCTCGAGCGCGCCGGTGGTGCGGGCGACGGCAACGATGTGATAGGCAGGCGCCAGCGCCTCGGCCAGCGCGGCGCCGAGCCCGCGCGAGGCGCCCGTGATCAGGGCGATCCGCGTGTCGGAATGGGTCATTGGGTCGGTCATGGGCGCGATCTGCCCCGTGCCGGCAGGCGGGTCAAGCCCGAACCGGCGCGGCTCAGGTGCCCGGCATGCCGATCAGCACCACCTCGCCGCGGCGCAGCAGGTGCACGCCGCGTTCGTCGATCGCCACCACGCGGCCCGACAGGATGCTGGTGCCGTTCTTCACCGTCCTGATCCGTCCGCCCGGCAGGCGCATCAGCGCCTCCATCCGCGTGGTCGGGCCGAACAGCCCGATCAGGACCGTTTCGTTGCGGTCCACGATCTTTTTCTTTGTGGCCATCGCGGCCACGTTCGAAGGCGTTGCGTTCGCCATTGCCTGTCTGCCTGTCTGTCTGCCATCGCATCGGGTGCGAAAACGCGGGCTAGCACCGTCCCGGGCGCGGCAAAAGGCGGACGCCACGACAGCGCGCGCGCGGCTGCGCGGGTTCCAGCGGATGACGTGGCGGTAATCGGCCGGATTTGGCCGGCATGTCGATTTGACGCAGGCCGGGCCTATTCGGCGGCCTTCATTTCGAACCCCTGCGCGATCATGTCGGCGGGTTCCACCGGATATTCGCCCGAGAAACAGGCATCGCAATATTGCGGGCAGGCGCTGTCGCGGCCCCGGGCTTCGCCGACCGCGCGGTAAAGCCCGTCGAGCGAGATGAATTTCAGGCTGTCCACCGCCAGGTATTCGCGCATCTCGTCTTCGGTCATGCTGGCGGCCAGCAGTTTCTCGCGCTGCGGCGTGTCGACCCCGTAGAAACAGGGCCAGGCGGTCGGCGGGCTGGCGATGCGGAAATGCACCTCCTTGGCGCCGGCATCCAGGATCATGTCCTTGATCTTGCGGCTGGTTGTGCCGCGCACCACCGAATCGTCGACCAGCACCACGCGTTTGCCCCGGATCAGGGCGCGGTTCACGTTCAGCTTCAGCCGCACGCCCATGTTGCGGATCTGTTCGGTCGGTTCGATGAAGGTCCGGCCCATATACTGGTTGCGGATGATCCCCATCGCATAGGGAATGCCCGATTCCAGCGAAAACCCGATCGCCGCGGGGGTGCCGCTGTCGGGCACCGGGCAGACCAGATCCGCGTCGACGAGGCTTTCCTTGGCCAGTTCGCGGCCGATCGCCTCGCGCGTTTCATAGACCGAACGGCCGCCCAGGATCGAATCGGGGCGCGAGAAATAGACATGCTCGAAGATGCAGAATTTCGACGGCTGCGGGCGGAACGGGAAATGGCTCTCGACCCCGTCCTCGGCGTTGATCACGACCATTTCGCCCGGTTCGATCTCGCGGATGAACTCGGCGCCGATGATGTCCAGCGCGCAGGTTTCCGAACTCAGCACCCAGCCGCAATCCGATTCCGCGCCGATGCGGCCCAGAACCAGCGGCCGCACGCCCAGGGGATCGCGCACGCCGATCAGCTTGGTCCGGGTCATCGCGACCACCGAAAACGCCCCCTCGACCCGGCGCAGCGCGTCCTCCATCCGCTCGGGGATGGTGCGCTGCAGGCTGCGGGCCATCAGGTGGATGATGCATTCGCTGTCGCTGCTGGACTGGAAGATGCTGCCGCGTTCGATCAGTTCGCGCCGCAGCGCGTTGGCGTTGGTGATGTTGCCGTTATGGGCGATCGCAGCGCCGCCCATGGAAAACTCGCCGAAAAACGGCTGCACGTCGCGGATCGCGGTCTGGCCCTTGGTCCCGGCGGTGGAATAGCGCACATGCCCGATCGCCACCGGGCCGGGTAGGGTCTCCATCACCTTCTGCGAGGTGAAATTGTCGCGGACATAGCCGAAACGGCGGGCGTTGTTGAACCCCTGTTCGGGGTCGTGGGCGACGATCCCGCCGGCTTCCTGCCCGCGATGCTGCAAGGCGTGTAGCCCCAGCGCGACGAAATTCGACGCGTCCTGCACCCCGACCACGCCGAAAATGCCGCATTCCTCTTTCAGCTTGTCGCCGTCGTCGGATGGCGTCCAGGCGTCGAAATCGAAAGGGTGGGCGGGAAGGGGCTTGTGGTCGGACAAGGCGGGCAGCTCCGAATCCGTGGACGGGTCAGCCCCCACATAGTCGCTTGCCGGGGCGGTGTCACGATCCCGTCGCAAATTCGTGGCCCGCGCCCGGTTCTTGATTTTGTCCGGTCCTTGATTTTGCCCTACCCTTGATTTCGCCCCGCCCTTGATTTCGGTCTGGCCGGCGGTTAGGCAGGGGGCATGAACCAGACCTGCACCATTTGCGGTTGCATTATTCCCTGCTGATCCTTCCAGCGGGCCGGTTTCTGTCGTTTTCTTCCACCTGACAAGTTGCTAAGCCCGCGCCGGGAGGCACAGTGCCTGATACCTGCGCCCGAGGTACGCGACATGACGACGATCCGACTGCACAACACCCGGACCCGGTCGAAAGAGGTCCTTGCGCCCATCGATCCCGGCAATGTCCGCATGTATGTCTGCGGCCCCACCGTCTATGACCGGGCGCATCTGGGCAATGCCCGCCCGGTGGTGGTGTTCGACGTGCTCTACCGGCTGCTGCGCCATGTCCATGGCCCCGATCACGTCACCTATGTGCGCAACTTCACCGACGTGGATGACAAGATCAACGCGCGGTCGGCCGAAAGCGGGCGGCCGATCGCCGAGATCACCGCCGAGACCACGCAATGGTTCCTCGACGACATGGCCGCGCTGGGGGCGCTGGAGCCGACGCATATGCCGCGCGCGACGCAGTATATCCCGCAGATGGTGGCGATGATCGAAAAGCTGATCGCCGACGGGTTCGCCTATGCGCGTGACGGGCATGTGCTGTTCCGGGTGCGCAACTATGCCGACTATGGCAGGCTGTCGGGCCGCTCGGTCGATGACATGATCGCCGGGGCGCGGGTCGAGGTCGCGCCCTACAAGGAAGACCCGATGGATTTCGTGCTGTGGAAGCCGTCATCGGAGGACCTGCCGGGGTGGGACAGCCCCTGGGGCCGGGGCCGCCCGGGCTGGCATATCGAATGCTCGGCCATGGCCTATGAATTGCTGGGCGACAGTTTCGACATTCACGGCGGCGGCAACGACCTGATGTTCCCGCACCATGAAAACGAGATCGCGCAAAGCTGCTGCGCGCATCCCGAGGGGCAGTTCGCGCGGGTCTGGCTGCATAACGAGATGCTGCAGGTCGAGGGCCGGAAGATGTCCAAGTCGCTGGGCAATTTCTTTACCGTCCGGGACCTTCTGGATGAGGGCGTGCCGGGTGAGGTGATCCGGTTCGTGTTCCTGTCGACGCATTACCGCAAGCCGATGGACTGGACGGCGGAGAAGGCGCGCGAGGCCGAAAAGACGTTGCGGAAATGGTATGCGCAGGCGTGTCAGGCAATTGGTCGGGGCGATGCCAGCCTATCGCTGGTTGCCGCGTTGGCCGACGACCTGAACACGGCCGGCGCCGTTGCCGAACTGCACAGGCTCTCGCAGGCGGATGACGTGGTCGCGCTGCGTCACTGCCTGCAATTCCTGGGGCTGATGGGCGACGAGGTGCCGGCATGGGCGGTGGCGCCGGATGTGGACCTGTCGGTGCTGGCCGACCGGCTGGCGGGCGCGCGGGCCGCCGCGATGGACAGCAAGAACTTTGCCGAGGTGGACCGGCTCAAGGCGGCATTGGTGGCGGCCGGGGTCGAGGTGCGGATGGGCAAGGCCGGGGTCGAGCTGTTGCCCGGTCCCGATTTCGACGCCGGCAAGCTGGAGGCGGTCTGATGGTCGGGTCATGTCTTGCATGCGATCTGGCGGGCAGGGGGGCTGTCTGCCCCCCGCCGGCTGGCGCCGGCTCCCCCCGAGGATATTTCGGGCAAGAGGAAGAGGGGTTGAAATCGTGACCCGCGAACGCCTCTACCTCTACGACACCACCCTGCGCGACGGGCAGCAGACGCAGGGGGTGCAGTTCTCGACCGCCGAAAAGGCCCAGATCGCCACCGCGCTGGACGCGCTGGGGGTTGACTACATCGAGGGCGGCTGGCCCGGCGCCAATCCCACCGACAGCGCGTTTTTCGATGTCGCGCCGCAGACACGGGCGCGGCTGACGGCTTTTGGCATGACCAAGCGGGCGGGCCGGTCGGCGGCGAATGACGAGGTTCTGGCCGCGGTGACGAATGCGGGCACGCAGGCGGTCTGCCTGGTCGGCAAGAGCCATGATTACCATGTCGAGGCGGCGCTGGGCATCACGCTCGACGAAAACCTGGACAATATCCGCGCATCGGTCGCGCATCTGGTCGCGCAGGGCCGCGAGGCGCTGTTCGATGCCGAGCATTTCTTTGACGGCTACAAGGCGAACCCGGATTACGCGCTGGCCTGTTGCCGCGCCGCGCTGGAGGCGGGCGCGCGTTGGGTGGTGCTGTGCGATACCAATGGCGGGGCGCTGCCGGCCGAGGTCGGGCGCATCACCGCCGCAACCATCGCCGCCGGCATTCCCGGCGACCGGCTGGGCATCCATACCCATAACGATACCGAACAGGCGGTGGCCTGTGCGCTGGCCGCCGTCGATGCGGGCGCGCGGCAGGTGCAGGGCACGCTGAACGGGCTGGGCGAACGCTGCGGCAATGCCAACCTGACCTCGCTGATCCCGACGCTGCTGCTGAAGGAACCCTATGCCAGCGCGTATCAGACCGGCGTGACCGCCGAGGCGCTGAGGGGGCTGACCCGGACCAGCCGGATGCTCGATGACATTCTCAACCGGGTGCCGGTGAAACAGGCCCCCTATGTGGGTGCCAGCGCCTTTGCCCACAAGGCGGGGCTGCATGCCAGCGCGATCCTGAAGGACCCAGGCACCTATGAACACGAGGACCCGAAGCTGGTCGGCAACGAACGTATCGTGCCGATGTCGAACCAGGCCGGGCAGTCGAACCTGCGCAAACGCCTGGCTGAGGCGGGGTTGGAGACCGAACCCGGCGACCCGGCGCTGGCGCGGATCCTCGACCGGATCAAGACCCGCGAGGACGAGGGCTACAGCTATGACACCGCGCAGGCGAGTTTCGAATTGCTGGCCCGGCAGGAACTGGGGCAGCTGCCCGAGTATTTCGAGGTCAAGCGCTACAAGGTCACGGTCGAGCGGCGCAAGAACAAGTATGACCGCATGGTCAGCCTGTCCGAGGCGGTCGTGGTGGTGAAGGTCGATGGCGAGAAGAAGCTGTCGGTGTCGGAATCGCTGGATGACACCGGCAGCGACCGCGGCCCCGTCAACGCGCTGTCCAAGGCGCTGGCCAAGGATCTGGGCCGCTATTCCGCGATCCTGGCGGATATGCGGCTGGTCGATTTCAAGGTGCGGATCACCCAGGGCGGCACCGAGGCGGTAACCCGCGTGATCATCGACAGCGAGGATGGCAAGGGCCGGCGCTGGTCGACGGTCGGGGTCAGCGCCAACATCGTCGATGCGTCCTTCGAGGCGCTTCTGGACGCGATCCGCTGGAAGCTCGTCCGTGACGTTCACCCCTGATCTCAACGCCTGCGCGGCGCTGGTCCGGCGCGCCGATCCGGACCGGTTCCTGGCCACGATGGCCGCCCCGGTGGCGACGCGGCGGGTGCTGTTCCCGCTCTGGGCGTTCAATGTCGAGGTGGCGCGTGCGCCCTGGGTCACCGCCGAGCCGATGATTGCCGAAATGCGCCTGCAATGGTGGCGCGACGCGCTGGAAGAAATCGCCGCCGGCGCGGGCGTGCGCCGCCACGAGGTGGTCACGCCGCTGGCCGACGCGCTGCCGCCCGGCCTGGCCCGCGCGCTGGATGCGGCCGTGGCGGCGCGGCGCTGGGATATCTACCGCGATCCGTTCGGGGATGCCGCAGATTTCGAGGCGTATCTCGACCAGACATCGGGCACGCTGCTCTGGGCCGCGGCGCGGGGCCTGGGCGATGCGGATGAAACCGTGGTGCGCGATTTTGCTTATGCCGCCGGGGTGGCGGGCTGGCTGCGGGCGATACCCGCGCTCGAGGCGCGGGGACGGATACCGTTGCTGGACGGGACGCCGGATGGCGTGCGGGCGCTGGCGGCGCAGGCGTCGGACCGGCTGGCGCGGGCGCGGGCGGCGCGGGCGCGGGTATCGCCCGAGGCGGCCCCGGCGCTGCTGTCGGGCTGGCAGGCCGGCGATATCCTGCGCCAGGCCGAGCGCGAGCCTGAACGCGTGGCGCGTGGTGCGCTTGGGCTCAGCGAAGCGCGCCGCCGCCTGTCGCTGATGCTACGGGCCGCCAGCGGCCGTTGGTAAGGGTCAGCGTTGGGCGGCCGGGTCCTCCGGCCGCAGCACCAGCCAGATCAGCGCGCCGCCCGCCAGCATCAGCGCCGGTGCCATCGCCATGTTGACGGCGGTCCAGCCTTCGGTCGGAGACCCGCCGGAACAGTTCATCAGGCCGCCCGAGGCCAGCGACGCCACCGTCACGCCGCCGAACACGATCAGGTCGTTCAGCCCCTGCATCCGTCCGCGTTCGTGGGGCTCATGGGCGCCCGCGAGCATCGTGGTGGCGCCGATGAACCCGAAATTCCAGCCCAGCCCGAGCAGCACGAGGGCGACGAAGAAATTGGACAATTCGACGCCCGCCATCGCCACGGCCCCGGCGCAGGCAAGGATCAGCAGCCCGGCGGCGACGATGCGTTCCACCCCGAACCGGGCGATCAGGTGGCCGGTGAAAAAGGACGGCGCGAACATGGCCAGCACATGCGCGGTGACGATATCCGCCGCGACGCCTTCGGAAAACCCGCAGCCGACCACCGCGAGCGGGGTCGAGGTCATGACCAGGTTCATCAGGGCGTAGGACACCATCGCGCAGATCACCGCCACCGCGATGCGCGGCGTGGTGATCAGTTCCCACCGCGTGCGCCCGCGCGGGCTGTCGGCGGTGACCGGCGGCGGTTTCGGGATGTCGAGCAGGAAGAACAGCGCCGCGCCGATCACGTTGACCGCGATCACCGCCATGTAGGTGCCCAGAAACGGGATCACGAAGGCCTGCGAGGTGGCCTTGACGATCTGCGGACCCAGCACCGCCGACAGCAGCCCGCCGGCCATCACATAGGAAATCGCCTTGGGCCGGAACGTATCTGATGCGGTGTCGGCGGCGGCGAAACGGTAGAACCCCTGTGCGCTCATGTAGATGCCGGTCAGGAAACTGCCCAGCAGGAACAGGGTGAACGATCCGTGGTAGAGGCCGAGAGCGCCCACCACACCGCCCGCGGCGCCCCCGGTCGCGCCCAGCAGGAACCCGGTCCGGCGCCCCCATCTCTGCATGATCGCCGAGATCGGCGTGGCGCTCAGCATCGAGCCGAGGACGATCAGGGAAATCGGCAGCGTGGCGAGGCAGGCATTGCTGGCCAGCGACTGCCCGGCCAGCCCGCCGATGGTGAATATCATCGGCATCTGCGAACCCAGGAACGCCTGCGCGGCCACCAGCACCGCCACGTTGCGGCGGGCGCGGCTGCTGTCGCTGAACTGGGCGGCCTGGTCCGTCATACTGTCGCCTTAGACGGGATCGCGGGGACGCACAAGCGGGGTTGCCCCGCGCGTCACGCATCCTATGGTCCGCTCATGTCCGCCCCGTCCCAGCCCGCGCCCGGTATCGGGCGCATCATCGAAACCCCGGCCTGCGTCGCCGAGGGCGCGGCGTGGCTGGCCGCCCGCGACGCGCGCCTGGCCGCCGCGCTGCGCAAAACCGGCCCGCTGCCGCTGCGCCGTCGTCCCGACGGGTTCGCGCCCCTGCTGTCGGCCATCGTCAGCCAGCAGGTATCCACCGCCTCGGCCGGTGCGATCTGGACCCGGATGAAGACGGCGCGGCTGACCGGGCCGCGCAAGATCATGTGGGCCAGCGACGACGACCTGCGCGCGGTCGGACTGAGCCGGCAGAAGATCCGATATGCCCGCGAACTGGCCGCGGCGCGGATCGATTTCGATGCCCTGCGCGCGATGCCGACCGAGGCGGTGGTGGCGCGGCTGACCGAGGTGCCCGGCATCGGGGTCTGGACGGCCGAGATCTATGCCATGTTC
Organism: Pukyongiella litopenaei; assembly: GCF_003008555.2. NCBI lineage: Bacteria > Pseudomonadati > Pseudomonadota > Alphaproteobacteria > Rhodobacterales > Paracoccaceae > Pukyongiella > Pukyongiella litopenaei. The sequence continues at coordinate 956,097 of NZ_CP027665.1, read as the reverse complement.
AGCCTCGGGCGCGCGGATGTCTTCGCACCCGGCGACCTGGCCTTGCAGGAGGCGGCCCGCGCCCTGTTCGATCTGCCGGAACGTCCGCGCGAACGCGCCCTGCGGGCGATGGCCGAGGACTGGGCGCCGTGGCGGTCGGTCGCGGCGCGGCTGCTCTGGGCCTATTACCGGGTGCTGACCGACCGCGAGGGCATCGCGCGATAGCGACCGTCTCGGCGGTTCGCGCCGGGGCGATGCGCCAATCCCCGCTTGCCCGTTGGGGCCGCCCATGGCAGAGGGCGAAGGACAACGATGCGCAAAAACAGGCGGGGACAGCTATGACACGGGTGCTGAACGCGGGCCGCAAGGGGCCGCAATCGGGCGAAACGAAATCGGTGGTGGTGTTCCTGCACGGCTATGGCGCCAACGGGGCGGACCTGCTGGGGATCGCGGATGCGCTGGGCGAACACCTGCCCGATACGCTGTTCGTGGCGCCGGATGCACCCGAGACCATCCCCGGCATGCCCTCCGGCTACCAGTGGTTCCCGATCCCGTGGATCGACGGGTCGTCCGAGGAAGAGGCGATGCGCGGCATGGCCGCGGCGGTGGACGATCTCAACGCGTTTCTCGATGCGCTGATGGTGGACGAGGACGTGCTGCCGGAACAGGTGGCCCTGTTCGGGTTCAGCCAGGGCACGATGATGAGCCTCTATGTCGCCCCGCGCCGCGAAGACCCGGTCGCGGGGATCGTGGCGATCTCCGGGCGGGTGCTGTCGCCGGAAACGCTGGCCGATGAAACGGTGTCGCGGATGCCGGTGCTGCTGGTGCATGGCGATGCCGATGACGTGGTGCCGCCGCAATCGCTGCCCGAGGCGGCCGAGGCGCTGCAGCAGGCCGGTTTCCAGGACGTGTTCGCCCATGTGATGAAAGGGACGGGCCACGGTATCGCGCCCGACGGCCTGGGCGTGGCGCTCGCGTTCCTGCGCGACAAGCTGGGGTTCTGAGCCGGTCCCGGCGATCATTCCCAGAGCCAGGGCTCCGCGAACTCGACCGAGTTTCCGGCCGGGTCGCGCACATAGAGCGACAGCGCCCCGTTGGGCCAGTCGAACCGGGCTTCGGTTTCTACACCTGCCGCTGCCAGCCGCGCGCCCATCGTGTCGATGGCGGCGCGATCCAGCGCAAGACAGACATGCCCCGGCCCGCGCGTGCCGTGGGGCGGGACCGGCAGTTTCGGGTTGCCCGTGGGGATCTCGCTGCGCGCGGGGTCAAAGACCAGCAGCACCCCGGCGCCGACGCGAAAGAACACATGACGGTCGCCGGCGCGCTGGATCCTCTCCAGCCCGATCAGCCCGCCATAGAAGGCCTCGGCGGCGTCGAGATCGTCGACATAGATCGCCGCTTCGAGAATGGCGGCGGGGCGCGGGGCAGCGGGCAGGTCGGTCATGGCCGCAGGCTATCAGCGCCGGGCGGGCTTGTCAGGGGGTCGGCTCAGGGGGCAGCTCAGGGAGTTGCTCTGGGGGGCGGCACGTCCTCCCACGAGCCGGGCGCCAGCCCCTCGGCCGACCACGGGCCGATGCGCCAGCGGATCAGCCGCAGGGTCGGGTGGCCCACGGCGGCGGTCATCCGGCGCACCTGGCGGTTGCGGCCTTCCGAGATCGTCAGCTCGATCCAGCAATCCGGCACCGATTGACGCACGCGGATCGGCGGCACCCGCGGCCAGAGCCCTGCCGGCGTGCCGATCCGCCGGACCCCGGCCGGGCGGGTCGGGCCGTCCCTGAGCGTCACCCCCCGGCGCAGCGCGTCCAGCGCGGCGTCATCGGGCAGGCCCTCGATCTGCACCAGGTAGGTTTTCGGCATCTTGTGGCGCGGATCGCTGATCCTGGCCTGCAACCGCCCGTCGTCGGTCAGCAGCATCAGCCCCTCGCTGTCGCGGTCGAGCCGGCCGGCGGGATAGACGCGCGGGATGTCGATGAAATCCGACAGTGTCGGGCGCGTGCTGCCGGCGAGCCCGCGATCGGTGAACTGGGGCAGCACGCCGAAGGGTTTGTTGAAACGGATCAGCCGGGCCATGCGCGCCCTTAACCCGCGCCGGCGGTGCGGCGCAACCACGCGTCATCCAGGCGGCGCGGAACCGTCACGCATCTGTTACCGAACGCGCCTATCACAGCGGCGAGATGTTGTGGGAATTCCATACTTGTCACGATCAAACCACGATATATAGTTGTGGATAAGCTGGGGCGGGGTTCCCCGCCCTGGTGCCGGGCAACGGGCAGGCAGGGCGGAGACGAAGTTCAATGATGGATGGCGATTTCAGAACCGAATTCGTGCGCGAACCGGGGGCACTGAAACACCACCCGGCGCTGGTGCTGAACGCGGATTACCGCCCGCTCTCCTACTATCCGCTGTCACTGTGGTCCTGGCAGGAGGCGATCAAGGCCGCCTGGCTGGACCGGGTGGCGATCGTGGCCGAATACGACACGGTTGTCCGAAGTCCGTCGACCGAGATCAGGATCCCCTCGGTCGTCGTCCTGAAAGACTATGTGAAACCCAGGAAGCGCGTGGCCTTTACGCGCTTCAATCTTTTTCTGAGGGACGAATTCCGCTGCCAGTATTGCGGCTCGCGCGGAGACCTGACCTTTGATCATGTGGTGCCGCGTGCGGCGGGCGGGGTGACCAGTTGGCAGAACGTGGTCGCCGCCTGTGCGCCCTGCAATCTCAGAAAAGGCTCGCGCAGCCTGCATCGCGCCGGCATGTCGCTGCGCCGCCCGCCGCGCCAGCCCGGCGCCGAGGAACTGCGCAATATCGGCCGCAAGTTCCCGCCCAACCACCTGCATGACAGCTGGATGGACTTTCTCTACTGGGATGCGGAACTGGAAGCCTGATCCGGTCCCGCCCGGCTGTTCATACAGTGCTACAAGCGAACGACGAACAGGCCGCCGCGCGGCCCGTCAGGCGACATGCGGGGCGGCCGGCATTACTGCGAACAGGCGCCGACCAGGTCCTCGTATTGGCGGGTGATCCAGCCCAGTGCCTGTTCCGGGTCGCGTTCCTCGATCCGCCCGGTGAGCCGGTCGAACACCTGCGCGGACCGGCTTTCGTCGATGATGGTGATGGCATCGGTGCTGACCACGGTATCGTAGACGAAAAAGGCGATCGCAACCAGCAGGATGCCGCGCAGAACCCCGAACAGGAACCCCACGCCCTGGTCGACGCCGCCCATGGCGGACCGCTGCACCAGGGTCGAAAACAGCGGGGTAAACACCCCGACCACGATCAGCGCGACGGCAAAGACGGCGGCAAAGGCGGCGATGATGCCCAGTTCGCAGCTCTCGGCGATGAGGTCGCCCAGCATCGGGATCTCGCGGACCAGCGGTTCGACCTGGGGGGCAAAGACAAAGGCCAGGATGGCGGCGGCGACCCAGCCGGCGATGGCCATGGCTTCGCGCACGAACCCCCGCGAATAGGCCAGCAGTGCCGACAGCACGATGACAACGGCCACGACCGCATCGATGATGGTGAATCCGTCCATGTTCCCGCCTGCGTTCCCTGTTCCGCGCGACTCTAACCGGCCCCGAAGGTTTCGCCAACGAACCCCGCCAGATCGGCATGTCGGGTCAGTGACAGCCTGCCTGCGGCCCCGGTCCTGCCCCCGGCGGGGGCAATAGCCGTCGTGAAACCAAGTTTTTGCGCTTCTTTCAACCTGTTTTCGGTCTGCGTCGCCGGTCGCAAGGCCCCGGAGAGGCTGATTTCGCCGAAAACCACCGTTTCCGGCGGCAGCGCGGCGTCCTCGCGTGCGCTCAGCAACGCCGCCGCGACCGCCAGATCCGCAGCGGGTTCGGATATCTTCAGCCCGCCGGCGACGTTGAGATAGACGTCGAGCCCGGCAAAGGGGATGCCGCAGCGCGCCTCGAGCACGGCGAGGATCATCGCCAGCCGTCCCGAATCCCAGCCCACCACGGCGCGGCGCGGCTGCGAATGGGGGCTGGGCGCCACCAGCGCCTGCAACTCGACCAGCACCGGGCGCGTGCCCTCGATCCCGGCAAAGACCACCGATCCGGGCGACGGCGTGCCGCGTTCGCCCAGAAACAGCGCCGAGGGGTTGGCCACCTCGGCCAGCCCGCCGCCGGTCATCTCGAACACGCCGATTTCGTCGGCGGGGCCGAACCGGTTCTTGACGCTGCGCAGGATGCGGAACTGGTGGCCGCGCTCGCCTTCGAAATACAGCACCGTGTCGACCATGTGTTCGACCACGCGCGGCCCCGCGATCTGGCCGTCCTTGGTGACGTGGCCGACCATGATCACCGAGATGCCGCGCCGCTTGGCGAACACGGTCAGTTCATGGGCGGCGGCGCGCACCTGCGCCACGCTGCCCGGCGCGCTGTCGACGTGATCGGCCCACATGGTCTGGATCGAATCGATGATGACCAGGCCGGGGCGTTCGCCTTCCAGCGTGGTCAGGATGTCGCGCAGGTTGGTGTCGGCGGCGAGTTTCACCGGCGCGTCGGCCAGCCCCAGCCGCCGCGCCCGCATCCGCACCTGCGCGCTGGCCTCTTCGCCCGAGACATAGACGGTCGGCAGCCCGCCCTGCGCGAACCGCGCCGCGGCCTGCAGCAGCAGGGTCGATTTGCCGATGCCCGGATCGCCCCCCACCAGTACCGCCGAGCCGGGCACCAGCCCGCCGCCCAGCACCCGGTCCAGTTCGGCCATGCCCGATGCCGCGCGGGGGGGCGGGGCCTCGTCGCTGGCCAGATCGGTCAGCGGCACCGCGGCACCCCGTCTCGCGCCCAGCGATTTGCCCGCCGGCCCGGTGGCCAGCGGCGCCTCTTCGGCGATGGTGTTCCACGCGCCGCAGCTTTCGCAGCGGCCCGACCACTTGGAAAAGGATGCGCCGCATTCCGCGCAGGTGAAAACGGTTCTTGCTTTGCCCATGACAGGGTTCTGCCGCAGCGGGCGCGGTGGCTCAAGCCCCCGCGCGCGCGCCCGTGGCCTATGTTGGTGAAACAGGGGCGCTGTGGTATCCTGGCGCCGGGCCCGAGGGACGGTCCGGACCCTTTTTCAACCGATTTCATTTGCAGGAGACAGATATGACAACCGACGCGGAATTCATGGACGCCATCACCGAGATCGACAGGGAACTGACCGGGCTGGAATCCGAGGCGCTGCCCAGCAAGGCCGAGCTGTGCGAACAGTTCAACAAGATCAAGCCCTGGGTGCAGAAGATCCTGCCCGTGGTCGAGGCGATCCCGGTCTGGGGCGGAACGCTGGCCAAGGTTCTGCGTCTGTTGCTGATGATCGGATCGTCGGTCTGTGCGGACTGATCCGGTGAGGGGCTCTCAGTTCCGCAGCGGGGTCAGGTAGGTGACCGCCAGCGAGGTCAGCACGCAGCCGGTGAACAGCCACAGCCCCCAGGCGGTTTCCACATAGCCGACGCCCACGCCCTTGGCGGCGAGGATGTAGAGCGCGATCAGAAAGATGTCGGCCATCGCCAGCCGGCCCATGACCTTCACCACCGGCATCGCGCGGGCGGTGAGCCATCCGAACTGCACCCCCATCAGCGACAGGGTCTTGGCATAGGGGGCAAAGAGCGCGAACAGCGCGACCAGTGCCGCGAGCGCCGGATCGACCTGCCAGAGCTCGGCCAGCCCGCTCAGAACGGTGATCTCGCTGCCGCCAAAGAACGGCAGCAACCCGGCCCGCAGCAGCGGCGCCGTCCATGCGACCGGGAACAGGACGAGCAGCGAGAGATTGACGAGACGCAGGATCATGCGGGCCTGGGTCCCGCGCGGGTCGGTGAGTGCACAACCGGTTTCATGATACGGCCCGGTAAAGCCTTTGATGGGGGAGAAGACAATGGGGTTTCTATCATTCCGCTCGGTGGTCGATCCGTCGAGCTGCGACTTTCTGGGGCATATGAATGTCTCGCGCTATTTTTTCGCGTGTTCCGACGCGGTCTTCGCGGTTCAAGGCGAACTCGGCCTGACGGCCGACGATATGAGGTCGGGGCGCCGCCTGTCCTTTGCCGTGGTCCGCGCCGAGAGCGATTTCCTCGCCGAACTGACAGCGGGCGATGCGATTTCCATGGAAACCGAAATCCTCGAGATCGGAGGCAAGTCGATGACGTTTCGGCACCGGCTGATCCGCGCCGCGGATCGCAAGGTGGCCTTTGAGACGGTATTCAAATGCGTATTGCTGAATCTCGAGAGCCGTAGGGCTGAAACCGTGCCCGACGATGTTCGTGAAAAGGCACTGGCCTATCTGGCGGCCGGCTGACGGCCGCCTCAGCGCACCGCTTCGATCGGACCTTCGGCGCGGCCGTGGATGAACTGGTCGAGATAGGGATCGCCCGAGTTGTCCATCTCGGAGACCGGCCCGGTCCACTGGATCACCCCGTCATGCAGCATCGCGACATTGTCGGCGATCGCGCGGACCGAGGACATGTCGTGGGTGATGGTCATCGCGGTGGCGCCCATTTCGGTGACGATTTCGCGGATCAGTTCGTTGATGACACCGGACATGATCGGATCGAGCCCGGTGGTCGGTTCGTCGAAGAAGATGATCTCGGGTTCGGCTGCGATGGCGCGGGCCAGGCCCACGCGTTTCTGCATCCCGCCGGACAGTTCGGCGGGGAACAGGTCGGCCACCTTGGCCCGCAGGCCGACACGGCGCAGTTTCTCGATCGCGATCTCGCGGGCCTCGTGGGCCGGGCGTTTCAGCGACCCGCGCAGCAGCCGGAACGCCACGTTCTGCCACACCGGCAGCGAATCGAACAGCGCGCCGCCCTGGAACAGCATCCCGAACCGGGCCAGGAACCGGTCGCGGTCGCCCGCATCGGCCGGGCGACCATCGACGAGGATGCGGCCCGCGTCGGGTTCGATCAGGCCCAGGATACATTTCAGCGCCACCGATTTGCCGGTCCCGGACCCGCCGATGATGACCATCGACGTGCCCTTAGGGATGTGCAGGTTCATCCCGCGCAGCACCTGGTTGTCCCCGAAGGACTTGGCGACGTTCTCCATCCGGATCATAGCGAGAAGAACACCCCCGTGAGCAGGAAGTTGGCGGCCAGGATCAGGACCGCGGCGGCCTCGACGCTGGTCTTGGTGGCACGACCGACGCCCTGGGCGCCCCGGCCCGAATTCATGCCGTAGAAACAGCCCATCACCGCCGCGATCAGGCCAAAGACCGCGCCCTTGACGAGGCTCGACACGATGTCGCGCATTTCGAGGAAATCCACCGTGTTCTGCAAATACGCCGCGGGGTTGAAGCCCAGGTTCTGCACCGCCACCGTATAGCCGCCCGCGATCCCGATCACGTCGCCCAGCGCCACCAGCAGCGGCACGGTGATCAGGGCCGCGACCACCCGTGGCACCACCAGGTATTTCATCGGGTGGGTCGAGAGCGTCACCAGCGCGTCGATCTGTTCCGTCACCTTCATGGTCGCGATTTCCGCCGCGATGGACGAGGTGACGCGGGCGGCGATCATCAGCCCGACCAGCACCGGGCCCAGTTCGCGGACCATGCCGATGGCGACGATCTGCGGCACCACCGCCTCGGCGTTGAACCGCGCGCCGCCGGCATAGATCTGCAGCGCCAGCGCGCCGCCGGTAAAGATCGCGGTCAGCCCCACCACCGGCAGCGACAGCCAGCCGATATTCATCAGCGACAGCAGCAATTCGCGCGGATACCAGGGCGGCCGCAGGACATGGGTGATCGCATCCGCTGCGAACAGGGCCACCCGCCCCACCGCGGCCAGAAACATCAGCACCGAGCGGCCGAGATGGCCGAGAGGGGATAGCAGCCTCATGCCGTGTAGCGCCTTTCATAGCGCCGCCCCAGCGCGGTCAGGATCTCGTATCCGATGGTGCCCGCGGCGCTGGCCAGAACATCGACGCCCTGCTGCGCACCGAGGATCGTCAGCGTTTCGGGGTCTTCCGCCAGGTCAGTCACGTCGACCGTGATCAGGTCCATCGAAACCCGTCCGACAACCGGGCAGGGCGTGGCCCCGGCGAACAGGCGCGCGGATGCGCCCATCGCCCGGATCAGCCCGTCGGCATAGCCCGCCGCCACCGTGGCGATGCGCGACGGCCGCGCCGCCGTCCAGCTGTTCGAATAGCCGACGGTTTCGCCGATGGCGACATCGCGGGTCTGGACCACCGGCAGGGTCAGCCCGACCACGGGCGCGGCATCAGCAAAGGGCATCCCGCCATAAAGCCCGACACCCGGCCGGCAGAGGTCGAAATGATAGTCGCGCCCCAGCAGGATGCCCCCGGTGGCCGATAGCGCACGCGGCAGGCCGGTGCCGTCGGTCATCGCCCGGAACGCGGCCAGTTGCCGGGCATTCATCGGGTGGTCCGGTTCGTCGGCGCAGGCCAGGTGCGACATCACCAGCGTCGGGCTCCGGGCCAGCGCCTCGACCCGCAGGGCGGCCCAGTCGACGGGTTCCAGCCCCAGCCGGTTCATGCCGGTGTCGAGCTGGATGCCAAAGGCATGACCGGGCAGCGCCTCGGCGTGGCGGCGCATCTGTTCGGGCGAATTCAGCACCGGCACCAGGTCATGGTCGCGCAGCGTTGCCGCATCGCCGGCCATATGTCCCGAAAACACCGAAATGCGCGGGCCGGGGCCGAGGGCGCGCCGCACCGCCGCGCCTTCGTCGGCCAGCGCGACAAAGAACTGCCGGGCGCCCGCCGCCGCCAGCGCCGGGGCAACCCGGTCGACGCCCAGCCCATAGGCATCCGCCTTGACCACGGCGCCGGTTTCGCCGGCGGTCATGGCATCAAGGGCGCGCCAGTTGGCGACGAGGGCGGCAAGGTCGATGGTCAGGACGGCGCGGGTCATGGGCCGTTCATGCCAGCCCCGCGCGGGGCGTCAAGGGCAAACGGGGCGGCAAACGGTGGCAAAGGGCGGCAATGGCGGGCAAACGGGGGCAATCGGCGCGGCGTGGCCGGTCAGAATTCGGCGTCCCCCGATTGCTGCCAGGGCTTCACCAGGTTGCCGAACCGGGTGAACCGGCCCTCAAAGGACAGCTCGACCGAGCCGATGGGGCCGTGCCGCTGCTTGCCGATGATCACCTCGGCCTTGCCGTGCAGGGCTTCCATGCGCTGCTGCCAGGCGGCGATCTCCTCGAGCTTGTCGTCCGAGGGCTTTTCGCGTTCGACATAGTATTCCTCGCGGAACACGAACATCACCACGTCGGCATCCTGTTCGATCGACCCGGATTCGCGCAGGTCCGACAGCTGCGGGCGCTTGTCCTCGCGGGATTCGACCTGGCGCGACAGCTGCGACAGCGCGATCACGGGAATGTCGAGCTCCTTGGCGATGGCCTTGAGGCCCTGCGTGATCTCCGACACCTCGTTCACCCGGCTGTCCTTGGCGGTGGCGGGGCGCACCAGTTGCAGGTAGTCGATGATCAGGCAATCCAGCCCGTGGGTGCGTTTCAGCCGCCGGGCGCGCGCGGCCAGCTGGCTGATCGGCAGCGCGGGCGTGTCGTCGATATAGAGCGGGCAGGCCTCGAGCGCCTTGGCCGCATCGACGAAGCGGCGGAATTCGGTCTCGGTCATGTCGCCCTTGCGGATCTGTTCCGAGGGCACCTCGGCGGCTTCCGACAGGATCCGCGCGGCGAGCTGCTCGGCGCTCATTTCCAGCGAATAGAATCCCACGACGCCGCCGTCCACGGCGCCCTCGGAGCCGTCCGTCAGCTTGCCGCGACGATAGGCCTTGGCGATGTTGAAGGCGATGTTGGTGGCCAGCGAGGTCTTGCCCATCGACGGGCGCCCGGCGAGGATCAGCAGATCGGACCGGTGCAGCCCGCCCAGTTTCTTGTCCATGTCGGTCAGCCCGGTGGACAGGCCGGCCAGCCCGCCATCGCGCTGATAGGCGGCATTGGCTACGTTCACCGCGTCGGTGACGGCCTTGAGGAAGCTCTGGAACCCGCTTTCGGTCTTGCCCTGTTCCGACAGCTTGTAAAGCTGCTGTTCGGCCTCGATGATCTGGTCGCGCGGTTCGCTGGTCACGGCGACCCGCGCGGCTTTCTCCGAGATGTCGCGGCCGAGACCGATCAGTTCGCGCCGGATCGCGTGATCATAGATCATCTGCGCATAGTCGCGCGCGGCAAAGGCCGAAATCGCGGCACCCGCCAGCCGGGCGAGATAGGACGGTCCCCCCAGCGCCTTGAGCCCCTCGTCATCCTCCATGAACGCCTTGAGCGTCACTGGCGAGGCCAGCTGGTTGCGGGCGATGCGGGCGCTGGCGATCTCGAAGATGCGGGCGTGAACCGGGTCATAGAAATGTTGCGGGCCGATCACGTCGGCGACCCGGTCGAACACGTCGTTGTTGGTCAGAAGCGCGCCGAGCAGCTGTTGTTCTGCCTCGACCGAATGCGGCATCGTATCGCCGCCCTGCGGTTCCGCGCCCTGCGTCTTTAGCCCTGCGATTTCATTCATGCGTCCTGCCCCCGCCACGTCTGTTCGTGGTCTTGCTTCTGAGGCCAACCTGATACCCCAAGGCGCGGCCCCGGGCAAATGGTATAACGATGTGGATAACGTGTGAACAAGTGGCGAGCCGCAAGGTATTGTGGCTCGCTGCCTGGGATTGTCTTTATGTTGTAGGGGCTTGGCCGCCCTGCCGGGCGTCCTGCCAGGCGCGGGGGGCATTCAGGAACGCCTCGACCTCGGCCAGCGTTTCGGCGTCGAAAGCGTCCATCCTCCGCGCTTCGGCCAGCACGTCATGCCAGGTGCACAGGTGATGCAGCGTGACCCCGTGATCGCCCAGCGTTTTTTCGGTTTCCGGGAAGATCCCGTAATAGAAGATCACGGCGGTATGGGCGCAGCTGGCCCCGGTGTCGCGAATCGCATCGACAAAGGACAGCTTCGATCCGCCATCGGTGGTCAGGTCCTCGACCAGCAGCGCCCGCTGGCCTTCGGTCATCACGCCCTCGATCCGGGCGTTTCGGCCGTAGCCCTTGGGTTTCTTGCGCACATAGGTCATCGGCAGGCCCATGCGTTCGGCCACCAGCGCGGCAAAGGGAATGCCCGCGGTTTCGCCGCCGGCGATGTTGTCGAACGCCTCGAAGCCCGCGTTCCGCATCACGGTCACGGTGAGAAAATCCATCAACGTCGACCGGATGCGCGGATACGAGATCAGCTTGCGGCAGTCGATATAGGTCGGGCTGGGCAGGCCCGAGGCCAGCGTGAACGGCTCGCGCGCGTTGAAATGCACCGCGCCGATTTCCAGCAGCATCCGCGCGGTGATCTGCGCCATGTCCTGCGCGGACGGGTAGGAAGAGGGGATCATGTCGGGTCTCCGGTCGGGGGCTCGGTCAGGCCGTCGCGGGCTGTCCTTGCCAGATGACGCCCGCAAGGGCCAGTTGGATCATGGCTCGACCCGCCAGTGCAGCGCAAAGCCGGGGTCGAACACCGTGACCGGGCCGTCGCCGGCGTCGATCGCGGCAGGATAGCTGACGGGATCGCCCCGGCGCAGGGTCAACGTGTTTTCGTTCACCGGCAGGCCATAGAAGGCCGGGCCGTGGCGCGATGCGAACCCTTCGAGCCGGTCCAGCGCGCCGTTGCGGTCGAACAGCTCGGCCAGCACCGACATCGTGTTGGGTGCGGTGAAACAGCCGGCGCAGCCGCAGGCGGTTTCCTTGTTGGCATCCGTATGCGGGGCGCTGTCGGTGCCGAGAAAGAACCGGGCGTCGCCCGATACCGCCGCCGCGACCAGCGCCTTGCGGTGTTCGTCGCGCTTGGCCACCGGCAGGCAGTAGTAATGCGGCTTGATTCCGCCAACCAGGATGTGGTTGCGGTTGATGACCAGGTGATGCGTGGTGATGGTGGCGCCCAGATCGCTGTCATGGGCGCGCACATAATCGGCGGCCCCGGCGGTGGTGATATGTTCCATCACCACCCGCAGCCCCGGCGTGGCGCGGCGGACCGGGTCCAGCACGCGGTCGATGAACACCGATTCGCGGTCGAAGATGTCGATCTCGGGGTCGGTGACCTCGCCATGCACGCAGAGCGGCAGGCCGATCGCGGCCATCCGGTCGAGCACGCCGCGCACCTTGTCGAAATCGCGCACGCCGCTGGCCGAATTGGTGGTCGCGCCCGCCGGGTAGAGCTTTACCGCCTTCACCAGCCCCGAGGCATGGGCCGCGGCCACATCGTCGGGGTCGGTCTCTTCGGTCAGGTAGAGCGTCATCAGCGGCTCGAACGCCATGCCGTCGGGCAGCGCGGCAAGGATGCGGTCGCGATAGGCGGCGGCCTGATCGCCGGTCACCACCGGCGGCACCAGGTTGGGCATGATGATCGCGCGGGCGAAATGCCGGGCGGTTTCCGGCAGGACGGCCCGCAGCATGGCGCCGTCGCGCAGGTGCAGATGCCAGTCGTCGGGGCGGCGGATGGTCAGCGTGTCACTCATGCGCCTCCGCTAGCACAGGCGGGCGGGGCGGGCCAGAGGGGCGCTCAGCCGCCGGCCTTCGCCATCCCGCGCCGGGCATGGTCGATCATCTGCCGCGCCTGCGCCGGTGTCAGCGGCCGCGCGGGCGGCGTCATCAGCAGCCGGGCATAAAGCGCGCGATTGGGTTCGTCCTCCATCAGCCTCCGGAACCGGGCCTGCCGCCACGCCACCGCCTGCCGGTGCAACTCGCCCAGGACCGGATCGTCCCTCAGTTCGGCGAGCAGCGCATCGCGCCGCGGCCGCAGCGCCGCAATCGAGGTGTCGGTGTCGCTGCAGTAATTGCGCTCGACCCAGTAATCCATGCCCAGGGCGCCGTCGCGGTTGACGCGCCCGCGATCGGCCTTGAGCACATAGCTGTCCATCGCGCCCAGCGGGTAGTGGTTCAGCTGCACCAGCGCGAAATTGTCCTGTCCATAATCGGAATACACCCGCTGTCTTGCGAAACCGGGGCCCAGCCGCCGCCCGGCGCCGTCGAACCAGCGCGCCTGCGCCACCCGGTCGGGGTCGGGGCTGCGGGGGCGGTGCACCCCGAGCTTCCGGTAGGTGCCGTCGTTGCGGTAGAGCGTCTTGAACATCGCCGCGCGCCAGGGCCAGTGGATCACGGATGGCGCGCAGGCCGTGAACCTGTCGGTGACCGGCATGTCCTCATGGGCGGCGATCCCGTCATTGCCGAACAGCCGCCAGGTCAGCGTGATCGCGGTCGCCCCGGGTAGCGCGCCCAGCAGGGCGGGCAGGGTTCGGTCGCCGGCATGGATGTTGACGAACTCGTCGATGTCGAGCACCGCGATCCAGTCGGCCTTGCGCACCGGCTCCAGCCGCGCGGCGCCATTCAGCGCGGTGAACTGGATGCCGCGTTCGTCATAGGGGCCGTCATTGCGGCAATGGGTCAGCCAGCCCATCGCCTGCAACCGGTCCAGCATGGCGTCGGTGCCGTCCTGGCAATCGTTCGAAAACACCAGGAACCCGGTGAACCCGCAGGCGCGGTGATGGGCCAGCCATTCCAGCAGGAACGCCGCCTCGTTGCGGACGGTCAGCACGGCGAGACTGCGCATCCCGCCCTATCCGTCCAGATCCCGCGCGCGGGTGCGCATGGTGCTCTGCATGTCGTCCTTCACCGGCTTGCCGGCCACCCTGATGCCACGGGGGCCGGCGCAGCGTCAACGCCGCCGCCGCGCTTGACGCCGTGGCCGTCGCATGAGTTGTTATGCCCGAAAGGGAGGCCACATGCAGATACCGAACTCGATCGACGCCGTGCAGGAGATGCTGGGCGCGCAGGGCTATGTCTGCGGCCGGGCGCTGGGCACCGTGGTCTACCTGTCGCTGACGTTGGGCCGGCCGCTGTTTCTCGAGGGCGAGGCCGGGGTGGGCAAGACCGAGATCGCCAAGGCGCTGGCCGCCGGGCTGAATCGCCGCCTGATCCGCCTGCAATGCTACGAGGGGCTCGACGCGTCCTCGGCGGTCTACGAATGGAACTTCCCGGCGCAGATGGTGGCGATTCGCACCGCCGAGGCCGGCGGCGGCGCCGACCGCGACGCGCTGCAGCGCGAATTGTTCGGACCCGACTACCTGATCGAACGCCCGCTGCTGCAGGCGATGCGCCCCGACGACCGCGGCGCGCCGGTGCTGCTGATCGACGAACTGGACCGCACCGACGAACCGTTCGAGGCATTCCTGCTCGAGGCGCTGTCCGATTTCCAGGTCACCATCCCCGAACTCGGCACGATCGCCGCACCGGAACCGCCGGTCGTGATCGTGACCTCGAACCGCACCCGCGAGGTGCATGACGCGCTGAAGCGCCGCTGCCTCTATCACTGGGTCGACTACCCCGATTTCGACCGCGAAATGGCGATCCTGCACGCCCGCGCCCCCGAGGCCGCCGCGGCCCTCAGCCGTGAGGTGGTCGCCTTCGTGCAGCAATTGCGCACCGAGGACCTGTTCAAGAAACCCGGCGTGGCCGAAACCATCGACTGGGCGAAATGCCTGCTGGCGCTCGACGCCATCGACCTCAGCCCCGAGGTGATCGCCGACACGCTGGGCGCGATCCTGAAATACCAGGACGACATCGCCAGGCTGCAGGGCTCCGAGGCCGCGCGGCTTCTCGACCAGGCAAGGGCCAGCCTGGAGCCGGCCTGATGCTTCCTCTTGCCGGAAATATCCCGGGGGTGTGGGGGCAGCGCCCCCACGAAAAAAGCCCGGAGACGGATACCGCGTTCCGGGACCGGCCGAATGGCTGAATACGCCCCGCTCGATCTTCCGGCCGATCCGAAACTGACCGCGAACATCACCCATTTCGCCCGCGCGCTGCGCAAGGCGGGCCTGCCCGCCGGGCCGGGCCGGGTGGTCGATGCCATCCGCGCGGTGCAGGCGGCCGGGTTCACCGGGAAACGCGATTTCTACTGGACGCTGCATGCCTGTTTCGTGAACCGTCCCGAACATCGCGCGGTGTTCGCGCAGATCTTCCGGCTCTACTGGCGCGACCCCCGGTTTCTCGAACACATGATGGCCGCTCTGCTGCCTGCGGTGCGCGGCGTGCAGGAAGACCGCGCCGCGAAACCGGCCGAGAAACGCGCCGCCGAGGCCCTGCTCGACGGTGTGGAGCGTGACCTGCCGGATCAGCCGGAACCGGATACCGAAGGCACCGGGATCGAGATCGACGCGAGCCTGACCATGTCCGCCGAGGAACGGCTGCGCGCGCTCGATTTCGAACAGATGAGCACCGACGAGATCGCGCAGGCGAAACGGATGCTGGCGCGGCTGCAACTGCCGGTCAAGCCGATCCCGTCGCGCCGCGCCGCGCCCAGCCTGACCGGCCACCGGATCGACTGGCGCCGGACCCTGCGCGGGTCGATGCGGCAGGGCGGCGAACTGCACGACATCGCCCTGCGCAGGCCACGCCCGCGCTGGCCCAACCTGGTGGCGCTGTGCGACATCTCCGGGTCGATGAGCCAGTACAGCCGGGTGATCCTGCATTTCCTGCACGCGGTTTCGAATGCGCGCGGCGCGGGCTGGGCGCGGGTGCACGCGTTCACCTTCGGCACCCGGCTGACCAACATCACCCGGCACCTGGCGCAGCGCGACGTGGACGCGGCGCTGGCGGCGGCGGGGGCCGAGGCGCAGGACTGGGAGGGCGGCACCCGGATCGGCGCCTGCCTGCACGCGTTCAACCGCGACTGGTCGCGCCGGGTGATGGGGCAGGGCGCGGTGGTGCTGCTGATCACCGACGGGCTGGACCGCGACGACCCCGACATGCTGTCGCGGGAAATGGAACGGCTGCACCTGTCGGCGCGCCGGCTGATCTGGGTCAACCCGCTGCTGCGCTGGGAAGGTTTCGCGCCGCGCGCCCGCGGCATCGCCGCCATGCTGCCCCATGTGGACAGCTTCCGCGCCGGCCATTCCGTCGCCACGCTCGAAGATCTCGCCGCGATGATCTCGCGCACGGACGACGCCGGCGAAAAGGCGCGGCTGCTGGCGACGCTGTAGAATGACGGATCCAACCGGAGGACATATAACACACATGGCTATCGGAAGACTTGAAAAGCAGGACATTCGGTCGATCTGGCCGCTGGAGGATCGGGATTTCACACCATGGCTCGCGCGGCCCGAGAACCTGAACGAACTGGCGGTCGCGCTGGATCTCGGTTCGCTCGACCAGATCGAGGAAGAGGTGCCGGTGGGAAGCTTCCGTGCCGACATCACCTGCCGTGATGAGGATGGGCGTGTGGTGGTCATCGAAAACCAGTTCGGGGTCAGTGATCACCGCCATCTGGGGCAGATCATGACATATCTTGCCGGACGCAAGGCTCATACGGTGGTCTGGGTGACGGAACATCTGCGGCAGGAGCACCGCGCGGCCATCGAATGGCTGAACGCCCATACCGACGAAGGCTATTGGTTCTTCGGCGTCGAGATCGAGGCTTGGCGCATCGGCGACAGCGCGGCGGCGCCAAAGTTCGAAGTGATCGAGCGCCCCAATGACTGGGTGAAGTCCCAGCGCCGCAGGATCGTTGCGGCGGCGGAGGATGCTCACCGGCGCATTGACTACTGGGCGGCGCTGCTCGACAGATTGCCGCGCGACTGGCCGCTGCGCATGCCCGGTGCCGCGCCGAATCAGGGCTGGATGATGGCCGTATTCACCGGGCAGGAGCGTTTGGAAATCTACAACTGCGGGATCTATGTGTATCGCAACGTGGCCAAGAAACGGATCGGCGCCTACCTGTCGCTTGGGCAGTTTCCCGAGGTTGATTTTGCCGATTGGAGCGCCCGCCATGCTGATCTTGACGCATTCGAGGGTGTCGAGTGGTCGGTCGGGAACCGGGGATATTGGCAGTTGCTGCTGAGTGAGCCGGGAGATCCGCTTGATGAGAGCGACTGGAGCAGACAGCATGACTGGATGATCGAGGCCATGCGGCGATTTCATTCGATCTGGCTGGAGCATCTGCGCGACCCGCTGTCGCAACTGATTGATTGACCGGCCGGTCCGGCGCAGACTGTGCCCCGCTGCGGGGGAGTGAGAACGGATGACGGCAACAGGTTACTCGCGTTTCGACCATGCGCCGGAAACCGCGCTGGGCTGGCATCGTGACGGGATCGGCGCGGCGCTGGCCACGGTCGTGGAAACCTGGGGCAGCGCCCCGCGCCGGACCGGCGCGCAGCTTGCCATCGGTGGCGACGGGTGTATCGAGGGCTCGGTCTCGGGCGGCTGCGTCGAAGGCGCGGTGATCGTCGAGGCGCTGGAGGCGCTCGACGAAGGGGATGCGCGGCTGCTCGAATTCGGGGTCAGCGACGCGGATGCCTTTGCCGTCGGGCTGGCCTGCGGCGGCACCATCCGGGTGCTGGTCGAACCGGTGGGGCATGTGCTGCCCGACACCATGCTGGAGGAACTGGTCGCCGCGCGGGCCGCGCGCGAGGCGCTGGCCTATGAGGTGAACGTGGAAACCGGGGCGCGGGCGTTGCGGCGCGGCGCCTATCCGGACCGGATGCGCCTGGACCGCTCGGGGTTCGAACCGGACGGCCGGACCTTCGTGGCGGTGCACAACCCGCCGCTGCGGCTGATCGTCGTGGGCGCGGTGCATATCGCCCAGGCGCTGCTGCCGATGGCGCGGATCGCCGGCTATGACCCGGTGATCGTCGACCCGCGCGAGGCCTTTGCCAGCGAGACCCGGTTTCCGGGCGAAACCATCCTGACCGACTGGCCCGACGAGGCGGTGGCCGCCCTGGGGCTGGATCCGCGCACCGCGCTGGTGCTGCTGACCCATGACCCGAAACTGGACGACCCGGCGCTGATGGCGGCGCTGCGGGCGGATGTGTTCTACATCGGCGCCCTGGGATCGACCCGCACCCATGCGAAACGGGTCGCGCGGCTGGAACAGGCGGGCTTCACCGGGGCCGAGATCGCCCGCATCCACGCCCCTGTCGGCCTCGATATCGGGGCGGCGGACCCGTCCGAGATCGCGGTGGCGATCCTGGCCGAGATGACCGCCGTGCTGCGCGGCAGGCGCCCGTGAGGTTCGGCCCGGTGCCCGTGGCCGAGGCCGAGGGCGCGCTGCTGGCCCATTCCATCCGCGTGGGCGGGCGGCGGCTGCGCAAGGGGCTGATGCTCGACGCGGACCACCTGGCGCAGCTGGCGGCGGCGGAGATCGCCGAGGTGGTGGTGGCCCGGCTCGACCCCGGCGACCTGCACGAAAACGAAGCCGCGCGGCGGCTGGCCGCGGCGCTGGCCCCCGATCCGGCGGCGGCGGGGCTGCGGCTGACCGAGGCGTTCACCGGCCGGGTGAACCTGCTCGCCGCCGGTCCGGGTGTGGCGCGGCTCGATGCCGGGGCGCTGGTGCGGTTCAACACCGTCCATCCGATGATCACGGTGGCCACGGTGCCGCCCTTTCAGCAGATGGCGCCGGGCGGGATGGTCGCCACCGTCAAGGTGATTTCATACGCGGTCGCGGAAACGGACGTGGCGGCGGCCTGCGACGCGGCGTGCGGGGCGGTGGCGCTGTCGGCGCCGGTGATCCGCAGCGCCGGCCTGGTGATCACCGAAATCCCCGGCGGCCCGACCGGCGACAAGGGGCGGCAGGCGATCGAAAACCGGCTGCGGGCGCTGGGCGCGGAGCTTGCCGATTGCCGGGTGGTGCCGCATGACAGCGCCGCGCTGGCGCGCGCGCTGGCCGGGATCGGGGGCGACTTGGTCCTGATCCTCACCGGCTCGGCGACCTCCGACCCCGATGACGTGGCCCCCGCCGCCCTGCGCGCCGCCGGTGGCCGGGTCGAGCGCTATGGCATGCCGGTCGATCCCGGCAACCTGCTGTTCCTGGGCGATCTGGGCGATCTTGGCGATCTGGGCGCGCGGCCGGTGATCGGCCTGCCCGGCAGCGTGCGCTCGCCCAAGCCCAGCGGCGCCGACTGGGTGCTCAGCCGCGTCGTCTGCGGGATCCGGGTTTCGGCCGTCGATATCGCGGCGATGGGGGTCGGCGGGTTGCTCAAGGAGATACCGACGCGCCCGCAGCCGCGCGCGGCACCTGCGACCAAAGACTGAGTTTCAAAGCAAGAATTCTGTTCTCAAGCGGGGAATGGCGTGATTTACTCCGCACAGGGAACCAGGAATACGAGGGGAGGATCCGATGCCACAGGTCTCGATGACCGTGAATGGAAAGCTACGCAGCGGGGAGGTCGAGGGGCGCACGCTTCTGTCCACCTTCCTGCGGGATGGGCTGGGCCTGACAGGAACGCATGTCGGGTGTGACACCAGCCAGTGCGGTGCCTGCGTCGTGCATGTGGATGGCGCGGCGGTGAAATCCTGCACCATGCTGGCGCTGGAGGCCGAGGGGGCCGAGGTCGCCACGATCGAGGGGCAGGCGGCGCCGGACGGCACGCTGAACGTGATCCAGCAGGCGTTCCAGGACCATCACGGGCTGCAATGCGGATTCTGCACGCCCGGCATGGTGATGTCGGCGGCGGCGCTGCTGAAGGACAATCCCAGGCCGACCGAAGCCGAGGTGCGTGACTATCTCGAAGGCAATATCTGCCGCTGCACCGGCTATCACAACATCGTCAAGGCGATCATGGCCGCGTCCGGTCAGGACGTGGGCGCCATCGCCGCCGAATGATCGGCGCGCCCGCCCGCCGGTGACGGGGGCAGCGCGCAGATGAAGGATACAGGGGAGGAGAACCAGCAAATGCCAAAGGACAGTGGCATCGGAGCCAGTTCGAAACGGCGCGAGGACGTGCGTTTCCTGACAGGCGCCGGCAATTACACCGACGACATCAACATGCCCGGCCAGGCCTATGCGTATTTCCTGCGCTCGGACGTGGCGCATGGCAGGATCAACAGCATCGACACCGCCGCGGCCGAGGCCATGCCCGGCGTGGTGCGGATTTTCACCGGCGCCGATTTCGAAGGCGTGGGCGGGCTGCCCTGCGGCTGGCAGGTGACCGACCGGCATGGCGAGCCGATGCAGGAACCCGGACACCCGGTGCTGGCGCAGGGCAAGGTGCGCCATGTGGGCGACCCGATCGCCGCCGTGGTTGCCGATAGCGCCGAACAGGCGCGCGACGCCGCCGAGGCCATCGAGGTCGATATCGAGGACCTGCCCGCGGTCGTGGACATGAAGGCGGCGCTGGAGGACGGCGCGCCCAAGGTGCATGACGACCTGACCAGCAACCTCTGCTACGACTGGGGGTTCGTCGAGGAAAACCGCGAGGCGGTGGACCAGGCGATCAAGGGCGCGGCCCATGTGACCACGCTGGACCTGGTGAACCAGCGCATGGTGGCGAACCCGATGGAACCGCGGGTGGCGATCGGCGATTACAATCGCGGCACCGGCGAGCACACGCTCTATACCTCCAGCCAGAACCCGCATGTGATCCGGCTGCTGATGGGCGCCTTCGTTCTCGGCATCCCGGAACACAAGCTGCGCGTGGTGGCGCCGGATGTAGGCGGCGGCTTTGGCTCCAAGATCTTCCACTATGCCGAGGAAGCCTTCTGCACCTTTGCCGCCAAGGCGGTGAACCGGCCGGTCAAATGGACCGCCAGCCGGTCCGAGGCTTTCATGACCGATGCCCATGGGCGCGATCATGTGACCCGGATCGAACTGGCGCTGGATGCCGACAACAATTTCGTGGCGCTGCGCACCGACACCCACGCGAATATGGGGGCCTATCTTTCGACCTTCGCCCCCTCGGTGCCGACCTGGCTGCACGGGACGCTGATGGCGGGCAACTACAAGACGCCGCTGATCTATGTGAACGTGAAGGCGGTGTTCACCAACACGGTGCCGGTCGATGCTTATCGCGGGGCCGGGCGGCCCGAGGCGACCTATCAATTGGAACGGGTGATCGACAAGGCGGCGCGTGAACTGGGTGTCGATCCGGTGGCGCTGCGGCGGCAGAATTTCGTGACCGAGTTCCCCTATGCCACCCCGGTGGCGGTGGAATACGACACCGGCGATTACAACGCGACGATGGACAAGCTCGAGGAGATCGCGGATTTCGCGGGCTTCCCGGCGCGGCGCGCGCAAAGCGAGGCAAAGGGCAAGCTGCGCGGCCTCGGCGTGAACTGCTATATCGAGGCCTGCGGCATCGCGCCCAGCAATCTCGTCGGCCAGCTGGGCGCGCGGGCGGGGCTATATGAATCGGCCACCGTGCGCGTCAACGCCACCGGCGGGCTGGTGGTGATGACCGGCAGCCACAGCCACGGGCAGGGGCATGAAACTGCCTTTCCGCAGGTGATCGCCGAGATGATCGGGATCGACGAAAGCATGGTCGAGGTCGTGCATGGCGATACCGCCAACACGCCGATGGGCATGGGCACCTACGGGTCGCGCTCGCTCGCGGTGGGCGGGTCCGCGATGGTGCGGGCGGCCGAGAAGATCATCAACAAGACCAAGAAGATCGCCGCCCATCTGATGGAGGCCGCCGAGGCCGATATCGAACTGAAGGACGGCCAGTTCTCGGTGGCGGGCACCGACAAGTCGGTGGCCTGGGGCGATGTCTGCCTGGCGGCCTATGTGCCGCATAACTACCCGCTGGAGGATATCGAACCGGGGCTGGAGGAGACCGCGTTCTATGACCCGGCCAACTTCACCTTCCCCGCCGGCGCCTATGCCTGCGAGGTCGAGGTCGATCCCGAAACCGGCAAGGTCAGCATCGAGCGGATGATGGCGGCGGATGATTTCGGCAATATCGTCAACCCGATGATCGTCGACGGCCAGGTTCATGGCGGGCTGGCGCAGGGGATCGGCCAGGCGCTGCTCGAAGGGTGCGTCTATGACGAGACCGGCCAGTTGCTGAGCGCGTCCTACATGGATTACGCGATGCCGCGCGCCGACGACCTGCCGAGTTTCGAGGTCGACCATTCCTGTTCGACGCCCTGCACCCACAACCCGCTGGGGGTGAAGGGCTGCGGCGAGGCCGGCGCCATCGGGTCGCCGCCCTCGGTGGTGAACGCGGTCGTGGACGCGCTGCGGTCGGCCGGCCGGGACGTGACCCATATCGACATGCCGCTGTCGCCGGCACGGGTCTGGGCGGCGCTGCAGGGCTGATCGGTGGGGATGCCGGGGGCGCTGCCCCCGGACCCCCGGGATATTTCTGGCAAGAGGAAGTGGGGCGGTCTGCCCCGCCTCTCGGAAAGGAAAACGAGATGTATGAGTTTGAGTTTGTGAAGCCGGGAACGGTGGAAGAGGCGGTCGCGGCGCTGGCCGCCGAGGATGCGCAGGCGCTGGGCGGCGGTCAGACGCTGATCCCGACGCTGAAGCAGCGGCTGGCGAGCCCGTCGAAACTGGTGTCGCTGGCGGGAATTGCCGGGATGCAGGGCATCAGTGCGGGCGATGGCGGGGTGCGGATCGGCGGGGCCGCCACCCATGGCGCAGTTGCGGCCGGCGCGGGGGCCTATCCGGCGCTGGCGGCGCTGGCGAGCCATATCGGCGATCCGGCGGTGCGCAATCGTGGCACCATCGGGGGCAGTCTGGCCAACAATGACCCGTCGGCCGATTACCCGGCGGCGGCGTTGGCCTCGGGTGCGACCATCGTCACCGACCGGCGCGAGATCGCGGCGGACGACTATTTCACCGGCCTGTTCGAAACCGCGCTGGACGAAGGTGAGATCATCACGGCGGTGAATTTCCCGATCCCGCAGGCGGCGGCCTATCAGAAGTTCGAGCAGCCCGCGTCGCGTTTTGCGCTGGTCGGCGTGTTCGTGGCCAGGTTCGCCGATGGCGTGCGGGTCGCGGTCACCGGCGCGTCGGAGGGTGGCGTGTTCCGCTGGAGCGATGCGGAGGCGGCGCTGGATGCCGGGTTCTCGGCCGCGGCGCTGGACGGGCTGAGCCTGTCCGCCGACGGCATGATCGGCGATCTGCACGGCACGCCGGAATACCGGGCGCATCTGGTCGGCGTGATGGCAAAACGCGCGGTGGCGGCCGCCGGCTGAGCGGTCTGCCGATGGAAAGACGGACGCCCCGGTCCCGGCCGGGGCGTATCGCGTTCAGGCGCGGGTGCCGGCGAAACGGCCCTGCCAGTCTTCGCGCTGGTCGTCGGTGATCTTGGCGAACAGCACGTCGGGCACGGCAAAGGCGTGGCCCGGTGACAGGGTGGACAATGCGGCGGCGACGTCGTCGGGCCAGCTGTCGTCGTCGCTGCCCATCGCGGCCAGCATCCGGGCGCCGGCATCGGGAATGAACGGCATCGACAGCACCGCGTAGAGCCGGACCAGGTTCAGCCCCAGCCGCACCTGCGCCGCCGCGCGGTCGGGATCGGTCTTGAACGTGGACCAGGGCGCGGCGGATTGGAGGTATTCGTTGCCGGCGACCCAGATCGCCCGCAATTCCTGCGCGGATTTGCGCACCTCCATCGCCTCCATGTGGCGTTCATAGGCGCGGATGCGGGTGGTCAGATCGGCGATCAGGGCCTGTTCCTTTTCGCCGTAGGCGCCGGCCGGGACCTCTTCGCCGAATTTCGAGCGGCAGAACTTGGTGATCCGTGACACGAAATTGCCCAGAACGTCGGCCAGGTCCTTGTTCACCCCCTGCTGGAAGTTTTCCCAGGTGAATTCGGCATCCGAGCTTTCCGGGCAGTTCGACAGCAGCCACCAGCGCCAGTAATCCGCCGGCAGGATCTCCAGCGCCTGATCCATGAACACGCCACGGCCCTGCGAGGTGCTGAACTGGCCGCCATCATAGTTGAGATAGTTGAAGCTCTTGAGGTGATCGACCAGTTTCCACGGCTCGCCGGACCCGATGATCGTGGCCGGGAAGGACAGGGTGTGGAATGGCACGTTGTCCTTGCCCATGAACTGGACGTAGCGCACGTCCTCGGCGCCCTTGTCCGTGCGCCACCAGCGTTGCCAGTCGGCATCCGGCCTGCCATGGGCCTCGGCCCATTCGGCGGCGCAGGCGATGTATTCGATGGGCGCGTCGAACCAGACGTAGAACACCTTGCCTTCCATGCCGGGCCAGTCCCGGTCGCCACGTTTCACCGGGATGCCCCAGTCGAGATCGCGGGTGATGCCGCGATCCTGCAACCCGTCGCCGTCATGCAGCCATTTCTTGGCGATCGAGGTGGTCAGCACCGGCCAGTCGGACTTGCTGTCGATCCAGGCGTCCAGCCGGTCCTTCAGCGCCGACTGGCGCAGGTAGAGATGCTTGGTTTCGCGCACCTCCAGGTCGGTCGAGCCCGAGATCGCGCTGCGCGGGTCGATCAGGTCGGTCGGGTCGAGTTGCTTGGTGCAGTTTTCGCACTGGTCGCCACGGGCGCGGTCGTAGCCGCAATTGGGGCAGGTGCCTTCGATATAGCGGTCGGGCAGGAACCGCCCGTCGGCGTTGGAATAGACCTGTTTCTCCGCAACCTCGCGGATCAGCCCGGCATCGGCCAGCCGGCCCGCGAAATGCTGGGTCAGCGCGTGGTTCTGCGGGCTCGAGGATCGCCCGAAATGATCGAAGCTGAGCCCGAAACGGCGCGCGATATCCGCCTGCACCTCGTGCATCCCGGTGCAGTATTCGGCAACCGGCTGGCCGGCCTTGGCCGCGGCCAGTTCGGCCGGGGTGCCGTGTTCGTCGGTGGCGCAGAGGAACATCACCTCGTTGCCCCGGCCGCGCTGGTAGCGGGCGAACAGGTCGGCGGGCAGCTGGCTGCCGACGAGATTGCCCAAATGCTTGATCCCGTTGATATACGGGATTGCCGAGGTGATGAGGATCCGTGCCATGGGAATGTCCGTCCTGTGATGCGCGGGCGTATGTAGCGCAGGCGCGCAGGCCCGTCACCCCCGGAACGTGCGGCGCCGCTCAGCGGCCGCGGTCGCGGCGCTGGCCGAAGATCCGCCCGATCTGGAATGACGTGCGCGGGGTAAACACATAGCTGGTGCGGGTTCTTGCCGGGCGCGCGCGCATCCGGGCCAGCCCGA
The DNA here is from genome assembly GCF_003008555.2 of Pukyongiella litopenaei. Lineage (NCBI taxonomy): Bacteria > Pseudomonadati > Pseudomonadota > Alphaproteobacteria > Rhodobacterales > Paracoccaceae > Pukyongiella > Pukyongiella litopenaei. Next base: position 931,289 of record NZ_CP027665.1, on the reverse strand, counting down.
ACACCAGCAGCCCCAGGTGGCCGACCGAGATGAACAGGAACAGGGCTTGCGGGCCGTAGGCGGCAATCAGCCCCGAGGTGACCAGCGGCGAGGCGATGGCACCGAGCGCATAGAGGAACATCAGCGCCGCCGACAACTCGACCCGTTCCTCGTTGCTGGCATAGTCATGCGCATGGGCCGCCGAGATCGAGAAGATCGGAAAGGTGGTCAGCCCGAACAGCCCGGCCGACAGCATGATCGCGGTTTGCGCCCCCATCGGCGCGGCGATGGTGACGCCGCAGGACAGGATCGCGGCGATGGAAAACCCGATCAGGACGTGGCGGCGGTCATACTTGTCCGCCAGCCACCCGGCCGGGTATTGCGCCAGCGCGCCGCCCAGCACGAAGGCGGCGAGGAACACGCCGATCTGGTCGGCGCGCAGCCCGACCTCCTGCCCGTAGAGCGGCCCGATCATGCGGAAGGCGGCGGTGCTCAGGCCGGCGACGATGACCCCGACTGCGGCAAGGGGCGACAGCCTGACGGCCAGCATCGGGCGCAGGCGCGGGGCGGCGGGCGTTTCGGGCTGGGTCACCCGCGTAAGCGTCAGCGGCAGCAGCGCGGCGCAGCAGATGATCGCCAGGATGTTGTAGGAAACATAGCTGGCCGGATCGAGCACGCCGATCAGCAGCTGCGCCACCAGCGACCCGGATGTGTCCACCATCCGGTAGATGCCCATCGTGCGGCCCCGGTTGGCATTGGTGGCCTTGGCGTTCAGCCAGGCCTCGATCACGGTATAGCAGCCCGCCACGCACAGCCCCGATGCCACCCGCATCGCGGCCCAGGCCCAGGGATCGATCACCAGCATATGTGCCAGCAGGCCGATCGAGCCGGCGGCGGTGAAGGCGGCGAAGGCGCGGGAATGGCCGACCGTTCCCAGCAGGCGGGGCGCCCACCAGCAGCCGATGAAGAACCCGAAGAAATGCGCCGAGCCGAGCAGGCCGATCTCGGCGGCGGTGAAATCCAGCGCCAGCCCCGACAGCGCGTCCAGCGGCCCGACGCCCCCGGTGGCCAGTTGCAGCAGCAATACGGACAGGAACAGGGCGGCAAAGGACAGGATGGTTCGCATGACCGGCCCAGAATGATCACCGCGCATGGCGGGGCTTGTGGAAAATCGACACGCTCGGGTCGTTTTTGCCCTCATCTGCGCGGCCACCGGTTCGCGGATCGAAGGTCCGGTGTGAACCCGGGGCCGTGTCAGGCGGCGCGGATGGCTGCGTCGATGCTCAGCCCGACGGTATCGCCGACCATGTCCGCATAGGCGGTCAGCCCGAAGGCGGCACGGCTCAGGTGGCCGCGCAGATGCACCGTCAGCCGGCTCAGATCGTCCGCCGCGCTGCCGCGCGGGCGATAGAGATCGGCGGCAAAGGTCAGCGGTCGCGTGATCCCATGCAGGGTCAGGTCGCCGGTGATCCCGGCGCCGTCGGACAGCCGCCCGCCAGCGCCCGGCCGGATCGCGGTGGAACGGAAGCGGATTTCGGGAAAGCGGCGGGCATCGAGCATCTGGGGGCCGATCAGGGTCGTGGTGACAAAGCCGATGCCGGTGCGCGCCCGCCCGGCATCCAGCCTCACATCGACCGACGAGGCGGTCAGCCGCGCCGGGTCGATCCGGATGTCGGCCTGGCGCACCGGCAGGGTTCCGCTCTGCGGGGTGCCGTTGAGAGTGAAGGTGAACCCGACCCGTGTCGCCCCCGGATCGAGGCGGTAACGCCGCGCCGCCGCGCCCGCCCGGACCGGCAGGACCATGCAGGCGGCCAGCGCCAGCAACAAGGTGCGGCGGGGCAGCCTATGGTGAAGCGGAGCGGTCATCGGGTCTCCTGCCCCGACTGCGGACGTGGCCAGTATGGACCCAGTATAGACCAGGCGCGGATGATGCGGGGCGATAGAGCACGGGGTGTCACCCGATTGTCATGCCGCCGTGATCTGCATCCCGATCCTGCCGCTGTCACGCCGCGCCGGGCGGGCAATCCATGCCTTGGGTGGCGCGCTGCGGGCGCGTCGGCGTTCCAGCTGCCAGGCCCGTCCCGGCGGATCATGTCGTCCGGCCATGTGCCAGCGGCTCTCGGCCCCGGCGGCGCCGCCATCGCCCGGGGTCAGCAGCAGGCCCAGCGGCGCCGCCCCCTTCGGCGCGGCCTCCGCCCCGGTCTCGGCGGCCAGATGCAGCCGCCGCACCGGGGTCAGCGGCGGCGGTTCGGGCAGTTCGGCCACCACCAGCGGCGCGGCGCCCGACCGCAGCGCCTCTTCGGCGCACCACAGCAGGTCGGGGGCGCGGTCGGGACGCACCAGCAGGACCCGCGCCGGGTCGGCCCAGGGCAGGATGCCCGCAGGGTGCAGCCCTTCGGCGGACCAGGACGGGGCGATCCACAGCACCGGCCCGGCGGCCCGGCCCATCACCCGCCCGGCCAGCCACATGGCAAAGGTCCAGCGCGCCGGGCCGCAGGCCTCATGTACCCGCGCCCGCGTCAGCGCGATCCCGTCCCCGAGGGTCAGGGCAGGGCGCGGGCGCGATCCGGACGGAATATGCAGGCGAGTCGGCATCGGCAGGAACCATACAAGTTCTTCCTTTGTTCTTGAAGGCGGAGCTGCGGTTGCCCGGTTTCCGGCTCCGAAAATTCGGTGGTTTACCCTGTCAGGAGGGCTGGCTAGTCTCCGGCCGGCAGCAATGGGGGAGCCGTCACATGCAGCTGAACGAACTGGGCCGCTCCGGTCTGAAGGTGAGCGAACTGTGCCTTGGCACCATGACCTTCGGCACCCAGACCGGCGAGGCCGAGGCCCATGCGCAGATCGACCATGCGCTGTCATCGGGGGTGAATTTCGTCGACACCGCCGAGGTCTATCCGGTCAATCCGGTCAGCCGCGACACTGCCGGGCGCACCGAGGACATCATCGGCAACTGGAACGCCGCCCATCCGGCGCGGCGGGGTGATTACATCCTGGCCACCAAACATTCGGGGCAAGGGCAGAAGGCGGTGCGCGACGGCGCCCCGATCACCGCCGAAACCATCCCCGTCGCGATCGAGGGGTCGCTGCGGCGGCTGCGCACCGACTATATCGACCTCTACCAGTTCCACTGGCCGAACCGGGGCAGCTACATGTTCCGCCAGCACTGGACCTACGACCCGTCGCGGCAGGATCCGGCGGCGGTGCGCGACAACATGCAGGACTGCCTGCAGGCATTGCAGCGCGAGGTGGACAGGGGCACCATCCGCCATTTCGGCCTGTCCAACGAAACCGCCTGGGGCATCGCGCAATGGCTGCGGCTGGCCGAGGCGGGGGCGGGTCCGCGCGCGGTTTCGGTGCAGAACGAATATTCGCTGCTCTGCCGGCTCTTCGACACGGACATGGCCGAACTGAGCGTCAACGAGGATGTGGGCCTGATGGCGTTTTCGCCGCTCGCGGCGGGGCTGCTGACCGGCAAGTACCAGGACGGCGCGGTGCCCGGCGGTAGCCGGATGACGCTGAACCCGGAACTGGGCGGACGCAGGACACCGCGCGCATTCACGGCGGTCGATGCCTGCCTGCAAGTGGCGCGCAAACACGGGCTGGACCCGGTTCACATGGCCCTGGCCTGGTGCCGGACCCGGCCGTTCATGGCGACGACGATCATCGGGGCGACCACGCTGGCGCAGCTCGACCATGCGCTGGGCTCGGTCGACGTGACGCTGACGCAGGAGGTGCTGGACGACATCGTCGCCGCGCACCGGCAGCACCCGATGCCCTTCTAGACGCGATGTCGGAAACCGACACGATACTTCGCTGGCGGAACAGATGGCGGCAGGCGGCTGGATGAGCCTGCCCGTGACAGACAGGAGAACCCGATGCCATTGACCATGAACAAGGAGGTGTTCATCACCTGCGCCGTAACCGGATCGGGCAGCACCCAGGACCGCAGCCCGCATGTCCCGCGCTCGCCCGCGCAGATCGCCGACAGCGCGATTGCCGCGGCCAGGGCCGGGGCGGCGGTGGTGCATTGCCATGTGCGCGACCCCGAGACCGGGGCGCCGAGCCGTAGGCTCGACCTTTACCGCGAAGTGACCGAGCGCATCCGCGATGCCGAGGTGGACGTGGTGCTGAACCTGACCGCCGGTATGGGCGGCGACATGGTGTTCGGCGGCGTGGAAAGCCCGCTGCCCACGGTTGCCGGCACCGACATGGTGGGGGCCAGCGAACGGGTGGCCCATGTGGCCGACTGCCTGCCCGAGATCTGCACGCTGGATTGCGGCACGATGAACTTCGCCGAGGCCGATTACGTCATGACCAACACGCCGGGCATGTTGCAGGCGATGGGCCGGATGATGACCGACCTGGGCGTCAAGCCCGAGATCGAGGCCTTTGACACCGGCCACCTGTGGTATGCCAGGCAACTGGTCGCCGACGGTATCCTCGAGCCGAACGCGCTGGTGCAGCTGTGCATGGGCGTGCCCTGGGGGGCGCCGGACGACCTGAACACCTTCATGGCGATGGTCAACAACGTGCCCGACGACTGGACCTTTTCGGCCTTCGCGCTGGGCCGCAACCAGATGGCCTATGTCGCGGCCAGCGTGCTGGCGGGTGGCAATGTGCGCGTGGGGCTCGAGGACAACCTGTGGCTCGAAAAGGGCGTGCTGGCCGAGAACTGGCAACTGGTCGAACGCGCGGCGAATATCGTCGAGAACATGGGCGCCCGCGTGATCGGCCCCGCCGAGGTGCGCGCGCGGCTGGGGCTGACCAAGCGCGCGCCCGGGTCATGAGGCACGCCGGATGCGGCATTGAAAGCAGTTGTTGCTGGCGCTGCGGACATCCGCGAAGGCGATGTCCGGGTTTTCGAACAGGCGGGCCGCATAGGCGGCGATCCCGGCGGTCGGAACGAGTTTTCCCGTGCCATAGAGAATGCGTTCCCCGGCCGAATAGCCGCGGACGAGATAGCTGTCGGCGCGCAGTATCGCGGGCAACCGGGCCGATGGTTCGGCGGTCGGGCAATCATCGGCGCACAGGAATATCGGGCCGGTTTCGGCATAGGGATTGCGCGTTTCGAATGGCCGATGCGCGAGGATCAGGTAATCATGGCCGGGTGGTGTCTCGGTCAGGCAATGGCGGCAGGGATAGCCGCCGCCATCCGACCTGTGCCGCTCGACCGGATTGCCATAGGCATCGATCCCGCTGTCGCGGATCTGCGCCACGACGGAACCCGGCAGCGGTAGAAACTCGATATCCATCATCTGTCTCCTTTTCCGCCATGCTGACCTGGCCGGGCAGAACGGGCGACCCGAAACATGCGGAAACAGGATCATGACGAAAACGGCTGCAATCATCGGTGGCGGTGTCATTGGCGGGGGCTGGGCCGCGCGGTTCCTGCTGAACGGCTGGAACGTGCGGGTGTTCGACCCGGACCCGCAGGCAGAACGCAAGATCGGCGAGGTTCTGGACAATGCCCGCCGGTCGCTGCCGGGGCTCAGCGATGTGCCGCTGCCGGATGAAGGGAAGCTCGGCTTTCACGACACCCTCGGCGAGGCCGTGCGCGGCGCGGTCTGGATACAGGAAAGCGTGCCGGAGCAGCTGGAACTGAAACGCGCGACTTATGCCGGGATCGAGGCCGCCTGCGACCCGGATGCGATCATCGGGTCGTCCACCAGCGGCTTCAAACCGTCGGAATTGCAGCAGGGACGGGCCGATCCGGGGCGGATCGTCGTGGCGCACCCGTTCAACCCGGTCTACCTGCTGCCGCTGGTCGAACTGGTGACGACCCCGGCCAACCCGGCGCCGGTCGTCGAACGGGCCTCTGCCCTTCTGTCGTCGCTGGGGCTCTACCCGCTGCACCTGAAACACGAGATCGACGCCCATGTGGCCGACCGGTTCCTCGAAGCGGTCTGGCGCGAGGCGTTGTGGCTGGTCAAGGACGGCATCGCCACCACCGGCGAAATCGACGAGGCGATCCGCATGGGCTTTGGCCTGCGCTGGGCGCAGATGGGCTTGTTCGAAACCTACCGGGTGGCGGGCGGCGAGGCCGGGATGCGTCATTTCATGGCCCAGTTCGGCCCGGCGCTGAAATGGCCGTGGACGAAACTGATGGACGTGCCCGAGTTCACCGACGACCTGGTGGACCTGATCGCCGGCCAGTCGGACGCGCAATCGGGCGCGCACGGCATTCGCGATCTCGAGCGTATCCGCGACAACAACCTGGTGTCGATCCTGCGTGGCCTGAAATACCACGACCAGGGCGCGGGGCGGGTGTTGCGCGAACATGATGCGCGGCTCAGGGCGCAGGGGCCGCTGGCGGGGCGGCTGGACGATATCGGCGACCTGTCGCGGCCGATCCTGACCCTGGCCCGCGCGGTGCCGATCGACTGGACCGACTACAACGGCCACATGACGGAATCGCGATATCTCGACGCCTTTGCCTGCGCCACCGATCGGTTCATGGAGATCATCGGATGCGATGACGCCTATATCGCGGCCGGCGGCAGCTATTTCACCGCCGAAACCCATATCCGCCATCTGGACGAGACCCATGCCGGCGCCCGGATCGAGGTGCGCACGCAGATGCTGCTGGGTGAGGGCAAGAAACTGCACCTGTTCCACTCGATGTATGAAGGCGACCGGCTGCTGGCCACCGGGGAACATTTCCTGCTGCATGTCAGCCTGGAAACCCGCCGGCCCTGCGCGCCCTCGGCCGGGATCGAAACCGCGATGGCCCGGATCGCGGCGGCGCAGGCAAACCTGCCCTATCCCGACGGCGCGGGCCACGCGATCCGCCGCCCGCGCTGACCCGCGGCGGCCCGGGTTCAGAGCGCCGCGAGATGGGCGGCGAAGGCGTCGGAGCGCATCAGCGCCTTGCAGCGGTCGAACCGGCCGGTCGCATAGGCCCAGAAATCCTCGGCAGGGTTGCCGTCTGCATGCTGGATCAGCCCCCACAGCGTCCAGAGCAGGTCGCACATGGCCTTGTAGATCACCATGCGGGCGGTTTCCGCCGCCTCCGGCGCGCGGCCGAAATAGGCGTGCATCATCTCGGCCTCCTGATCCGCGCCGAACCCGGCCTCGACCGACAGGTCGCCCAGATCCCATAGCGGATCGTTCATGCCGGAATATTCCCAGTCGACGATCCACATCCGTTTGCCGTCATCCAGGAAGTTCTCGCACAGCGGGTCGCAATGGCAGGGCGCCAGCGGCGCGGGGTTCGCGGCCAGCGCCGCCTTGACCGGTGCGGCGGCGCGGGCGATATCGTGGTAGCCTTCTGGCAACTCCGTGTTCCTGCCCGCGAGTATCCCGAGATAGTCGTCGATCATCGCGAACAGTTCGAACCGGAACCGGAATTCCCGCCCCGAGCCGTGCAGCCGTGCCAGCGCGGCACCCGCGCGCCCCGGTGAGCCGCTGCGGCTGGCGAACTGGTCCGGGGTCATCGTGGTGATGGGATCGAGGCTGCGGGTGATCATCACGCCGGTTGCGGCATCGGCCCACAGCACCTCCGGTGACACGCCCGCCGCCGCCGCCGCATGGGCGTTGTGCAACTCGACCGCACGGTCGATATAGTCGTCTGTGCCCACGCCCGCGATACGGACGATCACCGTCCCGGCGGAGGTTTCCGCGCGATACACCCGGTTGGTCAGCCCGCCGAGCCGCGTAAGGCGGCGGTCGGTCTCGGGAATGGCGGCCAGGTGCGGCAGGTTGGCCAGCGCGTCATGCACATCTGTCAGGTCATCCGGCATCGGGTCTCCTTCATGATTTCAGGCGCAGGTTCTCGGGATCATAGAGCGGCGCGGCAACGCGGCGGATCGGGTGGCGGGTGCCGAACGCTTCGAGTTCGAAATCGGTTTCGCCCCACAGCGCCCGGTCGAGATAGCCGTAGAGAATGGTCTGCCCGGTGGTGAACCCGTAGGCCGCCGAACTGGCCAGCGACACGGTCCGGCCCCCGTGCAGGATGGTTTCGCCCCCGTAGAGCGGCAGCCTGACACCGGAGGTGAAGCAGAACAATTGCCGGGCGATGCCCTGTTCCTTCTGCCGTTCCAGCGCGGCGCGGCCGATGAAATCGCCGCCCGTTCTGAAATGCACGCGCCCGCCCAGCCCGGCCTCGAACGGGGTATGATCGGGGGTGATGTCGGCGCTCCAGTAGAGATAGCCCTTTTCCATCCGCAGGCTCTCGATGGCCCGATACCCGATGTCCCGCAGCCCATGCGCCGCGCCCGCATCGCGCAGCCGGTCATGGACGTGGCAGGCAAACTCGGTTGGGATGTGCAGTTCCCAGCCCAGTTCGCCCACATAGCCGATGCGGATCGCCCGCACAGGTGCAGCACCGATCGCAACCTCGCGGCAGGTGGCAAAGGGGAACAGGTCGGGCGATACGTCCTCTTCGGCGACCGCCGCCAGCACGGCCCGCGCCTTTGGTCCGGCGAGGTTGAGCACGGCCATGCCCGATGTCACCTCGGTCAGCACCGCGTCGTCGGGCAGGTGGCGTCGGATCCAGTCGCCGTCATGCACGCCGAACCCCGCGCCGGTGACGATGTAGAACCGGTTTTCGGCCAGCCGGGTCACGGTCACGTCCGCCTCGATCCCGCCGCGGTCATTGCAAAGCTGGGTATGGATCACCGTGCCCGCGGGCCGGTCCATGTTCGACACTGCCAGCCGTTGCATGGCCGCCAGCGCGCCGGGTCCGGCCAGTTCGAATTTCGAGAAACTCGACTGGTCGCACAGCGTCACGCCATTGCGGGCCGCGCGGTGTTCCCCGGCCACGAAATCGAGCCAGCCGGGGTTCAGAAAATCCAGCCGGTCGCGTGGCGCGATGCCCTCGGGCGCGAACCACAGCGGGCGTTCCCAGCCGTTTTTCGACCCGAACACCGCCCCGCGCGCGGCCAGCCGGTCATGCACGGGGCTGAGCCGCAGGTTGCGCGCGGCCTCGGCTTCGGTCCCCGGCGGGCGCAGCTTGTAGTGATGGGCGTAATGTTCGACCGCGCGGGGATACATGAAGGCGTTGGTGCCGTGATGCGGGCCGAACCGGCGGTTGTCGAGCGGCCACAGGTCAAGGCCGGGGCGGCCCTCGGTCAGCCATTCGGCGATCATCTCGCCGGCGCCGCCGCCCGCGGCGATGCCATAGAGAAACCCAGTGGCCAGCATCAGGTTGTCGAAGCCGGGCGCCGGGCCCATCACGAAATCGCCATCCGCCGAATAGGGGATCGGACCGTTGATGACCTGCCGGATGCCGACCTGTCCGACGATGGGCGTGGTGATGGCGGCCTGTTCGGCCAGCGGCGCGAACCGGTCCAGATCGTCGGGCAGCAGCTGGCGCACGAAATCGCCCGGAATGCCGGTTTCGCCGAACCCCAGCGTGTTGTCCTCGTAGCCGCCGACCACCAGCCGCCCGCCCGCATCGGGTTTGTAATAGACCAGCCGGTCGGGGTCGCGCAGGGTCGGCAGATCGTCGGGGAAATCCGGGATCGGTTCGGTGACGACATATTGATGTTCGACCGCGCAGGCCGGGATGCGCAGGCCCAGCTTGCGCCCCAGTTCCCGGCTCCACATCCCGGCGGCAAGCGTGACGGTCTCGGCCTCCCAAATGCCCTCGCTGGTGTGGACCTGCGTGATGCGCCCGCCGCGCAGGGTGAAATCCAGCACCTTGACCCGCTGGCGCAGGTCGGCCCCATGCAGCCGCGCGCCCGCCGCGATGGACTGGCACAGGCCGCCGGGATCCACATGACCGTCGCTGGGAATATGGGCCGCGCCCTGCAGGCCGTCGGTCGAGATATAGGGAAACAACGCCTGCGCCTCGTCCGGCGAGATCAGCCGCATCTCGAGCCCGAAGCTGCGGGCCATCGTCGCCAGCCGCCGGTTTTCCAGCATGCGTTCGGGCGATGCCGCCAGGCGCAGGCTGCCGGTCTGTTTCCAGTCGCAGGCCAGCCCGGTCTCGGCCTCCAGCCGGTCATACATGGCAACCGAACGTTGCAGCATCCGCGTGGTGTTGCGCGACGACCGCAATTGCCCCACGAGCCCGGCCGCATGCCAGGTGGCGCCCTCGGTCAGCTGCGCCTTCTCCAGCAGCACCACGCCCTGTTCGCCGCGCCGGGCAAGGTGATAGGCAATCGAACAGCCGATGATGCCGCCGCCGATAATCAGATGTTTCGCGGCATGATCGGCCATGGCGTTACCCTTCGTTCAGCAGGCGAATGAGTTCGGCGTGCAATGCCGGGGTGGCGGCGCTGACCACCGCGACATCGCTGGCCAGCGCCGGCGGGCGCCCCTGCCAGTCGGTGACCACGCCGCCGGCGGCTTCGATCACCGGCACCAGCGGCAGATAGTCATAGGGTTGCAGCTGGTAGTCGACGCAGGCGTCGACATGGCCCGCCGCGACCAGCGCATGCGGATAACAGTCGCAGCTGAACCGCCGGTCCCGCCCGGCCCGGTTCAGGCGGTCAAAGACCCGTGGCCGGTCGCGGATGATCTTGTCCGCCTCGTTGATATAGACAAAGGCATCGGCGAGCCGGGTGGCGGATGACGTGCGCAGCGGATGCGACCCGTTCAGCATCGCGCCGGCGGGGCCGCCGGAATAGACCTCGCCCAGTTCGGGCATGGCGATGGCGCCCAGGACCGGCCGGTCCCGTTCGAGCAATCCGACCAGCATCCCGTAGAGCGGCATCCCCGTGATGAACGACCGCGTGCCGTCGATGGGGTCGATCACCCAGCGGAACCGGCTGCCGCCGTCCCGGCCCCGGCCCGTATCGCCGAATTCTTCGCCCAGGATGGCATCGCCGGGAAACCGGGCGGCGATGGCCTCGCGCAGGACGGTTTCGGTTTCGCGATCCGCGATGGTGACGGGTGTTTCATCGGCCTTCAGCGCGATATCCACGCCGCCGCGGAAATAGCGGCGCGGCACCTCGGCGGCGCGGTCGACGAACTCGAGCAGAGCCTCCTGCCTGTCCTGCATCGCCTAGGCTCCGTTCCCGTTTTCGCCACCGGCCTGGACCAGCGCGATTTCGTTGCGCTCCAGCATGTCGGCAATGGCGCGCGGCGGCGGTGCCTCGGTGATCAGCAGGTCCAGTTCGCACTGGTCCGACACCGCGATCGGCGCCCGGCGGCCGAACTTGTCGCTGTCGGCCAGAACGATGCGCGTCTGCGCGCGGCGCGCCGCTTCGCGGGACAGGTCGGCCTCCTGGATGTCATGCAGCATGAAACCGATATCACCGTTGATGGCACCGGCCGAAAACACCGCGTATTGCACGTTGAACCGGTGCAGAAAGCGGATCGCATCCTGCCCGAACGACCCGCCGTCATGCGGACGAAGCTCGCCGCCGGCAAAGAACACGCGGTTGCCGTTGATCGTGGCCAGCGTGCCGGCCACCGCCAGCGAATTGGTCACGATATAGAGGTTGCGATGCCCCGCCAGCGCCTGCGCCGCGTAGGCCGTGGTCGAGCCGATGTCGAGAAACAGCGAATCACCGTCGCGGATGATTTCGGCCAGTTTCGCGGCGATGGTGCGCTTGGCCTCGGCATTGTGCCGCATCCGGGTCTGGAACGGCTGTTCGTTAAGCGTCAGCCCCTCGGACAGCAGCACCCCGCCATGCACCTTCCGGACCAGCGATTTTTCCTGAAGCGTCCGGATGTTGCGCCGAACGGTTTCATCCGAAACGCCCAGGCGTTCGGCCAGGAACCCGACCCGGCACGACCCGCCCGAGAGCCGGATTTCGCGCAGGATTTCCTGTTCGCGGTGGCTGGTCGTGGGGGGTGGGGCGGTCATGCGCGGTGCTTCCGGATGTGGCATCTGCCCGTATTGCATACCAAAAAACCCACAAAATCCAACATTGTTTGGCAATAGATGTAGCAAAAGCCACAAGTTTTGTTGACCTGTGCGGTTTTTTGGCTGAACTTTCGCTTGATGCGGGACGAACCCCGCGCGATCCACACAGGGGGATGAACAATGAAGAATATCACGAACCTTGCGCTTGCCTGCGCCATGGCGGGCGGTCTTGCCACCACCGCGATGGCCGAGGCCGAAAGCCAAGACCCGATCAAGCTGACGCTGCACGACTGGTCGGGGCAACTGATCAACACCCAGATCATGGGCGCGGTCCTCGAAGAGGCCGGGTACAATGTCGAATATGTGCAGGCCGACTATCTCGCCCAGTTCGCCGGGCTGAAGACCGGTGACCTGACGCTGGCGATGGAGATCTGGGCCACCACCGGGCAGGAGGCGCTGGACGAGGCGACGGCCTCGGGCAACGTGGTCAATGCGGGCGAAACCGGCCTGCAGGCGATCGAGGAATGGTGGTATCCGATCTATATGAAAGAGCGCTGTCCGGGCCTGCCCGACTGGGAGGCGCTGAAATCCTGCGCCTCCGAATTCGCCACCGCCGAAACCGCGCCCAAGGGGCGCTATGTCGGCGGGCCGGTGACCTGGGGCGGGTTCGACGAGGAACGGGTCGAGGCGCTGGGCCTGGATTTCGAGGTGGTGCATGCGGGCACCGACGCGGCGCTGTTCGCCGAGCTTGAGAGCGCCTATCAGCGCGAAGCGCCGGTGATCCTCTGGATCTATGTGCCGCATTGGGCATCGGCGAAATACGAGGGCGAATTCGTCGAATTCCCGCCCTATTCGGCGGAATGCTATGACGATCCCGCGGTCGGGGTGAACCCTGACATGGCCTATGATTGCGGCAAGCCGCGCGGCCCGATCTGGAAGGCCGCCTGGGCCGGAATGGAAGAGAAATGGCCCGGCGCCTATGCCGCGGTGCAGGCCTATACGCTCAACAACGAGGAAATGAGCGCCATGGTGGGCGATGTCGATCTGGACGGCAAGTCGGTCGAGGATGTGGTCGATGCCTGGATGGATGCCAACGAGGACCGCTGGAAAGCCTGGATCGGGCAGTAACGCGGACCGCACCGACATGCGCCGGGGCATGATCGTGCCCCGGCCTCCCATTTCCCTGGCAGGCGACGGATGACGGCACCCGAAAAACTGGTTTGCAGGAATGTCTGGAAGCTCTACGGCGCGCAGGCGGACGGTTTCCTGAACGACAACCCCGACCCTGATCTGGACCGGATTCGGCGGGCCGGGCTGATCCCGGCGGTGCGCCGCGCCAACCTGTCGATCCGCGAAGGCGAGATCTTTGTCATCATGGGCCTGTCCGGTTCGGGCAAATCGACGCTGGTGCGCTGCCTGTCGCGGCTGATCGAACCCACGGCGGGCGAATTGTTTCTCGACGGTCGCGATCTGCTCAAGGCGAGCGAGGCCGAGATGATCGAGGTGCGCCGCCACAAGATGGGCATGGTGTTCCAGCATTTCGCCCTGCTGCCGCATCTGACCGTGCTGCAGAACGTCGCCTTCCCGCTGACCATCCAGGGCCGCCGCCGGGCCGGGGCCGAGGCCCGCGCCCGCGAGGTGATCGAACTGGTGGGCCTGGCCGGGCGGGAAAGCTATTATCCGCGTCAGCTCTCGGGCGGCCAGCAACAACGGGTCGGGATCGCCCGGTCGCTGGCGGACGAACCCGAGCTGTGGTTCCTCGACGAACCGTTTTCAGCCCTCGATCCGCTGATCCGCCGCGAGATGCAGAGCGAATTCCTGCGTCTGCAGGGCATGCTGACCAAGACCATCGTGTTCATCACCCATGATTTCGACGAGGCGATCCGGCTCGCCGACCGTATCGCGATCATGAAGGACGGCGAGATCATACAGGTGGCCACGCCCGAGGAACTGGTGCTGAACCCGGCCTCGGACTATGTGGGCGAATTCACCCGTCACGTTCCGCGCGCCAAGGTGATGTCGGTGCGCTCGGTGATGGTCGCCGGTGCCGACGGCGCGGGCGACGGCATCGCCGCCGGTGCGACAATCGCCGAGGTGGCCGCGCAGGTGGTCGGGGCGGAGGGGCCGCTGCGCGTCGTCGACGAAACCGGTGCGCCGGTGGGGGCCGTCGATGCACAGGCGGTGATCCGTGTGCTGGCCGGCCTGGACGGGTGAACATGCAGGCGGCGCGACCAGTTCTGATGCGCGGGCCGGTCTGGGCGGCGGCGGGGCTGATGCTGGCCACGCTGGCGCTGGCGCGGCTGTCGGCGGGCTGGCCGGACAACCCGGCGCTGGCCTGGGCGCTGGAATATCCCGGCGCATGGGTGGTGCCGCTGAAGGACTGGATCTCGGCGGCGATGAGCTGGCTGGTCGAGGATGCGCGGATCGGCCCGGTGTCCTTTACCGATGTGACGCGCGCCATCGCCTGGCTGATCGAACAGCCCTATGATCTGGCGCGGGCGCTGCTGGCCGACGGGTTCCTCGATGGGGTGGGGCGCCGCGCGAAACAGATCCTGCCGCCGCTGAGCTGGATCGCCATCATCGCCGGCGTCATGGCGCTGGGGCAATATGCGCGCAGCTGGGGGCTGGCACTGCTGGTCGGGCTGTCGTTTCTCTACCTCGCCATGTTCGGCCAGTGGGAAAGCGCGATGGTGACGCTGTCCTCGGTGCTGATCGCGGTGCCGATCGGGGTCGCGGGCGGGCTGTGGCTGGGCATTCTGGCCTATCGTCACCCGCTGTTCGACCGGATGCTGGCGCCCCTGCTGGACCTGATGCAGACGATCCCGATCTTTGCCTACCTGGTGCCGATCCTGTTCATGTTCGGCTTTGGCCCGGTCGCGGCGCTGGTGGCGACGGTCATCTATGCCATGCCGCCGATGGTGCGGATCACCACGCTGGCGCTGAGAGGCGTCGATTCCGAGATCAAGGATTTCGGCGTGATGGCGGGCTGCACCCGGCGCCAGATGACATGGCGCATCCTGGTGCCGTCGGCGATCGACGGGCTGATGGTCGGGGTCAACCAGGTGATCATGCTGTCGCTGAACATGGTGATCATCGCGTCGATGATCGGCGCGGGCGGGCTGGGGTTCGACGTGCTATCGTCGCTGCGGCGGCTGGATATCGGCGCCGGATTCGAGGCGGGCATCGCCATCGTCATCCTCGCCATCGCCGTGGACCGGCTGTCGCAGGCCATGTCCGACCGCGCGGCCACGGTTCATCCCGGCGCAGTGGCTCCGCAAGGCGGCTGGATCGCCCGCCACAGGCGCATGGTGGCGGTGCTCGGGGTGATGATCGCGGCCTTCCTGCTGGGGCGCGTGATCCCGTTCTTCCAGACCTATCCCGAGACATTGTGGCTGACCACGGGCGGGTTCTGGGACGGCCTGGTGAAATATCTCAACGTCAATTACTACGATGCGTTCGAGGCGGTAAAGCTGTTCTTTCTCAACTACTTCCTGTTGCCGATCAAGCGGTTCTTCCTGGGTGTTCCATGGCCCTGGGCCATCGTCATGCTGGGGCTGCTGGGCGCCTGGTTCGGCGGCTGGCGGCTGGCGGTCATGACGGTCGCGATGGCCGGGTTCATCGTCGTGACCGGCATGTGGGAAAAGGCGATGATCACCGTCTACCTGTGCGGCGCCTCGGTGGTGATCGCCACGGCGATCGGTGTTCCCATCGGCGTGCTGGCGGCCACCAACCCCCGTGCCGGACGCGTGATCGGCGTCATCATCGACACGCTGCAGACCCTGCCCAGCTTCGTCTACCTGATCCCGGTGGTGATGCTGTTCCGCATCGGCGATTTCACCGCGATGATCGCCATCGTGCTCTATGCGCTGGTGCCGGCGGTGCGCTATGCCGCGCACGGGGTCCGGTCGGTCAGCCCGGACCTGATCGAGGCCGGCGTGGTCGCGGGCTGCACGCGGTGGCAATTGCTGACCCGGATCCGGCTGCCGCTGGCGCTGCCCGAGATCCTGCTGGGGCTGAACCAGACCATCATGCTGGCACTGTCGATGCTGGTGATCACCGCGCTGGTGGGAACGCGCGACCTCGGCCAGGAGGTCTATATCGCGCTGACCAAGGCCGATACCGGGCGCGGGCTGGTCGCGGGGCTGGCCATCGCCTTTATCGCGATCATCGCCGACCGGGTGATTTCGGCGGGTGCGCGCAATGCCCGCATCCGTTTCGGACTGGAGGAGCAGACCCATGGATGACGCGCAGGCCGTGGCCCGTATCCGCGCGCTGCCCTGCTGGCGCAGCGAGGTGACGGTCGCGCCGCTGGGCGGCGGGCTGACCAATCACAACTACCTCGTCAGCGATGGCGCGGACCGGCGGGTGGCACGCCTGGGCGAGGATATCCCCGTGCATCATGTTCTGCGGTTCAACGAACTGGCCGCCAGCCGGGCCGCCCATGCCGCCGGGTTGTCGCCCGCCGTGCTGCATGTCGAACCCGGCGTGACCGTGTTCGAGTATGTCGACGCGCGCACCTATGGCGAAGAGGACGTGCGCGCGCCCGGTGCGCTCGAACGTATCGTGCCGCTGATCCGGCGCTGCCATCGCGAGGTGCCCGATCACCTGCGCGGGCCGGCGCTGGTGTTCTGGGTCTTTCATGTGATCCGCGACTATGCCGCCACGCTGCGCGACGGCGGCAGCGCACATGCCGCGCTGCTGCCGGGATTTCTCGATATCGCCGCGCGGCTCGAAGCCGATGCGGGGCCGTTCGACATCGTGTTCGGCCACAACGACCTGCTGGCGGCGAATTTTCTCGATGACGGCGACCGGCTGTGGCTGATCGACTGGGATTATGCCGGGTTCAACTCCCCGCTGTTCGATCTGGGCGGGCTGGCGTCGAATAACGGGCTGTCCGAGGCGCAGGAGACGCGGATGCTGGAGCTCTATTTCGAGGCGCCCGCCGATGACGCGCTGCTGCGGCGCTACCACGCGATGAAATGCGCGTCGCTCCTGCGCGAAACTATGTGGAGCATGGTGTCCGAGATCACCTCGGCGCTCGATCTGGATTTTGCCGCCTATACCGCCGAGAACCTGACCCGTTTTCGCGCCGCCCATTCCGATTACATGAACAGCTGAGGCCATCGTGATGACCGATATTCCTTCTTCCGCGCAGGTTGTGATCATTGGCGGCGGCATCGTCGGCTGCTCGACCGCCTATCATCTGGCCCGGCTGGGGATCGATTGCATCCTGCTGGAGCGCCGGAAACTGACCTCGGGCACCACCTTTCACGCCGCCGGCCTGGTCGGGCAATTGCGCTCGAACGCCAATATCACCCAGCTGCTGGGCTATTCGGTCGATCTCTATCGCGGGCTCGAGGCGGAAACCGGGCTTGGCACTGGCTGGAAGATGAATGGCGGGCTGCGGCTGGCCTGCAACGCCGAACGCTGGACCGAGGTGAAACGGCAGGCCACCACCGCCCATTCCTTTGGTCTCGATATGGAATTGCTGACCCCGAACGAAGCCCGGGACCTGTGGCCGTTGATGGACGTGTCCGACGTGGTGGGCGCGGCTTTCATGCCGACCGACGGGCAGGCCAACCCGTCCGACATCACCCAGGCGCTGGCCAGGGGCGCGCGCATGAAGGGCGCATTGATCCGCGAGGATACCAAGGTCACGGATATCGAGATCGAGCACGGCACGATCCGCGCCGTGATCACCGATCGCGGCCGCATCGGCTGCGAAAAGGTCGTGCTCTGCGCCGGCCAGTGGAGCCGCGAATTTGCCGCGCGGTTCGGGGTCAATGTTCCGCTGGTGTCGATGCAGCACCAGTATCTCGTGACCGAAGCCTTCGGCGTTCCCGGCAACCTGCCGACGCTGCGCGACCCGGATCGGCTGACCTATTTCAAGGAAGAGGTCGGCGGGCTGGTGATGGGCGGTTACGAACCCAACCCGATCCCCTGGGCCGTCGACGGTATCCCGTCCGGGTTCCACTATTCATTGCTGGATTCCGATTTCGACCATTTCGAGCCGATCATGGAACTGGCGCTGGGCCGTGTTCCGGCATTGGAAAAGGCGGGCATCAAGACGCTGACCAACGGCCCCGAGAGCTTTACGCCCGACGGCAATTTCATCATCGGCGAGGCGCCCGAGCAGCGGAACTTCTTTGTCGGCGCCGGGTTCAATGCCTTTGGCATCGCCGCCGGGGGCGGGGCGGGGATGGCGCTGGCCGAATGGGTCAAGTCGGGCGAACCGCCCTATGATCTGTGGTCCGCCGATATCCGCCGGTTCGGCGCACCGCATTTCGACACCGACTGGGTGCGCACCCGCACCATCGAGGCCTATGCCAAGCACTACACGATGGCCTGGCCGCATGAAGAACACCGGTCCGGACGGCCGTGCCGCCGCTCGCCGCTCTATGACGAACTGGCCCGGCAGGGCGCCTGTTTCGGGGAAAAGCTGGGCTGGGAACGACCCAACTGGTTTGCCGATGCCGCGCAGGGCGAGGTGGCAGAGGATGTCTACAGCTTTGGCCGCCAGAACTGGTTTGCGGCGGTGGCCCGCGAACATGCGGCCGTGCGCAACGCCGCCGTGCTGATC
Source organism: Pukyongiella litopenaei (assembly GCF_003008555.2). Taxonomy (NCBI): domain Bacteria; kingdom Pseudomonadati; phylum Pseudomonadota; class Alphaproteobacteria; order Rhodobacterales; family Paracoccaceae; genus Pukyongiella; species Pukyongiella litopenaei. The sequence continues at coordinate 912,975 of NZ_CP027665.1, read as the reverse complement.
GACCAGACCTCGTTCGCGAAATTCGTGCTGAAGGGGCCGGATGCGGCGGCGGCGCTGGACTGGATCGCCGCCAATGACACCGACCGGCCCGTGGGGTCGCTGGTCTATACCCAGATGCTGAACGATCGTGGCGGCATCGAATGCGACCTGACCGTGGCCCGCGTGGCGCGGGACGAATATTACATCGTCACCGGCACCGGCTTTGCCACCCATGATTTCAATTGGATCGCCCGCAACATACCCGACGGGATGAACTGCCAGCTGTTCGATGTGACATCGGGCCGGGCGACGCTGTCGCTGATGGGGCCGAACGCGCGCGATGTCCTGACGCAGGTGACCCGCGCCGACCTGTCGAACGCGGGCTTTCCCTTCGGGACCGCGCGCACCATCGGGATCGCCGGTTGCCCGGTGCTGGCGCTGCGGGTCACCTATGTCGGTGAACTGGGCTGGGAACTGCACCTGCCGGTGGAATATGCGGTCACCGTCTATCGCGCGCTGATGCGGGCAGGGGCCGATCACGGGCTGGTCAATGCCGGCTATCGCACCATCGAAAGCTGCCGGCTGGAAAAGGGCTATCGCGCCTGGGGGGCTGACATCGGCCCCGACCATACGCCCGACGAGGCCGGGCTGGGCTGGGCGGTCAAGATGAAGCGGAACACGCCGTTCAAGGGGCGCGAGGCGGTGGCGGCGCAGCGTGCGGCCGGGGTGGCCAAGATGCTGGCCTGTTTCACCGTGGACGATCCCGGGGTGGTGCTGCTGGGGCGGGAAACGATCTATCGCGACGGGCAGCGCGTCGGCTGGCTGAGCTCGGGCGGGTTCGGCCATCATCTGGGGATGCCCATCGGGCTGGGCTATGTGCGCAACCCCGACGGCGTGGACCGCGATTTCGTGCTGAGCGGCCGCTATGAGCTGGAGGTGGCCACCGAACGGGTGCCCTGTTCGGTCACGCTGGCACCGCTCTACGATCCGAAGATGGAGCGGGTGAAGATCTGAGCGGATACGAAAACGGCCCGCGCGGGGCGCGCGGGCCGTTTCCCGATCTCACCGGCGCTCAGCGGCCGGCCAGCGGCATCCAGTCGGCCATCGCCACATCCGCATGGGCAAAGGCGGGCATCTTGGCCGCCAGGTCGTCCATGTTCTTGATGTCCTCGTCGTTCAGGAACTGCTGCGTGATCAGGGTCGGCGGCACCACGACCTGCTGTCCGGGGTCTTCGCCGGCCAGCATCAGCGCCAGCGTGCGCACCGACACCTCGCCCACCACGGCGGGGTTGGTGGCCACGGTCGCGGCCCAGGCAGACCCCGGTTCGCGCATCGCCGAGATGTCGGCGGTCGAGACATCGGCGGAATAGATGTCCACATCCCCGGACATGCCGGCCTCGTCCACCGCGATCTTCACGCCCTTGGCGAACTCGTCATAGGGCGCGAACACCACCGAGATCGTTGGATTGGCCTGCAGCACCGACCGCGCCTGGTTGGCGACCGAATTGGCGATCGGGTTGTCGAGCGTGCCGAACATGGCGGCTTCGGTGATGCCGGCATTGGCCTCTTTCACCTCTTCCCACGCCACATGGCGGCGGTCGAGCGGGGCGATGCCCGGCACATAGACGTAACCGGCGGTGAATTCGGTGCCGTTGTCCTTCAGCGCCTGCTCCAGCGCCAGCTTGCCCAGCAGGTAATCGGATTGCTCGATCTGCGGGATCGCCGGGTTTTCCACGTTCACGTCGAAGGCGACCACCTTGATGCCCGCGTCCACCGCGCGCTGGGCGGCCTCTTTCATCGATTCGGTCAGCCCGTGCTGGATCACGATGCCGTCCACGCCCAGCGCGATGGCCTGATCGACCATATCCGCCTGCAGCGCGGCATCCTGGCGGCTGTCGAGCACGCGCAGGTCGACCCCCAGCGCCTCGGCCTGCCGTTCGACGCCGGCCAGGTAGGCCTGGAAGAAGTCGCCGGTGGACAGGTAGCGCACCAGCGCGATCTTGACCTCGCCCGGATTGTCGAACGGCGCCGGCATGTCCGCCGCCAGCGCGGGCGCCGCGCCCAGGCCGGCCCCCAGCGCCAGCGCCGCCGCGCCGGCCAGTTTCATCATCTCACGTCTCAGCATGTCTTCCTCCCTCTGTCAGATCAGTTATGTCCACCCGTGCCGCGCCGCGCGGACAGGTAGAAGGTGAACACCAGCGCGACCACCAGGACCACGCCCTTGACGAAATCCTGCGTGTAATAGGGCGCGTTCATCATCGTCAGCCCCTGCAGCAAGATGCCCACGAACAGCGCGCCGACCGCGGTGCCGAATGCGTTGGGCCGGGCCGCGCCCAGCACGGCAAACCCGATCAGCGCGGCGGCGACGCTGTCCAGCAACAGGTTGTTGCCGGACGCGATATCGCCGCGCCCCAGCCGCGCCGCCAGCAATATGCCCCCCACCGAGGCCATCACGCCCGAGATCATGTAGGCCACGATCTTGTAGCGGTTCACATTGGTGCCGACGAGCGCCGCCGCCCGTTCGTTCGACCCGATCGCATACATCAGCCGCCCGTGCCGGGTGAACCCGAGAAAGACCCAGATCGCCAGCGCGATCAGCAGGAACAGCACCACCGGCACCGGCACCAGCCGCTCGAGGACGACATCGAACCGGTGCCGCCCGATCCACAGGAACGCGGCCGAGAAACTGCCCTCGGCCACCGACCCGTCGGGCAGGCTCATGCCGGTGGCGATGGAATTGCCCTGCGTGGGAATGCGCTGCAAGCCGATCAGCAGGAACATCATGCCCAGCGTCGCCAGCAGGTCGGGCACCTTGAATTTCACGATCAGCAACCCGTTGACCAGCCCGACCAGCGCCCCCATCGCCAGGCACAGCAGCACCGCCACCACCGCCGGGTATTCGAGGATCACCATCGCATAGGCCGACAGCATCAGCGCCGAGGTGGCGACCGACCCGATCGACAGGTCGAACCCGTCCACCACCAGCGTGCAGGTCACCCCCAGCGCGAGGATGCCGGTGATGGCCACCGATTGCAGGACGAACACGGCCGAACGCGGGCTGGCGAACCCGCTGGCGGACAGGCTGAAATAGAGCACCAGGCAGACCAGCAGGATCAGGAAGCCATAGCGGATGGCGAAATTGAGAAAGCGCTGGTCGTTCATGGTCTGCCTTGTGTTCCCGTTATCCCGGCTGTGCCGCGCCCGAGACCTGTGCCACCACGCGGCCCAGATCCAGGTTTTCATTGCGATGATCCCCGGCCACCGCGCCTTCGTGCAGCACCACGATGCGGTCGGCCACCTCCAGCGCCTCGTCGATCTCGGAGACGAAAACCAGCGTCGCGCGGTCGCGGGCGGTTTCGCGGATATAGTGGCCGATGTCGCGGCGCGCGCCGATATCCACCCCCTGGAACGGCTCGTCGAGCAGCAGCAGCCGGCAGGGCCTGAGCAGCCACCGCCCGATCATCACCTTTTGCTGGTTGCCGCCCGACAAGGTGCCGATCCCGTCCGCGTTCGACTGGCAGACGACGCCGATCCTGCCGATCATGTCGTCGGCGGCGCGGCGCTGGGCGCGGTCCGACAGCAGCGACAGGCGCGAAAACGCGCCCAGGAAGGGCAGGGTCATGTTGTTGGCGATGTCAAAGGCCGGGATCACCGCGTTCGTGGCCCGGTCCTTGGGCGACAGGAACACGCCGCGCGCCATGGCGCCCGCCGGGTTGCCGGGCGCATAGGCCGCCCCGTCCAGCGTCATCGTCCCCGCCGCCGGGGTCGCGGTGCCGTGGATGATCTCGGCCAGCCGGCTCTTGCCGCTGCCCAGAAGGCCGGTGACGGCGACCACTTCGCCTTCATGCGCGGAAAGGTCGATTGGGGCGGTGTTGTCCCACAGCCGCAGGCCGTCGAGGTTCAGCACCGGCGCACCGGCGGTGGCGGGGGTGATGTCGACCTCGGTCATGCGATGGCCCAGCATCGCGGTCACCGCGCCCTCGTAATCCAGTGGTTCGCTGGCGAACGTGCCCGAAATCGCGCCGTCGCGCATGCAGACGATGCGGTCTGCGATGCGGCGGATATCGGACATCCGGTGCGAGATATAGAGGATCGACACGCCCTGGTCGCGCAGCCGGTCGACCAGCGTGAACAGGCGGTCGGCCTCGGCGGTGGACAGCGACGATGTGGGTTCGTCCAAGATCAGCAGGCGCGGGGCGCGCGCCATCGCGCGGGCGATCGCGATCATCTGCCGGTCGGCCACGGACAGGTCGGCGACACGGCTGCGCACGTCCATCGTCAGCCCCATGCTGCGCGCCACCCCGGCCGCCTCGTCGCGCATCCGGCGCGCGCGCACGAACAGGCCCGCGCCCGGCTCGGTCAGCCGGTCCAGCATCAGGTTTGAGGCCACGTCGAGATCGGGGATGACCCCGTCGTCGATGTTCTGGTGGACGGTGACGACCCCCTGCGAAATCGCGTCCGAGACGCTGGCCGGCGCAAAGGGCGCGCCGGCCATCCGCATCTCGCCGCCATCGGGGGCGTGATGGCCGCACAGCACCTTGACCAGTGTCGACTTGCCCGCGCCATTGGCCCCCATCAGCACCGTCACCTCGCCGGCGGACAGGGCAAGATCGATTCCGCGCAACACGCGGTTACGTCCGAAGGACTTGGTCAATCCCCTGATTTCGCAAACGGTTTCCGGCATGAATGGCCCCAGGCACTGGCCGCCCCCGGGGGCGGTGTTTCGATATTCAGCATAGGAAATCAGCAGATGTCAACGGCGTTGACTTTTGTGCAAGCAATCGGAAAGTTCAGGGCCGAGCGAGGAGGAATCACGGTATGACGACGTCGGATGCATATGAGCCGCTGACCCCCGAAACGCTGGGCCCCCGGCTGGCGGGGCTGGCCCCGGTCGCCGCGCAGGTGGGTGCCGATCCGGAACGGTGGACCGTGCGCGAGGTCGGCGACGGCAACCTGAACCTGGTCTTCATCGTCGAGGGTCCGAACGGCGCGGTGGTGGTCAAGCAGGCGCTGCCCTATGTGCGGCTCGTCGGCGACAGCTGGCCGCTGCCGCTCTACCGCGCCTTCTATGAATATCACGCGCTGACCCGCCAGGCCGAGCGCGACCCCGGATCGGTGCCGCGGGTGTTCCATTTCGACGAGGCGCAGGCGCTGATCGTGATGGAATACCTGTCGCCGCACCTGATCCTGCGGCGCAAGCTGATCAATGGCGAACGGGTCGAGGGGCTGGGCGCGTTCCTCGGGCGGTTCTGCGCGCGCACCGCGTTCCGCGGGTCCGAACTGTCGATGCGCAGCGCCGACAAGAAGGCCGACGTGGCGCTGTTCGCCGGCAATGTCGAGATCCCGGCCATCACCGAGGCGCTGGTGTTCACCGATCCCTATTTCGACGCCGGGATGAACAATCATACCGAGGGGCTCGACCCCGTGATTGCCGGCATTCGCGGCAATGCGGCGCTCAAGGCGCGGGCGCAGCGGGCGCTGATGAAATTCGCCTCGAACACCGAAACGATGGTGCATGGCGACCTGCATTCCGGCTCGATCATGGCCACCGATACCGAGGTGAAGGTGATCGACCCCGAGTTCGTTCAATACGGGCCGCTGGGATTCGATATCGGGATGCTGATCGCTAATTTCCTGATGGCCTATTTCAGCCAGCCCGCCCATCGCGGCGGGGATCCGGACCGCTATCAGGACTGGATCCTGTCGGTGATCTCCGACACCGTGGCGGATTTCGAGGCGGAATTTGCCCACCTGTGGGAGACGGAGCGGACCGGGATGCTGTATCCTGCCGCCCTGTTCGAGGATCAGGGCCACGATTCGGCGCCGGCGCGCGAGGCGCTGCTGCGCGACATCTGGCAGGATGCAGTCGCGATCTGCGGGATCGAGATGCACCGGCGCTGCCTGTCGCTGGCCCATAACGCCGATTTCGAGGATATCGCGGATACGCGGCTCCGGGCGCGGCTCGAGGCGCGAAACCTGGCGATGGGGGCCGAGCTGATCCTGCGTGCCGAGGCGATCCCCGATACCGCCGCGCTGATCGCGCTGGCCCGCGACTACAACGGGAAGGACATCCTATGAAGGTCAACGGAACGCATTACCGGTCGCTCTGGTGGGACGATGCGAAGGGCGCGGTGCAGATCATCGAACAGCGCCTGCTGCCCCATGAATTCCGGGTTCATCAGCTCGACACGCTCGATGACTATGCCTTTGCCATCGTCGAGATGCAGGTGCGCGGTGCGCCGCTGATCGGGGCGACGGCGGCCTATGGCATGGCGCTGGCCATGGCCCAGGACGCCACGGATGCGAACATGGACCGGACCTGGGATTTCCTGCACGCCACCCGGCCCACGGCGATCAACCTGCGCTGGGCGCTGGATCGCGCCCGCGACCTGCTGCGCCCGCTGCCCGTGGGCGACCGCGCCGCCGCGGCGCTGCAGCTGGCGCATGACATCGCCGACGAGGATGTCGAGATCAACCGCCGTATCGGCGAACACGGGTTGCGGATCATCCGTGACATCGCCGCGCGCAAACCGGCGGGCGAACCGGTGCACCTGCTGACCCATTGCAACGCCGGGTGGCTGGCGACGGTGGACTGGGGCACCGCCACCTCGCCCATGTACCAGGCCCATGATGCCGGTATCCCGCTGCATGTCTGGGTCGATGAGACCCGCCCGCGCAACCAGGGGGCGCTGACCGCCTGGGAACTGGGCAGCCACGGGGTGCCGCATACCTATGTGGTGGACAATGCCGGCGGCCACCTGATGCAGCACGGGCAGGTCGACATGGTGATCACCGGGACCGACCGCACCACCCGCGCGGGCGATGTGTGCAACAAGATCGGGACCTATCTCAAGGCGCTGGCGGCGCAGGACAACGGGGTGCCGTTCTATGTGGCGCTGCCGTCGCCGACCATCGACTGGCGGGTGTCGGACGGGGTGGCCGAGATCCCGATCGAGGAACGCACCGGACGCGAGATCACCCATGTGCAGGGCGCGGGCGCGGATGGCGGGCTGGAGGTGGTGCAGGTCACGCCCGAGGGCACGCCCGGCGGCAACCCGGCCTTTGACGTGACGCCCCGGCGGCTGGTCACCGGGCTGATCACCGAACGCGGCGTCTGCGACGCCTCGCCCGAGGCGCTGGCGGCGCTGTTTCCCGACCTTGCCGCGGCTGTCTGATCGGTGGGGGGCGGTCAGCGCAGGGTCAGCGACGACGGCGTGACGCCCTCCGGCCGGTTACCGCCCGGCGATGCGATCGTCGAGGCCGCATGGTGCTATTACCGCTGCGGCATGAACCAGCAGGACATCGCGCGCCGGCTCGGGGTCAGCCGCGCCAGCGTGGTCAACTACCTGTCCGAGGCGCGGCGGCGCGGCTATGTCCGGGTCACGCTGGAACCCGAGATATTCCGGACCCACGAGCTTGCCCGCGACCTAGTCGACCGGTTCGGCCTGGCCGACGCGCTGGTGGTGCCGCCGGACATGGCGGAACCGGGCCGCAGCCTGGAACGGGTGACGGTCGCGGCGGGCGAATGGCTGCCGCGCCTGCTCGGCCCCGGCGACAGGCTGGGCGTGGCCTGGGGCGAAACCGTCTATCGCATCGCCGAGGCGGCGCCGCGGGTGGCGCTGGCCGACCTGACGGTGGTGCAGCTGGTGGGCTCCCGCCCCGCCGCGCTGGGTTTTGCCGCCGAAACCTGTTCGGCGACGCTGGCGCGGCGGTTCGATGCGCATTGCGTCAACCTGCATGTGCCGCTGCTGCTGTCGGATCGCGACCTGGCCGACCGGCTGCGCAATGAACCGGTGATCGCCGAGCAGCTGCGCGCGGTGGCGGGCTGCAACAAGGTGCTTTTCGCCTGCGGCACCTGCCATTCGGGCAGCCATGTGGTGCGCACCGGGCTGATCGACGCCGACAGCCTGGCGCAGGAGGTCGCTACGCGCGGCGCGGCCGGCGTGATCTGCGGCCGGCTGATCGACGGCGACGGAAACCCGGTCGTCACCGAATCCGAGGAGCGCATGATCGGCGTGTCGCTGGACGAGATGCGCGGCAAGGACATGGCGCTGCTGGTCGGGTCGGGGGCAAACCGGGTGCGGCCGATGCTGGCGGCGATCCGTGGCGGCTATGCCACCCATGTCGCGACCTGCGCCGATACCGCCCGGCGCCTGCTGGCAGGGACGGGCGCGCGCGGCTGATCCTCAGGCGACCCGGCGCCGCAGCCCGTGCAGGTGGTCGGGCAGGTCCCGTGCCGACAGGTCGGCCTCGCGCACCAGCCGGTCGAAATGGCTGGTGAAGGTTTCGATCCGGTCGCGGTCGCGGAAGGCCAGGTAATGCCCGCCCGCGTAGAACACGCATAGCAGCGGGCCGAAAATGGTGATCGGCGCGGAATAGAGCCGCTTGGCGTCGAACAGGTAGAGCCGCAGCCGCGGATAGAGCTGTTCGCTCAGCGCCGCCAGCCGGTCCAGCTGCTCGGCCCGCAGCGCGGCGGGCAGCCCGGCATAGTAACCGGTGCCGTCGGCGAAGCTGGCCAGTTCATAGGCGGGCAGGGCGATTTCATAATCCGACCGCGCCCGCCGCATCCAGCTCAGCCGGTCCTCGGAGGCGCCGATGGCCTGGTCGGCGGTGCGGCCCAGATGCGGCTTGTATTCCCATTCCAGCAACGCGCGGGTCTTGAGCATGTCGGGCAGGGCGGCGGGCACATGCCGGATCTTGTAGCCGGCGGCCTCCTTGTGCCAGTCGAAGATGCGCTGATCGACCAGCGCGCGCGGGGCTTCGGTCAGGCTGAGGCTGGTCGACAGCAGGTCGGCGGCGCTCTCGGGGCGGTCCGACAGGCCCAGCAGCCAGTCCGCCGACACGCCGAGCGCAGAGGCACAGGCGCCGACCACATGGGCGTTGGGCAGGCGCGCGCCCGCGTCACCCAGCAGTTGCGACACCGTCGACCGGTCCACGCCGATGGCGCGGGCCAGCGCGCTCTGGTTGCTGCCGGCCTCCTGCATGGCGCGGGCCAGCCGGGTGCGAAACAGCGCCGCCCGCTGCCGCTTGTCCACCTTTTCTGTCATGTGGTGAAAAATATCATATCTGCCGAATTTTGTTAATCATATTCGGAATACTCAAGCCCCCGGCCCGGCGCTAATCGGAAGAAAAGCAAGAGGAACCACATGGAAAGCCGGGTACGTTCAATGGTCAAGGCGGTCATCTGGACCCTGATCGGGGTGGCGACGATGACGCTGGTCGGGGTCGCGGCCACCGGATCGGTGGCGCTGGGCGGCACCATGGCGGCGGTCAACGCCGTGCTGGGGCTGCTGTCCTATCTCGTGTATGAACGGATCTGGGCGCATGTGCGGTGGGGGCGCGATGTCTGATTTCGCCCCCTCCCCGGAACTCACGCTGCCGCGCGGGCCGGAATGGGGCACCTTTGCGCTGATGACCGGATGCTACGCGGGCTGGGGCGCGGCGGTGTTCGGGCTGGCGGCAGTGTCGGTCTGGCTGGCGATCGCGGCGGCGGCGGTGCTGGGCGCACTGCATTCGTCGCTGACCCACGAGGCGCTGCACGGCCACCCGTTTCGCACCCGCTGGCTGAACGAGGCGCTGATGGCGCTACCGCTGACGCTGTTCATCCCCTATGGCCGGTTTCGCGACCTGCACCTGGCGCATCACCGCGACGAGAGCCTGACCGACCCCTATGACGATCCGGAATCGAACTACATGGACCCGGCGGTCTGGTCGCGGCTGCCGGCGTGGCTGCAAGGGATCCTGCGGTGCAACAACACGCTGGCGGGGCGCGTGCTGCTGGGTCCGCTGATCGGCCAGGTCCTGTTCATGGCCGGGGACTGGCGCGCGCTGCGCGCCGGCGATCGGGCGGTGCGGCGGGCCTGGCTGCTGCACATCCCCGGCATGGCGGCGGTTCTGGCGCTGGTGGCGCTGTCGCCGATGCCGGTCTGGGCCTCAATCCTGGCCGCCTACCTGGCGCTGGGTATCGTCAAGATCCGCACCTTCCTGGAACACCGCGCGCATGAGGCCGCCCCGGCCCGCACCGTGATCGTCGAGGATCGCGGCCCGCTGGCGTTTCTGTTCCTCAACAACAACCTGCATGTGGTGCATCACACCCATCCCGGCGTGCCCTGGCACCGGCTGCCCGCGCTCTACCGGGCGCACAGGGCCGCCTACCTGGCGCGGAACCGGGGCTATGCCTACCGGTCCTATGCCGAGGTATTCCGGCATCATCTCTGGCGGGCCAAGGACCCGGTGCCGCATCCGCTCTGGCGGCGCCGCTGAATTGCCGCCATAGAGGGGGCGATGTCGCTTTGGATCCCCGTCACGCTGGCCGCCGCCGGTTTCCAGACCGTGCGCTTCATGCTGCAGAAGTCGCTGGCCACCGTCAGGCTGTCGCCGGCCGGTGCGACCTTTGCGCGGTTTGCCTATTCCGCGCCGCTGGTGCTGCTGGGGCTGGCGGCCTATCTCGCCGCCTCCGGGCGCGGCCTGCCGCCGCTGCCGGCGGCGTTCTGGGCCTTTGTCGTCATCGGCGGAACCGCGCAGATCCTCGCGACGGTCTGCGTGGTGGCCCTGTTCAAGCAGCGCAATTTCGCCGTCGGCATCACCTTCAAGAAAACCGAGGTCATCCAGACCGCCATCGTCGGGCTTCTGGTCCTGGGCGAAGGCGTCAGCGCGGGCGGGCTCGGCGCGATCCTCGTCGGGCTGGCCGCGGTGCTGCTGCTGTCCAAACCGCCCGAAGGCTCGGGGCGGTGGTGGTCCCACCTGACCAACCGCGCGTCGCAGCTGGGGCTGGGATCGGGTGTCCTGTTCGCGGTTTCGGCGGTCAGCTATCGGGGCGCGTCGCTGCAACTGGGCGATCTGGAGCCGGCCTTCCGCGCGGGCGTCACGCTCGCGGCGGTGGTCACGTTCCAGATGCTGTCGATGGGGCTGTGGCTGGCCTGGCGGGACCGGGCCGAACTGGCCGCGGTCTGGGCCACCCGGCGCACCGCTGTGTTCGTCGGCCTGACCAGCCTGTGCGGGTCGTTCTGCTGGTTCTGGGCCTTTACCCTGCAGAACGCCGCCTATGTAAAGGCGCTGGGCCAGGTCGAACTGGTGCTGAGCCTGCTGGCGTCGCTGCTGTTCTTCCGTGAACGCGTGAGCGCGCGCGAAATCGGCGGCATGGCGCTGCTGGGGCTGTCGATCCTGCTGCTGGTGCTGACGATCTGAACCGGGGCGGCGATTGCCGCCGGTCAGGGGTGATCGGGCATCGGCGTGCCGTGCAGGCGCAAGAACAGGCTGGCTTCGTCGTCGTTGCGGAAGAACGGCACCGATGCGGGCGGCGCGGTTTCGGTCACGCGGGCCTCGATCTCGGCCAGGACCACCTCGGTGATGAAAGGCAGGTCAAAGCTGCGCGCATCGCGCAGCGGCACCCATTGCAGATGCGACAGCTCGTCGGAGGCATGGGTGAAATCGTCGAGATCGCCGCTGATGGCGCCGGCATCGACGAGGAAGAACCGCGCATCGAAGCGTCGGGGACGGCCCGGAGGCGTGATGGCGCGGAACACGAATTGCAGCCCGTCGGCGGCGGGAACATGGCCGGTGTCGGCATAGCTCCGCCAGTCGGACGGCACCGGGCCGGACCAGCTGCCGGGGCGACCCAGCACCAGCCCGGTTTCTTCCCACAACTCGCGGATCGCGGCCACGGCCAGCGCGTGGTGCAGGTCTTCCACCGCGTCCTCGCGGACCCGGGACTGGCACGGATCGGGCAGCGGCGCTGCCAGCGGCACCGCGGCATCCCCGGCATCGACCGCGCCGCCGGGAAAGACGAATTTGTTGGGCATGAAGGCGGCCCTGGAGCCGCGCTGCCCCATCAGGATCGCGGGATCGCCCAGCCTGTCGCGCAATGCGATCACGGTGGCCGCGTTGCGTATGGCTGTCTTGTCGATCATCATGTCGCTGCTGCTCATGTGGCCTCGCATCGGTTGCGAAGGGTCACGCGGATTTCCCGAACCCGTGCATCTGCCGCGCCCACTGGAACCCGACGACAGCGCCCTTCAGCCTCGGCAGAAGGTAGAGCGAGAGACCGACGCAGCCAACCGCAAATATGGTGAACAGCGTCAGCGGGTCGGGGCGCCAGGTGACGAAGGTGAGGTGCAGCAGCGGCGCCATCAGGTGGCCGACCACCAGGATCGTCAGATAGGCCGGCCCGTCATCGGCGCGGTGGTGATACAGTTCCTCGCGGCAGACATTGCAGGTGTCGTTGACCTTCAGATAGCTCTTGAGCAGCGGACCGCTGCCGCAGCAGGGGCATTTCCGCCTCCAGCCGCGCCCTATCGCGGGCCACACCGTCCGCTCGTCATCAGCGTGATCGTTGGCGTGATCGTTGGTCTGTAGATCTGACATTCCGGGGCCTCTCCTTGAGCTGCCAAGATGGGCGCAAACACGGTTCGGGAAAAGAGGCCGCGTTCCCGTGCGGCGCCATGTCGCAAATATCTGTCCCGCGAAGTCATGTTTCGCAAAAAGAAGGCGTCCTGTCGAAAAAATTTCGACGGAATTGGCCATGGGCGGCGTTTGAACAGTATGATCGGCGGCACGGTGTCGCCGGCGTAGAGGAGTTCAGGCATGAAAACCCATCTGTTTCTCAGCGGCATCGTCGTTGCCGCCACTGCATTGACCGCGGCGCAGGCGATGGCCGAACGGGGGCAGCAGGGCCACCATCGGTTCAACGACGTGAGCTTTGCCCAGTTCGACGCCGACGGGGATGGCGAAATCACCCGCGCCGAGATGACCGCCTTCGGCGAGGCCCGCGCGACCGAACGGTTCGGGGAAACCGACACCAATGGCGATGGCGCGCTGAGCCAGGCGGAGTTGCAGGCGGCGATGGCAAAGAAGATCGAGGACCGCGCCGCGCAGATGATCAAGCGGATGGACAAGAATGGCGACGGCCAGCTGACCCGTGATGAGATGAAACCGCCACGGCGTGCCGGGCGGATGTTCGACCGGATCGACGCCGATGGCAGCGGCGGCATCTCGCAGGAGGAATATGACGAGGCCCGGTCGCACATGAAGAACCGCAAGCACCGGCACGGTGACAAGGCCAGAGACAAGGCCGGTAACAAGGCCGGAGACAAGAGCTGAGTGGGGGCCGCATGGCCAGATCTGACCGCGCGGCGCGATGCCGTCCGAGTTGAACGCGCCCGCGGATATCGACGCCGCGCTGCTGCAGAGATTTGCGCGCGGCGACGCCCGGTCGGCACAGGTGCTGACCGGGCGGCTGACGCCGCGCGCCTTCGCGGTGGCGTTGCGGATGCTTGGCGACCGCGCCGAGGCCGAGGACGTGGCGCAGGACGCCATGTTGCGGCTGTGGCGCATGGCGCCCGACTGGAAACCGGGGCAGGCGCAGGTGTCCACATGGTTGCTGACGGTGGTGATCAATCTCTGTCGCGACCGTCTGCGGCGGCGCGGGCGGGTGCATGTGGGCATCGACGCGGTGCCCGATCCCGCCGATCCGGCGCCGTCCGCGCCCGAGCGGCTGCAGGACAGCGAACGTGCCGCGGCGTTGCAGAACGCGCTGATGCGCCTGCCCGAGCGCCAGCGCCAGGCGGTGGTGCTGCGTCATATCGAAGGGTTGCCGAACCCGCGGATCGCCGAAATCCTCGGGATTTCGGTCGAAGCGGTGGAAAGCCTTACCTCGCGGGGGCGGCGTGCGCTGTCCGCGATGCTGGCGGGGCGGCGTGCCGAACTGGGGTTTGCCGATGACTGACAGACAGGATGATCTCGACCTCGATCTCGACCGGTTCTGGGAGGCGGCGCGCAGCGAAGCGCGCGACCTGCCCGACGGGCTGGCCGACCGCGTGCTGAAGGACGCGCTCGCGGTTCAGGACGCGCGCCGGGGCGGGCATCGCGCCGGTTGGGGCAGCTGGTCGGCGGTCGCGGGGCTCGCCGCCGCCTGCGCGGCCGGGTTCTGGATCGGATTTGCCCCGCCGCAGAACCTGCCGGACCCGGCCAGCCTGCTGTCATCGGGCGATGACATCAACCTGCTGGCGCCCGGCGAAATGACCTTTGCGATGCTGGAAGACGAACAATGAGCGATTACGACGACATGGAACGCCGCCGCTGGCCCTGGCTGAAAATCGCGCTGGGGGTGTCGCTGGCGCTGAACCTGGTGGTGGCCGGGGTGGTGATCGGCGCGGTGGCCCGTCCCGGCGGCCACGATCCGCACCGTGGCGAACCGGTCGGGGCGGCGCTGTTTCGCGACCTTCCGCGCGAGGACCGCCGCGCGATGTGGCGGGCGATGAACGGAACCAAGCGGCCCGACGGGCAGGCGGAACGGCGCGAGATCGCGGCGCTGCTGCGGGCCACCCCGTTCGATGCCGCCGCGCTGGGCGACTATCTCGACCGGCGCCAGATCAGCCATGCCGAGCGGCAGCGCGTCGTGCGGGAAAAATGGCTGGAGCGGGTCGTGGCCATGAGCGATGACGAACGCGCCGCCTTTGCCGCGCGGCTGGAAAAGCCGCGCAAGACCCGCAAGGGCGACCGCGACCGGCAACATCACGACCGGCGCCCGGATTGAGCCCCGGAAACGTCCCCGCGAACATCCCCGCGCGGATCAGGCGGCGGCGCGAAACAGCGTGACCTGGTTGCGTCCCGCCCCCTTGGCGGCATAGAGCGCCCGGTCGGCCTGTCCGATCAGGGCGTTGACGGCGGCGATCTCACCGGTTCCGGGGGTCGCGATGGCGATGCCGATGCTGGTGGTGACGCGGATCGGGACGCTGCCGGGACCGGCGTCGAAGGGGCAGCCGTCGATCTGGCGGCAGATCCTGTCGGCGGCCAGAACCGCGTCGGCGCGTTCGACATCCGGCATCACGATCAGGAATTCCTCGCCGCCGACACGCGCGATCATGTCGGCGGGGCGCATCTGCGCGCGCATCCGCCGGGCCACCTCGATCAGGACGGCGTCGCCGGTGGGGTGGCCATACCGGTCGTTGATCTGCTTGAAGTGATCGAGATCGGCGACCATCACCGCGAAACCGCGGCCGCTCCGGGCCGCCTGCCGGGCGATGCCGGCCAGCTTGGGCAGGGCATAGCGGCGGTTGTGCAGCCCGGTCATCGGGTCGAGGAACGCCGCCTGTAGCCCGTCGCGCAGGCTGTTGCGCAGCCGGTCCGACCGCGCCTTGCGGGCCAGTTGCGCGCCCAGCCGCACCGCCAGTTCCTCGGCGCAGAACCCGCCCAGCAACAGGTCGTCGGCGCCCCGGTCCAGCGCGTCGGCGGCCTGCTGGGAATCGTGCAGCCGGGCGACCACGACAATGGCCGCGTGGCGGGTGCCCGCGCGGGATTTCAGGTCGGCCAGCAGCCGCAGCCCGTCACCGGGCCGCGCGGTGTCGAGATCGACCACGATGGCATCGGGCGCGGGATCGTTCATCAGGCCGTGAATGTCGTCGATGGCGTGCCAGCGCAGGTGATGCGGCAGCCGGTCCTTCAGCCGGTTGCGCCACAGCGCGCCGGTCGCGGCATCCCGCGTCACCAGCGCCACGCTGGCGGTTGTCTCGGGTTTGGCGCCGGCAAAGCCCGCCTGGCTTTCGGCAAAGCCGAAGGCGCCCGACGCGTCGCTCCGCAGTTCAAGCTCTTCGGTGCTGCTGCGCATGCGAAGCTGGCGGCGGATCCGCGCCTGGAGGATCATGTCATCCACCGGCGAGGACAGCACGTCCTCGATGCCCGCGCGCAGGGCGTCCAGCCGCGCCTTGCGGTCGTTCTGCGGGGCGATCGCGATCACCGGGGTCCGCGCCAGCGCATCGTCTGCCAGCAGCACCCGCTTGACGGCCTGCGCATCCCCGTCGGGCAGCGCCATCGCGGTGATCACCAGGTCGGGCCGGACCCGGCGCATGAGCATGTCCAGCCCGGCCAGCCCCTCGGCCTGCACGACATGGAAATAGGCCGATGACAGCTGCACCTTCAGCATGATCCGGTTGGTCGCCACGCCGTCGATGATCAGGATCGTTCCTTGCATGGCCCACCTTTCGACTCTTGCCTTTGCCGTGTTCGGATTTCATATGGTTGTGGTTAACAAACCCTTTCCTCCTCCCGCCGCCCGGACTCGTTATGCAAGAATCCGCCGAAAGCGCCGAGACACTCGCCCTGCAGGCCCTTGGCTGGCTCGCCGCCGACCAGGATCTGCTGCCGGTGTTCCTGGGGGCCACCGGTGCCGGGGTGGACGATCTGAAGACCCGCGCCGGGGATCCCGAATTCCTGGCATCCGTACTCGATTTCCTGCTGATGGATGACCGCTGGATCGCCGGGTTCTGCGATGCGGTATCGGCGCCCTATGACCGGCCGATGCGGGCGCGGGCCGCGCTGCCGGGCGGCGCGCAGGTAAACTGGACCTGAACCGGGGTGGACGCGATGCGATATGAGGCGATCCTGTTCGACAAGGACGGCACGCTGTTCGATTTCGAGGCGACCTGGGGGCTGTGGGCGCAGGCGTTCCTGCTGCGGCTGACCGATGGCGATGCCGCGCGGGCCGAGCGGCTGGGACGGGCGATCGGGTATGACATGGGCGAAAACCGGTTCGAACCGGACAGCGTGGTGATCGCCAACACCCCGTTCGAGATCGTCACCGTGCTGGAACCGCACGCCCCCGGCCTGTCGCGTGCGGCGCTGCTCGACCTGCTCAACGGCGAAGCCGAGCGGGCCGCGCAGGTCGAGGCGGTGCCGCTGGCCGCGTTCCTGGGCGGGCTGCGCGACCGCGGGTTGCGGCTCGGGGTGGCCACCAACGATGCCGAGGCGCCGGCAAAGGCGCATCTCGGCGCGGCGGGGATCCGCGACATGTTCGACTTCGTTGCCGGGTATGACAGCGGCCACGGGTCCAAGCCCGGGCCGGGTCAGCTGCTGGCCTTTGCCGATCACGTCGGCGCAGATCCCGCGCGGGTGGTGATGGTGGGCGACAGCACCCACGATCTGGTTGCGGGCCGGGCCGCGGGCATGGCCACGGTCGGGGTGCTGACCGGGGTGGCCAGCCAGGCCGACCTGGCGCCGCTCGCCGATGTGGTGTTGCCCGATATCGGCCACCTGCCGGGCTGGCTGGCGGCCTGACTGCTGGCCTGACTTCTGGCCTGATTGCCCCGGCCCGGAGGGGCCGCCATCGCTGCGCCACCGTCCTTTGAGCCCGAAAAACATGAAAAGCGACACCGGCTGTCGCATTCAGGGCGGCGTTTTGGCGCGGATTGGGTCCTGATCCGCATACGGACGCGGAGACACGGACATGGCACGCAGGTCAGGACCGGGGCGGCGCGGCGGGGGCCGCGCGGGAAATGTCGAACGGCGCGCAATAGCGGGTATCGCGCAGATGCCGTGGCGGTTGCCGCAGAACTGCGACCGGCCGACCGAACCGCTGGACGGGGACGGGATAGAGGCGATCCATGACGGGGCGATGCGCATTCTCGAAGAGATCGGCATCGCGATCCTCAACGCCGAGGCGCTGGAGATCTACCGCGAGGCGGGGTGCCTGATCGACGGCAACGTGGTGCGCATGGGCCGCGATTTCGTGATGGAGATGGTCGGCAAGGCGCCCGATCGTTTCACGCTGACCCCGCGCAACCCGGACCGGGCGATCGAGATCGGCGGGCGCACGATCCTGTTCGGCAACGTGTCGTCCCCGCCCAACTACTGGGACATGGAAATCGGCCGCAAGGTGTCGGGCACGCGCGAACAATGCCGCAACCTGCTGAAGCTGACCCAGTATTTCAACTGCATCCATTTCGCCGGCGGCTACCCGGTCGAACCGGTGGATATCCATGCCGGCATCCGGCATCTGGACGTGCTGCATGATAAGCTGACGCTGTGCGACAAGGTGGTGCATGCCTATTCGCTGGGCGCCGAGCGCGTCGAGGACGTGATGGAGATGGTGCGCATCGCCGGTGGCCTCAGCCACGAAGACTTCGAGGCGATGCCGCGGATGTATACCAACATCAACTCGACCTCGCCGCTGAAACATGACGAACCGATGCTGGACGGCTGGATGCGCATGGCCCGGCGCGGGCAGGCCTGCGTTGTCACGCCGTTCACCCTGGCCGGTGCGATGGCCCCGGTGACGATGGCCGGCGCCGTGGCGCAGTCGCTGGCCGAAGGGCTGAGCGCGATCGCGCTGGCGCAGTACATCAGGCCCGGCTGCCCCTGCGTGATCGGCACCTTCACCTCGAATGTCGACATGAAATCGGGCGCGCCTGCCTTTGGAACGCCGGAATACATGCGCGCGACCCAGATGACCGGGCAGATGGCGCGGTTCTACGGCCTGCCGCTGCGGGCCTCGGGGGTCTGCGCGGCCAACGTGCCGGACGGACAGGCGATGTGGGAAACCTCCAATTCGCTGTGGTCGGCGGTGCAGTCGGGCACGCATATGGTCTATCACGCGGCGGGCTGGCTCGAAGGCGGGTTGATCGCCAGCCCCGAGAAATTCGTGATGGATTGCGAGGTCCTGCAGCAGATCCAGCGCTATCTCGAACCCGAGGTGTTTGCCACCCGCCCCGAGAACATCGCGCTGGATGCGATCGCCGAGGTGGGCCAGTCCGGCCATTTCTTCGGCATCCAGCACACGCAGGACCGGTATGAAACAGCCTTTTACCAGCCGTTCCTGAGCGACTGGAAAAACTACGAAGCCTGGGAACTGGCGGGCGGCGTCTGGACCGCCGAGCGCGCGCACCGCACCTTCAAGGAGATCCTGGCAGAGTTCGAAGCGCCGCCGATGGATGCGGCGATTGCCGAGGAACTGGCCGCCTTTGTCGCCCGCCGGAAACGAGAGGGCGGCGCTCCCACCGATTTCTGACCGGCCCGAAAAGCGCTTCGATTTTTAGCTGTTGGTGGAATTTTAAGGCCGCCGCACCAGTTTCATTCCCGGTAGTGTTGTTGGAGTGTCGGGGATGCATGGGTTGATCAACAGCGCGGTGCAGTCGTTTTTCTGTTCCGCCTATGGCGGCGACCGCTGGCGCCGGGTGACCGCTGCGGCGGGGCTGGATTTCAGCGAATTCGAGGCGATGCTGGTCTATGACGACGACCTGTCGATGCGGGTGCTGGCCGCGGCCTGCGCGGAATCGGGGCGACCGCAGCCCGAACTGCTCGAGGATCTGGGGACCTACCTGGTCTGCGATCCGGCGCTCGAACCGCTGCGCCGCCTGCTGCGCTTCGGCGGCGCCAGCTATCCCGAGTTTCTGCATTCGCTCGACGATCTGCCCGACCGGGCGCGGCTGGCGGTATCCGACCTGCATCTGCCCGACATGGAACTGCGCGACCATGCCGAGGGGTCGTTCACGCTGACCTGCCGTCCGGGCCTGCCCGGTTTCGGCAGCGTGATGATGGGCGTGCTGCGGGCGATGGCGGACGATTACGGCGCGCTGGCGACGCTGGATCACGGCGGCGTGCGCGACGGGTGCGAGGTGATTTCGATTTCGCTGATCGAAACCGCCTATGCCGAGGGGCGCGAGTTCGATCTCGGCGCGCGGACGGGGTGACGCGATGAACGATCTCGACGCCCTCTTTGACCGGCTGTGCCCGATGCATGTGAACCTGGGGCCGACCGGCCATCTGCGCCGGGTCGGGCCGGCAATGGCCAAGCTGCGCCCGGACCACCGGCTGCGGGGGCGGCGGTTTCTCGAACTGTTCGAATTGCAGCGCCCGCGCACGGCGGCGACGATGTGCGACCTGGCCGCGCTGGCGGGGCAGCCGCTGCACCTGAGGTTCCGCGACGAACCCTCGACCGCGCTCAAGGGCGTGCTGATGCCGCTGCCCGGCGCGGGGGGCGCCATCGTCAACCTGTCCTTCGGCATTTCCGTGCTTGAGGCGGTGCGGGACTACGATCTGACCAGCACCGATTTCGCGGCCACCGACCTGGCGATCGAACTGCTCTACCTGGTCGAGGCGAACACCGCGGCGATGGACGCGTCGCGCAAGCTGAACCAGCGGCTGGACGTGGCGCGGGTGGCCGCGCAGGAACAGGCCTATACCGACACGCTGACGGGTCTGAAGAACCGGCGCGCGCTGGATCATGTCCTGGCGCGGGTCGCCGGGCATGGCCGCGATTTTGCCCTGCTGCACCTGGACCTGGATTTCTTCAAGACCGTCAACGACACGCTGGGTCACGCGGCCGGGGATCATGTCCTGCAGCAGGCGGCCCGGATCATGGTCGCGGAAACCCGTGCCGAGGATACGGTGGCGCGGGTCGGCGGCGACGAATTCGTGCTGCTGTTCAATCGCGGGCTCGATCGCGCGACGTTGCGCGTGATCGCGCAACGGCTGATCGGGCGGCTGGAACAGCCGATTCAGTTCGGCGACCGTACCTGCCGGATCTCGGCCAGCATCGGCGCGCTGCGCAGCGTCGATGCAACCGCGCGCGATCCGGCGCGGATGATGCAAGAGGCCGACCTCGCGCTTTATGCGGCCAAGAACGCGGGCCGGGGCTGTTGCCGCATCTTCCCCGAAGGCGCCGGCGGCGCGGGGGCGCCCGGGTCGCCAACGGTGGTGCGGCGATCGGCCTGACGGGTGCCACCCGCGCCGCCGGGTCGCCGTCTGGCCGGGAGGTCGCACCGGGCCTGTCCGGCGGCGGCGGCGGGGCACTGGCCCTGTGCGCTTGCGGATTTGCCCGGCCGCGGCGTAAGATCAGACGCAGGGCCGGCCCCGGCGCGGAGCGGCCGGTCTGATCGGGGTCAGGTTTTCAGGTGCAATGCGATTTGCGGTGACACTCCTTGCGCTCTTGCTGATTGGCATTGTCGGGGCGTCCGCCTTTCTGTTGCTGCAATCCTGCGGTCTGCGGCTGCCGTTCACCGACCGGGTTCTGTCGGTCTGCGAAACCGCCGAAGACCTGAAGACGCGCGACGACCTGGCCGCCGCGCTGGACGACAGCCGCGCGCTCGAGGACCGGATCGCCTGGCTGGAGCGGCGGCTGGCGACGGTGCCCTGCAAGGCCACGCCGCCCGATCCGCCGCCCCCCCGCCAGACCCGAAACCCGAACCGAAACCCGAAAGCACGCCTTCGGGCCTTGCGCCCGATGCGTTCGACCGCGACGATATCTCGGTGATGGAAGGGTGCTGGCAATTGTCCACGGTCTATGACGTGCGCGACATCCGCACCGGCGCGATCACCAAGTTCCGCCATTGGCAGATCTGTTTCGACCGCGATGGCAAGGGGCGCGAGGTGATGCGCGCCACCAACGGCACGCGATGCGAGGGGACGCTGACGGGACAGCTGAGCAGCGGCAAGCTGACCATGCACGAACCCGGCAACCTGCGCTGCGACAACAATTCCTATATCTACCGGCGTGACATCACCTGTTCGCTGGATGCGGCCGGCCGCGCCCAATGCAACACCTACCAGCCCGAAACCCGTGGCCGCGGACGCGCCACACTGCGCCGGGCAAGGAGATAACCGCCATGGCCGATCATTTCCTGTCCAAGATCACCGTCGCGCCCGCGGACCTGGTGACCGCGGGCGACCGCCCGGTGCTGGAACGGCATGCCGAGCTGCGCGCGCTGCTGGCCGAACGGGCCGGGCCCGAGGTCGCGGCGATGTTTGCCGAACCGCTGGTCAGCCGCGGCAACGACGCCGCGCCGCCGACGGTGTCCTGGTACACCGAGGCCGAGGGCGAGGCGCGGCCGCTGTCGGCCTTGCCGCCGGGCGAACGCGATCGCGCCGAACGCTATCTGGCGGATCATCTGCGCCCCCTGCGGGTGCTGGCCGAGGATCCGGCCACATCCGATCTCGCGCTGGGGGTGCTGTCGGTGCCGGGGGGCGACGACATCCTGGTGGTGGGCGGCAAGCCGGTGATCGTGAACTGGGGGCTGTTGCCGGGGGGCGACGGCGCCAATGCGGGCAGCCGGCCGGCCCATTATGCGGACACGCTGGGGCGGTTCCTGCCCCTGACCCCGCCGGTGCCGGGAACGACGCACACGGCGCCGCATCCGCCGACCGCCGCTGCCGCGCTGGGCGCAGGCGCCGCCGCAGGGACCGTAGCAGGGACCGCAACGGCGGAAACGGGCGGCGAGACCGGCGCAGAGGGGCGGCCGGACCGGCTGCGTGTCATCACCCCGCTGGCCTGGGTGCCGCTGCTGGTGCTGCTGATACTGGCCGGGGCGATCCTGGCCTGGCTGCTGCTGCCGGGGACGCGGCTGTTTCATACTGGCGACACCCGGCCCGTGATTACCGACCAGGCGGCGCTCGACGCGGCGCGGGCCAACAATGCCGACATGCGGGCGCGGGCGCTGCTGCTGCAAGAGGCGATCGACGGCGCGGTCTGCCGTGCCGACGGGGTGCTGGTGGTTCCCGGCGGGCTGACGCCCGAGGGGCTGACCCCGCCGCCCCTGGGCACCGAACCCGAACGCCGCGCCGGTGCCGCGCCCGATGCGCTGCTGCCCAATGACGCGCAACGGGTGGTGGTGCCGAACCGGGGCGACGGCGAAACCGGCGAAACCACGCTGCTGCAGCTGATCGAGGCGCGGACCGTGCTGGTGATCGCGCGCGGCACGGCCAGCAAGACGACCACCGGGTCGGGCTTCGTGATCGGGCCGGGGCTGGTGGTGACCAATCAGCATGTGATCGCCTCCGCGCAGGGCGAAGGCGGGCAGATCGTCGTGACCGGCGCCGCGCTGGCCGAACCGCAGCAGGCGGACCTGCTCAAGGTGATGGGACCGCTGCAGGACACCGGCGGCGATTTCGCGCTGTTGCGGATCGGCGATACCAGCCTGCCGCCCTTCATCGTGCATCGCCCGACCGGATCGCTGAAGCTGACCAACGTGATCGCGGCGGGCTATCCCGGCGATGTGCTGGAGCTCGACGCGGCGTTCAAGGCGCTGAAATCCGGCGACATGACGGCGGTGCCGGGGCTGACGGTGACCGACGGGACCGTGAATACCGAGCAGCAGATCGGCCCCGCCACCCATATGCTGATGCATTCCGCGCCGCTGTCCGAGGGCAATTCCGGCGGGCCGCTGGTGGATATGTGCGGCCGGCTGGTGGGCGTCAATTCCTTTGTCAAGCAGGGCAGCATGCAGAACCGGGGCTATGCGCTCACCACGGGTGACCTGCTGGCCTTTCTGAACGGCACGCCCGCCGCGCCCGAAATCGTGTCCGAGGCCTGCGCGCCGCTGATCGTGCGCCCGCAGGTGGCGACAGTGCCCGCGTCCGACCCCGGGACCGACCCCGAAACCGACCCCGAACCGGCGGAGAACTGAGCGCAGATGTTCGAAGCTCTCCTCGTCACCACCTCGTCCGAAGGGTTGCAGCCGCTGGGATCGGCGGCGCAGCGGTCGTTCGAGCTGTTGACCGGGACGTTGCGGGCCCGGCTGGGCGAGGATTGCGCGCGGCTGCTGGCCGAACCGGTGGCGGCGGAACATGGCGAACAGATCGACTGGCATGCGCCGATGCCGGGCCGGGCGGTGGCCTTTCCCGACCTCGATGCCGGGGACCAGGCGCGGCTGAAGGCCGCGCTCGCGCCACGGATCGCGGCGATCCGTGCCGAGGCCGAGACGCTGGCCGCCAGCGACGCCCCCGAGGATCAGCGACTGGCCGAGGCGCTGGGCAATGCGATCGAGATACCCGGCGAAGAGATGATCTATGCCGTGCGCGGCGACGATGGCGCGGTCCACCCGGTGCTGGTGCACTGGGCCTGGGTCCGGCAGGAACGGCAGGCGGTGCGCGGCGTGCTGACCGCGATGATACCGCGCCCGGCGGCGGCGGGCGCCGGCGCGACGCTGGCCGCGGCGGCCCCGGTCGCGGCGCCGGGCCTTGCTGCCTGGGCCGGGTGGTGGTGGCTGATCCTGCTGGGCTGGCTGCTGCTGGCGGCGTTGCTGGCGGCGATCCTGTGGCTGCTGGTCGCGCCCTGCGGGCTGGATCGCAGCGGGCCGTATTTCTGCCCGGCCGACCCGCCCGAGATACATGCCGCGCTGAGCGAAAGCCGGGTCCTGGCTGACCGGGTGGCCGGGCTGGAGCATGAACTGGCGCTGCGCAACCGCATCTGCAAGCCGGTGATCCCGCTGCGCGGGGCCGAGGCCGCGCCGCCCGTGGCCCCGTCTGCCCCCACCGCCCCGGCACCCGCACCCGTGCCCGCGCCTGCCGACAAGGCCGAGGCACCGGCGGGGCTGGACGACCGCCTGCGCGAACGCGGCGCGGCGCGTGGCGCGTTGAACTTCACCCTGGTCTGGCACACGCGCGACGATATCGACCTGCGGGTCGAATGCCCGACCGGGCAGGAGGTGTCCTATCTCAAGCGCGATGTCTGCGGCGGCCGCTACGATCTCGACGCCAACCTGCGCGCCGATACCGCGATCGAGGATCCTGTCGAGAACGTGGTGTTCGACGCGGCCCGGCCCGGGCTCTACAAGGTGCGGGCGCATCTGCGCGGCGAACGGACCGACGGGGACAAGGCGGTGACCTTGCATGTGCTCTATGGGGATGGACGGGCCGAGCAGTATTCGGGCACGGTGAACGCCAGGCAGCGCAGCTGGGTGACCAATATCAGCATTTCGGGATAGGCATGACCATCAATCATCAGCATCTGGCACCGCTCACCGACTGGCGCGACGAGATCACGCTGGTGCCGTATTCCGGCATCCAGATGCTCGATTTCGGGTTCCGGCTCGACGATCTCGACCTGAAAAGCGCGCGCTTCGTGGAACGCCCTGTGGGCGGGACCGACGAGGCCGAGGAATGGGCGCTGCTGCCGCTGACCGGCGATGCCGAAACCGATGCCGAAATCGAGGCCGCCGCCACGGCCGAGGATGACGAATATTCGATCAGCAGCATCAAGGCGCTGGAGCCGTTCCTGTCGAAATGGATCCCGGTGCCGGTGCTGCGGATGCGCAACGACCGTGGCCCCGGCGGCGAGGAACGGTTCGATAACGGCCCGTCGAGCTGGGCGCGGATGCGCGTGGTCGAGCTGGAACAGCCCGATCCCGCCACCGGCCATACCCACCGGGTTCAGCTGGCGCTGGACACCGCGCTGATGGAGACCGGGCAGGATTACCGCTATGTCGCGCCGGGGCCGGACGATGCCGAGAAGTCCCGCGATTTCCGGTTCATCTCGGCCCCGGAACGCATGGACTGGTTCCTGCGCCGGCTGGAACCGGGCAGCGACGGCCAGCTGCTCGACCTGCAGAAATGGGTGTCGGACTGGCTGGACGACCTGTTCATGACCTTCCGCCGCGCGGAACGGCCGGGGCGGCGGATCACCCACGAGACGCTGACCCACAAGTTCGAACACTGGGCCCGCTACCTGGCCTGTCTGCGGCTGATCGACACCGCGGTGAATATCCCCCGGATGCGGTTCGCCAACACCGTCAGCGCCCGTGACCGGGTCACCCCGGTCGAGGTCGAACTGGTTCTGGACGTGGGCAATTCGCGCAGTTGCGGCATATTGATCGAACGGTTTCCCGGTGAAACGCAACTGGATCTGGCGCGGTCCTTTCCGCTGGAGCTGCGCGACCTGTCGCGGCCCGAATTTCACTATGCCGGCCTGTTCGAAAGCCGGGTGGAATTTGCCGAATTCCGCATGGGCGACGACCGTTTCGCGGGCCGGTCCGGGCGGCGCAACGCCTTTGTCTGGCCCGGTTTCGTGCGCATCGGCCGCGAGGCGCTGCGCCTGGTGGCGGGCGAGGAGGGGACCGAAACCGCCTCGGGCCTGTCGAGCCCCAAACGCTATCTCTGGGACGATGCGCCGGTGCAGCAGGACTGGCGGTTTCACCACCATTCCGACCCCAACAACCTGCCCAAGACCCTGCGTGCGGCGATGCGGTTCCTGAACGAAACCGGCGATGTACTGCAGCAGGTCGAGGCGGATGAACGCGACCGGCTGCGCCCGCGCGGCAAGGCATCCCGGGCGCAGGCGATCCGGCCCCGGTTCGCGCGCGCGTCGCTGTTTGGTTTCATGCTGGCGGAAATCATCGCCCATGCGCTGGTGCAGGTGAACGCGCCCGCGGGCCGCGCCCGGCGTCCGCAATCCGAACTGCCGCGCCGGCTGAGCCGGATCATCCTGACCCTGCCGTCGGCGACCACCGCGCAGGAACAGGCGATCATCCGGTCCAAGGCCAAGGGCGCGCTGGCGCTGCTGTGGTCGCTGATGGGGCTGGAGGGCGGCGAAAACGCGATCAACCCGATGCCCGAACTGACGGTGGAATGGGACGAGGCCAGCGCCACCCAATTGGTTTATCTCTATTCCGAGCTGACGCAGAAATTCGACGGGCGCATCGACCGTTTCCTCGGTCTCAAGGGGCGTCCGCGCGCGCGGGTGGCGGGCGCGGACCCGACGCCGTCGCTGCGGCTGGCCTGCATCGACATAGGCGGCGGCACCACCGACCTGATGGTCACCACCTACTGGGGCGAGGCGGGGCGGATGCTGCACCCGGTCCAGACCTTCCGCGAAGGCTTCAGGGTCGCCGGCGACGACATGCTGCAACGGGTGATCGCGGCGGTGATCCTGCCGGGGCTGGGCCGCGCGATCGAGGCCGCGGGCGGGCAGTTCGTGGACGACAAGCTGCGCGAGCTGTTCACCGGCAATATCGGCGGGCAGGATCAGCAGAGCGTGCAGAAACGCCGGCAATTCGCGCTGCGGGTGCTGATGCCGGTGGCGGTGGCGATCCTCAAGGTCTGCGAAACCGCCGGCGAATTCGAACCGCTGACGCTGGGGCTGCGCGACGTGCTGGCGCTGGACCCGGCGCAGGGCGACGCGGGCGGCGGCGACAAGACGGTGCCGCCGGTGCTGGTGGCCTATATCGAACAGGCCGCGGCCGAACTGGGGGCGCCCGATTTCCGGCTGGCGGATGTGGAGCTGGTATTCTCGCGCGAGGACGTGGACGCCATTGCCCGCGAGGTGTTCCAGAAGGTGCTGAGCAACCTGGCCGAGGTGATCGACCATCTGGGCGTCGATGTGGTGCTGCTGACCGGGCGGCCGTCGCGGCTGCCGGCGGTGCGCGCCGTGTTCGAAGAGATGCTGGTGGTGCCGCCGCACCGGCTGATCTCGATGCATGACCACAAGACCGGGCGCTGGTATCCGTTCCGCGACCCGGTGACCCAGCGTATCGGCGATCCCAAATCCACCGTGGCGGTGGGCGGCATGCTGATCGCCCTGTCCGAGAGCCGGATACCGAATTTCAAGGTCGACACCACCGCGTTCCGGATGCAATCCACGGTGCGCTATATCGGCGAGATGGACAATTCCGGGCAGATACTGGACAAGAACCTGCTCTTTTCCGATGTCGACCTGGACGCCCGCAAATCGGAAAGCGACATGGTGGCGACGATCACCATGTATGCGCCGGTCTTCCTGGGGGCGCGGCAGCTGCCGCTGGAACGCTGGACGACGACGCCGCTCTACCGGCTGGATTTCGCGACCCGCGCGGCGCAGAACCGGGCGCCGCTGAAGGTGACGTTCGAACGGACCGAGTTCGACGAGGACCCCGAGCGCGAGACATCGGAATCGGTGCTGCGCCGCGAGGCGATGCGCGAGGCCTTTGCGGTGACCGAACTCGAGGACAGCGAAGGCACCGGCATGAAACGCGGCGAGGTGCAGCTGAGGCTTCACACGCTGGGGTTCGAGGATGAATACTGGATCGATACCGGCCTGTTCCGGTTGTGAGGGGTGAACGGATGACCAATCAGCAGCAGGACAGGCTGGCCGCCGATTGCGCCGGGATCGTGGACCTGACGGGCCGGGCGCTGGGCTGGATCGAGGATCCGGAAAATGCCGGGCTGGTGGGGGCCGAGGGCAAATCGCTGGTCAAGGGGCTGCGCCGTGGCGCCCGCCGCGCCCGGCGCCTGGGCCGCGCGGCGCAGACCCGGATGTCGGTCAGCGTGTTCGGCCCCAGCCAGGCGGGCAAGTCGTTCCTGGTGTCGGTGCTGGCCCGGCCCGAGGCCGGGGCGCTGGTGGCCGATTACGACGCGCCCGGCGGCAAGCTCGACTATATCCGCGAAATCAATCCCGAGGGCGAAGGCGAAAGCACCGGCGTGGTGACGCGGTTCACCATGGAGCGGATGACGACACCCAACGGCTACCCGGTGCCGCTGCGCCTGCTGAGCGAGGCCGACATCGTGCGGACGCTGGTCAACAGCTTTTTCATGGATGGCGACCGGTCGGAGCCCGAACCCGATGCCGCCGCCATTGCCGCGCATCTGGACAGCTACAAGGCCCGGGCCGGGGGGCCGCGCGCGGGGATGGATTATGACGATGTCCAGGAAATCGGCGAATATGTGGAAACCGCCTTTGGCCGCGAGGCCTATGCCGCCGCGCTGCGGTCGTTCTGGGACGAGGCCGCCGAGATCGCGCCGGGGCTGACCGCCGCCGACCGCGCCGGGTTCTTTTCGCTGCTCTGGGGCGGGCATCAGCCGCTGTCGGATCTCTACCTGCGCATGGCGCAGGCGCTGGAACAGGTGGACCACGCCGGCGAGATCTATGCCGGGCTGGACGCGCTGGTCCCGCGTGAAACCTCGATCGTCGACGTGAAAACCCTGTCAGGCGCCGCCGATGACAGCCCGCTGGCCGTGGTCACCGCGCAGGGGCGGCGGGCCGAACTGGCGCGGTCGGTGATCTGCGCATTGGTGGCCGAACTGGTGCTGCCGATGCAGACCCGGCCTTCGCCCATGTTTGCCGAAACCGACCTGCTGGATTTCCCCGGGGCGCGCAACCGGTTCGAACAGGACCTGGCCAAGGCCTTTGCCGACGGGGGCGACGCGATCCTGCCCGAGCTGCTGCTGCGCGGCAAGGTGGCCTATCTGTTCGACCGCTATGTGCAGAACCAGGAAATCACCTCGATGCTGCTATGCGTGCCGGACAGCAACATGGAGACGGTGGATCTGCCGGGGCTGGTGGAAAACTGGATCGCCCGGACCCATGGCAACAGCCCGCGGATGCGCGCGGGCACCGATTGCGTGTTGTTCATGGTGCTGACCAAATTCGACAAGCATCTGGGCGATTCCGCCGCCGAGGGGGGGGACGACACGCGGTTCGAACGGCGGATGAAGGCGTCGCTGCTGGAAAAATTCGGACGCGGGGCCGACAACTGGGTCGAGGAATGGACGCCGGGCGCGGCCTTTGCCAACTGTTTCTGGCTGCGCAACCCGAACTACTATGTGGACGGGCTGATCGAATATGACGCGGCCAAGTCCGAACAGCGTATCCGCCCCGAGAAGGAAACGCGGGTGGCCGAGTTGCGCGCCGGGTGCCTGTCCGCCCCGTCCGTGCAGCGCCATTTCGCCGATCCCGCCGCGGCCTGGGACGCGGCGCTGTCGCTCAATGATGGCGGGGTCGGGTATCTGACCACGGCGCTGGAACGGGTGTGCAAACCCGATGCCAAGCTGCACCAGATCCGGGGCCAGCTGGAACAGGTGGCGCAGGCGTTGCAGGATGCGATCGGCCGGTTCCACGTCCCCGATGACATGGAAACGCGCATCGCGGAAAAGCGCGAGGCGGCGGCCATGGTGATCGACGATCTCGAACGGGTGCTGGCCCGGCACCGGTTCGGCGCGATGCTGGCCGCGCTCGGTGTCGACCAGGGCGAGATCGAGGGCCGGATCGCGCGGGTGCCCAGTTCGATCCGCATCACCAGCGCGGTGACCGGCGCCGTTGCCCGCCCCGCGCCCGACATGGCGGCGGGGAACGATGAACCATCCGGGCCGCAGCGCCCGGCCCGGCCCGCCCGACCCGCCCGGCCCGCACGCCCGGCCCCCGCTGCTGCCCCGGCTGCTGCACCCGCCGATCCGGTGGCGACACCGGCCGCGCCCGCGGACGGCCATGCCCCGGCCATTCGCACGATGACGCTGGAACAGTTCCAGGCGCAGACCGCGGTCGAACTCTGGATCGACCGGATGAAATCCTTCCGCGACGAGGCCGCCCGCCGCACCGCCTATGGGCTCGGCGACGCGGTTGCGGCCGATCTGGTGGGCGAACTGATCCACGCGGCGCGGCGCTGCGGGCTGGACCGGCGCATGGCGGCGCGGCTCGAACAGATCAATTTCGGGCTCAGCGTGGACAAGCAGGCGCAACCGGCCGCGATCGTCGGAGCCGAGGCGATCAACGATTTCGTCGCGACGCTGGGCATGCGCGCGCAGCCCGAAAGCGCGCGGCCGCAGGTCGAGACCGCCGATGGCGGCACCCGTGCCGTCTTTGCCGCGCGGGCGGGGGCCGACGATGTCGCCGGATTGCCCGCCAGCCCGCGCCCCACCGCCGAGGATGTCTGGACCGATTGGGTATTCGCGCTGGACGCGCTGTTCGTGGCCAATGCCAGGGACATGGCCGGCGGCGACATCAACGTGGAACAGAACCTGCGGCTGGGCCGTATTCTCGACGAACTGACCGGATACCGCGCCGCATGAGCCTGAGCGTCCAGTCCGACCCGGAGGAACCGGCAGGGGGGTATGCCTTTCTGGAACTGCCCGTGGGCACGTTGCCCGATGGCGCGGTCACGGTCGCGGTGTTCGATGCCTATGGCGAACGCTGGCTGGGCGATGGCGGTGCCGAGAGCGATGGCTGGCGGCCCGAACGGCATGATTTCGGCCCCTACGAGGTCTGGCGCCACGACGGGGCCGACTGGGTGCGGATCGGCCCCGAGATCGTTGACCGGCTGGAGGAATACCAATCTTTGCGCTTTTCCCTGGGCGGCCGCGATTATGACTTGAATTGGCCCGACAACGTGCCGCCACGGGCGCCGGCTGCCCAACCGGGCATATTGCAGGTCGTATCCCGCCCACGCCCCGTGGCCAAGCCGGACGTGCCGGTGGTCAGGCCTGCGCCGCCAGCGCCCCGGCCGGACCCGGAGCCGGACCCCTTGCCCGAACCGGCACCGCAGCCCGATCCGGTCGCCACCTCGGAAACGGACGCAGGGCGCAGGCGCCTCTGGCCGCTCCTGCTGCTGTTGCTGCTGGGCACCGCCGCCGCGGCCGGCTGGTGGTTCTATGGACGCGATGCCGAACCGGACCCGGCCACACCGGTTGCCGATACCGACCCGGCGGCCGGGCCCGCGTCCGGCGATGCCTGCACCCTGTCCGCGCTCTCCGCGCTGAAGGGTGGGTTCGCGGTGATCGGCCCGGCCATGCGCGGTTGCGGCACCCGGCTCAGCGCCGAGCACGCGCTGCGGCTGGTCGAGGATGCCGCCGCGCGGAACGAGGCCGGGGCGTTGCTGCTCTTCGGCACGCTTTATGACGGTGACGAACTGGACCCGCGCGTCGAGAACCTGATCGGGCTGAGTTTTGATGATGACCCGGCCAAGGCCGCGGAATATTATGCGCGGGCCGCGCGCGCGGGGTCGCAACAGGCCCCGGGCCGGCTGGACGCGGTTTGCGGGAAGCTGGCCGCGATGGATACAACCCTGGCAAAGGGGGCGCTTGATGACTATTGCCGCTGAAGCCCTGCCGCTCCGCGCGGTGGCCCTGATCCTGGCCCCGATCCTGGCGCTGCTGGCCGGGTGGCCGCCGACCGGGGTCGCAGCCCAGGCGGCGGAACGGCCATTGCTGGCCGAGGGCCGTCAGACCGTCTATCAGCGGGTGCTGACCCGACCGGGGGCGCTGCTGCACCCGGCACCCGATGCGGCCCCCGACCGGCAGTATCCCGCCTTCCAGCCGCTCTATATCTGGGAGACGAGGCCGGGTTGGTATCATGCCGGCCCATCCCTGTCGGCGGGCCCCGAGGGCTGGGTGCCGGCGGATGAGGTGGTGCCGTGGAAGCAGAACATCGTCGGGGCGTTCACCGTTGCCGCCGGGCGCGAACGTGCGCTGCTGTTCGCCGACGAGGCCCGGCTGCGGGCGCTGATGGAACACGAGGCGCTGCGCGACATGCAGGCGCAGATGCTGGACGAGGTCGATGCCGGCGCGGTGCCCGAGGATCGCGGGATCGTCGCCGCCGAGCCCGAGGAATATGTCGACATCGTCGAACGGCTCTACCTGATGCCGATTCTCGATTTCGTGCAGGACCTGCACCCGCTGAACTACGAGGAAAACCTGCTGATGAAGGTGGCGTCGGTGCCGCTCGAGGCCGAGGCGAAACCGTCCTGGTCCACGCCCGGCAAATTCGACGTGGGCATCGTGTTCGTGCTCGACACCACCCGGTCGATGGAACCCTATGTTTCGCGCACGCGCGCGGCGGTGGAACGGATCGTGGACGACATGGCCGGCAGCGAGGCGGGCAGGCAGATCCATTTCGGGGTGGTCGCCTTTCGCGACAACGAACGCGCGGCGCCGGGGCTCGAATACCGCACCCGCACCCTGCTGCCGTTGCAGCAGCGCGACAGCCAGACCGAGGTGGTCGCCACCATCCGCGCCGCCACCCGCGTCGCGGACGCCAATTCGCCCGGTTTCAACGAAGACAGCCTGGCCGGGGTCGAGGACGCGGTGGACCTGACCGACTGGGACAATGCCGGCGGCGATCCCTTTGACGCGCGGATCGTGATCCTGGTCACCGATGCCGGACCGAAGGATGCGCGCGACCCCAACGCCCGCAGCGCCATCGGCGCGGCCGAATTGCAGCGCGACGCGCAGGACAAGGGCGTGGCGATCATGACGCTGCACCTGCAGACCCCCGCCGGGGGCGAGGCGCAGCATGCCTATGCGGCGGCCCAGTATCGCACGCTGTCGCGGTTCCATGACGGGAATTTCTATTTCGGGATCGAAAACGGATCGGAACAGGCGTTCGAGACCACGGTGACCAACCTGGTGACCGGCCTGTCCGACATGATCCGCGAGGCCCGCAACGAGGCCCGCCTGCTGACCCCCGAAGAGGCGGGGGCGGACCTGGTCGACCTGGGCCGGGCCATGCAGCTGGCCTATCTCGGGCGGCTCAAGGGGACGCAGGCGCCCGACGTGATCGAGGGCTGGGTCTCGGAAAAGGCGGTCGAGAACCCGGCAAAGCTGGCGATCGAGCCCCGGCTCCTGGTGACGCGCAACGAATTGGCGACGATGGCGGATCTGTTGACGAACCTGCTGGAGCTGGGCGAACAGAGCCGCAGCGCCGAAGACGCGGCCAGTTTCTTTACCCAGGTGCGCGACGTGGTGTCCCGGATGGCGCAGAACCCCGACAGGCTGGTGAACACCAGGGCCGAGACGCTGGGCGGGGCGCTCGAATTTCTCGAGGACCTGCCCTATGAAAGCCAGATCATGCTGACCACCGAAGCGCGCTGGGCGCAGAGCGCGATGAACCGCCGCGCGATCCTCGACGGGATGCGCCAGAAGCTCGTGCAATACCGCAAATGGCTGCATGATCCCGATATCTGGACCGCGCTGCATGACGATGCCCCGGACGGCGAACATGTCTTTGCGATGCCGTTCGATGTGCTGCCCTGACCGGTGATGAGCGGCGGGCCGGGCAGATTCGGGCTGCGGCTGGACCGCGCGCAGGTCGATCTGCGCGACGGCAGGCGGCGGTTCCGGCTGCGGATCGACCGGCTGGAGCTGGCCGCCGGGCAGGCGGTGGCGCTGGTGGGCGCGAGCGGCTCGGGCAAGACGCTGCTGCTGGAATTGCTGGGCCTGCTGCGCGCGCCGGGGGCGGGCACCGCCTATGGCTGGACCGATGGAGCGGGCACGCGGCATGACCTGGCCGGGCTGTGGGCCGCGGGCACGCGCAGCCGGGCGCTGGCCGCGATGCGGGGCCGGCTGTTCGGGTTCGTGCCGCAGACCGGCGGGTTGCTGCCCTTTCTGAGCGTGGCCGAAAACGTTGCCCTGCCGCAGCGCGTGACCGGGCGGGTCGATGCCGGGTGGTGTGCCACCCTGATCGACCGGCTGGGGCTGGCCGACGTGGCGGCCCTGCGCCCCGGCGCGCTGTCGATCGGCCAGCGCCAGCGCTGTGCCATCGCCCGCGCGCTGGCCCATCGCCCGCCCTTCGTGATCGCCGACGAACCGACCGCCGCGCTGGATCCGGACGCGTCGGACCGGGTGCTGGCGCTGTTGCTCGAGGTGGCGGCGGGCACCGGCTGCGGCGTGATCCTGTCGAGCCATGACGTGGACCGGCTGGACCGGTTCGGCATCGCCCGGCTGGCGCTGGAAACCCGCACCGGCGAAGAGGGCGAAGTGACCGGCCGCATCGCCGGGGCGGCGCCATGCTGATCGCGTCGCTGGCCCTGCGCGACCTGCTGCGCGACCGGTTCTTCCTGTTCTGCAATGTGGCGGTGATGGTCGGTATCCTGGTGCCGCTGCTGGTGCTGTTCGGCGTCAAGAACGGGGTCTACGCGGCGCTGCTGGGCGAGATGCTCGCCGATCCCGCCAGCCGCCAGATCGACACCGCCGGCAATGCCACGCTCGGCGCCGAGGATATCGCGCCCCTGCGCGACTGGCCGGACATCGCCTTTCTCACGCCCAAGGTGCGGGGGCAGTTCGATTTCATGAACGTGCGCGAACAGGGCGGGCGGCGGATGCGGCCCGCGCTGGTGGTGCCGTCGGGGGCGGGCGATCCGACCCTGCCCGACGGGCTCGACCTGACCGGCGACGAGGTGGCGGTCAGCGCCCAGTTGGCCCGCGCGCTGTCGCTGGCGCCCGGCGCCGACCTGCAGCTGGTCAGCCAGGCCGAGGACCGGCCACGCCAGCTGGTGCTGCCGGTGCGGGTGGTCGCGGTGCTCGACGAGGCCGCCGTGGCCGGTGCGGCGGTGCTGGCGCCGTTTGCGTTGCTCGACCTGATCGAGGCCTTCTACGAATCCTATGCGCTGCCCCAGTTCGGCATTGCCGGCACGCGCCCGTTGTCGGATCGGATACCGGCCTATGAGGGCGTGCGGGTCTATGCGCAGCGGCTGGAGGACCTGGCCGCGTTGCAGGCGCGGATCGAGGCGCAGCTGGGGCTGGCGACGACGGCGCGCACGCGGGAGGTGGAATCGCTGCTGGGTCTGGGCCGCAAGCTGACCCTGGCCCTGGCGCTGACCGCCGGTCTGGCGGCGGTGGGGCTGGGCGCCGCGCTGATGCTGGCCTTCTGGTCCGAGGCGGCGCGCAAGCGGCAGGTGCTGGCGGGCATCGCGCTGCTGGGCGTGCCGGGCGCTGAGCTGGCGCTGTTCCCTATGGTGCAGGCGCTGGTGACGGCGGTGCTGGGCCTGGCGGTGTCCTTCGGTCTCTACCTGCTGGCCGGACGGGCGGCGGGTGCGATGTTTGCCCATGGATTGCCCGACGGGGCGGCGCTGGCGGTGATCCCGCCCGCGCAGGCGCTGGCCATCATCGCCGCCGTGCTGGGGCTGGTGCTGGGCGCGTCGGCCCTGGCGGCGTGGTCGGTGCAGCGGTTCGACCCGGCCTCGGTCCTGCGCGAGGGCTCGTGAACATGGTTCGCGCTCTGCCTGTCCTGCTGGGATGTTTCGCGCTGATCGCCACCATCGCGCGGGCGGATGACCCGGAACCCTGGCCGCGCGACCTGATCGATCCGGGCGCCGACCGCACGCCGGCGGATCTGCTGCTGCCGATGCCCTGCGGTGCCGAGATGGCGTTCCAGAAGGTCACCGTGCCGGTCGATGCGGCGGATCCGCTCGCCGACCGGCGGGTGCGGATGGGCCAGTCGCTGGGCGACACCGGCTATGCCGATTACCTGCGGCCGGCCTTCCTGCGCGGCGGTTTCAGCGATCCGTCCTCGGGCAGCACCTATTACTACATCGCCCGTTATGAGCTCACCGCCGGGCAGTATCGCGCGTTGCGGGGCGATTGCGCCGCGCCGTCCCGTGCCGACCGGCTGGCCAAGGGCGGGCTGAACTGGTTCGAGGCGGTCGATCTGGCGCGGCTCTATTCGCAATGGCTGCTGGCCAATGCCGGCGACGCGGTCCCGCGCGAGGACGGCACCGCCGCCTTTCTGCGCCTACCGACCGAGGCGGAATGGGAATACGCCACCCGCGGCGGCGCCCGCGTCGATGCGACGGTGTTTTCCGGGCCGACCTTCTTCGGGGACGGGGACCTGCGCAATTACGCGCGGTTCCAGGCGCCGGGATCGGCGCGCGGGCGGCTGGGGCCGGTCGGGCTGCGCGATCCGAACCCGCTGGGGCTCTACGATGTCTATGGCAATGCCGAGGAACTGATGCTCGAGCCGTTCCGCGTCAACGCCATCGGCCGGGCCGGGGGGCAGGTGGGCGGTGTGGTCACCCGTGGCGGGTCGGTGTTTTCGACCGCCGCCGAGATCTACAGCGCCCAAAGGCGCGAATACCCGCCCTATGACCCGTCGACCGGCGCGGCGCTCAGCGCCGATACGTTCGGGCTCAGGCTGGTGCTGGCGACGCCGATCGCCACCTCGGATGC
This sequence comes from Pukyongiella litopenaei, assembly GCF_003008555.2. Taxonomy (NCBI): domain Bacteria; kingdom Pseudomonadati; phylum Pseudomonadota; class Alphaproteobacteria; order Rhodobacterales; family Paracoccaceae; genus Pukyongiella; species Pukyongiella litopenaei. The sequence goes on along the minus strand of NZ_CP027665.1, from coordinate 876,828 downwards.
CCGCGTGCGCAGCCTGCAGCGCCGCTGGCAGGATCTCGCCGATGGTGCGACGCGGGCGGCGGACCGGGACATCGCGCCCGAGGCGCTTCTGGCCGGCCTGATCGCCGCCGAGACCGACCCGCGCCGCCGGCAGGCCCTAACCGGCCTGCAACTGGAACTGCGCCGGTCGCGGGACCGGGCCCAGTCGGCGGTGCAGCAATCGGTCAGCGCGACCCTGATGGCCGGGGCCGTGTTCGTGCAGTCGATCAACGAATATGCCGGCGCGATCGCCGCCAAGGCGTCGAACATCCGGATGCTGGTCTGGCTGCAGCGCAGCGGCGACCGCAACGAGATCTTTGCCCGGCAACTGCGCAAGCATATCGACGAATTGGAGGATCTCAGGCAGTTCCAGTCGAACTCGCTGCTGTCGCTGCGCGCGGCGCTGGATACGCTGGCGACGGGGGCGAAACAGTCCGATCTCGACGTCGCCTATGCGGTGCTGCGCGAGGAACTGACGCTGTCGGACCGGGGTGACCTGCTGGGTCTGCTGAACCGGTTCTGGGCGGATCTGACCGCCTATCGCGACCGGCCCGACATGGAAGGGGCCGACCTGCTCGAGCTGGCGCTCGACTGACAGGGGGTCACGTTTTGGCGAACCATGGCCCATGAGCCGGGATCGGGCGGGCCGAATCCTTGACTTTCGGGCGGGTTTTTGTTCCGCTGATGTTCCATGAACGTCTGTATTCCTGCGGTGCGCGACCCCGGCCCCGGATGGGTATCGGGCGCGTGCCAATTGTGAGGGTTAGATCATGTTGAGAAGAAACATTTGTGCGACGCTGGTGGCTGCCAGCCTTGTCGCCGTCCCGGTCGAACGTGCCCAGGCCAACGATGCCGCGGCGCTGCTGGGTGGCGCGCTGCTGGGCGGTATCATCGTCAACGAAGTGCATAAGAACAAGCAGCGGCAGCGTGCCCGCACGACGACGCAGCGCACGACACGCCGCACCTACGGGGTGTCTTCGGCGCAACGTGCGCAGAACCGCCAGGTGCAATCGGCGCTGAACTATTTCGGGTACAACGTGGGCGTGGTCGACGGCTCGATCGGGCGCAAGACCCGCGCCGGTGTCGCCCGGTACCAGGCCGATATGGGATATTCGCCCGACGGGTATCTGGACGATTACGAACGCGATTTCCTGCTGAATTCCTATTCGCGGGCCCAGGTCAGTTCGCATGTGCCGCCCTATAACACGATCGTGGCGACCCAGGGCCAGCAGGCGCTGCTGCGCACCTATCGCAACGAACAGCTGGGCATTCCGACCCAGGGCGTCCAGCAGGCGGCCGCGGTCGCGCCGGCCCCGGTCGCTCCGGCACCGGCACCCGCGCCGGCCCCGGTTCCGCAACAGGTGGTGGCACCTGCCCCGGCACCCGCTCCGGCCCCGGCTCCGGTGGCGCCCGCCCCGGCCCAGCCGCAGGCTGCGCGGGCGGATACCGCGGCGCTGCCGTCCTTTACCTTCGGCCAGGTCAACCGGTCCGCGAACGACCATTGCGGCCAGATCAACGCGCTGACGGCCGCCAATGGCGGGGTGACCACCCCCGGCCGGGTCACCGATGCCGAGTTTGCGCTGAACGAACAGTTCTGCCTGGCCCGCAACCACGCGATGTCGGAAAGCAACGCGATTGCCGCGACGATCCCGAACATGACCGAAGGCCAGATCGAGGGCCAGTGCAACGGGCTGGCGCAGGTGATTGCGCCGCAATTGCAGCAACTGGGCGCCGGCAACCCGGATCAGGTCGCCAGCGCCACGCGCGGGGTTCTCGAGAAATCGGGCCAGCCGATGGACCAACTGACCTCGGGCGGCAAGGTGTGCCTCGGCATCGGCTATCGCACCGACAATGCCCAGATGGCGCTGGCATCGGCGGTGCTGCTGGTGGCCGCCGGGCAGGGCGGATATGGCGAGATCGTTTCCCACCACATGCGTGAAGGGATCGGCACCGGCCGCGCCTCGGCCCAGATGGCAGGGGCCTGGATGCAGAAGGCGCTGGGCGCGCTCGATACCGGTGGCGACATGGTGCTGGGCCAGTCGCCCGACCGGGTGGCGGTGCTGCGCGAGGCATCGGGCGGTGGCGCATCGGCCGCGGCCCTGCCGGCCTTCCCTTCGGGCAACTGACGCGACCCGATTGCAAAATGCGAACGCCGCCCCAAGGGGCGGCGTTTTTCGTTTTGGACCTGCATCGAGGCGGCGGGGGGGCCGGTCACCGGCCGACGTTCCGCCCCCGTGCGGCGGCCTATTTCTGCGGCAGCGGGCCGACCATCATGATCATCTGGCGGCCTTCCATCTTGGGCATGTTTTCGACGCGGCCGATTTCGCGGACGTCGTCGGCCACGCGTTCGAGCAGTTCGCGGCCGAGATTCTGGTGCGCCATCTCGCGGCCGCGGAACCGCAGCGTGACCTTCACCTTGTCGCCGTTCTCGAGAAACTTGAACACGTTGCGCATCTTGACGTCATAGTCATGCGTGTCCGTATTGGGCCGGAATTTGACCTCCTTGACATCGATGACCTTCTGTTTCTTGCGCGCTTCGCTTTCGCGTTTCTGCTGCTCGTATTTGAATTTGCCGAAATCCATGATCTTGCAGACGGGCGGATTGGCGTTGGGCGAAATCTCGACCAGGTCCAGGCCCACTTCGGCAGCGAGGTCCATGGCTTTGGCGGGATGCACGACGCCGAGATTTTCGCCATCGGCACCGATCAGGCGCACTTCGGGGGCGCGAATCTTGTCATTGACGCGCGGGCCGGTGTCGCGTTGCGGCGGCGCGTTGTGGGGTCTGCGAGCTATCGGTTCTGTCCTTTGATGGCTTCAATTCGTGGAGCGCAAATTAGCTATGGCGACGAGGCGGATCAACCCGCAAATAACCGCCGATCGGGGAACCGGGCAGAAGTTGCGCTTTGATTGGACGCGCATGCAAAGCAGAATTGCGCTAAGCTGCGGTCACAGTGGTTTTCAGGGTACGGAAGCAGTGGTTTTCACAGTCACTGAGGAGGAACCGATATGAAACCGGTATTGTGGATCGCAGCTGTCATCGTGGTCGTGATCGTGGGCTACATGTTCATGGGCGGCGTGCAGCCGACCGGCACCGAACAGCCAGCCGAGGCCGCACAGGACAGTTCGGCGACAGGTGATGCGGCGGACAGTTCCGACAGCAGCGCCGACAGCAGCACTGACAGCGGATCGACGACCGGTTCCGACTGACGGTTCGGGGGCGATCAGGGGGGCAGGGGTCAGCCCACGAAGGCCTTTTCGACCACGAATTCCCTGGGGTCTGAATTGGCGCCTTCGCGCAGTCCGAACCCTTCGAGAATCGCCTTGATGTCGTGGTTGAAGGCCAGCGACCCGCAGACCATGGCGCGGTCGGTTTTCGGGCGTATGCCGTCGATGCCGAGATCGCGGAACACGGTGCCGTCCTGCAGGAGCTCGGTGATCCGGCCCATGCGCGGGCTCTCTTCGCGCGTGGTGGTCGGGTAATAGCGGATCTTGTCGGCAAAGCCCGCGCCGATCAGTTCGGCCAGCATTTCATCCTGCCGGATGGCATCGACCAGTTGCCGGCCATAATCCAGTTCGGCCACCTCGCGGCAGGTATGGGTGATGATGACCTCGTCGTAATCCTCGTAGGTCTGCGGCTCGCGCAGCAGCGAGGCAAAGGGCGCAAATCCGGTGCCGGTGGCAAAGAACCAGATCCGCTTGCCCGGCAGCAGCGCGTCATGCACCAGCGTGCCGACCGGTTTCGGCCGCAGGATGATCTGGTCGCCCGGCTCGATATGTTGCAGTTTCGAGGTCAGGGGGCCGTCCTGCACCTTGATCGAGTAGAATTCGAGTTCCTCGTCCCAGGACGGCGAGGCGATCGAATAGGCGCGCAGCAGCGGTTTGCCATTGTCGCCCAGCAACCCGATCATCACGAATTCGCCGGACCGGAACCGCAATGACGCGGGGCGCGTGACCCGGAAGGAAAACAGGCGGTCCGTCCAGTGCCGGACATGGGTGACGGTCTGCGCATCGGGCAGGGTGGGGACTTTGACGGCGGCGGCTTCGGTCACGGGTCTCAACTCGGTCATATGGTTTCGGCGCCGGTTGCGGCGCTGCCTCTAGTTAGGGTGTGGGGGCACGAAGGAAAAGGAAAAACTCAGCCGCGCAGCCGCGACTGATAGTCATGGGCGCGCCAGTTGGCGCGCGACAGCCATTGGTCCTCGGGCTGGCGGGCGGCCAGGTCGGGGCCGATTTCGACCTCGTCGAACCCGGCGCGGCGGGCCATCGTGTACTGGTCCGCAAGGACGTGGCCACAGGCGCGCAGGCGGCCCGCATAGCCCGTCAGCCGCAATTGCCGGGCGATGGAAAATCCGCGCCCGTCCGCCGAGGACGGAAAATGCAGCCGGATCAGGTCGACGCCATCGAGCCTACCTGCCAGCGTTGCCGGATCGGTGTCGGGGGGCAGGTCCAGCACCCGCGGCGTATCGAACCCGCCGGTCCAGTCATCGGGGCCAAAGCCCGCATCGGTCACGATCACGTTCATCGTTCAGGTTCCGTTTCTCACCAGTTTGCCATCCACGAAATGGATGCCGCATTCGTCTTTCCGGCTGTTGCGCCAGCGTCCGGCCCGGGCGTCCTCGCCAGGGCGCACCTGCGAGGTGCAGGGCGCGCAGCCGATCGACGGGTAACCCTGTGCCACCAGCGGATGCCGGGGCAGGCGGTTTTCCTCCATGTAGTCGCGCACGTCCCCCGGCGTCCAATGGGCCAGCGGGTTGATCTTGATCCGCGCCGCGCCGGGTTCGGTCTCGAAGAAATCAAGCGCCGCGCGGCTGCCCGACTGGAACCGCTTGCGCCCGGTGATCCAGCCGTCGAACCGCGCCAGCGCCGCCTGCAGCGGTGCGGTCTTGCGCAGGGCGCAGCAGGCATCGGCGTCGCGCAGGTGCAGCAACCCGTCGGGATCCCGCGCCGGGATGTCGGCGGCCCGGACGATCGAGACATTGCGCAGGCCCAGCCGCTCGGTCACCTCGGCCTGATAGACCAGCGTTTCGGTGAACAACATTTCGGTATCGACGAACAGAACCGGTGTTTCCGGGTCGCTGATCGCGGCCATGTGCAGCAGCACCACGGATTCCGCGCCGAAGCTGGACACCAGCGCGACCCGGCCCGCCTCGGAGAGGGCCGCGCGCATCACGTCGATTGCACCGTGGTGGCGGTAGCGTGTATTCAGCGTGGCCACCCGGTCCTGCAGCGTCGCCGTGTCGTCGCCGTCGGAGCCTCCGGCGGGAGTTTTCTGGGCAAGACGAAGCATGGGGTCAGGCGGCCATGTCACTGGTCCGAGGGTAGAGTGCGGCGCGGAATGGCGCCATGCCCAGCCGGCGGAAGGTGTGCAGGAAGGTTTCGTCGCGGCTTTCGCGCAGGTCGAGATAGGCCAGCACCAGCCGTTCGACGGCGCCCACGATGTCATCGGCCGAAAAGCCCGGCCCGGCCCTCGTGCCGATCGCGGCATCGTCGGTGGCGTCGCCGCCCAGCGTGATCTGGTAGTTTTCCACCCCGGCCCGGTCGAGCCCCAGGATGCCGATATGGCCCACATGGTGGTGGCCGCAGGCATTGATGCAGCCCGAGATCTTGATCTTCAGCGGGCCCACGTCATGTTCCAGCTTCAGTTCCTCGAACCGGGTCGCGATCTGCTGGGCCACGGGGATCGACCGCGCGGTGGCCAGCGCGCAGTAATCCATGCCCGGGCAGGCGATGATATCCGAGATCAGGCCGATATTGGCGGTGCCCAGCCCCGCATTCCTAAGCGCGGCGTGCAGCGCGGGCAGGTCGGATTTGTGCACATGCGGCAGGATCACGTTCTGTTCGTGGCTGATGCGCAATTCGTGATGGCCGTAGCGTTCGGCGAGATCGGCCAGCAGCCGCATCTGGTCCGAGGAGGCGTCGCCGGGGGTGGCGCCATGGGCCTTGAGCGAGACCGTGACGATCGCGTAGCCGGGGGCGCGGTGCGCGGATAGGTTGGTGTCGGCCCAGGCGCGGAACACCGGGTCGGCGGCGCGGGCGTCGTCGAAGGCGCTGGACGGCGCATCGCGAAAGGCGGGCGGGGCAAAGAACGTCTCGATTTCCGCCAGCCGCTGCTGGTCGACGCCGGAGAAGTCGCCGCGCAGGCGCAGGAACTGTTCCTCGACCAGCGCGCGGATCTTGTCGACCCCGTGTTCGTGCAGCAGGATCTTTATGCGGGCCTTGAACTTGTTGTCGCGCCGCCCGAGCAGGTTGTAGGTGGTCAGCACCGCCTCGAGATAGGGCAGCAGATCGGCGCGCGGCAGGAAATCGCGCAGCGTGCTGCCGATCATCGGGGTGCGCCCGAGACCGCCGCCGACCACCACCTCGAAGCCTTGGGCGCCATCGCGTTCGACGATGCGCAGGCCGATGTCATGGGCGCGGATCACCGCGCGGTCATGGGTTGCGCCGGTGATGCCGATCTTGAACTTGCGGCCGAGGAACTGGTATTCGGGATGGTCGGTCGACCATTGCCGGATCAGTTCGGCGACCGGGCGCGGATCGGCGATTTCATCTGCCGCGGCACCGGCAAAGTGATCGGCGGTCACGTTGCGGATGGTGTTGCCGCTGGTCTGGATCGCGTGCAGGCCCACCTCGGCCAGCGCGTCCAGGATGTCGGGCACCTCGTTCAGCCGGGGCCAGTTGTACTGGATGTTCTGCCGGGTGGTGAAATGGCCATAACCCTTGTCCCAGCGATCGGCGATCTCGGCCAGCTTGCGCATCTGCGACGGGTTCAGCGTGCCGTAGGGGATCGCCACCCGCAGCATGTAGGCGTGAAGCTGCAGGTAGAGACCGTTCATCAGCCGCAGCGGCTTGAATTCGTCCTCGGTCAGCGAGCCGTCGATGCGGCGGGCGACCTGGGCGCGGAACTGGCGGTTGCGTTCGGCCAGAAAGGCGCGGTCGAACTCGGAATAGCGATACATCTCAGACGGCCTCCTGCTTGCCATGGGGATAGTTGGAGGGCCCCCGGCGGCGGAAATCCTCGCGGAAATGGGTCGGCTGCGGGCCGCCCGCGCCGGGGGCGACATCGGCCAGGTAGGCGCCGACGAGTTCGTTGGCCTGGCGTTCGGCATGCAGCAGGCGCAGCTGGGCATGGGCCTCGTCGGTGATGATCTCGGCCCTGGACAGGTCGCGCGACCAGGTGTCGTCGGCGGTCAGATAGATCACGTCGCCTTCGATCAGCGCGCTTGCGGTGACAACCTTGGGGGTGAACGGACGGGGCATCAGGCGCGTTCCTTTTGCAGTTCGGGTAGGGCGGCGACGGCCTTGCGCGGAGCAAGGCCCAGCATGGTGATGGCGGGGCCGCCCAGCGCGGCGGCGTCGAGATCGGCGGGCAGGGTGGCAAGCGCAGTGGCGACGATACGCTGTCCGGGGCGCGAGGCGTTTTCCACCACCGTGACCGGGGTCGCGGGGTCGGCGCCGTGCATCAGCAGCCGGCCCTGCAGGAACCGGGCGGTTTTCTTGCCCATATAGATCGCGGCCACCGTGCCGGGGCGCGCCAGCGCGACCCAGTCCTGTTCGGCAAAGCCGTTCACATCGTGGCCGGTCAGCAGGCGCAGGGCGCTGTTGCGGTCGCGTCTGGTCAGGCTCTGCCCGAGGGCGGCGGCCGCGGCCGAGGCGGCGGTAATGCCGGGCAGGATCGTCCAGGGCAGCCCGGCCGCGTCGCAGGCCGCGATCTCTTCGTCGAGGCGGCTAAAGATTGCCGGGTCACCAGATTTCAGGCGCACCACCCGCATGCCCCGGCGGGCGTGCGCGACGATCAGCGTGTTGATGTCGCCCTGCGGGGTCGAGGGCGCGAACCCGGTCTTGCCGGTTTCGATCAGCTGCGCGTCGGGGTTTGCCAATGCCAGCACCGCGGGGCTGGCCAGGCGGTCATGCAGGATCACCTCGGCGCGTTGCAGCGCGTGCAGGGCGTTCAGCGTCAGCAGGCCGGGATCGCCGGGACCTGCCCCGACAAAGGCGACGGGGTGCGGGCCGGGGGGCATCTGGCGGTGGCTGGGCATCGGTCGGGTTCCGGTCGGTTACGATATCGCAAGGTATAGGAAATTTTCCCCTTTACGCGCCAGATATGTTCGGAAATAAGAACAAATATCCAAATGAGGGCCAAATGAGCCGGGCTTGTGCCGGAAACATGGGGTGATCGCGAATGTCAGTGCGGATAGATGCAACCGACCGGAAAATCCTGATCGAACTGCAACGGGATGCCAGCCAGTCGCTCGATGAAATCGCGCGGCAGGTGGGGTCGTCGAAGACCCCGGTCTGGAACCGGATTCGCAAGATGCGCGAGGCCGGCGTGATCGGCCGGCAAACGGTGGAACTGGATGCCCAGGCCCTGGGTTTCGAGGCGTGTTTCTTTGTGCTGATCCGCACATCGGAACATGAGGCCGACTGGCAGGCGGCGTTCCTGCGGGCGCTGAAGGAACGCCCCGAGGTGCAGGAGGCGCACCGGCTGGCAGGCGATATCGACTATATCCTCAAGGTGCGGGTGAAGAACGCCCGCGCCTATGACGCGTTCTACCAGGCGCTGATTTCCGAGGTGCGCGTCTATAACGTGACCGCCCTGCTGTCGATGGAAGAGATCAAGTCCACCGGCGCGTTGCCGCTGGAGGCATGACGGAGGGCTGCGATCTGTTGTCACTGGTCAGGGCAAGCCCGGCTTTGCTAGGCTGGCCGGGATGAGCCACCCCCGTTTGCAACGCCACCTGATCGTGCCGGTGTTCCTGTTGGCGGTTGCCGCCCTGTCCGCCGTGGTCTGGCGATACGGGTATCTGCAGGCGCTGGGCCAGCTGTCGCGTCGCGGGGATTCGGATCTGGCATTGGCCAGCGACCGGCTGAGCGCGCAGTTGCAGGTCTATCGCGAACTGGCGGTGCTGATGGCGGATCACCCGGCCCTGTCCGGGCTGCGGATCACCGGAGAACTGGCCGGGGAACGAGACAAGGCGCGGGCGGTTCTGCTGGAGGTGGCCGACAAGACCGGTGCGCTCGACATCTTCTTTGCCGATGGTGCGGGCCGCGTGGTCGTGTCGTCGACCGGAAACAGCAACGGCCTCGCGGGGGACGACCCGGCCGTGCGCCGGGCGATGCAGGGGGCGCTGGGCAGCGACCACAGGTTCCGCGCCGGCGACAACCGCCGGATCTATACCCATGCCGCGCCGGTCTTTGCCGAAACCGGCAAGGTGCGCGGGGCGCTGGCCGTGGTGTCGGATGTCGAGCAGATCGAAACCGACTGGCGCGGCGACCGGCCGGCGGTGTTCTTCACCGATGATACGGGCGAGGTGTTTCTGACCAACCGATCCGAATTGCTGTTCTGGACCCGGCGCGGCGACGGGGTCGGTCTTGCCCCGCGCGACGGACCAGCGCCGTCCTTTGCCGCCGGTCAGACCGGCCCGCACGAGATCTGGCGCCTCGACTGGGGGCCGTATGTGCCGCGCCGCGCGCTGCACCTGGCGCGTGACCTGCCGGTGATCGGCCTGCGCGGCGAGGCGCTGGTCGATACCGCGCCGGCGCGGCGGCTGGCGGGCCTGCAGGCGGCGGCGGTGGCGGCGATCTGCCTGGCCTTCGGGGCGCTGTTGTTCCTGGCCATGGAACGCCGTCGTGCGCTGGCCGAGGCCAATTCCGAACTGGAACGCCGCGTGGCCCGGCGCACCAGCGCGCTGAGCGCGGCCAACACCGCCCTGCGCCGCGAGGTGGCCGAACGCGAAGAGGCCGAGGCCGCGCTGAAGCGCGCGCAGGATGACCTGGTGCAGGCGGGCAAGCTGTCGGCGCTCGGGCAGATGAGCGCCGGTATCAGTCACGAACTGAACCAGCCGCTGATGGCGATCCGGTCCTTTGCCGAAAACGGCGCGCTCTACCTGGAGCGCGGGCGCGGCGACAAGGCGGCGGACAACCTGTCGCGCATTTCCGACATGGTCCGGCGCATGGGGCGGATCATCCGCAACCTGCGCGCCTTTTCGCGGCAGGAAAGCGAACCGGCGGGCCGGGTCGACGTGGTGGCGGTGGTGGACAGCGCCATCGAACTGGCCGGCGCACGGCTGCGCCGTGACGGGATCGAATTGCGGTTCGAGCGCCCGTCCGCGCCGATCTGGGTGCGCGGCGGCGAGGTGCGGCTGGGCCAGGTCTTTGTCAACCTGATCGCCAATGCCGCCGATGCCATGACCGGCGCCCGGGTGCGGCGGCTGGACATCTCGATCACCCCTGCGCCCGGTCCCGCCGTGCGGTTTAGGGACAGCGGGCCGGGGCTGGATGCGCCGGACAAGGTGTTCGAACCCTTCTACAGCACCAAGGAGGTCGGCGCCTCCGAGGGCATGGGGCTGGGCCTGTCGATATCCTACGGGATCATCCAGAGCTTTGGCGGGGACATCCGCGGCGGCAATGCGCCGGGTGGCGGGGCCGAGTTTACCGTGCGGCTGGAACCCTGGGTCGAGGAGGTGGCCGCATGACCGCACCGCCGGTTCTGCTGGTCGACGATGACGCAGCCGTGCGCGAGGCGCTGGCGCAGACGCTGGAACTGGCGGATCTGCGCCCGATCCCGGCGGGCAGTTTCGTGGCGGCCAAGGATCACATCACCCGCGATTTCGAAGGGGTGATCCTGTCGGACATGCGGATGCCCGGCCGCGACGGGTTCCACCTGCTGGCCTATTCCCGCGAGATCGACGCCGACCTGCCGGTGGTGCTGCTGACCGGCGAAGGCGACATACCGATGGCGGTTTCGGCCATGGACCGGGGCGCGTTCGATTTTCTGGAAAAACCCTGCGCGCCGGACGATCTGCTGGCGGTGCTGGGCCGGGCGCTGGCGGCGCGGAAATCGGTGCTGTCCGCGCGCGCGGAACATGCGCGTTCGGAAACCGGCGACCCGGCGGCGCGGCTGATCTTCGGCACCTCCGACCGGGCCGAGGCGATCCGCGCGCGGGTGCGGCTGCTGGCGCGGACCGAGGCCGAGGTGCTGATATCCGGCCCGCCGGGCAGCGGCGTGTCCAAGGTTGCCGAGGTGATCCATCTGTGTTCGCCGCGCGCGCGCGGGCCGTTCGAGAAACGCGCGGCCGACGGGCTCGACCGGGGGGCGCTGGACGCCGCGTTGCAACTGGCCGGCGGCGGCACGCTCTATCTCGACGAGATCACCCGGATGCCCGCCGACACCCAGTTCGCGCTTGTCGGGCTGCTCGAATCCGGCACGGCGGCGCGGGTGATGGCCGGGTCCACCGCCGATCTGGATGCCGCCGCGATCAACGCCGATCTCTATTATCGCCTGCACGGGCTGGAGGTGCGTATCCCCTCGCTGGCCGAGCGGCCCGAGGATATTCCGGTGATGTTTCGCCGCTATGTGGCGCAGGCCAGCGAACAGGCCGGGCTGACCCCGCCCGAGATCACGCCGGAATACCTAGCGGCGCTGATGGCGCAGGACTGGCCCGGCAATGCACGATCGCTGATGTCGGCGGCGATGCGGTTCGTTCTGGGCATGCCCGAAGAGGCGACGCAGGCGGCCGGGCTGGGACTGGCCGAACAGATGGCACGGGTGGAGCGGTCCTTGCTCGCCGCGGCGCTGGGCCGCTACAATGGCCGTGCCGCCGAAGCGGCCAGGGCGCTGAAACTGCCGCGCAAGACCTTCTACGACAAGCTGGCAAAGCACGGGATCCGGCCCGATTCGTTCCGGCGCTGAAACTGTGCGGTTTTCCGCACAAACCCGCCCCCGGCTGTGCGATAATCCGCACGGGCGCCGGGCGCGGTGCTGCGCGGATCTGCGGGAAACCCGGCATAGGGTTCTGAAAAACCGTGAAAAATGACGCGGTCCGCGTTGCGACAAGCTGACCGTTGAGTGGTGGCGGGTGATTCGGTTCACTGCCGCCACCGCGTCGGGAAACGGCGCCGCCGGGCATGAGGGAGCCCGCACAAGATCGCTTACCTAGGGAGAGACCCATGAAATTCCTGACCACCGCCGCCACCGCGCTGGCGCTTTCCGTTACCGCCTCCGCCGGTTTCGCCGCCTGCGACGATGGCGAGATCGTCGTCAAGTTCGCGCATGTGACCAACACCGACAAGCACCCCAAGGGCATTGCCGCCGCGTTGCTGGAAAGCCGCGTCAACGACGAGATGAACGGCAAGATGTGCATCGAGGTCTATCCGAACTCGACGCTCTACAACGACGACAAGGTGCTCGAGGCGATGTTGCAGGGCGACGTGCAGCTGGCCGCGCCGTCGCTGTCCAAGTTCGAGAAATTCACCAAGCAGTTCCGCCTGTTCGACCTGCCCTTCATGTTCAAGAACATCGAGGCCGTGGATGCGTTCCAGGCTTCGGATGCCGGGCAGGCGATGAAGGACAGCATGCAGCGCCGGGGGCTGCAGGGGCTGGCGTTCTGGCATAACGGCATGAAACAGATGTCGGCCAACAAGCCGCTGATCTCGCCCTCGGATGCCAACGGGCTGAAATTCCGCGTGCAGTCCTCCGACGTGCTGGTGGCGCAGATGGAAGCCATCGGCGGCAGCCCGCAGAAGATGGCGTTTTCAGAGGTTTACGGCGCGTTGCAGCAGGGCGTGGTGGACGGGCAGGAAAACACCTGGTCCAACATTTACGGCAAGAAGTTCTTCGAGGTGCAGGACGGCATCACCGAGACGAACCACGGCATCATCGACTACCTGGTGGTGACCAGCGTGGACTGGCTCGACAGTCTCGACGCCGAAACGCGTGACCAGTTCCTGACCATTCTTGCCGAGGTGACCGAGGCGCGGAACAAGGAATCCCATTCGGTGAACCAGTCGGCGCGCCAGGCCATTCTCGACGCCGGCGGCACGATCCGCGAACTGGATGCCGATCAGCGCCAGGCCTGGGTCGATACCATGAAACCGGTCTGGGACCAGTTCGCCGGCGATGTCGGCCAGGACAAGATCGACGCCGCCCAGTCGATCAACGCCGGCATGTAACGCGGGCCAGGGCCGTGCCGCCGATGCGGCGCGGCCACCGGCGGGCCGGGGCGCGGCCCGCCGCCTCTTCCTTTTCTTCCAGACGGGGGGATCGCCATGTCGGGTGGGACAACCGCCGCGACCGGATGGGTCGACAGGGTCGAGGAGACCGCGATCGCGGTGATCCTCGGTCTGATGACCGCGATCACGTTTGCCAATGTCGTGGCCCGGTTCGTGTTCAATTCCAACATTCTCTGGGCGCTGGAACTGACCGTGTTCCTGTTCGCCTGGCTGGTGTTGCTGGGCGCGTCCTACGCGGTCAGGAAACACGCGCATCTGGGGGTGGATGCGATCCTGAACATACTCGCCCCCGGACCCCGCCGCCTGCTGGCGCTGGTTTCCGTGGCCATGTGCCTGCTGTTTTCGCTGCTGATGCTCAAGGGCGCCTATGACTACTGGGCGGTGTTCGCCGACCTGCCGCCGACCTCGGGCCGCTGGTTCCCCACCGGGTTCGACACCGGCGCGCGCAGCCAGAGCTTCTACGAGGTCGACGACATCCCGATGTGGGGTGTGCTGCGGTTTCTCGAGGGCGCGATCAACTATGGCGAGGCCTATGAGAAACTGCCCAAAGTGGTGCCCTACGCGGTGTTGCCGCTGTCGATGGTGCTGCTGGTGCTGCGGTTCGCGCAGGTGGCGGTCCAGATCTGGCGCGGCGAGGTCGACCGGATCGTCGCCAGCCACGAGGTCGAGGACGAAGCCCGGGATGCCCGGGCCCGGCAGGGAGAGCATGGCTGATGGACGTGGTGCTTCTCTTTGCCATGGTGATCGGCCTGCTGCTGATCGGGGTGCCGATCGCCGTTGCGCTGGGGCTGTCATCGACCATCTTCCTGCTGCTCTATTCGGACAGTTCGCTGGCCTCGGTCGCAAGCACGCTGTTCGAGGCGTTCGAAGGCCATTTCACGCTGCTGGCGATCCCGTTCTTTATTCTCGCATCGAGCTTCATGACCACCGGCGGGGTGGCGCGGCGGATCATCCGGTTCTCCATCGCCTGCGTCGGGCACCTACCGGGCGGCCTCGCCATTGCCGGGGTGTTTGCCTGCATGCTGTTCGCGGCGCTGTCGGGGTCGAGCCCGGCCACCGTGGTGGCCATCGGCTCCATCGTCATCGCCGGGATGCGGCAGGTGGGATATTCGCGCGACTTCGCCGCTGGCGTGATCTGCAACGCGGGGACGCTGGGCATCCTGATCCCGCCCTCGATCGTGATGGTGGTCTACGCGGCCGCGGTCGAGGTGTCGGTGGGCCGGATGTTCCTGGCCGGTGTGATACCGGGGGTCCTGGCCGGGCTGATGCTGATGGTCACGATCTATGTCATGGCCAAGGTCAGGAACCTGCCCAAGGGCGACTGGCTGGGCTGGGGTGAGGTCATCACCTCGGCGCGCGAGGCGGGCTGGGGCCTGTTCCTGATCGTGATCATCCTGGGCGGCATCTATGGCGGCATCTTCACGCCCACCGAGGCCGCGGCGGTGGCGGCGGTCTATGCGTTTCTCATCGCCAGCTTTGTCTATCGCGACATGGGGCCGCTGGCGGATGGCAATGGCAGCCTGTTCAGCAGGCCCTGGGCGCTGGTCACCGCCTTTTTCCACGCCGACACGAAACACACGCTGTTCGAGGCCGGCAAGCTGACCGTCACGCTGCTCTTCGTGATCGCCAACGCGCTGATCCTGAAACATGTGCTGACCGACGAACAGGTGCCGCAGCACATCGCGGGCGCAATGTTGTCGGCCGGGTTCGGGCCGGTGATGTTTCTGGTCGTGGTCAACGTGATCCTGCTGATCGGCGGGCAGTTCATGGAGCCGTCGGGCCTGCTGGTGATCGTGGCGCCGCTGGTGTTCCCCATCGCCATGGAACTGGGGATCGATCCGATCCACCTGGGTATCATCATGGTCGTGAACATGGAAATCGGGATGATCACCCCGCCGGTCGGCCTGAACCTCTTTGTCACCTCCGGCGTGGCGGGGATGCCGATGATGGGCGTGGTGCGCGCCGCGCTGCCGTTCCTCGCGGTGCTGTTCGTGTTCCTGATCATGGTGACCTATATTCCGTGGCTGTCCACGGTCCTGCCCAACACCTTCATGGGGCCGGAGATCATCACCAACTAGGGCCGGTGCCCGTCACCCGATGGGCGCCGTCCCGGTCACGGGTGTGCCCGGGAGGCGGCCAGCGCGGCGACGATGGGGGCGAAATCGGCGGCCTTGAGGCTCGCGCCGCCGACCAGTGCGCCGTCGACGTCTCCCACGGCAAAGATCTCGCCGGCATTCGCGGGCTTGACCGATCCGCCATAGAGCAGCCGCACCGCCGCGCCGGTCTGCATCCCGAACCGGTCCGTCAATTGCGCCCGGATGAAGCCGTGAACCTCGCCGATCTGCGCCAGCGTCGGCACCTTGCCGGTTCCGATCGCCCAGACCGGTTCATAGGCGATCACGAGCGTGGCGCCGGTGACCGCATCGGGCACCGACCCGGCCAGTTGCGCGCCGATCACCGCGAGCGTGTCGCCCGCATCGCGCTGTGCCAGGGTTTCACCGACGCAGACGATGGCGGTCAGCCCGGCCGCGATCGCCGCCTGCGCCTTGAGACGCACCTGCGCGTCGGTCTCGCCGTGGTCGGCGCGGCGCTCGGAATGGCCGAGGATCACATGGGAGGCGCCGGTATCCGCCAGCATCGCGGCGCTGACATCGCCAGTATGGGCGCCGCTGGCGGCGGCGTGGCAATCCTGTCCGCCGATGGCGATGGCCGACCCCTGCGCCGCCCGGGCCGCCCGATGCAGCAGCGTGGCGGGCGGGCAGATCAGCACGTCGCAGCCGGGGGTGCCGATGGTCTGCGCCAGCGCCTCAAGTTCCGCCAGCGCCGCGCCGGTGCCGTTCATCTTCCAGTTGCCTGCCGCCAGTTTCCGCCGCATGTCACGCTCCTGCTTGCCGTTCGCGAACAGGTAGCATCGGCGCCGGACGGGGGCAATCTTGGCCGCAATCTTGGCCGCAACCGGCGCTCAGGACGGTTTCTCGGCCGGTTCGTTGAACTTGATCGATTCGCCGCAGCCGCAGGCTTCGGCCACGTTGGGGTTGTTGAACCGGAACCCCGATTCCAGCAGCCCGGTTTCATAGTCGATCTCGGTGCCGAACAGGAACATCTGCGCCATCGGCGCGATCAGCACCCGGGCGCCGTCCTGTTCCACCACCTCGTCATTGGGATCCATGTCGGTGACATAGTCCATGGTGTATTCCATGCCCGCGCAGCCGCCTTTCTTGACGCCGATGCGCAGGCCCGAATGGCCCTCGCGGTCCATCAGCCTGACGATCTGCGCCGCCGCGCGGGGCGTCAGGGTCACGGCCTGCTTGCCTGGAATGCCGAACATGCTGCTTTCCCTACATGAACCCGAGTTCGAGCCGGGCCTCGTCGGACATCATTTCCATGCCCCAGGGCGGTTCCCAGGTCAGGTCCACATCCACCTGCTTGATACCGGGGATGGGTTCGATCGCGTCGGCCAGCCAGCCCGGCATCTCGCCCGCGACCGGACATCCCGGCGCGGTCAGGGTCATCACCACGCGCACCTCGTTCTCGGACGAGATGTCGATGGTATAGACCAGTCCGAGTTCGTAGATATTGACCGGGATCTCCGGGTCATAGACGGTGCGGCAGGCTTCGACCACCTGTTCATAGAGCGGGTGGTCAGTGCTTGACGGCGCAATCAGCGGCGCACCTTCCAGCGGTTCGGGGGCATGAGTCATCGGGGCCTCGGCTCTGTTCCTGACCGATTATATAGGAAAGCCGGGGCGGGGCGTCCAGTGCGGCGCAGCATCGCGGCCCCGGTCATGCGTGCCCAGGCCGATCAAAGACACGCCGCCCGATTGCGGCACATCCCGGCCCGGCGCGGGTGTGCGGCCCGCCACGGCTTCGCCTTGAAATTGATGCGGTGCCGCGATTTTGTTAGACTTCGATCTGCGAGGGTGAGGATGGGATGAAACAATTCTTCGGTGACTGGATGCGCGGCGCCTGCGTGTTTGCCTTCGCGCTCTGCTGGGCCTTGGCGGTCTCTGCCGAGATGGCACCCGACGAGGATGACGAGGACCAGGTCGAGCCGGGCGCAGCGCAGGTGCCTGTGCCTGACCCTGTGCCTGCGCCGACGCCTGTGCCTGACCCTGTGCCTGCGCCGACGCCTGTGCCTGCGCCGGATGTGCCCGTGTCGTCTTCGACGGCGTCCGGCGGTTCCGGCTTCAGCTCCTCGTTTGGTGTCGATGGTGGTGGCGGCGGCGGCAGCAGCCCAAGTAGCGGCGGGCGCGGCGTTCTCGGCGGCATGATCGGGATTGGCGGGATGTCGTCCGTGGCCCCCGATGCGGCGGGCGGTGGCCGGGCCTCGCGCATTTTTGCCGGGCCGGGCATGTTCCCGCCCGATCATTTTGCCGCCTATGCGATCATTGCCTTCAAATCCCGCCCGCTGGCGGGCGACCGCGACCGGTTCAAGGCGATCTGCATGGGCTATGTCGCCGCGATCCTGCTGCCGCGCGAGATCGACATTCCGCTGGACCAGCAACTGGTGACGGTCTGGCCGATGGACCATGATCCGTCGGCGGTACGGGCGATGGAAGACCATGACGAAACCGCCTGCGACAGGGCGGTGGACGGCTATGGGCTGGCCGCGTCGCTGCAGGCGCTGCGCGATGCGCGCAATGCGCTGGAACGCGAGGACATCGAACTTATGAACCGCAACGAGGGACCGTTCGTCCTGGCCTGGAGCCCGACCCGGATGAAGGGGGACGAAAACGCCCTGATCCTGCGGATGGACCTGTCCGGCGTGGTCACCGCCGCCCATGCCCGCGAAAGGTTCGAGGCGTGGCGGGACGAGGTCGAGGCGCGCCAGGATCTGTGGATCGACGGCTGGCACGAGGAACGCCTTTCGGATGTCATCGGCAGCTGGGCCGACCGCTGGGGCGGCAAGGTTCTCGGTTTCATCGGCGGCAGGAAAGGCTAGGCGGGGATGAACTGGTTTTCCTACGGCGCCTGGGGCGCGATCGGCCTGATCGCCGGGCTGGCGCTGGTCACCTATGCCAAGCCGGATACGACCGAAGGGGTCGGCCTGCTGTTGCTGATCTGCCTTGCGGTCAGCCTGGTCGTTCGTGGCCTGTGGGGCTGGGTCCGGCAGAAACGTGCCGCGCCGGAGAGCGAAGAGAATGAGGACGATGCGGAACCGGACGACAAGGACGACGAAAACGCCTGACCGGGATCACCCGTTGATGTCGTCGTGAAACCGTTTGACCTGCCCCTTGGGCAGCGCAAATATCCGGCGCAGGACCAGCCACGCCACCAGCGACAGCACCGCGAAGATCAGCAGCAGCGCCGGCAGGCCGAGGGTCAGCCCGGTGTTCAGCAGCAGCAGCGATACCGCCAGCGCGCCGATGGCAAAGCCGAGGAACACGAAACCGGGCACCAGCATCTCGAGTATGCCCAGGATCAGCGCGGCAGCCCCCCAGGCCCACCAGAGTGACCAGATCGGGTCGCTCATCCGCGGCCCCCTTTCAGCATCCGGAACGCATCGCCAAAAGCTTCGAGCGCGTTGGCGGGCAGGATCACGGTCTGCTTGCCTTCGCCGGCCCCCAGCGCGTTCAGCGCCTCGACCTGTTTCAGGGCGACCTGGTATTGCGCCGCCTCCAGCCCGTTATCCTTGATCGCCTGGGCGACCACGCCGGTGGCATAGGCCTCGGCATCGGCCTGGATGCGCCGCGCCTTGGCGGTCTGTTCGGCGGCGTAGAGTTCGCCATCCGCGGCCAGTTCGACGGCGCGCTTGCGCCCCTCGGCCTCGGTCACCTGGGCGCGGCGGGCGCGTTCGGCGTTGAGCTGCTGCAGCATCGCATCGCGGGTGGCCTGGTCGAGATTCACGTCGAGGATCTCGGCGCGCGTGACCTCGATCCCCCAGTTGTCCACGGCATCCTCGACGCTGGACTTGATGGTGTCGATCAGCTGCGCCCGGTTGGCCTGCACGTCGTCGAGGTCCATCTTGCCGATCTCGGCCCGCACGATCCCGGCCACCGTGGTCGAGATGGCCGCATCCACGTCGCGGATCCGGTAGACGGTCTTTTCCGGTTCGATGATCCGGTAGAAGACCGACGAATCCACCTGCACCAGCACGTTGTCGCGGGTGATCGCGTCCTGGCTGGCGGTGGGCAGCTGGCGCTCCAGGATGGAAATCTGGTGCGCCACCACGTCGAGCAACGGCACGATGAAGTTGATGCCGGGGCTGAGCACCGAATGCAGTCGTCCGAACCGTTCGACCACATGCTTTTCCGATTGCGGCACGATCCGGATGCCCTTGACGACGATGATCACCAGCAGGATCGCTCCGAGGATGTAGAGCAGATTGGCCGAAATCAGGTCGAGTATCAGTTCCTCGGTCATCGGGTGTGATCCCTGTTGGATGCTACAATATCTAGAAGGTGGGGGCAGGGTTGGCGCAAGTCAATGATGCTGTCCGGGTAACGGCGCCGCGACAGCCGGCCGATCCCTGCACAGGCGGGTCAGGGCGCGGGCCGGGGCCCGGGGTCCCAGACATCCTTGTGTATCGTGACATCCGCGTTCGGATAGGTGGCGAGGATGCGGCGGCGCAGGTCGGCGCCGATGTCATGGGCCTCGAGCAGGGGCTGGGCGCCGTCCAGTTCGACATGCAGCACGACGAAGATCCGCGAACCGGCCATCCGGGTTCTGAGGTCATGGAAATCGCGCACGCCGGGATGGTCGCGCGCGAGCCGGGCAATGGCGGCCTCGACCGCGTCTGGGGCCTTGCGGTCCATCAGGGCGTCGACCGCGCGTTTGCCGATGCGAAGCGCGCCAGCGGATATCAGCACGGCTGCAAAGACGGCAACCAGCGTGTCGATGACGTAGATCCCGAAATGCCGCGCTGCGATGAGCGACACGATGGCGCCGATATTTGGGATCAGGTCGCCCAGGTAATGCAGGCTGTCCGCCGCCACGATGCGGTTGTCGGTGCGCCGCGCGACCCAGCGCTGGAACAGGACCAGCGCCAGCGTCAGCGCCACGGACAAACCCATCACCGCGAGCCCGAGCGTTTCCGCGCGCAGCGGCGGCGGGGGCCCGCCGGTCAGCCGCTGGACAGCGGCGACGCCGATGGCGGCACCCGATGCCAGAATGACCACCGCCTGCCCGAGAGCGGCGAGATCCTCGGCCGAGCTGTGGCCGAACGCGTGGTCGGCATCGGGCGGACGGGCCGCATAGAGGATCGCGACAAGGGCGGTGAGCGAGACGAGGAGATCCATCGCGCTGTCGGCGGCCGACGCGGCGATGGCGAGCGATCCGGTCGCCGCAAAGGCCGACAGCTTGGCCAGCACAAGCAGGCCGGCCACCCCGACCGAGGCCATGCCGGCCTTTCTGTCGAGGCGTCGTCTTTCGGCCTGATCCACGGCAGCCTCTCTCATGTCGGTCCTGTCCTGCAACCGGTCGGGAAGTTGGCGCTTGGCGACTTCGCGCCGGGTCAGCAATCGGCGCTCAGTGCGCTTCGGCCCAGTTCGACCCCTTGCCCGCGTCCACGGTCAGTTTCACATCGAGCTTTACCGCCGGATCGGCGGCGCCTTCCATCGTCCTGCGCGCGGCGGCGATGGTGGCATCGACCGCGTCCCCGGCGACCTCGAACAGCAATTCGTCATGCACCTGCAGCAGCATCCGGGCGGGCAGCCCGTCGATGGCGTCAGGCATCCGGATCATCGCGCGGCGGATCACGTCGGCCGCGGTGCCCTGGATCGGCGCGTTGATCGCCGCGCGGCGTGCGAACCCGGCATGGGGGCCCTTGGCATTGATCTCGGGCGTATGGATCCTGCGCCCGAACAGCGTCTGCACATAGCCGTGTTCCTTGGCAAAGGCGATGGTGTCGTCCATGTAGGTGCGGATGCCGGGGAAGCGTTCGAAATAGCGGTCGATGAAGCCCTGCGCCTCGGCCCGCGGGATGCGCAGGTTGCGCGCCAGTCCGAAACCCGAAATCCCGTAGATCACCCCGAAATTGATCGCCTTGGCGCGGCGGCGCACCTCGGGCGTCATTTCCTCCAGCGGCACATCGAACATTTCCGATGCGGTCATGGCGTGAATGTCCTGCCCGTCGGCAAAGGCCGCCTTCAGCGCGTCGATCCCGGCGATATGGGCAAGGATGCGCAGCTCGATCTGCGAATAGTCCAGCGACAGCAGCACGTTGCCCGGCTCGGCCACGAAGGCCTCGCGGATGCGGCGGCCTTCCTCGGTGCGCACGGGAATGTTCTGCAGGTTCGGATCGGTCGAGGCCAGCCGTCCGGTATTTGCCCCGGTGATCGAATAGGAGGTATGAACGCGCCCGGTTTCGGCGTTGATATGGGTCTGCAAGGCGTCGGTATAGGTCGATTTCAGCTTTTGCAGCTGCCGGTAATCCAGCACGCGGGCGGCAAATTCGTGTTCGGTGGCGAGGTCTTCGAGCACGTTGGCCGGGGTGGACCACTGGCCCGTCTTCGTCTTTTTTCCGCCCTCCAGCCCCATGTCCTCGAACAGCACCGCGCCGACCTGCGCCGGGGATTGCACGTTGAAGTCGCGCCCGGCCATGTCGTGCAGGTCGGCCTCGAGCCCGGCCATTTTCTGTGCAAAGGCGTTGGACATGCGCGAAAGCGTGTCGCGGTCCACCTTGATGCCGTGCATCTCCATCTGCGCCAGCACCGGGATCAGCGGCCGTTCCAGCGTTTCATAGACGGTGGTCACCCCGGCGCGATGCAGCTGCGGTTTGAAGGTTTCCCACAGCCGCAGGGTGATATCCGCGTCCTCGGCCGCATAGCGGGTGGCATCGTCCACCGCGACGCGATCGAAGGTGATGGCCGATTTGCCGGACCCCAGCAGCGGCTTGATCGGGATCGGCCTGTGGTCGAGATAGGTGTCGGACAGGAAATCCATCCCGTGGCCATGTTCGCCGCCATGCATCGCGTAGGACATCAGCATGGTGTCATCGACCGGGGCCACGTCGATGCCATGGCGGGCAAGGATCTTGGCATCGTATTTCATGTTCTGCCCGATCTTCAGGATCGCGTCGTCCTCGAGCACCGGTTTCAGCAGCGCCAGCGCCTCGTCCAGCGGCATCTGCCCTTCCGCCAGCTGGTCCGAGCCGAACAGGTCGTCGGTCGCGCCCGCCTTGTGGGTCAGCGGGATGTAGCAGGCCGACCCGGCATCGACACAGAGCGAGATCCCGACCAGTCCGGCCACCATTTCGTCCAGCCCGGTGGTTTCGGTGTCGACCGCGACCCGGCCACGGTCGCGGATGCGGTCGATCCAGCCCCGCAGGGCGTCGGCATCGTGGACGCATTCATAGGCGGCGGCGTCAAAGGGCGGCTGTTCGGGCGGCGTTTCGGCGGTTTCCTGCGCCGGTTTTTCGGCGATCACCGGCGGGTCGATGCCCAGCTGGTCGGCGATCCGCCGGGTCAGGGTGCGGAACTCCATCTCGGCGAGAAAGGCCATCAGCCGGTCGGGGTCCGGGTCGCGCAGTTCGAGATCGTCCAGCGTGAAATCGAGCGGGGTATCGCGGTCGAGCTGCACCAGCTTCCGCGACAGCTCGATCTGGTCGCGCTTTTCGGTCAGCGTCTGGCGTCGCTTGGGTTGCTTGATCTCGCCGGCCCGCTCCAGCAGCGTGTCGAGATCGCCATATTCGTTGATCAGCAGCGCAGCGGTCTTGATCCCGATCCCCGGCGCGCCGGGCACGTTGTCCACGCTGTCCCCGGCCAGCGCCTGCACATCCACCACCCGTTCGGGGAAGACGCCGAATTTCTCGAACACGCCGTCGCGGTCGATGCGCCGGTTCTTCATCGCGTCGAGCATCTCGACCCCGTCGCCGACCAGCTGCATCAGGTCCTTGTCGGAACTGACGATGGTGACCCGCCCGCCGGCGTCGCGCGCCTGCACCGCCAGCGTCGCGATGATGTCGTCGGCCTCGTAGCCCTCGATTTCCTTGCAGGCGATGTTGAATGCCTCGGTCGCGGCCCGGGTCAGGGGGATCTGCGGGCGCAGGTCCTCGGGCATCGCCTCGCGGTTGGCCTTGTAGAGATCGTAGAGATCGTTGCGGAACGTGTGCGATCCCTTGTCGAAGATCACCGCCAGGTGGGTCGGCGCATCGGCGCCGTGATTGTCGGTGACATAGCGTTGCAGCATGTTGCAGAACCCCGACACCGCGCCGATCGGCAGGCCGTCGGATTTCCGGGTCAGGGGCGGCAGCGCGTGGTAGGCGCGAAAGATGAAGGCCGATCCGTCGATCAGGTGCAGGTGGCAGCCCTTGCCGAATGTGCTGGTCATGTCATGCCTTTCCTCGTCGCCCGCATCCTTGTGCCATGCGCGCAGGCGCCGGGCCAGAGCCTAGCGCGACCCGCGGGCAACCCGCCCGGCCGGACCAGGCCGGACCGCGAGGGCGGCGGGTCAGGCCTTTGCGTGGTCGCTATGGATGTATTTGCAGTCGCAATAGGGGCATTCGACCCAGCCGTGTTCCTGCGGGATCTGCAGCCACACGCGCGGATGACCCAGAGCCCCCTCGCCGCCGTCGCAGGCGATGCGGTAGCTGTCGACGATCTTGGTTTCCGGCGCTTCGATGGTCATCGCATGACGGTCCTTCTGGCTGCGGCCCCGTTGGCGGGCAGGGGCGTGAACTGCGGGTGTTTATGCGCAAAGGCCGGGGCGAGAACAAGGGGCAGGTGGCATTGCAGATCGCGGTTTCCCCCATCCGGATCTGGGGCTAGAAACCGGCAAGCCGTGCAGAAAGGAATTTGCCCATGACCGCGCCCGGACCCGTCGTCCTGTGTATCCTCGATGGCTGGGGGCTGTCCGACCGGCCCGACGCCAACGCGCCGCATCTGGCGAAGACGCCGAATTTCGATGCGATAATGGCCGGATGCCCCCATGCGACGCTCGTGACGCACGGGCCTGACGTGGGATTGCCGGCGGGGCAGATGGGAAATTCCGAGGTCGGCCACACCAATATCGGCGCGGGCCGGGTGGTGGCGATGGACCTGGGGCAGATCGACCTTGCCATCGAGGACGGCAGCTTTGCCGACCGCGCGGCACTGCGCGAATTCGTCGCGACGTTGCAGCGCACCGGCGGCACCGCGCATCTGATGGGGCTGGTGTCCGAAGGCGGGGTCCACGCGCAGCTGAGCCACATGATCGCGGCCGCCGGCATCATCGCCGGGGCCGGGGTGCCGGTGGCCCTGCACGCGATCACTGACGGCCGCGACGTGGCGCCGACCTCGGCGCCGGGCTATGTCGACAGGCTGCTGGTGGAACTGCCGCAGGGCGTGCGGGTGGCGACCGTGACCGGGCGCTTTTTTGCCATGGACCGCGACAACCGGTGGGACCGGGTGGCGCGGGCCTATCGCTGCATGGTGCGGGGCGAGGGGCAGGTCGCGCCGGATGCGCGGGCCGCCTTGGCCGCCGCCGGTGATCGCGGCGAAACGGATGAATTCCTCGCGCCCACGGTGATCGGCGACTATGCCGGGATGCAGGAACGCGACGGGCTGTTCTGCCTGAATTTCCGCGCCGACCGCGCCCGCGAGATCCTCGCCGCGATCGGCCAGCCGGATTTCGACGGCTTCGATACCGGTCCGCGCCCCGATCTCGCCGCGCGGCTGGGCATGGTTGAATACTCCGAGGGCCACACTGCCTATATGGCCACGGTGTTCCCGCCGCGGAATATCGTCAACACGCTGGGCGCCTGGGTGGCGAAACACGGGCTGCGCCAGTTCCGGCTGGCCGAGACCGAGAAATACCCGCATGTCACCTTTTTCCTCAACGGCGGCAAGGAAGACCCGGAACCGGGCGAAGACCGGTTCATGCCGAAATCGCCCGCCGTGGCCACCTATGACCTGCAGCCCGAGATGTCCGCGCCCGAGGTCACCGACCGGTTCGTCGCGGCGATCGGGGCGGGCTATGACCTGATCGTGACCAATTACGCCAATCCCGACATGGTCGGCCACACCGGCGACCTGCAGGCGGCGATGCGCGCCTGCGAAGCGGTGGATGCCGGGCTGGGCCGGGTATGCGCGGCGCTGCGGGAGGCCGGGGGCGCGATGATCGTCACCGCCGATCACGGCAATTGCGAGATGATGGTGGACCCGGATACCGGCGGGCCGCATACCGCGCATACGACCAACCCGGTGCCGGTGATCCTCGTCGGCGGTCCCGATGGCGCCACGCTGCGCAACGGGCGGCTGGCCGACCTGGCGCCGAGCCTGCTGGACCTGATGGGCCTCGAACAGCCCGCCGAGATGACCGGCCGCAGCCTGATCCGGCATTCGTGACCGGTCGCGGGGGCGAATTTCCCTCACCTGTCGGTGATCGCCCTTTCATTGCCGGTCCGGACAGGGTCTATATATGCAAACGGGATATCGCCGGACCCGCGCATGACCCGCGGTCCGGCCAGACAAGGATGGATGGTCAGCGATGAGGAAATTCGTTTTGGCCGCGCTGGGCGGCACCGCCGCGGGCGTGATTGCCGCAACCCAGGTGGCCGGGCCGCTGCTGGCCGAGGAAGCCGCCTCGAAGGCGGATGTGTATGAGCAGCTCGATTTGTTCGGGGATATCTTCGAACGCATCCGATCGGAATATGTCGAGGACGTGGACGCGGGCGAGCTGATCGAATCGGCGATCGACGGGATGCTGACATCGCTCGACCCGCATTCGTCCTACCTGTCGCCCGACGATGCCGAACAGATGCGGGTGCAGACCCGTGGCGAATTCGGCGGGCTGGGCATCGAGGTCACGCAGGAGGAGGGTTTCGTCAAGGTGGTGTCGCCGATCGACGGCACGCCCGCCGACGAGGCCGGGATCGAGGCCGGCGATTTCATCACCCATGTGGATGGCGAGAGCATGCTGGGGCTGACGCTGGACAAGGCGGTCGAGATGATGCGCGGGCCGGTCGGCTCCGAGATCGTCATCACCGTGGTGCGCGAGGGCGAAACCGAACCTTTCGACGTGACCATCGTGCGCGATACCATCAAGCTGACCGCCGTGCGCACCCGCACCGAGGGCGAGGCGGTGATCCTGCGTGTCACCACCTTCAACGACCAGACCATGGCCAATCTCGAGGCCGGGCTGAAGGAGCAGGTCGAGGAAGCCGGCGGCATCGACAAGATCGACGGCATCGTGCTGGACCTGCGCAACAATCCCGGCGGGCTGCTGAACCAGGCGATCCAGGTGTCGGACGCGTTCCTGGACGAGGGCGAGATCGTGTCGACCCGCGGCCGCGATCCCGAGGACGGCGAACGCTTCAACGCCACGCAGGGCGACCTGTCCGAGGGCAAGCCGATCGTGGTGCTGATCAATGGCGGTTCGGCATCGGCATCGGAGATCGTCGCCGGCGCGTTGCAGGATCACCGCCGCGCGATCGTGGTGGGCACCAAGAGCTTTGGCAAGGGGTCGGTGCAGACGGTCATGCCGCTGCGGGGTGACGGCGCGATGCGGCTGACCACGGCGCGTTATTACACCCCGTCGGGCCGGTCGATCCAGGCGCTGGGCGTCAGCCCGGACATCATCGTCGAACAGCCCCGCCGTGCCCCGGACACCGCGGCCGAGGAGGAGGAAGCCCAGGCGGCGCGCACAAGGTCCGAGGCCGATCTGCGCGGGCGTCTGAACAATGACAGCCTGAGCGAGGACGAGATCCGGCAGATCGAAGAGGACCGCGCCAAGGCCGAGGCCGCCGCGGAACGGCGCGAGCAGGATTACCAGCTGGCCTATGCCATCGACATCCTCAAGGGGCTGGCGGCGCTGGGTCCGGGCGACTGACGCGCCGCCCGCCAGGCTGGCCGGGACATTCCGGCCGGCCATGTTCCGCGACACCGGACGCGCAACGAAAAACCCCCGCCGGGCCGGCGGGGGTTTCTTTCGTTCGGAAGATCCGGATGAACCGGGATCAGTTCTTGGCGTAGAATTCGACCACCAGGTTCGGTTCCATCATCACCGGGTAGGGCACGTCGCCCAGGGCGGGGGTGCGCACGAAGGTGGCGGTCATCTTGGAATGGTCGGCGTCGATGTAGTCGGGCACGTCGCGTTCGGGCAGGCCGACGGCCTCGAGCACCACGGCGAGCTGCTTGGACTTGTCGCGCACCTCGATGATGTCGCCTTCCTTGACGCGGTAGGAGGGGATGTTCACCCGGCGGCCGTTCACCTTGACATGGCCGTGGTTCACGAACTGGCGCGCGGCAAACACGGTCGGCACGAACTTGGCGCGGTAGACCACGGCGTCGAGGCGGCGTTCCAGCAGGCCGATCAGGTTTTCACCGGTGTCGCCCTTGACCCGCTCGGCCTCGGCGTAGATGCGGCGGAACTGTTTCTCGGTCAGGTCGCCGTAGTAGCCTTTCAGCTTCTGCTTGGCGCGCAGCTGCAGGCCGAAGTCGGACAGCTTGCCCTTGCGGCGCTGGCCGTGCTGGCCGGGGCCGTATTCGCGGCGGTTGACCGGGGATTTCGGGCGGCCCCAGATGTTTTCGCCCATCCGGCGGTCGATCTTGTACTTGGCAGAGGTGCGTTTGGTCACCGTCTGATCTCCTTCGATATGTGGCACGCTCGTCCGCCCGGCGGGCGACCTCGCTTGCGCTGTGAAGGGCGTTGTCCTCTTGGGTCTCCCCATGACAGGCATCCCCTCGCGGGGGCCACCAACACCAGTGAAGCGGCGCTTATAGCCGGGCGGGCGGCAGAGTCAACGGCGAATGCGGCAGGGGTTGGCCAAGGTCCGGATTGGGGCTTGTCATGCCAACCGCAATCGCCATTCTGACAGCACGACAACGGGAGGATAACATGAACAAGATCGTAACCGGGCTGCTGGCCGCCGGGGCGTTCTGCGTCGGCGCGATGAGCGCGCAGGCGGCGGATACCACCTTGCGGATTTCCCTGCAATTGCCGCTCAAGAGCCACCTGGGCCAGAACCTGGCGCTGTTCAAGGACGAGGTCGAGGCCGCCTCGGGCGGGGATATCGCGGTCGAGATCTACGATTCCGCGCAGCTCTACAAGGACAAGGAGGTTCCGCAGGCCGTCGGCTCGGGCGCGATCGAGATGGGGGTGGCGTCGCTGACCCGTTATGTCGGCGACATCCCGGCGGTGGATATCTTCTACCAGCCGTTCCTGTTCGACAGCGAAGAGAAGGTGCGCAAGGCGGTGGCGCCGGGATCGCCGGTGCGCGGGCCGATCGATGATGCGATCGCCGGGACCGGGTCGACCGTGCTCTGGTGGCAGGCCTATGGCGGTGCGATCATGCTGTCCAATGGCGGTCCGGTGGCCACGCCCGCCGACATGGAAGGCAAGAAGGTTCGCGTCTTCGGCAAGACCCTGGGCGATTTTGTCGAGGCCGCCGGCGGCGCGCCGACGATCATTTCGGGGTCGGAACAGTATCTCGCCTATCAGCGCGGCACCGTCGATATCGGCATGACCGGGGTGTCCGGCGTCCAGTCGCGGTCGCTGTGGGAGGTGATGGACACGATCACCGTTACCAACAACGCGGATATCGAATTCATCGTGGTGGCAAATACCGAGTTCTGGAACGGTTTGCCGCAGGAGCATCGCGACATCATCGCCGCCGCGGCGGCCAAGGCCGAGCAGACCGTGCGCGACGACATGGCGGCGATCGAGGCGCGGGCCTATGCGGCGGCCGAGGAAAACGGCATGACCATCTATCGCCCGACCGCGGAAGAGCTGCAGGCGTGGCGCGAGGTTTCGGCGCCGGTCTACGAGGCCTATCTCGCCAAGACCGGCGACATGGGCAAGGCGATGATGGACGCCGCACGCGGCTTCTGAGCCGGTATGTCCCGCCGCCCGGCACCGGGCGGCGGGACAGCGCCGGGTCACATGCGGGGCGGGTAGGATGCCATTGCTTGCAGCTGTCGAACGCGGGGCGGCCTGGGTCGCGGCCTGCCTGCTGGCCCTGACGGGCCTGTTCCTGACCTGGGAGGTGGTGGCGCGGTATTTCTTCAACGCCCCGACGATCTGGGCGGCGGAACTGAGCCAGCTCTGCCTGATCTGGGCCTGTCCGCTGGCGATGGCCTGGGTGCTGTCCAGCCGTCGCCACATCCGGGTCACGGCGCTGACCGCACAGGCGCCGCGCCGGTTGCGTGTGCTGCTCGAGATCTTCGCGCTGCTGGTGATCCTGGTCTTTGCGCTGGTGGTGGTCGTCCAGGGATACGGCATCTTCCAAGATAGCCTGATGCGCGGGCGCACCTCCGGGACGATGCTGGACCCGCCCGCCTGGATCCCCGAGGCGGCGATCCCCGCGGGTTTCGCATTGCTGGCATTGTCGTGCCTGGCCAACATCGTCCGGGCGCTGCGCGGGGACATTCCCGAGGACGGGGAGGTCATGGAATGACCATCGGCCTCATCCTGGCCTGCCTGTTCGGCCTGTTGCTGGCGGGCGTTCCGGTCGCTTTTGCGCTGGGGTCGCTGGGGCTGGCGATGCTGTGGCTGGGGGGATTTTCCCCGCTGATGGCGCCGCAGGCGATCCTGTCGACGCTGGACGGGTTCATCCTGCTCGCGGTGCCGCTGTTCCTGCTGATGTCCAACGTGCTGCTGAAGGGCGGGGTCGGGCGCGACCTGTTCGCCGCGGTGCAGGCCTGGGTCGGGCACTGGCCGGGCGGGCTGGCGGTGGCGACGATCCTGTCCTGCGGGATCTTCGCGGCGATCTCGGGCAGTTCGGTGGCCACGGCGGCAACGATCGGAACCGTGGCCGCGCCCGAGATGATCTCGCGCGGCTATGACCGGCGCTTCGTCTATGGCCTGCTGGCGGCGGGCGGCACGCTGGGCATCCTGATCCCGCCGTCGATCCCGTTGATCATCTACGGCTTCGTGACCGAGGAATCGGTGATCGCGCTGTTCCTGGCGGGGATCGGGCCGGGGCTGGGGCTGATCGCGCTGTTCATCGTCTATTCGGTGGTTTCGGCGCGGTTCTTCCAGTCTTACGCGCCGGTGCCCGCGATCGGCTGGCGCGACCGCTGGCGGGCCACCGGGCGCGCGCTGCCGTCGATGCTGCTGGCGCTGGTGATCCTCGGCGGCATCTATTCGGGGGCCTTCACCCCGACCGAGGCCGCCGCCATCGGGTTCACGCTGGCATTGCTGATCACCGGGGTGCTGTTGCGCACGCTCAGCCTGCGCGCGCTGTGGGAGGCCATCGTCGATTCGATGGCCACCACCGTGGCGATCCTGCTGATCATCGGCGGCGCCAAGATCTTTGGCAAGGCGATCACGCTCTACCGCATCCCGCAGGATATCTCGGCCCTGATCGCGGACCATATCGCCAACCCGCTGGGGCTGGTGCTGCTGGTGTCGCTGGTGCTGCTGATGATGGGGCTGGTGTTCGAGGCGCTGTCGATGGTGCTGATCATGACCCCGGTGCTGCTGCCGGCGGCGACGGGGATGGGGTTCGACCCGATCTGGTTCGGCATCTACATGGTGGTGATGGTCGAATGCGCGCTGATCACCCCGCCTGTGGGACTGAACCTCTATGTGATCCAGTCGGTCACCCGCGCCACCTTGTGGGACGTGTCCCGCGGCACCTTGCCGTTTCTGGCGCTGATGCTGGTGATGGTGGTGCTGCTCTACCTGTGGCCGGCGCTGGCGCTCTACATTCCCTTCAAGCTCTGAGGACATACGATGACCCGTTCCGCCCCCGACCGGTTGCGCGCCCTGCTGGCGCAGCCGGGACTGATCACCATGCCCTGCTGTTTCGACCCGCTGTCGGCCCGGCTGATCGAACAGGCCGGATTCCCGTTGACCTTCATGTCGGGGTTCGCGGCCTCGGCGGCGCGGCTGGGGATGCCCGATACCGGGCTGATGTCCTATGGCGAGGTGATCGACCAGGGGCGCAACATCTGTGCCGCGACCACGATCCCGGTGATCGGCGACGGCGATACCGGCTATGGCAACGCGCTGAACGTGAAACGCACGGTCCGGGGCTTTGCCCAGGCCGGGTTCGCGGCGGTGATGATCGAGGACCAGGTGGCGCCGAAACGCTGCGGCCATACCGCCGGCAAGGCGGTGGTGTCGCGGGACGAGGCCTGCGCGCGCATTCGCGCCGCCGCCGATGCCCGCGCCGAGGGCCACGACATCCTGATCCTCGCCCGCACCGATGCCCGCCACGATCACGGGCTGGACGAGGCCATTGCCCGCGCCGCCGCCTTTCGCGATCTCGGCGCCGATATCCTGTTCGTCGAGGCCCCGCGCAGCGAGGAGGAAATGATCCGCATCTGCGCCGAACTGGACGCGCCGGTGATGGCAAACATCGTCGAAGGCGGGCTGACCCCGGCGCTGCCGCCCGCGCGGCTCGGGGAAATCGGGTTTCGCATCGCGGCCTATCCGCTGACGCTGTTGTCGGCGGCCATGCAGGCGATGGTGCAGGCGCTCGACGCCTTCGGGGCGGGCAATCCCGCGGCCGCGACCCTGATGCCCTTTGACGAGATGAAGACCCGGATCGGGTTCGATGCCTATTTCGCCGAAGAGACCCGCTATGCGCAGGATCGCTGACGCCGGGAAGGGGAGCAAAAGTTTTGCCTGTTGAATAGTTCGCAAAATGAAGTATATCTGCGCTCCGATTGGAGACGGTGATGACGGAACCCGCGGATGACAGGCATAGGCCGCGCCCGATGCAGGGGCTCGCGCCGGAACTGCGCTCGCTGATGGGCGTGCATGTGCTCTACTGGAAATTCGAGGAATGTGCCGATGCGGAAATCCTCGATCCGCCGCTGACCCGCCACGAACGCTACATGCTGGTGCGGCTGGAGATGCCGGCGCGCATGGGCGTGCTTGCCCGCGACATGCTGGCGCTGCCGTCGACGGTGACCGCGACCGCGGATGCGCTGGAAGCCAAGGGGTTGCTGACCCGTGAACGCGACCTCGAAGACCGCCGCGCCTGGCGGTTGCGGCTGACCGATGCCGGCGACCGGGCGCGGCGCGACCTGATGGAACGGGCGCGGCGGGTGTTCCGGGACATCACCGGCCTTGCACCTGACGAGGTCGACCGCCTTGCCGCGCTGCTCGACCGGGCGTCGTGCAACATTCTTGAAACCGGTGTTCCGGAGGGGCTGAAGAAATGAAACTGCTGAACCTTGCCTGCCTTCTGATCGCGCTGGGGGCCGCGCCGCTGGCCGCCGAAACCCTGCCCAAGCCCGCCAGGCTGATGGTGGTGTCGACCGAGGCGCAGCCGCTGGAACGCCAGTTCTTCGGCCAGGTGGCCGCGCGGCGATCGGTCGACCTGGCGTTCCAGGTCGGCGGGCAGGTGCTCCGGTTCCCGGTCTCCGAGGGGTTCACCATCGCCGGTGGCGAGCTGATCGCCCAGCTGGATCTGGAGCAGTTCGAACTGCAACTGGACCAGGCGCGGCTGCAGAAGGAACAGGCCGACCGCACGCTGGAGCGGCTGAACAAGCTGAAGGGCAGCACCGTCAGCCAGGTGGCGCTGGACGACGCGCAGACCGCCGCTTCGCTGGCCGCCATCGGCCTGCGCAACGCCGAATGGGCGCTGCGGCACGCAACGCTGACCGCGCCGTTCGACGCGCTGGTGTCGAGCCGGAATGTCGAGCTGTTCTCGACCGTGGCCGCGGGCGCGCCGGTGGTCCGGATCCACGACATGTCCGAGCTCTATATCGAGGTCGATGTGCCGGAGACCCTGTTCCAGCGCGCGCGGGACGAGGACCATGCCCGGATCACCGCGCGGTTTCCGGGCGACCCGGCCGAATATCCGCTGACCTTCCGCGAATTCGTGGCCGAAACGTCGAGCGTTGGCCAGACGTTCCGCATCACGCTGGCCATGACCCCGCCCGAGGGGCGCAACATCCTGCCCGGATCGTCGGCGACGGTCCAGGTCCGGGTGCCCGACCAGTACACCGGCATTCTGGTGCCGTCCTCCGCCATCGTCATGGATACCCACGGCGTGCCGGGGGTGATGCGGTTCGACCCGAGGGGCGCCGATACCGGCACCGTGACCTGGGTGCCGGCAACGATCGAACCGACTCAGTCGGGCGATGTCCGCATCACCGGAGGGCTCGAGAACGGCGCCGAGATCGTGCTGACCGGCGGGGCGGCGATGACCGACGGGCAGGCGGTGCGCCGGTTCGCCGGTTTCCCGAACTGAAGGCGGTCCCGCGATGAGCATTGCGCGCATATCCATCGAACGGCCGATCTATACCTGGCTGATCATCCTGATCTTCCTGTTCGGCGGCATCTGGGGCTTCCTGTCGCTGGGCCGGCTCGAAGATCCGGCCTTTACCATCAAGCAGGCGGTGATTTCGACCGCCTATCCCGGCGCGACCGCCGAACAGGTGGCGCTGGAAGTGTCCGAGCCGCTGGAATCCGCGCTTCAGAAGATGGGCGAGGTGGATATCATCACCTCGGTCAACCGGCCGGGCCTGTCGCTGATCGAGGTCGAGATCCAGTCGATCTATGACGGCTCGGAACTGCCCGAGATCTGGACCCGGATGCGGGCCCGGATCCGGGATGCGGCGCGCTATCTGCCCGAGGGCGTCGGCCAGCCGCTGGTCAATGACGGGTTCGGCGACGTGTTCGGCATCTTCCTGGCGGTCACGGCCGAGGGGTTCACCGATGCCGGAAAACACGAACTGGCCACCTTTCTGCGGCGCGAATTGCTGACCGTCGACGGGGTGGCCGATGTCGAGGTGGCGGGGCTGCCCGAAGAGGCGATCTTCGTCGAGCCGGACCTGGCCCTGTCGGTGAACCAGAACGTGCCCGTTCAGGCCATCGCCCAGGCC
This sequence comes from Pukyongiella litopenaei, assembly GCF_003008555.2. Classification (NCBI taxonomy): domain Bacteria; kingdom Pseudomonadati; phylum Pseudomonadota; class Alphaproteobacteria; order Rhodobacterales; family Paracoccaceae; genus Pukyongiella; species Pukyongiella litopenaei. The sequence continues at coordinate 843,103 of NZ_CP027665.1, read as the reverse complement.
ATCGCGACCGCGGATTCGGTGGCGCCGGCGGGGGCCGTCACCACCGGCGATTCGCGGGTGGGCATCCTCGCCCCCGAAGGGTCGGACAGCGTGTCCGCCATCGGCGGGCTGTCGGTGGGTGTCGGCGGGCGGGTGGTGAACCTGTTCGACATGGCCCATGTGCATCGCGGGCGGGTGAGCGACCCCGACCTGATCGTCCGGTTCGACGGGCAGGAGGCCTTTACGCTGGGCGTGGCCGGGCTGGCGACCGAGAACATCGTCGAAGTGGGCAAGCGGGTCGATGCCAAGCTGGCCGAACTGTCGCCTGAGATCCCGTTCGGCGTCGACCTGCACCCGATCTACCAGCAGCATGTGGTGGTCGAACAGGCATCGAACGACTTTCTCGTCAACCTGGCGATGTCGGTGGCGATCGTGGTCGCGGTGCTGGGCCTGTTCATGGGCTGGCGCGCCGCCGTGGTGGTCGGCACGACGCTGCTGCTCACGGTGGTGGGCACGCTGCTGTTCATGAACCTGCTGTCGATCGAGATGGAGCGCATCTCGCTGGGCGCGCTGATCATCGCCATGGGGATGCTGGTGGACAACGCCATCGTCGTGGCCGAGGGCATGCAGATCACCATGCGGCAGGGGCGCGGGTCGGTCGAGGCGGCCGAGGAGGTCGCGGGCAAGACCCAGGTCCCGCTCCTGGGGGCCACGGTGATCGGGATCATGGCCTTTGCCGGGATTGGCCTGTCGCCGGATGCGACCGGCGAATTCCTGTTCTCGCTCTTTGCGGTGATCGGGATTTCGCTGCTGCTGTCCTGGCTGCTGGCGCTGACGGTGACGCCGATGCTGGGCCATTACCTGTTCGAACAGGGCCGCGCCGATGACGGTGACGCCTATGGCGGCTGGCTGTTCCGGCTCTATGGCTGGAACCTGCGGCTGGCGCTGAAACTGCGCTGGCTGGTGCTGGCCGGGCTGGTGGTGGTGACCGCGGCGTGTTTCGTGGGCTTCGGCATGCTCAGGGAACAGTTCTTTCCGAACTCGAACACACCTCTGTTCTTCGTCCATTACAAGCTGCCGCAGGGCACGCCGATCGGCACGGTGTCGGATCACCTGACCGGGATCGAGGACTGGCTGAAGGACCGCGACGAGGTGGTTTCGGTCGCCACTTTCGTCGGGCAGGGGGCCACGCGGTTCATGCTGACCTATTCCGCCGAGAAACCGAACCCGAGCTACGGGCACATGATCATCCGCGCCCGGTCGCTGCAGGACATTCCCGCGCTCCAGCAGGAACTGGAGGCGGTCGGGGCCGCGCGTTTCCCCGAAGGCGAGTTCCGCACCAAGCGGCTGGTGTTCGGGCCCGGCGGCAGCGACCCGATCCAGGTGCGGTTCTCTGGCAAGGACCCCGCCGTGCTGCGCGATCTGGCCGCCGAGGCGGCGCGGATCCTCGCGGCGAGCTCGGACCACCTGACCGGCATCCGGCAGGACTGGCACGAACAGGAACTGGTGCTGCGGCCGGTCTATGCGACCAACCGGGCGCAAACCGCCGGGGTCAGCCGCGACGACATCGCCAGCATGCTGCTGTTCTCGACCGATGGCGTCACCGGCGGCGTGTTCCGCGAACGCGACCGCCTGATCCCGATCGTCATCCGCCGGCCGCGGGCGGACAGCTACAACGTCATGGACCAGATCGTCTATTCCGCGACCGCGCAGGATTTCGTGCCGATCGAACAGATGGTCGACGGGTTCGAGTACCAGGCCCTCGACACGCTGGTGCATCGCCGCGACCGGGTGGCGACGATCACCGTGGGCGCGGACATCCCGCATGACGTGACCGCCGCCACCGTCCAGGCCGAGGTCATGGGGCCGATCGAGGCGATGGAGCTGCCGCCGGGCTACAGGATGGAATGGGGCGGCGAATACGAGGATTCGAAGATGGCGCAGGAGGCGCTGGGCAAGCAGCTGCCGCTGAGCCTGCTGATCATGGTGCTGATCTCGGTGCTGCTGTTCAACGCCCTGCGCCAGCCGGTCATCATCTGGCTGCTGGTGCCGATGTCGGTGAACGGGGTGGTGATCGGGCTGCTGGGCACCGGCCTGCCATTCACCTTCACCGCGCTTCTGGGGCTGCTCAGCCTGTCGGGGATGCTGATCAAGAACGGCATCGTCCTGGTCGAGGAAATCGACCTGGTCCGGGCCGAGGGCCAGCCCCTGCGCGAGGCGATCGTGACCGCGTCGGTGTCGCGCCTGCGCCCGGTGATGCTGGCCTCGGTGACCACCATTCTGGGCATGGTGCCGCTGCTGACCGATGCGTTCTTCAAGTCGATGGCGGTGACCATCATGGGCGGGCTGGCCTTTGCCACTGTGCTCACGCTGGTCGCGGCGCCGGTGCTCTACCTGGTCTTCTTCGGCCGGGACGAGCGACGAGAAACGGCGGCGCAGCCGGCCTGAACCGGCCCGCCGCCACGGTTGCGTCGCGATCGCGTTTGGCTGTATCTGGGGCGGCTTCCGCAGCGTCACGAGGGCAGGTGAGCCATGTCACACGAAACCGGCGTCTTTTCGCATCCCGACCATGACGGCCACGAATCGGTGGTGTTCCACGCCGATCCGGCATCGGGCCTGCGTGCCATCATCGCCATTCACGACCGGGCGCTGGGCCCGGCGGCGGGCGGGTGCCGGATCCATCCCTATCCCGACGGGATGACGGCGCTGGCGGATGCGCTGCGCCTGTCGCGGGGCATGTCCTACAAGAACGCGCTGGCGGGGCTGCCGCTGGGCGGCGGCAAGGCGGTGATCATCGCCGATCCGCGAACGGACAAGACCGAGGCGAAGATGCGGGCCTTTGGCCGCGCGGTCGAGGGGCTGGCGGGGCGCTATGTCACCGGCGAGGATGTCGGCTGTGCCGTGGCCGACATGGACGCGGTGAAACGCGAGACGGCGCATGTGATGGGCGCCTCGGATGCCGAGGGCGACCCGTCGACCCACACCGCCCGCGGCGTGTTCCTGTGCATGGAACGCGCGGTGCAGGCCAGGCTGGGGCGGTCGCTCGACGGGGTGCATGTCGCGATCAAGGGGGCGGGCAATGTGGGTTTCGCCCTTGCGCGTATGCTGCATGAACGCGGCACGCGCCTGACCGTCGCCGAACCGCGCGACGACATCCGCGCCCGCGCCGTCGCCGAACTGGGCGCCGCTGTCGCGGGGCCCGATGACATCGTCACCGCCGGGGCCGACGTGTTCGCGCCCTGTGCGCTGGGCGGCGACCTGACCGCCGAGGCGGTTGCGGCCATGCGCTGCGCCATCGTCTGCGGCGCGGCGAACAACCAGCTGGCCGAACCGCGTGTCGACGGGCTGCTGCGCGATCGCGGCGTGCTCTATTGCCCCGATTATCTGGTCAACGCGGGCGGCATCGTCGCCATCGGGCGCACGGTAGCGGGCTGGACCGAGGACCAGGCGCTGGCGGCGATCGAGAGGCTGCCGGAAACGCTCGACCGGGTGCTGGCCGATGCCGCTGCCAGCGCCGCGCCGACCGGGCAGGTCGCCGACGCGCTGGCGCGGGCACGGATGCAGGGCGGCGCGGCCTGACCGGCGCGGTCAGACGAAGATCACCACTGATTGCATGCCGTCCACGACCAGATCGCCGGCGCTGTTCCAGACCCGCATCACCTGGCTGCTGAACCCGTCCCGCGCGGCGGTCAGGTCGGTTTCCACCTGCCACCAGCCGTCATCGGTTTCGGGGCTGTCGACGAGAATGTTGCAGATCCAGTTCATCGAGCTGTTCGGCCCGATCTGGCGGCACAGCGGGAACACCGCCGGCGGCAGGATATCGGCCAGGCACAGCAGCGATTCGATGCCGCTGCGCGACGCCGGATCCCGGTGCCGCGCCCAGCCCCGGACATAGCCCCGCTGCGACCCGGTCATCGGGCGGTCGCCCTCGATCAGGCGCAGGTCGAAATTGTGATGGAAGCCGGGCGCGAAACGGGCGGCCTGTGGCGGTATCATCAGCTCGCAGGCGTCGGGCGCGGGGGCGTCGCGGTGCGGCGCGTCGGCGCGAATATGGCTGTCCTGCGCGGCGCCAAAGGAAAACAGCCCCGCCGCCGCCACCTGATCGCCGATCCGGGCGCGGGCGGCGATCGAGGTCACGTTCCGGCCGCGCCGCAAGGTTTCGGTGGTCAGGCGCGGCGGCGCCGATACCGGGCCGGTGAAGTTGATCATCGCCGACCGCAGCGGCGGCAGGTCGTCGGTCCCGCGCAGCACGGCGCCCAGCAACAGCGCGGCGGTAAAGCCGCCAAAGGCGGTGCGCCCCTGCATCCAGTTCGCCGGCGCGGGGGCCAGCATGGCATCGCCCTGCGGTTCCAGCCCGTCCAGTGCCGCCCGCAGGCTGCCGGTTTGCAGATCGCCATCGGCCATGTCGCGTTCTCCTGATCCTGTCGCCCGCGTCCTGTCTAGCCCGCGGGGCGGGACGGGGCACCCCTGCCGTTGCGTTCACTATTCTCGGCATGCCGTCAAAATCGCTGTTTCACCCGGCACGGGGTGCAGCTATACCGGCGCCGGTTTGCAGGCAATCAGCGAAAGGATCCGGCATGGCCAACGTCGTGGTAGTCGGCGCCCAGTGGGGTGACGAGGGCAAGGGCAAGATCGTGGACTGGCTGTCGGAACGCGCCGACGTCATCGCGCGGTTCCAGGGCGGGCACAACGCCGGGCATACGCTGGTGATCGACGGCGAGGTCTACAAGCTGTCGCTGCTGCCGTCGGGTATCGTGCGCGGCGGCAAGCTCTCGGTGATCGGCAATGGCGTGGTGCTGGACCCGTGGCACCTGGTCTCGGAAATCGAGGGCCTGCGCCGGCAGGGCGTGACGATTTCGCCCGAGACGCTGATGATCGCCGAGAACACGCCGCTGATCCTGCCCATCCACGGCGAACTGGACCGCGCCCGCGAGGCCGCCGTGGCGGTGGCCAAGATCGGCACCACCGGGCGTGGCATCGGCCCGGCCTATGAGGACAAGGTCGGCCGCAGGTCGATCCGGGTCGCCGACCTGGCCGACGAGGCCACGCTGGAACTGCGCGTGGATCGTGCGCTGGCCCATCATGACGCGCTGCGCCGTGGCCTCGGGCTCGACCCGGTGGACCGGGCGGCGCTGCTGGCGCAGCTGCGTGAGGTGGCGCCCGGCATCCTCGAATATGCCGCGCCGGTCTGGAAGGTGATGAACGAAAAGCGCAAGGCTGGCAAACGCATCCTGTTCGAAGGCGCGCAGGGCGCGCTTCTGGATATTGATTTCGGAACCTACCCCTTTGTCACCTCGTCGAACGTGATCGCCGGGCAGGCGGCCACCGGCACCGGCATCGGGCCGGGGTCGATCGATTTCGTGCTGGGCATCGTCAAGGCCTATACCACCCGTGTCGGCGAAGGCCCGTTCCCGGCCGAGCTGAACGACGATGACGGCCAACGGCTGGGGGAACGCGGCCACGAATTCGGCACCGTCACCGGGCGCAAGCGCCGCTGCGGCTGGTTCGACGCGGTTCTGGTGCGCCAGACCTGCGCCACCTCGGGCGTCAACGGCATCGCGCTGACCAAGCTCGATGTGCTGGACGGGTTCGATACGCTGAAGATCTGCGTGGGCTACGAGCTCGACGGCCAGCGCATCGACCACCTGCCCACGGCGGCCGACCACCAGGCGCGCTGCGTGCCGGTCTACGAGGAGATGCCGGGTTGGAGCGAATCCACCGAAGGCGCGCGCAGTTGGGCGGACCTGCCCGCGAACGCGATCAAGTATGTGCGCCGGGTCGAGGAACTGATCGACTGCCCGGTTGCGCTGCTGTCCACGTCGCCCGAGCGCGAGGACACCATTCTCGTCACCGACCCTTTCGCTGACTGATGGCCCTGTCCTACAAGGCCCGGCGCCGCTGGTCACTGGTCATCCTGCTGGTCGGCCTGCCGCTCTATATCGTCGCCGTGGTCACGGTGCTGAATTGGCTGGACCGGCCGCCGATCTGGCTCGAGTTCATCGTCTATGTGGTCCTCGGCCTGCTGTGGGCGCTGCCGTTCCGGTTCATCTTCCGCGGCGTGGGGCAGGCGGACCCCGATGCCGGTGACGGGCCCGAGGATCGACCCTAGGTCTCTGTTGCGCCGGGGCTGTCCGGTGCGGCCCGGACAAAGTGCCGAAAGCCCCGTTCCTCGATCTGGCCATCGGCCAGCAGGGCATCGAAGGCGGCGAAGGCCTCGGCCCGGCTGATCGGTGCGGCACTGCGGACCAACCGCAAGACCTGCCGCCGGGTGAACCCGGCGGCGTCCGCCGACCGGCCAACCCATTCGATTGCGGCCAGCACCACCGCCTCTGGTGTCGTGGCGCCGGTTCCGGCCAGAAATGCCGCGAACCCGGTCACGACATCGGCGGGATCGTTCACCCGCCGGGGCCGCACCGGCGCGAGCGGCGGGCCAGAGTGCTGGCCAGAGCGCGGGTCATGACCGCCCCGGTCCGGCGGGGACGCGGTGGATCCGGGCATGGCCTGCCCCGGCCGCGCGGTCCGGCCGGTGCGGACCGATGGGCGGCGGGGTCTCACCAGCTGATCGAGATCGTCGCGATAGGCCGCCTCGGCATCGGGCGCGGCCTGCCCGTCATCGGCGGAGGCGAGCGTTGCGGCGATGCGCTGTTGCAGCAGGTCGCCGGGGGAGGTGACGGTTTCGGCGGTGCTCATCCGGTTGTCCAGCCCGGACATCAGCCGGGCCATGTCAGCCTCGCGGCCCGACCCGGCCCCGACGGGCCCCACGACCAGCACCGGCGATCCGTCATCGTCGCGCAGCGTCACCCTGCGGCCACTGTCCTGGGCCAGAATCCTGACCAGCATCCCGGCCAGCGCGTGGCTGTCGGGAGGGGCCGGCTCCGCTCCGTGCCGCCCGGCGAGATCGCGCAGGTAACCCGCCAGACCGGCCAGGTCGGCCGGCGCGTCCCCGGTCCATTCCAGCCGGCACCCATACCCGCCGCAGGACAGCGAAATCACAACCGGCAGCATCGCCCCTGGCCTGTCGTCGCGCGTCATCCGATCCCCCTTGTCCAACTGCGGACAGATTGAGATCAATGGCTGAACAAGGCATTAAGGCGCCCATGCAACAGCCCATTCTTCAGTCGGAGCAACCCGTCACCCTGCTCGGGGGCGGTGCGCTATATCCGGGTGACCTGGACCTGGCCCTGTCCCATGCGCCGACGCTCGCCGCCGCCGATGGCGGGGCGCGGGCGGCGCTGCGGGCCGGGCATATGCCGGTGGCGGTGTTCGGCGATTTCGATTCGCTGGACGACCGCAGCCGCGCGGCCCTGCCGGCCGACCGACTGCACCGCATCACCGAACAGGACAGCACCGATTTCGACAAGGCGCTGCGGAACATTCAGGCGCCGGTTGTGGTTGCCGCCGGGTTCCTGGGCGCACGGATGGATCACCAGTTGGCCGCGCTCAGCACCTTGCTGCGCCATTGCGACCGGCGTTGCGTGCTGATCGGCGAACGCGAGGTGGTTTTCCACGCGCCGCCGCGCATCGTGGTCCCCGTCGCGTCCGGAGATGTGGTGTCGCTGTTTCCGCTGTGCCCGGCGACCGGGCGCTCGACGGGGCTGCGCTGGCCGATCGACGGGCTGGAGCTGGCGCCGGGTGGCCGGATCGGAACGTCGAACGTGGCGACGGGGCCGGTCGGGCTGGACACCGACGGGCCGGGGCTGCTGGTGATCCTGCCGCGGGTGCGGCTGGGCGACGTTATCCCGGCCCTTGCCGCTGCGCCGGTTCATCCGGCGCGCCAGTGATATGCACCGCGTCCGGCACCCCCGCCGAGCGGGCCAGCGCCCGTTCGCGCATCACCACATAGAGCCCCGCGCCGATGGTCACGCAGATACCCAGTGCGGCCAGACCGTCGGGCAGGTCGCGAAACACGATCCAGCCGATCAGCGTCGCCACCGGTATCTCGAGATACTGCATCGGCGCCAGCGTGGCCGAGGGCGCATAACGCAGCGACCAGGTCATCAGCAGATGCGCCAGGGTGCCGATCACCCCGATGGCCGCCACCAGCAGGGCTTCGGTGACGGTCGGCAGTTTCAGCGCCAGCGGTGCGAAGTCAAAGGCCTGGCCGAGCAGCAGCACCGGCACCAGCATCAGCGTGGCGATCACCCCGCTGACGGCCTGCAGCGCGATCGGGTCGGTTTCCTTGGCGATCCGGCGCGTGACCAGCATGAAGAGAGAAAACACCACCGCCACCCCCAATGGCAGCGTCGCGGGCCACCCGACCTCGGCAAAGCTGGGCTGGATCACCATCAGCGTGCCGGCGAACCCGACCGCGCAGGCGGCCAGCCGGCGCAGCCCGACCTCTTCGCCCAGCACATAATAGCCGAGCAGCAGCATCAGGAACGGCATCACGAAGGCAATCGCCACCGCGTCGGCCAGCGGCAGATAGCGCAGTGCGGTGAACATCGCTCCGATGCCCAGGATATGCAGCACGGTCCGCAGCACGGTCAGGCCCAGCACCCGCCTGCCAAAACGCCAGGTGCGCCCCGTGGCGCGGATGATCGGGATCAGCATCGCCGCCTGCAGCGCGAAACGCGCCAGCAGGAGCTGCCCGAGCGGAACCAGCGGGCCGAGGAGCTTGGCCAGCGCGTCGCCCAGCGGGGCGAGGATGCAGAAACCGAGCATGAGGAGGATGCCCAGAACCGGGCGATCATGAGGCATGGCGCGACGCTATCGCAAACCCTGTGCCGGTGGAAAGATGCAAGGCACCGGGGGCGACGCGACCGGCGCGATCCGGCCCCGCGGGCCGCGCGTGGCGCGGCCTAGCAGTTCGGCACGTTCACGGCGAGCCCGCCCAGCGAGGTTTCCTTGTATTTCGCCGACATGTCGATGCCGGTCTGGCGCATGGTTTCGATACAGGCATCGAGCGGCACCAGGTGCGTGCCATTGCCCCGCAGCGCCAGGCTGGCGGCCGACACGGCCTTGATCGCGCCCAGCCCGTTGCGTTCGATGCACGGCACCTGGACCAGCCCCCGGACCGGGTCGCAGGTCATGCCGAGATGATGCTCCAGCGCGATTTCGGCGGCGTTTTCCACCTGTTCCGGCGTGCCGCCCATCACCGCGCACAACCCGGCCGCCGCCATGGCGCTGGCGCTGCCGACCTCGGCCTGGCAGCCCGCTTCGGCGCCCGAGATCGAGGCGTTGAACTTGACCAGCCCGCCGATTGCGGCGGCGGTCAGCAGGAAATCCTCGACATGGGCCGCGGAGGCACCGGGTACATGGTCGAGATAATACCGGATCACCGCCGGAACCACGCCCGCGGCCCCGTTGGTGGGGGCCGTGACCACCTGTCCGCCGGCGGCGTTTTCCTCGTTCACCGCCATGGCATAGACGCTCATCCAGTCATTGATGGTATGCGGCGCGGTCAGGTTCAGCCCCTGTTCGGCGCGCAGCGCATCATGGATCGCCTTGGCGCGGCGGTGGACCATCAGCCCCCCCGGCAGGGTGCCTTCGGTGGCCAGGCCCCGGTCGATACAGGCGTTCATCACGTCCCAGATCCGCGCGGTGCCGCGTGCCAGGCTGGCCTCGTCGCCGCGGGACACCTCGTTGGCGCGTTTCATCGCGGCGATGGATTTGCCGGATTTGCGCGCCATTTCCAGCATTTCCGCCGCGCTCTTGAACGGGTAGGGGACCGGGGTGCCGTCATCGGTGGCCTTGCCCGCGGCCAGTTCCGCCCCGGTCAGCACGAAACCGCCGCCGATCGAGTAATACACCTCGCGCAGGATCACGTCGCCCTGCGCGTCGGTCGCCATCAGCGCCATGCCGTTGGCGTGGCCGGGCAGCGGTTCGTCATAGTCGAACACGAGATCCGCGGCCGGATTGAACTGCAACGCCCCGAGATCGTCATGGGCGATCCGGTGGCTGGCCTTGATCTCCGCCAGGGTCCTGTCCGCGGCTTCCGCGTCATAGGTGTCGGGGCTGAACCCGGCCAGCCCGAGGATGGTGGCGCGGTCGGTGGCGTGGCCCACCCCGGTAAAGGCGAGCGAGCCGTGCAGTGATGCCCGCAGCCCGGCGAACCGGAACGGCGAGGCGCGCATCAGGTCGAGAAACCGGGCGGCGGCCACCATCGGCCCCATCGTGTGCGACGAGGACGGGCCGACACCCACCTTGAACATGTCGAACACGGACAGGAACATGCGATCTCCTCGGGTCGGGGCCTTGCTGACCCGAGTGATAGGCCAACCGGACCCGGGACAACAGCCGGTTTGCGACCCTTGTCCGGGGAGAAGCGGACGGCCGTCCCCGCACGGGCGGGCGCCGCATGGCTGCCGGTCGCGGCGACCGGGGGCATTTGGCCCCTCGCACCCCCCCGGCAAACCGCCTATAAGGCGCCGAAATCGCTGTTTCGGAGAAGCCTGATGCCTGCTGACCTGTCGCCGTCGGATATCGCCAAACGCGCCACGGCCCGCCGCGCCGCGGACCTGGTCGAAACCGGGATGAAGGTGGGGCTGGGGACCGGATCGACCGCCGCGTTCCTGGTGTCCCGCCTGGGCGAACGCCTGCGTGACGAAGGGCTGCGGTTCACCGCCGTTCCGACCTCGACCCGGACCGCCGAACAGGCCCGCGGCGAGGGCATCGAGGTGGTGACGCTGAACGAGGCGGGCCGGCTCGACCTGACCATCGACGGGGCCGACGAGTTCGACGCCGACCTGACCCTGATCAAGGGCGGCGGCGGGGCACATCTGCAGGAAAAGATCGTCGCGGCGGCCTCGGATCGCATGGTCGTGATCGCCGACGCGGGCAAGGAGGTCGCCACGCTGGGCGCGTTCCCGCTGCCGGTCGAGGTGATCCCGTTCGGGTGGCGAACGACGCAGGCGCTGGTCGCGCGAACCCTTGAAAACATGGATGTGGACGGGGGTGAAACGGTGTTGCGGATGCGCGACGGGGCGGCCTTTGTCACCGACGAGGGCAACCATATCCTGGATCTTCACCTGGGGCGCATCGGCGATGCGCGCGCCTTGTCGGCGGCGCTGAATCATGTGCCTGGCGTAGTTGAAAACGGGTTGTTCATTGATATCTGTGACTCGGTCGTGATCGGCCATGAGGATGGCAGCGTATCGCTGCGCGGGCGACTGGCGGCGGAACAGGGGTAAAGCGAATGGCGTTCGACTACGATCTGTTCGTGATCGGCGGCGGTTCGGGCGGCGTGCGCGCGGCCCGTGTCGCGGCAGGTGAAACCGGGGCCCGTGTCGCGCTGGCCGAAGAAGACCGCTATGGCGGCACCTGCGTGATCCGTGGCTGCGTTCCCAAGAAGCTGATGGTGTTCGCCAGCGAGTTTGCCGACATGCCCGCCGCCGCGCAGAGCTTTGGCTGGGACATCCGCGCCGGCACCTTTGACTGGCTGGCGTTCCGGACCCGGCTGCACGCGGAACTGGACCGGCTGGAAGGGGTCTATCGCAATATCCTGAAATCGAACGGGGTCGAAACCTTCGACCAGCGGGCGCGGGTCACCGGGCCGCACGAGGTCGAACTGGCCGATGGCACCCGCAAGAGCGCCCGGCACATCCTGGTGGCCACCGGCGGCCACCCGGTCAAACCGGATATTCCGGGGGCCGAGCTGGGCCTGACCTCGAACGACATCTTTCACCTCGAGGCGCTGCCGAAGACCGCGCTGATCCTGGGCGGCGGTTACATCGCCTGTGAATTCGCCGGTATTCTCAACGGGCTGGGCGTCGCCGTGACGCAATATTACCGCGGGCCGCAGATCCTGCGCGGCTTCGACGAAGAGGCCCGCGCCGTGATCGCGGACGGGATGCGCGACAAGGGGGTCGAACTCTGCGTCAATATCAATGCCAGCGCGCTGCGCCGTGACGGCGACGCCGTGGTGGTCAGCGATACCGAGGGTGGCGAACGGCGGTTCGATGCCGTGATCTTCGCCACCGGGCGGGTGCCAAACACGGCCGGGCTGGGGCTGATTGACCTGGGGGTCGACCTTGGGCGCAACGGTGCCGTGGCGGTGGATCGCTACAGCCAGACCGGGGTTCCGTCGATCTACGCCATCGGCGACGTGACCGACCGGGTCAACCTGACGCCGGTGGCGATCCGCGAAGGCATGGGGTTCGTCGAAACCGTGTTCCGGGGCAACCCGACGCCGGTCGATCACGACCTGATCCCGACGGCGATCTTTACCCAGCCCGAGTTTGGAACGGTGGGCCTGTCCGAGGAGGACGCGGCGGCGCAGGAGCCGGTCGAAATCTACTCGACGAGCTTCAAGCCGATGCAGCAGAGCTTTGCCGGACAGCCCGACAGGGTGCTGATGAAGCTGGTCGTGTCCCGGACGACGCGCCGGGTGCTGGGGTGCCATATCGTTGCGCCCGGCGCGGGCGAGATGATCCAGCTGGCCGGGATCGCGGTGAAGATGGGCGCCACCAAGGAAGATTTCGACCGGACCGTGGCGGTGCACCCGACCATGTCCGAGGAACTCGTCACCATGCGCACGGCGTCACGCGCGACCTGATTGTGATGCGGCGCCGGGCGGCGTAGATTGGCAAACATGGCCGCGACACGCGGCAGGAGAAGGGAAGCATAGCGGAGATGGCAGGCAACAACGGCGGCCCTTGGGGCGGCGGCGGCAACCGGGGCAACAACGGCGGCGACGATCGCGACGGCAGGCGTGGCGGCGGCGGCCGCGATCAGGGCCCGCAGGGCGGCCAGATCCCCGAGATCGACGAATTGATGAAAAAAGGCCAGGAACAGCTGCGCGTGCTGATGGGCGGGCGCGGCGGTTCGGGCCGGGGCGGCGATGGCGGCCCCGGGCGCGGCGGCGGCAATGGCGGGCCGAGGCTGACCCGTGGCACGGTCGGGCTCGGCGTGGTCGCGGCGCTGGTGCTGTGGGGCGTGGCCAGTTTCTACACAGTCAAACCCGAAGAGCAGTCGGTCGAACTGTTCCTGGGCGAGTTTTCCGCGATCGGCGAACCGGGCCTGAACTTTGCGCCCTGGCCCTTCGTGACCGCCGAGGTGATCCCGGTCACCCGCGAACAGACCGAGGAGATCGGCGCCGGTTCGCGCGGGGGTGATGCGGGACTGATGCTGACCGGCGACGAGAATATCGTCGATATCGATTTCCAGGTGGTCTGGAACATCTCGGACCCGGCGAAATTCCTGTTCAACCTCCGCGATCCGGGGCTGACGATCCAGGCGGTTTCGGAATCTGCCATGCGCGAGATCATCGCGCAGTCGAATCTCGCGCCGATCCTCAACCGCGACCGGGGCATCATCGCCGACCGGTTGCAGGAACTGATCCAGTCGACGCTCGACAGCTATGACAGCGGCATGAACATCATCCGGGTCAACTTTGACGGGGCCGACCCGCCGGAACCGGTCAAGGATGCCTTCCGCGAGGTGCAGTCGGCGGGCCAGGAACGCGACCGGCTGGAGAAACAGGCCGATGCCTATGCCAACCGGGTTCTCGCTGGGGCGCGCGGTGAAGCGGCGCAGACGCTGGAAGAGGCCGAAGGCTATCGTGCCCGCGTGGTCAACGAGGCCCAGGGTGAGGCGAGCCGGTTCTCGGCGGTGCTCGGGGAATATGCCAAGGCGCCCGACGTGACCCGCAAGCGGCTTTATCTCGAAACCATGGAACAGGTGCTGGGCGACGTGGACAAGATCATCCTCGACGACAATGCCACGGGCGGCGGCCAGGGGGTCGTGCCCTACCTGCCACTGAATGAATTGCGGCGCGGCAGCCAGACGGAGAGCAACTGATGAAGATGTCCAGAATCCTGCTGCCGCTGCTGGTGGTCGTGGTTGTCGGCCTGTTGTCGGCGATCTTCATCGTGGACGAGCGCGAGAAGGCGCTGGTGCTGCAATTCGGGCGCGTGGTGACGGTCAAGGAAGACCCCGGCCTGGCGTTCAAGATCCCGCTGATCCAGGAGGTGGTGCGCTATGACGACCGGATCCTCGGCCGCGAGGTCGGGCCGCTCGAAGTGACCCCGCTCGACGACCGGCGCCTGGTTGTCGATGCCTTCGCCCGCTACCGGATCTCGGACGTGCGCCAGTTCCGGCAGGCGGTGGGCGTCGGCGGCGTGCCGGCGGCCGAATCGCGGCTCGATTCGATCCTGCGCGCCCAGACCCGCGAGATACTCGGCTCGGTCAGTTCCGACGACATCCTCAGTTCCGACCGTGCCGCGCTGATGCTGCGCATCCGCAACGGCGCGATCGCCGAGGCGCGCGCGCTGGGGCTCGAGGTGATCGACGTGCGGCTGAAGCGCACCGACCTGCCGCAGGCCAACCTCGAGGCGACCTTTGCCCGGATGCGCGCCGAACGCGAACGCGAGGCGGCCGACGAGGTGGCCCGGGGTGAAGAAGCGGCGCAGCGGGTGCGCGCGCAGGCCGACCGCACGGTGGTCGAACTGGTGTCCGAAGCGCAGCGCGAGGCCGAGATCATTCGCGGTGAAGCGGATGCCGAGCGCAACGCGATCTTTGCCGAAGCCTTTGGCGCGGATGAGGAGTTCTTTGAATTCTACCGGTCTCTGACCGCCTATGGCCGGGCCCTGAAAGGGTCGAATTCGTCGATGGTGCTGTCGCCGGATTCCGAGTTCTTCAACTACATGAGATCTCCGACGGGCGAGCCGTCGGGGGCGGCTGGCGACTGATGACCAATGTGCTTCTGGCACTTGGGCTGGTGTTGATCGTGGAGGGGCTGGCCTGGGTGCTGGCCCCTTCGCTTGTGGAACGGATGCTGGAACTGCTGCGCGAGCTGCCGGTCGAGGCGCGCCGGCAGCTGGGCGCGCTGGCGCTGGTGAGCGGGCTGATCCTGCTCTGGCTGGCGCATTGGCTGGGGGCCTGACCGGGCGGCCGGCAGCCGGGCGGCGGTGACGGGTCGGCGGATAATGGCTCTCACCCGCTCACATGCTCTTGATGGGCTGCAACAAACTTTGCGTGCGTTCCGCAGGCCATTACATTGCGCACATGAGCTGTGCAGGGCAGCATGCCCTTTCGGCAGGACACACGTTTTGACGTGCATATCAAGGAGACTCCAGGGTGCACACACAGGCAATCGCAATTCCCCGTAACAGCCAGGGCACGGCCTACAGGATGCGGGCTTTCGCGCTCGGCCTGATGGCGCTGGTCTTTGTCGTCGCGCAGGCCGCCATCGCGCAGGCGCGACCGGAAAGCCTGGCGCCGCTGGCCGAAAAGGTCAGCCCCTCGGTGGTCAACATCACCACCACCACGATGGTCGAGGGGCGCACTGGCCCGCAGGGCATCGTGCCCGAAGGCTCGCCCTTCGAGGATCTGTTCCGCGAATTCCAGGACCGCAACCGCGACGGCAACCGTCCGCGCAAATCCTCGGCGCTGGGATCGGGTTTCGTGATCTCGGAAGACGGGTTCGTGGTCACCAACAACCACGTCATCGAGGGCGCCGACGAGATCCTGATCGAGTTTCTCGACGGCGAGGAACTGGACGCGAAGGTGATCGGCACGGACCCGAACACCGATATCGCGCTGCTGAAGATCGAAACCGACAAGCCGCTGCCCTTCGTCACCTTCGGCGACAGCGACACCGCCCGCGTGGGCGATTGGGTGATCGCCGTCGGCAACCCGCTGGGCCAGGGGTTCTCGGTCTCGTCGGGCATCGTGTCCGCCCGCAACCGGGCGCTGTCGGGCAGCTATGACGACTACATCCAGACCGACGCCGCGATCAACCGGGGCAATTCCGGCGGCCCGCTGTTCAACATGGATGGCGAGGTGATCGGCGTGAACACCGCGATCCTGTCGCCGAATGGCGGTTCGATCGGCATCGGGTTCTCGATGGCGTCCAACGTGGTGTCCAAGGTGGTGCACCAGCTGCGCGAATACGGTGAAACCCGCCGTGGCTGGCTGGGCGTGCGGATCCAGGACGTGACCGAGGACATGGCCGAGGCGATGGGGCTGGACAAGGCAACCGGCGCGCTGGTCAGCGATGTGCCGGAAGGTCCGGCCAGGGAAGCGGGCCTGCTGGCCGGCGACGTGATCCTGTCCTTTGACGGCAAGGACGTGTCCGATACGCGGTCGCTGGTGCGCCAGGTCGGCAATACCGAGGTCGGCAAGGCGGTGCGCGTGGTGGTGATGCGCGACGGCAGCACCCAGACCGTCCTGGTCACGCTGGGCCGGCGCGAGGAAGCCGAACGCGCGGTGCCGGCGGCCCTGCAGCAGGATGGCGGATCGGCCGGTGAGACCGAGAAAGAGGTGCTGGGCCTCACGCTCGGCCTGCTCACCGACAATGCCCGCGCGGAACTGAGCCTCCCCGATGGCATCGAGGGGCTGGTCGTGATGTCGGTTGACGAAGCTTCGGAAGCCTTCGAGAAGGGCCTGCGCGCGGGGGACGTGATCACCGAGGCGGGACAGCAGAAGGTGGCTTCGCTCGAGGCGCTGGACGACCGCATCGACGAGGCCCGTGATGCCGGGCGCAAGTCGCTGCTGCTGCTGGTGCGTCGCGGTGGCGATCCGCGCTTTGTCGCGCTGGGTCTCGAAGAGTGAACCCGGCCCGCAACCGAACCTGAAAAAAGAGGCCGGCCCTTGTGCCGGCCTCAGTGTTTTGCCCGGATCGCGATCCGGGACAGACGGGACGGAACGACCGAGGGAACAGGCGGTCGCGCCGTGTGCCGGCCGGGAGAAGCCGGCTCAGAAATGGATGCCGGGGGCATCCACCCTGTCCTGGGTTTCGCGGAACCGGGAATAATCGATTACGAACCAGCAACACACCAGTTCCAGCGGGCCGCGTTTGCTGCGTGTGACCCTGGTGATGGCCCGGTTGCGAAGTGAAATCCTTGTCGTCATCTGTAAGCGTCCAACCCCGTGGCGGCGCCGATCCGTTCGGCGGGCCTCTGATGGTGACAACCATGCAGGGAATCGCCGCCTGCGTCTGTAATCCGGGTCACAGTCGGGCGGATCGGCCGGCGGCGGGTCAGATCGTGTCGGGTTCGGCCAGCGATCTGAGCGCGGCGCGGTCCAGCACCTCGAGCCCGCCGCGGGTGGCCCGGATCACCCCGGCCTTGCGCCAGGCGGACAGGGTCTTGGAAACGGCCTCGCGGGTCGCGCCGACGAACTCGGCCAGTTCCGCCTGCGACAGCCCCAGCGCCGCCGGTGCGTCCCCGGTGTCGCGGGTCAGGTACAACACCTTGCGTGCCAGCCGCGCCGGCAGGGGCAGGAACACCTGTTCCTTGAGCTGCCGGTTCATCCAGCGCATCCGTTCGCCGGCGAGCTGGATCAGGTCCACCGCCAGATCCGGGTTGCGCCGCACCTGCGCCATCACATCCGCATAGCGGATGCGCAGCAGGCGGGTCGGTTCGGCCGCGGTGGCGGTGGCGGTGCGCGGGCCGGGATCGAACAGCGCGATCTCGCCGAAGATGGCGCCGGGGCGCATCACGTCCAGCGCCAGCCGCCGCCCGTCCACGGACAGGATGGTGATGTCCACCGCTCCTGCCACGACCGCGAACAGCGCGTCGCCGTCATCGCCATGTTCGAACAAGACCTGGCCGCGATCCAGCGACAGTTCGGTGGCCTGCGATTCGAGCACCTGTTTGAGTTGCGCCGAGGCGCCGGACAGGAACCCGGTTCCTGGAAGCCCATTTGCCATAATGGCCATCTCCTGCCGCAGATACAGGAGCTTAGCAGAGCCGGAAGCGGGCCGAAACCCGGTCCGGGGCCGGTTGCGGGGGAAAAAGGGGCTGGTGCGCCCCACGGGCCTTGGCTAGAGACAGGCCGGATACACCGGAAGGGACCGCAAGGCATGGCGAAGATCACCTATATCGAACATGACGGCACCGAACATGTGGTTGAGGTGGCCAACGGGCTGACCGTGATGGAAGGCGCCCGCGACAACAACATTCCCGGCATCGAGGCCGATTGCGGCGGCGCCTGCGCCTGTTCCACCTGCCATGTCTATGTGCATCCCGACTGGGTCGACAAGCTTCCGGCCCGCGACGACATGGAAGAGGACATGCTCGATTTCGCCTATGAGCCCGACCCGGAACGCTCGCGCCTGACCTGCCAGCTGAAGGTCAGCGATGCGCTGGACGGGCTGGTGGTGCAGATGCCCGAAAAGCAGATCTGATCCCCAGCGGGGCGCGGCGTCTGCCGTCGCGCCCGTGGCCCGCGCCCGCCCGCCGCGCGCGGCTGGCCGTCATCCCCGTGGCTGGCGTTGCCGGCGCATGGGTGGCCGCTGTTGAGCCCCTGAGTTGGCCCCGTTGCTTGCGGATGCCGGTTCCCGGCGCGTAACCTTGGATATGCTGGCAGGCAGCGCGCGGCACGAGGTTGCCCGCGCCGCCGCCTGCCCCTGAAGGTCATGGAGGGTCTGCGATGTATTATGCGATGCTGCTCGAGGATGCGGACGGACGATCCTATTTCGAGGATCGCGAGGCCGATCTGCCGTTGCGCGATTTCGTCCCGCCGGCCGCGCCGCTGAATATCTCGGATCCGGTCGCGGCCACCGGGTTCGTCTTTCTCACCCTGCCGGCCGGCTGGCGCGGCGTGCGCCACCGGTCGCCGCATCGCCAGATCGCGGCGATCCTGTCGGGTCGGTTCCGGGTCGAGGCCGGATCGGGCGAGATCCGGGATTTTGTTGCGGGTGACCTGTTCTGGATGGCGGATGTGACCGGCAGCGGCCACAGGTCCTCGGCCGAGGACGGCGAACCGGTCACGATGGTCATTACCCAGCTCGCCTGAGCCGGTCGTGTCAGCCGCGATCCGGCAGCGCCCGCCAGCCGATATCGTCGCGATGGAACCCGCCGGGCCAGTCCACCGCCGTCGCCAGCGCATAGGCGCGGTCGCGCGCCTGCGCCAGCGTGGCCCCGCGCGCGGTGGCGTTGAGCACCCGCCCGCCCGCGGCCAGCACCTTGCCGCCGCGTTCGGTGGTGCCGGCATGGAACATCATCTCGGAACTGGTTTCGGGCAGATCGGCCAGCCCGCCGATTTCGTCGCCTTTCTCGTAGGCGCCGGGATAGCCCCGCGCCGCGAGGACCACGGTCATCGCGTGATCGTCGGCCCAGTTCACCCGCATGTCGGCCAGCCGCCCCTCGGCGGTCGCGTGCATCAGGTCGAGCGCCTGCGCGCCCAGGCGCATCATCAGCACCTGCGCCTCGGGATCGCCGAACCGGACGTTGTATTCGACCAGCCGGGGCTCGCCGTCGCGGATCATCAACCCGGCATAGAGCACGCCCTGGTAGGGTGTGCCGCGCCGCGCCATCTCCGCCACCGTGGGCCGCACGATCCGGTCCAGCGCCCTTTGCGCGATCTCGTCGGTCAGCACCGGCGCCGGGGAATAGGCGCCCATGCCGCCGGTGTTCGGGCCGGTGTCGCCCTCGCCGACGCGCTTGTGGTCCTGCGCCGTGCCGATGGGCAGCACGGTTTCGCCGTCGCACAGCACGAAGAAGGACGCCTCTTCGCCTGCCATGAATTCCTCGATCACCACCTCGGCCCCGGCCGTGCCGAATTCGCCGCCGAACATGTCGTCGACGGCGGCCAGGGCCTGGTCGACCGTCTCGGCGACGATCACGCCCTTGCCCGCGGCCAGCCCGTCGGCCTTGACCACGATCGGCGCCCCGTTGGCGCGGATATGGGCGCGGGCGGCATCGGCATCGGTGAACCGTGCCCAGGCCGCGGTGGGGGCGCCGGCGGCATCGCAGATCTCCTTGGTGAAGGCCTTGGACGCCTCCAGCCGCGCGGCCGCCTCGGAGGGGCCGAAGACCAGGATGCCGCCGTCGCGCAACCGGTCGGCGACACCCGCCGCCAGCGGCGCCTCGGGGCCGATGATCACGAAATCTATCGCGTTTTCCTCGACAAAGGCCGCCACCGCGCTGCGATCCTCGATGTCCAGCGCCGCGCAATCGGCGATCTGGGCGATCCCGGCATTGCCCGGCGCCACGATCAGCCGGTCGCATTTCGGGTTCTGCATCGCCGCCCAGGCGAGGGCATGTTCGCGCCCGCCGCCGCCGAGAATGAGGATGTTCATTGGGGGACCGTCCTTCCGCTTGGCCTTGCCGCGCCCGTGTTCTAGGCTGGCCGGACCCGCATCACAAGGTATCCCATGTCAGACCTGATCGACGATCCCCAGCCGGGGCAGAACATGCCGGAATATTCCGTGTCCGAGATTTCCGGCGCGGTGAAGCGCACGCTCGAGGACCGGTTCGGCCGGGTCCGTGTGCGCGGCGAGGTGGGGCGGGTGTTCCGGGCCCGGTCCGGGCATCTCTACTATGACATCAAGGACGACCGGAACGTGCTGGCCTGCACCACCTGGAAGGGCCAGGTATCGGCGCTGTCCGTGCTGCCCGAAGAGGGGCTGGAGGTGGTGGTGACCGGGCGCCTGACCGCCTATGGCGCGCAGTCCAAATACAACATGAATGTCGACGAGGTCGCGGTGGCCGGGCAGGGCGCCTTGATGGCGCTGCTGGAGAAACGCAAGGCGCAGCTGGCGGCCGAGGGGCTGTTCGACGCCGCCCGCAAGCAGCGCCTGCCCTACCTGCCGCGGATCATCGGCGTGGTGACCTCGCCATCGGGCGCGGTGATCCGCGACATCCTGCACCGGCTGCGCGAGAGGTTCCCGCGCAAGGTGCTGATCTGGCCGGTGGCGGTGCAGGGCGCGGCCTGCGCCCCCGAGGTGGCCCGCGCCATCGACGGGTTCAACCGGCTGACGCCGGGCGGCGCGCTGCCCCGGCCCGACCTGATCATCGTCGCCCGCGGCGGCGGATCGGTCGAGGACCTGTGGGGGTTCAACGAAGAGATCGTGGCCCGCGCCGCCGCCGCCAGCCGGATACCGCTGATTTCGGCGGTCGGGCATGAAACCGATACCACGCTGATCGATTATGCCGCCGACCAGCGCGCGCCGACGCCCACGGCCGCCGCCGAACTTGCGGTGCCGGTGCGGCTGGACCTGATGGCGGCGCTGGACGGGCAGGGGGCGCGGCTGACCCGTGCCGCCGGCAACGCGGTCAGCCAGCGGCGCCAGCGGCTGGCCGACCTGTCGCGTGCCCTGCCCAGGCCGGGGACGCTGCTCGACGTGCCGCGCCAGCGGCTCGATTTCGCGTCGGACCGGCTGCCGCGCGCGCTGGTCCGCAACGTGCAGGTTCACCGCGTGCAGCTGTCCGAGACGGCGGGCGCGTTGCGGCCGGGCCACCTGCGCCGGCTGCTGGACGAGGCGCGGCGGCGGCTGCGCGACCGCGAGGCGCGGCTGACCCCGGACCGGCTGGCCGACCGGATCACGCGCGGCCGCAGCGCGCTCGACGGGCTGTCGCGCCGGCTGTCGGCGGCGGGTGCCTCGCATACGGGGATGCTGCGGGCGCGGCTCGACGCGGTGGACCGGCTGCGCGAGACCCTGGGCTATCGCGCCACCCTGACGCGGGGCTACGCGGTGGTGCGCGTCGGGGAGGATGTGGTGACCACGCGCACCGCCGCGGCGGGCGCGCCCAGGCTCGATATCGAGTTCGCCGATGGCCGTCTCGCAGTGCGGCCGGATCGCTGAGCCGCCGGACCGGCCCGCAACGGGATCACACGCCCACGTCGGGACCGTGGCAGACCATGTCCTGCCCGATATCCTGCGCTTCGTAGAGTTCGGTCTGTTCGGTGCTGTTCTCGAACCGGGCGATCAGGCCGGATTGGGTCTGCGCGAAACTCCAGCATTGCGGGTCGCGGCGGTCCTCGTAGAGGAAACAGATCAGCCCGGCATCCTCGTACCAGAACCCGTTCCGGCATTTGCCATCGAGAAAGGACCAGACGACGCGGCGGTCATCGAGGTATCTTTCGACCCCATAGGCCTGCCCCGCATGGCCATAATACAATGTCTTGCCACGGGTATAGGCATCGAACGCCTCGGCGCTGAGCGGCGTTTCGGCGGCGACCGGCGCCGCCAGCAGCAAGAGAATCAGGGCACGCGCAATCATGTGGACAAGTCTCGCAGATCGCGCGGGGCCGCGCAAAGTCGCGGGTGAATGTCGCTTTTGGCTCCTCCCGCGACAATGGCTGCGCTATAGATCGACCTGTCGGGACAGGAGGCATACCAATGTCGGCGCAGGATCGCAAAGGGGTGTGGAAATCGGGGCGGGGCAAGGGGCGCCGCACACCCAAGGGCCGCCAGCTGGACGACACCGCGCTGGCCGAACTGCGCGATCTGCTGGGCGACAGGCCGCGCCGGCGCGATCTGCTGATCGAATACCTGCATGTGATCCAGGATGCCCGTGGCCACCTGTCGGCGGCGCATCTGCGCGCGCTGGCCGAGGAGCTGGGGCTGGCCCAGGCCGAGGTCTACGAGGTCGCCAGTTTCTACGCCCATTTCGACGTGGTGCGCGAAGGCGAAACGCCGCCGCCGGCGCTGACGGTGCGGGTTTGCGACAGCCTGTCATGTGAACTGGCCGGGGCGCAGGCGCTCAGGGCGGCGCTGGACGCGGGCACCGATCCGGCGCAGGTCCGTATCCTGCGCGCGCCCTGCATGGGCCGTTGCGACACCGCGCCCACCGTCGAGGTGGGTCACAACCATATCGACCACGCCACCCCCGAGTCCGTCCTGGCCGCGATTGCCGCCGGTGATACGGGCGCGAAGATCCCCGATTACCAGCGGTTCGACGCCTATCGCGCCGGTGGCGGGTATGAAAAGCTCGGTCAGCTGCGCGCCGGAGGCAACTGGGAGGCAACGCTGGAAACCGTGTTTTCCGCCGGACTGCGCGGGCTGGGCGGCGCCGGGTTCCCGGCGGGCAGGAAAACCGGTTTCGTGCGGGCCGAACCGGCGCCGCGCTATCTGGCCGTGAATGGCGACGAAGGCGAACCCGGCACCTTCAAGGATCGCTTTCACCTCGAACGGCAACCCCATGTATTTCTTGAGGGTATGCTGATCGCGGCCTGGGCGGTCGAGGCCACGCGCTGCTATATCTACATGCGCGACGAATACCCCGCGATCCTCAAGATCCTCGCCCGCGAAATCGCCGCGCTGGAACAGGCCGGGATCATATCCCAAGGCTATGTCGAACTGCGCCGGGGCGCGGGCGCCTATATCTGCGGCGAAGAAAGCGCGATGATCGAATCGATCGAGGGCAAGCGCGGGATGCCGCGCCACCGGCCGCCATTCGTGGCGCAGGTCGGGCTGTTCGGGCGGCCCACGCTGGTTCACAACGTGGAAACGCTGCACTGGGTCTGCCGGATCCTGCGCGACGGCCCCGAGATCATGTCCTCGGTCCATCACAACGGCCGCGTCGGGCTGCGCAACTACTCGGTGTCCGGGCGGGTCAGGGCGCCGGGGGTCTATGAATTGCCGGCCGGGTCCACCATCGCGGAAATCATCGACGCGGCGGGCGGAATGGCCGAGGGCCACCGGTTCAAGGCCTACCAGCCAGGCGGGCCGTCATCGGGGCTGTTGCCGGCGTCGCTGTCGGACGTGCCGCTGGATTTCGACATGCTGCAGCCGCACGGGACCTTTATCGGCTCTGCCGCCGTCGTGGTCCTGTCGGATCAGGACAGCGCCCGCGACGCGGCGCTCAACATGCTGCGGTTCTTCGAGGATGAAAGCTGCGGGCAATGCACGCCCTGCCGGGTCGGTTGCGAGAAGGCGGTCAAGCTGATGCAGGCGGATCACTGGGACCAGCCGCTGCTGGAAGACCTGTGCCAGGCCATGGCCGATGCCTCGATCTGCGGGCTGGGGCAGGCCGCGCCGAACCCGATCCGGCTGGCGATGAAACATTTCCCGGACGAGATCTAGCCGCGGGGACGGCTTCGGCATCTGCAAATGATTCCGGCACCTTGCGCCGGTTTCGCCGGATATATGTGCAGTGGGTCGCGGGAGCCCGGCGGGTGCCGTAACGTCGCGTGTAATTCCCTTGAATATGCCGCATCGCAGCATTAGCTCATCCGGGGAGGGCACGACAACAGGGGGCCGGTATGGCCACTATGACGGAGCCCGTAGCAATGGACTGTAGCTCTTTACTCGAACGAACCGAGATTCGCCGCCTCTGGCCGGCGGACCGGCAGGATATCGTCGACCATTTCCTGCTGCTCGACGCCGAATCGCGCCGGTTGCGCTTTGGCGTGCCGCAAAAGGATATCTGCGTGCAACGCTATGCCGAACACCTGCTCGGCATGGATTCGGTCGTCTTCGGCGCCTATGTCGATGGCCGCTTGCGCGGCCTGGCCGAGCTTTGCGGTTTCCTGTCGCAATGGCCGCGGATAGCCGAGGCCGCGCTGTCGATCCAGCGCGACTGGCAGCATGCGGGGATCGGCGATGCCCTGTTCACCCGCCTGATCGCAGCGGCGCAGAACCGCTCGGTGCGCACCCTGCACATGACCTGCCTGCGCGAAAACGAATGCATGCAGCACCTGGCGCGCAAGCACGAAGCCGTGCTGGAATTCATCCCCGGCGAGGTGCAGGCCACGCTCGGCCCGCCGCGCCCGACCCTGTCGTCGATGACCCGGGAACTGCTGGGGCTGGGCGAAACGCGCCGTCCCGGACCCGCCCACCTGCCGATGCCGGCCTGACCGCCGGATCCCGGCACGTCACCTCTTTCCGGGACCCCGGTCATGCTCTAGGCACGGGGGCATGACCGAGTTCCTCGCCCCGGCCGCGGGCATCGCGATGCCCCTGGCCGTCACCTGCGCGCTGATCTACCTGCCGCTGGCCTCCCGCCCGCCGTCGACAGGGCGCACGGTGGCCAAGACCGGCGCGGTGGGCCTGCTGGCATTGGCGGCCTGGGCGGCGCAGGGCCCGGCGCTGCTGGTGCTGGCGCTGCTTTTGTGTTCGCTGGGCGATGCCTGCCTGTCCCGCTCCGGTGACCGCGCGTTCATCACCGGCGCAGGGGCCTTTGCGCTGGGCCACCTGGTGCTGATCGCCCTGTTTCTCGGCGATCCCGCCGCCGATCCCGCGCGGATCCTCGCGCCGCCGCGGATATGGATCGCGCTCGGGCTGGGCGTGCTGGTGCTGGCGGTCCTGCGCTGGATCGGGCCGCGCGCCGGGGCCATGCGCGGGGTCGTCAGCGCCTATATCCCGGTCATCCTCGCCATGGGGCTGGCGGCGCTGTGCCTGCCCGGTGACGGGCGGCTGGCGCTGGTGGTGCCCGCGGCGCTCGCCTTCATGTTGTCGGATACGGTGCTGGCGATCGAGAAATTCGCGTTGCCGCCGGATCATCCGGCGCTGCGCTGGACCCCCGGCATCATATGGCCGTTCTACTGGGGCGCGATGTTCGGCATCTGGTATGCCTTTATCTGACGCTTTGCATCCCGCCCCATTCCGCATTAGGTGAGACGCGGCGTGTTGCGGAGGCCCGGATGGCGTTTTTCACGAAACTCAAGGACCGGCTGTTCAAATCATCCTCGAAGCTCGACCAGGGCCTCGAGGCGATCGTCGAGGATGGCGGCGAGGCCACCCTGCCCGATCCCGACCCGGTGATCCCCGACCCGGACCCCGAACCCCGGCCGGTCCCCGAGATACCCACGCCCGCGCCCGACCCGTCCCCCCGGCCCGAACCCGCCCCGGCGCCGATGCCGGCCGACCCCGAACCGTCACCGCCTCCTCCCGAAATCGGCGGCGGCGATGGCGCCGGCCTGCTGACCCGCCTGTTCCGGCGCGAGGGCGCCGCAGCGGCGCCCGAATTGCGCCGCGCGCTCGACGACGACATGCTCGAGCAGCTCGAGGAATTGCTGATCTCGGCGGATATGGGGGTGGATACGGCGCTGCGGGTGACGGCCAACATGGCCGAGGGCCGGTTCGGCCGCAAACTGTCGAGCCGCGAGATCAAGAAGCTGCTGGCCGACGAGATCGCGCGGATCATGGAACCGGTCGCCCGCCCGCTGCCGCTCTATCCCCGGCGCCCGCAGGTGGTGCTGGTGGTCGGCGTGAACGGCTCGGGCAAGACCACCACCATCGGCAAGCTGGCCAGCCAGTTCAAATCCGCCGGCAAGAAGGTGGTGATCGCCGCGGGCGACACGTTTCGCGCCGCGGCGGTCGAACAGCTGCAGGTCTGGGGGGACCGCGCCGGTGTCCCGGTGCTGACCGCACCCGAAGGCTCCGACCCGGCCAGCCTGGCCTATGACGCGATGACCCGCGCGCAGGAAGACGGCGCCGACCTGCTGATGATCGACACGGCGGGCCGGTTGCAGAACCGCGCCGACCTGATGGAGGAACTGGCCAAGATCGTCCGCGTGATCCGCAAAAAGGATGAAACCGCGCCGCATAACACGCTGCTGGTGCTCGACGCGACGACGGGCCAGAACGCGCTGAGCCAGGTCGAGACCTTCCAGCGCATCTCGGACGTGTCGGGGCTGGTGATGACGAAGCTTGACGGGACTGCGCGCGGCGGCGTCCTGGTCGCGCTGGCGGACCGGTTCGGCCTGCCCATCCACGCCATCGGCGTCGGCGAACAGATCGACGATCTCGCCCCGTTCGATCCCGAGGAGTTTGCCGCCGCGCTGACCGGTCTCGATGCCGCCTGACCCGGCCATGCCCTTCCTCTTGCCGCAAATATCCTCCGGGGGTCCGGGGGTGGAAAACCCCCGGCGGCAGACGGTCCGGTCGAGGGCGCGACGATGAGCGGCTGGCTGGTCTCGCTCGAAAACACCGAGGCGGGGCACAGTCTCGCGCTGTGGCTGGCAATCACGGCGGCGTTCCTGCACGCGGCTTTCGGCGCGCTGCAGAAGGGGCGGCACGATCCATGGCTCTCGCGCGGGGCGATCGATGCCTCCTACGGCCTGATGGCCGCGCCCTTCGCGCTGTTCGTCGTGCCCTGGCCCGAGCCGCATATGTGGCCGATCTTCGCGATCGCCTGGGCGATCCATGTGGGCTACAAGATCCTGCAGGCGCTGGCCTATACCAAGGGCGCCTATACCGTCGTCTACCCGGTGGTGCGCGGCACCGGCCCGCTCTTTGCGGTGATCGGCGCCTATCTGCTGTTCGGCGAAGTGTTTTCACCGGTTCAGTGGATGGGGGTGGCGGTGCTGCTGGCCGGCATATTCGGCCTCGCGCTCTACAACCTCCTGTTCCTGGAGACGCAGCGCGACATCCTGCCGGTGGCGCTGGGGCTGGCGGTGGTGACGGGGCTCTTCGTGGCGCTCTACACCACTTACGACGCCTACGGCATCCGCGCGACCGCGGACCCGTTCACCTTCCTGGCCTGGTTCTTCATGATCGACGGCACGGTGATGCCGGTGATCGCGCTACTGCGGTGGCGGGCCATGGCCGACCGTCCCGCGCCGGGGCCGCTGATGCTGCGCGGCCTGGTGGGCGGGGTGATCGCCTTCGGCAGTTTCGGCTCGATCATGCTGGCGACGCGCCTGGACAAGGTCGGCGAGGCGGCGGTGCTGCGCGAGACATCGACGGTGTTTGCCGCGCTGATCGGCTGGCTGGTGCTGAAGGAACCCGTCGGGCCGCGCCGAGCCGCACTTATGGCCTTGATCGCGGCGGGGGCGGTGATAGTTGAGTTGGGTGGCTGAGCGACAGGAAGGAACCGCAATGGCCGACAGAACGATCAGTCCCGCCCTGAAGCTCGGGCTCGAACTCGGCCCCATCGTGGCCTTCTTCGTCGCCTACCTGAAACTGCGCGGCGAGGTGGTCACCATCGGCGGCACCGGCTACGACGGGTTCATCGTCGTGACCGCCTGCTTCATCCCGCTCATCATCGCCTCCACGCTGCTGCTGTGGCGGCTGACCGGGCACCTGTCGCGGATGCAGGTGGCCACGCTGGTGCTCGTGGTGGTGTTCGGCGGGCTGTCGGTCTGGTTCAACGACGACCGGTTCTTCAAGATGAAACCGACGGCGATCTACCTGCTGTTCGGCGGGCTTCTGGGCCTCGGGCTGCTGCGCGGGCAATCCTGGCTGCAATATGTGATGGAAGAGGCGCTGCCCCTGACGCAGGAAGGATGGATGATCCTGACCCGCCGTCTTTGCGCTTTCTTCTTCGGGCTGGCGGTGGCGAACGAACTGGTCTGGCGAACCCAGACCACCGATACATGGGTCTGGTTCAAGACCTTCGGGCTGACGGCGGCGCTGTTCGCATTCTTTCTGACCCAGGGCCGGCTGTTTCGCGATCACGAGGCCCCCGACGCGTCGGGGAAGAACACCGACTGACCGGAACCGGGGCGCTCCCGCCCGGGGGGCCTGCATGAAACATGCAGGCCCCCCGGTTGGGCCGGGCACCTCGCTGCGCTCGGTGCGGTTGCGCATGTCACAGGGTGCCGCCGCGTGGCCGCAGGCCGCGCGGCCCGGCCCAACGCCGCAAACGGCCCGGCGCAGCCGGGCTGGCGCGGGGGCGGGAGCGCGTCGTCCCCGGTGTTCCCGTCCGCCCCTGGCCCGCCCGCCATCGGTTCCACCCGCAACTGTGCCTTGCGCTGTCAGCACCACCGGCGATCAGGCTTTCCTCGCGACGGGCAAGGCCGGCGCGGCGGGGCGCGGTATCGGCAGCTGCCATGCCGCGGCTGCGGGGGGCGCGGGCAGGCCCGCCCGCAGGCGCACCATCATCGCCGGGTTGCGCAGCAGCGCGCGGTAGAGCCTCATCACGCCGGGGCGGGTATATCCCGACCAGTGGCAAACCCGCCGCAGCGGCGGTGCCACCGGGAAGCCGCATTGCTGCAGATGTGCCAGCACGCGCGGGCAATCCAGCCGCAGCGTCACCGCGTTCGGCGCGGCAAGGCCGTTGCCGATGGCCCGGTCGCCATCGCCCGGTGCGGGCACCAGCCATTCGAACATCCGGTCGAACAGGGCGTTTTCGCGGCTGGTCACGTTGAGGAACGTCGCCATGCGTCCCGCCGGGGTGGTCAGAGCCGCCTCGGCGCGTGACCGATAGCTGGCCCCGGTCAGCGCGATCATGCGGTCCACCGCGCCTGCCGGCAGGTGATGCAGGGCCTCGAGTGCCGGCTCGACCCCCAGCGAATGCGCGATGACGTGGATCGGGCGCGACGGGTCGGCCGCGTGCAGCGGGACCAGCGCCGCCGCCAGGGCCCGCCCGGCCAGAGCCGCCCGGTCATGCGCCTGGTGCAGCCACCCGCGTGCGTTCCAGCCAAAAGCGATGGCGAGCCCCTCGTCGCGGTCGCCCCGACCGAAGCCCAGCGGCCAGGGCCATGCGTCGGATGGTCCGCGCGCGGGCTCGGCCGGCAGGGCGTGGATCTGCCGATGCGGGCAACGCACCGGGTCGCCGGGCTGGTATTTATACCCGTGGATCATGACCACCACCGGCCCGCTGCCCCGAAGATGTTCGGCCAGCAACTCGTCGACGGGCCGGGACCGGTCATGCGCGACCGGCCGGTCGGCGCTGGCATCGATGCGAATCAGCGGCATGGCTGCACCTCACACAAGATGTTGTGGTGTCCCTGTGGCGAAACCGTATGATGCAGGGGTAAAGCTACCGTAACGCCAACGTGACGGTGCATCCGTGCCACAGTTGCGCCCCGGAACCGGCCTTGACGGGAGCCGGTGCCCGGCGTAAACGGCGGCCGTGGCGATTTGTTACCGGATTGCGGGCCACGTTAAACAACACCGCTAAAAGGTCAGGATGAAAGCCCCCTTTCGCTTGGCCGCGTCGGGGGTTTTTTTCGTCGGCCCACCTCGGGCCAGAACGGGCCGGAACGGGCCAGGAGGTCGATATGAAGGATTGGAACAAGCGCACGGCGGCCGTGCATGGCGGCACCCGCCGCAGCCAGTATGCCGAGGTCAGCGAGGCGATCTTTCTCACCCAGGGGTTCGTCTATGACAGCGCCGAACAGGCCGAGGCGCGGTTCATCCAGTCGGGCGATGACGAATTCATCTATGCCCGCTACGGCAATCCGACCGTGCGCATGTTCGAGGAACGCATCGCTGCGCTGGAGGGGGCCGAGGATGCCTTTGCAACCGCGTCGGGCATG
This sequence comes from Pukyongiella litopenaei, assembly GCF_003008555.2. Lineage (NCBI taxonomy): Bacteria > Pseudomonadati > Pseudomonadota > Alphaproteobacteria > Rhodobacterales > Paracoccaceae > Pukyongiella > Pukyongiella litopenaei. The sequence goes on along the minus strand of NZ_CP027665.1, from coordinate 813,310 downwards.
GCCGCGGTGTCCGGTGCGCTGACGGCGATGCTGAAGGCGGGCGATCATGTGGTGTCGTCGCGGGCGCTGTTCGGCTCCTGTCTCTATGTGCTCGACGAGGTGCTGACCCGGTTCGGGGTCGAGGTGAGTTTCGTCGACGGCACCGATCTCGACCAGTGGCGCGCGGCGATCCGGCCCGATACCCGCGCGGTATTTTTCGAATCCATGGCCAACCCGACGCTCGAGATCATCGACATCGCAGCGGTATCCGGCCTTGCCCATGCGGTCGGCGCGCTGGTGCTGGTGGACAATGTCTTTGCCACGCCGGTCTTTTCGGACGCGATCGCACAGGGCGCGGATGTGGTGATCTACTCGGCCACCAAGCATATCGACGGGCAGGGGCGGGCGCTGGGCGGCGTGATCCTGGGCACGCGCGAATTCATCCGCGGCACCGTCGAGCCTTACATGAAACACACCGGCGGCGCGATGAGCCCGTTCACCGCCTGGGTGATGCTCAAGGGGCTGGAAACCTTGTCGCTGCGGGTCAACGCGCAGGCCGACAGCGCGCTGGACATGGCCCTCGCGGTGCAGGACCACCCGGCGCTGGCCCGTGCGATCTATCCGGGCCTGCCCACCCATCCGCAACATGCGCTGTGCCAGCGGCAGACCGGCAAGGGCGGCACCGTGCTGTCGCTCGATCTCAGGGGCGGGCAGGCGGCGGCATTCGCCTTTCTGAACGCGCTGCGGATCGCCAAGATCTCGAACAACCTGGGCGACGCGAAAAGCATTGTGACCCATCCCGCGACGACCACCCACCAGCGGCTGAGCGAGGAACACCGGCAGAGGCTGGGGATCACGCCGGGGCTGGTGCGGTTTTCCGTGGGAATCGAGGACAGTTCCGACCTGATCGCGGATGTGACGCGGGCGCTCGACATCGCCGCAGGGGTCTGAAACCGGGCGCGTTCCGGACCGGCCCCGCGCCGGGGCGGCCATGAAATCATTGGCGTTCGGCGTGGTCAGCCCCTAGATGGGACGTACCGACAACGGAGCGAAGCCCATGAATATCCACCGACCCGGCCCGGATGCAACCGACGCTGCCGATGCGCTGACGCTGCTGCGTGACTGGGCCGCCACCGCCACCGGTGAGGAAATCGCAGCACTTGGCCCCGACGCCGAGGCGCTGCTGCGCGGGCCGCGAAACGGCGGGCCGTTGTCGCGCGACTACCCGCGGGATTTCCGCGCCGACGAGGCCTATCGCGCCACGCTGCCCGACCTGCAGAACGGTCCGGCCAGCCTGATCCAGGGCGCGCGGCGGCAGATCCAGCATGTGGGCATCTCCAATTTCCGCCTGCCGATCCGGTTCCACACCCGCGACGATGGCGATCTGGTTCTGGAAACCTCGGTCACCGGCACGGTCAGCCTCGACGCCGACCGCAAGGGCATCAACATGTCGCGGATCATGCGCAGTTTCTACCGCCATGCGGACCGCACCTTCAGCTTCGAGGTGATCGAGGCGGCGCTCGCCGACTACCGTGCCGATCTCGACAGTTTCGATGCCCGTATCCAGATGCGGTTTTCCTTTCCCGCGCGGGTCGAAAGCCTGCGGTCCGGGCTGACCGGGTTCCAGTATTACGACATCGCGCTGGAACTGGTCGACCAGGGCGGGAAGCGGCAGAAGAATCTGCACCTGGACTATGTCTATTCCTCCACCTGCCCCTGTTCGCTGGAACTGGCCGAACATGCCCGCGACAGGCGCGGGCAACTGGCCACGCCGCATTCGCAACGGTCGGTGGCCCGGCTGTCGATGCAGATATTGCCCGGCGACTGCCTGTGGTTCGAGGACGCCATCGACATGGCGCGGCGCGCGGTGCCGACCGAGACCCAGGTGATGGTCAAGCGCGAGGACGAACAGGCATTTGCCGAACTCAACGCCGCCAACCCGATCTTCGTCGAGGATGCCGCGCGTCTGTTCGCGCATGAGTTGGAACAGGATCCGCGCGTCGGCGATTTCCGCGTCGTTGCGAGCCACCAGGAAAGCCTGCACAGCCACGATGCGGTCAGCGTTCTCACCGAAGGCTCCGGTTTTGCCGCGCACAGCCTCGATCCGCGCCTTTTTGCCTCTCTTTTCCACACCGGATAGGCCGAAATCCGCATTTTTGCCGCAATTATGCTGCAATGCGGCGAAAAGATGCTGCAATCGCGAAGTGAATTCCTATATTGACCGGGATGGCGCGTGACCCTGTCCGCGCCGTCCCGAGGTTTGGAGTTCGTTCAGGTGCTGAACACGATCGAGAGCGCCCAGGGTATGGTCTGCCAGGTCTGGCGGGCCGGCCGGATGGTCGCGGATGCCCAGATGGTGGCATCCATGCGTCTGCTGGGGCTGTCTGGTGGCTGGTCGATGCCGCATGACGAACCCGCCCGCATGGCCCTCGAGAAACCTCCTGCCATGTTCGAAGCGGCGATTGCAGCCGCGTTCACGGCGATGTCGGGATACGGCCCGGAACGCGTGTTCGGGGCGATGATCGACCCCTACGCATCGCGCACCAGCGCCAACCGTGCCCGGCTCGAGGCGCGGGGCCCGCGCCTGCCGGTCCCGGTTCCCCTTCTTTCAACACCTGTCTTCGGAGATACCCTGAGATGACCCCGTTTCCCAATCCGGTTGAACTGCAATGCGCCTATCTGCGCCTTGCCAGCACCGCCCTGAGCAATCAGATCGACCTCGCCCGGTACATGACACGCGCCTTCCTGGCGACCCAGCCATTTGGCGGGATGGCTGTCGCGCCGGTCGCACACCCGGCCGAGCCCGCGCCCAAGACACCTGCCAAGGCGCCCGCCAGGACAGTTGCCAAAAGGCCCGCCAAGCGGCCTGCCAAACTGCCCGCCAAGTCGTCCGCGAAACCGGCCGCCAAGCCCGTGGCGCCGCAGCCCGCGGCACCGAAACCCGCCGCGCCGAAGCCTGCCGCCAAGACGGCAACGGCGAAATCCGCGACAAAGGCTGCTGCACCGAAACCCGCCGCCAAGGCCGAGGCACCGAAGCCTGCAACCAAGCCCGCTGCAACGAAAGCCGCCGCGCCGAAGCCCGCCGCCAAGGCCGCCGCACCGAAATCTGCACCCAAAGCTGCACCGAAGCCCGAAGCGGCGGATGCACCGGCAACCGGGGCCGCCAAGCCCGCGCGCAAGACCAGCCGCGCCCCGTCGGCACCGCCGGCGATCCCGGCGCGCAGCTCCGGCACCGAGGACTGACCCCGATCCGTCGCTGAAGCACCCGTGCGCGGCTTGACAGCCCGGGCCGCGCACGCCAACGCTTGCGCCCATGCTGGACTTGCGCCCCGTTGGTTTCGTGATCGGCCTGCTGGTCGCCATCTTGGGCGCCATGATGGCCGTGCCGCTGTTGTTCGACCTCGCCGAAGGGCGCGGACACTGGGGCGTTTTCCTGCAATCGGGCATCATCACCGTGCTCTCCGGCGGCTTGCTGGCGCTGAGCTGTGCCAACGGGCGCAGCGGGAGGCTGACGACCCAGCAGACATTCATCCTGGTCACCGCGATCTGGATCGCGCTGCCGCTCTTTGGCGGTCTGCCCCTGATGCTGGGGGAAACCAGGCTGAACTACACCGATGCGTTTTTCGAGGCGATGTCGGGCCTGACCACCACCGGGGCCACCGTGATCACCGGGCTCGACGACCTGCCGCAGGGGGTGCTGCTGTGGCGCAGCATCCTGCAATGGCTGGGCGGCATCGGCATCATCGTCATGGCGATGGTGTTCCTGCCCGAACTGGGCGTGGGCGGGATGCAGGTGTTCAAGTCCGAGGCCTTTGACACCGGCGGCAAGATCCTGCCGCGCGCCACCGAGATCTCGCGCCAGATCTCGTGGATCTACATCGGTCTCACTGCCGTCTGCGCGCTCTGCTATGCCACGCTCGGGATGAGCGGGTTCGACGCGGTCGTGCATGCGCTCACCACGGTTTCCACCGGCGGGTTTTCATCCTACGATGCCTCGTTCGGCACCTTTTCCGGGCCGATGGAATATGTGGCGTCGGTGTTCATGATCCTGGCCGCGCTGCCATTCGTGCGCTATGTGCAGCTGGTCAATGGCGGGTCGCTGAGGCAGCTGCTGCGCGATTCGCAGGTGCGCGCCTTTCTGGGAACGATCACGGTGCTGGTGGTGATCGCGACCATGGTGCTGACCACCATTTTCCCCCGCCACCCGGAACATTCCTTCCGCGAGGCGCTGTTCAACATCACCTCGATCATTTCCGGCACCGGCTATGCCAGCGCCGACTACATGACCTGGGGTCCGTTCCTGATCATGATGTTCTTTTTCGTCGGGCTGATCGGCGGGTGCGCCGGGTCGACCGCGTGTTCGATCAAGATCTTCCGCTATCAGATCCTGTTCGCGTCGATCCGGGCGCAGGTGCGGCGCATCCGCATGCCGCATGGCGTGTTCATCCCCCGGTTCCAGGGCCAGAAGGTGACCGCCGAGGTGCTCGATTCGGTCACGTCGTTTCTGGTCTTTTTCGTGGTGACGCTCGGGATCGTGTCCTGGGCGCTCGCGCTCACCGGCGAGGATTTCATCACCTCGGTCTCCGGGGCGGCGACGGCGCTGGCCAATATCGGCCCCGGCCTGGGCGACAAGATCGGCCCCACCGGCAACTTTGCCGAGGTGAACCCCACGGCCAAGTGGATCCTGTCGGTTTCGATGCTGATCGGGCGGCTGGAACTGCTGGCCGTCTATGTGATGTTCACGCTGCGGTTCTGGCGGGCGTGAGGGCGCGCCCCACGCCCCCACGCCCGAGACCTCAGTCCCAGCAGCTCACCAGCACGGTCATCGCGCCCGCGACCCGGTCCAGATCGGCCGGCGCGGCGCCGTCATCGGCGCGTTCCGGGGTGATCCCGACCTGTGTCAGCAGCGCGTCGATCCGGTCCGCGTCGGCGGCAAAGCTGACATCCTCGGGCAGCTTGCGGTCGCCGTCCTGCGCGGGCAGGAGCATGCCCAGCACGCCGCCGCCGGCATCGATCACCGGCCCGCCCGCGTCGCCGGGCAGCGCGGCAAGCGACAGCCGGTTCAGCCCGGTCTCGCCGTTCAGCCCGCGCACATCCGCCAGCTGGCCATAGGTCAGGGTCGGCGCGCCCAGGATGCCCTCGTAGGAATAGCCGGCCACGGCCACCTCGGATTGCAGCCGCGGCGATCCGGCGCGCAGCCGGGCCACCGCGATCGGCGCCAGCGGGGCGGCGGGGCGCAGCACCGCGATGCCGCTGTCCGCGTCGCTGGCCGCCACCTCGGCGGCGATGTCATGGTCCAGCGTGATCCGCGAACAGCCCTGGACCGCCTGCGCGGTGGTGACCACGGCGCCGCGGCGGTCGACGAAGAACCCGGACCGGGACAGGCGCGGCCTGCGCACTTCGAGCCCTGATACGAGGTCGATATGCTGGTCGATATCGCTGCCCGTGGCGGGGTCCAGCACCCCGTCGATGCGGCGGAAGCTGGATTTCATCGCGGCCAGCACGCGGGCGCGGCGCGCCTCGTCGCCCTCGGGCCAGACCAGCGTGAACCCCTTGATCTGCCCGTCCTGCAACGCCGCCTCGGTATAGGAGACCATCCCGTTGCCGCGCCCCTCGAGCGTGAAACTGTCCCGGCGTTTCTCGCGGGGGCCGTTCAGCGGCACGATTTCCAGCGTCTGCATGATGTCGAAGAGCCCGTGCAGCGTGGCCCGGGTGCCGGGCTGGCTGATCAGCAACAGGCGCACGGGAACATCGCCGCTGGCCTCGAAATGGGCAAAGGGCGGTTCATAGCGGGAAAAGCGCACCAGCCCGGCGGGGATCTGCATCTCGATCCCGGCGCTGGCATCCAGATGCGGGGCCATGCCGGCGCTGATCAGCGGTGCGTTGTAATCGTCCATCAGCTGCTTGCGCTGCGCGGTGGTCAGCACGCCGGTGGCCTCAAAGCCGTTCGCCGCCTGCCAGTCGGCCATCGACCGCCGCGTCCCGTGGCCAAAGGCGCCGTCGATGGCGGAGCTGTAGAAACCGGCCGCGCGCAGGGCGATCTGCAGCCCCTCGCGTTCGGCGCGGCTCAGCAGGCTTTCGCTGCGCCGGGCGTCGGCAGGGGTCTCGTCTGAGGGCTGCGGCTCTGCCTGCGCCACCTGCTGCGGCGGCTCTGCCACCGCGCCGGGCAGGGCGGGCGCGGCCACGGCCCCCCGGCCCAGGAGATCGGCGCCCACCGGCCAGAACTGCTGCCCCAGCCGGGACGAGAAGGTGATGAAACTGTCGGCCGGGATGGTCCGGCCCGCCTTGTAGGCCTGCAGCACCCGGTCCGCGTCGGTGCGCCGGTAGGGGCCCAGCAGGATGCCATACCAGTTGCCGCCCAGCGAAAAGCCGTTCACGTCCGGCAGTGTGGCAGCGAAATCCTGCGCCCGCAATTGTGCCACCCGCAGGCTGGGATGCGCTTCGATCTGCACCCAGACCACCTCGGGCTGCGATTGTTGTGCCACCGCCGGGCGGACCAGAACGAACACCGCGATCACCAGCGAAACCAATACTGCCTTCATTGTCGGACCTTTCATGCCCAGTTGCTGCCCTGCAGGTAATAATCACCAACTATGAATCATTACCATGCCCGCGCAACGTTCCGCGGCGCAGGTGTTGCGCCGTTGACCCGGCTTTCGCACGGGCATAGGAAAGGCGCGCCCCAGCCCGGGCGAACAGAGGACATATCCCGATGACCAGCACCGCCCCGCGTTCGTTTCAGGAAATCATCCTGCGGTTGCAGACCTACTGGGCCGAACAGGGCTGCGCGATCCTGCAACCCTATGACATGGAGGTCGGCGCCGGCACGTTCCACCCCGCCACCACGCTGCGGGCGCTGGGCGGCAATCCCTGGGCCGCGGCCTATGTGCAGCCGTCGCGCCGGCCCACTGACGGCCGTTATGGCGAAAACCCGAATCGGCTGCAGCATTACTACCAGTACCAGGTGCTGATCAAACCCAGCCCGCCCAACCTGCAGGACCTCTATCTGGGCAGCCTCGAAGCCATCGGCATCGACATGGACCTGCATGACATCCGCTTCGTCGAGGATGACTGGGAAAGCCCCACGCTGGGCGCCTGGGGGCTGGGCTGGGAGGTCTGGTGTGACGGTATGGAAGTGTCGCAGTTCACCTATTTCCAGCAGGTCGGCGGCCATGACTGCGCGCCGGTATCCGGCGAACTCACCTATGGGCTGGAACGGCTGGCGATGTATGTGCTGGGTGTCGATCATGTGATGGACATGCCGTTCAACGATCCCGATGCGCCGATCCCGCTGAGCTATGGCGACGTGTTCCGCCAGACCGAAGAGGAATACGCGCGCTGGAATTTCGATGTCGCCGACACCGAGGTTCTGAAGGATCACTTCAAGGAGGCCGAGGCCGAATGCGCGCTGATCCTCGCGCAGGAACATGACGACCCCAAGACCGGCAAGCGCATCGTCATGGCCCACCCGGCCTATGACCAGTGCATCAAGGCGTCCCATATCTTCAACCTGCTGGATGCGCGCGGGGTGATCTCGGTGACCCAGCGGCAGGAATATATCGGACGGGTGCGGGCGCTGGCCAAGCAATGCGCCGACGCTTTCGTGCAGACCGCGGCCGGCGGCCATAACCCCGCCTGAGCGTCGGCGTCAGGCCAGTCCCGGCAGCAGGGCCTTCAGCCCCTCGACGATCATGCCGACCGCGATCGCGGCAAGGATCATGCCCATCAGGCGGGACATGATGACGCGGGCGGTGCCGGACAGGTGCCTTGCCAGCATCGGCGCGTTCCAGAAGGTCAGCGCCAGCAGCGCCACCACGGCGGCGAAAACCGCGCCATAGGCGATCATCTGCACCGGGCCCTCGATCTTGTGCGCAAACAGGATCAGCGTGGTGATGGTGCCGGGGCCGACGATGATCGGAAAGGTCAGCGGGTAGAAGGCAACCGTGTCAGGGTCGGGATAGGCCGATTTTTCCTCGTCGGTGCCGTGATGCGAACTGCTTTCGTCGCCGCTCAGCATGTTCAGCGCGATCAGCAGCACGACCAGGCCGCCGGCAACCCGGAAATCGTCGACACTGATTCCGAACAGGTTCAGCAGCTGCGTGCCCGCCAGCGCGAACCCGGCGCCGAGACCGAGGCTGTAGATCGCGCATTTCAGCGCGATCCGCCGCTGGGTCTCGGCGGGCGCGCCTTCGGTCACGCTCAGGAATATCGGCAGGTTGGTGACCGGGTTCATGATCGCGAACAAGGCGCCAAAGAACGAAACGGCAAATCCGGCATCCATACGTTCATTCCTCTCTGGCGGTTCAGGGGCAGAATGGGCGATAGAGGCGCGGAACGAAAGCCCGGTCTTGGCATTGGACGGATCAGGAGACGGAAATGAACGGAAAGCTCATCGGTGGGGTTATCGTCGCCAGCGCCGCACTGGCCGGGGCGGTGCTCTATTATCTGCAGGTCTATGCGTTCTACTACGAACCCGACCCCCAACCGGGTCGCGACGTGATGCTGGTCGCGCAGGACGGCGGCGATCCCGAACCCATAGCCTATGGCGATTTCCGCGCCATCACCGCCGACAGTTCGCCGATCCGCTACCGCGCCTGTTTCACCACCTCGGCGGACCCGGCTGCGCTGGGGGCCGCCTACAAGGCGGCACCGGGCCACGATCCGCGCAACGCGCCGGGCTGGTTCGACTGTTTTGACGCCGGCGAGATCGCCGCCGGCATCGCCGATGGATCGGTGCAGGTGTTCCTGGGCACCAAGAACATCGCCTATGGTGTCGACCGGATCGTGGCGGTGGCGCGTGACGGGCGCGGCTGGGCCTGGCACGACCTCAACGATTGCGGGAAAAAGGCCTATGACGGCACCGTGACCGGCGAGGCCTGCCCGCCGCGCCCGGCAGGCGAGTGATCCGACGCCCGCGGCGGCCTAGTATCGGCAGCCGCGGGCGCCGGGATGGCGTCAGTCCTCGATGGCGCCTTCGGCATCATGCGCCATGCGCATCCGGCGGCGCAGCACGCCACCGACGAGGATCGGCAGGACAAAGCCGATGATGGCGATGGACCATAGCAGGATGGTGAGCGGCGAGGAGATCAGCACCGAATAATCGCCATCCGCGATATTCACCGCGCGCCGGAAATTGACCTCCATCTCGTTGCCCAGAAGCGTGCCGAGGATGATCGGCACCAGCGGCACGTCGAGCTTGCGCAGCACCCAGCCCATGACGCCAAAGCCGACCATGACCATCAGGTCGAAGCTCGACCCCGAGATGCCGTAGATCCCGACAAATGAAATCATCGCCACGATCGGCATCAGGATGCGCGGCGGCACCAGCAGGACGCGGGTGAACAGGCCGACCATCGGGATGTTCATCGCCAGCAGCATGACGTTGCCGATGAACAGCGCCGCGATCAGGCCCCAGACCACGTCCGGGTTCTGGGTGAACAGCAGCGGCCCCGGCGTGATGTTGAGCGCCAGCAGAACGGCAAGCAGAACCGCCGTGGTGCCCGAGCCCGGCACGCCCAGCGCGAGCATGGGAACCAGCGCGCCGCCCGCCGCCGCGTTGTTGCCCGCCTCGGGCGCCGCGACACCGCGCGGGTCGCCGGTGCCGAAGGTGTTGTCGCGGTCGACGATACGCTTTTCCATCGAATACGAGATGAACGAGCCGAGCGAGGCACCCGCACCGGGCAGCACGCCCGCGATGAACCCCAGGATCGTGGTGCGGCCCATGGTCGGGATGCAGGACCGGATCAGGCTCCAGGACGGCACGATGCGGCCGATCTGCATCCGGGGCTGGCGGGAAATGTCGCGTTCCGTGCCCCGGTGCTCGAGAAAGACAAACACCTCGGACAGCGCGAACAGGCCGACGATGGCGACGAGAAAATCTATCCCGTCATAGAGATGCACCTCGCCGAAGGTGAAGCGCGGAACGCCGGTCTGGGTGTCGACGCCGATCATCGCCAGCCCCAGCCCGAGCGCCGCGGCAAAGGCCGATTTCGCCTGGTTGGTCGATGAAATGCCGCCGAGCGTGGCGAAGGCCAGCGCGAAGAGCGCGAAATATTCGGCCGGACCGAACAGCAGCGCGACCTTGACCAGCTGCGGCGCCAGCAGAACCAGCCCCCATGTGGCGAAGAAGGCGCCGACGAAAGAGGCGACGCCCGAAAGCGCCAGCGCCTCGCCCGCACGGCCCTGCTGCGCCATCGGATAGCCGTCGAGGCAGGTCATCATCGCCGGTTCGTCGCCGGGGATATTGAGCAGGATCGACGAGATGCGCCCGCCATACATCGCCCCGTAATAGACGCTGGTCAGCAGGATCAGCGACGGCGTCGCGCCGAGGCCGAGGGTAAAGGCCAGCGGGATCAGGATCGCGACGCCGTTTGACGGGCCGAGCCCCGGCAGCGCGCCCATGATCGTGCCGAGAAAGCAGCCCATCAGCGCCAGCGCGAGGTTCTGCCAGGTGAGCGCGACGGCAAACCCGTCGGCGAGTTGGGACATCAGGTCCATGGGGTGCTCCTCAGAAACCGAAAGGGCCGCGGGCGAGGCTCAGCCCGAGCAGCAGCCGGAAAACCACATAGATGCCGACCGACGTGGCGACGCCGATGATCACGCTTTCCAGCGGCCGCGAACCGAGTCGCCAGGTCAGGTAGGTGGCCGCCAATGCGGTTGCGATGACGAACCCCAGCTGCGGCAATGCCAGCGCATAGGCCAGCATCACCAGCGCGGCGAAACCGATCTCGGCCAGGCGGCCGGCGTTTGGCCAGTCCGGTTCGGGATCGGGCTTGAGCAGGAAATAGATCGACGCGATGCCCATGACCGTGGCGATGATGTAGGGAAACATCTTGGGGCCGACGACATCGGACAGGAAACTCTCCTGGATGATGGATGCCTGCCAGCCGAAAAAGAGGGCGAGGACCAGACCGATCCCACCGAAGACGCGGTCGCTCATGCGAACTCCTCCCGGTTGCGGATGATGGAAAGGCATCCCCGATGACGACCGGAGATGCCGTGGCGCCGGGGCGCCGCTACTGCAGGATGCCGATCTCGCGCGAGAGATCCTGGATGCTCTGCACCGACTCGGTGACAAAGGCCTGGAACTCGGCGCCCTGCAGGTCGAGCGGGGCGAGGCCGTTACTGGCCATGATCGTTTTCCATTCGTCGCTGTCATAGAGCGTGTCGATCCGGCTGACCCAGTAGTCATAGGCCGCGTCGCTCATGTTGCCCGGCGCGTAGAACCCGCGCCAGTTCGCGCCGATGGCGTCGATCCCCTGTTCGCGGGCGGTCGGCAGGTCGGCGAAGTCGCCGTCCAGCCGGTCCGGGGCCAGCAGCGCGATCACCTTGATATCGCCCGATTCGACGAATCCCTGCGCCTCGGACAGATCGCCGGTAAAGGCCTGCAGCGACCCGGCCAGAAGCTGGGTCACCGCCTCGCCGCCGCCCGCGAACGCGATGTATTTCACCTTGCGCACATCCTCGACGCCGGCCCGCTGCGCGGCGATCAGCACCTTCAGGTGATCCCAGCCGCCGACGGCCGAACCGCCGCCGATCGAGATTGAGGTCGGGTCCGCCTTGATCTGCTCCATCAGGTCCGGCAGCGTCGCGATCCCGCTGTCCGCGGCCACCGCGATCACGCCGTAATCCGCGCCGATCGCGCCGACCCAGCGAACCTCGTCCATCGTGTTGCCCGGAAACGCGTTCTGCGCCAGCCGCGTTGCCGTGGCCGACGAGGCCGCGACGATCAGGTCGTTGTCGTCGCTGCGCTTGTTGACGACCTCGGCAAAAGCCACGCCGCCACCGCCACCCGACAGGTTGACCACCTGCATGGTCGAGGGGATCAGGCCGAGATCCTGCAGCGTCTTGCCGACCTGGCGGCAGGTGAAATCCCAGCCGCCGCCGGGGTTGGCCGGCGCGATACATTCGGGGGTCTCGGGGGTGAAATCCTGCGCGGCGGCCGCGAAGGGCGCACAGGCCAGAATTGCGGCGGCGGCGAGGCCGCGCCGGATGGTCGTGAATTGCATGGGTCTCCTCCACATCATGTCACGGACCGCGCATGTGGCGATCCGGGGTGGGGCGACCATAGGGCCGGAACCTGTCACCAACCTGTCACCAACCTGTAATGGCGCGGAACCGCGCGCTTTCCGGCTCGTGATCGGCGCGGTAAGCTCGGCAACCGGGGGGATCGCATATGCGCATTCTGATCGTCGAAGACACCGCCGATGTCGGGGAGGCCGTCGTTGCCAGCCTCGAAGCGGCGGGCTTTGCCTGCGATCTCGCGCCGAGGCTGGGGGATGCCGAGGATTGCGTGGCGGTTCAGGCCTATGACGCCATCGTTCTGGACATTAACCTGCCCGATGGTGACGGGCGGCTCCTGCTGAAATGGCTGCGCGCGCGCGGCGACAGCACGCCGGTCCTGATGCTCACGGCCGAGTTCGAGGTCACCGCGCGGGTGGCGGCGCTCGATTCCGGTGCCGACGACTACCTGGTGAAACCGTTCGACCTGCGCGAACTCGAGGCGCGGCTGCGGGTGTTGATCCGCCGCGAAAAGGGGCAGGTCAGCAACCTGATGCGGCTGGCCGATCTGGTCTTCGATCCCGCGGCCCGCACCGTGCATGTCGCCGATGCCCCGGTGCCGATGACGCGGCGCGAAATGACCCTGCTGAACCTGATGATGTCGCATCGCGGACAGATCCTGTCCAAGGACCAGCTGTTCGACGGGATATTCTCGTTCGACCGGGCGGATGTCGGCGCCAACGCGATCGAACTCTATGTCGCACGGCTGCGCAAGAAACTTGCCGGGTCGCGGGCGCGGATCGAAACCCATCGCGGGCTCGGCTACCGACTGGTTGCCGACGATGGCTGACCGCGCCGTGGTTCGCGCGACATTGTCGCTCAAGAGCCGCGTGGCGCTCGCCGTGGGATCGGTGCTGGTGCTGGGCGGCGCGGTGGTGCTGGTCGCGGCGCTGGCCTATGGCAGGCAGGCCGCGCGCGAAGCCTATGACCGGCTGCTGCTGGGGGCCGCGTCCGACATTGCCACCGCGATCTCGATCCGCGACGGGGCCGCGATTGTCGATCTGCCGGTCTCGGCCTTCGAGTTGATGTCGCTCGCCCCCGATGACCGCATCCGCTATCGCGTCGTCGGCCCGGACGGGGCAACCCTGACCGGCGACGGCGCCGCCCCGCTGCCGGAGGGGGCGGCGACGGGCGAAAGCGTATTCTATGACGGCACGTTCGGCGCCGAACCGGCGCGGTATGTGGCCGTGACCCGCCGGTTTGCCGAACGCCGGTTTTCCGGGCCGGTGCAGGTGGTTGTCGGTCACACGCTGCTGGCCCGGCGGGATCTCGCGCGGGACATCGCGCGGAACGCGATGCTGGTGCTCGGCGCGGCAGGGGCGGTGATGGCGCTGTTCGCCTGGCTGGTGGTCAGCCGGGCGCTCGAACCGCTGCCGCGGCTCAGCGATGCGCTGGCCGCGCGTGAGCCGACGGACCTCACGCCGCTGTCGCTGTCGGCGCCGAAAGAGGTGGCGGGCATGCTCGTCGCGCTCAACACGTTCATGGCGCGGCTGGAACGGCAGAGCGTGGCGACCGGCAAGCTGATTGCCGATGCCGCCCACCAGTTGCGCACGCCTGTCGCCGCGATCCGGGCGCAGGCCCAGCTGGCCGCCAGCGAGACCGACCCCGACCGCCGCGCCCGCATCGTGGCCCGGATCGAGGATCGCACCGCGGGGCTGGGCCGGTTGCTGGATCAGCTGCTCAGCCGGGCGATGATCATCCACCGCGCCGATACCGAACCCGCGACACCGCTGGACCTGCGCGATGTGGCGGTCGATATCGTCGAGGCCACCGACGATCTGTTCCTGGACGCGGGCATCGAGGTGGAACTGGCGCTGCCCGACGATCCGGTGCCGGTGCGGGGCGATGGCCTGTCGCTGACCGAGGCGGGCAAGAACCTGCTGACCAACGCCCTCTACCATGGAAAACCGCCGATCCGGCTGGGTGTGACCGACGGCGACATGGCCGCGCTGTGGGTGAGCGATCGCGGCGACGGACCGGCGCCGGGGATCCTGCAGTCGGCGGGCAGGCGGTTCGCGAAATCCGGCAGTTCCGGCGGCACCGGCATCGGTCTGGCCATCGCGCGCGAGGTGGCCGAAGGGCATGGGGGCCGGATCCGGATGACCCGTGATGACGGGCGGCACGCCGTTGCCCTCGAACTGCCGAGGCGCGCGCCATGATCCGTCTGGCGGCCCTGCTGATCTGCCTCTGGCAGCCGCTTGCCGCCCAGACGCCCGAGCTGACCGCCAGACTCGGCCCCGCCGATGCCGCGCATGTCGCGCTGTTGCGCAGCACCACCGATCTGGCGGCGCTGGGCCCCGTGATCGAGGCCTATCTGGTAACCCGCCCCGATACCCGTGTCGTCTATGAGCAGTGGGGGTCGAACGATCTCTACCGACTGACCGCCGGCGACTGCGCCAGCGGGCGGACCGGTGCCGATCTCGTCATCAGCTCGGCCGTTCATCACATGGTCGATCTCGTCAACCAGGGATGCGCCACGACCCATGTGTCGGACGGCACCGGCGCGCTTGCGCCCCAGCTCAGATGGCGCGATCAGCTGTGGGGGATCACCCGCGAACCTGTCGTGATGGTTTACAACCGGGACCTGGTCGGGCCCCACGAGGTGCCGCGATCGCGGTTCGACCTGCTCGACCTGCTGCGGCCGACCGGCAGCCGGTTCGCCGGGCGGGTGGCGACCTATGATATCGAGCAATCCGGCCTGGGGTTTCTGCTGGCCTTCAGCGATTCGCTCGAGGCGACGACCTTTGGCGGCCTGATGGAGGCGTTCGGGCGCAGCGGTTCGGTGGCCACCTGTTGTTCGGCCGAGATCATCGACGCGGTGATCTCGGGCCGGTTCCTGATCGCCTACAACGTTCTCGGGTCCTATGCCCTGCAGCGGGCCGGGCAGGAGGCGCGGCTCGCCGTCGTCGCGCCGGAGGATTACACGCTGATCCTGTCGCGGGCGGCGATGATCCCGGCCGGGGCGGCCGACACCGGGACCGCGCGGGATCTGCTCGACTACCTGCTTTCCGACGATGGCCGGGCGCGGCTGGAGGCGCAGGACCTGATCGTGAGGCTGGATGGCGGGGACGGTGCCCAGATCGAAGTGTCCGGTTCCGTCGAAACGCTGGAACGCCCGGTCGGTCTTGATCCAAGGCTCATCGTGGCGATGGATGCGGACAAGCGCGAACTGTTCATCCGGCGCTGGCGCGACGCGTTTCCGCAACTGCGGTGACGGCACCGGAACTGGCTGCTGCGCGCAATGGGTGCCTCAGTCCGCGGCGTCGGCAGACACCCCCCCAGGGCGCAGGTTGAGCCGGCTGGCGGTGGCCTTGTCCACGGCCTCTTGCGAATAGAGCATCGGCACATAGCGGCCTTCGGCCCAGAGCGGGGCGAGATCGTCGTAATGGGGCGTGCCGGGTATGCCGGACTGGCCCGGCGCGTTGATCCAGACGCTGTTGTCCCAGGCCCCCACATCGACCACCATGCGCACCGAGGCGCCGATCCGGACGCGATAGTCCGAGGCCTCGTAATGGGCCAGCATGACGGTGGTGCCGCTGCCGCCCTTGGCCAGCGGCCCGACATCGCGCGAGCTGCCCAGCGGTGTCAGCGCGTGGTTGAAATAGCTCTTGTGCAGATTGCCCCAGCGCCATGCGGCGGGATCGGTGCCGAACCGCGCAACCAAGTCATCCCAGGCCGCCGCAAGCGTATCGGCGATCAGCCTGTCATGGTCGATGTCGGCGCGGGCCGCAAGGCCGGGAAGGTCGCCGCGCAGCAGGCGGACAACCGTCGGAACATTGCCGGGAGCGAGATAGCCGCGCAGGGTGCTGTCGGGGGCGATGCGGGACAGCAGGGCAGGGCGCAGGTGGCCGGAGAGCCAGGTCTCGAACAGCAGGGCGGCGGCCGAGCCCGCGCGGGCATCCCCGTCCCAGCCTCGCAGCAGGTCGCGGGCGGCCCCGGGCGCGGTGTCCGGGACCAGCGCGCAGAGCTCCAGCGCCCGGGCCGAGACCGTGTCGGTCTGCAAGGCGCAGCTGCCCGCGACATCGCGCGCGCCACCGGCGCCGACCACCTCGGCGATGCGGTCGGCGCGCCCGTCCTCGAACCATTCAAAGCCGATCGGGCTGGCCGCATGGTCCCATCCCTCGGGCAGGTTCATCTCGTTGGCGGAGTGAACGAAGCCCTTGTCGGGGTTCACTATCGCCGGCAGGTCGGCGGCGGTCATGTAGCCCTGCCATTCATGGCGTCCGTCCCCCATCACCGGCGCCAGCCCGCGCCAGCCGGTGCGCCGCGGCACATAGGCGG
Source organism: Pukyongiella litopenaei (assembly GCF_003008555.2). NCBI lineage: Bacteria > Pseudomonadati > Pseudomonadota > Alphaproteobacteria > Rhodobacterales > Paracoccaceae > Pukyongiella > Pukyongiella litopenaei. The sequence goes on along the minus strand of NZ_CP027665.1, from coordinate 796,990 downwards.
CGGATTGCCAGCAGATGTCGCCCGCCATGTCGGCATAGACCATGTTGACCGACGGGGCGCCCCATGTGGTCAATGCCGCCCGGAACGCGGGCACGCTGGTCGTCCGCATGGATTTCAGGCTGGCCATGTAGGGGGCGGTGCCCGGATCGGTAAAGACGGTGCGCAGCGCCACGGCAATGCCGTCCCCGGCATGGACCACGGGCCCGTGGCGGGAAAATGTCAGGGTCAGGGTCTGGTCCGCCGCGCCCTTGACCGCAAAGGTCTCGGTCAGCCGGACAAAGGGTTCCGTGCTGTCGCCATACCGATAGGCGTCGCCGTCATCGGTGGTTTCATAGACCATCACGTCTTCCTGATCGGCGCAGAAGATGGTCAGGCTGAAGGCGGCGGTGCCGTTATGGCCGGCCATGATGCCGGGCGATGACGGCTCGCCTGCGCCGATCAGGTCCAGGCCCGGCGCGGTCAGGTGGACCATGTAGCGCAGCGAGGGCGCGGCATGCTGGCGGTGCGGGTCGCTGGCCATGATCGGGCGGCCGGTGTCGGTGAGGCCGGCCGAGATGGCCCAGTTGTTCGAGCCTTCCATCGGGGCGGCGGCGCGCTGCACGGTCATGCTCGCATCGACCGTGGACCATTGCGCGGCCTCCTCCAGCGTCGCGTCGAGCCGTTCGCGCTGGAAGGTGACGGGGGCGGTGGCCAGCGCATAGACATCGAGCGCATCCGGCGGCAGGCGGATGTCGGCCATGGTCTGCCATTCGCTGTCCGGCACCGGCGGTGAGAGCGGCACCCGCAGCAGGTCGGTCTCGGGATCGGCGAGGGCATGAACCTGCATCCGGGCAAACTCCGAGGCCGCGTTGCGCGACAGGCAATGGGTGCGGATGCGCACCACGTCCTCGGGCGCCCAATGGGCGGGCCGGGTGCCAAGCTCGGCAAATTCCGGGGGCAGGGGCCAGCTGCCGTCCAGCACCAGGTCGACGCCCGCGTTGATGCCGGTGGCAAAGGCGGTGCAGATGTCCTCGGCATCCTCGCCATAGGCGGCCCATTCGGCGGCCATGTCGCCGCGATAGAGGAACAGCCGCGCGGCACGGTCCTGCATCAGGTAGCCGGGGCCGAAATCGGCGGCCAGCAGGCCCAGCCCCCGCTTGCGCCAGAGGTCGATCTGCCACAGCCGGTCCCGCGCCGCATTGAACCCCTGCAGAAAGAACAGGTCCCGCGCGGTCCCGGCACGGATATGCGCCATGCCCCATTCATCGACGGATATGCTGGCGGGGGCGGACAGACCGGGCAGGGTGAGCGTGGTCATCGGGGTCTCCTGTGACGGGTCAGTATTTGCTGAGCGCGCGGGCGGTCTGCTGGCCAAGCGGCGCGAACCGGGCGACATAGTCCCCGGGGGTCCATTCAGAGAGCGATCCGGCGATGTGGATCGCCGCCACCGGCCTGCCATGGTTGTCGAGCACCGGAAATCCGAGCGCGATCTCGCCGCTCAGCAACTGGTTGAGCGCGAGCGCATAGCCGTTGCGGCGGGTCTCGCCGACCGCCTGCATGATCTCGTCGGGATCGGTCAGGGTGTGCGGCGTAAACGGGCGGCGGTCGGAACGTTCGATGATGTCGCGGGCGTCGGCTTCGGGCAGGCGTGACAGCATCGCCCAGCCGCCCGAGGTGCAGAAGGCCGGCACGCTGTGACCGAGCAGCGAGGCATTGAAGGTCTGGCGCTTGGTCTGCAGGCGAACGGCATAGATCATGCGGGTATCGTCGACCAGCGACAGGTCGACCCGTTCGCGGACCGAAGTGCGCAGTTCCTGCAGAACCGGCGTGGCCTGCCGGACCAGCGGGTGCAGCCGGAGATAGTCGAGCGTGTGATCGAGGATGCGCACGCCGGGCACGAATCCGTGCCCGCCCGCGTCACGCCGGATGTAGTTGAGCGCCCGCAGGGTATGCACCATCCGCTGCGTCGCGCTGCGGTCGAGCCCGGCATGGGTGGTGATCTCGGTCAGGGTCAGCGGGCCATCGGCGTGGTGAAAGGCCGACAGCACCGCCATGGCCCGTTCGACGGACTGGACAAACAGGGGCTCGGCACGATCCTCGGCGGTCGGGATACGTTTGCCCGGTTCCGACCGGGTCGTGTTCCTGAACATCCGTTTCTCCTGTTCGGTGTTGCATTGACCTATGGTCATGTGATGCCCTACGATTTCTATACGATGCAGCTGTATTGCCTTGCAATACATTGCGGCGACGAGGGGCATGGTGCCGATACCGGTGCCGCATCTGGGGGAAAACAATGCCAAGGCGCGTGGCGCTTGCCGGTTTCCTGCATGAAACCAACACTTTTGCACCGACCAGGGCACGCATGGCCGATTTCGTTCAGGGCGGAGGATACATGCCCATATCCCGCGGGCGCGCGGTGATCGAACGCGGGCGCGACATCAATCTGGGGATCGGCGGCGCGGTGGAGTTTGGCGAATCGGCCGGCTGGGACATGGTCCCGATCCTCTGGGCCGGGGCGATCCCGTCCGCGCATGTGTGCCAGGATGCCTATGAAAGCATCACCGCCGAGATAATTTCGGGCATTGCGGGCGCGGGCCACCTGGACGGGATATTCCTGGACCTGCATGGCGCGATGGTGGCCGAGCACGAGGATGACGGCGAGGGCCGGTTGCTGGCTGACCTGCGCGCGGCGGTGGGGCCGGACGTGCCGATCGCCGCAGCGCTGGACCTGCATGGCAACATCACGCAGCAGATGGTGGATGCGGCCGATGTGGTGGTGGGCTTTCGCACCTATCCGCATGTGGACATGGCCGAGACCGGCCATCGCGCGGCGCGGCAGTTGCAGGCGCTGATGGCGCGCGGCGCCCCGTTTGCCAAGGCGTTCCGGCGGTTGCCGTTCCTGATCCCGATTGCCTGGCAAAGCACGCGGGCCGAGCCGGCACGGGGGCTCTATGATCTCGTGGCCGGCCTGGAAACCGGCCCGGAAACTGGCCCAGAATTCGGCCCAGAATCCGGCCCGGTGGCCAGCACCTCTTTCTTCTTCGGGTTTCCGGCAGCGGATTTTCCGGGCTGCGGGCCGACGGTGATCTGCTATGGCGATACCGCGGCCGCCGCCGATGGAGCGGCGGATGCCATCGAACAGGCCGTGCTGGACGCCGAGCCGGCCTTTGCCGGCACATCCCATGACCCGGATGCGGGTGTGATCGAGGCGATGCGCATCGCCGCGACCGCGACCCGCCCGGTGGTGATCGCGGACACGCAGGACAATCCCGGTGCGGGCGGCGATTCCAACACCACCGGCATGTTGCGTGCGCTGGTGCGCCAGAACGCGCAGCGGGCCGCGCTGGGAAACATGGTCGACCCCGCCGCCGCCGCCGCCGCGCATGACGCCGGTGAAGGGGTCGAGATCGACATCGCGCTGGGCGGGTTTTCGGGCATCTCCGGGGACGCGCCCTTTCAGGGCCGGTTCATGGTCGAAAAACTGTCGGATGGCCGGCTGGTCGCGACCGGGCCGTTCTACGGCGGAGCGCCGCTGGACATGGGGCCGTCCGCCTGTCTGCGGATCGGCGGGGTTCGCGTGGTCGTGACCAGTAACAAGGCGCAGATGGCAGACCGCGAGATGTATCGTTTCGTCGGCATCGAACCCGAGCAACAGGCGATCCTCGTCAACAAGAGCTCGGTGCATTTCCGGGCCGATTTCGACCCGATCGCCGAAACCATCCTGACCTGTATCGCGCCGGGCCCGATGCCGGTGAGCCCGGCCAGCCTGCCATTCACCAATCTCGCGCCCGGTATCCGGCTGGAGCCGCTGGGCCGGGCATTCGAACCGGCGCGGTCCGAAAGGAAAAGGGAGGAGGCCATAACATAGTTTCAGGCGACAAGGGCGGCAAAGCCCGGCGCAACGACTTCAACCAACAGGAGTATCCCATGACTGACATGACCACATTCGATCCCGCGCCCAGGGGGCTGCGCGGCCTGCTGCGCACGACCCTGTTCGGCGCCACGCTGGCCGGGCTGGCAATGGCAACGGGGGCCGTCGACGCGCAGACGCTGCGGGCGGTGAAGCACTCGGACCTGCGTGTTCTCGACCCGATCCTGACCACCGCCTACATGAGCCGCAACCACGGCTACATGATCTTTGACACGCTCTACGCGCTGGATGCCGATTTCGTGCCGCAGCCGCAGATGGTCGAGTCGCACGAGGTGTCGGATGACGGGCTGACCTACACCTTTACCCTGCGCGGCGGGCTGAAGTTCCACGACGGGGCCGATGTCACCGGCGAAGATGTCGCGGCCTCGATCAAACGCTGGGGCGAACGCGACGGCATGGGTCAGGTGCTGATGGATTTCGTCGAGAGCATGGCGCAGGGTGACGCGCCCAACACGTTCGTCATCCAGTTGAAGGAACCCTATGGCCTGGTGATCGACAGCCTGGCCAAGCCGTCGTCGAACGTGCCGTTCATCATGCCCAAACGCCTGGCCGAGACGCCTTCGACCGAGGCGATCCCCGAACAGATCGGATCGGGCCCGTTCAAATGGGTGGCGGATGAATACCAGCCCGGCGTGATCGCGGTCTACGAGAAGAACGAGGATTATGTGCCGCGCGACGAACCGGCGAGCTTTGCCGCCGGCGGCAAGGTGGTCAAGGTCGACCGCGTCGAATGGGTGGTGATGCCCGACGACCAGACCGCGCTGAACGCGTTGCAGGCCGGCGAGATCGATTACTGGGAAAGCCCGCCATCCGACCTGCTGCCGATCCTGGACGCCAACCCGGATGTCACGGTCAGGAACCTGAACGCGCTCGGTTATCAGACGATCATGCGGCCCAACGCGCTGAACGCGCCGATGGACGACGCGCGCATCCGCAAGGCGGCCATCGCCTCGGTCAGGCAACAGGACGTGCTCGACGCGCTGGTGGGCAATCCCGATCTCTACAACCTGTGCGGCGCGATGTTCGTCTGCGGCACCCCGCTGGCCAGCGATGCCGGGTCCGAAACGCTGGTCGAGGGCAACGGCATGGACCAGGCCAAGGCGCTGCTGAAAGAGGCCGGCTATGACGGCACGCCCATCGTCATCATGCACCCGACCGATGTGGGCACCCTGCGCACGCAGCCTGTCGTGGTTGCCCAGGCGATGCGGGACGCGGGCTTTACCGTCGACCTGCAGGCGATGGACTGGCAAACGCTGGTCGGTCGCCGCGCGAGCCAGGCGCCGATCGCCGAAGGCGGCTGGCACATGTTCATGACCAACTGGGTCGGGGCCGACGTGTTCAACCCGCTGGTCAACAACATGGTCAACGGCAAGGGCCCCGAAGGCGGCTGGTTCGGCTGGCCCGATATCCCGAAGATCGAGGAACTGCGGATCGCCTATGCCACCGCGACCTCGCTGGACGAGCAGAAAAAGCTCGCCGAGGAAATCCAGAAACTGGCCTACGAAGAGGGCATCTATGCACCGATCGGCCAGTATTTCGTGCCGTCCGCGTGGTCCAACAGCCTGGACGGCGTGCTGGATGCGCCCGCGCCGCTGTTCTGGAACATTTCCAAGAACTGACATGAAACCCGGTCCCGCGGCCACCTGCGGGGCCGGGTTTTCCGACGCTGAGGTTTCACACCCGGAAAGGTCTGGCCGATGGTCTTCTACATCCTGAAACGCGTGCTGGCAGCGATCCCCGTGATGGGGTTCGTCGCCCTGTTCGTCTTTCTGCTGCTGCGGCTGACACCCGGCGATCCGGCGGCGATCATCGCCGGGGATACGGCGACGCCCGAGCAGCTCGACGCGATCCGGACCTCGCTGGGTCTGAACGAACCGCTGCTGGTGCAGTTCGTCACCTGGATCGGCGACCTGCTGCGCGGCGATTTCGGCACCTCCGTGCTGTCGGGCAAGCCGGTGCTGGACCTGATCGCGGACCGGATGGAACCGACCATCAGCCTCGCGCTGACCACGATCATCCTGTCGGTGGTGATCGCGGTGCCGCTGGGGGTCATCGCTGCGTGGAAACAGGGCACGCTGATCGACCGTTTCGTGATGCTGCTGTCGGTGCTGGGCTTCTCGATCCCGGTCTTCGTGATCGGCTACCTGATGATTTCGCTCTTCGCGATGCAGCTCGGCTGGTTCCCTGTGCAGGGGTTCAAGTCCATCGGCGACGGTCTGGGACCGTTCCTGCACCGGATCGCGCTGCCGACCTTCACGCTGACCCTGCTCTACATCGCGCTGATCGCGCGGATCACCCGCACCTCGATGCTGGAGATCCTGGGCGACGACTATGTGCGGACGGCACGGGCCAAGGGGTTGCCCGAGCACAAGGTCCTGATGCGCCACGCCCTGCGCAACTGCTCGGTGCCGATCATCACCGTGATCGGGATCGGTTTTGCGCTGATCATCTCCGGCGTGGTGGTCACCGAATCGGTGTTCAACCTGCCGGGCCTGGGCCGCCTGACCGTCGATGCGGTTCTGAGCCGGGACTATCCGGTGATCCAGGCGGTGATCCTGCTCGCCTCTCTCATCTATGTCGTGATCAACCTGCTGATCGACATCGCCTATGTGCTGCTTGACCCGAGGATCCGCTACGCATGACCGATCAAACTGTTCCCGCCGCCGCACCGGGCCGCGTGTCGGCGCTGGCCAGAACGCGGGAAATCGTGCTGTCCGGGCCGATCGTGACCGGCGCGACGGTGATCCTCGCGCTGATCGTGCTGTCGGCCATCCTGGCGCCCCTGGTCGCGCCGCATGACCCGGTGCGGCTGGCGCCGGCGGTGCGCCTGAAGCCGCCAAGCGCCGATTACTGGCTGGGCACCGATGCCTATGGGCGCGACCTGTTTTCGCGCATCGTCTACGGCGGGCGCGTCTCGCTCGTGGTAGGCGTTGCCGCGGCGATCTTCGCGGTCCTGGTGGGACTGTTCCTGGGCCTGGTGGCGGGCTACCTGCGCTGGCTCGACGCGATACTGATGCGCATGGTGGACGGGATGATGGCGATCCCCAGCATCCTGCTGGCGATTGCCATCGTGTCGCTGTGGGGGGCCAGCCTGTGGACGGTTCTCGTGGCGATCACCATTCCCGAAGTGCCGCGTGTGGTCCGGCTGGTCCGGTCGCTGGTGCTGTCGGCGCGGGAAGAACCCTATGTCGAGGCGGCGATCGCGGCGGGAACCCCGACCTGGCGGATCATGCAGCGGCACCTGCTGCCCAACACCATCGCCCCGCTGATCATCCAGGGCACCTATATCTGCGCCAGCGCCATCCTGACCGAGGCCATCCTGAGTTTCCTCGGCGCCGGCATCAACCCCGAGACGCCGAGCTGGGGCAACATCATGGCCGAGGGGCGGATCTATTTCCAGATCAACCCCGGCATCGTGCTCTGGCCCGGACTGGTGGTGTCGGTCACCATCCTGACGATCAACCTGGTGGGGGATGCGGTGCGCGACGCGCTCGATCCGCGCATGGCAAAACGGGGGATCGACAGATGAGCCTTCTCGATATTTCCGACCTGCGGATCGCGCTGAACGGCAATGCCGATTTCCAGGTGGTCAAGGGGCTGGACCTGAGCATCGAGCCGGGGCAGACCATGTGCCTCGTGGGCGAGAGCGGCTCGGGCAAGTCGCTCACGGCGCTGGCCACGATGGGGCTGTTGCCGTCGGTGCTGCAACCGGTCGCGGGCTCGATCAGGCTCAAGGGCGAGGAACTGCTGGGCGCGCGCCCGTCGCGGCTGCGCGACCTGCGGGCCACGTCGATGTCGATGATCTTCCAGGAACCGATGACGGCTCTGAACCCGGTCGCGCGGGTGGGCCAGCAGATCGAGGAGGTGCTGGAGTTCCATTCGAACATGTCGCAATCGGCGCGCCGCGCCCGCGCCCGCGAAATGATGGAGGCGGTGCATCTGCCCGACGTGGACAAGATGTATCGCAGTTTCCCGCACCAGCTGTCGGGCGGGCAGCGCCAGCGGATCATGATCGCGATGGCTTTGGTGATGCGCCCGCAGCTGCTGATCGCGGATGAACCGACGACGGCGCTGGATGTGACGACGCAGGCGCAGATCCTCAGCCTGATCCGCGAACTGCGCGAGGAACAGGGCTCGGCGGTCCTGTTCATCACCCATGACATGGGCGTGGTTTCCGAGATCGCCGACGAGGTCACGGTGCTGAAACTGGGCGAGGTGATGGAGGCGCAGGACCTGGACAACCTGCTGCGGCATCCGAAAACCGACTATACCCGCGATCTGCTGCGCTCGGTGCCCAGCCAGGTGCCACGGCCGGAACGGCCGCCCACATCGCAGGACGTGGTGCTGGAGACCAGGGGGCTGTGCAAGGTCTATGGCGGCGGCGGCTGGTTCGCCCGGGGCCGCGAGGTCCGGGCGGCGGACGATGTCGGTTTCAGCCTGCCCAAGGGGCGCACGTTGGGCATCGTCGGCGAAAGCGGTTCGGGCAAGACCACCGTGGCGCGCTGCATCATGCGCCTGATCGACCCGACCTCGGGGCAGATCATGGTCAGCGACACCGACATTGCGTCGCTGTCGCAGAAGGACCTGAAACCGCAGCGCAAGAACATCCAGATCGTGTTCCAGGACCCGATGCGGTCGCTCAACCCGCGCATCGAGATCGGGCAGTCGATCATCGAGGGGCCGCTGAATTTCGGCACGCCGAAATCAGAGGCGATGGCGCGGGCGCGGGAACTGCTGGAACTGGTGGGCCTGCCGGCCAGTGCCGTCGATCGCTTTCCGCACCAGTTCTCGGGCGGTCAGCGCCAGCGCATCGCCATTGCCCGCGCGCTGGCGATGGACCCGGATGTGCTGGTCGCCGACGAGGCCGTGTCGGCGCTTGACGTGAGCGTTCAGGCGCAGGTTCTGAAACTGCTGGACGAGCTGCAGGACCGGCTCGGGCTCGGCATCTTGTTCATCACCCATGACCTGGGCGTGGCCGCGCAGATCTGCGACGACGTGCTGGTGATGCAGAACGGCCGGGTGGTCGAATACGGACCCGCGGGGCAGGTGCTCGGATCTCCGCGCGAGGACTATACCAAGGCCCTGATCACGGCCGCCCCCGGCCGCCACTGGGATTTCGCAAATTTCCGCCCCTTCACCGAAGCGGCCGAGTAAACCCGAGGAGACACCATGAGCGTTTTGCCCATCATCGCCGCAAGCACCGAAGAACTGACCGACATCTTCAAGGACCTGCACGCCCATCCCGAAATCGGCTTTACCGAGCATCGCACCGCCGGCGTGGTCGCCGACAGGCTGAAGGCCTATGGCGTCGACGAGATCCATACGGGCATCGGCGGCACCGGCGTCGTCGGCGTCATCCGGGGCAATCGCGACGGCGCGCGGCGTGTCGGGCTGCGGGCCGACATGGACGCGCTGCCGATCGAGGAGGAAACCAACCTGCCATACCGGTCGACCAATCCCGGCGTGATGCATGCCTGCGGCCATGACGCGCATACCACCATGCTGCTGGGCGCGGCCAAGCACCTGGCCGCAACCCGCGATTTCGCGGGCACGGCGATCGTGATCTTTCAGCCCGCCGAGGAAGGCCTGGGCGGTGCGCGCGGGATGCTGGCCGACGGCCTGTTCGAGCGGTTCCCCTGCGACGAGGTTTTTGGAATGCACAATTCCCCCAGCGGCGAGCCGAACCGGGTCGGCATCTGCAAGGGGCCGGCGATGGCGGGGGCCTCGTTCTTTGACATCAGGGTGCAGGGCAAGGGCAGCCATGCCGCCATGCCGCAGCAGTCGCGCGATCCGCTGGTCATCGCCTCGGCGCTGGTGGGCAGCCTGCAGACGATCCTGTCGCGCAACGTGGCTCCGCTGGACGCCTGTGTGCTGTCGGTGACGCAGCTGCATGCCGGATCGGCCTATAACGTGGTGCCGGACGTGGCGACGCTGGCGGGCACGATCCGCTATTTCAAGGACGGGGTCCGCGACCTGGCCGAAACCCGGATGCGCGAGCTCTGCGCCGGGTTTGCCACCGCCTATGGCGTCGAGATCACCATCGACCTGCGCAACATCTTCGACGTGCTGATGAACGATGCCGACCTGTCCGAGGCCTATCTCGAGGCGGCGGCCGATATCGTTGGCGAGGAAAACGTCAGCAACGCCGACGAACCGGCCACCGGCTCCGAGGATTTCGCCGACATGCTCAAGGTGGTTCCCGGCGCCTATTGCCGGATCGGCCATTCCGGCACCACCGGCCTGCACAATCCGAGCTTCTTTCTCGATCCCGACCTGCTGCCGGTGGGGGCGTCCGTGATGGCACGGATCGTCGAACGCCGGCTGGCCAGCTGAAAGGGTGCCGGATGAACCCGCTCGAACTGCCCTTCGATGCCGACGCGATGCTGGCGGACCTGCGCCCGTGGATCGAATGCGAAAGTCCCACATTCGACGCCGCCGCCGTCGACCGGATGATGGATCTCGCCGCCTGTGACATGGCGGTGATGGGGGCCGTGATCGAACGCATTCCCGGCCGCATGGGCTATGGCGGCTCGGTGCGGGCCCGGTTCCCGCATCCGGACCGGGGCCGCAAGCCCGGCATCCTGATCCTGGGCCACATGGACACGGTGCACCCCGTCGGCACGCTCGATGCGCTGCCGTTCCGGCGTGAGGGCGGGATCTGCTATGGCCCCGGCATCATGGACATGAAAGGCGGCAATTTCGTCAGCCTCGAGGCGATCCGCAAGCTGGCGCAGGCGGGGCTGGAGACACCGCTGCCGGTCACCGTGTTGTTCACCCCCGACGAGGAGGTCGGCACCCCCAGCACGCGCGACCTGATCGAGGCCGAGGCCGCGCGGCACGCCTATGTGCTGGTGCCCGAGCCGGGGCATGACGATGGCGGCGTGACCATCGGCCGCTATGCCATCGCGCGGTTCAACCTGCGCACCGCCGGCCAGCCCAGCCACGCCGGCGCGCGGCTGCAGGACGGCAGATCCGCCATCGCCGCGATGGCGCACAAGATCGAAGAGATCGAGGCCATGACCGGGCCCGACTGCACGTTCAGCGTGGGCGTGATCCATGCGGGCCAATGGGTGAACTGCGTGTCGTCCGTCTGCGATGCCGAGGCGCTGAGCATGGCCAAGAAACAGCAGGATCTCGACGACGGCATTGCCCGCATGATGGCGCTTCAGGGGGATGTGAACGGTGTCGAATTCAGCGTCACGCGCGGCGTCACTCGGCCGGTCTGGCGGCCGGACACGCCCGGAACGGCACGGATTTTCGAGGTGGCGAAAGGCATTGCCGGCGAGTTGGGGTTCGAACTGGAAGGGCGCAGCCAGGGCGGCGGCTCCGATGGGAATTTCACCGGGGCGATGGGTATCCCGACACTGGATTCGCTGGGTGTGCGGGGCGCCGGGCTCCATACGCTGACCGAACATATCCGCGTCGACAGCCTGACCGAACGGGCGCGGCTCATGGCGGGGCTGCTGATGCGGCTCGGCTGAGGCGCGGCATGCGCCGCCGGCATCACCGGGATCGACCCCCGTCGGCGGTGGTCCCGTTTCCCGGCGGGCGTTGCCCGGATCAACGCGGCCTGCAGGTGCCGTGGCGGCGCGGGATCCCGCCTATCCCGGCGGCTCAGCCCGCCCCGCCCAGACCGGCCCCCGTGGCCAGCATGACCCAGACCTTCATGCGCATGATGATCGCCTTTTCCAACGCCCAGGCCTCGATGATCTCGCCCAGCGCGGTATCGGCAAGGGATCCCGAGATGCGTGTGGTATAGGCCTGGACGAGACATCTGCTGCCGTTGACCAGCAGGCTCTGATGTTCGGGATGTTCGAGCTTCAGATGCACGACGACCTCGCCCCGGCCCATGCGCTCGGACGGCTGCAACAGCTTGCCGGTCGGGACGATCTGTCCGGTCGCGATTGACTCCTGGATGCGGACGATCCGCGCCGGCAGGACCGAATCGTGCATCCCGTTGTTGATGTTGCTCGCGCAGGCGACCTCGGCGGGCATGCCGATGCGTATCACCGAGCGATTGACCTGGGTGAACCCGGCCACGATCTCGGCCGGGTCGTCGGCGGTCCGGTGGGGCACGATGACCATCGCGGGGTTGATGGCGACCTCGGCGGCGCGGTCGCCGACATTCAGCGTCAGTTGTTCGATCCGGCCGGCGACCGATGCCTTGATGCGGGTCTTGTCCAGTTCCACCTGCGCCTGCCCGAGCGATGCCTCGGCGGTGGCGAGCGCCGTTGGCGCCAGTTTGTCGGCCTGCAGGCTGGCCGTTTCCAGGTTGGCCTGGGCCTGCGCCACGGCTGCGGTGCGTTCCTTCTGGTCGTCCTGCGCCCGCAGGTAGCGGTCGAGGGCGAAGGCGGGCGATTTCTCCTCGCGCAGCTTTTCCTGGTTCGAAAGTTGGACATTGGCGATATCGAGCGCCGCCTGTGCCGAGTCCACGGCGGCCCGGGCTTCGCGCACCTGCGACCTGGCCACGGTGATCTGTTCGCGGGCCTGCTCGACCTGGCTTTCGGCGACCCCGACGGCGGCGGCCTCGCTCGAATCGTCGACCGTGAACAGCAGATCGCCGGGTTCCACGTCCTGGCCCGCCTTGACGTGCAGGCTGGTCACGGTGCCGCCATTCTCGGCCACGACGGGAACGATCCGAAACGGCACGATGCCGGAATGGGTTTCGGGGTGGTAATACTCGATGGTGAAGACCAGCGCGAGAAACAGCAGGAACCAGACAAAGACGGCGCGGTGGATATTGTAGACGGTGATCGCCTTCTTGCGGAACCGCAGATAGACGATGCGGAACAGCAGCGGGAAACTGGTCAGGATCAGTTCGATCATGTCACCGCCCCCTGTTCTCGTTGACCCATAACACCGCATCCCGTGCGACGGCCGCCGCGATCAGCGACAAGGGCAGCAACACGCTCACCCCTTCCAGCGGCGGCAGCAGGTCATAGGCCAGGCCGACCGTCAGCATCGTCGGAATGGTCGTGCGCAGCGGGCTGCCTTCGCCCTTGCGCTCGGCATAGCGGTCGAACACCGCGTAGAGATAGATGACGAGGAAAACGACCAGCAGGAGGGTGATAAGCCCGTAGATGGCAAAGGTGTCGGTCGCTCCGGGCGCGGTCCATGACAGGGGCGCCGGGTCCAGCGCGGCGGTCTGTGACTCGGTCTTGTCCATGACGGTCCCCATCCCGGCAATGTTGTTCGCGCCCCGGTCGCTCCCGGCCCCGGTCCGGTTTCGGCGCCCGCGCAACCGCGACAGGTCAAACTTGGGCCGGATCGCCACGCGAAATCAAGATGATGTTGCGGCGGACCCGCCGAAACAGCGCTTTTGCCGGCATCGGGCGGCTGTCCGGGCGGTGTTTTGGCAGGCTCGCGCGGTCGCATGAGGTGCCCGTTACGACGCTGGGCAGAACCGTCATTTTCGGGTGGCAGGCGGAAAACCTTGCCGACAGCGGCCTGAAATCGCATCCTACCCGGACAAAGTTGCCGTAGGGGAATGCCGGGAATGAAACGTCGCGCCTTTCTGATGGGACTGCTGGCCGCCCTGCCGGCCTGTGCCCCGACACCCGAAGTGACGGAACCGATCCATCCGAGCGAGTTGCCGATCCCGGAAGAATACGAGCCACGCCTCGTTGACGCGCCCAATCTCGCGCCCGGCGAGATCCATGTCTTCCCGGATACGTTCACGCTGCTCTGGACGCGTCCCGGCGGCCAGGCCACGCGCTATGTGGTCGGGATCGGTGAACCGGGCCGGTATTACAGCGGCCGTTTCCGTGTCGGGGACAAACGCGAATGGCCGTCCTGGACACCGACCAAGGCGATGATCCGGCGCGATCCTGAACTGTATGGGCCGCACGCGGCAGGGATGCCCGGCGGCATCGACAATCCGCTCGGGGCCCGGGCGCTCTATCTCTACCGGTCGAACGGGTCGGACAGCCTGTTGCGCATTCACGGCACGCGCGATGTTCGCGGGTTGGGACGGCAGATATCCAACGGCTGCATCCGCATGGCCAACGATCATGTGATTCAACTCTTCTCCGAGGTTCCGCTCGGCACGCGGGTCGTCCTGCACAACGGCTGATCCGGGGCATGACACCGGCGCCGGGACTGGCAGATATGCCATCAGAAGGCCGCGACCTGTGCCTGCGTCGCGGTCCCCGCGCAGGGGCGTCGATCACCCCGCCGGTGCCTGCGCGGTCCTGGGCGATCCTTGCCGCGACACTTGCCCGGCCTATGCCGGCATGGATAGAACTGGCGCAGGCGATCCGCGCCAGCCGCTCTGCCAGGCCCGGGAGAAAGTGATGCAATTCTACAAGGATGGATTTCGCGGCGGAAATCCCGACATCAGGGATGCCGCGCCGAACCGGCGTGACCGGTCGCCGAACGCGCCGCTGCCGGAAAAGGTGGACGTGCTGATCGTCGGATCCGGCCCGGCAGGGCTGTGCCTGGCCGCCCAGCTTGCGCAGTTTCCGCAGATCGACACCATGATCGTCGAGGCGAGCCCGTCCAACATCGTGAAGGGCAAGGCCGATGGCATCAGCGTCCGCACGATGGAGATGTTCCAGGCCTTCGGATTTGCCGAAAAGGTCAAGCGCGAAACCTATTGGGTCAACCAGACCAGTTTCTGGATGCCCGATCCCGACAACCCGGATGCGATCAGGCGTATCGGCCGGGTGCAGGATGTCGCCGATGACAGCTCGGAAATGCCCCATGTCCTGATCAACCAGGCCCGGATGCACGAGCTTTTCCTCGAGGTGATGCGAAACTCGCCATCCCGGCTTGCGCCCGATTACGGACTGGCGCTGAAAGACCTTTCGATCGACACCGGGGCCGATGATCACCCGGTGACCGTGACGCTGGAAGACACCGGTGTGAACCGGGGCGATCTCGCCACCATCCGCGCCAGGTATGTGGTCGGTTGCGACGGCGCGCGCTCGACCGTGCGCAAGGCGATCGGCGGCGAACTGCATGGTGACGCGGCGCACAAGGCCTGGGGGGTGATGGACATCCTGGCCAATACCGATTTTCCGGATGTCCGCCAGAAATGCCTGATCGCGTCGGCCCGCGACGGCAACATCCTGATCCTGCCGCGCGAAGGCGGCTATCTGTTCCGGATGTATGTGGAGCTCGACACGCTCGGCGAAGACGAGCGTGTGGCCGAGCGAAACTTCACCCGGGATGACCTGATCGCGGCGGCGAACCGGATCATGCGGCCCTATGCCATCGACGTCAAAGAGGTCGTCTGGTGGTCGATCTACGAGATCGGGCACCGCCTGACCGACCGGTTCGATGACGTGCCGGCGGGTGAAGACCGCAATCCCCGCATCTTCACCGCGGGCGATGCCTGCCACACCCACAGCCCCAAGGCCGGCCAGGGCATGAACGTTTCGATGCAGGACACGTTCAACCTGGGCTGGAAACTGGCGCATGTGCTGATGGGGCGTGCCGATGCGACCCTGTTGCGCAGCTATTCCGGCGAACGCCGGGCCGAGGCCCGGCGGCTGATCGACACCGATCACGCATGGGCCCGGATCATGTCGGCCCCGCCGGGAACATCCGAGCTCGACGGTGGCGCAGAGCCGCGTTTCGTTCGCGCGTTCAAGGAGAACCTGGAGTTTACCGGCGGGCTGGCGGTCAAATACGACAGATCCGCGCTGGTCGCGGCCCCGACCCATCAGGCGCTGGCCACCGGCGAGGAAATCGGCCGCCGGTTCCATTCGGCCCCGGTCGTGCGCCTGTCGGATGCCCGGCAGATGCAGCTGGGTCACGCGGCCGGGGCGGACGGGCGCTGGCGCATCTATGCCTTTGCCGGGGCGGGCGACGGTTCACATGCGGGTTCGGCAATCCACCGGCTCGCCGACTGGCTGGAACGCGACCCGGAATCGCCCGTGGTCAAACACACCGGCAGGGCCGAGGATATCGACGCCGTGATCGATGTCCGCGCGATATTTCAGCAGACCTTTGACCGGCTGGACTATGAACACATCCCGTCGCTGCTGAAACCCTGCACCGGCAAGCTGGGGCTCATGGATCACGAAAAGGTCTTCTGCGTCGATCACAAGGGCGCCGGCGACATCTACGACATGCGTGGAATCGACCGCGACCGGGGCTGCATGATCGTCGTCCGCCCCGACCAGTATGTCGCCAACGTCCTGCCGCTCGATGCCTGGCGGGAACTGTCCGAATTCTTCGACGGCGTCCTGCTGTGCGCGGCGGACGCCGGGCGCTGACCGGCGCGTCATGTCCTTGCGACACCGGTCACGCCGTCGCCTGTTGGCGGTGGTTCAATCGAACTTGGCGAGGAAGGCCTCGGTGACGGCCAGGCAGCTTTCCTTCTCCTCGACATGCGGCATATGGCTGGAATCGGGAAAGACATGGCCGACCACGTCGGGGATCAGGTCGAGGAACGGCTGCACACATTCTTCCGTCGCTTCGTCATGGAAGCCGCGGAACGCGAGCGTGGGGGCGGCGATGTTCGGCAGGCGGTTGATAACGGACCATGTTTTCATCGTCCCGACAACGTGGAATTCGTTCGGCCCGTTCATGGTGTGATACACTGTGGGGTCCTCTTCCATGGCGTCAAAGGTGCGCTGCACCTCGGGCGGCATCGGAACCACACGGCAGACATGCCTTTCGTTGAAGACCTTCTCGGCGGCCTTGTAGTCCGGGTGATCGGTCGTGCCGTTGGCCTCGTGCGTGTCGAGCGCAGCCTGCACCTCGGGCGGCAGCTCCGCCCGGAGCTTGGCGGCTCCGGCCAGCCACAGTTCCATCGAGGCGGGTGAATTGGCGATCACCAGGGCCTTGAGCCCGGCCGGACGGCGCACCCCGTGTTCCGCACCCAGCATCCCGCCCCAGCTCTGGCCGAGATAGGCATAGCGGTTGCGGATGCCCAGATGGTCGAGCAACGCGTCAAGCTCGCCGAGGAAGAAGTCGACCGTCCAGAAATCGGCCCCCTTGTCGGGCAGGTGGGTCGATTTTCCATTGCCGATCTGGTCGTAATGGATCACCGGGCGGCCGGTTTCCGCCAAGTCCTTGAAACTGTCCACATAGTCATGGGTGCATCCGGGTCCGCCATGCGCCACGACCAGCGGCAGCTTGTCGGAGTCGAGCGAACCGCAGATGCGGTACCAGGTTTCGTATCCCTGATACGGTGAAACCCCTGTCGTGACGTCATAGGCGCACATGTTGATCTCCCGGTCCCTGTCTCATGGCTTGTCAGCAAGAGGCTAGCAGCGGCGCGCCGGTCGGTGACAGCTAGGGAATCTTATAGGGTACCAGCCCGGGCCACGGCTCAGGCGTCGGGTTCAAGCAGGCGATAATGCGCGGCGAGCGCCAGCGCATGGGCCCGGTTCCGCGCGCCCAGCTTGTTCGCGGCAGAGGTCAGGTGCAGCGTGACCGTCGGGATAGAGCGATCGATTTCATGTGCGATCTGCTTGGTCGTCAGTCCTTGGGCGCAGAGCATCATGCATTGCCGTTCCCGCGGCGTGAACCGGACGTGAGAGGTGCGAAGATCATCGCCCGAGAAACCGGCGCGCACCGCGTCATGCAGGACATATCCTAGGTGGCCGACGGTCGAGAGATGCTCCTCCAGGTCCGCGTCGTCGGCATTGCCGATCCGAATCGCGCTGAATGTCGCCAACGCGCCGCCCGGCCCCCGGACCGGGACGGTGATGCCGCTGCGCATCCCGCTGTCCAGGAGATATTCCACGACGGGCCGGTGCCTGTCTCCCAGGATGTTGCGCATGACCAGGCTCTGCCGGCCGTGATGCGACCACGCGAAGGGCCGGGTCACCTGCCGCGCGGCATCCATCACCGGATCGCGGCTGTAATAGCCGTTCGCGCACCACAGATGTTCCATGTCGCCCGGCGTGCCGCGCATGCTGAGAACCGTGGGCAGGATGAATTGGCCGTCATGGGTCAGCGGAACGGGCGAGAAATCGTAGGTGACGATATCGAACCCGGCGGGCTGCAGGATCTCGCGCGCGAGATCCATCGCGTCGTCGAGGTCGAGGCCCGGATAGAACGCGCCTTTCTTTTCAGCCAGAGTCTGCAACATGAAGATGATGATTGCACACCTGCGGTGCATGTCAATTCTGGCCGTCGGAATGGGGCGTTCCCGGTGCGTCCCTGCGTGTCTGCCGACCGGAAAACCGGCGCCAGTGCCGTGTTTCGATCCCGAATCCGCTCAGACCTATAACAATCAATAGCTATACAGGCCGAAAGTCCCACCGCTACGCTTCCATATGTCACGCGATTTCCGGGGGCGCTTGCTGTCCTTGCCGGAATCGTCTGTCGGCGGGATGTTTCCGTCCCGCAATGACAAAGCCAATCGCGCGCAATCGCGCAAATCAACAAGGGAATGGTAATGACGTACAGATCCTCACTTGCCGCCCTGATGTCCGGCATTGCGCTGGCCGCTGTCACGGCTGCCACCCCCGCCGCGGCTCAGGGGTCGCCCGGTGGCACGCTGCGCCTTCTGGCCAAGGCGGCCGCGGGCACGATCGACCCGCATATCAACTACACGCTGCAGTATTTCCAGATCAACTACATGCTCTATGACGGTCTGGTGACTTTCAGAAAAGCCGGCGACGAAACCGGGTTTGACGTGGTCGCGGATCTGGCCGAGGCGCTGCCGGAGCCGGAAAACGACGGCAGGACCTATACCTTCAAGCTTCGCGACGGGATCAAGTTCTCGGACGGGTCGGATCTGACGGCCGCCGACGTGCTCGCGTCGTTCCAGCGGATATTCAAGGTGTCCGGACCCACCGCCGGTACGTTCTACAACGGGATCGTCGGTGCTGATGCGTGTATCGCTGCACCTGCCGACTGCACGCTGGACGGGGGTGTCGTAATCGATGAGGCGGCCGGGACCGTCACCATCAACCTGACCGCACCCGATGGCGAGTTTCTGCAGAAGATCGCCATTCCCCATGCAGCGATCCTGCCTGCCGAGACGCCGATCAAGGACATGGGCACCGATCCGGTTCCCGGCAGCGGCCCATACATGATCGAGAGCTACAATCCGAACGAGCGGCTCAAGATGGTGCGCAACCCCCATTTCGAGGAATGGAGCGCCGAGGCCCAGCCCGCCGGTTTCCCCGACGAGATCGACTATGATTTCGGCCTGACCGAAGAGGCCGCGGTCACCGCGATCCAGAACGGCCAGGCCGACTGGATGTTCGATCCGCCGCCGCCGGACCGTCTGGCCGAGATCGGCACCAAATATGCCGACCAGGCATTCGTGCACCCGCTGACGGCCATGTGGTATGCGCCGATGAACACCAATCTCGCTCCGTTTGACGATGTGAGGGTGCGCCAGGCCGTGAACTACGCCATCGACCGTTCGGCCATCGTCAAGCTCTTTGGCGGTTCGAGCCTTGCGCAACCGGCTTGCCAGATCCTGCCGCCCGGCTTCCCTTCCTACGAACCATACTGCCCCTATACCGTGGGGGAAGGTGGCAGCTGGTCCGCTCCTGACATGGCGAAGGCGCGGGCACTGGTCGAGGAATCCGGCACCGCCGGCCAGGAAGTCACGATCATCGCCGAGGACAACACCGTCTCGCGTGCGATCGGGGTCTATCTGCAGGACGTGCTGACCGAGCTGGGCTACAAGGCGAAGGTCCAGGCGATCTCGCAGAATATCCAGTTCACCTACATCCAGAACACCAACAACAACGTGCAGATCTCGATATCCCAGTGGTTCCAGGACTACCCGTCGCCCTCGAACTTCCTGCAAGTGCTGTTTGGTTGCGCCTCTTTCACGCCGGGCTCCGATGCATCGGTGAACATCTCCGGGTTCTGCGACGAGGCGATCGATGCGAAGATGGCCGAGGCGGTATCGTTGACCCTGTCCGATCCCGAGGCCTCGGCGGCGCTGTGGACCGAAGTGGACCGTGACGTGACCGACGCGGCGCCTGCCGCGGTGCTGTTCACGCCGAAACGGGTGGATTTTGTTTCGTCCCGGGTGAAGAATTTCATGTTCTCACCCCAGTTCTACTGGATTATCAACCAGTCCTGGGTCGAATAGGCGCCACGCAGATCCGTTGAACGGCGGTTCCCGGCAGGGTGCCGCCGTTCCCCTTGAGGCAGAGATAGATGAACTCCACCGAAACCGGCAGGCCCGAGGCCCGGACGGGACAGGCGAATGCGACGGAAGGTCCCTGGGCCACGGCGCTGCGCAAACTGCGGTGCGACCGGGCGGCGATGACGGCGCTGGTGGTGCTGGTTCTGATCGTCGCGGTCTGTCTGCTGGCCCCGTTCTATGCCCGCCATGTCGCCGTGACCGATCCCTTCGTGACCAATCTCAACGGAACCGTCGTCATCGATGGCGAGGAACGTCCGGTCCTGGAGCCGTCGACCACCGGCCTGGGCCTGGGCCTCACGCCCATCGGGCCGACATGGCGCTTTGGTCCGTTCATGCTGGGGGCTGACAACCAGGGGCGCGATGTCGCGGCGCGGATGCTCTATGGCGGACGGAACTCGCTCTTCATTGCGGCCGCCTCGACTACGCTGTGCCTCGTGCTGGCGACGATCGTGGGCACGACGGCGGGGTTCTTCGGAGGCGTACCCGACACGATCCTGTCGCGCATCCTCGATGTGCTCTGGGCGTTTCCGATCTTCCTGCTGGCCATTTCCCTTTCCATCGTGCTGCTCAACCAGACGCTGTCCATAGGGCCGTTGCGGGTCACATCGGGCTCGCTGGCGCTGCCGATCTTCATCATCGGCATCGTCTACGTCCCCTATGTCGCCCGACCCATTCGCGGTCATGTCCAGACCCTCATGGGCGCCGAGTTCGTCACCGCCGCGGTCGGGCTGGGGGCCTCGCCCTGGCGCATCCTCATCAAGGACATCCTGCCCAATGTGGTGCCCCGGATCGTCGTTTTCCTGCCGTTGATCCTGGCGCTGTCGATGATCATCGAATCGGCGCTGTCCTTCCTCTCGATCGGCGTTCAGCCGCCGGATGCGAGCTGGGGCACGATCATTCAGGACGGTCAGGGATTGCTCTATTCCCGTCCCGTGGTCGCGCTGGCCCCGGGTATCGCCATCGCGGTGACGGTGCTGGCGCTCAACATCTTCGGCGACGGGGTGCGTGACGCGCTCGACCCGAAATCGACCGTGAGGATCGGCTGATGGCCTATGCTCTCGCCGCCCGGATCGGCCAGATGGCGCTGGTCATGTTCGGCATCTCCATCGTCGTCTTCCTGATCTTCTTCGCCACCCCCGGTTCCGATCCCTCGGCACGGATCGCCGGACGCAACGCCAGCCAGGAAACACTGCAGCAGGTGCGTCACGATTTCGGCCTCGACCGTCCGCTGCCGGTGCAATACGGGCTGATGATGAAGAAGCTCTTCGTCACCCGTGACTTGACATCGTTCGTCAACCGCGGCCAGCAGGTCATTCCCACCGTCACCCGCGCCATCCCGATCACCCTGTCGCTCGTTCTCGGCGCCGCAGTCCTGTGGCTGGCCGGCGGGCTGCTGGTCGGGCTGCTCGCCGGGGCGACCAGGGGCAGCTGGGTCGACCGGGGTCTGATGATGATTTCGCTCGCCGGTGTCTCGATGCCTGTCTTCTGGCTGGCCGAGGTTGCCAACCTGGTCAGCCAGAGCCGGTTTCACGACACATGGGCGTTTTCCTGGGTGCCGGCGCTCGGATATGTCCCTTTGGCCGAAGACCCCTTGGGCTGGTTCAAGGCGCTGGTGATCCCGTGGACCGTGCTCGCCACGCTTTATGTCGGTCTGTATGGCCGGGTTCTGCGCGCCAGCCTGATCGAGACGATGCAGGAGGATTTCATCCGCACCGCCCGCGCCAAGGGTATCGGCGAACGCAACGTGCTGCTGCGGCACGGGCTGCGCACTTCGCTGGTGGCGTTCGTGACCATGTTCGGGCTGGATTTCGGCGCGCTCGTGGGCGGCGGGGCGCTGCTGACCGAAGTCGTCTTTGGCCTGCAGGGGGTGGGCAAGCTCACCTATGACGCGATGCAGACGCTCGATCTGCCGATGATCATGGCGACCGTGATCTACGCCTCCTTCTTCGTGGTGATGGCAAATTTCATCGTCGACGTGGTGCATATGTTCCTGGACCCGAGGGTGCGCGATGCCTTCTGAACCGCTGCTCGAGGTCACGGACCTGACCGTGCAATTCCGTTCCGAAGAGGGGCTGGTCGAAGCTGTGCGCGGGGTCTCCTTCTCCGTTGGCCGCAAGGAGATTCTTGGGCTGGTCGGCGAGAGCGGCTCGGGCAAGAGCCAGACGCTGCTGGCGATCATGGGCCTGGTCGACAGTCCCAACGCGGTCCTGAGCGGGTCGATACGGTTCCAGGGGCAGGAGCTCATGGGCCTGTCCCGGCGCGCGCTGGACCGCATCCGTGGCAAGAAGATCGGAATGATCTTTCAGGACCCGATGACTTCGTTGACGCCGGTTCACACCGTCGGCGCGCAGATCGTCGAGACGCTGCGCGCCCATGAGCCGCTGTCGCGCCGTGCCGCGCATGACCGTGCGGTGGAACTGATCGACGCGGTCGGCATTCCGGTCCCGCGCGCCGTGGCCGACCGGTACCCGCACCAGCTCTCGGGCGGGATGCGGCAGCGGGCGGTGATCGCCATGGCGGTGGCCTGCAACCCGGCGCTGCTGCTGGCCGATGAGCCCACGACGGCGCTCGATGTGACCATACAGGCGCAGATCCTCGATCTGATCGGCCGTCTGAGAGAGGATTTCGGATCGTCGGTTATCCTCGTGACCCACGATCTCGGCGTGGTGGCTGAGACATCGGACCGGGTGAACGTGATGTATGCCGGCCGGATCGTCGAGGAGGGGCCGAAGGCGGCCGTGTTTCGCCGGCCGGCGCATCCGTATGCCTGGGGGCTCTTCGGATCGATCCCGCCCTTTGACGGGCCGCGCCCGGCCCGGTTGCAGGCCATTCCCGGGGCGCCGCCGAAGCTGTCGGCGCTGCCCGAGGGCTGCGCCTTTCGACCGCGTTGTCCCCATGCGCATGAAGCCTGCCTGATCGAACCGGGGCTATCAGGTCGCGCCGGTCACCGCAGCGCCTGTGTCCTGCCGGAGGAAACCCGCGCCACCCTGATGCCCGCCCGGGAGGTTGAACGAGGATGACAGATATTGCCGCCACCCCGCTGCTGAAGGCGACGAAACTGTCCAAGGTCTACCGGATCGGCCGCTCGCTGCTGCCATCGCGTCGGCAGCAGGTCCATGCGGTCAACGAGGTTTCGCTCGAGGTCATGCCGGGCGAGACGCTCGGCATCGTGGGTGAATCCGGCTGTGGCAAATCCTCGCTTGGACGATGTCTGATGCGGTTGCAGGACATCACTTCGGGGCAGCTGGAATTCGACGGTCGCGACATTACCCATCTGAGCCCGCGGCGCATTCGCCCGCTCCGGCGCGAGATGCAGATGGTGTTTCAGGATCCTGCCGCATCGCTCAACGCGCGGCGGCGGGTGGGCGATCTTCTGGCCGAACCCTACCGGATTCACGGTATCGGCTCGGGATCGGACATCGACGATAGGGTGAGCGAATTGCTGCGCCGGGTCGGCCTGCGTCCCGAACATGCGTTGCGCTTTCCGCATGAATTCTCGGGCGGCCAGAAACAGCGTATCGGCATCGCGCGGGCGCTCGCGCTCAATCCACGGCTGCTGGTGGCGGATGAACCGGTTTCGGCACTCGATGTCTCGATCCAGGCCCAGATCATCAACCTGCTTGCCGACCTGCGTGAAGAGCTTGGGCTGACCTATATCTTCGTCGCCCACGATCTGGCCGTCGTCCGCCAGATTTCCAATCGCGTGGCCGTCATGTACCTCGGCGCGATTGTCGAAATCGGCGATGCCGACGATGTATTTTCGCGGCCGCGCCATCCCTATACCCGTGTCCTGCGCGACGCCATGCCCCGGCCCAGCCTGTATCCGCCCCGGCGTGCCCGCACCGGTATCGCGGGCGACCTGCCAAGCCCGTTCGCCCTGCCGTCGGGCTGCCCCTATCGCACCAGATGCGCCTTCGCGCAGCCGAAATGCGCCGCGGAGCGGCCAGCATTGACCACCGGTGCCGATGGCCGGGGCGTGGCCTGCCACTTCCCCTTGCGGGACGAGGTGACAGCCGACCCGTAAGGACCGCGCCTGGTCCGGCGCCGGTCAGCGATAGGTGCGGTCCTCCATCGGCGTTGTCTCGATTGCCTCTAGCAGCGCCGTCAGCAGCAGGTCCTCGGCCCGGTTCTTGACCGCCTTGCTGTTCCAGACGACATGGACATCGATGGCGGGCAGGTCGTCATAGGGCGGGAGCTGCCAGAGCAGGCCGTCACGCAGTTCGCGGGCGGCCACATGCACCGGCAGCGGGCCGATGCCGAGCCCGGCGATGATCATGCGCCTGACCTCTTCGAGATGGGTGGACAGGCCGGTGATCCGCTGTCCCAGCTCCGCCTGAGCGCGCATCAGGGTCACCGGCCTGAGCACGTCCTGAAGGCGGTCGGTTTCGAAACTGACCGAGCCGTGCCCGGCAAGATCCGCGAGCGTCAGGTCGTCGCGCCCGAACAGCGGATGCTCGGGGCCGCAGAACAGACCGAAATATTCGCGGTAGAGGCGGCGGTATTCGAGCTTGGGATTGTGGTCGCGCACCAGGCAGACGGCGAATGATGCCCGCTTGGCCATGACCTCGGCAATCGCATCGGCGCTGGAACGCACCTCGAGCGACAGGCGCGCGCGCGGATGTGCACGGTGAAAATCGGCCAGAGCCCGGTCGAACAGCGGGCAGACCACATGGCTGGCCAGTTCGATCTTGACCAGCCCCTGAACCTCGTCGGTCAGTTCGCGCATCAGGGTCGACAGCCGCAGCACCGACCCGTTGATCTCGACCGCCTCGCGATACAGCAGGCGCCCGGCATCGGTCAGGGCGAAATGCCCCGGCGACCGGTTGACCAGCTTGCGGCCGACCCGGTCCTCCAGCCGTTGCAGGGCCGCCGAGACCGAGGGCTGTTTCAGCCGCAACCGCTCTGCCGCTTCGGTGATCGACCGGCTGTCGGCGAGCACCACGAAGGTGCGCAGGAGGTTCCAGTCGAGCTCGCGCGCGATGCGTTCGGGTTCGTAGATCGGGTCGAAATCGGGGTCACGTCCGTCCATAGCTGTCATCTATAGTCGTAATTCTCATTATCTATTTGATCTATGATGGACCGCTTCGCATTGTGCGCGCAAGTCCCGTCAACGCGAGGAAACACATGTCCGTCGAGGCCAGAGAGGCACGCCAGCCCTGGATCCTGCTGTCCCCGGCGCTGGGTGCGGTGATACTGCTGCTTTTCGTGCCGCTGCTCTTCATCGTGGTCTACAGCTTCTGGCTGCGCACGGCGACCGGGGCGGACCAGATCGGGTTCTATCTCGACAACTGGCACGAGGCGCTGACCGACCGGTTCTATCGCGACATCCTGTTCAGCACGCTGCGGATCGCCGCGATCACGACGGTGGTCTGTGCGCTGATGGGGTATCCTGCCGCCTATTTCATCGCCAGATCAAGCGGCAACAAGGTGATCCTGCTGCTGTTGCTGATGCTGCCGTTCTGGATCAGCTACATCATCCGCACGATGAGCTGGATCAACATTCTCGGCGTTTCCGGCGCGTTCAACACGTTTCTGATGTCGATCGGCGTGATCGGCGAGCCGCTGAACATGCTCTACAACGAAACCACGGTGATCCTCGGGCTGGTTCATTTCCTGCTGCCGTTCATGGTGCTCAACGTCTTTGTCAGCCTCGACGGCATCGACACCAATCTCGAGGATGCGGCCAATTCGCTTGGCGCCACCAGGTGGCAGGCGTTTCTGCAGGTGACGCTGCCGCTGTCGCTGCCCGGCCTGGCCGCGGGCGGGCTCTTGTGTTTCGTGCTGGGCGCGGGGACCTATATCACCCCGCTCGTGCTGGGCGGGCCAACCGACGCGATGTTCGCCAACCTGGTGTTCGAGGCGATCATCACCCAGCTGAACTGGCCGCTCGGATCGGCGCTGAGCCTGATGCTGCTGTTCGTTCTCGGCGTGCTGGTGATGATCTACAACCGCTATCTCGGCATGGCGCAACTGATGAAGGGGCTGGGCTGATGGGCTGGGGCTGGCCGCTGATCCGCCTCTGGACCGTGCTGGTCTATGGGTTCATGTTCCTGCCGGTGGCGGTGGTGGTGTTGCTCAGCTTCAACGCCAGCCAGTTCGGCAGCTTCCCGATGACCGGCTTTTCGTTCCGCTGGTTCGTGGAACTGGCGCAAAACGATGCCATCATGCGGGCGTTTCGCACCTCGATCGTGCTGGGGCTGCTGACCGCGCTGATCTCGACGACGCTCGGTGTATTGGCGAGCCTTGCGCTGGTGCGCTACCGGGTGCCGGGGGCCAACGCGATCTCGACCCTGCTGATCGCGCCGATCCTGGTGCCAGAGGTGGTGCTGGCGGTGGCGCTGTTGCTGTTCCTCAACTTCCTCGGGCTGCACAAAAGCTTTGCGCTGCTGCTGTTCGGCCATGTGATCTTTACCCTGCCCTTCGTGATCCTGGTGGTCCAGGCACGGCTGATCGCGATCCGGCGCGATGTCGAGGAGGCGGCGATGAGCCTCGGCGCGAGCCCGGTCCAGACCTTTTTCCAGATCACCCTGCCGCTGATGCTGCCGGCGGTGCTGGCCGGGGCGCTGTTCGCCTTTACCATCAGCTTCGATGACATCACCGGCACGCTGTTCTGGAAACCCGGCGGGGTCGAAACCGTTCCCACCCAGATTTTCGCGATGCTGCGCAATTCGATCAGCCCCGAGATCAATGCGCTTGGCACCGTGATGATCGTCATGACCGTGGGCCTGCCTCTGCTTGGGGCGGCGATCGCACGGCAACTCGCCCGCAAGAGCGGCAGCTAGAACCGCCGGCATACACCACTCAACAAGGAGACCAGGAAATGACACGCAAGATCGACAACACCACGCGCTACGAGAGGTTGCGCGACCGCTACATGAACGGCGATCTGGATCGCCGCAGCTTTCTCGGGCTGGTTGGCGCGGCGGGCGCGGCCTACGGTCTCGTGACGCCGTTCCGGGCGATGGCCCAGGACGTGAAACAGGTGCGGTTCGACGGCTGGGGCGGCGTGGTATCGGAAGCGTTGCGCGCCAATGCCTTCGACCCTTTCACCGCGGCCACCGGGATCGAGGTCGTGGATGGCACCTTTGGCGGCGGCGACGAATACCTGTCGCGGGTCAAGGCCAGCCAGCCCGGCGAATACAACATCGCCCATCTGTCGGGTGTGTTCGACTATGCCCGTTATCACGGGCTGGGGCTGACCGACGAGCTGAACGAAGACAACATACCCAACCTGCAATATATCATCCCGAAGCTGATCGACGTGTTCCGCAAGGTGACCGACGGCAAGCTGAGTTGCGTGCCCTATGACTACGGCACCACCGGGCTGGCCTATAACCGCAAGCATATCTCGGATGACGAGATGAAGGAAAAGGGCGCCAAGATCCTCATCGACGAGGCCCACAAGGGCAAGATCGGCGGCTGGTCCGACTGGCGCACGCGGATGTGGTATGCATCGCTGCAGACCGGGCAGGACCCCAACGGCGTCACCGACGAAGAGGCCTGCTGG
This sequence comes from Pukyongiella litopenaei, assembly GCF_003008555.2. NCBI lineage: Bacteria > Pseudomonadati > Pseudomonadota > Alphaproteobacteria > Rhodobacterales > Paracoccaceae > Pukyongiella > Pukyongiella litopenaei. Next base: position 769,498 of record NZ_CP027665.1, on the reverse strand, counting down.
GACGCGGTGCGCCAGCATCGCGACCTGGCGCTGAAATACTGGACCTCGGGCGCCGAACTGATGAGCCTGCTGGCGGAAGAGGAAATCCACGTCACCGAGGGCTGGTCGGGCCGCATCTACGCCTTGCAGGAACAGGGCCATGACATCGGTTACATGGATCCGCCCAACGGGTTCGGCTGGCAGGAATGCATGTTCGTCATCAAGGGGTCGCCGATGGAGGCCTGCGAGGAGCTGCTGAACTTCATGCTGGCGCCGGAAACCGCGATCGCCGTGGCCGAGGGGCAGAACTATCCGCCCGCGCTCGATCCGCAGAAGGTCGACCTGGGCGCCAAGATCCCGACCCTGCCGGCCTTCGACCCGACCGGCACGCTCGACGGGCTGACCTTTGCCGATCCGGCCTATTGGAACGGGCACGAGGCCGAATGGTCGAAGACCTATGGCCGCGTGCAGAAGGGCTATTGATGCCAACGCCCCCTCCCGTCGCGGGAGGGGGCCGCTCAGCCGGAGGATACCCCATTGAGCACCGTCATCCTGGACAATGTCGTCAAGCGGTTCGGCACGTTCACCGCCGTGCATCCGACCAGCCTGGAGATACCCGAGGGCACGTTCCTGACGCTTCTTGGCCCTTCGGGATGCGGCAAGACCACCAATCTGCGGATGATCGCGGGGCTGCTGGACCCGACCGAAGGCGAGATACGCATCGGCGGCAAGCGGATGAACGACGTGCCGATCCACAGGCGCAATCTCGGTATCGTGTTCCAGAACTACGCGCTGTTCCCGCACAAGAGCGTGGCCGATAACGTCGCCTTTGGCCTGAAATACCGCGATGTGCCGAAATCCGAGGTTGCCGGCCGGGTGCAGGCGGCGCTGGACCTGGTGCAGCTGCCCGATGTCGGATCACGTTTTCCCAGGGAACTGTCGGGCGGTCAGCAGCAGCGTATCGCGCTGGCTCGCGCCATCGTGATCGAGCCGGATGTGCTGCTGCTGGACGAACCGCTGTCGGCGCTCGACGCCAACCTGCGCGAAGACATGCGCGTCGAACTCAAGCGCATCCAGGACCAGATCGGCGTGACCACGGTCTTCGTGACCCATGACCAGTCCGAGGCGCTGGCCATGTCCGACCAGATCGTGGTGATGAGCGCGGGGCGGGTCGAACAGGTCGGCACGCCGGAGCAGGTCTATAACAGCCCGGCCAGCGAATTCGTGGCCAATTTCCTCGGCGCGTCCAACATCGTCGAAGGCCGCTGCACCGAGGCAGGACCCGACGCGGCGCAGCTCGAGGTGCCGGTGTTCGGCACGGTGTCCGTGCCCGCCGACAAGGCCCCCGGGATCGCCCGCGGCCCGGCCAAGCTGGTGCTGCGGGCCGAGAAACTGCAACTGCTGCCGCAGGGGGCCGAAACCGGCGGCCGGATCACCGCCGAGGCCGTCGTCGAAACCGTCGACTACCAGGGGCAGACCGTGCGCTATTTCATTCGCGCGGGCGACAGGCAGTTTCAGGCGATCAACATGATCGACGGCCATCCCTTTGCCGAGGGCAGCACGGTAACGGCCGCGTTCCGTCCGGTGGATTGCGCCGGCCTGCCGGGGGGCTGAGATGAGCAACCTGTTCTATCAGGGGCGCGGGCGCAAACGGGTGCTGGACCAAGCGCGCGGCGTCTATATGTGGGACAAGAACGGGCGGCGGTATCTCGACGGCTCGTCCGGTGCCATGGTCTGCAACATCGGCCATTCCAACGAAAACGTGCTGGCGGCAATGCAGCGGCAGATGGAGAAGTCGACTTTTGGCTACCGGCTGCATTTCGAAACCGAGGCATCGGAACGGCTGGCGGCGCGGCTGGCCGGAAAGATGCCCGGCGGGCTGAACCGCGTTTTTTTCGTCTCGGGCGGGTCCGAGGCGGTGGAAACCGCCATCAAGCTGGCGCGGCAACATGCGCTCGCCATCGGCGAAGGCAGCCGCTGGAAGATCATTTCGCGCGCGCCGTCCTATCATGGCTGCACGCTGGGCGCGCTGGCCACCACCGGTTACGCGCCGCTGACCGAGCCGTTCGAGCCGCTGATGCGGGTGATGCCCAAGATCCCCGCGCCGCGGGCCTATCTGGACGGGCTGGACCCGGCCGACCCCGAAACGGGGCGGCATTATGCCGACATGCTGGCGGCGCGGATCGAGGCCGAGGGCGCCGACAGCGTGCTGGGGTTCATCGTCGAACCGGTCGGGGGCGCGTCGACCGGGGCGCTGGTGCCGCCCGAAGGCTATCTCGAGCGGGTGCGCGCGATCTGCGACGATTACGGCGTGCTGATGATCATGGACGAGGTGATGACCGGGGCCGGGCGGACCGGTGCCTTTCTGGGCGGCGATCACTGGGGGGTGCGGCCCGACATCGTGGTGATGTCCAAGGGGATCGGGTCGGGCTATGCGCCGCTGGGCGCGATGATTGCCGATGACCGGCTGGTCGGCCCGGTGCTCGATGCGGGCGGGTTTGCACATGGGTTCACCTATGCCGGGAACCCGCTGGCCTGCGCCGCGGGGCTGGCGGTGCTGGAAGAGATCGACCGGCAGGACCTGTGCGGCAACGCCGCAGTGATGGGCGACAGGCTGCTGGCGCGGCTGCACGGGCTGATGCAGCGGCACGAGATCATCGGCGACGTGCGCGGCAAGGGCCTGCTCACCGCCTTCGAGTTCATGGCGGACCGGGTGACCGGGGCGCCCTTGCCCCGGGCGCTGAACGCCTATCAGCGGTTCGTCGACATCGCCTATGATCGCGGGCTGATCGTCTATTCCCGGCGGACGCGGGACGGGATCGACGGCGACCATGTGCTGGTCTGCCCGCCGCTGATCCTGAACGAGAGCCATATCGACGAGATCATCGACGGCCTGGACGGGTCGCTGACCGAATTCGCGGCCGAGATCGCGCCGGTGCTGAAGGCCGGGTGACATGTCGAAGATACTGATCACCTGCGCGATCACCGGCTCGATCCACACGCCGTCGATGTCACCCCATCTGCCGGTGACGGCCGATGACATCGCGGATCAGGCGATCGGGGCGGCCGGGGCCGGGGCGGCGATCCTGCATCTGCACGCGCGCAACCCCGACACCGGGCAACCCTCGGCCGATGCCGCCCATTTCATGGCCTTCCTGCCGCGGATCGCGGGGGCGACCGATGCCGTGCTGAACATCACCACCGGCGGCAGCGCGGTGATGACGCTGGAGGAACGGCTGGCGGCCCCGAAACGGGCCGAACCCGAGATGTGCAGCCTCAACATGGGGTCGATGAATTTCGCGCTCTACCCGGCGGCGGCGCGGATCAGCGATTGGCGACATGACTGGGAAAAACCCTTTCTCGACAACTCGGACGATCTGGTGTTCAAGAACACGCCGCGCGACATTGCCGCGATCCTGCGGATGATGGGGGCAGAACGTGGCGCGCGGTTCGAGTTCGAATGCTATGACGTGGGGCATCTCTACATGCTGCGGCATTTCGCCGACCGGGGGCTGGTCGAGCCGCCGTTCTTCATCCAGTTCGTCTTTGGCGTTCTCGGCGGGATCGGGCCCGACCCCGAGAACCTTGCCCATATGAAACGCATCGCCGACAAGCTGTTCGGGCAGGATTACCTGTTCTCGGTCCTCGCCGCCGGTCGGCACCAGATGCCGTTCGCGTCGATGGCGGCGGCCATGGGCGGGCATGTGCGCGTCGGACTGGAGGACAGCCTGATGATCGCCCGTGGCCGGCTGGCCCGGAACAATGCCGAACAGGTGACACGGATCCGCGGCATCGTCGAAGCGCTGGGTCGCGAGGTGGCGACGCCGGAAGACGCCCGCCGCATGCTCGGGCTCAAGGGCGCGGCGGGGACGGCGATCCGATGACGGCCAGCATCCGGCAGGCGGTGCGGTCCGACGCGGAACGGCTGGACGCCGCACTGGCGGCACTGGCAGGTGATCTCGGCGATCCCTATCGCGCCACCCCGGCCGGCCTCGAACGGGCCGGGTGGGGGCGGGCGCCTGCCTTTCGCGCGCAGATCGCCGAGGCCGGGACAGACTTGGCAGGGCTGGCGCTCTATTCGCCCGGCCTGTCGACGGTCATGGGCGGGCCGGGGCTCTATGTCTCGGATCTCTGGGTTGCGCCGGGGCACCGGTCGGACGGGCTCGGGCAGCGGCTGCTGGCGGCGGCCTTTGCCGATGCCGCCCATGTCTGGGGCGCGTGTTTCCTGCGGTTGCAGGTCTATGACCGTTCCCCCGCGGCCCGCCGCTTCTATGACCGGCTGGGTTTTGTTCCGTCCACCGGCCACACCGACCTGTTCTTGGACGAGGCCGGATGCGCGGCCTTGAAAGGAGAGACATGAAAGCCGTTTTCGACGATCGCCAATGGCGCCACGACCCCAAACACTTCATGGCCAACGGGGCGATACTGCCCAACCCGGAACAGCCGCGCCGGATCGAGGTGCTGCGCGCCGCCGCCGAGGCGGCGGGCTGCGTGTTCCAGCCGCCGGCGGATGCCGGCCCGGGTCCGATTGCCGCGGTTCACACCCCGGAATACCTGGCGTTCCTGGAAAACATCTACCCGCGCTGGCGCCGCATCGAGGGCGCGGGCGACGAGGTGATCCCCAACATCCACCCGGCCAACCGTGGCGACGGCTACCCGAAATCGGCGGTCGGCCAGGCGGGGTATCATCAGGCCGATACCGCCTGTCCCATCGCCGAGGGCACCTGGGACGCCGCCTATTGGTCGGCCCAGAGCGCGATCACGGGGGCCGACCTGATCGCGGAAGGGAACAGCCGCGCCGTCTATGCGCTGTCGCGGCCGCCGGGGCATCATGCCTTTGCCGATCTCGCCGGGGGGTTCTGTTTTCTCAACAATTCCGGCATCGCCGCCGAACGGCTGCGCGGCAAAGGGTTTCGCCCGGCCATTCTCGATGTGGACGTGCATCACGGCAACGGCACGCAGGGCATGTTCTATGACCGCGATGACGTGCTGACGGTATCGGTTCACGCCGACCCCGCGCGGTTCTATCCGTTCTTCTGGGGCCATGCGCAGGAACGCGGGGCGGGCCGTGGCCTCGGCTGCAACCTGAACCTGCCGCTGCCGCGCGGCACAGGCGATGCCGACTACCTCGCCACGCTGGCCACGGCGCTGGCGCGGGTGCGCAGCTTCGGGACGGATGCGCTGGTGGTCGCGCTCGGGCTCGATGCCTCGGTCGACGATCCGTTCCAGGGGCTGGCGGTGACGCAGGACGGCTTTGCCCGCATCGGCGCGGCGCTGGCCGCCACCGGGCTGCCGGTGCTCTTTGTCCAGGAGGGCGGATACCTGTCGGACACGCTGGGTGCGAACCTGACGCGGACCCTGACCGGGTTCCAGGAGGGCGCATGAGCCCTTCGGATGTCATCGTCATCGGCGGCGGTATCGCCGGGATCGGCGCGGGCGCGGAACTGGCGGCGGGGATGTCGGTCTGCGTGCTGGAGGCGGAACCCCGGCTGGGATATCACGCCACCGGCCGTTCGGCGGCGATCTTCATCCGCAATTACGGCAACGCGACGCTGCGCGCGCTCAATGCCGCCTCGGCGGGATTTCTCGAAACCCCGGAAGGGGTATCCGATCGCAGCCTGCTGACCCCGCGCGGCGAATTGCTGGTGGCGACCGAGGCGGAACTGGGCGATCTTGAAACCTATGGCGCCGGTGCCGAGGGGCTGGAATGGCTGACGGCCGCGCAGGCTGTCGACCTGGTGCCCATCCTGCGGCCCGAGATCATCGCCGCCGCCACGATCGAATGGGACGCGCAGGATATCGACGTGGACCGGATGCTCGCGGGATATGCCCGGCTGCTGAAACATCGTGGCGGGCAGATCGAAACCGGCGCGCGGGTATCGGCGATCCGACGCGAGGCGGGGCTGTGGCAGGTCACGGCGGGAGGGCGGGACTATCGCGCACCGGTGATCGTCAATGCCGCCGGTGCCTGGGCCACCGAGGTGGCGAAACTGGCCGGCGCCCGGCCGGTTCCGCTGCGCCCGCTGCGCCGTACGGCGGCGATACTGCCCGCGCCCGCGCTCCATGACGTGAGAAACTGGCCGCTGTTCTCCTCGGCGTCGGAAAGCTGGTATGCCAAGCCCGAGGCCGGCAAGCTGATGGTCAGCCCGGCGGACGAGGACCCGGTCGAGCCACAGGATGCCTGGGCGGATGACATGGTCCTGGCCGAGGGGCTGCACCGGTTTGAACAGGCGGTGACCATGCCCGTCACCCGTGTCGAACACAGCTGGGCCGGGCTGCGCAGTTTCACCCCGGATCGCAGCCCCGCCGTCGGCTTCGATCCCGGCTGCGAGGGGTTCTTCTGGCTGGCCGGGCAGGGCGGATATGGCGTCCAGACTGCGCCGGTGCTATCCCGCCTGACGATGGAGCTCGTGACCGGTGCCACGCCGGGCCTTCCCGACAGCGTGCTCGAGGCTCTGTCGCCCGACCGTTTCCACCCCTGACCGAAAGAGAGCAGCAATGACCGACATTACCCGAAGCCATACAGGCGCGCGCATGAGCCAGATCGTGACCCATGGCGATACGATCTATCTGGCCGGGCAGGTGGGCACCGCCGGCGCCAGCGTGACGCGCCAGACCGAGGAATGCCTGGAAAAGATAGACACGCTGCTGGCCGAGGCCGGCTCGGACAGGTCGCGGATCCTGCAATGCACCATCTGGCTGGCCGACATGGCGGATTTCGCCGAGATGAACGCGGTCTGGGATGCCTGGGTGCCGGCAGGACAGGCCCCCGCGCGCGCCTGCGGCGAAGCACGCCTGGCGACGCCGGACTACAAGGTCGAGTTCATCGTCGTGGCGGCCAGATCCTAGTCCCGCCCGGCCCGGATCGAAGAGAATGCGGCAGGCCCACGGGTGTTACCCCGGGCACCGCCGCATGATCGGCGGCATGATCGACCGGGCCGCAGGCCAACGGTTGTATCGCGACCGGGTGATCCGGGCTCGGAACATGACCATGTTCCCCGGCGCGCCCGTATCCTTCAGCCGCATTTCGAGTGGCCGCAGCTGGCGCAGGTCATGCAGCCTTCGATCATGCGCATTTCATACTGGCCGCAGGCGGGGCAGGGTTTGCCGCGTCCGCCGGTCATGTTGACCACCTGTGCCTGGGGGTCGGATTTCAGGCCCATGCCCTCACCTTCGATGAACCCGATCGAGATCAGGTGCCGCTCGATCACGCCGCCGATGGCCGCGAGGATCGACGGGACGTATTTGCCGCCCATCCAGGCGCCGCCGCGCGGGTCGAACACCGCCTTGAGTTCCTCGACCACGAAGGACACGTCGCCGCCGCGCCGGAACACCGCCGAGATCATCCGGGTGAGCGCCACGGTCCAGGCGAAATGCTCCATGTTCTTGGAGTTGATAAACACCTCGAACGGCCGCCGCCGCCCGCCGACGATGATGTCGTTGATGGTGATGTAGATGGCATGTTCGCTGTCGGGCCATTTCAGCTTGTAGGTATGGCCTTCGAGCGCCTGCGGCCGGTCCAGCGGTTCGGACATGTAGATGACATCGCCATGTGGGGTTTGGGGTTCGCCCTCTGAACTATTAAAGATCTCAGGTGCTTCAGTTCCAAAGACAATCCATTCCGCGGCAACCCCCAAATGGCCAGCGGCTGCTTCCGCTACCCGCAAGCTGATTTCCTTAACATCGCGTTCGATTTCGCTGATGTATGGGCCGCTAAAGCCAGCAAGATCACCCAACTCTGCAAGCGTCAGGCCCTTGGCCTTTCGAGCTTTTCTCAAACGTTCGCCGGCAGTTTTTGCGCTGTCCTCCGCCACACTCAACACGCTCCCCGTCACCTCGTTCGGCCGGTAGGTGGTGCAGCCCTTGCAGCCCGTGTCCCAGGCCTGCATGTAGACATCCTTGAAATCCTCGAAAGAGATATCTTCGGGGCAGTTGATGGTCTTGGAAATGCTCGAATCCACCCATTTCTGCGCCGCCGCCTGCATCCGCACATGCTCGGACGGGGTCAGGGTCTGGGCGTTGACGAAATGGTCGGGCAGGGCCGCGTCACCGAACCGGTCGCGCCACATCTGCACCGCGTAGTCGATCACCTCTTCCTCGGTTCTGCTGCCATCCTTCTGCAGCACCTTGCGGGTGTAGGAATAGGCAAAGACCGGCTCGATCCCGGAACTGACATTGCCCGCATAGAGGCTGATCGTCCCGGTGGGCGCGATCGAGGTCAGCAGCGCGTTGCGGATGCCGTGTTCAGCCACGGCGGCGCGCACATCGTCATCCATCGCCTGCATGGTGCCGCTGGCCAGGTATTTCCCGGCATCGAACAGCGGAAACGCCCCCTTTTCCTTCGCCAATTGCACCGACGCCAGATAGGCGGCGCGGGCGATTGCGCGCAACCAGCGTTCGGTCTGACGCGCCGCTTCCTCCGAGCCATAGCGCAGCCCGGCCATCAGCAGCGCGTCGGCCAGTCCGGTGACGCCCAGCCCGATGCGGCGCTTGGCCTGTGCCTCGGCCGCCTGTTCGGGCAGCGGAAACCGCGATATGTCGACCACGTTGTCCATCATCCGCACCGCCGTCGCGACCAGTCCGGACAGCGCGTCCTCGTCCAGCCGCGCGCCGGGGCCGAACGGGTCGGCCACCAGCCGCGCCAGGTTGACCGAGCCCAGCAGGCAGGCGCCATAGGGGGGCAGGGGCTGTTCGCCGCAGGGATTGGTGGCGGCGATGGTTTCGCAATAGGCCAGGTTGTTGGCGGCGTTGATCCGGTCGATGAAGATCACGCCCGGTTCGGCATAGTCATAGGTCGCCTGCATGATCCGGTTCCACAGGTCGCGCGCCTGCACCGTGTGATAGATCTTGCCGTCGAAATGCAGCTCCCACGCGGCGTCGGCCTTGACCGCGTCCATGAAGGCATCGCTCACCAGCACCGACATGTTGAACATGCGCAGCCGCGCCGGGTCGGATTTGGCGTCGATGAAGTCGCCGATATCGGGGTGGTCGCAGCGCATGGTGGCCATCATCGCGCCGCGCCGCGAACCGGCCGACATGATGGTGCGGCACATGGCGTCCCAGACATCCATGAACGACAGCGGGCCCGACGCATCGGCCGCGACCCCGTGCACATCCGCCCCGCGCGGCCGGATGGTCGAGAAATCATAACCGATGCCGCCGCCCTGCTGCATCGTCAGCGCGGCTTCCTTCAGCATGTCGAAAATGCCGCCCATGCTGTCGGGGACGGTGCCCATCACGAAGCAGTTGAACAGCGTCACCGACCGCGCGGTGCCCGCCCCGGCGGTGATCCGCCCGGCGGGCAGGAACCGGAAATCCTCGAGCGCCGCATAAAACGCGTTTTCCCAATGCTCGGGATCGTCCTCGATCCGGGCGAGATCGCGGGCGATGCGCCGCCAGGTATCCTCGACGCTCTGGTCGATCGGCGTGCCGTCGCTGTGCTTGAACCGGTACTTCATGTCCCAGATCTGCTCGGCAATGGGGGCGGCGAAACGGCTCATGGCGTGATTCTCTTGAGGCTTGGGCTGACAGCGGAGCGGCAGGATAGCGCGGTTGAACCGGTCTTTCCACAACAGTTTGCTTCATGCGGCCGCCTGCCTACAATATAGGCGGTGAAAGGGGCGATTCCCAATGAATGCGCAGGTCAATCTCGTCAAACTGTCCGTCGGCTCGGAAAGCGTCGAGTCGCTGGAGGCGTGGCAGCAGACCCGGCGGGCGCAGATGCTGGACGGCCTGCCGCGCCATGTCACCCGCATGTGGCCCCGGCGCGGCGCCGAAATCCTGAACGGCGGGTCGATCTACTGGGTGATCAAGGGGCTGATCCAGTGCCGCCAGCGCATCCTGCGGCTGGACGAGGCGACCGGCGAGGACGGCGTGCGCCGCTGCGCCATCGTGCTCGACCCGGACCTGCATCGCACGCAGACCGCCCAGCGCCGCCCGTTCCAGGGCTGGCGGTATCTCGACCCGGCGGACAGCCCGCCCGACCTGCCGCGCGACCGTGGCACTGACGACGACCTGCCCGAGGACATGAACCGCGCGCTGGCGGAAATCGGCGTGCTCTGAGCGCCGGGTCCGGCGATCCGCGCGATCTCTCGGAAACGGGCGGTGACCCCGGTCAGGCCGCCCGAAAACGCGCGGTGGCCGGGTCCACGGCGTAGCGCGGCACATAGAGGCCGCTGGACCGGCTCAGGTCGTTCACGCTGTCGATGATGAACCGCACCGTGTTCTCGTCCATCAGATAGCTGAAGTTCAGCCGCACCCAGCCGGGCTTGCGCATTTCCTGACCGGCGGCCAGGTCGGCATGCAGCGCCTCGGATTCCGTGCGGTCGATCCCCAGCAGGCGGTGCGCGTAGGGTCCGGCACAGGCACAGCCGCCACGCGCCTGGATGCCGTAGACATCGCTGAGCATGCGGGTGAACAGCTGCTGGTGCACCGGGTTGCCGTCACCGTCGCGCACGAGAAAGGAAAAGATCGGCAACCGGTGCGGATGGTCCGCCCCCAGCAGCGTCAGGTGCGGATTGTCGCGCCAGCCCTCCAGCGCCATCGCGTTGAACCGCGCCTCGCGCCGCGCGATGGTCTCCGCCCCCACGGCCTCCTTGACCAGAAAGGCGAGCGCGGCGCGGATGTCGCCGACGACATTCGGGGTGCCGGCCTCTTCCCGCGCGGACAGATCGTCCACATAATCATGCCGCCAGGGCGACACGAAGGACACGGTGCCGCCGCCCGGCCAGGACGGGCAGCTGCGGCGGACGGCGCACCGGTTGACGATCAGGATGCCCGAGGCTCCGGGCCCGCCGGGAAACTTGTGCGGCGACACCACGATCGCATCCTTGGGCGCATCGGTGCCATGGCCGATATCGATCGGCAGGTAGGGGCCGCCGCCGGCATAGTCCCAGACCGCGAGCGCGCCATGGGCCTTCAGCAGCCGGGTCACGGCGTCGGTGTCGGTGACGATGCCGGTGACGTTCGAGGCGGCGGAAAAGGCGCCGATCAACAGGTCCGAGCCGGCATTGGCGCGCAGTTCGCGGGCCAGCATGTCGAGGTCGGGGCCGCCTTCGGGCGCTTCGCCGATCTCGACGATCCGGGCCCGGCTTTCGCGCCAGGGCAGGATGTTCGAATGATGTTCGTAGGGGCCGATGAACACGACCGGGTCGGTGGCCTCGTTCACGCCAAAGAGGCTGACCAGCCGGTTCAGCCCCGCGGTTGCGCCCGATCCGGCAAAGATCACCGCGTCCTGTGCGCCCGCACCGGTCGCGCGGGCAATCTCGGCCCGCGCCGCGCGCCGCAGCCGGGTCATCTGCGCACCGCAATAGGAGGCCTCGGTATGGCTGTTGGCGTAATAGGGCAGCACCTGTTCGGCCACGAAATCCTCAACCTGACGCATCGCCCGGCCCGATGCGACATAATCGGCATAGACCAGCGGGATGTCGCCGTTCAGGCCGGGGATCATCACGCCTTCGCCGATCAGCCCGTCGCGCAACCTGTCGGCGCGGGCCTGCTGGCAAAGCATGTCACGAAAGGCAGAAAAGGGATCGTAGGTCATTGGGGGGCTCGTCACGGATAAACTGGTATGTCGATTATGCCTCTTCTGCCCCAAGAAGCCTCACATTTCTCAGCGTTGATTGCTGCGATGGGGTGTCATATGATCGAAGGATGAAGAAAGATGTAGATCGAATTGATCGCCTGATCCTGCGAGCGTTGCAGCAGGATGCGTCGCTGTCGCAGCGGGAGCTGGCCGAGAAGGTGGGGCTGAGCCAGAATGCCTGCTGGCGGCGGCTCAAGGCGCTGACCGCGAACGGGCTGCTGCTGGGATCGACGGCGCGGATCGACCGCCGTGCGCTTGGGCTCGACCTCGTGGTGTTCGTGATGCTGCGCACGCGGCACCATTCGGCCGACTGGCTGCGCGATTTCCGCCGTCATGTGCTGACCATTCCCGAGGTGGTGGATTTCCATCGGATCGGCGGCGACTACGATTACCAGCTCAAGGTGGTGACGCAGGACATGGCCAGCTATGACCGGGTCTATCAGCGGCTGATCGCGGGGGTCGAACTCGACAGCGTGACCTCGTATTTCACGATGGAGGCAATAGCCGAGGGCCGGCCGCTTCCGCTCTGATCGGCCAAGCCCCGCCTTGCCCCGCTGCGACCCTTGGGCTAGACCCCGCCGCGAGATCACGACCGCGAAGGACCGCCGCGATGGCCAAGACCCGCAAGCAGCCTCGCCCCAGGGCCGAAACGCCCAAGGGGTTCCGCGACTATTTCGGCGCCGATGTCGGTCAGCGCGCCGACATGCTGGGCCGGATTGCCGGGGTCTATCACCGGTACGGGTTCGAGGCGCTGGAAAGCAGCGCGGTGGAAACCGTCGAGGCGCTGGGTAAGTTCCTGCCCGACGTGGATCGCCCCAACGAAGGCGTGTTTGCCTGGCAGGAGGAAGACGGCGGCTGGCTGGCGCTGCGCTATGACCTGACCGCGCCGCTGGCGCGCGTCTATGCCCAGCACCGCAACGAATTGCCGACGCCGTATCGCCGGTTCGCCATGGGGCCGGTCTGGCGCAACGAGAAACCGGGTCCGGGGCGGTATCGCCAGTTCTATCAATGCGATGCCGATACCGTGGGCAGCGCGTCTATGGCCGCCGACGCGGAAATCTGCGCGATGCTGGCCGACACGCTCGAAGCGGTCGGCATCCCGCGCGGCGATTACCTTATCCGGGTCAATAACCGCAAGGTTCTGAACGGGGTGCTGGAGGTTGCTGGGGTGCTGAATCCATCCGATCCCGAAGAGTTTGCTCGTGAACGCGGTATTGTCCTGCGCGCGATCGACAAACTCGATCGGCTAGGTGCCAATGGCGTGCGTTTGCTTTTGGGCGAAGGGCGCAAGGATGACAGCGGCGATTTCACAGAAGGGGCGAGATTGAGTGGCGCCCAAATCGAAACAATTATGAAGTTCGTCAATGCGAAAGATGCCGTTGCTCGTCAGTTTGCCACCGAAGCCGTTGAGCTAGATAGGGATGATCCAATTGGGGCGGTTTCTGCTTTGGCATCGTCAACTGCAGCGGAATCTGGGTCGTGGGAATATCTTAGACCCCGTTCGGCGGAGATGGGCAGATGGAATAAGGCTGTCGTCGTTCATTTGCGAGATCTGGTGCATAACTCGACCATCGGTGCCGAAGGCGTGGACGAACTGGAACAGATCGCCACGCTACTTGATGCCCAGGGCTATGGCCCCGACCGGATCGTGATAGACCCTTCGGTGGTGCGTGGCCTGGGCTATTATACCGGCCCGGTCTACGAGGCGGAACTGACCTTTGAAATCCTCGACGACAAGGGCCGCAAGCGGCAGTTCGGCTCGGTCGCGGGGGGCGGGCGCTATGACGACCTGGTCAAACGCTTCACCGGTCAGGCCGTGCCCGCCACCGGTGTGTCGATCGGGGTCGACCGGCTGCTCGCCGCGCTGCGTGAAAAGGGCCGCACGGGGACGGCCGAACGCGGCCCGGTGGTGGTCACGGTGATGGACCGCGACCGCATGGCCGATTACCAGGCGATGGTGGCGGAGCTGCGCAATGCCGGCATCCGCGCCGAGGTCTATCTGGGCAATCCGAAGAATTTCGGCAACCAGCTCAAATATGCCGACCGCAGGGGCAGCCCGGCGGCGGTGATCGAGGGGGCCGACGAAAAGGCGCGCGGCGTGGTGCAGGTCAAGGATCTGGTGCTGGGCGCCCGGATCGCCGAAAACGCCACGCTGGAGGAATGGAAGGAACGCCCGAGCCAGGTCGAGGTGCCGCGCGGCGACCTGGTCGAGACGCTGCAAGAGATGCTCGCCAGCCAGGACCAGGCCTGATGCCGGATCGTGCCGATGTCATGGCCCGGGCATCCGAGCTGCGGGCCCGGTTCGAGAAGGCCGGCGCGCAGCCGGTCGAAACCCCGGTGCTGCAACCGGCCGAGACGTTGCTGGATCTCTACGGCGAAGACATCCGGGCGCGGGCCTATGTCACCTCGGACGCGCTGCGCGGCGAACAGATGCTGCGCCCCGATTTCACCGTGCCGGTGGTGCAGATGCACATGGCCAACGGGGCCGAACCCGCCCGCTATACCTATGCGGGCGAGGTGTTCCGGCGCCAGGAACACGACCCCGACCGCGCCAACGAGTATTTCCAGGTCGGCTACGAGGTGTTCGACCGCACCGATCCCGCCGGTGCCGATGCCGAGGTGTTCGCGCTGATCGCCGAAACCCTGTCCGGGCTGGAGCTGACGCCGGTCACCGGCGATATCGGCATCCTGATGGCGGCGGTGGGCGGCCTGTCCACCACCGACCGGCGCAAGGCGGCGCTGCGCCGCCATATCTGGCGGCCGCGCCGGTTCCGGGCGCTGCTCGACCGGTTCGCGGGCCATGCGCCGGTGCCGCCCAGCCGCACCGCCCTGCTGGCCGCCGCCGACCCGATCGCCGGGGCCGGTCCCGATATCGGCAAGCGCAGCCTGTCCGAAGTGGCAGAACGCATCGCCGCCCTGCGCGAGGACGCCGCGGTGCCGCCGCTGTCCGAAACCGAGCTGAGCGCGCTCGAAGCCTTGCTGTCGGTTCGCGAAACCCTGCCTTTCGCGCTGGAACAGCTGCGCGACGTGGCGGTGGACCTGCCCGCGATCACGCCCGCGCTGGACCGGCTCGAGGCGCGGATCGAGGCGCTGGCCGCGCGTGGCGTCGATGTGCGGAACCTCGGCTTCGAGGCCAGCCATGGCCGCAGTTCGATGGAATATTACGACGGTTTCGTGTTCGGGTTCCTCGCCACGTCGCGCCCCGATCTGCCGCCGGTGGCCACCGGCGGGCGCTATGACGCGCTGACCCGGCGGCTGGGCGATGGCGGTGAAATCCCGGCAGTGGGCGGGGTGCTGCGCCCGGGGGTGATGCTGGAACTGGAAGAGGCCGCGCGATGACCCTGAAACTGGGCGTGCCGTCCAAGGGACGGCTGATGGACAAGACCTTCCAGTGGTTCGACAAGCGCGGCATCGCGCTGTCGCGGGTGGGGTCCGACCGGGAATATGCGGGCCGTGTCGACGGGATCGACGGGATCGCGCTGGTGCTGCTGTCGGCGGGCGAGATCCCGCGCGAACTGGCCGCCGGGCGGCTGCATCTGGGCGTGACCGGCACCGACCTGGTGCATGAAAAGCTGCCGCTCTGGCAATCGCAGGTAGAAGAGATCGAACCGCTGGGGTTCGGCGGGGCCGACCTGGTGCTGGCGGTGCCGCGCGCCTGGGTCGACGTGGATACACTCGACGATCTCGACGGCGCGGCGGCGGCGTTCCGGGCCCGGCACGGCCATCCGTTGCGGATCGCGACCAAGTATCACCGGCTGGTGCGCGAATTCCTGCGCGATGCCGGGGTCGCCGATTATGCGCTGGTCGACAGCCAGGGCGCGACCGAGGGTACCGTCAAGAACGAAACCGCCGAGGCGATCGCCGACATCACCTCGACCGGGGAAACACTGCGCGCCAACCACCTCAAGATCCTGGGCGACGGGCTGATCCTGCGGTCGCAGGCGACGTTGTGGCGCAGCCGCGTGGCGGTGCAGGATACCGGCGACAAGGCGGTGCTGAAGGCCCTGCAGGCGCGATTGGCGTGAAGCCCGCTTTTCACCGCGCCCGCGCCCCTGTATGAGGGGCCGGACCAACGGAGCCGCCAGCATGAACCAGATCGCCCCCCAGCCCGGCATCATGGACATTGCCCTCTACCAGGGCGGTGCCGCGCATTTGCCGGGCATGGCCAACGTGGTCAAGCTGAGCTCGAATGAGAACCCGTTCGGCCCAAGCCCGCACGCGATTGCGGCGGCACAGGCGGCCCTTGCCGGGATGCACCGCTATCCCCCGACCGACCACGCCGCCCTGCGCGCGGCGATCGGCGCGGCGCATGGGCTGGACCCGGAGCGGATCATCTGCGGCGTCGGCAGCGACGAGATCATCACGTTCCTCTGCCAAGCCTATGCCGGTCCGGGCGACGAGGTGATCCACACCGAACACGGGTTCTCGATGTATCGCATCAGCACGCTGGCCGCCGGTGCCACGCCCGTCGAGGTGCCGGAACGGGACCGGGTGGTGGACGTCGACGCGATCCTGTCAGGATGCACCGACCGCACGCGGCTGGTGTTCATCGCCAACCCCGCCAACCCCACCGGCACCATGCTGGGCGGGGCCGAACTGGCGCGGCTGGCCGACGGGCTGCCCGGGCGGGTGATCCTGGTGCTGGATGGCGCCTATGCGGAATTCGTCGACGGGTTCGACGGTGGCGCGGGGCTGGCCGGAACCCGGCCCAATGTCGTGATGACGCGGACCTTTTCCAAGCTCTACGGGCTGGGCGGGATGCGGATCGGCTGGGGCTATGGCCCCGCTGCCGTCATCGACGTGCTGAACCGGGTGCGCGGACCGTTCAACCTGTCCGCCCCGGCGCTGGCGGCGGCCGAGGCGGCGATCCGCGATACCGACCATGCCGGACGCTGCCGCGCCGAAAATGCCCGGCTGCGGGTCTGGCTGGCCGACGCGCTGGCGGCGGCGGGCGTGCCGTCCGATACCTCCTGCACCAATTTCATTCTGGCCCGGTTCGCCTCGCGTGCCGAGGCCGAGGCATGCGACGCCCACCTGCAATCCCGCGGGCTGATCGTGCGCCGGGTGGCCGGCTACGGGCTGCCCGCGGCGCTGCGCATCACCGTGGGTGACGAAGCCGCCTGCCGCCGGGTTGCCGCCGCCGTGGCCGAGTTCAAGGCCGCAGCCGCATGACCGCGCCGATCTATGACCGTGTTGCCCTGATCGGGCTGGGCCTGATCGCATCGTCGATGTTCTGGGCCATGAAACGCGCGGGGCTTGCCGGCGAGGTGACCGGCTATGCGCGCAGCGCCGAAACCCGCGATACCGCGCGGCGCATCGGCCTGTGCGACCGGGTCTGCGACAGTGCGTCCGAGGCCGTCGCCGATGCCGACCTGGTGGTGCTGGCGGTGCCGGTGGGCGCGATGGCGGCGGTCGCCGCCGAGATCGCGCCGCATCTGAAACCCGGTGCCACCGTGACCGATGTCGGGTCGGTCAAGCAGAGCGTGATCGACAGTGTCGGCCCGCATATCCCCGAGGGCGTGTTCTTTGTCCCCGGCCACCCGCTGGCCGGGACCGAACATTCCGGGCCGGAAAGCGGTTTTGCCGAACTGTTCGACAATCGCTGGACGCTGCTGGTTCCGCTGCCCGACACCGCGCCAGAGCCGGTGGCGCGGCTGCGCGGATTGTGGGAAGGCATGGGCGCGCATGTGGATGAAATGGACCCGGCCCACCATGATCTGGTGCTGGCGGTGACCAGCCACACGCCGCACCTGATCGCCTATACGATGGTTGGCGTGGCCGACGACCTGCGCCGGGTCACCGACAGCGAGGTGATCAAGTATTCCGCCGCCGGTTTCCGCGACTTCACCCGGATCGCGGCGTCGGACCCGACCATGTGGCGCGACGTGTTCCTGACCAACAAGGCGGCGACGCTGGAGATCCTCGGCCGGTTCACCGAAGAGCTGTTTGCCCTGCAACGGGCGATCCGCACCGGCGACGGCGACCAACTGTTCGACTATTTCACCCATACCCGCGCCATCCGCCGAGGCATCATCGAGGCGGGGCAGGATACCGACGCGCCGGATTTCGGCCGGGTCAAGGCCGGATCATGATCGGGCGCGGGGCGGCGATCACGGCGGTGCTGGTGCTCTGGGCCGGGCTGACCGCCGCCGCTGCACCCGACAGGTCGCCTCGCCCGGCGGGCCGGCCAGCCGAGCCGCAGGTCGCCCGCGCGGTGGTGGCAGCGATTGCACCGGTGCGGCCCCATGCTCGGCCGGGCATGACCGGGCCGGTGATGGTGCCGGTGCCGGTGCAACCCGCACGGCTGCGCCCGCATGCGCGCCCGGTATCCGAACAGGTGACCCTGGCCGCCGCCCGGTCGGCAACGCCGCTGCTGGGACCGGCCGACAGCCTGCGGCCCCATATCCGCCCCGGCGACCTCGAGCATCGCGTCATGGCCCGCCGCCGCGCCCGCGCCAAGGGGGCGGTCTGCGGCGACCCCGACATCCAGGGCGAGGCGGTCGGCCGCGTTCCGGGGCGGATCAGGGGCTGCGGCATCCCGGATGCGGTCAAGGTCACGTCGGTATCGGGCGTGCGCCTGTCGCAGCCGTCGCTGATGAACTGCACCACGGCACAGGCGTTCAAGAATTGGATGGACCACGGGATAAAGCCGGCTTTCCGCCGCCGCGGCCCGGTGGTCGAACTGAAGGTCGCGGCGCATTATGCCTGCCGCACCCGAAACAGCCGCAAGGGCGCGCGGATTTCGGAGCATGGCAAGGGCAACGCCATCGACATTTCCGCCTTCACGATGATGGATGGCGAGGTGATCACCGTGCTCAGGGGCTGGGGGCAGGGCACCACGCTCAAGCCGCTGCGCAACGTGTGGAAATCCGCCTGCGGGCCGTTCGGCACCGTGCTGGGGCCGGGATCGGACGGCTATCACCGCGACCATATCCATGTCGACACCGCCCGCTACCGGAACGGCACCTACTGCCGCTAGCCGGACCGTGCAATCAGCCCGGCGCCGGGGACAGGACCGCTCCCAGCGCCATGTCGGCGACCTGCTCGGCGATCCCGTTCCGCTCGGCCTCGGTTTCGTCCGGGCGTGGGTGATACCAGAAAACCGGGGCATTCAGCATCATCAGCACCGAATTGAGCGTGATCGACAGGTTCTGTCGCCGCATGGACCCGTCTTCCATGCCCTGGGCCAGCACCTCGCGGAACATGGCGGCATAGGCATCGGTCATCTGGATCAGGTCGTCCAGGAACGCGCGTTCGGTCCCGCTGGCGCCCGAGGTCGACCCGCCCATATAGGTCTGCACCACCACCCGGTGATAGGGCCGGTTGCACATCATCGCCAGCACATGGGCGCGGGCCATCCTGCGCAGCCGGTCGCCGGGCGGGCCGGGAGCATGGAACCCCGGCGCGACCGCCATGTGCATCAGGCGGACGGAATATTTGCAGACCTCGGTCTGCAACTCGGCCTTGGACCCGAAATGGTAATAGATCTTGCCCTTGGTGGCGCCGAGTTCGGCGGCGATCTGATCGAGCGAGGTCGCCGAAACGCCACCGGCCGCAAACAACGTGGCCGCCGCCCGAAGTATCTCGCAGCGAACATCCGCAGAGGCCGGTGTCGTCATGGAAGGTCCCTTGTCCGTCATCCTGCCCAGATTAGCATGGTTTGCCGGAATATTCTCGTTTGGGGGGAATTTTGGAAAAGAATTCCCCGTCAGGTGGTTTTCAGCTGGCGAACAGGGGATTCTGCGTGCGCCGCCTGGCCGATGGCGCGCCCGCGCATGAGGCGATCATCGGGCCCCGCCCGCCATCGGTGACCCTCCGTCACGGCATCGCGGCGGCGATTGGGGTTTGTGATAGCCGGTTCGTCGCGTATCCCTAGACGGCAGGGGCTTTCCGGTGCCGCGCAGGGCCGGAGGAGAGGGCCGGAGGAGGAAGGCGGCGACGGATGAAGACGGTCCGAATCGGCGGAGCGAGCGGTTTCTGGGGTGACGCGGCACTGGCGACGCCGCAATTGCTGGCGGCGGGCGGTCTCGATTTCATCGTCTATGACTACCTCGCCGAAATCACCATGGCGATCCTGGCGCGGGCACGGGCCGGGGATGCGGCGGCGGGCTATGCCGGGGATTTCGTCACCGCCGCGATGGCGCCGAACCTGGGCGAAATCGCGCGGCAGGGCGTGCGGATCGTGTCCAACGCGGGCGGCGTCAATCCCGAAGGCTGCGCGGCCGCGCTGCGGGCCGAGATCGGCAAGCGCGGCCTGCCGCTGAAGGTGGCGGTGGTCACCGGCGACGACCTGATGGGGCGGCTGGACGAACTGGCGCGCGCCGCGCCGGCCGAGATGTTTCTGGGCACCCCCTTTCCGCCGGTCGACAAGGTGGGCAGCGTCAACGCCTATCTCGGCGCGTTTCCGATCGCGGCGGCGCTGGATCGCGGGGCGGATATCGTCATCACCGGGCGCTGCGTGGACAGCGCGGTGACGCTGGGCGCCTGCATTCATGCCTTTGGCTGGACACCGGACGGGTTCGACGCGCTGGCGGGGGGCAGCCTGGCCGGGCATATCCTGGAATGCGGCCCGCAGGCGACGGGCGGCAATTTCACCGACTGGGAACAGGTCGCCGACGGCCTCGCCACGATCGGCTACCCGATTGCCGAGATTGGCCCGGACGGCGCCTTTGAGGTGACCAAGCCCGGCGGGACCGGCGGGCTGGTGTCGCGGGGAACCGTGGCCGAACAGATGCTCTATGAGACCGGCGATCCGCAGGCCTATGTGCTGCCCGATGTGATCTGCGACTTTTCGGGCGTCCAGATTGCCGAAACCGGCCCGGTCCGCGTGCGTGTGAGCGGCGCGCGGGGCAGGGGGGCGCCCGCTACGCTGAAATGTTGCGTGACCTGGGAAAACGGCTATCGCGGCGGGCAGCTGTTCAGCTTCTACGGGATCGACGCCGAGGCCAAGGCGGGTGCCTTTGCCGAGGCCGCGCTGGTCCGCGCCCGCAGCGTGCTGCGCGGCATGAACCAGCCCGATTTCACCGAAACCAGCGTCGAGATCATCGGCGCGGAATCGCAGTTCGGTGCGCAGCGGCACTCCGGCCCCGCGCGCGAGGTCGCCGCCAAGATCGCGGTCAGGCACCCGGACCCGCGCGGCGTGGGCGTGTTCCTGAAAGAGGTCACCGGGCTGGGGCTGGCGGCGGCGCCGGGCCTGTCGGGGTTTGCCGGTACGCGGCCCCGTCCGACGCCGGTCATGGCGCTCTATTCCTTCCTGTTGCCACGGGAAGAGGTGCCGGCCACGGTCAGCGACGAGACCGGCAGCGTGGTGGTGGCCCCGCTGCCCGGCACCGAGGGCGTCCCGGCGGTGCCGCCCCCACCTCCTCCGGCGCCTGCCGTGACGGACGATGCCGTCGAGGTGCCGCTCCTGCGGCTGGCCTTCGCGCGGTCGGGGGACAAGGGCGACAACGCCAATATCGGCGTGATCGCGCGCCGCCCGGAATTCCTGCCATTCATCTGGCAGGCGCTGGACGATGCCGCGCTGCAAGCGGTGTTCGGGCATTTCGGCCCTGCGCGGTCCGAGAAATTCCTGCTGCCCGGCAGTCATTCCATCAATATCCTGCTGCACAATGTGCTGGGCGGCGGCGGCACCTCGTCGCTGCGCAACGATCCGCAGGCCAAGGGATATGCGCAGTTGCTGCTCTGTGCGCCGGTGCGGATCGACCGGCGGGTTCTGGGAGATACGCGATGACCTTCCGCTCGAAGCTCGTCACCTCCGGCGAAAGCTATGACGGCGACCGCGCCGCGATGCTGGCGCTGGTCGACCGGATGCGTGCGCTCGAGGCGCGTGCCGCCGCGAAATCGGAAGAACGCCGGCCGGTGTTCGACAGGCGCGGCCAGCTGTCGCCGCGCGAACGGCTGGCGGCGCTGCTCGATCCCGGAATGCCGTTTCTCGAACTCTACAACATGGCGTCCTGCCTGGTGGATGATCCCGACCCGGACACCACCGTGCCCGGTGCCTCGGCCATCATCGGGATCGGCTTCGTGTCGGGGGTGCGCTGTCTCGTCTTCATCGACGATTCCGGTATAAATGCCGGGTCCTCGACCGCGATGACGGTGGAAAAGGCGCTGGGCGGGCTGGCGGTGGCGCTGAAGCAGAAACTGCCCTTTGTCCATTGTGTCGAAAGCGCGGGCGCGAACCTGATGACCTACACGGTCGAACTCTGGGCGCGGGGCGGCGGGCTGTTCGGCGGGCTGGCCAAACTGTCGGCCCGCGGAATTCCGGTGATCACGGTCCTGCACGGCGCGTCGACCGCGGGCGGGGCTTATCAGCCGGGGCTGTCGGACTATGTGATCGGGGTCAAGGGCAACGGCATGGCGATGCTGGCCGGCGCGGCGCTGGTCAAGGCGGCGACCGGAGAGATCAGCGACGACACCACTCTGGGCGGGGCCGAGATGCACGCCTCGACCACCGGGCTGGTGGAATACCTGGCCGAGGATGACGCCCACGGGCTGGAAATCGCCCGCGCGGTGATCGCGGGCCTGAACTGGAACGATCATGCGCAGGTGACGCGCCGCGCCCATGCCGAACCAGTGCTGTCGCCCGACGAGATCGCCGGGCTGGTGCCGGTCGATTACCGCAAACCCTATGACATGCGCGAACTGGCGGCGCGGATCGTCGATGGCTCGGTGCTGCGGGATTTCAAACCCGGCTACGGCGCCGCGACCGTCTGCCTGCAGGCGTCGATCTACGGGCAGGCGGTGGGGATCATCGGCAACAACGGCCCGATCAACCCGGACGGCGCCACCAAGGCGACGCAGTTCCTGCAACTGATGGACCAGGCCGGCAGCCCGGTCGTGTTCCTGAACAACACCACCGGGTTCATGGTCGGGGCCGATTACGAACAGGCGGGCATGATCAAGCACGGCTCCAAGATGATCCAGGCGGTGCAGAACCTGCGCAGCCCCAAGATCAGCCTCTATGTCGGGGCTAGTTTCGGTGCCGGCAATTACGGCATGTGCGGCTATGCGTTCGAACCGGATTTCCTGTTCACCTGGCCCAATGCCCGGACCGGGGTGATGGGCGGCGAACAGGCGGCGACCACGATGGAAGAGGTCGCCCGGCGCACCGCCGAACGCAAGGGGCGGCCGGTGGACGAGGCGCGGCTGGCCGAACAGCGCGCCCGTATCACCGCCCATTTCGATCGCCAGTCGGATGCCTTCCACACCTCGGGGCGGCTGATGGACCAGGGCATGATCGACCCGCGCGACAGCCGCCGGGTGATCGGGTTCTGCCTGCAGACCTGCGCCGAGGCCCGCGCGCGCCGCCTGCGGCCCAACACTTTCGGGGTGGCGCGGCCATGACCGGTGATTTTTCCTCTGTCCTCGTCGCCAACCGGGGCGAGATCGCGTTGCGGATCATGCGGACCGCGCGGGCCGAGGGGCTGGCCTGCATCGCGGTCCATACCGATGCAGACGCCGCCGCGCCGCATGTCCGGTTTGCCGATCATGCGGTGAATATCGGCGCGGGGCCGGTCGCCGACAGCTATCTGGATGCGGACAAGGTGCTGCAGGCGGCACGGCAGTCCGGCGCGCAGGCCGTCCACCCCGGCTATGGGTTCCTGTCCGAGAATGCCGGCTTTGCCGCCGCCTGTGAAGCGGCCGGGCTGGTCTTCATCGGGCCACCCGCCAGCGCGATCGAACTGATGGGCGACAAGGCCGCCGCCAAACGCGCGATGACCGCCGCCGGCGTGCCCTGCGTGCCGGGCTATCACGGCGCGGATCAGGATGTCGCCACATTGACCGAGGAAGCCGCCCGGATGGGGTTTCCGGTGATGATCAAGGCCGCGGCCGGGGGCGGCGGGCGCGGGATGCGGCTGGTGGCCGAGGCGCGCGGTTTCGCCGATGCGCTGGCGCTGGCCCGGTCCGAGGCGATGGCGGCTTTCGGCTCGGACGAGGTGATCCTGGAACAGGCGGTGACCCGCCCCCGCCATGTCGAGATACAGGTCTTTGCGGATGCCCATGGCGCGGTGGTGCATCTGGGCGAACGCGACTGTTCGGTGCAGCGCCGCCACCAGAAGGTGATCGAGGAGGCCCCCTGTCCGGTGATGACGCCCGATCTGCGCGCGGCGATGGGCGCGGCGGCGGTTGCGGCGGCCGGGGCGATCGGCTATCGCGGCGCCGGAACGGTCGAGTTCCTGCTGGACGACAGCGGGGCGTTTCATTTCCTGGAAATGAACACCCGGCTGCAGGTGGAACATCCCGTCACCGAGATGGTCACGGGCCGCGACCTGGTCGCGCTGCAGTTCGCCGTGGCGCGTGGCGAGCGCTTGGGTTTTGCGCAGGAGGACGTGTCGCTGACCGGCCATGCCATCGAGGCGCGGCTCTATGCCGAGGACCCCGGCAACGGCTTCCTGCCCTCCGCCGGGCCGGTCCACCGCTGGCGGCCGGCCACCGGCGCTGGCATCCGCGTTGATGCGGGTATCGCCGAGGGGCAGGCGGTGTCGTCGTATTATGACCCGATGCTGGCCAAGATCGTCGCCCATGGCGCGACCCGCGACGAGGCCCGCCGCCGGTTGATCGCGGCGCTGCGCGACACCGTGCTGTTCGGCCCGGAGACGAACCGCGATTTCCTGATCGAGGCGCTCGGCAAACCCGCCTTCGCCGCGGGCGAGGCAACCACCGCCTTTGTCGGCGAGGCGTTCGGAGAGGCGACCGCGCCCGTGTCCGACTTCGCCGATATCGCCGCCGTCGCCGCGATGATCCACGGCGACGACACGCGCCGCGCGCTGGACCGGGCGGTGATCGTTTCGCCCGAACTGGCCGGTTGGGGCAGCCCCGGCGCCCTGCACAGCCGCCTGCGCCTGACCGATGGCGATGCCCGTCACGTTCTGACGATCACCCGCGGCGCGGACGGTGCTCTGACGATCGGCGACGGGGACCGCAGCGCGCGTGTCACCGCCGATCCGCTGCGGGTGGATGGCCGTCGCGTCGACCTGCGCGGGTTTCACCGCGAGGGCGATGACGTGTTTTTGGCCACCGGCGCGCGGGCGATGCGGTTCGCAATCGAGCGGGCCGGCGACATCGCCCGTGCCGGTGGCGGCGGCACCGTGACCGCGCCGATGCACGGGAACCTGTTGCAGGTCCTGGTCAGGGACGGGGACAGCGTGCAGGCCGGCGACCGGCTGGCAGTGCTCGAAGCGATGAAGATGCAGCATGAACTGATCGCCGAGGTGGCGGGCCGGGTGCGGTTTGCCGCCGCCCCGGCGCAGGTGCAGGCCGGCGATGTGCTGGTCGAGATCGAAACGGAGGACCCGTGATGCAGCAGGCCGAGGATTTCCGCGCCGAGGTCGAAACCCTCGCCGCGCTGCTGGAGCCGCTGGCCGAGGACGGGTTTGCCACGCCCACCCTGTTCAAGGGCTGGACCATCGACGACGTGATCGGGCATCTGCACATGTTCGACCATGCGGCCCTGCTGACGCTGCAAAGCGATGCGGCCTTTGCCAGTTTCTTTGGCCGCATCGCCGCCGGGCTGGCGCAGGGCCGGACGTTGCTGGAAACGCAGTATCCCTGGCTCGACGGGCTGCGCGGGCGGGCATTGTTCGACCGCTGGCGCACCACCGCCCACGCGGTCGCGGATGCCTATGGCGCGACCGACCCGAAACGGCGGGTGAAATGGGCCGGGCCCGAGATGTCGGCGCTGTCCAGCATCACCGCGCGGCAGATGGAAACCTGGGCGCACGGGCAGGAGGTGTTCGACGCGCTGGGCGCCGACCGGCAGGAAACCGACCGCATCCGCAACATCTGCCACCTGGGCGTGTCCACCTATGGCTGGACCTTTGCCAATCGCAATCTCGGGGCGCCGCAGCCCGCGCCGTTTGTCCGCCTGACCGGCCCGTCGGGTGCGGTCTGGACCTGGAACGATCCGCAGGACGAAAACGCCGTGATCGGCGCCGCGGTCGATTTTGCGCGGGTGGTGGCGCAGACACGCAACATCGCCGACACCCCGCTGGTCACGCGCGGCCGCGCCGCCGCCGACTGGATGGCGATTGCCCAGTGCTTTGCCGGTGCGCCCGAGGACCCGCCGCCGCCGGGAGCCCGTCACAAGGCCTGATCGCGGTCAGTGCAGGGTCAGGCGCGGCGCCGGGCCGAGCGGCAGGATGCCGAGCCAGACATTGCCGCCCCTGAGCGTCAGCTGCACGTCGAGCGAGTCCGATCCGCCGCTGATCCCGGCCATCAGTTCGAGCACCGATTCCACCGCCCGCCGCGCCTCGGTCGACAGGCCGCCGCCATGTTCGGCCACGCTCAGCATCTCGCGCCAGTTTTCCGCCTTGAGCGCCACCTTGCCGGTCGGCACGCCCGCCTCGTCCACGGTGACGTTGCCGGCGAGCTTGATCCGCAGCGGACCCCAGCGCAGTTCGGCCAGCGCCAGATCGACCACGCGCGGCTGCGGGCGGCTGAGTTCCAGCGCGGAGCGGTCCCACGGGCGGTCGAAGGTCACGGCCATGTCCAGCGCCAGCGTCTCGAACCCTTCGGGCAGCGTCGAGCTGCCGGCCTTGCGCACATGTTCGCCGGGGGTGAACCCGTCGGCCTGCGCGGTGATCGCGTAGCGCGCGGGATCGTCCTGCTGGACCATCGCCATGGTGATCGCATCCGCGCGCATCAGCACGCCCGCAGGGCCGGCCACCAGCCAGGGGCCGGCGGTCAGCCCCATGCGCTCCAGTTGCAGCGCCAGGCCCGGATGCAGTTTCAGGTCGGCGCGCATGTCCTGCGCTTCGAGCTGCACCGTCTGGTCGAGATAGGACAGCAGCTGCGGCGAGGGTGGGAAATTCACGACCATGTCGCCCGGCCAGATCGCCGGCGAATCGAACTCCAGCCATTCCGCGCTCCAGGCGGTGCCGGTGGCCGGGTCGGCCAGCGCGGGGCTTTGCAGGGTCGTGACATGGCGCAGCGGATAGCCGGTCGTGCCGATCTCGGCATAATCCGCCTGCCAGCCGCGCTCTTCCTGGGCCGCGAACCAGCCGCGCAGGCCTTCGCGGATGCCGTGGCCCGACAGATACCACCAGCCCGACCACGCCAGGCCCAGCACCACCACGATCCGCAGCACCCATCGCATCGCCGCTTCCCCTTTTCCTGCTTCGGCCTTTGGTGTTTACAGGCGTGAAACGACGAGGACCAGCGACATGACGATGTGGGTGTTCGGTTACGGATCGCTCTTGTGGAACCCCGGATTCGAGGTGGCCGAAAGCCGGGTGGGCACCCTGCATGGCTGGGCGCGGTCCTTCTGCATGTCGTCGATACATCACCGGGGCACCGAGGACGAACCGGGGCTGGTCCTGGCGCTGGACGCAGCCGAGGACGCCCATTGCCGGGGCATGGCGCTGGCGGTGGCGGCCGGGCGCGAAGAGGCGACCCTGGCCTACCTGCGCGAACGCGAACTGATTTCGTCGGCCTATCTCGAACGGCTGTTGCCGGTCGAACTGGCAACCGGCGAAACCGTCACCGCGGTCACCTATGTGATCGACCCGGACCATGTGCAATATTGTGGCGGGATGCCGCTGGAGGACCAGGCCCGGATCATCGCGCGGGCGCATGGCGGACGCGGACCGAACAGCGAGTATCTCCACAACACCGCCGATCACCTCGCCGAGATCGGCCTGCACGACCCCGACCTGGAATGGCTGGCGCGGCGGGTGCGGCAGCTCGTGGCATAAACCCTTGGCCCCCTGCCGGATTTCCCGGTAAGCTTGGCCGCAGAGCAGTCAAAGGTGTCAGGAATCCCGCGCATGGCGCAGCCAGACCGCAAAGCGCGGCCGCATTTTTCGCAGCCGGTCCGCCAGATCATCCTCATGCTGATCGCCCTCGGGCTGGCGTCGTTCGGGGCCTTCGTCGCGCTGCCGCGGGTGCGCCCGGTATTCGAGGCGAACCCCTATCTCAACGGGTTCATCCTGTTCGTGTTCGTGATCGGCGTGTTGGCCTGTTTCGTGCAGGTCACCCAGCTGATCGGGTCGGTGCGCTGGATCGAACGGTTCGCCGCCGGTGAACCCGAAGGCCCGCGCCGGCCGCCGCAACTGCTGGCGCCGCTGGCGTCGCTGCTGCGCGAACGCGGCGTCGACATGCGCATCTCGGCGACCTCGACCCGGTCGATCCTCGATTCGGTGACCACCCGCATCGACGAGATGCGCGAGATCACCCGCTACATCGTCAACCTGTTGATCTTCCTCGGGCTTCTGGGGACGTTCTACGGGCTGGCGACAACCGTTCCGGCGGTGGTGGACACCATCCGCAGCCTTGCCCCGCAGCAGGGCGAGGAAGGCATCGCCGTGTTCAACCGCCTGCTGACCGGGCTCGAGGAACAGCTCGGCGGCATGGGCGTGGCCTTTGCGTCGTCGCTGCTGGGGCTGGCCGGATCGCTGATCGTCGGGCTGCTGGAACTGTTCGCGGGGCATGGCCAGAACCGGTTCTACCGGGAACTCGAGGAATGGCTGTCGACCATCACCCGTGTCGGTTTCGCCAGTGGCGATGGCGACGAAGGCGCCGCCGGGGCCGGGGTCATGGGGCAGTTGGCCGACCAGATGGACCAGTTGCAGCACCTGGTCGGTCAGACCGAGGTAAGCCGAGCGGACATGGACCGGCGCATCGGGACGCTGGCCGACAATCTGGCCCGGATCGCCGACCGCATGGACCGCCCCGACAGCACCGCCGAGGCGCTCAACCGGGTCGCGGCCGGACAGGATATGCTGGTCGAGGCGCTGCGCAGCGAGGGGTTGGTAGACGGCATCGATGCCGAGAGCCGGATGCGGCTGCGGTCGATCGACACCCAGATGCAGGGCATCCGCGACGATCTGGCCACCGGGCGGCGCGAAAGCCTGGACGAGATCCGTGCCGGGGTAACCCGCCTGAGCGAACGGCTGGCACGGCCGCCGGAGGATGCCGCCCGAACGGTGGTCGCATCGCGGCCCGCGCGGCCCACGCGTCCGGGCGAACAGGGGGACGGCTGACCCATGGCCCTGTCCCGCCGCACCGGCCATCGGTTCCAGGCGTCGATCTGGCCCGGTTTCGTCGATGCGATGACCGGCCTGCTGCTGGTGCTGATGTTCGTGCTGACCATCTTCATGATGGTGCAGTTCGTGCTGCGCGAAACCATCACCGGCCAGCGGGCGCTGATAACCGGCCAGCAGGACGAGCTGTCATCCCTGTCCGCCGAGGTCGCGGCGCTGTCCGAGGCGCTGGGGCTGAAGGAGGTCGAGGCCGAGGCGCTGCAGAGCGAGGTTGGCACGCTCACCGCCACGCTGGGCGATGCCCGTGGCGACCTGGCCGCGGCGCAGGCGGCCATTGCGACATTGACCGCCGAACGCGACCGGCAGGCCGCCGAACTGGACACGGCCGCCGCGCGCATCACCGATTTCGAGGCGCAGGTTGCCGCGTTGCTGGCCGGTCAGGCCGGCGACCGGGCCGATCTCGCCACGCTGCGCGACCGCCAGGCCGACCTGCAGGCGGAACGCGACGGGTTGAGCCAGGCGCTGGCCGCGAGCCGCGACGAGATCGACGCGCAGACCGAGGCCGCCCGGCTGGCCGCCGCCCGGCGCGAGGCGCTCCAAGCGCTGGTCGCGGATCTGCGCGGGCGGCTCGATAACTCGCAGGCCGAGGCCGCGGGGCTCGGGCGCGACCTGCAGGACCTGCAGGCCCGCCTGTCCGAAGAAGAGGCGAACCGCCTGCTCGAGGCCGAGGCCGCGGCGGCGCTGCGCCAGCGGTTGCAGGCGGCCGACGCGGAACTGACCGCGATGACGCTCGCGCTCGAGGCCCGGCGCAAGGAGGCCGAGGATACGCTGACATTGCTGGCCGCCGCGCGCGCCGCACGGGAGGCTCTGGACGTGAAACTGGCCGACGCCCTTGCCCGGATCGAGGCGGCGCAGGCGCAGGCCAGCGACCGTGACGAACTGGCCGAACGGCTGACGCGGGTGCTGGCGCAGATGGATGCACAGCAGGCGCGCGAAGCCGAAACCGTTGCCGCGCTCGAGGCCGAACTGGACCGGCTGCGATCCGACACCGATACGCAGGCAAGCCGGGCGCGCGATGAATTGGCCGCGCTCCGGGCACGGGCGGAGGAGGACAAGGCGGCGCTTGCGACCGAGCTGGCGCAGGCCCGCGCCGCGCTGGCGGCGGGCGACGCGGACAAGGCCAGCGTCGAGGCGCGGCTGCTGGCGGCGCTCGATGAGCTGGAAAACGCGCAGGCACAGGCCAGCGAACAGGACCGGCTGCGCGCCCGGCTGATGGCGGCGCTGGCCGCGCAGGCCGAGGCCGAAGGCCGCGCCGAAGACCAGATGACGCTGGCCGAACAGCGGGCGGCGCTGCTGGACCAGGCCCGCGCGCAGCTGGCCGATGAGGAGGCCGGGAATGCCGAGGCGCAGCGCCGGACCGAGCTGCTGAACCAGCAGCTGGCGCAGCTGCGCGCGCAGCTCGGCAGCCTGCGGGCGCTGATCGACGACTACAAAGACCGCGACGCGGCGCAACAGGTGCAGCTGGAAACGCTGGGCGCCGACCTGAACACCGCGCTGGCCCGCGCCGCTTCGGAGGAACGCAAGCGGCGGATGCTGGAAGAAGCCGAGCGCCGTCGTCTGGCCGACGAGGCGCAGCGGCTGGAAGAGGAAACCCGGCGGCTGGAGGCCGAAGCAAAGACGTTGCAGCAATACCGGTCCGAGTTCTTTGGCCGGCTGCGTGCCGTGCTGGGCGACCGTGACGGCGTGCGGATCGAAGGCGACCGGTTCGTGTTTTCCTCCGAGGTTCTGTTCGACCCGGCCAGCGCCGACCTGTCGCCCGAGGGGCAGGAACAGATCGCCAATGTGGCGGGTATCCTGCACGCGGTGGCCGGCGACATTCCGCGCGGGATCGACTGGGTGATCCGCGTCGACGGCCACACCGACAATTCTCCGCTGGGCGGGCGCGGGCGGTATCGCGACAATTGGGAATTGTCGCAGGCGCGGGCGCTGTCGGTGGTGCGCTACATGGTCGATGACCTGGCGATCCCGCCTGACCGGCTCTCGGCCAACGGGTTCGGGGAGTTTCAGCCGATCAATCCCGCCGATACGCCCGAGGCCCGCGCCCAGAACCGCCGGATCGAACTGAAACTGACCGAGAAATAGGGCTCAGCGGATGGTCGTGCGGGTTTGCATCCGCCCGATTTCCTCCCCCTCCCGCAGCAGCCGCACGGTGCCGGTATAGAGACCCGGCGCCCAGCGGTCGGCGTTGCGCCGCTTGCCGCCGGCGCGGAAGAACCGGGCCTGTTCCCGGTCCAGAACCATCGCCTGATCGAACAGGATGCCCTGGGGCCCGTCGATGCGCAGCGTCATACGGTCGCCGGTCCGTCCGCCGAAGGCATAGCCGAACAGCACGAGCGCGTCGGCCCCGGCCGGGATCGCGGGCCTAGCGGCGGTGCCATCGCGGATCGCGTCATATCCGGGCAGGGCAGGGGCGAACCCGGCCTCGAGCATCCCGCCGGCGACATAGGCCGGCGGCGTTTGCCAGAGTGTCTGGCCGTTGCCGCCGCATCCTGAGGCGGCGGGTGCAAACGGGTCGATCACCGCACCGTTCCGGCGCAGGGTCAGATGCAGGTGCGGAAACTGGGTCAGGCCCGACATCCCGACCCGGCCCAGCCGGTCGCCGCGATCCACGGCCTGTCCGACACGGACCGCAACCGACATCCGGGCAAGGTGGCAATACTGGGTCTCGTAGCCGTCGGCATGGCTCAGGCGCACCCCGTTGCCGCATTCGCGCCCCTCGATGTCGCCCGCCGCCATGTCCGCGCCGGTATCGGCCATGCCGTCGCGGATCGCGGTCACCACGCCCGGCGCGGCGGCCAGGACATCGACGCCAGCCCGCAGGGCCGCCCGTGTCGGCAGCGCGAAATCGGTGCCCGTGTGGCCGTCATAGCTCAGCCCGCCGCAGCGGTAATCGCGTTTGCCGTCGCCGGGGTCATGGTCGACGTAATTCTGGATATGGCAGCCGTCACCGGGGGTGCAGTCGATGGGCAGCGAGAGGCCGAAACCGCCGGCACCGGCGGACAACGGCAGCACCACGCAGGCGATCCCGGCCAGCGCGGCGCGGAGACCAAAACCCGGAACCCCACCGGTCCGCACCCGCGCGGCGCGGTCTTCGCGGTGTTCCGACCCGGGCATGGGCGATCCGGTGCCGCGGGCGGTGTCGGGCACCGACCCGCAGCATCGTGGCATCAGTTGGCGGTCAGCAGCGGCGGCTTGTCGCCGGGCAGGCGCGGCTTTGCCGGGCCGTCGATCTTCAGGTCCAGCTTGCCGTCCTTGACGCCGACATGGACGACACCGCCCTTGGCCAGCTTGCCGAACAGCAGTTCCTCGGCCAGGGGCTTCTTGATGTGTTCCTGGATGACGCGGCCCAGCGGGCGGGCGCCCATCTTGTCGTCATAGCCCTTGTCGGCGATCCATTCTGCCGCCGGGCGGGTCAGGTCGATGCTGACCCCGCGGTCGAGCAGTTGCACCTCGAGCTGGAGCACGAATTTCTCGACCACCTGCAGGATCACGTCCTTGGGCAGCGTCGCAAACGAGATCACCGCGTCCAGCCGGTTGCGGAACTCCGGCGTGAAGGTCCGTTCGATCGCGGCGGTGTCTTCGCCCTCGCGCCGGTCGCGGCCGAACCCGATGGCGGATTGCGCCTGTTCGGCGGCCCCTGCATTCGAGGTCATGATCAGCACCACGTTGCGGAAACTGACGGTGCGGCCGTTGTGATCGGTCAGTTCGCCATGATCCATCACCTGCAGCAGGATGTTGTAGACATCCGGGTGCGCCTTTTCGATCTCGTCCAGCAGCAGCACGCAATGCGGGTGCTGGTCGACGCCGTCGGTCAGCATCCCGCCCTGGTCAAAGCCGACATAGCCCGGCGGTGCGCCGATCAGGCGCGACACCGCGTGTTTCTCCATGTATTCCGACATGTCGAACCGCAGCAGTTCGACGCCCAGCTGGTCGGCGAGTTGCTTGGCCACCTCGGTCTTGCCGACCCCGGTGGGACCGGCGAACAGGTAGTTGCCGATCGGTTTTTCCGGCTCGCGCAGCCCGGCGCGGGCCAGCTTGATCGCCGAGCTGAGCGCTTCGATGGCCTTGTCCTGGCCGAACACTACCCGCTTGAGCGATTTCTCCAGGTCCTTGAGCACCTCGGCATCGTCCTTGGACACGTTCTTGGGCGGGATGCGC
The DNA here is from genome assembly GCF_003008555.2 of Pukyongiella litopenaei. Lineage (NCBI taxonomy): Bacteria > Pseudomonadati > Pseudomonadota > Alphaproteobacteria > Rhodobacterales > Paracoccaceae > Pukyongiella > Pukyongiella litopenaei. The sequence goes on along the minus strand of NZ_CP027665.1, from coordinate 736,738 downwards.
GCGATCTTGGCGACCACGCCCTCGATTTCCTTGGTGCCGATGGTCTTGCGCCGTTTCGCGGCGATCACCAGGTGCTGCGCGGCCCCGGCCTCGTCGATCACGTCGATGGCGCTGTCGGGCAGCTTGCGGTCGTTGATGTAGCGCGCGGCCAGCTCGGCGGCGGTCTTGATCGCGTCGGCGGTGTATTTGACGCCGTGATGTTCCTCGAAATAGGGCTTCAGCCCCTTGAGGATCTTCACCGAATCCTCGACCGAGGGTTCGTTCACGTCGATCTTCTGGAACCGGCGCGACAGGGCGCGGTCCTTCTCGAAATGTTGGCGGAATTCCTTGTAGGTGGTCGAACCCATGGTGCGCAGCTTGCCGCCCTGCAGCGCGGGTTTCAGCAGGTTCGAGGCGTCCATCGCCCCGCCCGACGTGGCCCCGGCGCCGATCACGGTGTGGATCTCGTCGATGAACAGCACCGCGTCGGGATGTTCCTCGAGCTCGGTGACGACCGCCTTGAGACGTTCCTCGAAATCGCCGCGATAGCGGGTGCCGGCCAGCAGCGCCCCCATGTCGAGCGAATAGATCGTGGTGCCGAGCAGCACTTCGGGGGTTTCGCCGGCCACGATCTTGCGGGCCAGGCCCTCGGCGATGGCGGTCTTGCCGACGCCGGGGTCGCCCACCAGCAGCGGGTTGTTCTTGCGGCGCCGGCACAACACCTGGATGCAGCGTTCGACCTCGTCGTCACGGCCGATCAGCGGATCGACACCGCCCTCGCGGGCCTTGGCGTTGAGATCGACGCAATATTTGCCCAGCGCGCTTTCCTTGCGTTCGGTTTCGGGCGGGGCCGAGGTTTCCTCGTCCGCTTCGGGGGCGCCGGTGACGGGCCGCGCTTCGTCAAAGGCGGAATTCTTGGCAACCCCGTGGGCGATGAAATTCACCGCGTCGAACCGGGTCATGTCCTGTTCCTGCAGGAAATAGGCGGCGTTGCTTTCGCGTTCGGCAAAGATCGCGACCAGCACGTTGGCGCCGGTCACCTCGGTCCGGCCCGAGGATTGCACATGGATCGCAGCGCGCTGGATCACCCGCTGGAAGGCGGCGGTCGGCACCGCCTCGGATCCTTCGATGTCGGTCACCAGGTTCGACAGGTCCTCGTCGACGAACTCGGTCAGGGTGGCGCGCAGCTCGTCGATATTGACATTGCAGGCCTGCATGACGCGGGCGGCATCCGGTTCGTCCAGCAGCGCCAGCAGCAGATGTTCCAGCGTCGCGAATTCGTGGCGGCGCTCATTGGCGAGCGCGAGCGCGGCGTGAATTGCCTGTTCCAATGTGTTCGAGAATGAAGGCACGCGGGTGCTCCTTCTGTGCTGTTGGCAGGACGTATCGCCGCCAAGCATGTCTTTATTGTCTTAGAGTTTGGTTGATCGTGCTCAGGCTTCAAGGCTTTTCTTGAAATTCGTGGTCACAAATGCCGTGACCGTGACCTGAAACGCGGCGGAATCCGGGGTCAGAATCGATCCTTGCGGGCGCGGATTTCGGCAAAGACCGCCGCCGGGTCCGCGCCGTCCATGCCCAGGTTGCGCTGGATGGCGGCATCGCCCGCGCGCAGGAACGGGTTGGTGGCCAGTTCCAGCGCCAGGGTCGACGGCACGGTGGCCTCGCCGGCGGCCCGGGCGCGGGCGATTTCGGCCACGCGCGCCGCCAGCGCCGGGTTGTCGGGATCCACGGTAACGGCGAACCGCCCGTTGGTCTCGGTGTATTCATGGCCCGAACAGACCGTGGTTTCGGGGGGCAGGGCGGCGAGCTTCGACAGCGATGCCCACATCTGCGGCATGGTGCCTTCGAACACCCGCCCGCAGCCCAGCGCCATCAGGCTGTCGGCGGTGAACACCACGGCGCTGGCGGGGAAATGGAACGCGACATGGCCGACGGTGTGGCCGGACACGTCGATCACCGAACCGGTCTCGGCGCCGATCTGCATGCGGTCGCCCTCGGCCACCGCGTGGTCCAGCGGCGGCAGCCGGTGCGCGTCCGCCGCGGCGCCCGTGACCTGGGCGTCATGCACCGCCAGCAGGTCGGGCAGCCCGTCGATATGATCGTAATGGTGATGGGTCAGCAGCACCTGCGTCGCGGTCCAGCCCCGGTCGGCCAGGGCGTCGAGGATCGGTGCGGCCTCGGGCACGTCGACCACCGCCGTTTCCCCGCTGGCATCGTCATGGGCAAGGAAGGCATAATTGTCTGCAAGACACGGGATGGTGACGATCTCAAGGGGCATGGCCATTCGTCCTTTGGGTGCTAATCTACGCAAAACTCGTGGCCAGACTGACCGAACGACCGGACGACTGCAATGCATCTCGACGTGCAGGACCTGCGCAACTTCTACTATCGCAGCACTCTGGGCCGGGCGGCGCAGGCGGCGATCCGCACGCGGGTGCTGGAATTCTGGCCCGAATCCGGCTGCAAGGGGCAGACGGTGGCGGGGTTCGGGTTCGCGGTGCCGCTGCTGCGCCCCTACCTCGCGGATGCCCGCCGGATGATCGCGCTGATGCCGGGGCCGCAGGGGGTGATGCCCTGGCCGGCGGGGATGCCCAATGTCTCGGTGCTGACCGAGGAAACGATGTGGCCGGTGGATACCGGGCGCGTGGACCGGCTGCTGGTGATGCACGGGCTGGAAACCTCGGAACGCCCGTCGCGGCTGCTGCAGGAATGCTGGCGCGCGCTGGGGCCGGGCGGGCGGGTGCTGTTCATCGTGCCGAACCGGGCCGGGCTGTGGTCGCGCAGCGACGCCACGCCCTTTGGCTATGGCCAGCCCTATACGGCGGGTCAACTCGAGGCGCAGCTGCGGCGGCACGATTTCTTTCCCGAAGGCCATGGCTCGGCCCTCTACCAGCCGCCGTCGTCACGCCGGTTCTGGCTTCGGGCCGGTCCGCTGTTTGAACGGGTCGGGCGGCGCATGCCCACGGTGCTGGCCGGCGGGGTGGTGCTGGTCGAGGCGGTCAAGCGCGTGCAGCCGCGCGGAAAGCGGATCGTGAAAGAGCGCGAAACCCGTCCGGTGCGGGCGCCGGCGGGACTGGCCGAACCGGTCTGATCGCGCGGCTGAAAGCGCCCGGATTCGGTCAATCCGACAATTATGCGACGATTTTTTTGCACGGGGCGGGGCGCAAAGGGTCGCAGATGGCGTAAGGCGTTGATAACGCGAAATATCCCTTTCCAGGGGGTTTTCCCATAGCCTGTTGCGGGACCGTGAACGCTCTGCTACATCGACGCTGATTTTTGATCCCTGCCAGCAATGGCGGGGTTTCTTCACGCCCCGGAGGCCGCGGTGGGGGCCGCAAACCGGGCCCAATGTCGAAAGGGTGGACGTGTCCGAACCAGCTTCGATTTCCGCGGGGATTGCCGCGCGGTATGCCACGGCGATCTTCGAGATCGCGCAGGAAAGCAAAGGCCTCGACGGGCTGGAAACCGGAATCAACGACCTGGCCGCGGCGCTGGACGACAGCGCCGACCTGCGGTCGCTGATCGCGTCGCCGCTGGTTGCGCGGTCGGATCAGCGCGCCGCGATCACCGCGATTGCGTCCAGGATGGAGCTGGCCCCGGTGCTGCAGAACGCGCTGGCGCTGATGGCCGAGAAGCGCCGCCTGTTCGTGGTGCCGCAGCTGATCGCCGCCCTGCGCGCCAGGCTGGCCGAGGCCCGTAACGAAGTGACCGCCGAAGTGAGCTCGGCGAAGGCCCTGACCAAGGCGCAGTCGGACAAGCTGGCCAAGGTGCTGACCGCGAATGTGGGCAAGACCGTCAACATCAATGCGACCGTCGACGAAAGCCTCGTCGGCGGTCTTGTCGTCAAGGTGGGCTCGAAGATGATCGACACCTCGATCCGCTCCAAGCTCAATTCCCTCCAGAATGCAATGAAAGAGGTCGGATAAATGGGTATCCAAGCAGCAGAGATTTCTGCGATCCTGAAGGACCAGATCAAGAATTTCGGTCAGGAAGCCGAAGTGGCCGAAGTCGGCCGCGTGCTCAGCGTCGGCGACGGTATTGCCCGTGTGTATGGCCTCGACAACGTGCAGGCCGGTGAAATGGTCGAGTTTCCCGGCGGCATCATGGGGATGGCGCTGAACCTCGAATCCGACAATGTCGGCGTCGTGATCTTCGGGTCCGACCGGGACATCAAGGAAGGCGACACCGTCAAGCGGACCGCGTCGATCGTGGACGTGCCGGTGGGCGATGCGCTGCTCGGGCGCGTGGTCGACGGCCTCGGCAACCCGCTGGACGGCAAGGGCCCGATCGCGACCGAGACCCGCGGCATCGCGGACGTCAAGGCGCCCGGCATCATCCCGCGCAAATCGGTGCATGAACCGATGGCAACCGGCCTGAAATCGGTGGACGCGATGATCCCGATCGGCCGTGGCCAGCGGGAACTGATCATCGGCGACCGCCAGACCGGCAAGACCGCCGTGGCGCTCGACACGATCCTGAACCAGAAGGTCTATAACGAGGCCGCGGGCGACGACGAGAGCAAGAAGCTCTACTGCGTCTATGTCGCGGTGGGCCAGAAACGGTCGACCGTCGCGCAGCTGGTGAAGAAGCTCGAGGAAACCGGCGCGATGGAATATTCCATCGTCGTGGCCGCGACCGCGTCAGACCCGGCGCCGATGCAGTTCCTCGCCCCCTATTCGGCGACCGCGATGGCGGAGTTTTTCCGCGACAACGGCCGCCACGCGCTGATCATCTACGATGACCTGTCGAAACAGGCCGTCAGCTATCGCCAGATGTCGCTGCTGCTGCGCCGCCCGCCGGGGCGCGAAGCCTATCCGGGCGACGTTTTCTATCTGCACTCGCGCCTGCTCGAACGTTCGGCCAAGCTGAACGAGGATTTCGGCGCCGGGTCGCTGACCGCGCTGCCGATCATCGAAACCCAGGGCGGCGACGTGTCGGCCTTTATCCCGACCAACGTGATCTCGATCACCGACGGCCAGATCTTCCTTGAAACCGAACTGTTCTTCCAGGGTATCCGCCCGGCCGTGAACACCGGTCTGTCGGTGTCGCGCGTGGGCTCGTCGGCCCAGACCAATGCGATGAAATCGGTTGCCGGCTCGGTGAAGCTGGAACTGGCGCAGTATCGCGAAATGGCGGCCTTTGCCCAGTTCGGCTCGGATCTCGACGCGGCCACCCAGGCGCTGCTGAACCGTGGCGCCCGCCTGACCGAGCTGATGAAACAGCCGCAATATTCGCCGCTGACCAACGCGGAAATCGTCTGCGTCATCTTCGCCGGTATCTCTGGCTACCTGGACAAGATCGCCGTGCGCGACGTGGGCCGTTTCGAAACCGGCCTGCTGGCGCATCTGCGCGGCAAGCACCAGGATCTGCTGGACTGGATCACCAACGAAGATCCCAAGATCAAGGATGAAGCCGCAGACCGGATGAAGGCCGCGCTCGACGAATTCGCCGCCGATTTCGCCTGATATCGACTTCGCAGAAGGAGAGATAAGGCGATGCCAAGTCTCAAGGATCTAAGGAACCGGATCGAGTCGGTCAAATCGACCCGCAAGATCACCAAGGCGATGCAGATGGTGGCCGCGGCGAAACTTCGCCGCGCCCAGGAAGCCGCCGAGGACGCCCGTCCCTATGCCGAACGGTTCGGCGCGGTGATGGCCGGGCTGGCCGCCTCGATGGCCGGCAACGAAGCGGCGCCCGCGCTCCTGCGCGGCACCGGTTCGGACCAGGTGCATCTGCTGGTGGTCATGACCGCCGAGCGCGGGCTGTGCGGCGGTTTCAACACCAATATCGCCAAGCTCGCCCGCCAGCATGCGGCCGAGCTGAAGGCCAAGGGCAAGACCGTGAAGGTGCTGACCGTCGGCAAGAAGGGCCGCGATCAGCTCAAACGCGATTTCGCCGATGATTTCGTGGGTCATGTCGACCTGTCCGAGGTCAAGAAGGTCGGATATGTGAACGCGCAGGACATCGCGCGCGACGTCATCGCCCGCTTTGACGCCGGCGAATTCGACGTGGCGACGATCTTCTTTTCGCATTTCGTCAACGTGGTCACCCAGACCCCGACCGCGGTGCAGATCGTCCCCGCCGCCTTCGAGACGGACGAGGATGACGCCGGCGCGGGAACCGTGTTCGACTATGAACCTGACGAAGGCGAGATCCTGGCCGACCTGCTGCCGCGCGGCGTGGCCACCCAGATATTCAGCGCGCTGCTGGAAAACGGTGCGTCCGAACAGGGCGCGCGGATGTCCGCGATGGACAACGCCACCCGCAACGCGGGCGACATGATCGACAGGCTGACCATCGAGTTCAACCGTTCGCGCCAGGCCGTGATCACCAACGAGCTGATTGAAATCATTTCGGGCGCCGAGGCGCTCTAAGAGAACCGGAGACGAAACATGGCGAATGCAAAAGGCAAAGTCACGCAGATCATCGGGGCCGTCGTCGACGTGCAGTTCGATGATCACCTGCCCGAGATCCTGAACGCGCTGGTCACCGAGAACCAGGGCAAGAAACTGGTGCTCGAGGTTGCGCAGCACCTCGGCGAAAGCACGGTCCGGACCATCGCGATGGATGCCACCGAAGGTCTCGTGCGCGGCGCAGAAGTGTCGGATACCGGCGCGCCGATCTCGGTGCCGGTGGGCAACGCGACCCTGGGCCGTATCCTGAACGTCGTCGGCGAACCGGTCGACGAAAAGGGCCCGGTGAACGCAACGGAAACCCGCCCGATCCACGCCGAGGCACCCGAATTCGCGGAACAGTCCACGGAATCGGAAATCCTGGTCACCGGCATCAAGGTGGTCGACCTGCTCGCGCCCTATTCGAAGGGCGGCAAGATCGGCCTGTTCGGCGGCGCCGGCGTCGGCAAGACGGTTCTGATCATGGAACTGATCAACAACATCGCCAAGGTGCACTCGGGCTTCTCGGTGTTTGCCGGTGTGGGCGAACGGACCCGTGAGGGCAACGACCTTTACTGGGAAATGATCGAATCCAACGTGATCAAGCCCGACAACCTGGAAGACAGCCAGGTGGCGCTTGTATACGGCCAGATGAACGAACCTCCGGGGGCGCGGGCCCGCGTGGCGCTGACCGGCCTGACGCTGGCCGAGCAGTTCCGCGACCAGTCCGGCACCGACGTGCTGTTTTTCGTCGACAACATCTTCCGCTTTACCCAGGCCGGTTCGGAAGTGTCGGCGCTGCTGGGCCGTATTCCTTCGGCCGTGGGCTATCAGCCGACGCTGGCGACCGACATGGGCGCGCTGCAGGAACGCATCACCTCGACCAAGCAGGGCTCGATCACCTCGGTGCAGGCCATCTATGTGCCCGCGGACGACCTGACCGACCCGGCGCCGGCAACCTCGTTTGCCCACCTCGACGCCACCACGGTTCTGTCGCGTGCGATTTCCGAGCTCGGCATCTACCCGGCGGTGGACCCGCTCGATTCGACCTCGCGGATCCTCGACCCGGCGATCGTCGGCGAAGAGCATTACCAGGTGGCCCGCGACGTGCAGGGGATCCTGCAGCGCTACAAGTCGCTCCAGGACATCATCGCCATTCTCGGCATGGACGAACTGAGCGAAGAGGACAAGCTGACCGTGGCCCGCGCCCGTAAGATCCAGCGGTTCCTGTCGCAGCCCTTCGACGTGGCCGAAGTGTTCACCGGGTCGCCCGGCGTGCAGGTGCCGCTCGAGGAAACGATCGCGTCGTTCAAGGCGGTTGTGGCCGGTGAATACGACCACCTGCCCGAAGGCGCGTTCTACATGGTCGGCGGTATCGACGAGGTGATCGCCAAGGCCGAGAAGATGGCCGCAGACGCGGCCTGAGGAGAGCTGAATGGCTGACACGATGCAATTCGACCTGGTGAGCCCGGAGCGGAGCCTCGCGTCGCTCCAGGTCACCTCGGTCCGCATTCCGGGCGCCGATGGCGACATGACGGCGATGCCCGATCATGCCCCCGTCATCACCACCCTGCGCCCCGGCATCCTTCATGTGGAAAGCGCCGAAGGCACGGCGGAATATGCCGTGACCGGCGGGTTCGCGCAGATCGCATCCTCCGGCACCTCGGTGCTGGCCGAAAAGGCGATGCCGGTGGCCGAGGTGAAGGCCGAGGATCTCGACGCGATCGTCGCCGCGGCCGAGGCCGGCGTCAAGGACACCGAAGGAGCCGCCTGCGACGCAGCCGAAAAGCTGCTCGCCGATCTGGCCGCGCTGCGGGCTGCGCTGAACATCTGACGCAGCCGGCCCCGCGCAACAGAAATCCAGGCCGGTCCCGGAAACGGGGCCGGTCTTTTCCGTCGGCACCGGACCCCGCCGGACGGACCGATGCCGCCGGGACATCGCGCGCCGGAGCCGGATCGCGCCCGGTTGTGATCCGGCCAATCGACAATTTGACAATACCAACAGACGGTTGTGCAATCGCTTGATGTTCAGGATGTTGTCGCCTGGAATTGGTCTGGTCGCGCGTTGACATGCGTTCGGTCCGGGGGAACTGTGAGCCGATGAAGACACTGCAAAACCACCGTATCGGGATCGAACAGGGCGAGGTCCTGATGTTTTCCGACTTCGAGCATGGCGGCGAGATGTGGTCCGGCGACGGCCCCCGCGAATGTTGCAAGTCGGTTCGGTTCCCGACGGCGTTCCGCAATGCGCCTGCCGTGCAGGTGGCGGTTGTGTTGTGGGACGTGTCTCCGGATGCCGCGCTTCGGGCCGAACTGCGCGCGCGCGACATCACGCCCGACGGGTTCGAACTGGTGTTCAACACCTGGGGCGACACCCGCATCGCGCGTCTGCGCGTGTCTTGGATGGCCATCGGCGAGGCCGCCCATGATGATGACTGGGATCTCGGCTGAGGGTTTGCCCGGCGGCGATCAGCCCGCGCTGTAGAGAGATTCGTAGATCGGTCCGAGCGTGTCGTCGTCGAACAGCGACGAGACCGAGGTGCCGTTCCAGATGTTCAGGATCGCCTGGGTGAACAGGGGCGCGGTGGGCACGATGCGGATGTTGTCGCAGGCCCTGACAGGGGCGCTCGGCTGGATCGAATCCGTGATGACCAGCGACTTCATCACCGATTTCCCGACCCGTTCGACCGCCGGGCCGCTCATCACCCCGTGCGTGATGTAGGAATGGACCTCGTTGGCGCCGTTTTCGATCAGGACTTCGGCCGCCTTGCACAGCGTGCCGGCCGTGTCGCAGATGTCATCGACGATCAGGCAGGTCTTGCCTTTTACGTCGCCGATGACCGTCATCTCGGCGATTTCACCGGGTTTCTCGCGGCGCTTGTCCACGATCGCCAGCGGGGCGTTGATCCGCTTGGCCAGTTCGCGGGCGCGGGCGACGCCGCCGACATCGGGCGAGACCACCATCAATTCGCCCATGCGGTCGCGGAAGGCGGTCTTGATGTCCAGCGCAAAGACCGGCGAGGCATAAAGGTTGTCGACCGGGATGTCGAAGAAGCCCTGGATCTGGGCCGCGTGCAGGTCCATCGTCAGCACCCGTTCGATCCCGGCCCCGGCAATCATGTTCGCCACCAGCTTGGCCGAAATCGGCGTGCGGGCCTTGGTGCGGCGATCCTGTCGGGCATAGCCGAAATAGGGGATCACGGCGGTGGTGCGCCGGGCCGAGGACCGCCGCATCGCGTCGGCGATGATCAGCAGTTCCATGAGATTGTCATTGGCCGGGTTCGAGGTCGGCTGGATGATGAACATGTCCTCGCCGCGGACGTTTTCGTAAACCTCGACAAAGATTTCGGCATCGTTGAACCGTTCCACTCGGGCATCCACCAGCCCGGTATGCACGCCCCGGTGCATGGTCATTCGCTTGGCGATGGCCCGGGCCAGAGGCAGGTTGGCATTTCCCGAAATCAGTTTCGGTTCGGTCAGAGTCGGCATGTGCAGATTTCCCCGGCAGCTAGGGCATGTGACAGATTCGTGATGGTTGACACCGCTTAGCACGGGGCTACCGTCGCGCCAAAGCGTTTGCCGCGAGAGGAGAGCCGGATGGCCCATATCGACTACTTTTTCGCAACAATCTCGCCATTCACCTACCTCGCCGGCACGCGGCTGGAAGACATCGCCGCCCGGCACGGTGCCACCGTCACCTACAAGCCGCTGGACATCATCGCGCTGTTCGGGCGCACCGGCGGGCAGCCCCTCGGGGACCGGCACCCGTCGCGGCAGCAGTATCGCCTGCAGGAACTGCGGCGGCAGGCGCGCAAGACCGGGTTGCCGCTGAACCTGAAACCGGCGCACTGGCCCACCAACGCCGCACCCGCCGCCTATGCGCTGATCGCGGCCCAGAAGACCGGCGGCGGCGATCTGGGCGCGCTCGCACATGGGCTGACGCGGGCCTGCTGGGCCGAAGACCGCGACGTGGCCGATGATGCGGTGATCCGCGACTGCCTGGCGGCGGCGGGGTTCGACCCGTCGCTGGCCGACAGCGGCCTTCTGGTGGGGGCCGAAACCTATGCGGCCAATCTCGAGGAGGCGGTGGAGCGGGGCGTGTTCGGCGCGCCCTTCTACATCACCGGCGACGATGCGCGGTTCTGGGGGCAGGACCGGCTCGACGATCTCGATGCCCATCTCGCGGAGGTCGCGGCATGAGCGGCGGCGGCGCCATCCCGCAGCCGCTTTTCGTGCGCAGTTTCGGGCAGGGCCCGCGCCGGGCGCTGGCGCTGCATTGCACGATTGCCCATTCCGGCGCGTGGCGCGGGCTGGCGGCGCAGATGGACAGCGAACTCACGCTGGTCACACCCGACATGCTGAGCCATGGGCGCAGTCCCGACTGGGATCGCCAAGGCGATTTTCCCGACCGGATGTTCGAGGCGGTCGAGCCGCTGCTGGAGCCCGGGATGGATGTGATCGGCCACAGCTTCGGGGCCACGGTCGCGTTGCGGCTGGCGGCCAGCTTTCCCGAGCGGGTGCGCAGCCTGACGCTGCTCGAACCGGTCATGTTCTGCGTCGCGATTGCCGATGCTCCGGGCACCATCGCGTCCCACGATGCCGAGATCAGGCCGGTCTTTGAGGCGCTGGATGCCGGTGACGATGCGTTGGGCGCGCGGCTGTTCAACCGCATGTGGGGCGATACCGGCGGGCCGCGCTGGGACCAGATGCCCGAACAGATGCGGGCCGCGATGGTGCGCGGCATCCATGTCCTGCCGGCGTCCGTTTCGGCGACGAACGAGGACAGGCCCGGCATATTGCGGCCCGGCGTCCTGGATCGGCTGACGATGCCGGTGGCGATCCTGCGCGGCGGCGCCAGCCATCCCAGCATGGTGCCGATCTGCGACGGGCTGGCCGCCCGGATCGCGGGCGCGCGCAACATCGTGGTCGATGGCGCCGGGCACATGCTGCCGGTCACCCGTCCCGAGGACGCCGCGGCCCACCTGCGGGCGCTTCTGGCCGCCTCCCCGGGCTGACTCCCCGGACTGAGCGGGCCGGGGTCAGAGCAACGCCAGGAACCGGTCGATCTCGGATTGCGGGATCGACCAGTCGCAGACCAGCCGGCAGGCCAGCATTTCGGCCTCGTCCGGGCCATCCAGGTCGGCGCTGCCCCACAGGTGATACTGCGCACCCGCATCGTGCAGGCGGCGATGGGTGGCACGCGGGAAGCTGGCAAAGACGATGTTGGCCTGCGGCTTGAACAGGAACTCCGCGCCTTTCGCGCGCAGCCCTTCGGCCAGCCGGGCACAGTTCGAATTTGCCTGCCGCGCGGTGGTCAGCCACAGGTCGTCGCGCAGATAGGCCGCCATCTGCGCCGACAGGTAGCGATGCTTGGAAAACAGATGCGCGCCGCGCTTGCGGCGCAGTTCGAATTCCCAAGCCTTCGAGGGCTCGAACAGGATCACCGCCTCGACCCCCATGCAGCCATTCTTGGTCCCGCCAAGGCTGAGCGCGTCGATACCCGATTTCCAGGTCATCTCGGCCGGGCTGCAGCCCAGCGTGACCAGCGCATTGGCCATCCGGGCGCCGTCCATATGCACCGGCAGGCCGAATTCCCGCGCCACGCCGGTCAGCGCACGCAGGTCATCCAGCGCATAAACGCCGCCGCGTTCGGTGGCCTGGGTGATCGACACCGGCCCGCGTTTCGGCCCATGCACGCCGCGCGTGCCTTCGGCCGCGATCGCCGCGCGCAGCGCATCCGCGCTCATCCGGTCGCCGCCCGGCACCAGCGTCAGCTTAGCGCCGCCGGTGAAGAACTCCGGCGCGTTGCACTCGTCTTCGTGGATATGGGCGACGGGCGAACAGAACACGGTCTCGTAGGGCTGGCACAGGGTCGCCAGCGCCAGCGCATTGGCCGCCGTTCCGGTCGCGACCAGATAGACCGCCGCCTCGGGCGCCTCGAAGATATCGCGCAGGCGCGTCCGAACCTCGTCCATCAGCGCGTCATCGCCATAGGCCCAGGCATGGCCCGTGTTGGCATCGGCCAGCGCGGCCATGATGTCGGGATGCACCGGCCCGGAATTGTCGGAGGCAAAGAACATCAGAGCGGCTCCTCGATGATGTGATCGTCCCAGTCGTCTTCGTCGACCGCGAACTCGGGCACGGTCATGTTGCGCACCGAAACCCCGGCGCTGTGCACCGTTTCCGGATCGCCCGAGATCAGCGGATGCCAGTCATGGAGCGGGCGGCCCTCGTGGACCAGCCGATAGGCGCAGGTGGCGGGCATCCAATAAAGATTGTCGTCGATATTCGAGGGCGACAGCACGATGCAGTCGGGAACGAACTGGTGACGGATCTCATACTGGGCGCAGCGGCAGGTCGCGTCGTCCAGCAGGCGGCAGGCCACGCGGGTCAGCGCCACCTCGCCGGTTTCCTCGTCCTCGAGCTTGTTCAGGCAGCATTTGCCGCAGCCGTCGCACAGCGCCTCCCATTCCCGCCGGGACAGGTCGCGCAGCGGCTTGCGTTCCCAGAACCGCGGCGGCAGCCCGGTGCGGTCGATCAGGTCGCTCACAGCGCCGCCAGCAGGTCGCGGGCGCGGTCGCAATCGGCCTGCATCTGCGCGACCAGCGCGTCGAGCCCGTCGAATGTCGCTTCGGGGCGCAGGTAATCGACCAGCGCGACCGACAGGGTGGCGCCATAGAGATCGCCCGAGAAATCGAACAGGAAGGTTTCGAGATTGGGCACGTCGCCGTCGAACATCGGGCGGATGCCCAGGCTGGCCGCGCCCCGGTAGCAGCCGGCATTGGGGCCGTCGAGCACATCGACCAGCACCGCGTAAACGCCATAGGCGGGGCGGTGCAGCCCCTCGATCGAGATGTTCGCGGTCGGAAAGCCCAGTTCGCGGCCGCGCTGTTCGCCACCGACCACCTGGCCCTCGATCCGGTGCCAATGGCCCAGCATCGCCGCGGCATCACGCGGGCGGCCTTCGGTCAGCGCGGCGCGGATCGCCGACGAGGACACCACATGCGGGCCTTCTTCGAGCAAAGGCGCAACGGTGACGCCAAAGCCCAGCTCCGCGCCCAGCCGGACCAGGTCGTCGGCATTGCCGGCCCGCGCCTTGCCGAAACAGAAATCGGCGCCGACCACCACATGGCTCAGCCCCAGCCCCCCCGCCAGCACGTCACGGGCGAATGCCTCAGGCGTCAGGCCCGCCAGCGCGGCGTTGAAATTGAGCTCATACAGCCGTTCCACACCCAGTTTCTGCAACCGGTGCGCGCGGGCGTCACGGCCCATCAGCCGAAACGGCGGGGCGTCGGGGGCAAAGAACTGGCGCGGATGCGGCTCGAAGGTCAGAACCCCCAGCGGCGCCTGCGGCGCCCGGTCGCGGGCCAGCCGGATCACCGACTGGTGACCGATATGCACGCCGTCGAAATTGCCGATCGCGACGCTGGCGCCCCGGTTCGGGGGATCGACGAACTGATAGTCTCTGATGATCCGCATGACGCCTGCCTAGCCCCCCGCGCAGGCAGGTGCAAGCGTGTGCGGCGGCCCTGGAACCGGTCAGTCGAACTTGCGGCTGGGGGCCAGAACCATGGCTTCGCCGACCAGAACCTTCTTGCCGTCCACCGCGCAATGGCAGTCGAGCTTCACCCGCCGTCTGGACATGTCGATGTCGATGACCTTGACCTCGGCATAGACCATGTCGCCGGGCCGCACCGGGGCGAGGAATTTCAGCGACTGGCCCATATAGACCGTCCCGTGGCCGGGCAGCTGTTCACCGATCACCGCCGAGATCAGACCGGCGGTCAGCATCCCGTGGGCAATCCGGCCCTGGAAAATCGTGTCGCGGGCGTAGTCATCGTCCAGGTGCACCGGGTTCCGGTCGGTCGACACCTGGGCGAACATCTCGATATCCTCGTCCGTCACCACTTTGCGCAGGTGGCGCGACATGCCCATTTCGATATCTTCGATGCAGATCGTTCCACGGGGCAGATTGTCCAGCATGTCATCCTCGCGAGTCATCGGGCAAGAAATTTCCTTATACGCAGCATGGTGCGCTGGCAACTTTATTACTTTGCAGTCGCAGAAAATCAAGGGGCCAATCGCGCGAAAATGCAGATCCGGTCCTATCGATGCGTCGCAACGGGGCATCGCCGGCTGTCGACAGCAACCTGTCGGCGGGTGCGTTCCGGCATCCGGACCCGCAAGGGAGCGCCAGACAGTTTCGACCACGTCCCGGTGACATGGCTGCACCCCGGCCCAAGCGGGCAACGGGCAGGGCGGCGGCGCGAACGGCCGTCACGCGATCAGGGGGCAGTCAGCCGGTCCCGGGTCTGCCGCCGATCAGCGCAGAAACCCGATCGCATGGCGGGGCGATGTCATTTCCCGTTGCAGATACGCCTCCAGCGCCTGCGGATCGGGCTGCGATGCGGTCCTGGTTTCGGCAGCGGCCAGGCCGCCGGTGATGAACAGCGAATCGATATCCTCGCCCATCGCGCCGGCAATGTCGGTTCCGATCCCGTCGCCGATGGCCAGGATGCGCGCATCAGGCACCAGCCGGTCGATCTCGGCCAGGCGCCGGCGGGCGAGGTCGTAGATCGGCGGATGCGGTTTGCCGAAATAGAGGCTTTCGCCGCCCATCTCGGTATAGAGTCTGGCCAGCGCCCCGGCGCACCATTCCCGCACCTCGCCCCGGTCCACCACGATATCGGGATTGGCGCAGAGCAGTTTCAGCCCTTTCTGTTTCGCATAGAGGAACCGGGGCCGCATCCCGGCCGGGTCGGCCAGAGGATCGAAAGGGCCGCAGCAGACGATGCCCTCGGCCTGTTCCAGTTCGACCCGCTCGATCGGGACGGGGTCGTGAATGACGTGGATCGGTTCAAAGAACCCCGCGTCGCGTTCCCATTCGCCCATGAACCAGACCTTGTTGCCCACCGCGCCCGAGAACATCGCCGCGCGGGCGCTGTCGCCGCTCGTGGCGATGGTGTCCCAGGCATCGTCCGGCACGCCGAACTCGACCAGCTGCCGCGCCACCCCGGCACGCGGCTTGGGCGAATTGGTGACCAGCACCACGGTGCCGCCCCGCCCGCGAAAGGCCTGCAACGCCGCTACCGCGTCCGGATAGGCGGCGACGCCATTATGCACGCAGCCCCAGAGATCGACGAACAGCGCGTCGTAGCGGTCGGAGATTTCGGCAAGCGATTCGACGATCTGGGTCATGGCGACGCTCCGTTTCGATCTGCGGTTGGCGGCGGTATGGCAGGGCGCGGGCGCGTTCACAAGCTTTGGCGGGCCGGTGCAACCGGGGCAGGGGAACGATCGGGCGCTGTCCGGTGTGGGGAAACGGGGCCGCGCACGGAGATTTGCGACCCGCGCCGCCTGCGTGCCCATCCCCCCAAACGAAATCCGGGCGGTGCGTTGCCGCGACCGTCCGGGTTTTTCTGCACGACAGGGCGCCGGAACCGCGCCCCGGTTTACGAACCGCTCAGAGTTTCAGGTTCGGGATGATCTGTTTCTTGCGGCTGACCACGCCGGGCAGGACCACGGTGTCCGAGGTCGCGCTGGCGCCAAAGCTGCTGGCCGCCAGCGATTTCACCAGGTCGTTCGGCACCAGCAGGGTCGCTTCCTCGTTCAGGATGTCCACCACGAACAGCAGAACCTGATCGACGCCATCCTCGGCGGCGACGGTCTGCATGGTCTCGATCAGGCTGTCCGTGCGCGCCAGAACGGTCGCGGGCGCGGTGGTTTCCAGCACCGACACGCGGAACCTGGTGCCCTCGACCTCGTATTCCTTACTGTCCATGCGCAGCAGTTCGGCGTCCGAGAATGCCGAGACATCGGATTTCGCCGCGAACATCTCGGCGGCGTAATCGGGGATCGAGATGCCGAGCTGGCCGGCCAGCTTCTCGGCCACGGCGCGGTCGTGGTCGGTGGTGGTGGGGCTGCGGAACTCCAGCGTGTCCGACAGGATGCAGGTCAGCATCGCGCATTTGATCCGGTTCGGCATCCGGCTCATGTCGTCGCCGATCAGGTCGTGCATGATGGTGGCGGTGCAGGCGACCGGGCGGATGGTGATGTCGATCGGGCCCTTGGTTTCCAGCCCGCCCACCAGCTTGTGATGGTCGATGATCCCCTGGATGTCGGCGCCGTTGATATTGGCGGGCAGTTCGGCGGGGTTGTTGGTGTCAACGATCACGACCGGCGTACCGTCGGCCACGTCGTCGATGATCGCCGGTTTTTCCAGTTCCCAGCGCTGGAGCATGAAGGCGGCTTCGGTGTTGGGTTCGCCCAGCAGCGCCGGGGTTGCCGGGATGCCCTTTATCTCGGACAGGTACCAGGCCCAGATGATGGGCGATCCGGTAGAGTCGGTATCGGGCGACTTGTGGCCGAAAACTTGCACGGTCATGGCAGCAATCCTGTACTGGGAAGGAAAAGTCGCGCGCCTTATAGGGGCTGCCCCGGTGCTTGTCACCCGGTTTCGGTGCCGTTTGCGGCGCGCGGTCAAGGCAATCGGCACGAGGGCAAACAGCGCCAAAGCAAACGGCGCCGGCCACAGGGACCGGCGCCGCAGGCGTGGGATACGATTGCCGGATTACTTCCAGCCGGCCTCGTTGAAGATCTTCTGCGCGGCGGGGATGTTGTCGGCCACGGCCGACAGGTCCACGCTATCGGCCTTGAAGTCGCCCAGTTTCTGGACCGACTCGGCCAGGTCCACGCCCTTGACCGCCGGATATTCGTCGTTGCCGGCCGAGAAATAGACCTGCGCCTGATCGCCCGACAGGTATTCGAGGAACTTGATCGCGTTGTCGCGGTTCGGCGCATGGGCGGCCACGCCGGCGCCCGACAGGTTCATGTGCGCCCCGTTGCCGTCCTGGTCGGGAAACACCCAGCCGATCGTGTCGACACTGTCGCTGAGGCCCTTGACATCCTTGCGCAGCGCGCGGGCGAAGTAATAGGTGTTCGCCACCGCGATGTCGCATTCGCCCGACACGAGGCCGCGCAGCTGGTCGGTGTCACCGCCCTGCGGATCGCGGGCAAAGTTCGCGACCACGCCGTCGGCCCAGGATTTTGCGGCTTCTTCGCCCTCATGTTCGATGATCGCGGCCAGCAGCGTCTGCATGTAGGCGTTGGTCGAGGACCGGATGCAGACCTGCCCCTTGTATTTGGGGTCGGCCAGATCGGCATAGGTCTGCGGCGGTTCGGCCACGTCGGCCTTGTCGTAGAAGATGATCCGCGACCGCTGCGAGAACCCGAACCACTGGTTGTCCGCGTCCTGGAGATTGCCGGGGATGCGTTCCTCGAGCACCGCGCTGTCGATCGATTGCAGGATGCCGGCATCCTTGGCGCGCTTCAGCCGCGAGGTGTCCACGGTCAGCATCACATCGGCGGGGCTGTTGGCGCCCTCGGCCTCCATCCGCGCGATCAGTTCGTCGGCCTTGCCTTCGATGCGGTTGATGGTGATGCCGGTGGCCTCTTCGAAATCGGAGTAGAGTTTCTCGTCGGTGTCGTAGTGGCGGGACGAATAGAGGTTGAGCTCGCCCTCGGCGGCAGCGGCGGTTGCCAGGGTGGCGGCCAGCAGGGCGGCGAGACAGGTTGCAGGTTTGCGCATGATAACTCCCATCGATTGGTGATACGCTCATTTCCGACTAAATTCGTCAATTTAGCAAATCGGGAAAAGATGCAAGCCACAATTCGCCGTGCATGACCGGATTGCCGCCGAAACCGGGACGGCGCGCAAAGAAAAACCGCGCCCGGAGGGGCGCGGTTTTCGCATCGTTCGGTGCGGTCAGGTTCAGCCCTGGCGGGCCTTGAACCGGCGCTGCGTCTTGTTGATCACATAAACGCGGCCTTTGCGACGCACGATCCGGCAGTCGCGGTGCCGGTTCTTGAGCGAGCGGAGCGAATTCTTGACCTTCATCGCCGTTCTCCATTTCGTTGCGGCGCGGGCCAGCGCCTCGTGTTGCGGGCACCCCGAAGAACCGGAGCGGTGAATTCATGGTGGGCGGTACTGGGATCGAACCAGTGACCCCTACGATGTCAACGTAGTGCTCTACCGCTGAGCTAACCGCCCATGAATACCGCCGCGTCATCCGCCCCAAGAACGAAATGGGGCGCGGAAATCCGCGCCGGTAGCGGCGTCTATAGAAGGAGTCGCGGGTGGGATCAAGGGCTTTTGAAGGATGTTGGTTTGGCGTAAACACTGACGAGGAATGGAGCGACGATGACCGATCCCGCCTATGATCTCGCGATGCCCGCGCGGCAGCACTCCTGCGTGATTTTCGCCTCTCCGCATAGCGGGCGCGACTATCCGGCGGCGTTCCTGCGCGACAGCGTGCTGGACGAACGCGCCATTCGCAGTTCGGAAGACGCCTTTGTGGACCGGTTGTTCGATGCGGCGCCCGATTTCGGCGCCCCGCTATTGAGCGCGCGGGTTCCGCGGGCCTATGTGGATCTCAATCGCGGCGTCGACGAACTGGACCCGGCGGTGGTCGCGGGCGTGCAGCGGCGCGGGCACAACCCGCGCGTCGCCTCGGGGCTGGGCGTGATCCCGCGCGTGGTGGCCAATGGCCGGCAGATCCATCGCGGCAAGCTGTCGCGGTCGCAGGCGCAGGAGCGGCTCGACCGGTGCTGGCATCCCTATCACGCGACCCTGAAAGGGTTGCTCGCGGCGACGCACCTGCAGTTCGGCCAGGCGATTCTGGTCGATTGCCATTCGATGCCGCACGAGGCCATCGAGAACATGCTGGGCGGGGGCTGGGCCCGCCCCGAGGTGGTGCTGGGCGACCGGTTCGGGGCCGCCGCGGGTGGCGAGGTCGTGGACCGGATCGAGGCTGCCTTTTCCGCCGCCGGGCTGCGGGTGGCCCGCAACGCGCCGTTTGCCGGGGCCTATGTCGCTCAGGCCTATGGGCGTCCCGAGCGCGGCCAGCACGCGGTTCAGATCGAGATCGACAGGTCGATCTACATGGACGAACGGCAGATCGCGCCGCGTCCGGATTTCGACGCGTTCCGTGCGCTGATGCGCGGCGTGATCGCCGAAATCGCCGCCATCGGGGCCGCCGACATGCCGCTGGCCGCCGAATAGGGGTGAGCGGACGGGCGACCGGGTTTCAGCGCAGCGCCCGGCCTTTCACGATCGCATCCTTGCCGAACCGGTCGCGGATCGCGTCGGCGGCGCGTTCGGCCCCCTGCCGCCGGACCGCTCCGGGGTCGAGCAGGTCGCCGGAAAGATCGGCCTGCGCCTCGGGACAGAGGTCTGACAGGCCAACCCCGATCAGCCGGAACGGTCCCTTGCCGGCCTCGGCGTCGTAGAGCCCCCGCGCGGTGCGATAGATCCGGTCGGCCAGCTGGGTCGCGTCCCGCAGGGTCAGCCGCCGCGTCAGCAACCCGTGATCGGCGCGTTTCAGCTTGAGCGTCACGACACGGCCCGCCAGTTCGCGCGCCTTGGCCCGGTCGGACACGTTTTCCGACAGCCGCCAGATATGGCCGTCCAGGATGTCGGTGTTGCCGGTATCCTCGAAGAACGTGGTTTCGTTCGAGATCGACTTGATCGGGGCGTGGGCTGACACCCGGCGCCGGTCCTCGCCGCGGGCTAGGTGCCAGAGCCGGTCGCCCATCATGCCGAACCGGTCGTGCAGCGCCTCCCTGTTCCAGCGCAGCAGGTCCGCGAATGTCCGGATGCCGGCCCGGTCGAGCGCCTCCTGCGCCGCCGGTCCGATCCCCCAGATCAGACGCACGGGCCGGTCGTGCAGGAACCCCGCCGTTTCCGCCTTGCCGATCACCGAATAGCCGCGCGGCTTGTCCAGGTCCGACGCGACCTTGGCCAGGAACTTGTTGTGCGACAGCCCAATCGAGCCGGTGAGGCCCAGTTCGTCATGCATCCGCCGCACCAGCCGCGCCAGCATCACCGCGGGCGGAGCGCCATGCAGGCGCCTTGTGCCGGACAGGTCCATGAACGCCTCGTCCAGCGACAGCGGCTCGACCGCCGGGGTCAGGTCCGCCATCATCGCGCGGATGCGTTTCGAGATATCGGCATAGACCGACATGCGCGGCTTGATCACCACCGCGTCGGGGCAGAGTTTCAGCGCCTGGAACATCGGCATCGCCGAGCGCACGCCACGGATGCGCGCGACATAGCAGGCGGTGGAAACCACGCCGCGCCGCCCGCCGCCGATGATCACCGGGCGGTCGGCAAGGTCCGGATTGTCACGCTTTTCGACCGAGGCATAGAAGGCATCGCAATCCATATGCGCGATGGTCAGGTCGAACAGTTCGGGATGCGCGATGATGCGCGGGCTGCGGCAGGCGGGGCAGCGCCGGGCATCGTCGAACGGGGTCAGGCAGTCGCGGCACAGGGCGGGCATGACGGGGGAATCCACGATTGTTCCGTGACCCGATCCTAGCGCAGCGGCGCCGGGCCGGGAATGCGGATGCCGGGTGTTTCACGAAAGACCCCCCGCTGCATCAGCGGGGGGAGGTGACGAACCACAGGAAGAAAAAGTTCGTCGGGGGAGTGTCACGGTCCCAGTCTCGCCCAACACCCGTATCGATCACAGTCCGGTTTTCCTGACCTAAGGTAAACTTCTGCCCGCTGTGCTTTTCGAGACACATGGTATCGCGGGGTTCTCAGCGGTCCGGCAACCCCGACAGGATCGCCCGCGCGGCCGCGGCGGGATCGTCGGCCTGATAGACCGGACGGCCCACGACGATATGGTCGGCACCGGCCGCCAGGGCGCCCGCCGGCGTGGCGATGCGTTTCTGATCGCCATGTGCCGCGCCTTCGGGGCGCACGCCGGGGGTGACGATCAGCCGTCCGTCGGCCTGCGGCAGCGCGCGGATCGCGGCGGCTTCCTGCGGGCTCGAGATGACGCCATCGGCACCGGCCTCGAACGCCCGGGCCGCCCGTTCCAGCGCGATCTCGGTCAGGTCGCCCGGTTTCATCATCGCCGCGTCCAGATCGGCCCGGTCGAGCGAGGTGAGCACGGTGACGGCGAGGATCTTCAGATCCTTGCCCGCGGCGCCCTGCCTGGCGGCGCGCACCACATGCGGGTCGCCATGCACGGTCAGGAAATCGAGGTCGAACTGGGCAAGCCCGCGCACCGCGTTTTCCACGGTGTTGGAGATGTCGAACAGTTTCATGTCCAGAAAGATGCGCTTGCCGTGTTCCTGCTTGAGTTCGTTGGCCAGCGCCAGCCCGCCCCCGGTCAGCATCCCCAATCCGATCTTGTAGAACCCGACCGCATCGCCGAGCGCCTCGGCGATTTCGAGCCCCTGCAGGGCGTTGGCGACATCGAGGGCGACGATCAGGCGGTCATCGGACATGTGCGGGGCTCCGGTTCCTTGGGGGTCAGGGTTCTGTAGCGGCGGAACCGCCCGGCTGCAATTCCGGACAATGGCCATAGATCCACTCCATGTCGGGTTTTTCGGTGCAATACATATGCACCCAGATGTAACAATGCTGGAACAGCGCAACCACCAGCGCGTTCCAGGATCCCAGCGCCAGCGCAATGCCCCAGAGCCCGAGGAAGGCGACGCCGTACATCGCGTTCTGCGTGTGGCGATAGATCCCCCCGCGCACCAGCGGCAGGCGGGCGATCTCTTCGCGGAAATGGTCGCCGCCCAGGGCGCGGGTCAGGGTGAAGTGAACGAGCACCGAATGCAGCGCCCAGCCGGACAGGCCGAGCAGGGCTGCGCCAAGCAGGATTTCGGGGGCGCGATGGCCGGTGACGGGCGTGGTATCCGCCCAGCCGGTCAGCAGCACGGTCACAGGCCGCGTCAGCAACAGCGGCATGAATACAGCACGCCAGACGGCCATGTCTCGGTCGCCCAGCAGGCGGGTCAGCAGGTTGCGATGCAGTTGCAGCCGGAAACCCAGGGCCACGATGACCTGATGGACCAGCGCAAGGGCGATCGACAGATGCGCCCAGCCGGCAGAGGTCAGCCGCAGCAGGGTGGGTGCCTCGGCCGGGGCCGCGAGCAGCGACAGCGCACCTACGGTCAGCAGCACAGCCAGCCCGGCATGCTGGAGCTGGCCTTCGCAGATGTTGCCCCAGGAGGATCGGGACCGGATGTCGGCAAGACTGGCCACGGCGGCAGGATAGGGGCGGCGGGCCAGCCTGTCCAGCGGGCCGCGCGGCGGGGTCGCGGCCCATTGTCGTGATTTCATGTGCTTTTCCGTCCCCGAACCCTTGAAGCGGCGGCTGCGGTCCCCAAATCAGTTCCAAGGCTCAGCGCCGGTGTGCCGCCCAGCGGGCACCGGCAGGAACGGGCGCTTGAAAAGGAGAGAACGATGGACTTGAACAAGTTCACTGAGCGTGCACGCGGTTTCGTGCAGGCGGCGCAGACGATTGCGATGCGCGAAGGCCACCAGGCCCTGAAACCCGAACATCTGCTCAAGGCGCTGCTGGATGACGACCAGGGGCTGGCCAGCAACCTGATCGCCCGCTCGGGCGGCGTGCCCGCCCGCGTGGTCGAGGCGCTGGACCTGGCGATGGAGAAAATCCCGCAGGTCAGCGGCGATGTCGGCCAGATCTACATGGACAGCGCGACCGGCCGGGTGCTGGCCGAGGCCGAAAAGCTGGCCGACAAGGCCGGCGACAGCTTCGTACCGGTCGAACGGGTGCTGATGGCGCTCTGCATGGTGAAATCGCCCGCGAAAACCGCGCTGGAGGCGGGCAATGTCAGCGCCCAATCGCTGAACGGGGCGATCAACGATATCCGCAAGGGCCGCACCGCCGACAGCGCCACCGCCGAAGACAGCTATGAGGCGCTGAAGAAATACGCGCGCGACCTGACCCAGGCCGCCGCCGAGGGCAAGATCGACCCGATCATCGGGCGCGACGAGGAAATCCGCCGCTCGATGCAGGTGCTGAGCCGCCGGACCAAGAACAACCCGGTGCTGATCGGCGAACCCGGCGTCGGCAAGACCGCCATCGCCGAGGGCATGGCGCTGCGGATCATCAACGGCGACGTTCCCGAAAGCCTGCGCGACAAGAAACTGCTCGCGCTCGACATGGGGGCGCTGATCGCGGGCGCGAAATATCGCGGCGAATTCGAGGAACGGCTCAAGGCGGTGCTGAACGAGGTTACCGCGGCGGCCGGTGAAATCATCCTGTTCATCGACGAGATGCACACGTTGGTGGGCGCGGGCAAGGCCGATGGCGCGATGGATGCGGCCAACCTGATCAAGCCGGCGCTGGCGCGGGGCGAACTGCACTGCATCGGGGCTACCACGCTGGACGAATACCGCAAATATGTCGAAAAGGACGCGGCACTCGCCCGCCGGTTCCAGCCCGTGATCGTGCAGGAGCCGACCGAGGAGGACACGATCTCGATCCTGCGCGGCATCAAGGAGAAATACGAACTCCACCACGGGGTGCGGATCTCGGATTCGGCGCTGGTGGCGGCGGCGAACCTGTCGCATCGCTACATCACCGACCGGTTCCTGCCGGACAAGGCCATCGACCTCGTCGACGAGGCCGCCAGCCGCCTGCGCATGGAGGTGGACAGCAAACCCGAGGAACTGGACCAGCTCGACCGACAGATCCTGCAGATGCAGATCGAGGAAGAGGCGCTCAAGCGCGAGGATGACGCGGCAAGCCGCGACCGGCTGGAGACCTTGCAGAAGGACCTGGCCGGGTTGCAGGAACGCAGCGCCGGAATGACCGCGCAATGGCAGGCCGAGCGGGACAAGCTGGCCGGTGCGCGCGACCTCAAGGAACAGCTGGACAAGGCGCGTGCCGAACTGGAGATCGCCAAGCGCGAAGGCAACCTGGCCAAGGCCGGTGAGCTGTCCTACGGCATCATTCCGGGGCTGGAGAAGCAGCTGGCCGATGCCGAGGGCCGCGAGAACAGCGGGCTGATGGTCGAAGAGGCGGTGCGCCCGGAACAGATCGCCGCGGTGGTCGAGCGCTGGACCGGGATCCCGACCGCGAAGATGCTGGAAGGCGAACGCGAGAAGCTGTTGCGCATGGAGGACGAGCTGCATGCCCGCGTGATCGGGCAGAATGCCGCCGTGCGCTCGGTGGCCAACGCGGTGCGCCGGGCGCGTGCGGGGCTCAACGACGAGAACCGCCCGCTGGGGTCGTTCCTGTTCCTCGGGCCAACCGGTGTCGGCAAGACCGAACTGACCAAGGCGGTGGCGAGTTTCCTGTTCGACGACGACAACGCGATGGTGCGCATCGACATGTCCGAGTTCATGGAGAAACACAGCGTCGCCCGCCTGATCGGCGCGCCTCCAGGCTATGTCGGCTATGACGAAGGCGGCGTGCTGACCGAAGCGGTGCGGCGCAGGCCCTACCAGGTGGTGCTGTTCGACGAGGTCGAAAAGGCGCATCCGGACGTGTTCAACGTGCTGTTGCAGGTGCTCGATGACGGGGTGCTGACCGACGGGCAGGGGCGCACGGTCGATTTCAAGCAGACGCTGATCGTGCTGACCTCGAACCTGGGGGCGCAGGCGCTGAGCCAGCTGCCCGAGGGCGCCGATGCCGCCGATGCGCGGCGCGACGTGATGGATGCGGTGCGGGCCCATTTCCGTCCCGAATTCCTCAACCGGCTGGATGAAACGATCATCTTCGACCGGCTGACGCGGGCCGATATGGATGGCATCGTCGAAATCCAGATGGCGCGGCTGGCCCGCCGCCTGGCTGGGCGCAAGATCACGCTGGAGCTGGATGACGGCGCGCTCAAATGGCTGGCCGATGAAGGCTATGACCCGGTGTTCGGGGCGCGGCCGCTCAAGCGGGTGATCCAGCGGGCGCTGCAGAACCCGCTGGCCGAGATGCTGCTGGCCGGCGAGGTGCTGGACGGATCGACCGTTCCGGTGACGGCCGGTGCGGACGGGCTGATCATCGGCGACCGGGTCGGCACGTCGGACCGTCGCGCGCCGGATGATGCGGTGGTTCACTGACCGGTTGCAGCCGGATGAACGCGATGGGCCGGGCAGGGGGAAACCTCTGCCCGGTCCCTTTTGGCGGGTGCGGCACCCGAACGCGGCGGTCTATTTGCCGTAATAGTCGCGATACCAAGCGACGAAATGCGCGATGCCCTCGCGGAATTCGGTCGTCGGGGCATAGCCGGTGAGCGTCCGCAGCAGGGTCGCGTCGGCCCAGGTGGCGGGCACGTCACCGGGTTGCATGTCCATCATGTTGCGCGTGGCCTTGCGCCCCAGCTCGGCCTCGATCGCCTCGACGAAATCGAGCAGCCGCACCTTGCGCGAATTGCCGATATTGACGATGCGATAGGGCGCCACCGGCGACAGGCTGTCGCCCTCGGGGATGGCCGCGGCGGGCTCGGGGCGGTGCGGCACCGCGTCGATCAGCAGGCGGATGCCGCGCACCAGGTCGTCGACATAGGTGAAATCGCGATACATGTCGCCGTGGTTGTAGATGTCGATGGGCTGGCCGTCGAGGATCGCGCGGGTGAACTTGAAATAGGCCATGTCGGGCCGTCCCCACGGTCCGTAAACGGTGAAGAACCTGAACATGGTGGTCGGCAGGTCGTGCAGGTGGGCATAGGAATGGCCCATCGCCTCGGTCGCCTTCTTGGTCGCGGCATAGATGGTCAGGGGCAGGTCGGCCTTGTCGGTCTCGCGATAGGGGATATCGGTATTGGCGCCATAGACCGACGAGGTCGAGGCCATCAGCAGGTGTTGCACCCGTAGCTCCCGCGCGGCCTCCATCACGTTGAAAGTGCCGGTGATGTTGCTGTCGACATAGGACCGGGGCTGTTCCAGCGAATAGCGCACACCCGCCTGCGCGGCGAGATGCACGATCGCGTCGGGGGCAAAATCGCGCGCAGCCCGCATGATCGCCTCCGCGTCTTCCAGCATCGTTTCGGTGGCGGAAAAGCCCGGCTTCTGGTGCAGGATCTGGTGCCGCCGCCGTTTCAGCGTGACATCGTAGTAATCGGTCATCCCGTCGATGCCATGCACCTGCATCCCGTCGTCCAGCAGCAGCCGGGCGAGGTGGAAGCCGATGAACCCGGCGGTTCCGGTGATCAGGATACGTTTCATGCGATGACCCCCTGCCGTTGACGTGCCGCTGTTGCCAGCCGGGGCATCCTTGGCCGGATTTGGCGTCGATGCCAAGGGTTGGCGCGGCGGCTTAGTTACCCGGCTTGCAGGCGTCGGGCCGGGCGGCGTCAAAGGCGTGGTGCCGGGCGCAGGCCGCGTCGGCGGCCAGCAGGCGCGGCAGATCGTCGATCCGAACCTCCCACCGGCGCGCGTTGTAGAGCTGCGGCACGAGGCACAGATCGGCCAGCCCCGGCGTTTCCCCGCAGCAATAGGGCGCCTGTTCGAACTGCCCCAGCAGGGTTTCGAAGGCTTGCAGGCCGGGGCGGATGAACCGTTGCATCCAGCCCTTGCGCGTGGCTTCGGGATCGGTGGTGAGCGCGGCCGCATGGCTGGCCACCGACAGGTTGCAGACCGGGTGGATGTCGACCGCGATTGCGTGGGCCAGCGCCTGGACCCGCGCCCGTTCCGCCGGATCGCCGGGCAGGAGCCCCAGGTCGCGGGTGCGGTCGAGATAGTCGAGGATCGCCAGCGACTGGGTCAGCCGCAGCCCGTCGATCTCGAGCACCGGCACGAGGCCCTGCGGGTTGCGCGCCAGGTGTTCGGGCGCCCGGTGTTCGCCTTTGACAAGGTCCACCGGTACCGCACGCCAGTCGATCCCGGCGAGGTTCAGCGCGATCCGCACCCGGTAGCTGGCCGAGGACCGCCAGTAGTCGTAGAGCACCGTCTCAGGCATCGGAATAGCTCCGGGCGGTTTCCAGCAATTCGCGCAGCGCGTCCACATCGCCGATCCGGTTGGCCATCATCAGCACCAGGCGTGCGTTAAGCGCGTGGCTCGCGGCCTCGTCCAGCCCGTCATGGACCTGCATCAGCGCAGCATAGAAATCGTCATGGTCCGGGTTGAGCCGGTCCGGCGTGATCACGGGGGCGTCGGCGGTCATGCGGCGGTCTCCTCGTTGTCGTCCTGCGGCAGGTCCGCGCCCAGCGCGCGGTCGCGGGCAGTGATCACCTCGGCGGCGGTGGGCTGGTTGCCGAAAACCGCGCAGACATGGCCATCGGGGCGGAACAGGTAGGTGCGCCCGTCGCCATAGCGGCGCAGCGCGTGGCGGTTGGTGGCGATGAAACAGGGATAGTCGGCACGATGGTTGATGCCGATGCGGCGCAGCCCCGGCACGTCGGGCAGGATCACGTCGCCGAAGCCCACCAGCGTGAAGCTGCCCTGCACCTCGTCCAGCAGCCAGCTGTCGCCATCCGGGCCATGCAGCGGCGCGTCCGGCATCGCCGATCCCGGCGGCACCTGTGCGCTGCCCGGCGTCTGCAACGCCATCCCCTCGAGCGAACAGGGCAGGCTCAGCCGTCCCGAATTCAGCAGCTTGCGCGCAAAGGGCTGGTCATGGGCCAGCCGCAGCGCCTCGGCCCTGAACAGCGCCTTGATCGGCGTTTTCGGCGTCATGAAATTGGTCGACCGGGCCGAGTTCAGGATGTTCTCGGCCGAGCCGTGCGACCGTTCCTCGTCATAGGTGTCCAGCAATGCGCGCGGCGCGTCGCCGGCCAGCACGGCGGCCAGTTTCCAGCCCAGGTTGTCGATATCCTGGATGCCGCCATTGCCGCCGCGCGCCCCGAACGGGCTGACCACATGGGCGCTGTCGCCGGCAAAGATCACCCGGCCATGCACGAACCGGTCCAGCTTGATGCAGCGGAACTTGTAGACGCTGAGCCAGTCGAACCGGAACGGCTTGTCCCCCACGATTGCCTTGATCCGGGGGATCACCTTTTCCTCTTTCACCTCTTCGCCGGCGTCGGCCCCCGGATCGAGCTGCAGGTCGATGCGATAGATATTGTCGGGCTGCATGTGCAGCAGCGCCGATTTTCCGGGGTGAAAGGGCGGATCGAACCAGAACCAGCGTTCGGGAACGTCCTCGTCGCCAAAGGGGCTGTCCTCCATCTCGATATCGGCGATCAGGAACTGTTCCTCGAAGGTCTGGCCGGTGAAATCCAGCCCCATCCGGGTGCGGGTGGCCGATCCGGCGCCGTCGCAGGCAATGTAATATTCGGCCTCGATGCTGTAAGGCCCGTCGGGGGTTTCCACCTCCAGCCGCACATGGTCGCCACGGTCGTCATGGCCGACCACCTTGTTGTTGAACCGCAGGTCGATCAGGTCGGGAAATTCGCGGGCGCGGTCGACCAGGTATTGCTCGACGTGATATTGTTGCAGGTTGATGAAGGCCGGGTATTTGTGGCCTTCCTCGGGCAGCAGGTCGAAACTGTAGACCTCGTCATCGCCGTGGAAATTGCGCCCGACCCGCCAGGTCACGCCCTTGTCCAGCATTCGGGTGCCGACGCCCAGCCGGTCGAAGATTTCCAGCGCCCGCTTGGACCAGCAGATCGCGCGGCTGCCCACCGACACCACGTTGTTGTCGTCCAGCACCACCGAGGCAACCCCGCGCAGCGCGAGGTCGATGGCCATGGCCAGCCCGATCGGGCCGGCACCGACGATGGCGACCTTGTGGCGCGGTTCCGTTGCGGTCAGGCCGGGCGGCGCGACGTATTCGAAAGGGGTGTAGTCATAGGCCATGATTTTCTCCCTGTCAGTGTGACGCTGCGAAGATGTTCGCCGCCGCGCCGGGTATGCGCCATGATGCGGATCAAGGCGTGACCACCCGATATTGCTTAGCCCTGCAGTGCTTCCCACATGTCCTTGTCGCGCTGGGCGGTCCAGATGCGAGGGGTATCGATGTCGCGCGCTTCGTCATAGGCGCGGGCGACGTTGAAGGGCAGACAATGTTCGTAGATCGCGTAGTCGCTGAACTTGGGGTCGCATTCCGCGCGCACCGCGTCCCAGGCATCCTTCAGCGACCCGCCGCGCAGCGCGACGCGCGCCGCCGGACGATAGGTGGAACGGATGAAGTCGCCGGTCAGATCGAGCGCGGCATTGACCATGTCCCTGCCCACCAGCGCATCGCCGCGCCCCGGCGCGATGGCATCGAGATCGAAGCGGCGGATCGCCTCGAGCGTGCGCGGCCAGTCGTGGAAATGGCCGTCGCCGCAATAGCAGGCGCTGTGATACTCGACGATGTCGCCGGTGAACATCACGTTCTGGTCGGGCACATAGACCACGATATCTCCTGCCGTGTGGGCACGGCCCGGCTGCATCAGGTCGACGCGCCGGTTGCCCAGGTAGATCGACATGCGCCCCTCGAACGTGGTGGTGGGCCAGGTCAGGCCGGGAATTTCCTCGTGCCCCTGGAACAGCCGTGGAAAGCGGTCGAACTCGCTGTCCCAGTCCTCCTGCCCGCGCTCGACCACCATCGACCGCGCCTTTTCCGACATCACCACCTGGCTCGCGCCGAAGGCCGAGGCGCCCAGAACGCGCACCGCGTGGTAATGGGTCAGAACCACATGGCTGATCGGCTTGTCGGTGACGGAACGGACACAGTCGATCACCTTGCGCGCCAGCCGGGGGGTCGCCTGCGCCTCGACGATCATCACGCTGTCGTCGCCGATGATGACGCCGGAATTGGGATCACCCTCGGCGGTGAAGGCATAGAGACCCTCGCCGATTTCGGTGAAGCTGATTTCCTTTTCGGTCAGGTCGCCCTGGGATGCGAATGCCTTGGCCATGTGGCGCTTCCTTTTCTGACGGTTGCGCCGGGGACACCGTGCGGGAGCCTCCGGCGGGGATATTTATGGCAAGAGGAAGGCGGATCAGCGCGCGTAGGGATCATCGAGCGCGGCCAGCGCCTTGCCGGTGCAGGTGCCGAAGCCGATGGTGTAGCCGTCGCCACGCGCCGCGCCCTGCAGCGTCAGCGTGTCGCCATCCTCGACGAAGCTGCGGGTCTGACCGCCGTCCAGCGTGATCGGTTCCCTGCCGCCCCAGCTCAGTTCCAGCAGGCTGCCGCGCTCCGGTTTCGTCGGACCCGAAATGGTGCCCGACCCGAGCAGGTCGCCGGGGTTCATCGGGCAGCCCGAGGTGGAGTGATGCGCCAGTTGCTGCGCGGCGGAGTAGTACATCTCGCGGTAGTTGGTGCGCGCGATGGTGGTCTGAGCGCCGCCTTCGGGCGCGAGCGTCACCGACAGGTCGATGTCATAGAGCATCGGCCCGCAATCCTTGAGGTGATCGAGCAGTTCGAACTCGCGCGCGGGCGTGTCGCACCGGAACGGCTCCAGCGCCGCGCGGGTCACAATCCAGGGCGAAATCGAGGTGGCGGTGGCCTTGGCCTGGAACGGGCCGAGCGGCTGGTATTCCCAGGCCTGGATGTCGCGCGCCGACCAGTCGTTCAGCAGCACATAGCCAAAGATCATCGCATCCGCCTCGGCCACCGTCACCGGTCCGTCCGAGGGCTGCCCCACGACCGCGCCCATTTCCAGCTCGATGTCGAACCGGGCGCAGGGGGCGAAACGGGGCAGATCGTCGTCCGGACCCTTGATCTGGCCCCAGGGACGGCGGACCGGGGTGCCCGAAACGACCACCGACGAGGCGCGACCGTTATAGCCGATGGGAATATGCAGCCAGTTCGGCGGCAGCGCGTTTTCCGCGCCGCGGAACATGGTGCCCACGTTGAAGGCGTGATGGCGACCGGCATAGAAATCGGTGTATTCCGACACCAGGAACGGCAGGTGCATCTCGGCATCGGCCTGCGCCACCAGCAACGGCTCGGCCGCGGCCCGGTCGGCGCTGCCTTCGGACAGGATCGCGGTCAGCCGGTCGCGCAGGGCGGTCCAGATCTCGGGGCCTTCCTCCATCACCTCGTTCCAGAACGGCACGTCGAACAGCGGGCCGGTGCCCGGATCGACCAGGCCTGCATCCTCCGCGGCGGCCATGTCGAGGATCATGTCCCCGATCGCCACCCCGCAGCGCGGGTCGCTGCCCGGGGTGGAAAACACGCCATAGGGCAGGTTGTTCAGCGGAAACGGATGATCCGCCGCGTTGGCGGAGTCGACCCAGGATTTCATCAACGGCATCGGTGATCCCCTTGCTGGCGGTCGCGCGCGCCCCGCCCCTTCATCTTGCCCGAAAAACTCCGGGGGTGAATGCGCCAGAGGCGCAGAGGGGGCAGCGCCCCCTCACTCCCTGTTACTTCCTTCCGGGCGTGCCGTCGAACTTCTTGTCGATATCGGACCAGCAATCGATGTAGTCGTCCTGCAGCGGCGCCTCGTCGGCGGCAAAGGCGGTCAGGTGCTGCGGGAACCGGGTTTCGAACATGAAGGACATCGTGTTGTCGAGCTTTTCCGGTTTCAGATCGGCATTCGACGCGCCTTCAAAAGCGTTCTTGTCCGGCCCGTGCGGCAGCATCATGTTGTGCAGGCTCATGCCGCCGGGGACAAAGCCCTGCGGCTTGGCATCGTACTGGCCATAGATGTTGCCCATCAGTTCGGACATGATGTTCTTGTGATACCAGGGCGGCCGGAACGTGTCTTCCATCACCATCCAGCGTTCGCGGAACAGCACGAAATCGATATTCGCCGTGCCCGGTACGCCGGAAGGCGCGGTCAGCACGGTAAAGATCGACGGGTCGGGGTGGTCGAACAGGATCGCCCCGATCGGGCAATAGTCGCGCAGGTCGTATTTGCACGGGGCATAGTTGCCATGCCACGCCACCACATCGAGCGGCGATTGCCCGATCCCGGTGCGGTGGAACTGGCCGCACCATTTGACGGTGACGGTGGACGGTACCTCGCGATCCTCGAAGGCGGCGACCGGCGTCTTGAAGTCGCGCCGATTGGCCATGCAGTTGGCCCCGATCGGGCCGCGGCCGGGCAGTTCGTATTTCTGGCCGTAATTCTCGCAGACGAATCCGCGCGCCGGACCGTCCAGCAGCTCGACCCGATAGACCAGCCCGCGCGGGATGATCGCGATTTCCTTGGGCTCCAGGTCGATGATGCCCAGCTCGGTCGCAAACCGCAGCCGGCCTTCCTGCGGCACCACCAGCAATTCGCTGTCGGCGGAAAAGAAATAATCGTCCACCATCGATTCGGTGACCAGGTAGATATGGCTGGCCATGCCCACCTGCGTATTCACGTCCCCGGCGGTGGTCATCGTGCGCATCCCCGTGAGCCAGGTCAGCGGCCGGTCGGTCGTCGGGACCGGATCCCAGCGATACTGGCCCAGGCTGATCACGTCCGGGTCCACGTTGGGCGCCGATTTCCAGTAGGGCAGGTCGATCTTTTCGTAGCGGTGCGAATGTTTCACGCTGGGCCGGATGCGGTAGCACCAGGTGCGCTCGGTGCTTTCCGCGGTAAAGGCGGTGCCCGAGAGCTGTTCGCCGTAGAGCCCGTAATTGCATTTCTGCGGCGAGTTCATGCCCTGCGGCAGGGCGCCCGGCAGCGCCTCGGTTTCGAAATCGTTGCCAAAGCCCGGCATGTATCCCGGCGTGGTGCCCGTGGGGCTGCTGGCCTGGGTGAAGCTATGCGGATCGGTGGGGCGGTTCATCGGCGTGTCCTCCATTGCTGCGGTTGGTCTAGTAGTTGATTTTGTAACTAACAACAGCTAGAGCCAGTCCATGGACAAAAAAGATGACCTGGATCTGCAGAGTTTCCTGCCATACCTGCTGGCGCAGGCCGCCGAGGCCAGCAGCCTGTCGTTCCAGCAGGTCTACAAGGGCCGCTACGGGTTGTTGCGCACCGACTGGCGCGTGCTGTTTCATCTCGGCCAGAACGGGCGGATGACGGCCAAGGAGATCGGCGACCGGGCGCGCACCCACAAGACCAAGGTCAGCCGCGCGGTGCGGCGGCTCGAGGAGCGCCGGTTCCTGACCCGGACCCGCGACCAGAACGACCGGCGGTCCGAACACCTGGAACTGACCGCCGCGGGTGTCGCGGCCTATCGCGACCTGCGCGAGGTTGCCGCGGCCTATGAAAAGACCCTGATCCGGCAGTTTTCACCGCAGGATGTCGCGCTTCTGCGTCGGATGTTGCAGAAACTGGCCGGTGCGGGCTGAACCCGGCACTTGCGGCACCGTGCCGGTGGTCCCAACCTTGTTGCATGGAAAACGCGAGGCGCGCGGCATGATCGACCATTTCCTGCCCGAAACCCCGGATGACGACCCGGCCGCGCGGCTGAACGCATGGCTGCTGCGCGAAGGCCTGCATGGTGCCGGGCAGGAGGCGCTGCTTGAGGGCTATTGCGGCGAGCTGGTCGGTCTTGGCGTGCCGCTGATGCGGCTTCACCTGGCGCAGCGGGCGCTGCATCCCGAATTCGGCGGGATCGGGTTCGATTGGCTGCGGGGCGGCGCGGTGTCGCAGGAAACCTATGCCCATAGCGACACGCCGCGCGACCGCTGGCTGCAGAGCCCGCTGTTTGCGGTGCTGCGCGACCGGCTGCCGGAGCTGCGGATCCGCCTGGACCGGGGCGATCCACTGCCGTTTCCGATGCTGAACGATCTGCGCGACCGGGGCGGCACCGACTATTTCGCATCCGCCATGACCTTCGAGGATCCGGGCGCGGTCGGGCGGATCGACCCCCACGACCCGCCCGAGGGGTTCCTGATCTCCTGGACCACGGATGCGCCCGGCGGGTTCCGCGATGCCGACCTGACCCTGTTGCGCAGGACCTTGCCGCAGCTGGGGCTGGCGCTGAAATCGGCGGCCAACCGGCGCATGGGGCGGGACCTGCTGGGGGTCTATCTGGGCCGCGACGCCGGCCGCCGGGTGCTGACGGGCGAGATCCGCCGCGGGTCGCTGCAGCAGATTCGCGCCGTGATCTGCTATTTCGATCTGACCGGCTTTACCCGGCTGGCCGAGGAAACCGGGGGCGCGGCGCTGATCGATATGCTGAACGACTATTTCGGCATCGTGGTCGGGCTGGTTCAGGGGCAGGGCGGCCATGTCCTGAAATTCATGGGTGACGGGCTGCTGGCGATGTTCGAGGCGTCCGACCCGCAGGCCGCCGCCCGCGCGGCGCTGGACATGGCCGACCGGCTGCGCCGGGACATGGCCACGCGCAGCGCCGAGCGGCGTGCTCGGGGTGAACCAGCCACCGGGTTCACGCTGGCCCTGCATGCGGGCGACATCCTCTATGGCAATATCGGCGCCGAAACGCGGCTGGATTTCACCGCCATCGGCCCCGCTGTGAACCAGACGGCGCGGATCTCGGGAATGCACCGGGCCGTGGGACAGGACATCATCCTGTCGGAGCGCGTGATGCGCGATGCCGGCCGGACCGGCCACGACCTGGTGTCACTGGGCCGCTACATGCTGCGCGGCGTCTCCGCGCCGCAGGAACTGTTCACCCTTCACGCCCGCCCCGAAGGGGGCAACGCTCAGAAGGTGACGTGAACGCCGGGCAGGTCCAGCGCGCGGATCAGGTCGCGCAGTTCCTGCCGCGCGGCGATGTTCGACAGGCTCAGCTGCCGGACACCGGTATCGCCGAGGTCCAGCAGGGTCAGCCCGCGCGGGAACAACTCGCGAAAGACCACCCGTTCACTGAAACCGGGGGCGACACGGAACCCGATCCGGCGTGACAGGTTGGCCACCGCCTTTTCCATCCGGTCCTTGTTCAGCATCCGCTGGCTGCCGACGCGGTTGCGCAGGACGATCCAGTCGATCGGCCGCCCGCCCGCTTGTGCGCGGCGCTGGCGCGCGGTCCAGACCATTTCCGAATAGACCGACGGCCCCAGCACCTTTTCGCCCGACGGATCGATCCGCGCCAGCAGGTCGAAATCCACGAAACTGTCATTGAGCGGTGTCACCAGCGTGTCGGCCAGCGCATGGGCGGCCTGCGCCAGCGGCGTATGCGCGCCGGGGCAGTCGATCAGGACAAAGTCGTTACCGGGCTCCAGCGCGGCCACCGCCTGTTGCAGCAGCGGTGCGGCGTCTTCATCCGCCGGCGGGGTGCCGTTCACGCCCGGCAGGCTGCCGGCGGTCGCGCTGGGCAGCGCCAGGCCCTCGGCACGAATGAAGGCATCGCGGTTCTCGACATAGCGGGCCAGGCTGCGCTGGCGCAGGTCCAGGTCGATGGTGCCGACCCGATGGCCCAGCCGGGCGAGCGCGGTGGCCACATGCATCGACACGGTGGATTTGCCTGCGCCGCCCTTTTCG
This sequence comes from Pukyongiella litopenaei, assembly GCF_003008555.2. Lineage (NCBI taxonomy): Bacteria > Pseudomonadati > Pseudomonadota > Alphaproteobacteria > Rhodobacterales > Paracoccaceae > Pukyongiella > Pukyongiella litopenaei. The sequence goes on along the minus strand of NZ_CP027665.1, from coordinate 701,347 downwards.
TTCCCAACAACGATGATATGCGCCATGACCGCCCCCATTGCCCGGTCCCGCGCTGCGTCGCGGGTTCGCCGGTTTCATAGGAGGCGCCGCGCGGGATGAAAAGCACCGGCGTGCGAAATCCGCATGACAACCGCACGAAAAAGGCCGCCCGAAGGCGGCCTTTGCCGTTAGATCCGAAGGGGTGGGATCAGAAGCCCAGGCCTTCGTATTTCTTCTTGAACTTCGACACGCGGCCGCCGGTGTCCATCAGGCGGGTGCCGCCACCGGTCCAGGCCGGGTGCACGCTGGGGTCGATGTCCAGCGACAGCTGGTCGCCCTCGGCGCCCCAGGTCGATTTCATCTGCACCACGGTGCCATCGGTCATCTTGACGTCGATGAGGTGGTAATCGGGATGGATGTCTTTTTTCATCGCTGTGGTTCCTTACGCTTCGGCGCCCGTGGATTTCGGCTTGTAGTGGCTGTCCTCCGCGATCCGGGCGGATTTGCCGCGGCGCGAGCGCAGGTAGTAGAGTTTCGCCCGGCGCACGCGACCACGGCGGACAACGGTGATGCTGTCGATGTTGGTCGAGTAGAGCGGGAACACGCGTTCCACGCCTTCGCCGAAGGAAATCTTGCGGACGGTGAAGGAACCGGCAATGCCGTCGCCGTTCTTGCGCGCGATGCAGACGCCTTCGTAGTTCTGCACCCGCGACCGCGACCCTTCGGTCACCTTGTAGCCGACGCGCACGGTGTCACCGGCCTTGAAATCGGGGATATCCTTCCCCAGCGAGGCGATCTGTTCCGCCTCGAGCTGTGCGATCAGGTCCATCGCGTTTCTCCTGGTTTGCTCGTGGTTGATCCACGAAGGTCTGTGGTCGTCCCGAGAGCTCTTGGTCTTCGTCCGGGTCCACCCCAGGGTGCCCGCCAGAGATCAGGTCGTTCGTTTCTTTCCCGAACCGGTTTGCGTCACGTCGCCGCGCGGAAGAAGGCGGGCAGGGGCGCAACAGGTTTCAGGCCCGGCGCCGCCTCTGCGATTCCGAACCAGCGGTCGTTTAGGCAATTTCCGCTCCGGGATCAAGGCCCGGCCACGGCACGGGGGCGTGAAACCGCCGGAATTTCACCCCGCCGCGCGGCGGGGGCTGGTGCCCGGCGATTTTGCCCGCTAGAGGCGAACCGGCAGGTTTCGGCAGGAGGTTCCATGCGCATTGTCACCATTTTCATCGTCGCCATGCTCGTGATGGTGTCCTGCAGCCGCCGCGCCCCCGCGCCGGACCCGGTCGCGCCGGCCTCGGGCGACGCGGTGCGCGAGGTTCTGATGGGCGAGTTGGTGACCTATCCGAAATTCGGTGACGCCGATCCGCACCCGTGGGACGGCCGGCGGCCGCAATCCTACCCGATCCACGGCATCGACGTGTCGCGCTGGCAGGGCGATATCGACTGGCACACGGCGCGGGCTGCCGGCGTGTCCTTTGCCTATATGAAGGCCACCGAGGGCGGCGATCTCCACGATCCGAAATTCGACGATCACCGTCGCGGGGCGCGCGCGGCGGGCGTGCCCTGGGGCGCGTATCACTATTATTACTTCTGCCGGCCGGCCGAGGAACAGGCGCGCTGGTTCATCCGCCATGTGCCGCGCGACGCGATGGCCCTGCCGCATGTGCTGGACATGGAATGGACGCCCTATTCCAAGACCTGCACGCTGCGCCCGGACGGCGACACCATTCGCCGCGAGGCGAGCAAGTTCCTGGCCATGCTCGAAGCGCATTACGGCCGCCGCCCGATCGTCTACACGACGGTGGATTTCTTCCGCGAAACCGGGATCGGCCGGCTGCATGGCACCGAGTTCTGGCTGCGCTCGGTCGCCGGGCACCCGCGAACGGTCTATCCCGGCGCCTACTGGACGCTCTGGCAATATACCGGCACCGGCCTGGTTCCCGGTATCAAGGGCAAGGTCGACATCAACGTGTTCCGCGGCTCGCCCGAGGCCTGGGTGCGCTGGTCCAGGGGCATCTGACGCCTGGGCCGCGTTCAATCCCGCTTGCGCGTATAGGCCTCCCACAGGTCGGGGCGGCGCTCGCGGGTGATCGCCTCGGCCTGTTCGCGGCGCCAGTCCGCGACCCGGCCATGATGGCCGGACATCAGCACCTCGGGGATGGCGCGGCCCTGCCATTCGGCGGGGCGGGTATACTGCGGGTGTTCCAGCAACCCGTTGGCAAAGCTTTCTTCTTCCGCCGAAGCCGCGTTGCCCAGCACGCCGGGCAGCAGCCGGACGGTGGCGTCGATCAACGCTTGGGCGGCAATCTCGCCCCCGGTCATCACGAAATCGCCCAGGCTGACCTCGTCGATGGCGTAATGCTCCAGCACCCGTTCGTCGACACCCTCGAACCGGCCGCAGATCAGCGTCACGCCGCCCGCCCGCGCCAGTTGCCGCATCAGCGCCTGGTCCATCCGCCGTCCGCGCGGCGACAGGTAGATCAGCGGCGCGCCGGGGATGGCGGTTTCGCGGGTGGCCTCGATCGCCGCGCCCAGCACATCGGCGCGCAGCACCATGCCGGCGCCGCCGCCGGCAGGGGTATCGTCGACATTGCGGTGCCGCCCGATGCCGAAACCGCGCAGATCGTGGGTTTCCAGCCGCCACAGGCCCTCCTGCAGCGCCTTGCCGGTCAGGCTCTCGCCCAGCACGCCGGGGAAGGCGCCGGGAAACAGGGTGATCACCTGCGCCGACCACGCGCCCTTCAGCTCGGGTGTCGGCGTGATCAGCTCGCGCGGCGTCAGCGTCGGGCGGATGGTCTTGCGGCCCAGCGCACGGGCGGGGCGGGGAGTGTCAGTCACGGGCGGTCACCTTTCCTGCGCATGGGCCAGGATCGCGCGTTTCGCGGCCCTCAGCGCGTCCGGGTCGGCGTGATCGCGGTTGGCGGCCAGAAGCGCAAGCAGAATCGCCGGGTCATGGCGGCGATTGGCGGCGGGCTGCGGCGCCAGCCTGTCGCGGACGGGATCGGGCAGGCCGCAGAGGTCGAGCAGCGGGGCCAGCGGGCCGAGCGCCTGCCCGGCGCTGTCCTCGAGCGCACGGCGCAGCACCGGGGCGGGCGCGACCGCCTGCGCAACCGCGTCGATCACCGCATCGAGACCGGCCGAGGCGCGGTAGCGATCGGCATAGGTCTCGGCATCCAGCACCATGCGCACGGCGCGCAAATGCTGCGCATGGCAGCTGGCCAGCCACGGCGCGGGCGCGCGGGTGGAAAAGAAGAACCGGATATCGGCACCGGGATGGATCTGCGCCACCGTCTCGGCCAGCGCCTTCATCAGGGCCGGGGTCGCGTCATAGGCAGTCAGCCCGCGCCGCCCCGGCATGTGGCCAGCGAGGTCTTCGGAGGCCAGCAGCACCGGGCGCGCATCGCGCCGGCTCCAGCCCTGGGCCAGTTCGGCCAGTTCATACCGGAAAAGCGCCATGTCCAGCGCCCCGTGTGACACCGACCACGCGCGGGCCGCCTCGCAGAGCGCGACCATGCGCGGGCGCAGGAAGACACGCAGATGCGGTTTCAGGACCGGGGCATTGGCGCGCAGGGTTTTCTGCACCGTCGTGGTGCCGGTCTTGTGAAACCCGGCATGGACGACGAGGCGCAGCATCTCAGAACAGGCCGTCAGGCGGATCGGCGACGATCCGGCCCGCGCCCAGATCCACCGTGGGCACCGCTGCGCGGGTGAACGGCAGCAGCACCGTGGTCGAGCGCCCCGGCGCCTGCAATTCGAGCAGGTCGCCCGCGCCGTGGTTGAGCACCGCCTTGACCCGGCCCAGCGTCGCGCCGCCGGTATCGACGACCTCGAGCCCGATCAGGTCGGCATGGTAGAATTCATCGTCGGGCAGCGCCGGAAGCCGGTGGCGCGGAACATAGAGCCTGGTGCCGCGCAGCGCATCGGCCTGTTCCTTGGTCGCAACCCCGCCCAGCCGCGCGGCATACCCGTTCTTGACCGGCCGGGTGAGGGTCAGCGCAAAGCTCTGGCCGCCGTCCCCGGTGGACAGCGGGCCGTATGTGGCGATGTCGGACGGCTCGGCGGTAAAGCTCTTCAGCCGCACCTCGCCGCGCACCCCGAAGGCGCCCGCGATGACGCCGACACAGACCGGTTCGTCGCTCATTCCCTTGCCCCGATACACAGGCCGTTCCGCAGTGCGCCGCCCGCGTCGAGACAGCGGTCGCCCTGGTTCGACCGTTCCCAGAATATGCCCGCGGCAAAGGCCAGCGCAAGCAGCAGCGCGGTCCGCACCGGGCGCAGCAGCAGCCCCATCGGGGCGGCTCAGGCACGGCCCCGGCGCGCGTGGCGCCGGGATCGGGCGGTCGTGCAATGGTCGGCGCGGATCGCCATCGCCGGGATTATTCCCCGGCTGCGGCCTCTGCGGCCTCTGTGGCCTCTGCGGGCGCTTCGGTTGCCGCGCTGGCCTTGGCGGCCTTTTCCTCGGCGCGATCCTTGGCCTTCTGGCCCGGCTCGCCCTTCTTGGGGTTGCTGCGCGTGGCTTTTTCGCGCAGGCCGGCCGCCTCGAGGAAACGGGCCACCCGGTCGGTCGGCTGGGCGCCGAGGTCGAGCCAGTGCTGGATGCGCTCCACGTCCATCTTCACCCGCTCTTCGCTGTCTTTCGGCAGCAGCGGGTTGTAGGTGCCCAGCTTCTCGATGAAGCGGCCGTCGCGCGGCATGCGGCTGTCGGCGGCCACGATGCGGTAGAAGGGGCGTTTCTTGGACCCGCCACGGGCCAGTCGGATCTTCATTGCCATTGGTTCATCTCCTTTGAATGGCGTCGGTGCGGTGGGGTGAAACCCCACCCTACGTTCTCGTTACGATTGGTGCCTGCGATGGTGCTGGATGACTTCAGCGATGATGAAGTTCAGGAACTTCTTGGCGAAATCCGGGTCGAGATCGGCCTGGTTCGCCAGGTCTTCGAGCCGTGCGATCTGATGCGCTTCGCGCGCCGGATCGGACGGGGGAAGGTCGTGCCGGGCCTTGAGCCGGCCCACCGCCTGGGTGTGCTTGAACCGCTCGCCCAGCGTGTAGACGAGGATCGCGTCGAGCCTGTCGATGCTCTCGCGGTGTTCCTTCAGCAGTTCGGCAGCGCGCGCGGCAGCGTCATTCGCGTCATTCACGTCAGTCAAGGGCCCAGCCTTTCGGTTTGAACAAGGGGTCGGCGTAATGCGCGATTTCCATCTCGATCCCATGCGCCAGCTGCGATCCGGCGAGCTGATCGGGGGACGGATGGCGATAGACCGCATCATTGCCGTCGATGGTGGGGGCGGTCCTGTCCCTGGCCGCGCCCAGCCGCTCGGCCAGCCGGATGCTGTCTAGGTTCTTGGGGTCGATATAGCTGACCGCCCCGTCCCAGCCGAGTTCGGAATAGAAATGGCGCCGCGCCGCGTCCACCGCCTCGAGCGCGTAGCCCTTGCCGGCCGCGTCGGGCCAGATCACCCAGGCCAGTTCCTTTTCCGGCCATTTCGCGGGCATCCAGCCGCCTGCCATGCCCAGTGTGGCGTCGGTGGCGCGGTCATGGATCATCCACATGCCATAGCCGCGGATCTGCCAGTGACCGATCTCGGCGGCATAGAGCATCCAGGTCTCGTAGGCGTTCAGCGGCCCGCCCATGAACCGGGCGCGGTAGCTGGTGAAGGTGGATCTGAAATTCGGATAGTCGCCGGGTTCCGGGCCGCGCAGGACCAGCCGCCGGGTTTCGAGCGTGGGAATGGGCCGGGTCATGCCGCGCTGCCCTGCCGGGGATGGCGCCAGACCTGGCAGGGGTGGCCGGCCACCTCGCCGTCGCGCTCGATACTGGCGCCCAGCCGCCGGGCCAGCGCGACAGAGCGGGTATTGGCCGGGTCGATATAGGAAATCACCCCGTCAAGACCGAGATGTTCGGCGGCGAAGGCGCGGGCGGCGCTGGCGCCCTCGAAGGCCAGCCCCTTGCCCTCGAACCCGCCGAAGATGTGCCAGCCCAGTTCCGGCTCGTCCCATCCGTCGTTGAAGATCATGCCGATCCGCCCCGCTGCCTGCCCGCTGGCGCGGTGTTCGACCACCCACATGCCGTAACCGCGCAGCGCCCAGTGACCGTAGGTGGCCAGGAACGCCCCCCAGCTGCGCAGGCGCGGATAGGGGCCGCCGACGAATTTCGCCCGCTCCGACGCGCCGAAGGCGGCGAAGGCCTCGAAATCGGATTCGCGCGGGCCGCGCAGGATCAGGCGTTCGGTTTCGATGACGGGAATCGCGAGGCCGGTCATGCATAGGCCTCCATGCCGCCATCGGCGAGCCTGTCCGCGCCCGGATGGCGGTAGACAAGGCAGGGGGCATCGCCCGGCGCCGCGGCCTGCGGATCGCGGACGGCACCCAGCCGTTCGGCCAGCGCGATCGACCGCGCATTCGCCGGATCGATATAGCTGACCGCCGTATCCCAGCCCAGCACGTCATAGGCATAGCCGCGCGCGGCGGTGGCCGCCTCGAACGCGAAGCCCTTGCCCTCGGCCTGCGGCGTCCAGACCGACCAGCCGATTTCCCGTTCGGGCCAGCCTTCGGGGAACCACGGGCCGGCCATGCCCAGCGCGGTGTCGTCGCCGCGCGCGGTGAACACGAAATTGCCCCATTCGCGCAGCACCCAATGGCCGATCACATGGCCAAAGGCGCGCCACGCCTTGCCGTCGTCCATGTCGCCGCTGCGGATATACCGCGACCGGTCCGACGCCATCATCGCCCGCCATGCGGGCCAGTCCTGCGGGCCGGGGGCACGCAGGATCAGGCGTTCGGTTTCCAGAACCGGGGTATCGGCGAGACGGGGGGTCATGCGCTGGGTGCCATCACTTCTTCTTGCCGAGGCCGCTCAGGCCGGGGGGCAGGGGCATCCCGCCGCCGCCGAGGCCGGGCAGGCCGCCGCCGGGCAGCTTGCCGCCCATCTGCCGGGCCGCCGCTTCCAGCGCCTTGGGGTCCATGCCGGCCCCCATATCCGCGGGCAGGCCGCCCTTGCCGAACAGCCCCTTCATGGCCTGTTTCAGCATGCCGCCTTTGCCCATCCGGCCCATTTTCTTCATCATGTCGCCCATCTGGCGGTGCATCTTCAGCAGCTTGTTGAGGTCGGACACATCCATGCCCGCGCCGGCGGCGATGCGTTTCTTGCGGCTGGCCTGCAGCAGCTTGGGGTTGGCGCGTTCCTTCTTGGTCATCGACTGGATCAGCGCGATCTGGCGTTTCAGCACCTTGTCGTCGAACCCGGCCTCCTGCACCTGTTTCGACATCTTGGCCATGCCGGGCATCATGCCCATCACGCCTTCCATGCCGCCCATCTGCTGCATCTGTTCCAGCTGCATCTTCAGGTCGTTCATGTTGAACTGGCCCTTGGCCATGCGGCGCATCATCTTTTCGGCCTGTTCGGCCTCGATGGTTTCCTGCGCCTTCTCGACCAGCGCCACGATGTCGCCCATGCCGAGGATCCGGCCCGCGATGCGGTCCGGCTCGAAGGTCTCGATGGCGTCCATCTTCTCGCCCAGGCCGACAAAGCGGATCGGTTTGCCGGTGACCGCGCGCATCGACAGGGCGGCGCCGCCGCGCCCGTCGCCGTCCATCCGGGTCAGCACCACGCCCGAGATGCCGATCTTGGCGTCGAATTCCTCGGCCACCTCGACCGCGACCTGGCCGGTCAGCCCGTCGACCACCAGCAGCGTTTCGCGCGGATGGACCACGTCGCGGACATCCTCGACCTCCTGCATCAGGACTTCGTCGATCTGCAGGCGGCCGGCGGTGTCCAGCATGTAGACATCGTAGCCGCCCAGGGATGCCTGCTGCTTGGCCCGCCGCGCGATGTCCACCGGTTTCTGGCCCGGCACGATCGGCAGCGTATCGACGCCGATCTGAACGCCCAGAACCGCCAGTTGGTCCATCGCCGCCGGGCGATAGACGTCGAGCGAGGCCATCAGGACCTTCTTGCCCTCTTTTTCCTTCAGCCGCTTGGCGAGCTTGCCGGTGGTGGTGGTCTTGCCGCCACCCTGCAGGCCGACCATCAGGATCGGCGCGGGCGGGTTGTCGATCTTGAGCTTGCCCGGATCCTCGTCGCCGCGCAGCACGTCGACCAGCGCGTCATGCACGATCTTGACCACCTGCTGGCCCGGCGTGACCGATTTGGTCACCGCCTGCCCGGTGGCCTGTTCCTGCACCTTCTTCACGAAATCGCGCGCCACCGGCAGCGAAACATCCGCCTCGAGCAGCGCCACGCGCACCTCGCGCAGGGCGGTCTTGACGTCCTCGTCGGACAGGGCGCCCTGCTTGGTCAGCCGGTCGAAGACGCCAGAGAGGCGTTCGGAAAGATTTTCAAACATGGCCCTGGCTCCTTTCGCCGGTTTCATCCCTGACGCACCCTATCTAGGGCGCACCGTCTCAATGCACAAACGCCCCCACGGGCGCAACGCGCTGGTGGGGGGCGATCCCTGCCCGCGGCAAGGGACCGGAAGGCTGGCGCTTCCGGGTATCGGGGCGCTGTTAGGGCGTTCGCAGGGCAGAGTCAAGGCGGGGCCGGCGGCCGCCCCGCCCGCTGGTCACGTTCAGGCCGCGAGCCGTTCGACCGCCTCCTGCGCCGAGCGCAGGCTGGCATCCGCATCGGTCGCGAGGCTGTCGGCGGCGACGAACTCGACACTGTCCATCCCGACAAAGCCGAGCATGAAGCGCAGGTAGCGCGCGGCGAAATCGGCGTCCGATCCCTCCGTGGTGCCGCCCGAGGCCATCGCCACGATCACGCGCTTGCCGGTCAGCAGGCCGCGCGGGCCGTTTTCGGTATACTGAAAGGTAACTCCGGCGCGGGCGATCAGGTCGATCCAGGCCTTGAGCCCGGCGGGCACCGAGAAGTTGTAGACCGGCAGGCCGATCACGATGGTGTCGGCGGCGGCCAGTTCGGCCACCAGGTCGTCGGACAGGGCGAGCGTTGCCCGCTGGGCCTCGCTGCGTGCATCCGCGGGGGTGAAATTGGCGCTCACCCAGGCGTCGTCGATCAGCGGCAGCGGGGCCGCGCCCAGGTCGCGATAGAGAACGCGTGCGGCGTCCAGGCGCTCGACGATGCGGGCGGTCAGCCCGCGCGTGGCCGAGCCGTCCCGGCGCACCGAGGCGTCGATATGAAGAAGTGTCTTGGTCATGGTTTGGGGTCCTGAAGTGTCTCTGGTCAGTTCGGTGGTGAGAGACAGATTTGGTTGTTGCATCAATGAACACAACTTGGCATTTTCAACATTATCTGTTCTTCAGTGCACAAAGTGGGAATCATGGACAACTGGGACGAGGTTCGCACCGCCTATCAGGTGGCCCGGATCGGCACCGTGAGCGGCGCGGCCGAGGTGCTGGGGGTGCATCACGCCACCGTCATCCGCCATATCGACGCGCTCGAGACGCGGCTGGGCGTCAAGCTGTTCCAGCGCCACGCGCGCGGCTATACCCCGACCGAGGCCGGCGCCGACCTTTTGCGGGTGGCGCAGGCGACCGATGACCAGCTCAACCAGCTTGCCGGCCGGCTCAAGGGACACGGCGACGAGGTGGGCGGCGAACTGGTGGTGACATCGCTCGGGTCGCTGTCGCCGCTGGTGGTCCCGGTTCTGGCCGCGTTCCAGAAACAGCATCCCGATGTCATCCTGCGCTTTCTGACCGGCGACCGGCTGTTCCGGCTGGAATATGGCGAGGCCCATGTGGCGATCCGGGCCGGGTCGGCGCCCGACCAGCCGGACAACGTGGTCCAGCCCTTCATGAAGCTCAACGTGGGGCTCTACGCCAGCACCGCCTATGTCGAGGCGCATGGCCTGCCCGAGGATGTCGACCAGTTCCGCAACCACCGCTTTGTCGCGCAGGACGACCAGAACAGCCGGGCGCCGTTCAGCGAATGGATGCGCACGCATGTGCCGCTCGGGTCGGCCACGTTCCGCAGCACCAACGGGCTGGCGCTGGAAGAGGCGATCCTGGCCGGGGCGGGCATCGGGTTTCTGGCCGAATGGAAGGCGGCGCAACGGGACGGGCTGGTCCAGGTGATGCCGCCGCAGCCGGAATGGGCGACCTCGCTGTGGCTGGTGACGCATGTGGACCTGCACCGGACCACCAAGGTGCAGGCCTTTACCCGGTTTCTCAAGACCTGTGCCGGAGACTGGGACCTGTGACACCGCAGGCGCAGGGGCATCTGGCGATGCTGGCCTTTTCGGCGCTGGTGGCGGGGTCGTTCTCGCTGGGCGCGCTGATCGCCAACGAGATATCGCCGACCGCGCTGACCGCGGCGCGGTTTGCCATTGCCACCGTGGTGATCGGGGTGGCGGCCGCGATGACCACCGGCCTGCCGCGCAGCGCGGCGCGGGCGCCCTGGCGCTACCTGGTGCTGGGCGGGCTGTTCGCGATCTATTTCGTGCTGATGTTCGAGGGGCTGAAGACGGCGGCCCCGGTCAGCGCCGCCGCGGTGTTCACGCTGACGCCGATGCTGGCCGCCGGGTTCGGCTGGGTCCTGCTGCGCCAGGTCACAACCGCGCGCATGGCGCTGGCGCTGGCCATCGGCGCCGCCGGGGCGCTGTGGGTCATCTTCCGTGCCGATATGGCCGCGCTGCGGGCGTTTTCCATCGGGCAGGGCGAGGTGATCTATTTCTGGGGCTGCGTGGCACATGCGCTCTACACGCCGATGGTGGCGCGGCTGAACCGGGGTGAACCGGCGGTGGTGTTCACCTTCGGCATGTTGCTCGCCGGCTGTGCCGTGCTGGTCGTCTGGGGCTGGTCCGACATTCTCGCCACCGATTGGCTGGCGCTGCCGGCGATCGTCTGGATCGGGCTGCTCTATGTGGCGATCTGCGCGTCGTCGATGACCTTCGTCCTGTTGCAATTCGCGACGCTGCGGCTGCCCTCGGCCAAGGTGATGGCCTATACCTACCTGACGCCCAGCTGGGTGATCCTGTGGGAAATCGCGCTGGGCAACGGCGCCCCGCGCGGGCTGGTGCTGGCCGGGATCGTGCTGACCGTGGTGGCGCTGGTGATGCTGCTGCGCGATGACGGCTGACGGCATTGCGGAACTTGCCGCGATGTTGCTAGAGATTGCTCGGGGACGCGCAGTTTGCCCGTCGAGATGAAAGGATCCGAAATGGCTTTGAAATCCGTTGCGGTTGCCGCGCTGGCATCGGCCTTGCCGCTGGCAGCGATGGCGCAGGACGTTCCGGCGCCCAAGGTGCTGGTGATCACCATGTTCGGCGGCGAGACCAAACCATGGCTGGAAAACCGGTCGCTGAGCCAAGAGATCGCGATCCCCGGCCTGCCCGAAAGCGCGCCCGCGCTGTCCTGCGATGACGACCTGTGCGTGATGACCACGACGATGGGCTTTGGCAATGCCGCCAGTTCCGTCGCGGCGGTGGCGCTGAGCGACAGGGTGGACCTGCGTCAAAGCTATGTCCTGATCGCGGGCATCGCGGGGGTGGACCCCGAACATGGCACGCTGGGATCGGCGCATTGGGCGCGGTATGCGGTCGATGGCGGGTTGCGTCACCAGATCGACCCGCGCGAGATACCGCAGGGCTGGGACACCGGGGCGCTGACCTTGGGGACCTCCGAGCCGGGCGCCGAGGGCGGCTGGACCGCCGGCACCGAGATGTTCGCGCTGAACCCCGACCTGGCACAGCAGGCGCTGAAGCTGACCGAGGCGACCGAACTGGCCGACAGCGATCGGGCGGCGGAATACCGGGCGCAATATACCGAGGCGGCGGCGCAGGCCGCGCCCGCGGTCAGCCTGTGCGACACCGTATCTGCGGACACCTACTGGCACGGCCGCATCATCGCGCAGGAAATGGAGAGCCGGGTTGCCGCCCTGACCGATGGCAAAGGCGTCTATTGCACCTCGCAGATGGAAGACAATGCGACGCTCACCGCGCTTCAGCGCGCCGCCCGGGCAGGGCGGGTGGATTTCGACCGTATCGCCGTTCTGCGCACCGCGTCGAATTTCGACCGGCAGGCGGACGGGCAGGGCGCGGCGGACTCGCTGGGCGCGGACTCGGGCGGGTTCGGCCCGGCCACCGAGAACGCGTTCCGGGTCGGCAACGGTCTCGCCCAGGCGATCATCGAAAACTGGGACAGCTGGAAAGACGGGGTGCCCGCCACCGAATAGGGCCGTCATCCCCGTCTCAACGCAATTCCGGGGCGGCCATCGCCCCGGACAAAGGCATCCATACCGGCCGCGATGAGGCGGCAGGCCGATCCTGCCCGAAGGGGCGGTCCGGCTATTGCGAAAGCTGGTCCCGGATCGCCGCCAGCCCGGTTTCGTAGATCCCGGCTATCAGGGCTTCTGACTGCGGATCATCCGAGGAAAACCGGCCCGACCAGGTGATCGTCGAGCTGTCTCCCCGCGTGATCGAAAGCGTTGCGGTATATTTCTCGACCGGAAGCGGCGAATCCGTGATCCGGTAGGTGTAGGAATGCCCCGGCTCGGACGCGACGCGCTTTTCGACCAGCTTTGCGCCGTCGGTCGTGGCAAGGATGCGGTGCAGCGCGCCGTCAATGACCTTGAGTTCGCAGGTGCTGACCGCCGGGTGCCAGTCATCGATATCGCAGAAGTCACCGATCAGGTTCCAGGCCGCGTCCGGCGACGACGTGATTTGCAGCGACCGCTCGACCGCGTATTGCTCGGCCCATGCGGCCAGAGGTGAAACCGCGGCCAGCGCCGCGAGGGTGATTTTCAGAACCGTTATCATAAATTTACCCCGCCTTTGACTCAATCGAATGCAGCTATGCAGGGTGGCATGTTACCATGAGCGCCGTGTTTGCCCTAAACAGGGCGGGTTCGGGCGGTCAGTCTTCCGGGGCTGGTTCGTTCCCGTCTTTCGATTCGACCGCCAGCAATTCGACCGCCAGGAACCGCTCGAACGCGTCGAGATGCACCGGTTCGAACTGCCCGAACCCCTGCATCCAGACGCTGGCCTCGCGCAGCGCATCCGGTTCCAGCTTGCACCATTTCACCCGGCCGCGTTTCTCCTGGCTGATCAGCCCGGCCGCGGCCAGAATGCCCAGATGCTTGGAAATGGCTGCCAGGCTCATGTCGAACGGCGCGGCCACGTCGGTGACGGCCATGTCATCCTCGAGCAGCATCGCCAGTATCTCGCGCCGCGTCGGATCGGACAAGGCAGAGAACACGGTGTCGAGAGGGGTGATCATGCAAGGGCCCGGCTGGCTGCTTCGGTCGGTTCGGGCGGCCGGGAACGAGGGCGGCACCCGGTTGAGTGCCGGTGTAGAAGGCGCCGGGGCGGATCGTCAACCGTTCGGTTGAATATGCCGCGGGGCTGCTATCGGGCGACGGATCATGCTGATTCCATAAATTATCACGGTAATTTAGTGAGTTACAGATCATTCCTGATCTGTTTCGCCGCCATTGACTCTTGCCGCCCCTGCAACTAGCACCATCCCCGAATAAGCGTGAGGGATCCGCAGGTGAGCGACGAGGACCGAAAGCAGCGCATGGCGCAGCTTGAGGAGCGGCTCGCCGGGCTTCGCAAGGGCGAGGACGCGAAATCCCACACCGACAAACATTATTCCCAGGCGCATCTAGCCTGGCGGATGGTGATCGAGCTTGTGGTCGGTCTGGGGATCGGCTTTGGCATCGGGTACGGGCTGGACAGCCTGTTCGGGACGCTCCCGATATTCCTGGTGCTGTTCACGTTGTTCGGCCTCGCCGCCGGCATCAAGACGATGCTGCGCAGCGCGCGAGAGATCGAGGCAGAGAAACAGGCGGGGCCGGGGCAATCCGGTAACGCCGGAGACGGAAACGAGAGGGGCTGACAGTGGCGAGCGAAGCGCAAGCGGCAGAACACGCTGCAGAAGAGGGCGGGCTGGTCTTCCACCCGATGGACCAGTTCATCGTGAAGCCGCTGTTCGGTGGCGACACCATCGCCTGGTACACGCCCACCAACGTGACCCTGTGGATGGGTATCGCGGTCCTGGCGATCCTCGTGCTGCTGGTGCTGGCCACCTCGAAGCGGGCCATCGTGCCGTCGCGCGGCCAGTCGATCGCCGAACTGGCCTATGGTTTCGTCTACAAGATGGTCGAGGACGTGGCCGGCAAGGACGGGGTGAAATACTTCCCCTACATCATGACCCTGTTCATGTTCATCGTCTGCGCCAACTTCCTGGGCCTGATCCCGATGTCGTTCACCACCACCAGCCACATCGCCGTGACCGCGGTGATGGCGGTTGCGGTGTTCCTGGCGGTGACGATCCTCGGTTTCGTGCTGCACGGGTTCAGCTTTCTGAAACTGTTCTGGATCAGCTCGGCGCCGCTGCCGCTGCGGCCGATCCTGGCGATCATCGAGGTGATTTCCTACTTTGTCCGCCCGGTTAGCCACTCGATCCGACTTGCCGGCAACATGATGGCCGGTCACGCGGTGATCAAGGTGTTCGCGGCCTTTGCCGCCGTCACCGCGATTGCGCCGCTGTCGATTGCCGCGATCACCGCGATCTACGCTCTGGAAACGCTGGTGTCGTTCATCCAGGCCTATGTTTTCGCGATCCTGACCTGCGTCTACCTGAAGGATGCCCTGCATCCGCACCACTAGGGGCGGTCAAACACATGTCATGGCGTGCCGGACCGGCGCGTCCCGAAAATCGAACCATTCCATCGTAAGGAGAGAAATCATGGAAGGCGATATCGTACAAATGGGTGCTTACATCGGCGCGGGTCTGGCCTGTACGGGCATGGGCGGTGCAGCGGTCGGTGTGGGCCACGTCGTGGGCAACTTCCTGTCCGGCGCCCTGCGCAACCCGTCGGCAGCCGGCGGCCAGACCGCGACCATGTTCATCGGTATCGCGTTCTCCGAAGCCCTGGGGATCTTCTCGTTCCTCGTGGCGCTGCTGCTGATGTTCGCCGTCTAAGACAAGACGGACCTTCATCCTTACGGCCGGGCGGGGCGCGATCGACGCGTGCTGCCCGGTGCAGGCAACAGATACCCGGAGGACCGAGATGGCAAACGAATCGCACACCGCCACCGGCGAAGGCCTGGCCGATGCCATCGGCGTGGACGCCCACGCCGCTGCCGACGCGGCGCCGGGCATGCCGCAGCTCGATTTCTCGAGCTTTCCGAACCAGATCTTCTGGCTCGTGGTCACGCTGGTCGTGATCTACCTGATCCTGTCGCGGGTCGCGCTGCCGCGCATTGCCGGCATCCTCGCCGACCGCCAGGGCACCATCACCAATGACATCGCCACCGCCGAGGATCTCAAGGCCCGGGCGGCCGAGGCGGAAACGGCCTATGAAAAGGCGCTGGCCGATGCCCGCGTCGAAGCGGCCCGCATCGTCGCCGAGGCACGTGCCGAGATCCAGGGCGAACTGGACGACGCCATCGCCAAGGCCGATGCCGAGATCGCCGCGAAGTCGGCCGAATCTGAAAAGGCAATCGCGGCAATCCGCGCCGGCGCGATCGAAAGCGTGCGTTCGGTGGCGGGCGATACCGCCGGGGCGCTGGTTTCGGCGCTGGGCGGCAAGGCGGATGCCGACGCGATCGCGGCCGCCGTCGACACGCGGATGAAAGGATGAGACCGATGCGCAAACTTGCCCTTGTCCTGACCCCGTCGCTGCTGGCCACCGGCCCGGCGCTGGCCGCAAGCGGGCCGTTCGTCTCGCTGTCCAACACCAACTTCGTGGTTCTGCTAGCCTTCCTGCTCTTTATCGGCGTGCTGCTCTACTTCAAGGTGCCGTCGTTGCTGGGTGGCATGCTCGACAAGCGCGCCGCAGGCATCCAGTCCGAACTGGACGAGGCCCGCACCCTGCGCGAAGAGGCGCAGAGCCTGCTGGCCTCCTACGAGCGCAAGCAGAAGGAAGTGCAGGCGCAGGCCGACCGGATCGTCGCGACCGCCCGCGAAGAGGCCTCGATCGCGGCGGAACAGGCCAAGCAGGACCTGGACTCGTCGATCGCGCGCCGTCTGCAGGCGGCAGAGGACCAGATCGCCTCGGCCGAAGCCGCCGCGGTCAAGGACGTGCGCGACCAGGCGATCAGCATCGCCGTGGCGACCGCGCGCGAAGTGATCGCCGGGCAGATGACCGCCGATGACAGCAACCGCCTGATCGAAGAGTCGATCAAGGACGTGGAAGCCAAGCTTCACTGATCGGTATTCACCGATCAGGTTTCGCTGACACAGCTTTGATGGAACGGGGGTGACCCGAACCATCCGAACCCGGCCCCCGCGGCCGGGTTCTTCGTTTCCGGCATGATGAATCGCCGCCATTCCTGACGGTTCAGTCCCGGCGCGGGCCGGTTTCCTGTTCCAGCCGCTGGCGGGCGATGGCCTCGTTGCGCTCGGCGCTGCGCTGATCGCGCAGTGCGGCGGCGACGAAATCCAGATGCGCCTCGACCGCCGCGCGCGCGGCTTCGGGGGCGCGGGCCTGCAGGGCGGTGTTGATGGCCTGATGCTGGGCCAGCAACGCGTCGCGCGCGGCAGGCTGGTGGAACATGGCGGACCGGTTGTAGAAAACACCCTGCCGCAACAGGTCGAACATCGACCGCATCATGTGCAGCATCACCACGTTGTGGCCCGCCTCGATGATCGCGGAATGGAACTGCGCGTCCAGCCGCGCCTGTTCTTCTTCGGAGCCGCTGGCCTGGGCGGCTACCATCTTGTCCATGATCGCGCCGATCACCGCCAGGTCGCTGTCCGAGCCCAGCCGGGCCGCGCGTTCGGCGGCCAGGGCTTCGATATCGCGGCGGAAGGACAGGTAGTCGAACACCGCTTCGTCATGGGTGCCAAAGAGCCGGATCAGCGCCGGGGAAAAGGCCGACCCCAGCACATCGGCCACATAGACCCCGGCGCCGGCCCGGCTGGTCAGCAGCCCCTGGTCCTGCAATTCGGCCAGCGCCGCGCGCAGCGACGGGCGCGAGACGCCCAGCCGTTCGGACAGGTCGCGTTCGGGCGGCAGCCGTTCGCCGGGGCGCAGGATGCCGCGCAGGATCAGCAGTTCGATCTGCCGGATCACGGCGGATGACAGCTTTTCGGGCTGGATCTTCTGGAAGGGCATCGGCGGTCCGGGCATGTGGCGGTAATTGGTCAAATGATATGACCGCATTCCGGGGGCTGCAACCGGCAGGACGTTAACGCGATGCTAACGGCCGGGGTGGCAGCATCGGGCCATGTGGCGCGGTCTGATCATCCTGTCGCTTCTGGTCGGCGCCTGTTCTGCGCCGGGCCGGTATTTCGCCGATGCGCCGGTCAGGCGGCTCGACGTGGCCGGGTCCGTCTTTGACGTGCGGATTGCACACGGGCTGGCCGAAGCGGTTCGGGTGAACCCGCAATACGCCCCGCGCATGGGCGAGTTGCGAACCCGCGCGGCATTTGCCATCGAAAAGGCCAGCGGTTGCGACGTGGTGCAGCTGGGCGGCGATCAGGCGGTGATCCTGGGGCGGCTCGATTGCGGCGACGGCGCGGCGGTGCCGCCGCTGCCGGGGGCCGTGTCCTATTCCTGCCTGGAGCTGAATTCCTGGGTCACGAGCGCCGATGGCTGGTCCTATTCCGAGTTCGACTGCGACGCCTATTGAACAAGCGGCCACGGCGCGGATTCGCGCGCTGCGCAGGCGATTCCGGCCAAACCGGTTGTGTAATTGTACCCCCAATTCCCACTATCCTTGCGAAATGCGCCGATATCTTGTGGAAAACCCGGCCATCCTTACCAGATGCAGCGGCAACGCCGTTGACTCGGGGTGGGGCGAGGCGGCACACTCGGTCCGAGCAGTAAAGAAACGAGGCCGCGATTGCGCTTCACCAAACTCAGGCTGACCGGGTTCAAGAGCTTTGTCGACCCCACCGAACTGATCATCGCCGATGGTCTGACCGGGGTGGTGGGGCCGAACGGCTGCGGCAAGTCCAACCTGCTCGAGGCGCTGCGCTGGGTGATGGGCGAAAACCGCCCCACCGCGATGCGCGGCGGCGGCATGGAGGACGTGATCTTTGCCGGCGCGGCGACGCGGCCCGCCCGCAATTTCGCCGAGGTGTCGCTGCATATCGACAATACCGAACGGCTGGCCCCGGCGGGGTTCAACGACAGTGACCTGCTCGAAATCGTGCGCCGCATCACCCGCGACGTGGGCAGCGCATACAAGGCCAACGCCAAGGACGTGCGCGCGCGCGATGTCCAGATGCTGTTTGCCGATGCCTCGACCGGGGCCCATTCCCCGGCGCTGGTGCGGCAGGGTCAGATCTCGGAACTGATCAACGCCAAGCCCAAGGCGCGGCGGCGGATCCTCGAGGAAGCGGCGGGTATCTCCGGGCTCTACCAGCGCCGGCACGAGGCCGAGCTGAAGCTGAAGGCGGCCGAAGCCAACCTCACCCGCGTCGATGACGTGATCGAACAGCTTGCGGCGCAGCTGTCGCAACTGGCGCGGCAGGCCCGGCAGGCGGCGCGGTACCGCGCCATCGGCGAGTCGCTGCGCCAGGCCGAGGGCATGCTGCTGTTTCGCCGCTGGGCCGAGGCGGACGAGGCGCGGTCCCGCGCGGATGTGGCGCTGCGCGACCGGGTCACCGCCGCGGCGCAGGCCGAAACCGCGGCGCGGCAGGCGGCCGGCGCACGGGCCGAGGCGGACGAGGCGGTGCCGCCGCTCAGGGAAGAGGAAACCATCGCCGCGGCGGTGTTGCAGCGCCTGCAGGTGCAGCGCGACCGGCTGAGCGACGAGGAAGCCCGCGCCCGCGAGGCGATCGAAACGCTCGAGGCGCGCATCGGCCAGCTCGGACATGACATCGAACGCGAAACCGGGCTGAACCGGGATGCGGGCGAAACCATCGAACGCCTGGACTGGGAGGCGCGCGAACTGGCCAAGGCGGGCGAGGGCCATGACGACCGGCTCGCGCAGGCCGCGGCCGAGGCCCACGACGCCGCCGCCGTTCTGCAGGATCGCGAAGAAACCCTGTCGCAGGAAACCGAGGACGTGGCGCGGCTGGCCGCCCGGCACCAGTCGGCGCAGCGGCTGGTCGAGGACAACCGCAAGACGCTGGACCGTTCCGAGGCCGAGGCCGACAAGGCCCGCTCGGCCATGGACGAGGCCCGCGCCGCGCTGGAGGCCGCCGCCGCCGCGCAGGAGGCGGCGCAGCGGGCCGAGGCCGAGGCGACCGAGGCCGCCGGCAGGGCCGAGGCCGATCTGGCCGCCGCCGACGAGGCCCGATCAGAGGCGCAATCGCGCGAGGCCGAGGCCCGCGCCCAGCGGTCCGAGGCCGAGGGCGAGGCCGGGGCGCTGCGGGCCGAGGTGACGGCGCTGGCCAAGCTGGTCGCCCGCGACACCGCCGAAGGCGGTCAGGTGCTCGACCTGATGAAGGTGGCGCCGGGCTATGAAAAGGCGCTGGGCGCGGCGCTGGCCGACGATCTGCGCGCGCCCGTGGTGGAAACCGACGGGCCGTCGGGCTGGGTGCAGATGGCGGGCTATGACCAGCACCAGGCGTTGCCCGACGGGGTCGAACCGCTGGCCCTGCATGTGGCCGGCCCGGACCGGCTGACCCGGCGCATCACCCAGATCGGGGTGATCCGGTCGCATGATGGCCCGCGCCTGCAGCCGCAGTTGCGGCCCGGCCAGCGCCTGGTCACGCGCGAGGGCGATCTGTGGCGCTGGGACGGGTTCCGCGCCTGGGCCGAGGACGCGCCGAGCGCGGCCGCGCTGCGGCTGGAACAGCTGAACCGGCTGGAGGCGCTGAAACAGGAGTTCGAGGCGGTCAGCGCCCGCGCCGACGGGGCCCGCGCCGCCCATGACATGCTGAGCCGCCAGCTCGCGGACTGCACCGAGGCCGATCGTGCGGCCCGCGAGGCGCGGCGCAACGCCGACCGCGCCGCCGCCGATGCCGCCCGCGCCCTGAGCCGGGCCGAGGCCGACCGCAACCTGGCCGACGGCAAGCTGGAAACGCTGGGTCTCGCGGTGACGCGGCACAAGGACGAGGCGATGGCGGCGCGCACGCGGCTGCGCGAAGCCGAGGCCGCGCTGCAGGGGCTGGGCGATCTCGATCAGGCCCGCGCCCGCGTCGAGGACATCAAGCAGACGGTCGAGGCCGCGCGGATCACGATGCTGACCCGCCGGTCGGCCCATGACGAGATCCGCCGTGAAGGCGAGAACCGCACCCGCCGGTCGCAGCAGGTCACCAAGGAGATCAGCGGCTGGCGCCACCGCCTGGAGACGGCCGAGAAACGCATCGGGGAACTGGCCGACCGCAAGGCCGCCTCGGAGGCGGAACTGGACAGCGCCCGCGCCGCGCCCGAGGAACTGCTGGCGCAGCGCGAGGCGCTGGGCCACGAGATGGGCCGGGCCGAGGCGCGCAAGGTGGATGCCGCCGACAAGCTGGCCGCCGCCGAGGCCGCGCAGCGCGCGGCGGTGGTGGCCGAACGCGATGCCGAACGCGCGGCGTCCGAGGCCCGCGAGGCACGCGCCCATGCGGAAGCCCGCGCCGAAGCCGCCCGCGAAACCGTCGAGGCCGCCTCCGAGCGCATCGCCGAGGAACATCAGGCAACCCCGAACCAGCTGCTGAACAGCCTCGATGCCGATGCCGGGTCGATGCCGGATGCCGACACGCTCGAGGCCGAGGTGAACCGTCACAAACGCCAGCGCGACGCGCTGGGCGCGGTCAACCTGCGCGCCGAGGAAGACGCCGGCGAGGTGCAGGCCGAGCATGACATGCTCGCCACCGAAAAGGCCGATCTGGAAGAGGCGATCCGCACCCTGCGCAGCGGCATCGCCAGCCTGAACCGCGAGGGGCGGGAACGGTTGCTGACGGCGTTCGAGCAGGTCAACAGCAATTTCTCGCAGCTGTTCAGGCACCTGTTCGGCGGCGGAGAGGCGAACCTGGTGATGGTCGAGAGCGACGACCCGCTCGAAGCGGGGCTGGAGATCATGTGCCAGCCGCCGGGCAAGAAGCTGGCCACCCTGTCGCTGCTGTCGGGGGGCGAACAGACCCTGACCGCGATGGCGCTGATCTTTGCCGTGTTCCAGGCCAACCCGGCGCCGATCTGCGTGCTGGACGAGGTGGACGCGCCGCTGGACGACGCCAACGTGACCCGGTTCTGCGACCTGCTGGACGAAATGTGCCGGCAGACCGAGACCCGGTTCCTGATCATCACCCACCACGCGGTGACGATGGCGCGGATGGACCGGCTGTTCGGCGTGACCATGGCCGAAAAGGGCGTCAGCCAGCTGGTGTCGGTCGACCTGAAAAAGGCGGAAACGCTGGTCGCCTGATCGGTGTTCAGACGGCCGCCGCCGCGATGCCCAGGCCCGCCACCATCGCCAGCGTCAGCGCCCAGACCCGCCACAGGACCGTCACCGCGGCGTCGATGTCATCGGCGCCGATCTCTTGCCGGGCCGCCCCGTTGACCCAGGCCAGGTCGCGCATCTGCCCGTCATAGCTGCGCGGTCCGGCCAGCGCCACGTTCAGCGCCCGCGCCATCGCAGCCTCGGGCCATCCGGCATTGGGCGACCGATGCGCGCGGGCATCCGTGACGATATCGCTCCAGTGTCGCAACCCGCCCGACAGCGTGGCGATCATCAGGCCGGTCAGACGGGCCGGCAGCAGGTTCAGCAGGTCGTCGCTGCGGGCCGCGGCCCAGCCGAAATCACGGTAGCGGTCCGTGCGATAGCCGATCATGCTGTCGGCGGTGTTGACGGCCTTGTAGACCAGCAGGCCCGGCAGGCCGGCGATCAGGAACCAGAAGGCCGGCGCGATCACCCCGTCCGAGAGGTTCTCCGCCGCGCTTTCTATCGCCGCGCGGGCAATGCGCGGGGCGTCCATGTCGCGGCAGTCGCGGCCGACGATCATCGCCACCGCGCGGCGGGCCTCGGGCAGCGACTGCCGCAGCGCATTCGCAACCGCCCGCACATGCTGGACCAGCGATTTCTGCGCCAGCAGAACCGCCGCGATCGCGATCTCGACGGCCGGCCCGGCCAGCTGCAGCCCCGCGCCCAGCAGGCCCGCGCCACCGGCCAGCAGGACCAGCGCCAGCACACCCGCCAGCCGTCTATGTGCCCCGCGATTGAGCGTCCGGTCCAGCCGGCCCACCGCACGGCCCATCAGCACCGCCGGATGCGGTAGCCGCGACCAGAGCCAGCCCGGTTCCCCGGCCAGCGCGTCCAGAATCAGCGCGGCGGCCAGCAGCATCGCATGGGTCACGGGGCCGCTCCGGGGCGATGCGGGGCGGGCTGGCCGGGTATCGGGGACGGGTCGGGTGTCGGGCTCTGCATGGGCATATTTGTGTCAAATCGGCGAAAACCTGCTTTTGCATCAAGCGGAAATTCGCCGGATAAACAAGGCGTGACCCGGCCCCGAACCCGCGCTCCGATTCCTTAACCTTTTGTTAAAGGATTGGGCGGATCACCGGATTCAGGGAAGGGCACAGCTGTAAACTTAACCCGTGCCCCAGGTTAAAAGATGAATGTGTTAATTGTTGAAAGCAGGCCGGAGCTGGGCAGGCTCTGGCAGCGGCACCTTGAACGTCAGGGTGCGCAGGTCACCCTTGTTCACAGCCAGGAAAGCGCCATCCTGTCGCTCTACAGCGCGGATTTCGAGATCATCGTGCTGGACCTGGTGCTCGAGGGCGGCAGCGCGCTCGCGGTTGCGGATTTCGCCAGCTATCGCCGCCCGGACGCGCGCGTGATCTTCGTCACCAATACCAGCTTCTTCTCGGATGGGTCGATCTTTGCGCACAGCCCCAATGCCTGCGCCTATTTCCAGAGCGAGGCGCCGCCCGAGGATCTCGCCGCGATGGTCGAACACTACGCCGCCCCGCGCTAGGGCTGTCGCGGGTCACGCCCGCCCCCGCGGGTCCGACAGGTCGAATTCCGGCCGCACCGGCACGATCCGGTGCGGGTGATGCTGTCGTGCCCGTCGCCCGCTATTGCAGGTCGGCGAAGGCATCGCGCAGGCGGTTGCAGGCCTCCTGCACGCGCGCGCGCTGGGTGCCGAGGTTGAAGCGCAGGAAGCTTTCGCCGCCCCGTCCAAAGGTGGGGCCGTGATTGACCGCGATCCTGGCATCCTGCTCCACGCGGGCGGTGAACTCGGCCCGGTCCATGCCGGTTCCGTCGAAATCGACCCAGGCCAGGAAGGTCGATTCCAGCCGCATCGAGGCCAGCCCCGGGATCCCGGCAATCGCATCGTCGAACAATTTGCGGTTGCCGTCGAGATAGGTCATCAGCGCATCGGTCCAGGCGGCGCCTTCGGGCGAATAGGCGGCTGTCAGCGCGAACTGGCCCAGCGAATTGGGCGCGAGGCTGAGCGCGGCCGCCCGCGCGGCGAACCGGGCGCGCAGGGTCTCGTCCTCGATGATGACGTTGCCGGTGTGCAGGCCAGCGACGTTGAAGGTCTTGGAGGGCGCGGTCAGCATGACCAGCCGGTCGGTCACGCCGCGGTCGACGAGCGGCATCGGCACATGGGTATGGCCGGGATAGACGATGTCGTGATGGATCTCGTCCGAGATGATCAGCAGGTCATGGCGGCGCGCGAAATCGGCCGCCTGTTGCAGTTCCCCGCGGCTCCAGACCCGGCCGCCGGGATTGTGCGGCGAACACAGGATCAGCAGCTTCTCGCCCCCGGTCAGCATCGTGTCCCAGTGGTCGAAATCCATCTCGTAACGGCCGTCGGCATTGATCAGCGGACATTCGGTCACCGGCCGGCCGGCGGCGCGGGCCACCTTGGCAAAGCTGTGATAGATCGGCGTGAACAGCACCACGCCGTCGCCGGGATCGGTGAAGGCGTCGAGGCACATGCCCACCGCATTCACGAGCCCGGTGGTGGTGAAGATCCAGGAGGGATCGACATGCCAGCCATGGCGTTCCCGCATCCACCAGCCGATGGCCCGGGTATAGTCCGGTTCCGGGTCGACATAGGCAAAAGCGCCGTGTTCCACCGCCTCGCGCAGCCTGTCACGGACGCAGGGCGGGCTCTTGAAATCCATGTCGGCGACCCACATGGCCAGCCCGTCATCGGACGAGACGCCGTAATAGCGTTCCATCCGGTCCCATTTGACGCTGTGGGTTCCGCGGCGTTCGAACGGCTGGTCGAACAGCGACATGTGAAGATCGAGGCTCATCGGCGATTTCCTTCTTTGCGGCGCAACCTATCGTGCCTGCGGCCCGGCGCAAGGGGGCGTTGCGGCGGGGCGGGGGATCGCCTAAATCGAGACCATGAAACGCCCGATCCTGATCCATCCCGACCCGCGGCTGAAAAAGCTCTGCGCGCCCGTAGCCGACCTGTCGGACGAGCTGCGCATCCTGGCCGACGACATGCTGGAAACCATGTATGACGCGCCAGGCATCGGGCTGGCCGCGCCGCAGGTGGGCGTGTTGCAGCGGTTGATCGTGCTGGATTGCGTCAAGGAAGACGGCGCCGCGCCGCGCCCGCTGGTGATGTTCAATCCCGAGGTCGTGTCCCGGTCAGAGGCGCTGAACACCTATGAGGAGGGATGCCTGTCGATCCCCGACCAATATGCCGAGGTGACCCGCCCGGCCGAGGTCGAGGTGGCCTGGATCGACCGGGACGGCAAGGCGCGGCAACAGGGGTTCGACGGGCTCTGGGCCACCTGCGTGCAACACGAGATCGACCATCTGGACGGCAAGCTGTTCATCGACTACCTGAAGCCGCTGAAGCGGCAGCTGATCACGCGCAAGATGGTCAAGCTGAAACGCGAACGGGCGCGGGCCTGACATGGCGGTGCTGCCGCTGGTCCTGTGGCCCGATCCCGGTCTGCAGACGGTCTGCGATCCTGTCGCGGGGGGCGATGCCGCCGGGTTGGTGCGCGATCTGTTCGATACGCTTTATGCCTCAGGAGGGCGCGGGCTGGCCGCGCCGCAGGTGGGCGTCACGCGGCGGGTGTTCGTGATGGACACGGGCTGGAAGGACGGCGCCGCCGAGCCACGGGCCTTTGTCGATCCGGTGATCCGGGCGGTGTCGGACCGGATCGCGACCGGCCCCGAGGGGTGCCTGTCGATCCCCGGCATCACGGTCGAGGTGGCGCGGCCCGACTGGGTCGATCTCGGCTGGACCGATCTGGACGGAGCGGCGCGGGGCGCCCGGTTCGACGGGATCGCGGCGGTATGCGTGCAACATGAGGTCGACCATCTCGATGGCATCGTCACGCTGGACCGGCTGGACCCGGCGGCGCGGGCCGGGGCCGAGGCCGCCTATGGGGGGATGCGGGCATGAGCGTGCGGCCCTTCGTGCCCTGGCCCGACAGGCGGCTGCGCAGTCCGGCGGCGCCGGTCGCGGCCGTGACCGACGAGATCCGCGCGATCTGGGACGACATGGTCGAAACCATGTATGCGATGCCCGGTGTCGGCCTGGCCGCGCCGCAGATCGGCGTGATGCTGCGGCTCGCGGTGGTTGACGGTTCAGGGGGGGCGGGGGGCCGGGGGGTGATCCGGCTGGCCAATCCGGAGATCCTGCACAGTTCGGTCAAGCTGCGCGCCCATGAGGAGGCCAGCCCGAACCTGCCCGGCGTGTCGGCCCGGCTGTCGCGTCCGCGCGCGGTGACGGTGCGCTATCTCGACGAGACCGGCGCGCAGGTCGATGGCGAATTCGTCGGGCTGGAGGCGACCAGCGTTCAGCACCAGATCGACCACCTGAACGGCCGGATGTATTTCGACCGCCTGTCCAAGGTGAAACGCGACATGTTGCTGCGCCGGGCGCGCAAGCTGGGGGGCTGAGGGATGCGGATCGTGTTCATGGGGAGCCCGGAATTCTCGGTGCCGGTCTTGGAGGCGCTGGTGGATGCCGGGCACGAGCTGGCCGCCGTCTATTGCCAGCCGCCCCGGCCCGCCGGGCGCGGCAAGCACCCCAGGCCCGGCCCGGTTCACGCGCGCGCCGAGGCGCTGGGCCTGCCGGTGCGCCATCCGGAGACGCTGCGGAGCGACGCGGCGCAGGCCGGGTTCGCGGCGCTGGAGGCCGAGGTGGCGGTGGTGGTCGCCTATGGGCTGATCCTGCCGCAGGCGGTGCTGGATGCGCCCGCGCGCGGCTGCCTGAACATCCATGCCAGCCTGCTGCCGCGCTGGCGCGGCGCGGCCCCGATCCACCGCGCGATCATGGCCGGCGACGCGGAAACCGGGGTCTGCATCATGCAGATGGAGGCGGGGCTGGACACCGGGCCGGTGCTGATGCGCCAGTCCACGCCGATCGGCGCGGATGACACCACCGCCGACCTGCACGACCGGCTGTCGGCCATGGGCGCGCGGCTGATCGTGGAGGCGCTGGCGCGGCTGGACGGTTTGGTGCCAGAGCCGCAGCCCGAGGAGGGCGTCACCTATGCGGCCAAGATCGACAAGGGCGAGGCGCGGGTGGACTGGACCCGGCCCGCCGGGGAGATCGGCCGCCTGGTCCGGGGGCTGTCGCCCTTTCCCGGCGCCTGGTGCGAGATCGGCGGTCAGCGCGTGAAACTGCTGGGCGCGGAGCCGGTATCGGGCGAGGGCCTGCCCGGCGAGGTGCTGGACGGGGGCGCCGGCGGGGCGCCGGTCATTGCCTGCGGGCACGGGGCCCTGCGCCTGACCCGGTTGCAGAGAGCGGGGAAATCGGCGCAGGATGGGGCGAGTTTTCTGCGCGGCTTTCCGGTGCCGCGCGGAACCCGACTGTGAGGCGCGCGCGATGTTTCCGACCCTGATAGGCACCGTGGTGATCGCCGGGATCGTCGGCTATCTGTCCGAGCGCAGCGGGTTCACGCGGAACGGCATCGTGTCTTCGATCATCATCTGTGTCGGCGGCGCGTTCCTGTTCTATTTCCTGCGCGTGATGTTCGGGATCGGGTTCGGCTCGCCGGGGATGGACGCGGTCCTGTCGTCGATCGGGGCGCTGATCATCGTGCCGTTTCACTGGCGCCGCCGGTAGGGGCCGCTCATCCGCCCTGACGGGCGACTTCGCTGGGCGCGCGGAACAGGACAAGGGGAGCGAGTGAAACGGTATGGGCGTGGTTGCACTGATCATCGTGGGCGCGGCGGCCGGGTTCCTGGCGACGCGGCTGATGCGGATCGAGGCCGATATTCCCACCACCATGTTCGTGGGGATCGTGGGTGCGCTGCTGGGCGGGCTGATCCTGAGGTTTCTGATCGCGGTGACGGGTGTCTTGGCGGGGTTTGTCGGCGCGGTTCTGGGCGCGTTGCTGGTGCTGTGGCTCTGGCAGCGCTGGCGCCGCCGCTAGATCCGGTAGGGCCGAGGTCGGTTTTGCCCTGTTTTGGGTCGGAACGATTTTGCGCCTGGCCGCCGGCTTGGGCATAAATCCCGGCAGGCGGAACCAATCAGGGAGCGGGACGGATGAAAACCCATGTCAAGGCGCTGGTCGTCGGCGGTGGCGCGGTCGGAACGTCGATAGCCTATCACCTTGCGCGGGCGGGCTGGCAGGACGTGATGCTGCTGGAGCGCGACGAACTGACCAGCGGGTCGACCTGGCATGCGGCCGGGTTGCTGCCGCTGTTCAACATGTCCTACGCGACCACCCATATCCATCAGTATTCGGTCGAGTTCTACAAGACGCTGGAAGAGGAAACCGGGCTTGATGCCGGGTTCTTCATCGTCGGCAACCTGCGCATGGCACAGAGCCGCGCGCGGATGGACGAGTTCCAGCTCTATGCCGCGACCGCCGAAACCTGCGGCGTTCCCCATGAATTCCTGACGCCCGACGAGATCAGGGCCCGCTGGCCGCTGGTGCGTACCGAGGATCTGCAGGGCGCGCTGTTCCATCCGACGGACGGGTATATCAACCCCGCCGATGTCACCATGGCGATGGCCAGGGGCGCGCGCCAGCGCGGGGTGGCGATCGAGCGCAGATGGCAGGTGGACGGGTATCACTGGACCGGCAGCGACTGGCATGTGACCTGCTCGAAGATGGTCGAGAAGGGCGGCAACCTGGTGCCGTCCGGCGAACAGGTGGTGATCACCGCCGAACATGTGGTCACCGCCACCGGCAACCATGCCCAGCGCACCGCGCGCCTGCTGGGGATCAGGATCCCGGCGATCCCGGTCGAACATCAATATATCGTCACCGAACCGGACCCCGCGCTGGCCGCGTATCGCGAGGCGGGCCATCCCGAGCATCCGGTCCTGCGCGACGCCGATGCCAAATGGTATGTGCGCGAGGAGCGCGGCGGCTGGATCCTGGGGCCCTATGAACGGAACGCGCCGGCGCGGTTCCTCCACGATGTTCCGGACAGTTTCCGCGCCGATCTCTTTCCGCTCGACCTGGAGCGGATCGAAGCGGAATACATGTCGATGATCCACCGGATCCCGTCGTCGGAGACCGTGGGGCTCAAGGACGATTTCAACGGTCCGATCTGCTATACGCCTGACGGCAATCCGTTGGTGGGACCGGCGCCGGGGCTGCGCAACATGTGGCTGGCCGAGGGGTTCAGCTTTGGCATCACCGCGGCGGGCGGCACCGGGCATTACCTGGCGCAGATGATGGTCGGGGGCGAGGCCGAGATCGACATGGCCAGCCTCGATCCCAAGCGCTACGGGCCGTGGATGACCACCGAATATGCCGCGCGCAAGAACGAGGAATGTTACGAACACGTCTATATCCTGCACCACCCGGACGAGGAACGCGAAGCCTGCCGGCCGCTGCGCACCGCGCCCGCCTATGACCGGCAGAAGGCGCTGGGCGCGCAGTTCGGACAGGTGAACGGGTGGGAGCGGCCGAACTATTACGGCCCGCCGGATGCGCCGGACAGTTTCGACCATGACGCGCGCAGTTTCCGCCGTGGCGGCTGGTGGCAATATGCGGTCGACGAGGCACGGGCGATCCGCCAGGGCGTCGGCCTGATCGACGCCACCGCCTTTGCCAAGCACCGCGTGTTTGGCGCGGGGGCGACGGCCTTTCTGGAATGGTTCACCTGCAACCGCCTGCCGAAGGTGGGGCGGATAAACCTGACCTATGCGCTGACCGCCGCGGGCACCACGCGGACCGAATACACCATCGTGCGCGAAGCCGAGGATGAGTACTATCTGGTATCCGCGGGCGCCTGGGCGGCATATGATCAGGATTACCTGCTCAAGGCGATCGAAGACTGGAGCACGGGCAGTTCCGGCGATTGGGTCGGGGTTCACGATGTAACCACGCAAAGGGGCGTTTTCGCCATCGCCGGGCCGAAAACCCGCGAGGTCCTGAACGAACTGGTGAAGGATGCCGACCCCGCCACGGTGCTGTCGAACAAGCGGTTCCCGTGGCTGTCGATGCGCGACATCGAACTGGGCATGTGCCCGGTGCGTGCCATCCGCGTGGCCTATACCGGCGAACTGGGCTGGGAACTGCATCACTCGATCGAGATGCAGAACTACCTGTGGGACCAGTTGATGGCCGCCGGCGAAAAGCACGGGCTGAAACCGGTGGGGGCGCGGGCGCAGAACTGGCTGCGGATGGAAAAATCCTATCGCGCCTTCGGCACGGAACTGGGCCGCGATGCCACCCCGCTCGAGGCCGATCTGCCGCGATTCGTGGACCTGTCCAAGCCGTTTCACGGCAAGGCTGCGATGGAGGCCAAGGGCATCCGGTCGACATGCGTCACCCTGCTGATCGACGGGCCAGACGATGCCGACCCGTGGGGCCGCGAGGCGCTCTATGACGGTTACACCCGCGTCGGGCGGCTAACCTCGGGCGGCTATTCGGTCCATTTCGGCAAGTCGATCGGGATGGGCTATGTCCGTCCGGACCTGGCCGTGCCGGGCACGCGGCTGAAGGTCCAGATGCAGGGCCGGCTGTGGGAGGCCGAGATCGTGCCCGACAGCCCCTATGACCCCGAAAACGCGGCGATCCGCAAGGACGGCTGACGCCCTGATCGGTTCCGGCGATCAGTGAAGGATCGCCGGAACCGGTTCGGATATCTGCGCTCTGAGCGCGATGCGTTTGAGCGCGAGGCCGAAATCGCCGGCCCGCGAGACCAGCCCCGGCGCCGCATCGGGGCGCACCAGCAGCGTGGCCAGCAACAAGGCGTCCTCGCGCTGGTTGTCGACCGCGGCAGCCACCAGGTGGGCGAAACAGCATTCATCGGCGCCCAGGCAGCGGCAGGCAACGTCATGGCGCATCATCGCGCGCCGCCCCTGCCGGGCGATCAGCGCGCAGACATCTTCGAAGGCGCCGAGGGCCGCGCGCGCGGGCTGCGCGCCCAGGGTCGACGCGAATTCGTTCCACATCCGCGCCTTGCCGTCCGGCCCGTCCGACCACAGCCGCAGGTAGAGCACCGCGCCGGCTTCGACCGGGTCGAGATCGGCGACCATCCCGACGGGCGCGCCGCCGCGATTCTTGTGGCAGGTGGTCATTTCGTCAGGATCAGCTTGCCGGCGCGGGTGATGCGCAGCGAATAGACCATGCCGTTGAGCACGATATTCGCCAGCGGTCCGCCGCCGGTCAGGTCGGTGGCGTCATAGGTGGGCAGGGCGGGAACGGCAGAGGTTTCGATGATCTTTGCCATATTGGTCATGTCCGGGTCTCCGAGGCCGAGGCACGCCGCCGGTCACGGGCGGCGGGCGCAGGTGGGGTTGTCGGCTTCCCGCAGGCTGGGACGGGTGGCTGATTCAATAGTTGATAGAAATAATAAGGTATGTCAACCGCGCGTGTTCCGCCGGTGATCGGACAGCGCCGTTCAGGTCAGTCCACCTGTCGTTGCGCGATCGCGGTGCCGTCGACCAGGTTGGCGGACGGGAACAGCACGACACGGTCGCCGGGCGCCAATCCGTCGAGCAGTTCGGCGTCCACCCCGTTGTTGCGTCCGATGCTGACGGGGGTCAGCGCGGCCCGCCCGTCGATCTCGCGAAACACCGCCCAGCCCCCGGGCTGCTGGAACAGCGCGCTGGAGGGAACGATCACGGCATCGTCGCTTTCCCACACCACGATCCGCACCTCGACGCGATAGCCGTGGCCCAGGTTGCCCCGATGGGCGGCGGGATCGGTGAAATCCACGGTCGTTTCCACCCGCTGCTCCTCGACCCCGAGCGCGGAGAACTTGGTGAAGCCATAGGGGTCGATCCGGCTGACCCGGCCGTCGAGATCGCCGGACCCGCCCCAGTTGGTGATGATGACCCGGTTGCCCTCGCTGACCTGCACGGCATCCGAGGACAGCAGTTCGGCCATGACCTCCAGCCCGCTGTCCACATTGCCGATCTCGAGGATCGGTTCGCCGGCGGGCAGGGTGGTTTCGCTCTTGTGCATCACCCGCAGGATGGTGCCGTCGATCGGCGCCTTGAGCGGGATCGCGGGCGCCAGCCTCGTTTCGGTGGCCAGCGCTTCGGCCAGGCCGACATCCTCGAAGCCGATCAGTTGCGCCTGCGCGTTCTTCAGTTCCGCCTCGCGCATGGCGATCGCGGCGGTGACGGTATCGGTCGCGGCCTTGGCCACCCGCGCTTCCTGTTCGGCCCGTTCCAGCGCGACGCGGCTGGTGATGCCGCGTTCGACCAGTTTCTGCACCCGCTGCAATTCGCTCTGGGAATAGTCGCGGGTGGCCTCGGCGGCGGCGAGATCGGCCTTGGCCACGAGCAGCGCCGCCTCGGCCGCCTTGACCGCCGCCTCGGCCTGTTCGCGGGTCCGCACATCGAGCGCGGAGGGGTTGGCGGGGCGCATCTGCGCCACCACGGTCTGGCCCCCGGCGACACGGTCGCCCGGCAGCACTTCGACCCGCTGCAATTCGCCGGCGACCGGCGACGAGACCACATAGGGCTCATGCACCCGCGTGCGCCCTTCCTCGTTGATGGTCACGACCATGTGGCCCCGGCGTATCCCGGCCATGTCCACCAGCATCGGGCGCGGCCAGAAGGCCGCCGCGAGCGCCGCCGCCACCAGCAGCGCCGCGCCCAGTGTCAGCACCGACCGGGACCATTTCTTTCTCTGTGCCATTCGCCTCACTCCCGCGTTTTCAGGGCCTCGACCATGTCGGTTCTGTAGATGTCGCGTTTCACCAGCCAGCCCGAGACCAGCGCCGCGACCAGCACGACGGCGATCGCCGTGCCATAGCTGGCGGCATCGAAATGCGCCGGCACCTGGTAGAGATCGGTGCTGAACCCGGCGGAGATCGCATGGGCCAGGCCATAGCCCAGCACCCCGCCCAGCGGCAGCGCCAGCAGCACCACCACGCCCAGTTCGCCCAGCAGCACGAACGACACCTCGGCCCGCGAAAAGCCCAGCACGCGCAGGCTGGCGAGATCATGGGCGCGTTCGGCCAGCGCCACGCGGGCGGCATTGTAGATCACGCCAAAGGTGATCACCGCGGCGATCAGCGCCATGACATAGCGCATCCCGCCGGCGCCCTGGTCCATCAGCTTCTGCATCGACGCGCGGTTCTCTGCCTTGACGCTCACGCCGGCCAACATCGGCATGTCCTTGAGCGCCCTGTAGATGGCGGCCTGCCGGTCCGCATCCACGCGCAGATAGGCGCCCGAGACGCGCAGCGGTTCCTTCAGCAGCCGGTTCAGCGCGGCCAGGTCCATATAGGCGGGGGCGCCCATCAGGCTCTCGGCCACGCCCGTCACCGGCACCTCCACCACCGGCCGGCGGCCTTCGCGGATGTCGAGGCGCAGAACCTCGCCGGCCCCGATGCCGAGCGTCCGTGCCAGGCCGGTGGACAGGATGATGCCATCCCCGGGCAGGTAGATGTCGCGCCGGTCGCCGTCGAGCGCCCGGAACAGCCGCGCGTCAGGCGCGAGCCCGGTCACCTGGCCGCGATAATCGTCCCGCCCGTTGCGCAGGATCGCGCGGACCATGCGCACCGGTTCGACCTCGATCACGCCGGGCAGGCTTTGCAGGTCGAAGACGCTGCGCGCCTCGATCGGGTGGATGAAGCTGACCATCACGTCGGAGCGGTCGAGCACGTTGAAGGACAGGTCCATCATGTCGTCGAAACTGTTCAGCACCGAGGTCATCGCCGCCGACAGCGCCACGCCCGCGGCCGCGCCCGAGACCGCCCCCAACATGCGCCAGGGCTGGCGGGTCAGGCGGCGCAGCACCATCCGGCTGGGCTGGTCGAGCAGACGCGCCAGGACCGGCCCCAGCCTGCGGGCGCGGCTGAAATCCTCGGGCGCTTCGGCCTGCATCGCATCCGCGGGTGTCAGCGAAAACACCCGGCGCAGAACCACCACGCCACCGGCCGAGGCCGACAGGATCGAGATGCCGAACCCGATCAGGAACGAGGACGGTTCGACCCGGAAGATCAGGAAGGGAAACTTGAAATAGACCAGGTAGAATTCGACCATTGCCCGCCCGGCGGCGATGCCCAGCAACCCGCCCGCCAGCGCGCCGCCGACCGCGATGCTGAGGATCAGCTTGAAATAGTGCCAGCCGATCTCGGTATCGGTATAGCCAAACGCCTTCAGCAGCCCGATCTGGCCTCGTTCCGCCTGCACCAGCCGCGAGATCACGATATATAGCAGGTAGGCCGCCACCGCGAGAAACACCGGCGGCACCGAGGTCGAGGTCGAGCGCAGCCCGCCGATTTCCTCGGTGATGTAGCGGTTCGAGACCAGGTCCTCGATCCCGTAGGCGCCGCTGCCGCCATAGCGGTCCAGGACCAGGTCGATGGCGTCGATCACCGCCTGCGGGCGGGCGTCGCGGGTCAGCGCGACCAGCGCCTCGTTGAACGCGCCCTTCATGTCGAAGGCGGCGCCGAGCGCGGTGCGGCTCATCCAGATCACCGCGTATTTGCCGTCCTCCGACACCATGTCGCCGGGTGCGGCGGAGACCAGGAACTCGGGCGCCTGCGCCAGTCCGGCCACGGTGAAGCCGCGGCGGAACCCGTTCATGGTGGCGCTGATGCTGTCGCCGGGCCGCAACCCGTGGGCGCGGGCGAAACTGTTCAGCAACACCACCTCGTCGGCGCGGTCCCCGGCGAACATCCGCCCGTCCGTGAGCAGTATCCCGTTCAGGCCGGGAGCGCCGAAATCCGGCAGCGACACCGCCCGCGCCTGCACCGGCACATCCCGTCCGGGCAGGTCCACCAGCGCGTTGCCGGTGACGCGGGTTTCCACCGCCGCCACGCCGGGGATCCGGCGCAGGTCGGCCTGCAACCGGTCGGGCGCGCGGGCCACCGGGGCAAAGATACCGGCCAGCCGGTAGCGTTGGTAATAGGCGGCGCGTGTTTCCTCGAGCGAGGCCACGAGGCCGGTCATCATCACCTGCAGCAGCACGCCGACCGCGATCACCGCGCCGATGGCGACTGCCTGCCCCTTGATCCGCCAGAGGTCGCGCGCGAGTTTCCTGTCCAGCGGGGCCATGCCTGCGTTACCAGCTGATCTCTTCCGGCGTCAGTTTGTCGGCGTTGACGGTCACCTCGTGTACCGCGCCGTCGCTGAACCGGATCACCCGGTCCGCCATTGCCGCCTGGGCGGCGGCATGGGTGACGATCAGAACGGTGGACCCGAGCTGTTCGTTCACGTCCTTCAGCACGTTCAGCACCGACCGGCCGGTGGCGCTGTCCAATGCGCCGGTGGGTTCGTCGCAGAACAGTACGTCGGGCTGTTTGGCCACCGCGCGGGCGATGGCCACGCGCTGCTGTTCGCCGCCGGAGAGCTGGGCGGGAAAATGATCGGCCCGGTCCGCCAGCCCCACCAGCGCCAGCGCCTCGTCCGGGTCCATCGGGCTGTCGGCGATCTCGGTCACCAGTTCCACGTTTTCATGCGCGGTCAGGCTGGGCATCAGGTTGTAAAACTGGAACACGAACCCGACATGGTCGCGCCGATACCGGGTCAGCTCCCGGTCGGTCATCGCGCTCAGGTCGCGGTCGCGGAACAGCACCGTTCCCTCGGTTGCCCGGTCCAGCCCGCCGATGATGTTGAGCAGGGTCGATTTGCCGCTGCCCGACGGCCCCAGCAGCAGCACGATTTCACCCTCGGGGATTTCGAGATCGACGCCGCGCAGCGCGTGCACCGCCGCCGGGCCTTCGCCGTAGATCTTGCGCAGCCCGCGGGTGGTATAGGTGTTGGTGGTCATCGGTCCGCCTCCGTCCGCCGAAGGCTAGACCCGTGCGTTCGATATTGGCAAGGGCCGCTCAGGCAGGGTCGAGCGCCGTCAGTTTGGCGCGGGCCTCGATATGCGCCTCGATGGCGGCGATCTGGTCTGCGGTCAGTTTCAGACCCAGCCGGGTCCGGCGCCAGACGAAATCCTCGGCCGTCCGCACCCATTCGTGATCCATCGCCCAGTCCAGTTCGCGCGCGGTGATGCCGGCCCCGAACGCCGCGCCCAGGTCGTCGGCCGATGCGGCATCGCCCAGCAGGTCACGCGATTCGGTGCCGTAGGTGTGCACCAGGCGCCGGGCCTGCGCGTGATCGAGAAACGGGTAATCGGCACAGAGCGCCGCCGCCAGCGCGGGCGCGCCAGCGACGTCGAAATCGCCGCCCGGCAGCGGCACGCCCGCGGTCCAGTTGCCCCGCGCCTGCGGGAAATGCGGGGCGAGCCGGGCCAGAGCCGATTCGGCCAGCTTGCGATAGGTGGTGATCTTGCCGCCGAACACGTTCAGCAGCGGGGCGCCGCCGTCCTCGTTCATGCGCAGCACATAGTCGCGCGTGGCCGCCGTCGCCGAGGACGCGCCATCGTCATAGAGCGGCCGCACCCCGGAATAGGACCAGACCACATCCGCCTCGGTCACCGGCGTGAGGAAATATTCCGACGCGAAGTCGAGCAGATAGCGGCGCTCGGCCCCGGTGCAGACCGGCGGGCTGTCGGCGGCCTCATGTTCGGCATCCGTGGTGCCGATCAGGGTGAAGTCGTCCTCGTAGGGGATCGCGAAGATGATCCGCCCGTCCGTGCCCTGGAAGAAATAGCACCGGTCGTGATCGTAGAGCCTGCGGGTCACGATATGGCTGCCGCGCACCAGCCGGATCCGGTCGGGCGTCGATACATGCGCGGTGTCGCGGATGATGTCGCTGACCCATGGCCCGCCCGCGTTGACCAGCGCGCGGGCGGTGACGGTGGTTTCCCGCCCGTCGCGCGTGTCTTTCATCGTGACCGACCACAGCCCGTCCTCGCGCCGCGCCGACAGCACCCGGGTCCGGGTCATGATCCGGGCGCCGCGCGCGGCGGCATCGCGGGCATTCAGCACCACCAGCCGCGAATCCTGCACCCAGCAATCGGAATATTCATAGGCCTTGCGGAATTTCGGGTTCAGCGCCCGTCCCGCCGGGTCGCGGGTCAGGTCCAGCGTGGCGGTGCCGGGCAGGATCTCGCGCCCGCCCAGGTGATCGTAGAGAAACAGGCCCAACCGGATCAGCCAGGCCGGGCGGCGCCCCTTCATCCAGGGCATCACCAGCGACAGCAGCCGCGACGTGGGGGTGTCGTTCTCGAACCGCATATCCGCGTGATAGGGCAGCACGAACCGCATCGGCCACGCTATATGCGGCATTGCCCGCAGCAATACCTCGCGTTCGATCAGCGCCTCGCGGACCAGCCGGAACTCGAAATACTCCAGGTATCGCAGCCCGCCGTGGAACAGCTTGGTCGAGGCCGACGAGGTGGCCGAGGCAAGATCGTCCATCTCGGCCAGCGCCACCGTCAACCCGCGCCCGGCCGCGTCGCGGGCGATGCCGCAGCCGTTGATCCCGCCCCCGATCACGAACAGGTCGAAAGGCGCGTCGCCGCCGCGATCAGCTGTCATGGCCGTGCTCCGCGATCAGGATTTCGGTGCCCGCCCGTTTCGCCGCCGCGCAGAATTCGGGCGGCGGCGGGGCGTCGGTCACGACATAGTCCAGCTCGCCGACATCGCAGATGCGCACCTGTGCCGACTGGTCGAATTTCGACCGGTCGCAGGCCAGGATGCTGGTGCGCGAGTTGCGCAGGATCGCGCGCGCCACCGAGACCTCGCGCGAATCATAGTCCAGCACCGCGCCGTCGGCATCCAGCGCCGAGGCGCCGATCACCGCGTAATCCACCTTGTAGCGGGAAATGAACTCGACCGCATCCTCGCCCACGATGGCGCCGTCGCTCAGCCGGACGGCGCCGCCCACCAGCACCAGCTCGCGCGGGTTGCACCCGATCAGGGTGGTGATGATGTTGATGTTGTTGGACAGCACCACCAGATCCTTGTGGCCGGCCAGCGCACGGGCGACCTGTTCGGTGGTGGTGCCGATATTGAGCGTGAGCGAACAGGCGTCCGGGATCAGCGAGGCGGCAAGCCGCGCGATCGCATCCTTGTTGCGGGCATTCTGCCGGCGCCGCTCTGCATAGTCGCGATTGGCGACCGTGTCGATGTGACGGGCGCCGCCATGGGTGCGGGCCAGCAACCCGCGATCGGCCAGGTCGCGCAGGTCGCTGCGTATGGTCTGGGTGGTCACGTCGAAACGCGATGACAACTCGTCCACGTCGACGCGTTCGTGCCTGCGAAGCAGCTCCAGAATCGCCTCCTGACGGCCGTGAACGCCCACCTGTTCCGCTCCTCCCAATCGTTTGGTCCCGGTTGCCCCGGCCATGCGGGGTAACCTGCAATGTAGTCGATGCGGTGAAATTCGCCACTGAAAATTTTCTTTTGACTTTCATTTTCTTTCGAATGACGATGCAGGCGCTCTTTTCCAAGGAAAAGCGAAACACAGGGAGGATCAAATGCGAAGGCTTCTACTCTCCGCCGTTGCGGCATCTGCCGTGATCGCGGTCACGAATGCCGCGAGCGCCGACGAGGCGGCGGCACAGAAATGGATCGACGAGGAATTCCAGCCGTCGGTGCTCGGCAAGGACGAGCAGCTGGCGGAAATGAAGTGGTTCATCGACGCCGCCAAGCCTTTTGCCGGGATGGAAATCAACGTGCTGTCGGAAGGCATCCCGACGCATGGCTACGAATCCGAAACGCTGACCAAGGCGTTCGAGGAGATCACCGGCATCAAGGTCAATCACCAGATCCTCGGCGAGGGCGAGGTGGTGCAGGCGGTGCAGACCCAGATGCAGACCAAGCGGAACCTCTATGACGGTTATGTCAACGACAGCGACCTGATCGGCACCCATTCGCGGCTGCAACTGGCCTACAACCTGACCGAACAGATGGCGGGCGACTGGGCGGCGACGACCTCGCCGACGCTGGATCTGGACGATTTCATGGGGATCCAGTTCACCACCGGTCCCGATGGCAACCTCTATCAGCTGCCGGACCAGCAATTCGCCAACCTCTACTGGTTCCGCAAGGACTGGTTCGACCGCGAGGACCTGAAGACCGCCTTCAAGGAGAAATACGGCTATGACCTCGGCGTGCCGGTGAACTGGTCGGCCTATGAGGACATCG
The DNA here is from genome assembly GCF_003008555.2 of Pukyongiella litopenaei. Classification (NCBI taxonomy): domain Bacteria; kingdom Pseudomonadati; phylum Pseudomonadota; class Alphaproteobacteria; order Rhodobacterales; family Paracoccaceae; genus Pukyongiella; species Pukyongiella litopenaei. The sequence goes on along the minus strand of NZ_CP027665.1, from coordinate 663,203 downwards.
CGGAATTCTTCAGCGAGGACGTGAAGGAAGTCGACGGCACCACGATCTACGGCCACATGGACTATGGCAAGCGTGCGCCCGACCTCGGCTGGCGCATGACCGATGCCTGGCTGTCGATGGCTGGCGCGGGCGACAAGGGAGAACCCAACGGCGTTCCGGTGGATGAATGGGGTATCCGCATGGAGGCCGGCACCTGCAACCCGGTCGGCGCGTCAGTATCGCGCGGCGGGGCGGCCAATGGCCCGGCAGCGGTCTACGCGATCCGCAAATGGGATGAATGGCTGCGTAAATATGCCCCTCCCGGTGCGGCCAGCTATGACTTCTACCAGTCATTGCCGGCGTTGAGCCAGGGCAACGTGGCACAGCAAATCTTCTGGTACACGGCCTTTACCGCCGACATGGTGGCGCCGAAATCCGCGGGCAACAACACCGTGGATGACGATGGCAATCCGCTGTGGCGCATGGCGCCCAGCCCGCACGGCCCCTATTGGGAAGAGGGCCAGAAGGTCGGCTATCAGGATGTGGGGTCCTGGACCTTCCTGAAATCCACCCCGTCCGACCGGGCGCAGGCGGCCTGGCTCTATGCCCAGTTCGTCACCTCCAAGACGGTGGACACCAAGAAGAGCCATGTCGGCCTGACCTTTGCCCGCGACAGCACCGTGCGCCACGAGAGCTTCACCGAACGCGCGCCGAAACTGGGCGGCCTGGTGGAATTCTACCGCTCGCCCGACCGGGTGGCGTGGTCGCCCACCGGCATCAACGTGCCGGACTATCCCAAGCTGGCGCAGATCTGGTGGCAGCAGATCGGCGACGTGAACTCGGGTGCGTTCACCCCGCAAGAGGCGATGGACCGTCTCGCGCAGGAAATGGACACCGTGATGGGCCGGATGCAGGCCGCCGACGAACAGGCCAATGTCTATGGCGGTTGCGGTCCGCGCCTGAATCCGGAAAGCGATCCGGCGGAATGGCTGTCCAAGCCGGGCGCCCCCAAGGCCAAGCTCGACAACGAGAAACCGCAGGGCGTCACCGTCAACTATGACGAGCTGGTCGCCCGCTGGGCCGAGAACTGATCCCGCCGATCAGATGACACCGCACCGGGGCGCCTTTGCGCGCGCCCCGGTCGCACCGACAAACGGCAGCCGGGCGCAGGCCCCGGGACCAAGGAACAACGATGACGCTGGAACTGAAGAACGTGACCAAGCGCGTCGGCGCCGAGTTGCATGTTCACGAAACATCCATGCTGCTTGAACCGGGCGGGTTCAATATCCTGCTGGGCGCGACCAACGCGGGCAAGAGCACGCTGATCAAGCTGATGGCCGGGCTGGAAAAACCGACCGCCGGGCAGGTCTTCGTCGACGGGCAGGACGTCACCGGCCTGTCGCCGCAGAAACGCCGGATCTCGCTGGTGCACCAGTTCTTCGTCAACTACCCGCATATGAGCGTGTTCGACAACATCGCCTCGCCGCTGCGCGTGGCGGGGGTTCCAAAGGCGGAAATCGCGGATCGGGTCGAACAGGCCGCCGACATATTGCAGCTGCGCCCGATGCTGGGCCGGCGCCCGCAGGAACTGTCGGGCGGTCAGCAACAGCGCTGCGCGCTGGCCCGCGCCATCGTCAAGGAAAGCACCGCCATCTTCCTCGACGAACCCCTGGCCAATCTCGATTACAAGCTGCGCGAGGAACTGCGTGAACAGCTGCCCGCCCTGCTGGCTGGGCGCGGCACCGTGGTGGTCTATGCCACCTCCGAGCCGACCGAGGCGCTGCTGCTGGGCGGCAGGACCGCGCTGCTGCACGAGGGCCGCGTGACCCAGTTCGGCCCCACCGCCGAGATCTATCGCGCCCCGGCCAACCTGACCTCGGCGGCGGTGTTCTCGGACCCGCCGATCAACCTCGCGCCGGTCGTCAAGCAGGGCGGCAGGATCCTGCTGGGCGATCTCGACTGGCCGGCGACGGGCGAGGTGGCGGGCCTGGCCGATGGCGACTATACGCTGGGCGTGCGCCCGCATCACATCACTCCCGTGCGGCCCGATGCGCCCTCGGTGCAGATGACCGGCATGGTGCGGATCACCGAACTCAGCGGATCGGAAAGCGTGGCGCATTTCGAACTGGGCGGGCGCAGCTGGGTGTCGGTGGCCTCGGGCATCCACCCGTACCGCGTCGGCACCGCGCATGGTTTTCACATGATCCCCGGCCAGTGTTTCTATTTCGGCCATGACGGGGCGCTGGCGGCGAGGGGGGCGGCGCATGGCTAAGATCACGCTGGAAAAGCTGCGGCACAGCTACCTGCCGAACCCGGCGGGAGCGCAGGATTATGCGCTCAAGGAAATCGACCTCGATTGGACCGATGGCGGGGCCTATGCGCTGCTGGGGCCGTCAGGCTGCGGAAAATCCACCCTGTTGAACATCATCTCGGGGCTGCTGACCCCGTCCGAGGGGCGGGTGCTGTTCGATGGCCGCGACGTGACCGGGTTGCCGCCGGACCAGCGCAACATCGCGCAGGTGTTCCAGTTCCCGGTGATCTACGACACCATGAGCGTCTATGACAACCTGGCCTTTCCGCTGCGCAACCGGGGCGTCGACGCGGCGCGGGTCGATGCCCGTGTCCGCGAGATCGCGACCATGCTGGAACTGGACGGCCAGTTGCAGATCCGCGCCGCCAACCTGACCCCCGACAGCAAGCAGAAGATCTCGATGGGGCGCGGGCTGGTGCGCGACGACGTGAACGTGATCATGTTCGACGAACCGCTGACCGTGATCGACCCGGCGCTGAAATGGAAACTGCGCTCCAAGCTCAAGGAACTGCACCAGAAGATCGCGGTGACGATGATCTATGTCACCCATGACCAGACCGAGGCGCTGACCTTTGCCGACCAGGTGGTGGTGATGCAGGACGGGGTGATCGTGCAGATCGGCACACCGGTCGAACTGTTCGAGCGGCCGCAGCACACGTTTGTCGGCCATTTCATCGGATCGCCGGGCATGAACATCCTGCCCTGCGAGGTGACGGGGGGCGGCGCCCGGTTCGAGGGCCATGCCGTGGCGCTGGAAGGCCCTGTCACCCGCACCGGGGCGCTGACCGAGATCGGCGTGCGTCCCGAACATGTGCGCCTGGCCGATGACGGCATCCCGGCGGTGGTCCACAAGGCCGCGGACCTGGGCCGGCACATGGTGGTCGAGGCGCATGTGGGCGACCGGGTGATCAACGCGGTTACCGATGGGCCGGCGCCCGCGCAGGGGGCGCGGGTCCACCTGGCCTTCGACCCGGCGCAGACCCGGGTCTATGCGGATGGATGGATCGCGACCGAGGTAACGCGATGACGGGGGTGGCGCGATGAGGGCGGTGGCACGATGACGAGGGTGGCGCGATGAAGACGGAAAACCAACGCGGCTGGCTGTTCGTGCTGCCGGTGCTGGTGCTGGTGGCGTTCAACGCGCTGGTGCCGCTGATGACGGTGGTGAACTATTCGTTGCAGGAAACCTTCGGCGACAACCTGTTCTTCTGGCACGGGGTCGGCTGGTTCCAGGATGTCCTGCGGTCCGAACGCTTTCACGCGGCGCTGGGCCGGCAGGTGCTGTTCACCGCCACCATCCTGGCGATCGAGATCCCGCTGGGCGTGGCCATCGCGCTGGCGATGCCGCGCAAGGGGTTTTGGGTATCGGTCTGCCTGGTGCTGATGGCGCTGCCGCTGCTGATCCCGTGGAACGTGGTCGGCGCGATGTGGAACATCTTTACCCTGCCGGATATCGGCCTGCTGGGGTATTTCCTGAACAACGTGGTCGGCATCGACTACAACATGACCCAGAGCCCGGTGGCGGCCTGGATCACGGTGATCGTGATGGATGTCTGGCACTGGACCTCGCTGGTGGTGCTGCTGGCCTATGCCGGGCTGATCTCGATCCCCGAAGCCTATTACCAGGCCGCCAAGATCGACGGCGCGTCGAACTGGGCGGTGTTCCGCTACATCCAGCTGCCCAAGATGAAGCGGGTGCTGACCATCGCGGTGCTGCTGCGGTTCATGGACAGTTTCAACATCTACACCGAACCCTTCGTGCTGACCGGGGGTGGGCCGGGCAATTCGACCACGCTGCTGTCCATCGACCTGGTGAAGGTGGCGCTGGGGCAGTTCGACCTGGGCAACGCGGCGGCGATGTCGCTGATCTACTTTGCCTTTACCCTGCTGGTGAGCTGGCTGTTCTACACGATCATGACGAAGGACGAACAATGAAACCGCGCGCCCTGGTCCCGATCCTCTACATCCTGTTCCTGATGCTGCCGATCTATTGGCTGGTGGCGATGAGTTTCAAGACCACCAACGAGATCCTGGGGGGGTTTTCGCTGTTTCCGCAGCAATGGACGCTGGAAAGCTACCGCACCATATTCACCGATCCGACATGGTATTGGGGCTACATCAACTCGATCATCTATGTGTCTCTGAACACGGTGATTTCCCTGGCTGCGGCGTTGCCGGCGGCCTATGCGTTCTCGCGCTTCACCTTCTTGGGCGACAAGCATCTGTTCTTCTGGCTGCTGACCAACCGCATGGCCCCGGCGGCGGTGTTCGCGCTGCCGTTCTTCCAGCTCTATTCCGCGGTGGGGCTGTTTGACACCCACCTGGCGATCGCGCTGGCCCATTGCCTGTTCAACATCCCGCTGGCGGTCTGGATCCTCGAGGGTTTCATGTCGGGCGTGCCGCGCGAACTGGATGAAACCGCCTATGTGGACGGCTATTCCTTTCCGGCCTTCTTCGTCAGGATCTTCGTGCCGACGATCAAGGCGGGTATCGGCGTCACGGCGTTCTTCTGCTTCATGTTCTCGTGGGTGGAACTGTTGCTGGCCAAGACCCTGTCGGCGGTCGAGGCCAAGCCGATCGCGGCGGTGATGACCCGCACCGCGTCCTCGGCGGGCTACGAACTGGGCCTGCTGGCGGCGGCGGGCGTGCTGACCATCATCCCCGGCGCCATCGTCATCTATTTCGTGCGCAATTACATCGCCAAGGGCTTTGCCCTGGGGAGGGTGTGATGCGGCGTCTGTGGTTCCTCGCGCTGCTGGCGCTGGCGATCCCCGGTGCCGTGCTGGCGCAGCAGGCCGGCTGGGGCAATGTGGGCAAGCCCCAGGACGAGGTGTTTTCCTGGGCGAAATGGTGGACCGAACCGGCCTTTCCCGGTTTCTGGATGGCCTGGACGCGGGCGACCATCGCGTTTTTCCTGTTCATCTTTGCCTGTATCGGGCTGATGGCCGTGCTGGAACTGCGCCGCCCCGGCGGCAATGAACGCCACGGGGTGTTGGGCCTGACCACCACGCGCGGCGACCGGTTGTTCATCACGTTGCTGGGCTCGGCCTATATCTTCCTGGCCTGGCTGGGCCTTTTCGGCACGCCGCTCTGGGCGCCGCTGGCGATCGCGCTGTGCTGGGCCGCGTTCTGTTTCTGGAAGGTCTGAGCCGGTCCTTGATGCCGGACCGGCGTCTGCCGCGAGGCTGCGGCAGGAAAAGGCCCGCCGCTGGATGACAGCGGCGGGCCCGGGTCGCACCCTTTCGGGGGCGTGACGGCTCAGAGGTCGCGGACGCGCGCGATCAGGTCGACATCGCCGCGCACCAGGCCGATATCTTCGAGCTGGCGGTCGGTCAGGGCGAGCAGCACCTTGCGGGTCACGCGGGCGTCGTTCCATGCGACGACGGCGGCGACGGTTCCGGAAAGCGCTGCGCCGATACGGCCGATCAGACCGTGCGAGACGTAAACAGTACGAGTGGTATCAAGAGCAGCCATATCATGTCCTCCGATGGGTTTGTGTGAGTGGTAGCCGTTCATTTCGATCTTCGGCAGGTAGGCCGGACCATCGTGTCCGGCAACCGGCAAAAACGCATGACACCCATGCACGGGATGCAGAGCTGGTCCGGTCCGTAACAGTATCTGGGAAAAGGGAAAATTCCCGGTCGCCCAGTGTCGCAATCGGCGATTTCGATGTCGTTTCGGGACCGGGTTCCGCGGCCGGTGTCGCAACCGGATCGCGCGGTGTCGCGTTCAGGCCGGGTGGCAAAACGCTTGGATGGTGTTCGCCTTTCGTGCTAACCGTGTCCGCGAGGCAACAAAAACGGGCAGGGCCGGCGTTTCATGCGGATTCTGGGTGTCGATCCGGGGCTGAGAACCCTCGGCTGGGGCGTGATCGAATCGCGTGGCAGCCGTCTGACGCATGTGGCCAACGGGCTGTGCCGCTCGGGCGAGGGCGCGCTGGCGGACCGGTTGCTGGCGCTGTTCCGGCAATTGTCGGCGGTGGTGGCCGCGCATGACCCCGATGCGGCGGCAATCGAACAGACCTTCGTGAACAAGGACGGGGCCGGCACGCTGAAACTGGGCCAGGCCCGCGGCGTGGCGCTGCTGGCGCTGGCGCAGGCGGGGCTGGAGGTGGGCGAATACGCCCCCAACCGGGTCAAGAAGACGGTGGTGGGCGTGGGGCACGCGGAAAAGGCGCAGGTCGATCACATGGTGCGGTTGCAGCTTCCCGGCTGCGCGCCCGAGGGTCCGGACGCGGCCGACGCGCTGGCGATCGCGATCTGCCATGCCCACCATGCCACGGCACCGCGATTGCGGGAGCTGCGGGCATGATCGGGCGGCTGACGGGGCGGCTGGCCTATCGTGGTGCCGACCATGTGATGATCGACGTGGGCGGGATCGGTTACGAGGTCTATTGCTCGGAACGGGTGCTGGCGGCGCTGCCGGGGACGGGCGAGGCGGTGGCGCTGCATACCGATCTGCTGGTGCGCGAGGATCTGTTGCAGCTGTTCGGGTTTTCGACCCCGGTCGAGAAGGAATGGCACCGGCTGCTGACCTCGGTTCAGGGGGTGGGCGCCAAGGTGTCGCTGGCGATCCTGGGCGCGCTGGGGGCCGACGGGGTCGGCCGGGCGATCGCGCTGGGCGACTGGAACTCGGTCAGGGCCGCCAAGGGGGTGGGTCCGAAACTGGCGCAGCGGATCGTGCTCGATCTCAAGGACAAGGCCCCCGGCGTGATGGCGCTGGGCGGAACGGTGGCGGAGGCGATGGAGGGCGCGGCAGCGCCCGGGGAACAGGCTGTGGCCCCGAGGGCGGCGCTGGCCGGGGTCGCCGAACCGGGCGCGCAGGCGGATGCGCTTTCGGCGCTGGGCAATCTCGGCTATGCGCCGGGCGATGCGGCCGCGGCGGTGGCCGAAGCGGCCGGGGCCGAGCCGGGGGCGGATGCGCCGGGGCTGATCCGCGCGGCGCTGAAACTGCTGGCGCCGAAGGGATGAGGCCGCTCGTCCGCCCGACGGGCGACCTCGCTGGCGTCGCGGCCAAGGAGAGGACATGACCGAACCGGATCCGACCCTGCGGCCCGAACCGCTGCCCGAGGATGGCGACCGCGCGTTGCGTCCGCAGGTTCTTGACGATTTTATCGGCCAGGCCGAGGCGCGGGCAAATCTCAGGGTGTTCATCCAGTCCGCCCGGCAGCGCGGCGAGGCGATGGACCACACGCTGTTTCACGGGCCGCCGGGGCTGGGCAAGACCACGCTGGCGCAGATCATGGCGCGCGAGCTGGGGGTGAATTTCCGTATGACCAGCGGTCCGGTGCTGGCCAAGGCGGGCGACCTGGCTGCGATCCTGACCAATCTCGAGGCCCGTGACGTGCTGTTCATCGACGAGATCCACCGGCTGAACCCGGCGGTGGAGGAGGTGCTCTATCCGGCGCTGGAGGATTACGAGCTGGACCTGGTGATCGGAGAAGGCCCCGCGGCGCGCACGGTGCGCATCGAGCTGCAGCCCTTTACCCTGGTGGGGGCGACCACGCGGATGGGGCTGTTGACCACGCCGCTGCGCGACCGGTTCGGGATCCCGACCCGGTTGCAGTTCTATTCCGTGGACGAGCTGCACGAGATCGTGACCCGCAATGCGCGGCGGCTGGGTGCGCCGGCGGATGCGGCCGGAGCGCGCGAGATCGCGCGGCGCGCCCGTGGCACCCCGCGCATCGCGGGGCGGTTGCTGCGCCGGGTTGTGGATTTCGCGGTGGTCGAGGGGGATGGGCAGATCACCCGCGCGCTGGCCGACGGGGCGCTGACCCGGCTGGGGGTCGATCACCTTGGGCTCGACGGGGCCGACCGGCGCTATCTGCGGCTGATCGCCGAGAACTATGGTGGCGGGCCGGTCGGGATCGAAACCCTGTCGGCGGCGCTGAGCGAGAGCCGGGATTCGCTGGAGGAGGTGGTCGAGCCCTATCTGCTGCAGCAGGGCCTGATCCAGCGCAGCCCGCGCGGGCGGATGCTGGCGCGCAAGGCCTGGGAGCATCTGGGTCTGGCGGCGCCCGCGCCGCGCAAGGGGCAGAGCGATCTCTTCGGTTGATGCCGCCGCGATAGGCTTTTATGCCTCCGGCGGGGATATTTCGGGCAAGAGGAAGCGGCGGTGACACCGGACGAGATCGAGAGGCTGTTCACCCGCGATGACGGGGCCTATGCCTTTGCCCGTTGGGGGCGGCCCGTCGCGCCGGTGGTGTTCGGGGTCGACGCGGCAACGCTGGGGGTGGTCAAGGGCGCCTTTGAGGCGGTGTCGTCACTGACCGGCCACCCGCTGGCGGAGACCGATCCCGAGCTGGGATCGAACTGCATGGTGTTTTTCTTTCGCGACTGGGCGGAGTTGCTGGACGTGCGCGATCTGGACCGGCTGGTGCCGGACCTCGCGCCGCTGGTCGCGCGGCTGAAAGCTGCGGGGGCCAACCAGTACCGGGTTTTCCGTTTCGACGAGGCGGGCGCGATCCGGGCGGCGTTCGTGTTCCTGTGCATGGACGATGCGCTGGCGGCGCAGCCCGCCGAGGAGCTGGCGCTGGCGCAGGTGGTGCAGGTCATGCTGCTGTGGGCGCCGGGCGCGTTTCGCGACCGTTCGCCGCTGGCGCGGGCCGGGCAGGCCGTGATCCTGCGCCCGGACATCGCGGGGGTCATGCGCGCGGGGTATGATCCGGTATTGCCGGTCCAGGCCGGGGACCGGAGCCACGCGTTGCGGATTTTCGCGCGGCTGGAGGCGTCGGCATGAGCGTGCATCTGTTCCCGGTGCGGGTCTATTACGAAGATACGGACATGGGCGGGATCGTCTATCACGCCAATTACCTGCGCTATGTCGAACGCGCGCGCAGCGACTGGGTGCGGCAGCTGGGCAATGACCAGAATGCCATGCGAGAGGCCGGCATCGTCTGGGTGGTGCGCCGGATCGAGGCGGAATACCTGTCGACCGCGAAATTCGATGACGAACTGGTGGTGGAAACCACCATGCGGAAGGTGTCGGGGGCGCGGCTGGTGATGGATCAGCTGGTTCTCAGGGGTGAAACGCCGATCTTCCGCGCCTCGGTCACGGCCGTCTGCATGAACGCCGCGGGCCGCCCGGTGCGGCTTCCGGCAGAGATTCGCGCATTGCTGGCGTAACATGTCCTCACGGGTGGTTGTGTTGGCAATCGCTGCCTATCTGCGATAGTCTGCGCGCAATGACACGGCCTTGCGCAGGGCCGGACACGAGAGAAAAGAGCAGGCAGATGGAAGCAGAAACCTTGGCGTTGGCGCAGGGGATTGATTTCTCGTTGTGGGGATTGTTCGCGCGCGCGACCTTCCTGGTGAAACTGGTGATGCTGTCGCTGCTGGTGGCGTCCTTCTGGTCCTGGGCGATCATCATCCAGAAGCTGATCACCTACCGGGCGGCGCGGTCCGAGGCGTCGGTCTTCGACCGCGCCTTCTGGTCCGGCGAGCCGCTGGACGGGCTCTATGAGCAGATCGGCGCGCAGCCCGCGGGCAATTCGCAGAAGATCTTTGCCGCCGGGATGACCGAATGGCGGCGGTCGCACCGGCAGGATGGCGGGTTCATCGCCGGGGCGCAGGCGCGGATCGACCGGTCGATGGACGTGGCGATCAGCAAACAGTCGGAACGATTGCAGAACGGGCTGTCGGTGCTGGCCACGATCGGGGCCACGGCGCCGTTTGTCGGGCTGTTCGGCACCGTCTGGGGCATCATGAACGCCTTTATCGAGATCGCCGAGCAGCAGAACACCAATATCGCGGTGGTGGCGCCGGGGATCGCCGAGGCGCTGCTGGCCACTGCGCTGGGGCTGCTGGCGGCGGTTCCTGCGGTGATCTTCTACAACAAGCTGAGCGCGGATTGCGACCGGATCGTGGCCGGGTACGAGGCCTTTGCCGACGAGTTCGCCACCATCCTGTCCCGGCAGCTGGATTCCTGACCGATGGGCGCGGGCGTGCAGCAGAAACCGGCCGCGGGGCGGCGGCGGCGCGGGCGCGGGCGCGGCCGCCCGATGGCCGAGATCAACGTGACCCCGTTTGTGGATGTCATGCTGGTGCTGCTGATCATCTTCATGGTCGCCGCGCCGCTTATGACCGTCGGCGTGCCGGTCGAACTGCCCAGAACCGCCGCCAACGCGCTGCCGGCCTCCAGCGAGGAACCGCTGACCGTGACGCTGACGGCGGATGGCGAGGTGCAGATCCAGACCACGCCGGTGGTGCGCGACGAACTGGTGGCCAGGCTGCGCGCGATCGCCGGCGAACGCGACGATGACCGGGTATTCCTGCGCGCGGATGGCGCGATCCCCTATGCCGAGGTCATGCAGGTGATGGGCGCGCTGAATGCCGGGGGGTTCTTCAACGTGGGGCTGGTGACCGATACCGGCGGCCCGACGCTGGATCATGGCGGGCAGTGAGGCGGCGGCGTGCAGACCGGCACCAAGATTTCCGGGGCGGCGCATCTGGCGCTGATCGGCTGGGCGTTGCTGGGGGGCGCGTTCCGGTCCGAACCGCTGCCATACGAGGTGCATGAGGTGTCGCTGATCTCGGCCCAGGATTTTGCCGCGTTGGGTGCACCTAGCGCATCCGATGCGCCGCAGGTGTCCCAGCGGCCGCCCGCGCGGCCCGAACCAGCGCCCGAGCCGCCAGCGGATGACCCGGCCGAGCCGCCTGTTGCCGAGGCGCCCGACCTGACGCAGGAAACCGCGGCGCTGCCGCCGCAGCCCGAGGTGCCGGATGCCCCCGAGGCGCCGCTGGCGCAGCCCGAGCCGCGCCCGGCGGAACGGGTCGCGCCGGATCCGGTCGCACCGCCGCCGGTCGATGCCGCGCCCGACACCGACACGACGCCCGCGGTGGTCGAGGAGGATGGCGCGCAGACCGACCGCGACGCACAGGAGGCCACCGCGCCCGAGGAAGCCGGGGACCGGATCGAAACCGAGGCCAATGAACGCGAAACGCTGGCGCCGCTCGCCTCGGCCCGGCCGGTGTCGCGCCCCGACCGGCGCCCGGCCCCCGATCCGCAACCCGACACCACCGCTGAGCCCCGGCCGGAACCGCCGGTGGCCGATCCCGATCCCGATACCAACAGCGCCATCGAGGATGCGCTGGCCGCGGCGTTGGCGGACGGGGGCGACGAGGCGCCAGAACCCGCCGCGCCCGCCGCGCCCACGGGACCGCCGCTGACCGCGGGCGAACGGGAGGGCCTGCGGGTCGCCGTGTCGCGCTGCTGGAATGTCGGATCGTTGTCCTCGGAGGCGCTGCGCACCACCGTGGTCGTCGGCGTCAGCATGGCCCGCGACGGGGTTCCGGTGCGCGAATCGATCCGGATGCTGTCGGCCAGCGGAGGCTCGGGCGGGGCCGCCGAACAGGCGTTCGAGGCGGCGCGTCGCGCGATTATCCGCTGCGGGGCGCGGGGCTTCGATCTTCCGGCAGAGAAATTCGACCAGTGGCGTGATATCGAGATGACGTTCAACCCTGAAAGGATGCAGATCAAATGAGGAAACTGCTGACCGGCGTTCTGTTCGCCGCATCCCTTCTGACGGGAGGCGCCTTTGCCCAGACCGGCCCGCTGCGCATCGAGATCACCGAGGGCGTGATCGAACCGCTGCCCATCGCGGTGCCCGATTTCGAAGCCGCCGATGCCGGGTCGGCGGACCTGGCGCGGTCGATCTCGCGGCTGGTCGCGGCGGATCTGACCGGCACCGGGCTGTTCCGCGAGATACCGGCCGATGCCTTCATCAGCAGCGCCGGCGATTTCGACGCGCCGCTGCAATATGCCGACTGGAAGGCGATCAACGCCCAGGCGGTGGTGACGGGCTGGGTCGCGGTGTCCGGGTCGCAGCTGACGGTGCAGTTCCGCCTCTACGACGTGTTCTCGGACGCGGAACTGGGCGGCGGGCTGCAATTCAATGGCAGCACCGACACCTGGCGGCGGATGGCGCATAAGGTGGCGGATGCGGTCTATAGCCGGATCACCGGCGAGGGCGGCTATTTCGACAGCCGGGTGGTGTTCGTGTCCGAAACCGGGCCAAAGAACGACCGGCAGAAGCGGCTGGCGCTGATGGATTATGACGGGGCGAACCTGCAATACCTCACCGACAGTTCCACCATCGTGCTGGCGCCGCGGTTTTCACCCAGCGGGGACCGGGTGCTCTATACCAGCTATGAAAGCGGGTTTCCGCGCATTCATGTGCTCGACGTGGGCAAGGTCAAAAAGACAGTGCTGGAGAGCGGCGACGGGACCATGAGCTTTGCGCCCCGGTTCGCCCCGGACGGGCGCACGGTGGTGTTTTCGCTCAGCAAGGGGGGCAACACCGATCTGTACGCGATGGATATCGCCACCGGGGCGCAGACGCGGCTGACCAGTGCGCCTTCGATCGAAACCGCGCCCAGCTTTTCGCCCGATGGCAGCCGGATCGTGTTCGAAAGCGACCGCTCCGGCGGCCCGCAGCTCTATGTGATGCCCGTGGGCGGGGGCGAGGCGCAGCGGATCAGCTTTGGCCAGGGGCGCTATGGCACGCCGGTCTGGTCACCGCGCGGCGACATGATCGCCTTTACCAAGCAGAACAAGGGGCGGTTCCATATCGGCGTGATGCGGACCGATGGCAGCAACGAACGGTTGCTGACCGCGTCATTCCTGGACGAGGGGCCGACCTGGGCTCCCAACGGGCGCGTGATCATGTTCGCCCGCGAAACCCAAGGGGCGGACGGGCGCGCGGCGCTCTATTCGGTGGACATCACCGGGCGCAACCTGCGCCGGGTGCCCACACCCGAAGGCGGGTCCGACCCGTCCTGGTCACCGCTGCAATAGCGGCGCTGTTGAAAAAGCCGCTGCAATAGCGGCGCGTTCACATGCAACATGGCCTGTGCTAGGAAGGCCGCAACAATGAAAGAGGAACGGGCATGACCAAGGCAGGCAAGTTCGTAATTATCGCCGCGATGCTGGCGCTGGGCGCGTGTTCCAACGCCGCCAAGACGGGGGGCGGCAGCGCGCTGGGCGGCCCCGGCGCGGCGGGCACCGTGTCGGACCCGGCATCGCCGGCCTATTTCCAGCAGGTCGTGGGCGACCGGGTGCTGTTCGAGATCGACCAGTCCACGCTGACGCCCGCCGCCCTGAGCGTGCTTCAGGGGCAGGCGAACTGGCTGATGTCCAACGGCGCGTTTACCGCCGTGATCGAAGGCCATGCCGATGAACAGGGAACGCGGGAATACAACCTCGCGCTCGGTGCGCGCCGGGCCAACGCGGTGCGCGAATTCCTGGTGTCGCGCGGCGTCGCGGCCAACCGGCTCGAAGTGGTGAGCTATGGCAAGGAACGGCCTCTCGAGATCTGTTCGCAGGAAGCCTGCTATGCCAAGAACCGCCGCGCGGTCACTGTGCTGGCCGCCGGACTGACGGGGTAGGGCGATGAAACGTCTCGCGGCCCTGGCGCTGGCGATGACGGTGATGGCTGCGCCGCTGACGGCGCAGTCCGCCGATACGCTGGCCGATATCCGGCAGGAACTGACCGTCCTGCATGTCGAGATCCAGAAGCTGAAGCGCGAATTGTCCACGACCGGCGGCGCATCGGCCGCCGTCACCGGCGACAGCGTGTTGCAGCGGATGGCCTCGATGGAGGCCGAACTGCAGCGGCTCACCTCGCAGACCGAGGAACTGTCGCATCGCATCGACCGTATCGTTGCCGACGGCACCAACCGGATCGGGGATCTCGAATTCCGCCTGGTCGAACTCGAAGGCGGGGATACCAGCAAGCTTAGCGAGACGACCACCCTCGGCGGCGGGTCCGCCCCGGCCGCGCAGGGCACGGCCACGCCGCCCCCGGTAACCGGCGGCGAGGCGCCCGGCACCGCCGGGAGCGGCGAGATGGCCATCGGCGAAGAGGCCGATTTCCGCGCCGCCGAAACCGCGTTGCAGGCCGGGGACTACCCGCAGGCGGTCGCGCTCTATTCCAGGTTCGGCGACAGCTATCCCGGCAGCCCGTTCGCGGCGCGGGCGCGGCTGGGGCTGGGCCGGGCCTATGATGGCCAGGGCAAGACGCGCGAGGCCGCGCGGGCCTATCTCGACGCGTTTACCGCCGATGCCAGCGGCACCGACGCGCCCGAGGCGCTGTTCGAACTGGGCCGGGCGCTGGGCAAGCTGGGGCAGGTGGACCAGGCCTGCATCACGCTGGGCGAGATCTCGGTGCGCTTTCCCGGTGCGGCGGTCGAAACCAACGCGCGCTCGGAGATGACCGCGCTCAACTGTTCTTGAACGACCGGACCGGATTGATCGGGCGGCTGCGCGCGGCGCTGCCCGATCCGTTGCCGGTGCCGCTGGGCGTTGCCGTATCCGGCGGTGGCGATTCGGTGGCGTTGCTGCACTTTCTGACCGGTATCGTCCCACCATCCGCACTGGCCGTGGCCACGGTCGACCATCGCCTGCGCCCGGAATCGGCGCAGGAGGCAGAAGCGGTCGCGCAGCTGTGCGCGCACCTGGGCCTGGCACATGACGTGCTGGTTTGGGAGGACGGCTGGGACGGGTGCGGCAACCTGCAGGATGCGGCGCGGCACGCGCGCTATGGGCTGCTGGCGGGCTGGGCGCGGGACAAGCGGCTGGCCGCGGTCGCGTTGGGCCATACTGCCGACGATCAGGCCGAAACCGTCCTGATGCGGCTGGCGCGGGCCTCGGGCGTCGATGGTCTGTCGGGGATGCCCGCCGCGCGTTCGATCGACGGCGTCCGGTTCCTGCGGCCGTTGCTGGGGGTGACCCGCGCCGAACTGCGCGCCTGCCTGCACGCCGCGGGGCTGGGCTGGGTCGAGGATCCCGGCAATGAAAATGATGATTTCGACCGGATCAAGGCGCGGCGGGCGCTCGCGGCGCTGGCGCCTCTGGGCGTGTCGGCGCAGGGATTGGCCGAGGTCGCCGAAAATCTCCGGCAGGGCCGTGTGGCACTGGACCGTTTCGCGCATGACGCGGCCCGCCATGTGGCCCGCGTGGATGGCGGCGATGTCCTGCTGGACCGCGCCGCCCTGGCCGACCTGCCCGAAGAGATCGCCCGCCGGCTGGTGATCGGCGTGCTGCGATGGGTCGGCGATGCGGGCTATCCGCCGCGCCGCAGGGCGGTGGCGGGCATGTTGGCTGCGCTGCGCGAGCGGCGCGACATCACCCTGTCGGGCTGCCGGCTGGTCGCGGGCGACCCGGCCCGCATCTGCCGCGAATACGATGCGGTGCGCGACACGGTCTGCGCCGCCGGAACCGCCTGGGACGGGCGCTGGACCGCGACCGCGACCGGACCGGGACAGCAGCTGCGCGCGCTGGGCCGCGACGGCCTGGCCCGGTGCGGGAACTGGCGGGCGACCGGCCGGCCCCGCGCCGCGCTGCTGGCGGCGCCGTCGCTCTGGCAGGGCGACCGGCTGGTGGCGGCACCGCTGGCGGGGCAGGGTGAGGCGGTCATCGACCGGATCGGCGGGGCAGAAGGCTTTGCCCGGTCCCTTTTATCGCATTGAACCTCGCCAGAACCTCTCTATTTTAGATACAGGCCGTCGCACCCCCGGCGCCGGCCCGCTCGACATGGGAGATATTCCTTGGGAAATGCACGCAACATCGCCTTCTGGGTGGTCCTGTTTCTGCTTGTGCTGGCGCTGTTCAATCTGTTCAGCGGCGCAGGCGGCACCCTGCAAAGCCGCGAGATCACCTATTCCGAATTCGTCGGCGCGGTGAACAAAGGCGAGGTCAGCCAGGTCACGCTGGATGGTGAACAGGTCCGGTTCCGCGGATCTGACGGTCAGGACTATGTGACCATCAAACCGGCCGACGCCGAAGTCACGCCGATGCTGATCGACAAGGGCATCCCGATCCGGGCCGAGAAACAGCAGCAGTCGGGGTTCCAGTCCTTCCTGATCACGCTGCTGCCTTTCCTGCTGCTGATCGGCGTCTGGATCTATTTCATGAACCGGATGCAGGGCGGCGGCAAGGGCGGCGCCATGGGGTTCGGCAAATCCAAGGCCAAGATGCTGACCGAGAAACACGGGCGCGTCACCTTTGACGACGTGGCCGGCATCGACGAGGCCAAGGAGGAACTCGAGGAAATCGTCGAGTTTCTGCGCAACCCGCAGAAGTTCTCCCGCCTGGGCGGCAAGATCCCGAAAGGCGCGTTGCTGGTGGGCCCGCCGGGCACCGGCAAGACGCTGCTGGCCCGTGCGATCGCGGGCGAGGCGGGCGTGCCGTTCTTCACCATCTCGGGATCGGATTTCGTCGAGATGTTCGTGGGTGTCGGTGCGTCCCGTGTGCGCGACATGTTCGAACAGGCCAAGAAAAACGCGCCCTGCATCGTCTTCATCGACGAGATCGACGCCGTGGGCCGTCACCGGGGTGCCGGCTATGGCGGCGGCAATGACGAACGCGAACAGACGCTGAACCAGTTGCTGGTGGAAATGGACGGGTTCGAGGCCAATGAGGGTGTCATCATCCTGGCGGCCACCAACCGCAAGGACGTGCTGGACCCGGCGCTGCTGCGCCCCGGCCGGTTCGACCGGCAGGTGACGGTGGCCAACCCCGACATCAAGGGCCGCGAGAAGATCCTGGGCGTGCATGCGCGCAAGACGCCGCTGGGCCCGGACGTGGACCTGCGCATCATCGCCCGCGGGACGCCCGGTTTCTCCGGCGCGGATCTGGCCAACCTCGTCAACGAGGCGGCGCTGATGGCCGCCCGCGTCGGCCGGCGTTTCGTGACCATGGAGGATTTCGAGAACGCCAAGGACAAGGTGATGATGGGCTCCGAGCGGCGGTCGATGGTGCTGACGCAGGACCAGAAGGAAAAGACCGCCTATCACGAGGCCGGCCACGCCGTGGTGGGCTTGGCGCTGCCCGAATGCGACCCGGTCTACAAGGCCACGATCATCCCGCGCGGCGGCGCGCTGGGCATGGTGGTGTCGCTGCCCGAAATCGACCGGCTGAACTGGCACAAGGACGAATGTGAACAGAAGCTGGCGATGACGATGGCGGGCAAGGCCGCCGAGATCATCAAATATGGCGATGATCACGTCTCCAACGGCCCGGCGGGCGACATCCAGCAGGCCAGCCAGCTGGCTCGCGCGATGGTGATGCGCTGGGGCATGTCCGACAAGGTCGGCAATATCGACTATGCCGAGGCGCATGAGGGCTATCAGGGCAATACCGGCGGGTTCTCGGTTTCGGCCCATACCAAGGAACTGATCGAGGAAGAGGTGAAACGGTTCATCCAGGAAGGCTATGACCGTGCCCATGCGATCCTGACCGAACAGCAGGAGGAATGGGAACGGCTGGCGCAGGGCCTGCTGGAATATGAAACGCTCACCGGCGAGGAAATCGCGCGGGTGATGCGCGGCGATCCGCCCACCGCCGATGACGGTGGCGATGATGGCGCGGATGCGGGCAATGCCCCCAGCGTCACCGCGATCCCCAAGACGCGGCCCAAGAAGGCCCCGCCCGAAGGCGGGCTGGAGCCTGAACCCAGCACCTGACCAGACCATGTGACGCACCCGGAGCAGCCTGCTCCGGGTGTTTCTTTTTGCGGCGACCAGAGATGCCGAACACGGGAGCAGGCCATGCCGGTGATGAAGGACAGCGGATATGCGGGCGAGGTGATGTGGCTGGGCCATGTGGCGGCGGGCGGCGGCATTCGCGCGGCGGCGGTTGAGGCGCTGGATCTCGGCTTTGCCGGCGTATCCGGCGGGCGCCACGCGGGCGTCAACCGCCCGTCCTGTTCGCGCGTGCGCAACCTCTATCCCGATGGCACAGAGATCCGGAACGTGCGCCAGCTGTCGATCCTGTCCGCCGAGGAAATGGCGGCGATCGCCGAGGAGATCGGCCTGGCGGCGCTGGATCCGCGCCATCTGGGCGTGTCCATCGTGCTGCGCGGGATTCCCGATTTCACCCATGTGCCGCCGTCGTCGCGCCTGCAGGGGCCGGATGGGGTGACGCTCACCATCGACATGGAAAACCGTCCCTGCACGCTGCCCGCGCGCGAGATCGAGATCGACGAACCGGGGCACGGGCGGCGTTTCAAGCCCGCCGCCGAGGGGCGGCGCGGGGTGACGGCCTGGGTCGAACGGCCGGGCCGGCTGGTGCTGGGGGACGCGATGCGGCTTTTCGTGCCCGAGCAGCGCGGCTGGGCACCGGCCTGAGGCGGTGATGCGGGCCGGGCAACCCGGTTTCCGATGCGGGGCTGATGCAGACCCGTGCGCCGTTTCGCGGCATCAACAGGTCGCAATCCTTGCCCCGGGGTCAAGCCTTTGCGATATCACGATCAGAGAGCCTTGCCGCGAGGCGGGAAAACATGGCCGGAAAGACAACGGGGACCGGGAATGAGCTACAAGACCGATATCGAAATTGCCCGCGAGGCGAACAAGAAGCCGATCCAGGAGATTGGCGCGATGCTGGGCATCCCGTCCGACGATCTGCTGCCGTTTGGCCATGACAAGGCCAAGGTGTCCGCCGATTTCATCGCCGCCCAGAAGGATCGCCCCGATGGCCGGCTCATCCTCGTGACCGCGATCAACCCGACGCCCGCGGGCGAGGGCAAGACCACGACCACCGTCGGGCTGGGGGACGCGCTCAACCGGATCGGCAGGAAAACCGCGATCTGCATTCGCGAGGCCTCGCTCGGCCCCTGTTTCGGGATGAAGGGCGGCGCCGCGGGCGGCGGCTATGCGCAGGTTGTGCCGATGGAGGAGATGAACCTTCATTTCACCGGCGATTTCCACGCCATCACCAGCGCCCACAACCTGCTCTCGGCAATGATCGACAACCATATCTACTGGGGCAACGAACTGGGGATCGACGAACGCCGGGTGGCCTGGCGGCGGGTGATGGACATGAACGACCGGGCGCTGCGGCAGACCGTGGTGTCGCTGGGGGGTGTGGCCAACGGGTTCCCGCGCGAGGGCGGGTTCGACATCACCGTCGCCTCCGAGGTGATGGCGATCCTGTGCCTGGCCACCGACCTGGCGGACCTGCAGAAACGGCTGGGCGACATCATCGTGGCCTATCGCCGCGACCGCAGCCCGATCTATGCCCGCGACATCAAGGCCGATGGCGCGATGACGGTGCTGTTGCAGCAGGCGATGCAGCCCAACCTGGTGCAGACGCTGGAAAACAACCCTGCCTTCGTCCATGGCGGCCCGTTCGCCAATATCGCCCATGGCTGCAATTCGGTCATCGCCACCACCACGGCGCTGAAACTGGCCGATTACGTTGTGACCGAGGCCGGGTTCGGGGCCGATCTGGGCGCCGAGAAATTCATGAACATAAAATGCCGCAAGGCCGGCCTGGCGCCCGATTGCGTGGTGCTGGTGGCGACCGTGCGGGCGATGAAAATGAATGGCGGCGTGGCCAAATCCGACCTGGGGGTGGAAAACGTGCAGGCGGTGGTGGCGGGATGTCCGAACCTTGGCCGCCACATTTCCAATCTCAAGACCTTCGGCGTGCCGGTGGTGGTGGCGATCAACCATTTCGTCACCGATACCGAGGCCGAAATCCAGGCGGTGAAGGACTATGTGACGAGCCAGGGCTCCGAGGCGATCCTGTCCCGGCACTGGGAACTGGGCGGCGAAGGGGCAGAGGATCTTGCCCATCGCGTGGCCCGCATTGCCGATAGCGGCGTGTCGCAATTCGCGCCGCTCTATCGCGACGACATGGGCCTGTTCGAAAAGATCGAAGCCATCGCCAAACGCATCTACCGCGCCGACGAGGTGCTGGCCGACAAGAAGATCCGCGACCAGCTGCGCCAGTGGGAAGAGGCCGGATACGGACACCTGCCGGTCTGCATGGCCAAGACCCAGTATTCGTTCTCGACCGACCCGAACCTGCGCGGCGCGCCGACCGGCCATTCGGTCCCGGTGCGCGAGGTGCGGTTGTCGGCGGGGGCCGGTTTCGTGGTGGTGATCTGCGGCGAGATCATGACCATGCCGGGGCTGCCGCAAGTGCCGGCGGCGGAATCGATCGGGTTGAACGAAACCGGCCAGATCGAGGGGTTGTTCTAGGCCGCGCGGCGGTCCAATACGCGTGTCGCGGCAACCGGCCGCGTTTCCAGGAGAATGCTCATGTCCACGCTCACGGCCCCTCGGGATTGCCCGACCATGCAGGCGCTGCGAACCCAGATCGACCGGCTGGACAAGGACTTGGTGGCGATGCTGGCGCTGCGCGCGCGCTATATCGACCGGGCGGCCGAACTGAAACCGGGCGAGGGCCTGCCGGCGAACATTCCGGACCGGGTCGACGCGGTGCTGGACAACGTGCGGGCGTCGGCGGACGGGGCGGGGCTCGACCCCGACCTCGCCGAACAGGTCTGGCGCCTGCTGATCGGCTGGGCGATCGAACGGGAAACGGTGGCGATGGGTCACGGGTGACGCCGGCCGATACCGGCGGTGACAGGGACAACAGCGAGGAAAGACGGATGGTGGCGCAGACAATCGACGGGCGGGAATTTGCCGCCGGGATCCGGGGCGACGTCGCGGCGCATGTGGCGCGGCTGCGGGACGATCACGGGATCGTGCCGGGGCTGGCGGTGGTGCTGGTGGGCGAGGATCCGGCCAGCCAGGTCTATGTGCGCTCCAAGGGCCGGCAGACGGTCGAGGTGGGCATGAATTCCTACGAACACGGCCTCGACGCCACCACCTCCGAGGCCGAGCTGCTGGCGCTGATCGACCGGCTGAATGCCGACCCGGCGGTGCATGGCATCCTGGTGCAGCTGCCGCTGCCGGACCACCTGAACGAGGACCTGGTGATCAACGCCATCGCGCCGGAAAAGGACGTGGACGGCTTTCACATCTCCAATGTCGGCCGGCTGGCGACGGGGCAGAAGGCCATGGTGCCCTGCACGCCGCTGGGCTGCCTGATGATGCTGCGCCGGCATCACGGCAGCCTGTCGGGGCTGGACGCGGTGGTGATCGGGCGGTCGAACATCGTCGGCAAACCGATGGCGCAGCTGTTGCTGGGCGACAGCTGCACGGTGACCGTCGCCCACAGCCGCACCCGCGACCTGCCGGAGGTGGTGCGCCGGGCCGATATCGTGGTGGCCGCGGTGGGCCGTGCGCAGATGGTGCCGGGCGACTGGATCAAACCCGGCGCGACGGTGATCGACGTGGGCATCAACCGCATCGACGCGCCCGAGCGGGGCGAGGGCAAGACCCGGCTGGTGGGCGACGTGGACCATGACAGCGCGGCCGCGGTCGCCGGCGCGATCACCCCGGTGCCCGGCGGGGTGGGGCCGATGACCATCGCCTGCCTGCTGGCCAACACCCTGACCGCCTGCTGCCGCGCCAACGACCTGCCGGAACCCGAGGGCCTGACCGCCTGAGACGGATCAGCGCCGGGCCAGAACCGCGGCCAGCGGCACCGCCCGCGGCGTGGCCCCGGTGAGGATGGCAATGGCGCGCGGCCCCATCAGGGCGTGCAGCTCGGGCGCATCCGCGTGCAACCCGCCGGTATAGGTGCCATAGGCGGGCAGGATCATCCGTGCCTCGTCGACCAGGAACGCGGCCCGCGTCACGGTGCGGCCGCGCGTCGGCAGCCGCAGTTTGGGGTGATAATGTCCCGAGATCTCGCCCCGCGCATCGGGCCGGGCGATATGGCGGAACCGGACCGGACCGCAGGTCCAGCCGGGCAGATGGGCTCCGCCCGACCCGACCGGCCCGACCGGTCCGGGGTCGTGATTTCCCTCGATCCAGATCCAGCGCCGGCCGGCCTGCAACCCGGCGATCCGGTCCCGCATCTCGTCGCCCAGATCGCTGGCGGCCTGCGGGTCGTCGAAACTGTCGCCCAGGCAGACCACCGTTTCCGCCCCCGTCCGCGCCAGATCTCCGGCCAGCCGCGCCAGCGTATCGGCCGTGTCATAGGGCGGCAGCGGCGTGCCGCCGCGGCGGATATGGCGGCCCGATTTGCCCAGGTGCAGATCGGACACGCAGAGCAGCCGCCGGTCCGGCCACCACAACGCGCCCGAGCCGAGCGCGGCCAGGTCGGCGCCGCAGAAGGTGAAGCGATAGGCGTTCATGGTCCGTTCCTGCCGCGTTTCCGTGACCGGCGCAAGGGTCAGGGCGTCAGGCCCGCCGCGGCCATCAGCGCCGCGCTTTCCTGCGCCAGCAGCCGTTCCTCGGCCATGCCCCTGACCGGCACCTTGCCGACCTCCAGCAGCAGCGGCGCGGCCAAGGGCGTGACCCGGTCCAGCCGAACGAGATCGATGCCGCCCCGGATGCGCGTTACCATCTGCGCGATGCGGCCGAAATCGACCATCCCGCGCATCGCTTCGGTCCGGGTGATGCGCATCAGCAGGTGGTCGCGGTCGTATTTCAGCAGCGTGTCATAGAGGATGTCGCTGGAGAAGGTCGCCTGCCGTCCGCTCTTGCGACTGCCCATCACGTTGCGTTCGATCAGCCCGGCGATGGTGGCGCTGGCGCGGAAGGTCCGTTTCATCACCGCGTTGCCCGCCAGCCAGTCGTCCAGCCTGCCGCGCAGCGCATCGATGTCGAACAGCGGCGCCGGGTCGGTCAGCGGATCCAGCCCCCAGATCAGCGTGGCGTAATCGGTGGCGATGAACCCCAGCGGATGCAGGCCAGTTTCCTCCATCCGCTTGGTCAGCAGCAGCCCCAGCGTCTGCTGCGCGTTGCGCCCGGCGAACCCGTAGATGCAGGCATGTTCGTGCCCCTCGTGGGGAAAGCTCTCGATCAGCAGCCGCCCGCGTTGGGGCAGGCGCGAGACCTGCCGCTGCAGGGCCAGCCATTCGGCGGTATGCGGTGGCATCTCCGGCCAGCCGGGCTGCGCGAGCTTGTCGAGGATACGCGCCGACAGCTGGGTCGAGGTGGCGAATTTCGTGCCCGAGAACACGGCGACGCGGGGTTTGCGCGCGGCGTCGCGGCTGACCTCGACGGTCATTTCCCGCAACCCTTCATAACGCACGATCTGCCCGCCGATCAGGAAGGTGTCGCCGGGGCTGAGCGAGGCGGCAAAGCCTTCCTCGACCTCGCCCAGGGGGCGGCCGCCGCGCGACCGCATCATCCGCACCTTGAGCAGGTCGGTATCCTGAATGGTGCCGATATTCATGCGGATACGCGCGGCCATGCGCGGATCGCGCAGGTGCCATCGGCCATCCGGATCCCGCACCAGCCGCTGCCAGCGGTCATAGGCGCGCAGCGCATAGCCGCCGGTGGCGCAGAATTCCAGGCAGTCGTCGAAATCGGCCCGCGCCAATGCCGCATAGGGTCCGGCAGTGACGACCTCGGCATAGAGCGCATCGGCGTCGAACGGCCCCGAACAGGCGGCGATCAGGATATGCTGGCACAGCACGTCGAGCGGGCCGGGCCCGCGCGGTTCGCCATCCAGATCGCCCGCGCGCACGGCGTCGAGCGCGGCCACGCATTCCACCACCTCGAACCGGTTGGCCGGCACCAGCACCGCATTGGAGGGGGCGTTGTAGCGGTGGTTGGCCCGCCCGATCCGCTGCACCAGCCGTTTCACGTTTTTCGGCGCGCCGATCTGGATCACCAGGTCCACGTCGCCCCAGTCGATGCCCAGGTCCAGGCTGCCGGTGCAGACCACGGCGCGCAGCTCGCCGCGCACCATCGCCGCCTCGACCCGTTCGCGGCGGCCCCGGTCGAGGCTGCCGTGATGGATGCCGATGGGCAGGGCATCGTCATTGGCCAGCCACAGCTTGTGAAAGAAGATTTCCGCCTGCGCGCGGGTGTTGTGAAAGATCAGCGTGGTGCGATGCCGGTGCAGCAGTGCCAGAACCTCGGGGATCGCGTACCCGCCACCGCCGCCGGACCAGGGCGGCGGCGCAGCGGTGTCCAGCATGGCGATATCGGGAACGGGGCCGGGGTCGGCGGTCAGGATCGCGCAGCTGTCGGGATGGTGGGCCAGCAAACGGGCAACGGCCTGCGGGTCCTCGACCGTGGCCGACAGCCCGACCCGGCGCAGGCCGGGGCAGAGCGTCTGCAGACGTGCCAGCGTCAGCAGCAGCTGGTCGCCGCGTTTCGACTCGGCCAGCGCGTGGATTTCATCCACCACCACCCGTTGCAGCCCGGCAAAGGTATGGGCCGTGTCGTCATACGAGATCAGCAGCGCCAGGCTCTCGGGCGTGGTCAGCAGGATATGCGGCGGATCCGCGCGCTGGCGTTTCTTGCGCGTGGCCGGGGTGTCGCCGGTGCGGTCCTCGATGCGGATCGGCAGGCCCATCTCCGCCACCGGCCCGCGCAGGTTGCGCTTGATGTCGGCGGCCAGGGCCTTGAGCGGCGAGACATAGAGCGTGTGCAGCCCGTCATGGTCCCCGTCCGCCAGTTCGGCCAGCGTCGGCAGGAACCCGGCCAGCGTCTTGCCGCCCCCGGTGGGCGCGATCAGCAGGGTCGCGGGATCGTCGGCCCGGTCCAGCATCGCCTGCTGGTGCGGGTGGATCGTCCAGTCGCGGGTGGCGAAGAAATTGGCGAGGATCGGGGGCAGGACGGCCATGCGACCGGTTTACGCGACTGTGGAAAGCTCTTGAAAGGGGTTTGCGACCGTGGTGACGGAAAATCGCGCGGGACGGTCCCTGTGCCCGTGATGCGGGGGCCGTGCCGTGGCCGGCCCCCGCGTAGTGTCATGCTTCCGAGAATTTCCGGATCTCGCCGGATTTCAGCCGCGACAGGTAGCTGTTCAGTTCACGCTTCACGATCGGCATCAGGAAATACAGACCGAACACGTTGACCACGGCCATCGAGAAGATCGCCGCATCCGAGAAATCGATGACGGGGCCGAGATTGGCCGCCGCGCCGATCACCACGAAGATGCAGAAGATCACCTTGAACGCCAGTTCCTTGGTCTCGCCTTCGCCGAACAGGTAGGTCCAGGCCTTGAGTCCGTAGTAGGACCAGCTGATCATGGTCGAAAAGGCGAACAGGATCACCGCCAGCGCCAGCACATAGGGGAACCAGGTGAACGCGCTGGCAAAGGCGTCCGAGGTCAGCCCCACGCCCGAGGAACCGGTCGCGGTCTTGATCGCCCCGTTTTCGACCACATAGAGCCCGGTTGCCGGATCGGTCACCAGCTGGCCCGAGATGATGATCACCAGCGCGGTCATGGTGCAGATCACCACCGTGTCGATGAACGGCTCCAGCAGCGACACGAACCCTTCGGTGATCGGCTCCTTGGTGCGCACGGCCGAGTGCGCGATGGCCGCCGACCCGACGCCGGCCTCGTTCGAGAACGCGGCCCGCTTGAAGCCCTGGATCAGCGCACCGACCATGCCGCCGGCGACGCCAAGCCCGGTAAAGGCCCCGGCGAAGATCTGGCCAAAGGCCCAGCCGATCTTGTCGTAGTTGGTCAGGATGATGATCAGCGCCGCGATCACATACATCACGCCCATGAACGGCACGACCTTCTCGGTCACGCTGGCGATGGATTTCAGGCCGCCGATGATCACCGCGAACACGACCGCGGCAAAGATCACCCCGGTGATCCAGCCCGGATAATCGCCGACGATGCCCGCGATCTGCTGATGCGCCTGGTTGGCCTGGAACATGTTGCCGCCACCCAGCGAGCCGAGAATGCAGAAGATCGAGAACAGCACCGCGAGAATGCCGCCGCCGGGCAGGCCGCGTTCGGCGAACCCCTTGGTCAGGTAATACATCGGTCCGCCCGAGACATGGCCGTCCGCGAATTCGTTGCGGTATTTCACGCCCAGCGTGCATTCGGTGAATTTCGACGCCATGCCCATCAGCCCGGCGAGGATCATCCAGAATGTCGCTCCGGGGCCGCCGATCCCGACGGCGACCGCGACGCCCGCGATGTTGCCCAGGCCCACGGTGCCCGACAGCGCGGTGGCCAGCGCCTGGAAATGGCTGACCTCGCCCGCGTCGTTCGGGTCCGAATAATCCCCGCGCACCAGCGCGATGGAATGGCCGAAGGCGCGGAACTGGATGAACAGGAAATACAGCGTGAACACGGTTGCCGCGATCACCAGCCAGGCCACGATCCAGGGGAATGACGTGCCCGGAAAGGGGCTGAAGATGAAGGCGACGAACCAGCCGGTGGAGTTGGCAAAGATCTGGTTGACCTTCTCGTCGATGGACTGCGCCTGGGCCGGGCTGTGCGCCAGCACCAGCGCCAGCAAGGCCGCCAGGCCGAAAGCGCGTTGATACAGATGTTTCATGTCTTCTATCCCTCGTTTGTCCGGTTACGGCACGATGGTGCAGGGCACCGGCGCGATCTGAACCAGCGTGCCGGCGACCGATCCGAAGATGCGGGCGCCAACCCCCGAATGGCCGTTGCGGCCGATGAAGATCTGTTCGACGCCATCGGCATTCGCCAGCTCGTTCAGCGTGTTGGCGATATGGCCGTATTTCAGCGCCGTTTCGACCTCGACGCCCTTGCCGGACATCTCCGCGATCACGGGGGCCAGGAGCGCGGTTTCCGCGCGTTCGATTTCCTCTTTGCGCCGCGCGTGGCGTTCTTCCAGTTCCGTTGGCGTCAGGAAGGAATAGGGAGACCATTCCAGCACATGAGCGATCACCACCGACCGTCCGGCGGCTGCGGCGCGTTCGACGGCAAAGCTGAGCGCGCGCTTGGACGCCTCGCTTCCGTCGAAGCCGACTAGGTATTTTGCTGACATGTCTTGCTCCGTAATGGGTGCGCCATAACAGCGCGGTGACCTCAGGTAACATAACCTCAGGGTTGTTTGTTCGATTTTCGATCCGAATCGGGGTTTTGTGTTGCTGTCAGGCCACGAGCCAAGAGCCTACTGGACGATTTTCTCGTTTCTGACGAACATGTTATCCCAGGCCCGATCCACCAGTTCGGGCGACATGCGATAGCCGGTTCCCTCGAAATCGCAGACCGCCATCATCTGGTCGATCAGGAACACCGGCTGGTAATTGGCATAGACATTGTCGATGGTCGGATATTTCACCGTCAGCAGGTGGGTCAGCGCGGCCTCGTCCAGTTCCATACCCTTTTTCGCCGCGACCAGCGAAAAGATCTTCAGGAAATTCTCCTGGTCCGGGCCGTCGATCTTGATCTTGAAGAAGAGACGCCGGAGCGCGGCCTGGTCGAAGATCTCGTTGGGGTGGAAATTGGTCGAAAAGATCACCAGCGTGTCGAACGGCACCTCGAATTTCTCGCCCGATTGCAGGCCGAGAATGTCCTTGCCTTCCTCGAGCGGCACGATCCAGCGGTTGATCAGGGCCTGCGGCGGTTCGACCTGGCGGCCGAGATCGTCGACGATGAATATGCCGCCGGTCGATTTCAGCTGCAGCGGCGCCTGGTAGGTGCGCGCGGTCGGGTTGTAGACCAGGTCGAGCATGTTCAGCGACAACTCGCCGCCGGTGACCACCGTGGGCCGTTCGCAGCAGACATAGCGGGCATCGAACCGCCGCGTGCGGCGCAGGCTGCGCGGGTCGTCCGGTGTCACGTCGACCGCGCTGTGCACGATGGGATCATAGACGGTAATGACCTGCCCGGAATATTCGATCGCGCGCGGCACATAGACCCGGTCGCCCAGCGCGTCGCGAATGCCGTTGGAAATCGAGGATTTGCCGTTGCCGGGCGGACCATACATCAGGATCGACCGCCCGGCGCTGACCGCGGGGCCGAGATGGTCCAGCAGGCTGGGCGGCAGGATCAGGTGACCCATCGCCCGTGTCAGCTGGTCGCGGGTGATCCTGATGTTGCGGATCGACTGGTGCCGGACCTGGTCGCGATAGGCGTCCAGCGGCACCGGCATCGCGCCGAAATACTCCGATTGGGCCAGCGCATCCAGCGCGCGGGCCCGGCCCGCATCGGTCAACCGGTATCCCATTTCGTTGCCGTTGTTGGCGTTCAGGGTTCCGGTCGCCTCGACCAGTTTCTGTTCGCGGGCCCGGTCGACCAGTTCCTGCGCCACCTGCACCGGGACGCAGACCGCCGCGGCGATGTCGCTGACCAGTTCCAGGTTCTTGCGAAAGACGGTTTTCAGCAGGATGTCCCGCATCATCACCAGAGGCAGGCCGACATCGTCGATCCCGCGTGGCGCGGCCGGTGCCGTGACCGGCGTCCCTTGCATGTTCATGGTTGCAGCTCGCTCCCTGGCCCGGGTGGTCCCGGGGCATGTTGCCCGTGCCGGGGTTTAGAAACGGTGAATTCGGGTCAGCGGCCCAGCACCGCGCCCAGCCCGAGATAGAGCGCCAGCGTGCCGCCGAGCGACAGGCCCATGGGGAAACTCTGGCCCGAGCCCCAGCTTTGCCAGCCCGGCGCCAGGCGGCGCAGCGGCGTGGCGCGGGCCAGCCGGTGCGTCGCGATGGCGGCGAGAAGATTGGCGGCGAGGATCGCAAGCAGCAGCCGCATATCGCCGGGCGCGATGAACGGGGCCGCCGCGGCGGCGAATTTCGCGTCACCCGCACCCAGCGCCCCGCCCGCGTTCAGGATGAACCCCAGCACCAGCACCAGCGCCAGCTGCGCGAGCCGCACGCCGTAATCGGGCCATGGCAGCGCCAGCGGCCCCAAGAACACGAACACCGCCGCCAGCGCGACCACCGTCCAGTTGCGGATGCGCAGCGCGCGCAGGTCGGTATAGGCGGCGATCAGGCACAGCGGCAGCACGAGCGGCAGGAACAGCCGCGCCTCGGCGGCGGTGACATGCACGCGCTCAGCCGGTTTCCAGCGCCCGCAGCGCGCGCACCGCATCCTCGAAATGCTGCGGGTGGGTGCTGATCGCCTCGCGCAGCAGGCCCTCGCCGGTTTTGACGTCGCCCTGCTTCACCGCCGACAGCGCCATCGTGTGCAGCAGCTGCGCCCGTTCCGTCTGTGACATCGGCACCACCGGCAGGGCATAGTTGCGCTGCGCGCCGCGTGCCATCACCAGGTTGTTCTTGGCGGTGAACATCGACGCATCCTGCCGGATCGCATCGGAAAACAGCCGTTCCGCCCTGGCATAATCGCCGCGGGACAGCAGCGAATAGCCCCAGTTGTTCATCACGCCCGCGGGGCGGGTGGTCAGCCCGATCGCGGTTTCATAGAAATCGTCCGCCTTGTCCCATTCTTCGTTGGCATCGGCCACCATCGCCGCCAACCGGTAGCGTTTGAAGGTCTCATGGGTGGGCGGCACGGCTGCGAGCGTCTTTTCCGCCCTGGACCAGCTGCCGGTGCGGATCAGCGCGTCGGCGAGGTCGACCTTGTCCGATGCCGTCGCGCCGGGCATTGCCGCGACCCTGGTCCAGGCGGCGACCGCTTCGGTGTTGCGGCCCGAACGAACCAGCGATTGCGCCAGCCCGCGGCGCAGGTCGATCCGGTCCGGGTTGCCGGCGACCGCGCGGCTGAAATAGTTCACCGCCTCGTCGGCATCGGCCACCGTCAGCATCACGTCATTGAGGTTGGCCTCGTCGATGACGTTCAGATCCTTGATGGTGCGGTCGACCGTTTCCTCATCCTTTCCGGTGCAGGCGCCAAGCGCCAGCGCCGCAACCAGCGCGGAGATGAATGCCGGATGGCGCATGGGATGCGTCCTCTGCTGCTCTTGCCCTCATCCGCCGGTGTCCTGCAGCCGCCAGCTGCCGCCGCCCTGCCTGACCAGCGTGTATTTTGCCTGATCCTGCCCTGTTTCGGCAGGATTTTCAACCTTAGCGGTAGCGTGAATGAGATTTTCCCGTATTGCGCCGTCCCGTCCGGCATCGGCGGCAAAGGCGCGGCGGAACACCTGCTCAGCCTCGGGATACATGCCGCGTTCCATCAGCACCACGCCCAGGTTGTTCCAGGCCGCCGGATACGAGGGATCGGCGGCAACGGCACGGCGCAGGATGGTTTCGGCCTGTCCCAGCCTGCCCTGGCCCAAGGCGGCGGTGCCCAGCCCGGTCAGGATCTCGGGCGTCATGCCTCTGTTGAGCGCGGCGCGGGTGAACGCGTCGGTGGCCAGCGCATATTCGCCCGCCTCGAGCAGCCGCCCGCCGACGATCTCGCCATCCACCGCCGTGCCGCGCGGATCCACACCGGGCGCGTGTGGGCCGTCCGCGACCCGCGGCGCACATCCCGCCAGCGCCGCCGCCAGCGCAAGGATGCCGAAGCCCAGCCATGTCCTCCGCGCGCCTGCCCGCCGATCCAGCCCTGTCACGCCCCCGGCCTTTCCCCTGCTAGTTGCTCATTCCGCCCAGATTGGCGATGCCATTGGCCGACGGGCCCACCAGGATGATCAGCAATGGCGGCACCGTCAGCATCATCGTGGCCAGCGTCATCTTGGTCGGCAGCTTGTTGGCGGCTTCTTCGGCGCGCATCACGCGTTTGTCGCGCATTTCGCTGGAATAGACCCGCAGCGCATCGGCGATCGAGGTGCCGAAACTGGCCGACTGGATCATCACCGTGACAAAGGACGACACGTCCTGAACCCCGCAGCGGGTGCCGAGATCGCGCAGCACGGTGGCCTTTTCCTTGCCCGCCTTCATCTCGTGGGCGACGATCTCGAACTCGTCGGCGAGATCGGGGTAGGAGGCGCGCAGTTCGCGCGCCACGCGCACGATGGACTGGTCCAGCGACTGGCCCGCCTCGACGCAGACCAGCATCATGTCCAGCGCGTCGGGAAAGCCCTGGGTGATCGCCTCCTTGCGTTCCTCGACCCGGCGCGTGACCCAGTATTTCGGCAGGAAATACCCGGCGCCGCCCGCACCGATCACATGGATGGCCATCTCGCGCGGGGCGAATGCCTCGCCGCCGCCCTGCAGCATCACATAGGCGACCCCGGCCGCCAGCCCGGCGATCCCCAGCGCGAACTGGGCAAAGTGGTAGATGCGCACCGCGTCCTTGGACTGATAACCCGCCTGGCGCAGTTTCAGCTGCACCGCCGACAGTTCCTCGGCGCTCTGGGGTTCGAGGAAGGTGGCGAATTTCTCCAGCTGTTCGTTGCGCCCCGCCTGGCGCAGTTGCTCCTTGCGCCCGGCCGTATCCGCCGCCGGCATCTGCGCGCGCCCGAGTTTCTTCAGCGGATCCTCGGGCTGGTTCAGCAGCAGCACCGTCGCGACCAGGGCCAGCGCCAGCCCGGCGCCGCCCATCAGGATCAGCGGTCCGAAACTGCCCAGCGGCGCGATGAATTGCCCGATCATATCCATGATGCCCCCTCAGACCTTGATGTTGGTCAGTATGCGCATGACGAAAAGATTGGCGGTCAGCAGGATGCCGACCACGAAACAGGCCGGGATGAACCACGCGTGGTCGACCACCTCGTCGTAGTAGCCGGGGTCGTTGACCAGGATCATCACCAGGCAGAACAGCGGGAACCCCGACAGGAACTTGCCCGACCACTTGGCCTCGGCGGTGATCGCGTTGACGCGCCGGAACAGCCGGAACCGGGCGCGGATCACGCGGGCCAGCCCTTCGAGGATCTCGGCCAGGTTGCCGCCCGATTGCTGCTGGATCGTCACCGCCACCGCCAGAAATCGCAGGTCCTGCATGTCCAGCCGTTCCGCCATCTCGTTGAGCGCCTCTCCGATGTCGCGGCCATAGGCGCTTTCATCGGCGATGATGCCGAACTCGGTCGCCAGCGGATCTTCGATTTCGCGGGACACGATCGAGACGGCGGACGAAAACGGATGACCGACCTTGAGGCTGCGCACCATCAGTTCGACCGCGTCGGGCAGTTGCTCCTCGAGCATCGCCATCCGTTTCCTGGCCTTGGAGTTGATCCAGACATAGACGCCGCCGACCCCGATCACGACCGACAGCAACACGCGCAGCTGCGTGTCGGTCTGGGTGCCGATGGTCAGCCCGGCAAAGGCGATCGCCGAGACGCCGGCCATGATCCCGATCAGCTGTTTCGGCGTAAAGGCGATCGCCGCCTTCTGCGCCTTGTCCGCCAGCAGCGAATAGAGCGGGATCGACCGCGATTTCATGTGCTGGCGCATTTCCTTGCGCAGCTGTTCCAGCACCTGTTCGCGGCCGGTGCCCCTGTCGAGCATGTCCAGCCGGCGGTTGACGCGGGAATTGAGGCTGATCGATTTGCCGAAGGCCACGAGGTAGAGCCCTTCGACCAGCACCAGCACGCCGACGAAGATCAGCGCATAGATCAGCGGTTCGGCACTCAGCTGCATCAGCCTGCCCCCGTGGTCGGTTCGTAGATCCCGGGCGGCAGGTCATAGCCCCACATGCGGAACCGTTCCGCATAGTGGCTGCGCACGCCCGTCGCGGTGAAATGGCCGACGATCCTGTTCTCGGGCGTCAGCCCGGTGCGCTGGAACCGGAAGATCTCCTGCATCGAGATCACGTCGCCCTCCATGCCGGTGATTTCCGT
This sequence comes from Pukyongiella litopenaei, assembly GCF_003008555.2. Taxonomy (NCBI): domain Bacteria; kingdom Pseudomonadati; phylum Pseudomonadota; class Alphaproteobacteria; order Rhodobacterales; family Paracoccaceae; genus Pukyongiella; species Pukyongiella litopenaei. The sequence goes on along the minus strand of NZ_CP027665.1, from coordinate 630,705 downwards.
CACCGAGGTCATCCGGCGCGATCCGTCCTGCAGCCGGCTGGCCTGCACGATCAGGTTCACCGCGCTGGCGATCTGGCTGCGCACCGCCTTGATCGGCATTTCGATCCCGGCCATGGCAATCATGTTTTCCAGCCGCGAGATCCCGTCGCGGGCGCTGTTGGCGTGGATCGTGGTCATCGACCCGTCATGGCCGGTATTCATCGCCTGCAGCATGTCGATCACTTCCTCGCCGCGGGTTTCGCCGACGATGATCCGGTCGGGGCGCATCCTGAGCGCGTTCTTCAGGCAGTCGCGGGGGGAAACCTCGCCCTTGCCCTCGACATTGGGCGGGCGGCTTTCCATCCGGCCCACATGCACCTGCTGCAACTGGAGCTCGGCGGTGTCCTCGATGGTCAGGATCCGTTCGGCATTGTCGATGAAGGACGACAGGGCGTTCAGCGTGGTGGTCTTGCCCGACCCGGTGCCGCCCGACACGATCACGTTCAGCCGCGTCGCCACCGCCGCCTGCAGATAGGCGGCCATTTCCTCGCTGAACGCGCCAAAGCCCACCAGGTCGTCGATGCCCAGCTTGTCCTTCTTGAACTTGCGGATCGACACCAGCGACCCGTCCACCGCAATCGGCGGCACCATGGCGTTGAACCGCGAGCCGTCCGCCAGCCGCGCGTCCACATAGGGGTTCGATTCATCGACCCGGCGGCCCACCGCCGACACGATCTTGTCGATGATCCGCAACAGGTGCTTTTCGTCGCGGAAGGTCACGCCGCTGAGTTCCAGCTTGCCCGCGCGTTCGACGAAAACCTGTTGCGGGCCGTTGACCAGGATGTCGTTCACGCTGTCGTCCTGCAGCAGCGTTTCCAGCGGCCCCAGCCCGGTGACCTCGTCATACAGTTCCTTGTTGAGCGTCTGCCGGTCCTCGCGGTTCAGGACGATGTTCTTTTCTTCCAGCAACTCGCCCGCGATCGTGCCTATTTCGTTGCGCAGTTCCGCCTCGGAGGCATGTTCGAGGGCGGCGAGGTTGAGATTGTCCAGCAGCGACCGGTGCAGTTCGGTCTTGATCTCGCCCATGCGTTCCTTGCGCTTGCGGTCCTTGTCGGACACCGCCGTTTCGGCGGGCTTGCGGGGCATCGGCTTGCGCAGGCTGACGCCGGTCTCGGGCTGGTCCGGCGGCGGCGCCGTTTCGACGGCCCCGCCCGGTGGATTGACGGCGGCGGGCCCGGATTTGCGGTAGCGTGAAAACATCCCGGTCCCCCTTGTCCGGTCAGGTGGTTGCTCAGGCGGTTGCTCAGGCGGCTTCGGCCTCGTTGCGGCGGCCCAGGTCGTGCAGCGACCGGGCCAGCCGGGCGATTTCCCGGCGCAGCGGGTTCTTGGCGGCGCAATCGGCCAGCGGCAGCCCGTGATCGCAGGCCTGCGCCACCGGGCGACCGCCATCGGGCAGCAGCAGGTCGATGGAGATGTCCAGGCTCTCGGCCATGCGCCGGACACGGCTCTTGCCGGCCAGGTCGGTGAAGCGCGGCGCGCGATTCAGGGCAAAGCGCAGCTTGCCGAACGGCAGATCCTCGGATTGCAGCGCGCGTTTCAGCCGCAGCGTGTTCTGCGCCGACCGCAGGTCGAGTTCGATCAGCGCGAGGAACACATGGGCCGCCTGCAGCACGGTTTCCGACCACATCACCAGGGTCGAGGGCATGTCGATCACGACGTAGTCGAAATGCCGCCGCGCCTTGTCGATCAGGCGCTGGATGTCCTCGGGCGCGGCGAAATCGAGCGGCACCATGTCGGGCGGCGCGGTCAGCACCTGCAGGCGGTCGCGAAAGCTCTGCAGCGCCTGGGCGAACAGGTCGTCATCGGCGGTTTCGCTGTCGGTCAGCAGCTCCATCACCGCTTCGCGGCGCGGCAGGTCGAGATAGGTCGAAACCGACCCGTATTGCAGGTCGAGATCGATCAGGCAGACGCGCGGGTGCCTGTCCCCGTCCAGCGCCGCGAGTTCCCAGGCCAGGTTCACCGCCAGCGTGGTCGCGCCGGCGCCGCCCGCCAGCCCCTGCACCACGATCAGCGCCGCCTCTTTCGCGGCACCCGGATCGAGTTGGGGCGTCCCGGCGGGCGCCGGCGGGGGATCGGGGCGATTCAGCCGCTCGATCGCCGCCGCCAGTTCGTTTTCCGGCAGAGGGTAGGGGATGAATTCATCGGCGCCCCGGCGCAAGAGCCGGTGCAGCGCGGCCGGTGTCACGTCCTCGGCGATCAGCACCACCCGGATGTCGCGCGCGCTGGCCCCGGCGATGATCTCGCCCATCAGGGCCAGCATGTCGTCGCTCTCATCGCGCTTGTCGAGCGCCATCGCCACGAATTCCAGCGCATCCGCTTCGGGCTGGGCAAAGAAGGCCAGTGCCTCGTCGAACCCGAGATCGCCCCAGCTTTCGCCCATCGCGGCTTCCATGTCCTCGATCAGCAGGTCGAAATTCTGCACGTCCCGGCTGATCGTACAGGCCCGGATCGGCGTCGAAGACGACTGCTGCGGTATCGCGCTCATTGCCCACACCCTTTCGGGCGGCGCGGGGCAGGCCGGGTCACGGACAGGATCCGCACCCGGTGGCCGTCGTGCCGCCACCGATGGCGCCGGTCCACGGACCTGCGCCTTGGGCATCCATTCTGATGGTGAATTGGGGCGGCATCATGACGGGATTTCCGCATTTTCCGGGCATCTGTCCGCACCCCCGCCCCCTCAGTCGCCGGACGAGAACCCGCCGGTATCGGCATATCCCGTCAGCTTCGAGGGCGGCACCGCGCTGGCAACGTATTCGCGATAGACCACGCTGGCATATTTGCCGTCCAGGATGGTCGGATGGGAGGCCACGAACCCCGATACCTCGGTGACCGTGCGGCGGTTGCGGCGCTCGGGGGCCGAGGTGTCGATCACGGGGCGGGTTTCGCCATAGGACACCACCGCCTCGAGCCGCGACCGGTCGATGCCGCGGGCGCCCAGATAGGCCACCGCCGCCTGCGCCCGCCGCAGGCCCAGCGACTGGTTGTAACCGGCGCTGCCGACCATGTCGGTATGGCCGTAGACGCGGAACCGCACCTCGGGGAACTGCCGGATCCAGTCCGCCTGCCGGTCGAGCACCTGCCGCGCCCCGGCATCGAGGAGGGCGCTGTTGAAGGCAAAGTTGATGGTGGCGGGCACCTCGCGGGCAAACCGCCGGCCCAGGTTCAGGCCATATTCGCGGGCACCGCTCATCACGCCGGTATTGTTGCGCGTGGCATCGCCGAAACTGTCCGCCGCGATCCCCTGTCCGGCCTCCTGGCTGCAGGCCGCGATACAGGCTGCGATACAGGCCGCGAGAATGATGGTCGCTGCTTTCCGATACATGGGTCCGCCCTCCGTTTCAGTCCATCACATAGCCGTAGGAGCCGCCGAAATCCTGCCGCGCCACTTCTTGTGCGGCATGGCCGCCGGGATGGTCGTCCTGGCTCAGCCTGCCATAGAGAAACAGCTGGTTTTCGCTCGGCGGGCGGATCCGGTCGGTGGGCAGCACCAGCGCCTCGCCGCGGGTCGGCGTGACCAGGTGCGCGGTGATCACGATCACCAGTTCGGACTGGTTGCGCTGGTAATCGGCGCTGCGGAACAGCGCGCCCAGCACCGGCACGTCGCCCAGCCAGGGAACCTGCGAATTGTTGTCCATGAACTCGTCCTCGATCAGCCCGGCGATGGCAAAGCTTTCGCCGTCGCGCATCTCGACTGTGGTCGAGGTTTCGCGCCGGGCGAAGGCATCGACGTTGAACCCGTTGATATTGACCGAATTCGACGGGTCAATCGACGATACGGCGGCGTTCAGTTCAAGGTTGATGACCTTCGCGTCCACCACCCGCGGGACAAAGTTCAGCTCGATCCCGAAGGGTTTGTATTCGACCGAGAACAGCCCGTCCTCCTGCGCCACCGGGATCGGGTATTCGCCGCCGGCCAGGAACTTGGCCTCCTGCCCGGACAGCGCGGTCAGGTTGGGTTCGGCCAGGGTGCGGATCAGCCCCTTGCTCTCCAGCGCCTCGAGCAGAATGCCGATCTGGACCGAACCGGCGCCGAACTGAAAGGCAACGGCGCTGTTGGCGAGGCCGCCGACCTTGATCGGCTTGCCCAGGCCGTTGTTGTTCTGCAGCCAGGTGCCGGTCTCGGCGATGACATCGGTGCCGCGCAGGGTGACCGACGAACTCAGCGACTTGGAAACCGACCGCTGCATTTCCGCGAACCGGACCTTCAGCATCACCTGCTGCACGCCGCCCACGCTCATCAGGTTGGACACCCGGTCAGGGGCATAGCGCACCGCCAGGTCCAGCGCGCGCTGCAGCTTGACCGAACTGGACACCACGCCCGACAGCACGATGCCGTCATTGGCGGTGCGCACCTCGATCGGTTCGCCGGGCAGGATCTGCCGCAGCCGTTCCTTGAACTCGGCCACGTCGGGGGCGACGCGCACCTCGACATTGGTGATCAGGTCGCCGGTTGCGTCCAGCAGGGTCAGCGTGGTCATCCCCGGCGCCTTGCCCAGCACATAGATCGACCGGTCGGACAGCGACGAGATGTCGGCAATGCCCGGATTGGCGATGCTGAGCTCGGCAAAGGCCACGTCGCTTTCGACCACCGTCGCCCGGTTCATCGCCACGTCGAGCGTGGCCGACACGCCTTTCTTGACCTCGCGCACGCCCTGGGCCTGCGTTGCACACGCTATGGGAGAAACCGCCAGCGCGAGCCCCAGCAGGATCAGCCTCAATCCTCTGCCTGTCATTGCTTTCCGCCTCAATCCGCAATCGTTGGAACCGGGTCTTTGCCCGTTTGGCAGGATTCTGTCAGGAATTGAAAGCTATGCAATAATCAATGGGTTACGTTAACGAATTTATGTTGAAAACCCGCAACAGATGTGGTTATGCGGCGATTCGGTGGCGGCTCGGGTGGCTCGTAACAACCTGAAGTTGCGTCACTTTCTGCAGGGGATCGGAATATCGATCACTTCGGCCCCGCGCCGCGTGCGGATGGTGCAGACCCGTTTCTTAACCTTTTCCGGCGCCCGCTGAACGTCGCCGAGCCCCAGCAGCTTGCGCTGGTTGACCTCGATCACCGACGCGATGGTGTCGTCGCCCGCGCCCACCAGCGCCAGCGACAGCCGCCCCGTGGTCTGCGCCTGGGCCAGCGCCGCTACCTGTTCGGGGCTGGCGGTCACGGTGACGGTGCGGGCGATCATCGTGCCCTCGACATCGCGCCCGGCCACCTGGTCGATGGCGATCAGTTCCACCGCCGGCAGGATCAGCCGGGTGACCTCGCCGCGGGCGCCTTCGATCGCGTTGTTGACATTGCCGGTCCAGTAGACATCGACCCTGTCGCCGGGGCGCAGGAACCCCGAGACGCCCGAGGCCACGTCGACCCGGATGGCAAAGGCGCGCATACCCTTTTTCAGGCGCGAGGTGATGCCCGCGTCTTCGCCGGGCGCGGTCACCTTCAGCGCCATGATCGCCTCGTCGGGTTGCATCGCGCGCAGCACCACCCGGTCCTTGTCGCGGCCTTCGGGAAACAGCGCGGCGATGTCGGTGAAACTGCCCTCGGGCACCGCGTTCTCGGGCCAGGCGACGGCGCGCACCGCGTCGCGGGTCAGCGTTTCACCGTAGCCCAGCGGCCGCTTGGCCACCATGACCTGCACCGTCGGCACCACCGTGCCGCGCGCGGCGCGTTCCTGTTCCAGTGCCGCCTGATAGGCGCCGACATAGTCGCGGGCCATGTAGACCGCCCCGCCCGCCAGCGCGATGCCGATCATCAGCACCAGTCCGAATATCGCTCGCATCCTGTCACCCCCGGATGTTTGCCGCCTGCATCAATCCCCGGCATTGGGGTCCGCATCGAAATCGAACCCCGCCATATGGGTCGAAACCTTGTCGCCCAGATCCACGGTGTTGTCGGTCATGGTGGTCGCGATCAGCGCCGCCAACCCGACCGCCGCGGCGGATACCACCACCCAGTCCACGGTGATGGCGCCGGTCTCATCCCGGATGAACGGCCCGGATTCTTCGTCCATGACGCATCCTTTCGTTCCGCCCCCGGAGAGGAAACAGGGCCGCTTCCGGACGATGCGGATGCGGCCCTGTTCGAATATTGCCGTTCCGGCTGACCGATCAGGTTCAGCCAGGGTTCTCACCCCCGCCGCCACCTTCACCGCCACCAGCGCCTGCGCCGTTACCGGCAGCGCCAGGCTCCTGGCTTTGGAGATAGGTCGCGGTCTTGCTGGTCAGACCGGTGGTGCCGGTCTTGATCGAGCCATAGGCCAGCCCGGCCAGGGCGACCACGGCCGCGGTCAGAACGACCCAGTCCACCGTGACGGCGCCGTCCTCGTCCTTGCGGAAATTCCTGATGAACCTGAACATGTCATTTCCTCCATGGGAATACAGGATAATGGTTTCACTACGCCGCCCTCGGGTTGACCGGTTTGCGGGCCGTCCCTCGCGGTGTGATTTCATCAAAGCCTTGCCGGGTGGCCGCAGCAGGGCGGAATCATGGAGATCGGGCAAAATCGGCGGAAAATCCGGGAAATCACCTATCACAAGGAAAAGAAACGGAAAAACCTGTGCCGCCAAAACACAAGAGATGCAGAAACGCACCAATTCTGGCGAAAATGACAGGTTTTCGGCAGATTTCGCGGCCGGTTTTCGAAAGCTCTCGTTTAAGTTGTGTCCGAAACGGCGGAAACCGCACCGGGGCAGGCATGGACATTCGGGATATCTGGCGAAGCGCGGCGGTTGCCGCCTGCCTGGGGATGACGGCACCAACGGTCACCGCCGAGATGGTGCGGGTCGAATTCTCGGCAAAGCGGGTCAAGCCGCCGGCGCCGGGGGTCTCGCGCCGCATCACCGTTCAGATCGACCCGGCACAGCCCGTATTCCTGCCGCGCGCCCCGGTCGAGATCGTGACGCCGGAGCCGATGGCGCCACACGGCACCGGTGGCCATGACTGGTTCTGGGACAGGATATCGCCGACGCTGGACGCATCCGGGCCGGGCCGGTTGCAACAGGCATTCGACGCGCTGGCCGGGGCGGCGGGCGGTGTCGCCGCGCCGCGTCTGCAGATGTTGCAGGAGATCGCCCGCGCCCATGGTACGCCGATCCTGCGGGCCACCGTGGGGCGCGACGTGTCACCGGCGCTGGTGCTGGCCATGATCGCGGTCGAAAGCGCGGGCCGGGCCGACGCGGTCAGCCATGCCGGCGCGGCCGGGCTGATGCAGCTGATGCCCGCCACCGCGCAACGGTTCGGGGTCGGCGATCGCCTGCAGCCCGACCAGAACATCACGGGCGGGGTGAAATACATCGACTGGTTGCTGGACGAGTTCGGCAACGACCCGATCCTGGCGCTGGCGGGATACAATGCCGGTGAAGGCGCGGTGCGCGCCCATGACGGCGTGCCGCCCTTTGCCGAAACGCGGGGCTATGTGCCGAAGGTGCTGGCCGCCTTCCGGGTCGCCAGCGCCCTGTGCGCCACGCCGCCCGAGCTGATCTCGGACGGCTGCGTCTTTCGCGGCCTGAACTGAATACGGTGCCAACCGAAAACGGCCGGGGCGCTGCCCCGGACGTCGCGATCGGTGGTGGCGGTGTCAGCCGACGATGGTCGCCTCGGTCGCGGCGCGCAGGTCGGCCTCGGTCACGCCATCGGCGCATTCGACGATCTTCAACCCGCCCTCGACCACGTCGAGCACGCCGAGATTGGTGATGATGCGGTCGACCACGCCCTTGCCGGTCAGCGGCAGGGTGCAGGCCTTCAGCACCTTGCTGTCGCCGTGCTTGTTGGTGTGGTCCATCACCACCACGACACGGCCGACGCCCGCGACCAGGTCCATCGCGCCGCCCATGCCCTTGACCAGCTTGCCGGGGATCATCCAGTTCGCCAGGTCGCCGTTTTCGGCCACTTCCATCGCGCCCAGGATCGCCGCCGCGATCTTGCCGCCGCGGATCATGCCGAAACTGGTGGCGCTGTCGAAATACGAGGTGCGGGACAGTTCCGTGATCGTCTGCTTGCCGGCGTTGATCAGGTCCGCGTCCTCTTCGCCCTCGATAGGGAACGGACCCATGCCCAGCATGCCGTTTTCCGACTGCAGGGTGATGTCCTTGTCGCCCACATAGTTCGCCACCAGCGTCGGGATGCCGATGCCGAGGTTCACATACATGCCGTCTTCGAGTTCCTCCGCCGCGCGGGCGGCCATCTGGTTGCGGTCCCAACCTTTGATGTCTTGGGGCATCAGGCTTCCTCCCTCTTGCGAACGGTGCGCTGTTCGATGCGTTTCTCGTGCTCGCCCTGGATCAGGCGGTGCACATAGATGCCGGGCAGGTGGATCATGTCGGGATCGAGGCTGCCGCGCGGCACGATTTCCTCGACCTCGGCCACGCAGACGCGCCCGCACATGGCGGCGGGCGGGTTGAAGTTGCGCGCGGTCTTGCGGAACACGAGGTTGCCGGTGTCGTCCGCCTTCCAGGCCTTGACGATGGACAGGTCGGCAAAGATGCCTTCCTCGAGGATGTAATCCTCGCCGTTGAAGCTTTTCACTTCCTTGCCCTCGGCGATCACGGTGCCGACGCCGGTCTTGGTGTAGAAACCGGGAATGCCGCAGCCGCCGGCGCGCATCCGTTCGGCCAGCGTGCCCTGCGGGTTGAATTCCAGCTCCAGCTCGCCCGAGAGATACTGGCGCATGAATTCGGCATTCTCGCCCACATAAGAGCTGATCATCTTTCTGACCTGCCGTGTCTGCAGCAGGATGCCGATGCCGAAATCGTCCACGCCGGCGTTGTTGGACGCGAATGTCAGGTCCTTCACGCCGCTGTCCCTGATCGCATTCAACAGCAGTTCCGGAATACCGCAGAGCCCGAACCCGCCAGCCGCGATCAGCATCCCGTCCTGCAACACCCCGTCCAGCGCCTCAGCCGCGGAGCCATAGACCTTCTTCATACGATTGATCTCCCCTGATCCGTTCGGTCGCCCCGCTTGTGCCGTGGGGTCAGGGGAGAGTCAATTGCGCGCGGCAGCCGCCGGGCCGGGGTCAGGCGGGCAGGGCGTCGGCCCGGTATTGTTCCGCGAATTCGGCGCTGGGCGGGATCGGTGTGATCACGTCGATCAGCACGCCGTTGGGGTCCGCGGTGATAAAGTGGCGCTGGCCGAAAGCCTCATCGCAGAGCGGTTTCAGGATCGGCAGGCCGGCATCCGCCAGCCGCGCATGTTCGGCATCCACATCCGCGACCTCGAAATTCAGGATGATGCCGCGGGCGGTGCCCCGGCCGGGTTCGGGGATGGTTTCGTGCTGCCCGTCCAGCACGGCGATGTTCACCGACGGATCGGCGGCGGATTGCAAATGCACATACCAATCCGCGGCAAAGGCCGGGCGAAATCCGAAATGGTCTTGGTAGAAGGCGGCGGTGCCCGCCACGTCGTCGGTCTGGATGACCGGATAATACTGGGTCGGTTTCATCTTGCGCTCCTTTCAATAAGCATACAGTCTGTATGTATGTGCCATTAAACATACAGGCTGTATGTATGCAAGAAGAATCGAAACCCGTCCCCAATGCCGACCGCCGGGCGGCGATGCGGGCCAGGCTGATCGCCTGCGCGCGGGCGTTGTTCGTCGAGAAGGGATATGCCGAGACCTCGACGCCGGAAATCGTGCGTGCGGCCGAGGTGACGCGCGGCGCGCTCTATCATCATTTCGCCGACAAGGCCGATCTGTTCCGCGCAGTGGTTGCCGCCGAAGCCGGCGATCTCGCCCGCGCCATCGACGCCGGGGCGCAGCCGGGTGGGGCAGGGGCGATGGCGGCGGGCAGTTCCGCCTTCTTCGCCGCCATGGCCGAACCCGGGCGGGCGCGGCTCCTGCTGGTCGACGGTCCGGCGGTGCTGGGGGTCGCGGAAATGGACCGCATCGATGCCGGCGGGGGCAGGGCGGCCCTGCGCACCGGCCTGGCGCAGGCCGCGGGCGGGCGCATCGACGCCGCGCTGCTGGACGCGCTGTCAGAAGTGCTGTCGGCGGCCTATGACCGCGCCGCGCTGGCGATATCGCTGGGCGCCGATCCCGCCCCCTTCGAGGCGGCGATGGCCAGGATCATCGCCGCCGTTGCCCCGGAGCGGGACGGCCCCTGACGCGGGTGCCGGTGCCCGCGCGCGCAGGCAGGGACGGTCTCAGGCGGTTTTCTTGGCGGGCTTCTTTGCCGGTTTCTTTGCCGCACCGGCCTTCTTCCGGGTGCCTTTCTTGGCCTCTTTCTCGGCGATCAGCTGCACCGCCATTTCCATCGTGACCGCGTCGGGCTCCACGTCCTTGGGCAGGGTGGCGTTCACCTTTTCCCACTTCACATAGGGCCCATAGCGGCCATCCATCACGTTCACCGGCCCGCCGCTCTGGGGATGTTCGCCCAGTTCCTTCAGCGGCTTGGCGGCGGCACGGCCCCGGCCGCGCGGATTGGCGCGTTTCTCGGCCAGCAGTTCGACCGCCCGGTTCATGCCGATCTCGAACACGTCGTTGGGGTCCTTGAGATTGGCATAGACCGGTTTGGCCTCGTCCGGCAGCTGGTGCATCAGGTAGGGGCCGAAACGTCCGAAATTGGCGCTGATGGTGCCGCCATCGGGATGGGCCCCGATCTCGCGCGGCAGGCTGAGCAGCGTCAGCGCCTTGTCGAGGTCCATGTCGGCGGCGCTCCAGCCACGCGGCAGCGAAGCGCGCGGCGGTTTCTTGTTGTCCTCGGTCGGTTCGCCGCGCTGCACATAGGGGCCGAACCGCCCGGCCTTCAGCCAGATCTCGTCATCCCCGTCCGCGCCCAGCATCCGTTCCTCGCCCTGCGCGCCCTCGCCCGAGATCGGGCGGGTGTAGCGGCATTCGGGATAGTTGCCGCAGCCCACGAAGCCGCCGGTGCGCGACGATTTCAGATGCAGCTGGCCGGTGCCGCATTTCGGGCAGAGCCGCGGGTCGCTGCCATCCTCGCGCGGGGGATAGAGCTGGTCGGCCAGCGCGTCGTCCAGCACGTCGAGCACGCGGGCGTTGCGCAACTCCTTGGTTTCCGCGATCGCGGCCGAGAAATCGGTCCAGAACCGGTTCAGCACATTGCGATAGTCGCGCTTACCGGCGCTGACATCGTCCAGTTCCTCTTCCAGGTTGGCGGTGAACTCGTAGCCCACATATTGCCGGAAGAAATTGAGCAGGAACACGGTGACGATACGGCCCTTGTCCTCGGGGATCAGGCGGTTCTTGTCCTTGCGGACATATTCGCGGTCCTGAATCGTGGTGACGATGCTGGCATAGGTCGATGGCCGCCCGATGCCCAGTTCCTCCATCTTCTTGACCAGCGTCGCCTCGGTATAGCGCGGCGGCGGCTGGGTGAAATGCTGGTCCGGGATGACATCGCGTTTCTCGGCGGTTTCGCCGCGGGCGATCTGCGGCAGGCGCTTGTCGTCCTCCTCCTCCGGGACCTCGTCGCGGCCTTCCTCGTAGACCCGCAGGAACCCATCGAACAGCACCACCTGACCGGTGGCGCGCAGGCCCACCTGACCGTCGGCGCTGCCGATCTCGACCGTGGTGCGTTCCAGCCGCGCGCCCTCCATCTGGCAGGCCAGGGTGCGTTTCCAGATCAGGTCATAGAGCCTGCGCTGGTCCTGGTCGGTCACCTTCAGTTCGCCCGCGTCCCGCATCATGTCGGTGGGGCGGATGCATTCATGCGCCTCCTGCGCGTTCTTGGCCTTGTTCTTGTAGACCCGCGGCGATCCCGGCACATAGGCCTCGCCATAGCGCGCGGCGATCGCCTCCCGTGCCGCGCTGACCGCCTCGGGCGCCATGTCGATACCGTCGGTCCGCATATAGGTGATGTATCCCGCCTCATACAGCCGCTGCGCCGCGCTCATCGTCTGGCGCGCGCCCATGCCGAACTTGCGGCTGGCCTCCTGCTGCAGGGTCGAGGTCATGAACGGCGGGGCGGGGTTGCGGCTGGCGGGTTTGGCCTCGACCGCCTGCACGGTCAGGTCGCGGCTGGCAATCGCCTGAACCGCCATCTCGGCCTGGGTTTCGTTGCCCAGCGACATCTTGTCGAGCCGGTCGCCCGCCAGCGAGACCAGCCGGGCCTCGTATTCCTGCCCGCGCGGGGTGGCGAGGGTCGCCTTGACGGTCCAGTATTCCTGCGGATCGAAGGCCTCGATCTCCATTTCGCGTTCGACGATCAGGCGCAGGCAGACCGACTGTACCCGGCCCGCCGACCGCGCGCCCGGCAGCTTGCGCCACAGCACCGGCGACAGGTTGAACCCGACCAGGTAGTCCAGCGCCCGCCGTGCCAGGTAGGCCTCGACCAGCGGCGCGTCGATCTCGCGCGGGTTCCGCATCGCCTCGGTGACGGCGGATTTGGTGATCGCGTTGAACACCACCCGGCTGACCGGCGTGTCCTTCTTCAGCGCCCGGCGCTTGCGCAGCGCCTCTTCCAGATGCCAGGAGATTGCCTCGCCCTCGCGGTCGGGGTCGGTGGCGAGAATCAGGGCATTGTCCTCTTTCAGCGCGTCGGCGATCGCCTTGACATGCTTGCGGCTGTCGGCGCCGACCTCCCACGTCATCGAGAACCCGGCATCGGGGTCGACTGATCCGTCCTTGGCCGGCAGGTCGCGCACATGCCCATAGGAGGCCAGCACGGTGTAATCATCGCCGAGATACTTGTTGATCGTCTTGGCCTTGGCCGGGGATTCGACAACGACGACGGGCATTGGACGGAGTTCCTCGCGGTTGGGATTTGCGGCGTCTATGGCGGCGCAACATGTGGGGCGCAAGGGGAGATTGTCAATCCGCGGCCCAGTCCGCAGTCCAGTCCGCTGCCCTGTGGCATCCTGCAGCCATCTGAAAACGCGGGAAAAACGCCGGTTCGCGAAAGCCTTGCGCGACCCGCCGCTCAGTCCTTGCGCGTCAGCAGGCCGCCGGGCTGGCGCTGTATCCGCCCGTCCAGTTCGAGATCCACGATCACCGGCGCCGCCTCGCCGGGTGTCAGCGACAGGTCGCGGATCACCTGGTCCTCGGGCACCGGCGCCATGCCCAGCCGCGAAAGGATGATGTCATGCAGGCCGGCCGTGTCGCGCAGGCTGCGGCGTTCCGGCGGCGGCGGTGGCAGGTCGCGCAGCGCCTCCGGCGTGGCCGGGGCGGGGTCGGGTCCCGGCTGCGCGGGCAGGGTGGCGAGCACGTCCTCGGCCCCGCGCACCAGCGTCGCGCCGTCGCGGATCAGCATGTTGCACCCCGCGGCGCGGGCATCGAAGGGATGGCCCGGCACCGCCAGCACCTCGCGCCCCTGGTCGAGCGCGTCGCGCGCGGTGATCAGGCTGCCCGATTTCGCCGCCGCCTCGATCACCACGACCGCGCGGGACAGGCCCGACACGATGCGGTTGCGCGGCGGGAAATGACGGGCATGCGGCTCGACCCCCATCGGCTGTTCCGACAGGCGCAGCCCGCAGGCGGCGATGTCCTGCGCCAGCTGCGTGTTCTCGACCGGATAGACGTGATCGACGCCGCCGGCCATCACCGCGACGGTGCCGGTGGCCAGCGCGCCGATATGGGCGGCGGTGTCGACGCCGCGCGCCAGCCCCGACGCGATCACATGACCGGACTGGCCCAGGTCGCGGGCCAGCCTGCGGGCCATGCGCGTGCCCAGGCTGGAGGCGTTGCGAGCGCCGACCAGCGCGATCGCGGGGCGGCGCAGCAGCGCGGTGTCGCCGATCGCCCAGAGCAGGGGCGGCGCATCGGATATGCCGGCCAGCAGCTCGGGATAGTCGGGATCGCCGAGGCACAAGAGCCGCGCACGCGCGGCCCTTGCCCGTTTCAATTCGGCCTCGATGATGCCGGCGGGACATGGTTCATAATCCCGGACCCCGGCGGCGCGCGCCACTTCGGGCAGCGCATCCAGCGCGTTCTGCGCGGTGCCGTAATCGGCCATCAACCGGTGAAAGGTCGACACCCCGACCCGGCGCGAGCGCAACAGGCGAAGCCACGCGAACCGATCGTCTTCCGTGGTGGGTGGGAATTGGGGGTGAGTGGAAGAACTGAATTCTCCGGTCATCCGCCGCTCCGCCTGATTGCAGGGACAGGCATAGCGCGGCGGAGGTTAATGACAGGTGAATAATCGCCTATTCCGCAAGGATTTTCCGAAAAACCCGCGAACGGCCCCGCCGGGGCGGTCAGGCGGCCGCGCCGCCCACGGTCAGCCCGCCGATCAGCACCGTCGGCTGGCCGACGCCGACCGGCACCCACTGACCGGCCTTGCCGCAGGTGCCGATGCCGGGATCCAGCGCCATGTCATTGCCCAGCCCGCGCACCTGCCGCAGCGCGGTGGGGCCGTCGCCGATCAGGGTCGCACCCTTGACCGGCGCGCCGACCCTGCCGTCCTTCACCCGGTATGCCTCGGTGCAGGAGAACACGAATTTGCCATTGGTGATGTCCACCTGCCCGCCGCCAAAACCCACCGCCCAGATCCCGTCGCGCATGCTCGCCACCAGGTCGGCCGGGTCGCTGTCGCCGCCCAGCATGATCGTGTTGGTCATCCGCGGCATCGGGGTATGCGCATGACCCTGCCGGCGGCCGTTGCCCGACGGCGCGACCCCCATCAGCCGCGCGTTCTGCCGGTCCTGCATGTAGCCGGTCAGGATGCCGTCCTCGATCAGCACGTTGCGCCGCGACGGGGTGCCCTCGTCGTCGAAGGAGATCGAGCCGCGCCGGTCGGGCAGGGTGCCGTCATCGACCACGGTGACGCCGGGGGCGGCGACGCGCTGGCCCATCAGCCCGGCGAAGGCCGACGTGCCCTTGCGGTTGAAATCGCCCTCGAGCCCGTGGCCCACGGCCTCGTGCAGCAGGATACCGGGCCAGCCGGGGCCCAGCGCCACCTCCATCACGCCGGCCGGGGCCGGTTCGGCGTCGAGATTGACCAGCGCGATGCGCAGCGCCTCGCGCACCTGTGCCTGCCAGCCGGCCGGGTCCAGCAGCCCGTCGAGCCCGGTGCGGCCTCCGCCGCCGGAACTGCCGGTTTCCCGCCGGCCGTCGCGTTCCACGATCACCGAGACGTTGACCCGGCTCATCGGGCGCACGTCGCGCAGATGGGTGCCGTCGGGGCGCAGGATCTCGATTTCCTGGTGCCCGGCGGCAATCGTCGCCGAGACCTGCACCACCCGTTCGTCGAGACCGCGGGCAAAGGCGTCGATCTCGTGCAGGGTTTCGACCTTGACCGGAAAGGCGGTGGCGCCGATCGGGTCGGCATCGGTATAGAGCCGCCGGTTGGTGGCGGGCGGCGCGTCGGCCACCACGCCGCCGCCGGCGCCGACCGCCAGCCGCGCGGTTTCGGCCGCCCGCCGCAGCGCCGCCACCGACATCTCGGTCGAATGGGCATAGCCGGTGGTTTCGCCGCGCACCGCGCGCAGCCCGAAACCCTCGGTGGCGTCGAAACTGGCAGTGCGCAGTCGCCCGTCATCGAAGACCAGCGCCTCGGACCGGCTGCGCTCGGCAAAGATCTCGCCATCGTCGGCGCCGTCGGTGGCCGTGCGCAGAACCGACAGCGCCTCGTCCATCGGAAGCGCTGTTTCAAAAGGCCGAAAGGGTGTTTCCTGCATGCCGGGAGCCTCCGAAAAGTTGATCTAAATCAAAAAAAGCGGCGATGTGACGCTATCATGTCTCTTTATCTGCCGGTCGGAATATGATTTCTAGCGGCGACGATGACAACCGGGGGGCCAGTGTGATTGTTTGCGCCCGCGCCCTGAGAGTCGGGAACCAGACAGCACACGCGATCTAACGATCAGGATACGACATGAAGAATGCACTGACCCTTTCCGGGCTTCTTGCCGCCCTTTCCGCTCTGCCGGCAGCGGCGCAGGAAGGTCTTGAATCCATTGGCAAACCCGTGGATGGCGCGATGGGGTTCCAGCCCGCCGCCACCGAACTTGCCCGTGATCTGCACTTTCTCGACAACCTGATCCTGATCATCATCACCGCGATCTGCGTTTTCGTGACCGCGCTGCTGCTGTTCGTGATCATGCGCTTCAACCGGCGCACCAACCCGAATCCCGCATCCTTCACTCATAATTCGCCGCTCGAGGTGGCGTGGACGGTGATTCCGATCGTGATCCTGGTGTTCATCGGGGCGTTCTCGCTGCCGGTGCTGTTCAAGCAGCAGGAAATCCCCGAGGGCGACATCACCATCAAGGTGACCGGCTACCAGTGGTACTGGGGCTATGAATATGTGGACGAAGGGTTCGGGTTCGAGAGCTTCAAGCTCGAAAAGGAAGAACTGGCCGAGCACGGGTATTCCGAGGATGAATACCTGCTGGCGACCGATACCGCCGTGGTGATCCCGGTGGGCAAGACCGTCGTGATGCAGGTCACCGGGGCCGACGTGATCCATTCGTGGACCATCCCCGCCTTCGGCGTGAAACAGGACGCGGTTCCGGGCCGGCTGGCCGAACTGTGGTTCGCCGCCGAAAAGGAAGGCACCTATTTCGGCCAGTGTTCGGAACTCTGCGGCAAGGATCACGCCTATATGCCGATCACCGTCAAGGTGGTGAGCGAAGAGGCCTATGCCGAATGGCTCGCGCAGGCGAAGGAAGAATATGCCGGCCTCTCCGGCGACCGGACCGCGCCGTTCCGCGTGGCGATGAACTGAGCCGGGGCTGACCCGGACCGGGGCGGCGGGACCTGATCCCCGCCGGCCTCAGCAAGAACCATGTGGCGCGCCCGGCGCGTCCGACGCAGTGACAGAACGACCATGACCGACGCCAGCATCAACGCAAGCACCGCACGCCAGGGCGAGGCCGAATTCGGCGACTTCTTTGCCCTGCTCAAACCGCGGGTGATGTCGCTGGTGGTGTTCACCGCGCTGGTCGGGCTGCTGGCCGCGCCGGTGCCGGTGCATCCGCTGATCGGGTTCAGCGCGATCCTGTTTATCGCGCTGGGCGGCGGCGCCTCGGGCGCGCTGAACATGTGGTGGGACGCAGATATCGACCGGGTGATGAAACGCACCCGCAACCGCCCGATCCCGGCCGGCCGGGTCGAACCGGGCGAGGCGCTGGGCTTCGGACTGGCGCTGGCGGTGCTGGCGGTCACGATGCTGGCGCTGGCGACCAATATCGCCGCCGGGGCGATGCTGGGCTTCACCATCTTCTTCTATGTGGTCATCTACTCGATGTGGCTGAAGCGCACGACGCCGCAGAACATCGTCATCGGCGGTGCCGCCGGAGCCTTTCCGCCGGTGGTCGGCTGGCTGGCCGCGACCGGCAGCATGGCGGTCGAGCCGTGGCTGATGTTCGCGCTGGTGTTCATGTGGACCCCGCCGCATTTCTGGGCGCTGGCGCTGTTCATGCGCTCGGACTATGACGATGCGGGCGTGCCGATGCTCACCGTCACTCATGGCCGCCGCGCCACCCGCACCCATATCCTGGTCTACACGGTGCTGCTGGCGGTGCTGTCGCTGGCCACCGCGTTCACCGCGATCGGCGGGCCGGTCTACCTGGCGGTGTCGCTGGTGATGAACGCGCTGTTCCTGCGCGGCGCGCTGCGCATCCGCGGCCGCGACGAAACCATGGCCGAGGCGGACAGCTTTGCGGTGGAACGCCGGTTCTTCCGCCTGTCGCTGCTCTATCTGTTCCTGCATTTCGGCGCGATCCTGGCCGAAACGCTGTTGGCGCCCTGGGGGCTGGGAGGCTGGGGATGAGCTTTGATCGCACCACCCACGAACTTCATCACCGCCGCCGCAGCCGCAATATCGGGCTGGGGCTGGCGCTGGCCGCCTTCATCGCGCTGGTGTTCGGGCTGACCGTGGTCAAGGTGACCTCGGGCGATTTCGAACTGCCCAAGGCCGAGGAGCTGAACTGATGCAGGCGCAGCAGAAAACCGCGATCCGGCTGGTGGGCGTCGTGCTGGTCATGGGCGCGCTGGCCTGGGCATCGGTGCCGTTCTACGACTGGTTCTGCCGCGTCACCGGCTTTGGCGGCACCCCCGGCACCGCCGAGGCCGGCTCGGACGAGGTGCTCGACCGCATCGTCAAGATCCGCTTCGACGCGAGCAAGGAACGCGATTTCCCCTGGGAATTCAAACCGGTCGAGCGCGAGATGGAACTGCGGATCGGCGAAACCGGCCTGGCCTTCTACGAGGCGCACAACCCGACCGACCGGCCCATCGCCGGGGCGGCCAGCTACAATGTCTTTCCCTACGAGGCCGGCGGCTATTTCACCAAGATCGCCTGTTTCTGTTTCGAACAGCAGATCCTGCAGCCGGGCGAGACGGTGCAGATGCCGGTCACCTTCTATGTCGATCCCGAGATTGTGGACGACATCGACGCCAAGCATGTAAAGCGCATCACGCTTTCCTACACGTTTCACGAAATCGACCTGCCCGAAGGCGACGACGCCCTTGACAGCGCGGCAGGCACCAACATGAACTGATGCCCGAGAGGTGAGGGACACTTAAATGGCACATGTAAAGAACCACGATTACCACATTCTGCACCCCTCGGTCTGGCCGCTGCTCGGAGCCGTGGCCGGGTTCACCATGCTGGTGGGTGCGGTGCTGTGGATGCACGGGATCACCGCCTATGTCTTCGGCGCCGGGCTGCTGGCCGTGCTCTACACGATGTTCGGCTGGTGGTCGGACGTGATCAAGGAAAGTCACGAAGGCGACCACACCCCGGTGGTGCGGATCGGCCTGCGCTACGGCTTCATCCTGTTCATCATGTCCGAGGTGATGTTCTTCTTCGCGTGGTTCTGGTCCTTCTTCAAACATGCCATCTATCCGATGGAAACCTATGTGGGCAGCACCTATGTGCCGCCGAATATCCATGCCATCGACGCGTTCCACCTGCCGCTGATCAACACGCTGGTCCTGCTGCTGTCGGGCTGCGCCGTCACCTGGGCGCACCATGCGCTGGTGCATGAAAACAACCGCCGGGACCTGATCACCGGGCTGGCCGTCGGCATCGTGCTGGGGATCGCGTTCACCGTGCTCCAGGCCTATGAATACGGCGAATTGCTGCTGCACGAGGGCTGGGAATTCGGCGGCGACCGGTTCTTCTCGAACTTCTTCATGGCAACCGGGTTCCACGGGTTCCACGTCATCATCGGGACCATCTTCCTGATCGTCTGCCTGCTGCGCGCGATCAAGGGCGATTTCACCCCCGAGAAACATATCGGTTTCGAGGCCGCCGCCTGGTACTGGCACTTTGTCGACGTGGTGTGGCTGTTCCTGTTCTTCGCCGTCTATATCTGGGGCAGCGCGGTCCTGCTCTGACCCGCTTTCCCGCGTCCTTCGCGGTTGCATTTCCGCGCCGGGACGGGCAACAAGCCGGGCGCGTGGGGGAGACCCCGCGCGCCCCTGTCTTTCCAAGGGACATCACCGCGATGCGCCGGGTTGCCTTTCTGCTGATCTTCGGGCTTGCCGGCACCGCGCTGCTGGTGGGGCTGGGTGTCTGGCAGGTGCAGCGGCTGAACTGGAAGGCCGCGATCCTGGCCGAGATCGACAGCCGCATCTCTGGCCCCGCCATTGCGCTGCCCGCCGATCCCGACCCCGCGCGCGACCGGTATCTCGGCGTCGAGGTGACCGGTGAGATCCTTCCGGGCGAGGTGCTGGTGCTGGTGTCGCGCAAGCAGATCGGCGCCGGCTATCGCGTGATCGCGCCGTTCCTGACCGGCGATGGCCGGCGGATCCTGCTGGATCGCGGGTTCATCCGGGCGGCCGATCGCGATGCGCCGCGCGATACCGGGCCGGTCACCGTGACCGGCAATCTCGACTGGCCGCGGGAAATCGACCGGTTCACCCCCGCGCCCGATCTCGACGGGGGCGTCTGGTTCGCCCGCGACGTGCCCGCGATGGCGCAGGCCCTGGGCACCGACCCGGTTCTGCTGGTGGCGCGGACCGGCACCGGGCCGGACCCGATGCCGGTGGACAGCAGCGGCATTCCCAACGATCACCTGAACTACGCGATCACATGGTTTTCGCTGGCCGCGATCTGGGCGGCGATGACCGGCTATTTCCTGTGGCGCAACCGCGCCCGAACCGAAGGCGACCGCACATGAAATACATATCCACCCGTGGCAACGCGCCCGAACTGGGTTTCGAAGACACGATGCTGACCGGGCTGGCACGCGATGGCGGGCTCTATGTCCCGGCCGGGATCCCGCAGATGGGTCGGGACGACATCGCGGCGCTGGCGGGGCTGAGCTACGAGGACACAGCGTTCCGGGTGATGCGGCCGTTCGTGGGCGACAGCTTCTCCGACGCGGAGTTCCGCGACCTGATCGAACGCGCCTATGCCGGGTTCGACCATGCCGCCCGCGCCCCGCTGAAACAGCTGGCGCCGGGGCATTTCCTGCTCGAACTGTTCCACGGGCCGACGCTGGCGTTCAAGGATTTCGCCATGCAGCTGATCGGCCAGCTGTTCCAGCACGCGCTGGCGCGGCGCGGCGAACGGGTCACCATCGTCGGCGCCACCTCGGGCGATACCGGCTCGGCCGCGATCGAGGCGTTCCGCGGCCTGCCCAACGTGGATGTGTTCATCCTGTTCCCCCATGGCCGGGTGTCCGAGGTGCAGCGCCGGCAGATGACCACGCCCGCCGATGCCAATGTGCATGCGCTGGCGCTCGACGGCGATTTCGACGATTGCCAGGCGCGGCTCAAGGACATGTTCAACGATTTTGCCTTTCGCGACGCGGTGAAACTGGCCGGGGTGAACTCGATCAACTGGGCGCGGGTGCTGGCGCAGGTGGTCTATTACTTCTCGTCCGCGGTATCGCTCGGTGCGCCGGACCGGCCGGTCGGCTTCACCGTGCCCACCGGGAATTTCGGCGACGTCTTCGCGGGCTACATCGCCCGGCGCATGGGCCTGCCGGTCGACCGGCTGGTGGTGGCCACGAATCAGAACGATATCCTGCACCGCTGCCTGAACGGGCAGGGCTATTTCAAGGGCGAGACCCGGCCGTCGATCAGCCCGTCGATGGACATCCAGGTCAGTTCGAATTTCGAACGCGCGCTGTTTTACGCCCATGACGGCGACGGGCGCGCGGTGGCCGCACTGATGGACGAACTGGCATCGGGCGGTTTCACCGTCAGCCAGGGCGCGCTGGAAACCCTGCGCGAGCAGTTCGGCTCGGGCCGCGCGTCCGAGGCGGAAACCCTGGCGACCATCGCCGCCACGCTGGAGAACAGCGGCGAACTGATCTGCCCGCATACCGCCGTCGGCGTGAAGGTGGCCGAGGAAATGCGCGATCCGCCGGTGCCGATGATCACCCTGGCCACCGCGCATCCGGCCAAGTTCCCGGCCGCGGTCGAAGAGGCCAGCGGCGTGTTTCCGCCTCTTCCCCCGCGTATGTCGGACCTGTATGAGAGGTCGGAACGGGTGACCCGGATCGCCAACGATCTGGGCGACCTGCAGGATTTCATCAGGGGGCATGTAGGCGCGTGAGCGTTCAGCAGAGCGAACTTTCCAACGGTGTGCGCATCGTTTCCGAACACATGCCGGGGCTGCAATCGGCGGCGCTCGGCATCTGGGTGACGGCCGGCGGGCGGCACGAACGGGTCGAACAGAACGGCATCGCCCATTTCCTCGAACACATGGCGTTCAAGGGCACCGCCACCCGCAGCGCGCTGCAGATCGCCGAGGCGATCGAGGATGTGGGCGGCTATATCAACGCCTATACCTCGCGCGAGGTGACCGCCTATTATGCCCGCGTGCTGGCCGGTGACGTGCCGCTGGCGCTGGACGTGATTTCGGATATCGTGCTGAACCCGGTCTTCGATCCGCGCGAGATCGAGGTCGAGCGCGGGGTGATCCTGCAGGAGATCGGCCAGGCCCATGATACGCCCGACGACGTGATCTTTGACTGGTTGCAGGAGGAAAGCTATCGCGACCAGCCGCTGGGGCGCACCATCCTGGGGCCGTCCGAACGGGTCCGCGCCTTTTCGCGCGAGGATCTTTCGGGCTTTGTGGGCGAACATTACGGGCCGGACCAGATGATCCTGTCGGCGGCAGGCGCGGTCGATCACGACGCGCTGGTCGCCATGGCCGAACGGCTGTTCGGGCATCTGCGGCCGCGCCCGGCGCTGGTGCCGGACGTGGCGCAGTTCATCGGCGGCGAGGCGCGGCACGAGAAGGCGCTGGAGCAGGCCCATTTCGCGCTGGCGCTGGAGGGACCGGCCTATCGCGACGACGCGATCTATACCGCCCAGGTCTATTCCGGCGTGCTGGGCGGCGGTATGTCCAGCCGCCTGTTCCAGGAGATCCGGGAAACCCGGGGGCTCTGCTACACGATCTTTGCCCAGACCGGGGCCTATGCCGATACCGGCACGCTGACCATCTATGCGGGCACCTCGGGCGAGCAGGTGGCGGAACTGGCCGCGGTGACCATCGACGAGATGAAGCGCGCCGCCGGCGATCTGACCGGGGCCGAGGTGGCGCGGGCGCGGGCGCAGATGAAGGCGGGGCTGCTGATGGGGCTGGAAAGCCCGTCGAACCGGGCCGAGCGGCTGGCGCGTCTGGTGCAGATCTGGGGCCGGGTGCCGCCGATCGAGGATACGATCGCGCGGATCGACGCGGTCGATATGCGCGCGGTGCGGGCCTTTGCCGAACATGTCGCGGTCTCGGCCCCGGCGGCGCTGGCGCTCTATGGTCCGGTCGCGGCCGCCCCGGCGCTGGCCGATCTGCAAGCCCGCCGCGCCGCCTGATGCTGCTGAACCGGCGCAAGCTGCGGATCGAAACCGAACGGCTGACGCTGCGGCCGCCCAACCATTCGGATTTCCGCGACTGGGCGGCGCTGCGGCTGGAGAGCCGCGATTTCCTGACCCCGTGGGAGCCGAGCTGGGCCGACGATCACCTGAGCCGCAAGAGCTTTACCAACCGGGTCTACTGGGCGCAGAGATCGGTGGCGGGCGGGACCGCGGTGCCGCTGTTCCTGTTTCGCCGCGATGACGGGGTGCTGGTCGGGGCGATCACGCTGGACAATATCCGGCGCGGGCCCGCGCAGGCGGGAACGCTGGGATACTGGACCGGCGCCGCCCATGCCCGGCGCGGATACATGCGCGAGGCGATCGGCGCGGTGGTGCATCATGCCTTTGCACGGCTCGACCTGAGCCGGCTGGAGGCGGCCTGCCTGCCCGAGAATGCCGCCTCGCGCGGGCTGCTGGAGCGGTCCGGGTTCAAATACGAGGGCGTCGCGCAATCCTATCTGCAGATCGACGGGCGCTGGCGGACCCATGTGCTCTATGCCGCGCTGCGCAGCGACCGGCGCGGGCGCACCGAGGCCGGGTAGCCCGCCGGCGCCCGCTCATCCGCCCTGACGGGCGACTTCGCTTTGGATCGGCGCCCATCCGGCCTATGCTGGGGCCGACAGCGGAGGAGTGCAGATGGAACTGGATTTCAGCGACCGCACGGTGATCGTCATTGGCGGCACCAGCGGGATCAATCGCGGCATTGCCGAGACATTCGCCGCCGAGGGGGCCCGCGTGGCGGTGGCCAGCCGCAGCCGCGACAAGGTCGACGATACCGTTGCCGCGCTCGGGCAGGCCGGGGCGTCGCGGGCGCTGGGGGCCGCGTTCGACGTGCGCGATGCCGGTGCGGTGCAGGCCGGGCTGGCGGGGTTCCATGCCGAGCTGGGCGATTTCGATGTGCTGGTATCCGGCGCGGCGGGCAATTTTCCGGCCCTGGCCGCCGAGATGTCGGTGAACGCGTTCCGCACCGTGATCGAGATCGACCTGATGGGCACGGTCCATGTGATGAAGGCGGCCTATCCCTTTCTCGCCCGTCCCGGCGCCAGCGTGGTGAACATCTCGGCGCCGCAGGCGTTTCAGCCCGCCGAAGGCCAGGCCCATGTCTGCGCCGCCAAGGCCGGGATCGACCAGATCACCCGGACGCTGGCGCTGGAATGGGGCCCCGAGGGCATTCGGGTGAACTCGGTCGTGCCGGGGTTCATCGCCGGCACCGAGGGGGCGAAACGGCTGGCGCCCACCGAACGGGCCGAGCGGGATTTCTCCCGTTCGATCCCGCTGGGGCATTTCGGGCAGACGCGCGACATCGGCCATGCCTGCCTGTTCCTGTCCTCGCCGCTGGGCAGCTATGTCACCGGCAACGTGCTGATGGTGGATGGTGGGTTGTGCCAGCGCGGGTCCGGGCAGTTGGGGCTGATGCTGGGCGAGATGCTGCGCGGGGCGGCCCGGGCGACGGGCTGAGCCAGTGCGGCGGATGCGGGGATCGGTGCTGGTCGCAATACAGGTCGCGATCCTGTTCACGGTGCTGACCCTGAGAGCCGCCGTGCCGTCGCAGGCGCAGGACCGGCGGCCGAGCCATTGCATCGCCATCGCGGATGCCATGCCGGGCGGGGCGGTCCTGCATCGCGCGGCATGGAACGATCCGGTGCCGGAGCAGATGGTGCGGCTGCACCACATCGCCCATGCGTCCTTTCTGATCCGCACGCCGGGCGGGTTGAACGTGGTCACCGATTTCACCGGCTTCACCGGGAGCGCGGCGATGATCCCCGACGTGGTGACGATGAACCACGCCCATGAAACCCACTGGACCGCCCATCCCGATCCGGCGATCCCGCATGTGCTGCCCGGCTGGGGCGCGTTCGGCGAGGGCATCGACCATCATCTCGACCTGGGCGAGGTCCTGGTGCGCAACGTGCCCACCGATATCCGGTCGCCCGGTGGCGGGGGCGAAGCCAATGGCAATTCGATCTTCATCTTCGAGGTGGCCGGTCTGTGCATCGGTCATCTGGGCCACCTGCACCACATGCCCAGCGACGCACAGTTCGCGGCGATCGGACGGCTCGACGTGGTGATGGCGCCGGTGGATGGCGGCCTGACCCTGCCGCTGCCGGAGATGATCGCGGTGCTCAGGCGGCTGAGATCCTCGGTCGTCATCCCGATGCACTGGTTTTCCGGCACCGGCCTGCGCGGGTTCCTCGCCGGCATGGCGGATGATTTCGAGATCGACATCCGCGATGCGCCGTCTTTCGAGGTCTCGCTGCGGACCCTGCCATCCCGGCCCACGGTGGTGGTGCTGCGCCCGGCCTTTCTGAACGGCGATGAATGAGCCGCTTGCCCCGGATGCGCCGGCGGGGCAAGAGTGGCGCCATGATGCTGAACCCCGCCGACGACACCTTTGCCGCCACCCTGCGCGATCTGCTGCCGGGCGACCTGTTCCGCGCGCCCGAGCCGCGCCATCTCGAAGAGCCGCGGTCCCGGTTCACCGGCCAATGCGGCGTGCTGGCCTGTCCGCGCGACGCGGGGCAGGTGGCGGCGCTGGTGCGCGCGGCGGCGCAGGCGCGGGTGCCGGTGGTGCCGCTGGGCGGCGGCACCGGGCTGGTGGGCGGGCAGGTGATGCCCGACGGCCCGGCGCCGCTGGTGATCTCGCTGGAGAGGATGACCGCGATCCGCGCCGTCCATCCGCGCGAAAACGTGGCCGTGGTCGAGGCGGGCGCGGTGCTGGCCGACGTGCAGGCGGCGGCGCGCGAGGCCGGCCGGCTGTTCCCGCTGTCGCTGGCCGCCGAAGGGTCGTGCCGGATCGGCGGCAACCTGTCCACCAATGCGGGCGGGGTGAACGTGCTGCGCTATGGCAACGCGCGCGAGCTGTGCCTGGGGATCGAGGCGGTGCTGCCCGATGGCAGCCTGTGGAACGGGCTGACCCGGCTGCGCAAGGACAATACCGGCTATGACCTGCGCGACCTGCTGATCGGCGCCGAGGGCACGCTGGGCGTCATCACCGCCGCGGCGCTGAAACTGGCGCCGCTGCCGGCGGAAACCGGGACCGCGCTGATCGTGGTGCCATCGCCCGAGGCGGCGCTCGACCTGCTGGCGCTGGCCCGCGACCGGCTGGGCGGCGAGATCAGCGCGTTCGAACTGATCTCGGGGGTGGGGCTGGATTTCCTGGCCGAGCACCTGCCGCGGGTGCGCCAGCCGCTCGCCCCGCGACCGGGCTGGTCGGTGCTGATCGAACTGGGCATGGCGGCCGGGCGCGATCCGCAGGCGGCGCTGGAAAACCTGTTCGCGGCGGCGATGGAGGCCGGGCTGGCCAGCGACGGGGTGATTGCCCAGTCGCAGGCGCAGCGCGAGGAGCTGTGGACCCTGCGCGAACACCTGCCCGAAGGCAACCGGCTGGTCGGCGCGGTGTCGAGCCATGACATTTCCCTGCCGCTGGGCGAGATCCCCGGGTTCATCGCCCGCGCCGGCGACGCGGTGGCGGCGCTGGGCGATTTCCGGGTCAACTGCTTTGGCCACCTGGGCGACGGCAACCTGCATTACAACGTGTTCCCGCCGAAAGGCGGCAACCGCGCCGATCATGCCGGACAGGCCGGGGCGGTGCAGCGGGCGGTGCATGACCTCGTGCATGACTGCGGCGGGTCGTTCTCGGCCGAACACGGGGTGGGACGGATCAAGGTCGGCGAACTGGAACGCTACGGCGATCCGGCGCGGCTGGCGGCAATGCGCGCGATCAAGGCCGCGCTCGACCCCGCGGGCATCATGAACCCGGGCGCGGTGCTGCGCGCCTGACGGGCTACATCCCCTCGAAGTCACACAAGGCATGCACGTCCATGCCGAGGTCTTCCAGCACCTTGCGGCCGCCCAGTTCGGGCAGGTCGATGATGAAGGCGCAGGAGACGATCTCGCCGCCCAGCCGTTCGATCAGCCGGATCCCCGCCGCGGCGGTGCCGCCGGTGGCCAGCAGGTCGTCGACCAGCAGGATCTTTTCGCCCGGGGCGATGGCGTCGTCGTGGATCTCGACGATCGCCTCGCCATATTCCAGCTTGTAGTCCTGGCTGATCGTGGTGCCGGGCAGCTTGCCCTTCTTGCGGATCGGGACGAAGCCGACGCTGAGCTGGTGTGCGATGGCCCCGCCGAGGATGAACCCGCGCGCCTCCAGCCCGACCACCTTGTCGATACGCATCCCCGCATAGGGGTGCAGCATCTGGTCGATCGCCATGCGGAACCCGCGCGGATCGGCAAACAGCGTGGTCACGTCGCGGAACATGATCCCCTCATGCGGGAAATCGACGATGGTGCGGATATAGTCCCTGACGGTGGTTCCCTGGCGCATGTCGGTGATTTCCTCGCTGTGGTCAGTTGCGGTTTGGAGCAACCGGAGGCCCACGGCAAGGTGCGATTGCAACTCGCGCCGTCATTCGCGGCCGGCGCGGGTGGCCGGTGACAGGCGCGGTGACAGGCGAGGTGACACGCGAAAGGAGAGGCGGTTCTTGAAAACTCGCGCGAATTGACTAATATTAACGGTATTGAGCAGAAATTTATTTAGTCAGACGCGGCCCGGACGGGTGCCCAGAATTGCATGAGCAACATTCCCGACGCTGGCCGGTCTGTCGTCAGTTATTCTGGTTGGGAGGCTCATCATGCCTGCAAAAACTCTGGTTTTGACATCGTTCCTGTTGATGCTTGCGGGGCAGATCGCCGCGCAGACATTGCAACCTCCACAGCCGTTGCCGCCGATCCAGTGCCCCAGCACGCATTACCCGTGCGGCAACAGCTGCTGTTCGCGCTAGGAGGGGCAGATGAAAAGCAAGCTATTGTATCTGGCCGGCGGCTGCGCGTTCGTGCTGGCATCCGCTTTGGTCTATCGAACCGCCACCGCGATCACCCAGAATGACGTTCTGGCCAATCTCGGCCTGGGCTCGGGGGTGCTGGAACTCGGCGTGCGCGCCGGCGATGTCTACAGCATTTCGCCCGATGGCACCCGCAGCGAACGGATCTGCGGGCTGAAACTGGATGATCGTTTCGTCAACGAGGTGAATGTCGACGCGATCTACGCCAATTCGATGCGCGAACTGATGCCCGATTTCCTCGGCTTCCTGGCCGGTGGGGCATCGCTGCAGGATGCCCGGTCGCTGGTCGAGGTCATGAAGACCGACGAGGGCAAGCAGACCGCCCAGCTGCGGCTGGTGGGGCTGATGACCCAGATCCGCAAGGATACCGAACGGGCCGACACCCCGGAGTTCTGCGAATGCGAGATGGCTCGCCACCTGAACCGGCGGCACCGGGTCTGCTCGGTGCGCAGTTCGCTGATCCCGGAATCCAATCCCGAACTGAGCGCGTTCAATTTCGCGACCTTTTCCAACATGATACCGGAAGCGGTGTTCGAGCGTTGCGGGCTGGAAAAGAGCGAAGCGGCAAGGCAGATCGAGACGCAGACCTGTCCCTCCGATACCGGGGTGCCCTGGGACGTGGCGCTGCGCCGCGCTCTCGGCGTTGTCGAGCCGCGCGACATGGTCGATCAGGCCGGCCAACCGCCGGCGGCGGATGTCGGCAGCTGAGGTTCCGGTCGGAATTGATCCTGTGACCGGGGCGGGTGTTACAGCACCCGCCCCGCCACCGCGTCCAGTCGGGCCATCACCTGCGCGTCGCGGGCGCCGGGCGCGGTGAGGATCGCATGGTCCAGCGCCCGGTCGCAGCCATGCGGGCAGGGCGCGCGGTCGGTGCCCAGCAGCGCGGGCAGCCGCGCCACCAGCCCCCGGCCCTTGTCGGCATTGCCGGTCAGGGTGGCGACGATCTGGGTGATGTCCACCGCGCCGTGATCGGGGTGCCAGCTGTCGTAATCGGTGATCATCGCCACGGTGGCATAGCAGAGCTCGGCCTCGCGGGCGAGCTTGGCCTCGGGCATCGCGGTCATGCCGATCACATCCGCGCCCCAGGCTTCGCGATACATCCGCGATTCCGCCAGGGTCGAGAATTGCGGCCCTTCCATCGCCAAATAGGTGCCGCCGCGATGCACGGGGATGCCGGCGTCGCGCGCGGCGTTCTCGCAGGCATCGCCCAGCCGCGGGCAGGTCGGGTGCGCCATGCTCACATGCGCCACGCAGCCGGGGCCGAAGAAGCTGGCCGCGCGGCCCACGGTGCGGTCGATGAACTGATCCACGATGACGAAATCCCCCGGCGCCATCGCCTCGCGGAACGATCCGCAGGCCGAGACGCTGATCACGTCGGTCACGCCCAGCCGTTTCAGCGCGTCGATATTGGCGCGGTAGGGCACCGAGCCCGGCGCATGAACGTGGCCGCGCCCGTGCCGGGGCAGGAACGCCATCCCGACACCCTCCAGCCTGCCGGTCAGGATATGGTCCGAGGGCGCGCCCCAGGGGGTCTCGACCTGCTGCCACGCCGCGTCTTCCAGCCCGTCGATATCGTAGATGCCCGATCCGCCGATGATGGCGATTCTGGTCTGTGTCATCGCTGCCTCCTTGGTCCGCTTCGCGTGACCGGTTGTGCGGGCGGCGGCGGGATTTGGCAAGGCGGTCAGCGGGATTTGGCGCGGTTCAGCGCCTGGTCCATCATCCGGCGGAAGGTCGGGCATCGGGAATGTTGCGGCGCCGGGCATTCGGCCACATGGCGCAGGGCGCGCGACAGCACCCGCAATTCGCGGATGCGCCGGTCAACCGCGTCGGCCCGGTCGTGCAGCCGCGCGCGGTCGATCTCGAACCCGGCGCCGCGACCGAGGAACTGGCCGATCTCGTCCAGCGAAAACCCGGCCATCCGGCCCATGGCGATCAGCGCCAGCCGGTCCAGCACCGCGGCATCATATTGCCGCCGCAGCCCCTTGCGACCATCGGGGGCGATCAGCCCCAGTGTTTCGTAATAGCGCAGGGTGGCGGGCGTCGTGCCGCTGCGCCGGGCGATCTCGCCGATATCCAGAGATTTCATGTTGACCTCAAGCTGGCTTCAAGTGGCAGACATGACCGCGCAACGGCAATCGGTCAAGAAAGGACAGCATATGGGCTGGAGCGCGGAAGTTGTGGCAAGGACGGTCGCCACCGGGATCGGGGCGACAATGGTGATGGACGTGGCGGGCCTGTTGCGGGCCAGGCTGTTCGGTGTGCCGGGACTGGACTGGGGGCTGGTCGGACGCTGGGCCGCGGGGATCGCCCGCGGGCGGTTCCTGTTGCCGCCGGGGCAGGTGGCGCGGGCCACGACGCCGTCCGAGCGGCTGGCCGGCTGGGGGCTGCATTACTCGGTGGGGATCGTGCTGGCCGCCGGGCTGACCCTGCTATGCGGCCCGGCATGGCTGATCTCTCCGCCCTTGCTTCCGGTGCTGGGCTACGGGACCGCGACCGTGGTGCTGCCGTTTTTCATCCTGCAGCCGGGGTTGGGGCTGGGGGTCGCCGCGCGCAAGGTGCCGACCCCCTGGCTGGCGCGGCGGCGCTCGGTGGTGACACATGCGATCTTCGGCTGCGGGCTGTACCTGTCGGCGCGGGCCGGGGCCCTGTTGCAGCTCCTGCCGTGACGCGGCGGCGAATATCGCCGTCCGGCAGGCCACCCCTTGTTCTTTTGGGCCAGACCGGCTAGGCGCGGCGCAGATCAGCCCGCAGATCAGCCCCAAGCCACAGGTGACCCATGCCCCGAGCCATTCTGGCCTCGTTTGCCAATCGCGTTTCTCCGCCCAATCTGAGCCTCATGCAGGACGAGGAATGGTCGGTCGCGCGCGTCCGCATCGAATTGCTGTCGGGGCTGACCGTGGCGCTGGCGCTGGTGCCCGAGGCGGTGGCCTTTGCCTTCGTCGCCGGGGTGCATCCGCTGGTGGGGCTCTACGCGGCGTTCCTGGTCGGGCTGATCACCGCGCTGATCGGCGGGCGGCCGGGGATGATCTCGGGGGCGACCGGCGCGCTGGCGGTGGTGATGGTGGCGCTGGTGGCGCAGCACGGGGTCGAATACCTGTTCGCCACGGTGGTGCTGATGGGGATCCTGCAGGTCGTTACCGGGGCGCTGCGCTGGGGCAAGTTCATCCGGCTGGTGCCGCATCCGGTGATGCTGGGATTCGTCAACGGGCTGGCCATCGTGATCTTCCTGGCGCAGCTGGGTCAGTTCAAGGTGCCCGGCAGCATGGAAAGCACCGGCCACGGGATGACCGGCGGCGACTGGCTGACCGGCGCGCCGCTGGTGCTGATGCTGGGGCTGGTGGCGCTGACCATGGCGGTGATCTGGCTGATGCCGCGGATCACCCGTGCAATACCCGCGCCGCTGGCCGGGATCGCGGTGGTGGCGGCGCTGGTGCTGGCGCTGGGGCTCGACGTGCCGCGGGTCGGCGACATGGCCTCGATCGAGGGCGGGCTGCCGCCGTTCCACCTGCCTGGGGTGCCGCTGACCTTCGAGACGCTGCGGATCATCCTGCCCTACGCGGTGATCCTGGCCGCGATCGGACTGATCGAGAGCCTGCTGACCCTGAACCTGGTGGGCGAGATCACCGGCAAGCGCGGCGGCGCCAGCCAGGAATGCATCGCCCAGGGCGTGGCCAACACGGTGACCGGGTTCTTTGGCGGCATGGGCGGCTGCGCGATGATCGGCCAGTCGATGATCAACGTGAAATCAGGCGGCCGCACGCGGCTGGCCGGGGTGGCCGCGGCGCTGTTCCTGCTGGCCTTCATCCTGTGGGCGGCGCCGCTGATCGAGCAGATCCCGCTGGCGGCGCTGGTCGGCGTGATGTTCATGGTGGTGATCGGCACCTTTGCCTGGAATTCGCTGACCATCCTGCGCCGGGTGCCGCTGACGGACGCTTTCGTGATCGTGCTGGTCACCGTGGTCACGGTGATGGAGGATCTCGCGGTGGCGGTGGTCGTCGGCGTGATCGTCTCGGCGCTGGCCTATGCCTGGAACAACGCGCGGCGCATCCATGCCGAAACCGGCGTCGACAGCACCGGGGCCCGGGTCTACCGCATTCGCGGGCCGCTCTTCTTCGGCTCGACGGAGGGGTTCGCCGAGCTGTTCGATCCGGCCGGCGATCCGGCCCGCGTGGTGGTGGATTTCGCCGAAAGCCGGGTGGTGGACCAGTCCGCCCTGCAGGCGATCGAGGCGCTGGCGCTGAAATATGAACGCGCGGGCAAGCAGGTGCAGCTGCGCCACCTGTCGCGCGATTGCCATCGCCTGCTGACCCGCGCCGGGCACCTGGTGGTGGATAGCGACGACGATCCGGACTATGCGCTGGCGGTGGATTACTCGGTGCGCACCGGCATCCTCGGCGCGCACTGAAGGCGCCCCGAACTCACCGGGCGAACCGGTCGCGCGGGGGGCGGGCGGCGGACCGGGGCTCTGCCCCGGACCCCGGGATATTTCCGGCAAGAGGAAGCGGCGGTCAGGGTGCCAGGCGGGCCAGCGCCCCGATGTCGCCCGACAGCAGCGCGGGTTCGGCCTCGGCGATGCGGTCGGCGGGCCAGTGCCACCAGCACAGCCGTTGCAGGGTTGCGATCTGCGCCGGGTCGAAACGGTGGCGGATGACACGGGCCGGGTTGCCGGTGGCGATCGCATAGGGCGGGATCGTGCCGCGCACCACGCTGCCGGCGCCGATGATCGCGCCGTCGCCGATCCGGGCGCCGGGCAGGACCAGGGCGCCATGGCCGATCCAGACATCATGGCCGATCACGGTATCGCGGGTGTCGGGCTGATGGCCGCGCATGCCCTCGGGGTCGAAGACCGGGAACGGGAAGCTGCTGATCCCGGCGAAGTCGTGGTTCGCCGAGGCGGTGATGAACCGCACCCCGTGCGCGATCTGGCAGAATCGGCCGAGCCGCAGCGTTTCGCGGGAAAACGGGAACAGGTAGGGGGCCAGCCGGGCGGCCCAGTCCCGCGGCGGGTCGAAATCCGAGGCATAGCTGTAGGCACCGGCGACGAAGCGGGGGTGGTCGATCACCTGCGCGAGGAACACCGTGCCCTCATGGGCGCTGCCGTCGGGCAGGGTGATCGGGTAGCGGCGGTTCGGGTCGGGCAGGGGCATCAGTCGTCCGGGCGGATCAGTTCGAACAGGTCGGTGACGCGGGCATAGTCGCGATAGCCGAGCCGGGCCAGCGGCTGGAAGGCGGTGACATCGAACCGCCCGTCCCGCAGGCAGTCGTCGCGCAGATGGATGCCGGTGACCTGGCCGAACACCGCGTGGTTGGACCGGCCGGGCAGGGTGACGATCCGGGTCAGCCGGCATTCCAGCGCCGCGGGCGCGCCTGCGATACGCGCGCAGTCGATGGTGGTGCAGGGCCGTTTGTCCAGCCCGGCGGCGGCAAATTCGTCCTCGCCGCGGGCCAGGGCGGCCGAGCTGGCATTCATCGCGTCACGGGCGGCGTATTCGACGATGTTGACGCAGAACACGCCGGTCTCGGCGATATTGGCCACGCTGTCCTTGGTGTTGTCGCGGTCGGGCTTGGCGCTGGTCGAGGCGAACATCACCTGCGGCGGGGCATAGGCGACCGCGTTGAAGAAGGAATAGGGCGCCAGGTTGTCGCTGCCATCGCCGTCGCGGCTCGAGATCCAGCCGATCGGGCGCGGCGAGACGATGGCGCCGAACGGGTTGTGGGGCAGGCCGTGGCCGTCTTCGGGGCGGTAGAACATCGGGTACTCCGGTCGTTTGCCGAAGCCATAGCGCCGTGCTAGGGCAGAGGCCAGCAACAAGATGCGGGCAGGGCAGGTGATCGGGCTGAGGCCGGAACGGCAGGCGGATTGGTGGGAGGTCGAGGCGCTGTTCGACCTGTGCTTTGCGCCCGGGCGCGAGGCGCTGTCATCCTACCGGCTGCGCGACGGGATCGCGCCGCTGGCCGCGCTGTCGCGGGTGGCGCGCGACGAACAGGATATCCTCGCCGGGGCGATCCGGTTCTGGCCGGTGCGGGTATCGGGGCGGGCGGCGCTGCTGCTGGGGCCGGTGGCGGTGCATCCGACCCACCAGGGCGAAGGCCTGGGCGGCGCGCTGATCCGTGACGCGCTGGCGGCGGCGGGCGAGGCCGGCTGGGACCGGGTGCTGCTGGTGGGCGACGCGCCCTATTACGGTCGCTTCGGCTTTGCCCGGCTGGACGGGGTCGAGATGCCGCCGCCCACCAACCCCGACCGGGTGCTGGGCCACGCGCTGCGCCCCGGCGCATGGGACGGGCTGCGCGGGCGGGTGATGCGCTGGGACAGTGGCAGGACTTGAAAATCCGACCGGACCCGCCGATCTGAAGGGGATGGAGATCCTGACGGCAGCCCCGCTGACACCGGCCCAGGTCGAGGCCGAACTGGACAAGCTGGCCGCGCGCTATCGCGCTGCGGGCGGGCTGGGTATCCGGTTGCTGAACCTGCTCGGCGGGCAGGCCGAGACCCTGCTGGACAGGCTGCCGGCGCCGGTGCGGGCGGGGCTGGACGGGGCCACCGCGCAGGGGCTGGAGCTGGCGCTGTACGCGGCGGCGCGGTCGCGCACGGCCCTGCCCGACCGGCGGCCCTGGCTGAACACGGCGGCGGCGACCGCGATGGGCGCGGCGGGCGGGTTCGCGGGCTGGTCGAGCACGCTGGTCGAACTGCCCGCCACCATCACCGTGCTGCTGCGCGCGATCCAGGGCGTCGCCGCCGAACACGGGTTCGACCCCGGGGTCGAGAACGTGCGGTTCGACTGCATCCGCGTCTTTTCCGCCGCCGGGCCGCTGCATTCGGATGACGGTGCCGATACCGGGTTCCTGTCGTTGCGGCTGACCCTGTCGGGCGGCGCGATGCACAGGCTGATCGCATCGGTCGCGCCCCGGCTGGCCACGGTGCTGGGGCAGAAGCTGGCGGCACAGACCGTTCCGGTGCTGGGCGCGGTGACCGGCGCGGGCGTCAACTATGTCTATGCGCAATATTACCGCGAGATCGCCCATGTGCATTTCGGCCTGCGCCGGCTGGCGGTCGAGGCCGGAATACCCGAGCCGCTGTTGACGCAGCGGTTGCAGAAGCGCATGCTGCGGCCCTGATGACGAGGAAATATGGTGTTTTGTGCAAGATTTGGTTGAAATTGACGGAATTGCCGCAAAATATAGGCGCATGAGGGAAGGTGTAAGACGATCAGGCGGCAGGTGCGTCGGATGTTGATCAAGCAACTGCCGTTAAAGCTCCGGTCCGGCGGCAAGCGTGACGTGCGCAGCCAGTTTGCCGCGCTGTGCTACAGGATGAAGCGCGGCAAGATCGAGATCCTGCTGATCACGTCGCGCGGCTCGAAACGGTGGATCGTCCCCAAGGGCTGGCCGATGGACGGGCTGACCCCGGCGGATTCGGCGGCCCGCGAGGCCTGGGAGGAAGCGGGCGTGATCGGCAAGCCGAACCACCATTGCATCGGGCTCTATTCCTATGAAAAGCTGTTCGACGACAGCGGTTTTCCCTGCGTCGCGATGATCTACCCGGTCAAGGTCAGGTCCTTGGCCTCGCGGTTTCCCGAACAGGGCCAGCGCCGGCGCAAGTGGTTCTCGCGCAAGAAGGCGGCCGCGCGGGTGAAGGAACCCGAACTGGCGCGGATCATCCGCGACTTTGATCCGCGGTTGCTGAACTGACCGGGTCAACCCTTGATCTCGGGATGTTCCGGCGTATCTATTTGCCAGATGGAATTGCGGGTGTGACATGATCCAGTACACGCTGAAATGCGCCGGCGGGCACGCGTTCGACAGCTGGTTTCAATCGGCGGATGCCTATGAAAAGCTGCATGCCGCGGGCATGGTGGCCTGCGCGGTCTGCGGCGGCGCCGACGTGACCAAGGCGATCATGGCGCCGCGCGTGTCGGCCGCGCGCAGTCGCGCAGACAGCGCGCCCGCGACATCCGCGCCCGCGACATCGGGGCAGGGGGCGCTGACGGCACCGGCCAGCCCGGCCGAGCAGGCCATCCGCCTGCTGCGCGAAAAGATCGAATCCAGTTCCGAATATGTCGGCATGAGCTTTGCCGACGAGGCCCGCGCCATCCATGAAGGCAGCGCGCCCGAACGCGCGATCCACGGCGAGGCCAAGCCCGCCGAGGCGCGCCGGCTGATCGAGGAGGGCGTGCCGGTGGCGCCGCTGCCGTTCCTGCCGCACCGGAAATCCAACTGACACGCGCGGTCGTCACCGGCGCCAATCGCGGCATCGGCCTGGCGCTGGCCGACCATCTGCGGCACGCGGGCCACGCGGTGACCGGGACCGCCCGCGACGGCAGCGCCGACGCGGTGCTCGACGTGACCGATCCGCGATCGGTGGCCGGTTTCGCCGCCGGGCTCGGCGGGTGCGCGGTCGACCTGCTGGTCTGCAATGCCGGGATCTATGCCGACAAGAGGCAGGGGCTGGATGACGGCTATCCGGCGCCGATGTGGGCCGAGGGGTTTGCCGTCAATGTCACCGGCGTGTTCCTGACCATCCAGGCGCTGCTGCCGAACCTGCGAAAGGCGGCCGCGGTGGGGGGCGGCGCGCGGATCGCGGTGATCTCGTCGCAGATGGCGTCGCAGGCCACCGCGCCGGGCGGCAGCTATATCTACCGCGCCTCCAAGGCGGCGGTGCTGAACCTCGGCCGCAATCTCGCCGCCGATCTCGCCCCCGAGGGCATCGCCGTCGGCATCTATCATCCCGGCTGGGTGCGCACCGACATGGGCGGCGGCGGCGCCGACATCGACGCCGATGAGGCCGCGGCGGGGCTGGCGGCGCGTTTCGCGGCCCTGACCGTCGAAACCACCGGCTGCTTTGAAACCTGGGACGGGCGCGCGCACCCGCTCTGAGCCCGGTTCCGCCGGATCCCGGTTTGTCCGCTTGCCGTTGCCCACTTGCCGTTGTCTACTTGCCCTTATGCCCCCCCTCGCCTATGAGGCGTCAACCCTGGGACTGGACCCCGGCAATCGGCGCAGGAGACCGCGGCAGATGCCCATTCTGGTGATGAAATTCGGCGGCACCTCGGTGGCCAATCTCGATCGCATCCGGCGCGTGGCCAAGCGTATCGGGGTCGAGGTGGCCAAGGGCTATGACGTGATCGTCATCGTGTCGGCGATGTCGGGCAAGACCAATGAACTGGTCGGCTGGGTCGATGAAATCTCGCCGCTCTACGATGCCCGCGAATATGACGCGGTGGTGTCGTCGGGCGAAAACGTGACCGCCGGCCTGATGGCGCTGACCCTGCAGGAAATGGACGTGCCGGCGCGGTCCTGGCAGGGCTGGCAGGTGCCCGTGCGCACCACATCGGCCCATTCGGCGGCCCGGATCGAGGAAATCCCGACCGACAACATCCGGGCCAAGTTCGCCGAGGGCATGAAGGTGGCCGTGGTCGCCGGGTTCCAGGGCATCAGCCCCGAGGGCCGGATCACCACGCTGGGGCGCGGCGGATCGGATACCACGGCCGTCGCCTTTGCCGCCGCCTTCGGCGCCGAGCGTTGCGACATCTACACCGATGTGGACGGGGTCTATACCACCGATCCGCGGATTTCGCCCAAGGCCCGGAAACTGGAACGGATCGCGTTCGAGGAAATGCTGGAACTGGCCAGCCTCGGCGCCAAGGTGCTGCAGACCCGCTCGGTCGAGCTGGCGATGCGCAACAAGGTCAAGCTGCGGGTGCTCAGCAGTTTCGAGGAACAATCCGACGAGGCCGGCACGCTGGTCTGCGACGAGGAGGAAATCATGGAAAGCAATATCGTTTCCGGTGTCGCCTACAGCCGCGACGAGGCAAAGATGACGCTGGTGTCGGTCGCCGACCGTCCGGGGATCGCGTCGATCATTTTCGGGGCGCTGTCGGATGCGGGCGTCAATGTCGACATGATCGTGCAGAACATCTCGGAAGAGGGTCGCACCGACATGACCTTCTCGCTGCCCACCGACCAGGTGAAGCGGGCCGAGAAGGCGCTGGCCGAAACCCACGAGGCCGGCAACCTGAACTACCGCGAACTGCTGACCGATCTCGACGTGGCCAAGGTCTCGGTGGTCGGGATCGGCATGCGCAGCCAGTCCGGCGTCGCGGCCCGGATGTTCCGGGTGCTGTGCGACGAGGGCATCAACATCAAGGTCATTACAACTTCCGAGATAAAGATTTCCGTCCTGATCGACCGGAAATACATGGAACTTGCGGTGCAGGCCCTGCATGATGCGTTCGAACTGGACAAACTGACCTGAGCGGAGGGTCCTGCCTGGGGCGGTCCGCGGAGGAAAACGAACGGGGCAGATGGCCGATAGCATCGAAACCGAAAGCCGCAAGCTGCTGGGGCGTCTGCGCGACGCCATGGCCAGCGAGATCGCGGGCCAGGCGCGGCTGGACCTGATCACCCATCTGATCGCCGATTCGATGGGGACCGAGGTGTGCTCGATCTACCTGTTCCGCGATGAGGACACGCTTGAACTCTGCGCCACCCAGGGCCTGAAACCCGAAGCCGTGCACCAAACCCGGATGCGCATGGGCGAGGGGCTGGTGGGCCGCGTCGCCCGCAGCGGGTCGGTGGTGAACACGCCCAACGCGCCGGCGGAAAAGGGGTTCAGCTACAAGGCCGAAACCGGCGAGGAACGGTATTCCTCGTTCCTCGGCGTGCCGGTGCAGCGGCTGGGCGAAAAGCTGGGCGTGCTGGTGGTGCAGTCCCGCGCTGCGCGCGAATTTTCCGCCGACGAGGTCTATGCGCTGGAAGTGGTAGCGATGGTGCTGGCCGAAATGACCGAACTGGGCGCCTTTGTCGGTGAAGGCGCGGCGCTGTCGCCGCTGCACCAGCAATCGGTGATGATACGCGGCGGCACCGCCCAGGAGGGCGCGGCGGACGGCCATGTCTGGCTGCATGAACCGCGGGTCGTGGTCACCAATCCGATCGCCGACGACCCGCACCGCGAACAGGAACGGCTGCATGAGGCGGTCGAGGAACTGCGCGTCGGCGTGGACCGGATGCTGGAAATGTCGCGCACCGGCGACAAGGAACAGCTGCAGGTGCTCGAAGCCTACCGCATGTTCGCCAATTCCCGCGGCTGGATGCGCCGGATGGAAGAGGACATCGCCCGCGGCCTGTCCGCCGAGGCGGCGGTGGAAAAGGAACAGTCGCAGGCGCGGGCGCGGATGGCGCAGGTGCAGGATGCCTATCTGCGCGAACGGCTGGCCGATCTCGACGACCTGTCCAACCGGCTGCTGCGCATCCTGACCGGGCAGGGCGGCAACTCGGCCGCGGAACTGCCCGCCGACCCGATCCTGGTGGCGCGCAATATCGGCCCCGGCGACCTGCTGGAATACGGCCGGTCGCTGCGCGGGATCGTGCTCGAGGAAGGCTCCGTCGGCAGCCACGCGACGATCGTGGCCCGTGCGCTGGCGATCCCGCTGGTGATCCATGCCCAGCGGATCACCAACGAGGCGCTGAACGGCGACCACATCATGGTCGACGGCGACCAGGGCATCGTGCATCTGCGCCCCGACGATACCGTCGTGACCGCCTTCCGCGACAAGATCGCGATGCAGGCACAGGCGCAGGAACGCTATGCCTCGATCCGGGACAAGCCCGCGATCACCCGCGATGGGGTGCGGATCGGGATGCATATGAACGCGGGGCTGATGGCGGACCTGCCGTCGCTGCGCAGCTCGGGCGCCGAGGGCGTCGGGCTGTTCCGCACCGAACTGCAGTTCCTGGTCCGCAACCAGATGCCCAAGCGCACCGAGCTGGCCGACATCTACGCGCGGGTGCTGGACGCGGCGGGCTCCAAACGCGTGGTGTTCCGCACCCTCGATATCGGCTCCGACAAGGTGCTGCCCTACATGAAGCCGACGGACGAGCCGAACCCGGCGCTGGGCTGGCGGGCGATCCGGGTCGGGCTGGACAAGCCCGGCGTGATGCGGATGCAGCTTCAGGCGATGATCCGCGCCGCGGCGGGCCGGCCGCTGACCATCATGTTCCCCTTCGTCGCCCAGTTCGAGGAATACCGCGCCGCCCGCGCCGAGGTGGACAAGACCATCGCCCGCGAGGAACGGCTGGGCCACAAGCTGCCCGAGACGCTGGAAATCGGCGCGATGCTGGAAACCCCGTCGCTGGCCTTTGCCCCCCGGCGGTTCTTTGAAGAGGTCGGGTTCCTGTCCATCGGCGGCAACGATCTGAAACAGTTCTTCTTTGCCGCCGACCGCGAAAACGAACGGGTCCGGCGGCGCTATGACACGCTCAATGTCAGCTTTCTGAACCTGATCGAACGGATCGTCGACCGCTGCGCCGAAACCGGCACGCCGCTGTCCTTCTGCGGCGAAGACGCGGGCCGCCCGATCGAGGCGCTCTGCCTCGCGGCGATCGGGCTGCGCTCGCTGTCGATGCGCCCGGCCTCGATCGGCCCGGTCAAGAGCCTGCTGATGCGGTCGGACCTGGCGGCCCTGCGCGCGGTGATCGACGAGGCCCGCGAACGCGGCGACCAGTCGGTGCGCCCGGCGGTGATGGAGCATTTGCGCGCACAGGGCTGACAGGGCCGACGGGACTGACGGGGGGCTCAGATCTCCAGTTTCAGGCTATGGCCGGGCGCGTGGCTGAGCCGCATAAACGTGACCGGCGCCGATGGCCCGAACGTGTGCCGTTCCAGCACCAGCACCGGCGCGCCGGGGGCGCAGCCGAGCAGGTCCGCCAGCTCGGGTTCCGCAGTCTCTGCCGCGTATTCCAGCGTGCCATGCGAAAACGGCGCGTGGCGCACCAGCCATTCATTGGCGCTGATCCGGTCGAGCGGCGCGCTGTCGAACCCCGGCGCACCGGACAGGTTCACCCAGCGGTCTTCGACCGCGAACGGCCGCTCATCGGCGCGCCAGAGCGTGCGCACCTGTATCATCTCGGCATCGGCGGCCAGCCCCAGCGCGGCGGTGACCGCGGCCGGGGCCGGGCCGGGCGCGGTGCCGAGCAGCCGGTGCGCGGCGGCGTGGCCGCCGGCTTCGATCTCCTGCCGGATCAGCGGGATCGCCAGGCGGGCCCGGCGCTGCGGAGCCGCCGCGACGCGGGTGCCGGCGCGACGGCGGCGTTCCAGCCAGCCATCCTCGGCCAGCGCCTGCAGGGCCCGGTTCACGGTGGCCCGGGCAACGCCGAATTCCCCGGCCAGTTCGGCTTCGTTCGGGATCTGCGACCCGGGCGGCCAGCGGCGGGTCTGGATCCGCCGCAGCACCTCGTCGCGGATGTCCTGCCAGCCGCCCGCCATCACAGCACCTGCGCCAGCCGGGCCATGCAGGCGGCGTAATCGGCGCGGATGC
Source organism: Pukyongiella litopenaei (assembly GCF_003008555.2). Classification (NCBI taxonomy): domain Bacteria; kingdom Pseudomonadati; phylum Pseudomonadota; class Alphaproteobacteria; order Rhodobacterales; family Paracoccaceae; genus Pukyongiella; species Pukyongiella litopenaei. Next base: position 589,803 of record NZ_CP027665.1, on the reverse strand, counting down.
GATCCCGGTGCAGATGCCGCCCGTCGCGGACCATGTGCCGCCCCGCCGCCCAGACATCGCGCACCAGCCGGTCTCCGGCGGCAAAGATCCAGGTATCCAGCGCCGCGTCCCCGCCGCGGCCGATCAGGTCGGCATCGCCGCCGTCGATCGCCAGCAGGTCGGCCCATTGCCCGACCGCGATCCCGCCGCGCCCGCGCCCCGCCGCCCGGGCGCCTCCGGCCACGATCCCGTCGAACAGCCGCCGCCCGGTCGACCCGCCGGGAGGCGCCAGCACCGCACGGGCGCGGTCGCGCAGGCGCTGGGAATATTCCAGCAGCCGCAACTCCCCGGTCAGCGATATGCGGATGTTGCTGTCCGACCCGACCGAGATCGCGCCATCCGCGCCCAGCCAGCCCGCGCCGTCGAAAATGCCGTCGCCCAGATTGGCCTCGGTGATCGGGCACAGCCCCGCCACCGCGCCGGTCGCCGCCAGCGCGCCGGTTTCCGCCGCGGTCATCTGGGTGCAGTGGATCAGGCACCAGCGCGGATCGGGCGGACAGTTGTCCAGCAGCCATGTCACCGGGCGGGCGCCATGGGCGGCCTCGATTTCCTCGACCTCGGCGACCTGTTCCGCGATATGCATATGCACCGGGCCGCCGGCCCCCGCCACGAGCTCCGACAGCGCCGCCGGGGTCACCGCCCGCAGCGAATGCGGCGCCACCCCGATCACGGCGTCGCCCGGCAGCCGGTCCAGCGCCCGTCCCGCGCCCGCCATCAGCGCGGCGAACCCGTCGCGGTCGCAGCCGAACCGCCGTTGTCCCGGCCCCAGCGCGCGCCCGTCGACGCCGCCCTGTTCGTAGAATACCGGCAGCAGCGTCAGCCCGATCCCGGTGGTTTCCGCCGCCGCGCAGATCCGCGCCGCCATCTCGGCGGGATCGTCATAGGCGCCACCGTCAGGCCGGTGGTGCAGGTAGTGGAATTCGCCGACCGTGGCAAAGCCGGCCTCCAGCATCTCCATCTGCACCAGCGCGGCGATGCTCTGGGCGTCATCCGGGGTCAGCTGGTCAAGGAACCGGTACATCCATTTCCGCCAGGTCCAGAAACTGTCCTGCCCGGAGCCGCCGCGCCGTTCGGTCAGCCCCGCCATCGCCCGCTGGAACGCGTGCGAATGCACGTTGGCCGGGGCGGGCAGCAACATGTCCACGCCGATATCGGCCCGCGCCGGGTCCAGCCCGGCGATCCGCCCGTCGGCGCCGATGGTGACGGTCACGTCGCGCGCCCAACCCTCCGGCAGCAGCGCCTGTTTCGCATAAAGAACGGTCATGCCCGAACGGCCCCCTTGACGACTCAAATATGTCTAGACATAACCACATTAACGCTGGGGCAAGAGGGGTCAACAGCAGTGACGAACCGGGTGTTCACCAATTCCAGGATTGCGACCATGCCGCCCGGCGGCGGCATCGGGCTGATCGACGGCGCGCTGGCGCTGTCGGGCGACCGCATCGCCTGGGTTGGCACGGGGGATCTGCCGCGCGACTACGCGAACTGGCCCGCCGAGGACCTGGGCGGCCGGCTGGTGACACCCGCGCCGATCGACTGCCACACCCATCTCGTGTTCGGCGGCAACCGCGCGCGCGAATTCGAGATGCGGCTCGAAGGCGCCAGCTACGAGGACATCGCCCGCGCCGGTGGCGGCATCCTGTCCACGGTTTCGGCCACCCGCGCGCTGACGGCCGAGGCGCTGGCGCAGGCGGCGCTGCCCCGGCTGGATGCGCTGATCGCCGAAGGGGTGGCGACCGTCGAGATCAAATCCGGCTACGGGCTGGACCGTGACACCGAACTGAACATGCTGCGCGCCGCCCGGGCGCTGGGCCGGATGCGCCCGGTGCGCGTGGTCACGTCCTTCCTGGGCGCCCACGCGGTGCCGCCCGACTATGCCGGCCGCGCCGCTGACTACCTGTCCGAAATCTGTTTCCCGACCCTGCGGGCCGCCCATGACGAGGGGCTGGTGGACGCGGTGGACGGGTTCTGCGAGGGCATCGCCTTCAGCCCCGACCAGATCGCGCGGGTGTTCGCGGTGGCCGCCGAGCTCGGCCTGCCGGTAAAGCTCCATGCCGAACAGCTGTCCAATACCGGCGGCACGGCGCTGGCGGCGCGGGCCGGGGCCCTGTCGGCGGATCACCTGGAACACGCCACGGCCGCCGACGCCGCCGCGCTGGCCGCGGCGGGCACCGTCGCGGTACTGCTGCCCGGGGCGTTCTACACGCTGCGCGAAACCCGGCTGCCGCCGGTCGCCGCCTTTCGCGAGGCCGGCGTGGCGATAGCGCTGGCGACCGACTGCAATCCGGGTTCGTCGCCGCTGGCATCGATCCTGCTGGTGATGAACATGGGCTGCACGCTGTTCCGCCTGACCCCGGCCGAGGCGCTGGCGGGCGTCACGCGCCACGCCGCCGCCGCGCTGGGGCTGACCGATTGCGGCGCCATCGCGCCGGGGCTGCGGGCCGATCTCGCGGTGTGGGATGTCGGAGAGCCGGCGGAACTGGCCTACCGGGTGGGCTTCAACCCGCTGCATCGGCGGATATTCGGAGGACGGGGATGATCGTGATACCGGGACAGGTCACGCTGGCGCAGCTCGCGGAAATCTGGCGCGACGGGGTGCCGGTGCGGCTGGACGACAGCGCGCGCGACCCGATCGAGGCGGCGGCGGCGCTGGTGGCGCGCGCCGCCGGGGGCAACGAGGCCGTCTATGGCGTCAATACCGGGTTCGGCAAGCTCGCCAGCCGCAAGATCGCCGCGCAAGACACGGAAAAGCTGCAGGAAAACCTGATCCTGTCCCATTGCTGCGGGGTCGGTGACCCGCTGTCCGAACCGCTGACCCGGTTGATGATGGCGCTCAAGCTGCTGTCGCTGGGGCGCGGGGCGTCGGGGGTGCGCTGGGCGGTCTGCGAGCTGATCGCCGACATGCTGGATCGCTGCGTGGTGCCGGTGGTGCCGCATCAGGGATCGGTCGGTGCCTCGGGCGACCTGGCGCCGCTGGCGCATATGGCGGCGGTGTTGATCGGCGCGGGCGAGGCGCTGCATGACGGCCAGCGGCTGCCCGGCACCGAGGCGCTGGCACGGGCCGGGCTGGCCCCGCTGGTGCTGGGCCCGAAAGAGGGGCTGGCGCTGATCAACGGCACCCAGTTTTCCACCGCCTGTGCGCTGGCCGGGCTGTTCGGCGCCCTGCGCGCGGTCGACAATTCCATCGTCATCGCGGCGATGTCGACCGATGCGATCATGGGCTCGACCGCGCCGCTGCTGGCCGGCATCCACGAATTGCGCGGCCACGCGGGCCAGATCGAGGTGGCGGCGCGGATGCGCGATCTGATCGAGGGCAGCGAGATCCGCGAAAGCCATCGCGACGGCGACAGCCGGGTGCAGGACCCGTATTGCATCCGCTGCCAGCCGCAGGTGGCGGGGGCGGCGCTGGACATCCTGCGCATGGCCGGGCGCACGCTGGAAACCGAGGCCAACGCGGTGACCGACAACCCGCTGGTGCTGGTGGGCGAGGGCCGGATCGTCTCGGGCGGCAATTTCCACGCCGAGCCGGTGGGCTTTGCCGCCGATCAGATCGCGCTGGCGCTGGCCGAGATCGGGGCGATTTCCCAGCGCCGGGTGGCGCTGATGGTGGACCCGACCCTGAGCCACGACCTGCCGCCCTTCCTGACCCCGGACCCGGGGCTGAACTCGGGCTACATGATTGCCGAGGTGACCACCGCCGCGCTGATGAGCGAGAACAAGCATCTCGCCAATCCCTGCGTGACCGACAGCACCCCCACCAGCGCCAACCAGGAGGATCATGTGAGCATGGCCGCCCATGGTGCGTTCCGGCTGGCGCGGATGGTCGGCAATCTCGCGGTGATCCAGGGCGTCGAGGCCATGTGCGCCGCGCAGGGGATCGAGGCGCGGGCGCCGCTGGCCACCTCGCCGGCGCTGGCCCGCGCCATCGCGCGGCTGCGCGCCGACGTGCCGCCGCTGGGCGCCGACCGCTATCTCGCGCCCGACCTGGAGGCCGCCGCGTCGCTGGTGCGCGGTGGCGCGCTGGTGGAGGCCGCCGCATGATCGAGGTGACCGAAGGCACCGGGCCGCTGATCCTGGGGCTGCCCCATACCGGCACCGACCTGCCGGACGGGATCGCCGGGGATCTGAACGACACCGGCCGGGCGCTGGCCGATACCGACTGGCATATCCACCGGCTCTATGCCGGGCTGCGCGGTGACGTGACCTCGGTGCGCACCCGCGTGCATCGCTATGTCATCGACGTGAACCGGGCGCCTGACGGCGCCAGCCTCTATCCGGGGCAGAACACCACCGGCCTGTGCCCGCTGACCGATTTCGACGGGCAGGCGATCTACCGGCCCGGCCGCGAACCGGGCGCCGATGACATCGCCCGCCGCGCCGCCGCCTATCACGCGCCCTATCACGCGGCGCTGGCCGGCCAGATCGCGCGGGTGCAAGCGGCCCACGGCTTCGCGATCCTCTATGACTGCCATTCGATCCGGTCGCATATCCCGTTCCTGTTCGACGGCATCCTGCCCGATTTCAACATCGGCACCGATGGCGGGCGCAGTTGCGCCGCCGCCGTGGCGCGAACCGTCGAGGACATCTGCGCCGCGGCCACGGGCTACAGCCATGTGCTGAACGGCCGGTTCCGGGGCGGCTGGACCACGCGCCATTACGGCGATCCTTCCGCCGGCGTTCACGCGATCCAGATGGAACTGGCGCAATCCACCTACATGACCGAGGCCCCGCCCTGGGGCTGGAACGCGGCGCGGGCCGACCGCCTGCGCGACCAGCTTGGCCGCATCCTCGACGCCCTTGCCGAACTGCCTGACCTGGCCCGAACCGGAGGACCGACATGACCGACCCCCGTCACAACCTGCGCGACATCTACCCGCCCACCGGCCCCGAGATCATCGCCAAAAGCTGGCAGACCGAGGCCGCGATGCGGATGCTGATGAACAACCTGCATCCCGACGTGGCCGAGAACCCCCATGAACTGGTGGTCTATGGCGGTATCGGCCGCGCCGCGCGGACCTGGCAGGATTTCGACCGCATCGTCGCCGCGCTGCGCGATCTCGACGGCGACGAAACCCTGCTGGTGCAATCGGGCAAGCCGGTCGGCATCTTCCGCACCCATGCCGACGCGCCGCGCGTGCTGATCGCCAACTCGAACCTGGTGCCGCACTGGGCAACCTGGGACCATTTCAACGAACTCGACCGCAAGGGGCTGGCCATGTATGGCCAGATGACCGCCGGATCGTGGATCTATATCGGCACCCAGGGCATCGTGCAGGGGACCTATGAAACCTTCGCCGAGGCCGGGCGCCAGCATTACGGCGGCGACCTGACCGGCAAATGGATCCTGACCGGGGGGCTGGGCGGCATGGGCGGGGCGCAGCCGCTGGCGGCGGTGTTCGCCGGGGCCTGCTGCCTCGCGGTCGAATGCAACCCCGACAGCATCGATTTCCGCCTGCGCACGAAATACCTGGACGAAAAGACCGACAGCCTCGACGAGGCGCTGGCGATGATCGACCGCTGGACCGCCGCCGGCGAGGCGAAATCGGTCGGCCTGCTGGGCAACGCCGCCGACGTGTTCCCCGAACTGGTGCGGCGCATGAACGCGGGCGGCCCGCGCCCCGATATCGTGACCGACCAGACCAGCGCCCATGACCCGGTCAACGGCTACCTGCCGCAGGGCTGGAGCATCGCGCAATGGAAGGCCGGGCGCGAAAGCGACCCCAAGGCGGTCGAAAAGGCCGCCCGCGCCAGCATGAAGACCCATGTGGCGGCGATGGTCGATTTCTGGAACGCGGGCGTGCCGACGCTGGACTATGGCAACAACATCCGCCAGGTCGCGCTCGAGGAAGGGTTCGAAAACGCCTTCGCCTTCCCCGGTTTCGTGCCCGCCTATATCCGCCCGCTGTTCTGCCGCGGCGTGGGGCCGTTCCGCTGGTGCGCGCTGTCGGGCGATCCCGAGGACATCTATCGCACCGACGCGAAGATGAAGGAACTGTTCCCCGACGACGCGCATCTGCACCAATGGCTGGACATGGCCCGCGACCGCATCGCGTTCCAGGGCCTGCCGGCGCGGATCTGCTGGATCGGGCTGGGCGACCGGCACAAGGCCGGGCTGGCCTTCAACGACATGGTGCGCAGCGGCGAACTCAAGGCCCCGGTGGTGATCGGGCGCGACCATCTCGACAGCGGGTCGGTCGCCTCGCCCAACCGCGAAACCGAGGCGATGAAGGACGGCAGCGACGCGGTCAGCGACTGGCCGCTCCTGAACGCGCTGCTGAACACCGCCTCGGGCGCCACATGGGTCAGCCTGCATCACGGCGGCGGCGTCGGCATGGGGTTCTCGCAGCATTCCGGCATGGTGATCTGCTGCGACGGCACCGCCGAGGCGGACGCGCGGCTGGCGCGGGTGCTGTGGAACGACCCCGCCACCGGGGTGATGCGCCACGCCGACGCGGGCTATGAGATCGCCCGCGACTGCGCCCGCGAACATGGGCTGCGGCTGCCCGGGATCCTGTAGCCGCGCGGCCGCCAGACCCGGTTTCCAGACCCCGTTGCCAGATGGCGCGGATAAACCTAAAGTGGAAATCGCGCCGGGAATTCGGGGGGATTCCGGCCGTTTCACATGGTGTTGGGTAACGTTGATTTATCCCCTTTTTTCAAAGGCGATTTTCCGGGACCTGACATATGACCAAGACAAAGGTGGCGATCATCGGCGGAGGTGTCGGCGCAATTACGGCCGCCTATGCCATCGCCAGCGACGAGGCCCTCCGCGACAGGTATGACCTGACCGTCTATCAGCTCGGATGGCGGCTGGGGGGCAAGGGGGCGAGCGGCCGGCAGGCGGACCAAGGCGAACGTATCCTCGAACACGGGCTGCATGTCTGGGCGGGGTTCTACGAAAACGCCTTTCGGCTGCTGACCGACTGCTACGACCGCCTGAACCGGATGGGGCTGCGCGACAGGGACGCGCCGCTGGGCACCATCGGCGCCGCGTTCAAACCGCTGTCGCATGTCCTGCTGGCCGAACATGTGGAACTGGACGGCAAGCCGGCGGAATGGCGTCCCTGGCTGGTCGACCTGCCCTCGAACGACATGGTGCCGGGCACGGCGACCTCGGCGCCCGGTCCGTTCGCGATGTTCCTGCGGATGCTGTCGATCCTCAAGACCTTCTACGAGGACGGGGAATTCGGGCGGCTGGCGCGGGCGCATATGGGGGGCGATTTCGACCGGCTGCACGCCGCGCATGGCCGGCTGCACGACCATGCCCACGGGATGCCGCTGCTGCCGTCGAACCATAGCGCCCACGCGTCGAGCCTGCTGGTCGACCTGATCGAGGAGGCGCAGAAGGCCGTGGCCGGGTTGCAGACCCCCCGGCACCTGGAAAACGACGCCGCGCGGCGGACGCTCTACCTGGCCGACCTGTCGCTGGCCTATGCGCGCGGCATGGCCGCGACCGAGGTCTTCGCGCGCGGCTATGACGTGCTGGACCAGTGGGAGTTTACCGAGTTCCTGCGCCGCCACGGCGCCGGCGAACGGGCGCTGAACTCGGTGCTGCTGCGCGGCTGCTATGATTTCATCTTCGGCTACAGCGCCGGGCTGGGCCTGCATGGCGATTGCGGCGCCGGCACCGCGATCCGCGCGATGTCGCGGCTGATCCTCAGCTATCGCGGCGCCATCTTCCATGAAATGCAGGCCGGGATGGGCGACACCATATTTGCCCCCTATTACCAGGCGCTCAGGGCGCTGGGGGTCCGGTTCCGGTTCTTCAACGCCGCGCGCAGGCTGCGGCTGGACGACAGCGGCACCCGGATCGCGGCCATCGACATGGTCGAACAGGCCGAACTGGCCGGCGACGACTATGACCCGCTGCACGAGGTGCGCGGGCTGCCCTGCTGGCCGTCCGAACCCCGTTGGGACCAGTTGAAGCACGGCGCGAAGTTGCGCCGGGATGGCATTGATTTCGAATACGAAAAAAATCCCCCGACCGGTCGCGGATACACGCTGCGGGCGGGCAAGGATTTCGACCAGGTGATCCTCGGCGCGTCGCTGGGGTCGCTGCCCTACATGACCGGCGAACTGGCAAAGGCGTCGCAGCGCTGGTCCCGGATGCTGTCGGGTGTGCGCACCGTGGGCACCTGTGCCGCGCAGTTCTGGCTGCGCGAGGCCGAGGACCCGCTGGGCTGGCGGGCGCTGGTCGAGAAATGCAACGCGGGTGTCACCGAACCGGACGGGCCGCTGCGCACCATCATCACCGGTTTCGGCGAACCGCTCGATACCTGGGCCGACATGTCCCACCTGCTGGCCCGCGAAGACTGGGGCGACAAGGGGCCAAAGGCCATCGCCTATTTCTGTTCGCCCGCGCCCGATGGGCTCGATCTCGACAGCTTCAGGGCGCGGGTGCGGAAATGGGCCAATGACGATCTGACCCAGCTCTGGACCGGGGCCGAGGAAACCGGGCATCGCGGGTTCGACGACGCCCTGCTCTACAAGAAACCGCGGGCAAAGGGCAGCAGCTTCGACAACCAGTATTTCCGGGTCAATCTCTACGGGTCGGAACGCTATGTGCTGTCGGTGACGGGCAGCCTCTATCACCGGCTCGCCCCGGCCGAGAGCGGGTTCGACCGGCTCACGCTGGCCGGTGACTGGACCCGCTGCGGGCTGAATGCCGGCTGCGTCGAGGCGGCGACCATGTCGGGGATCGCCGCCGCGCAGGCGGTGACAGGCAAGCCGATGGTGAATATCGGCGCCGACGATATCGACATCGACGACAGCCTGCAGGAACAGGCCATGTATGACGCGGCCAACGTGTCGAACGCATCCTGGCCGCTGTCGGGGTTCTACGCGCGCGGGCAGATGAACGGCTGGTTCTTCTTCTACCAGATGCCGCGCGCCGAGGTGCAGGCGCTGCTGCCCGCGGGCGTGCACCTGGCGCAGACCGACCTGGCCGCGCCGGGGATGCACCCGGTGGGCATCTCGCTGTGCCGCTACCACGCGGTGCGCGGCAGTTTCGTGCCCGATTTCATGGCCATGCCGCCCTATGGCGAAGCCAGCTTTGCGATCCCCTTCGTCCGCCATGACGCCACCGGTCGGGCCAAGCTGCTCTATCCGCGCCGGCTCTATGTGGACAGCCGCCCCGCGATCGCCGCGGGCAGGGTATTCTATGCAATGGACAAGGTGTTCGCCGGGACGCAGGTGGACGACCGGTCGTTCCGGACCACCGATGGCGCCGGCCGGACCTTCATCGACGCGCAGTTCACCCAGCACGAGGACCCGCAGCCGCTGTCGCATCACCCGGCCTTCGGCACGGTCAGCGACCTGCTGGACCTGCCCTTCGTGACCACGGGCAAGCGCGGCAGCCTGTTCAACGTGTTCGACATGCAGTTGGACCACGCCTGGGCGGCGCCGGTTTCGGGCCGGGTCACCGTGACCGACACCCGGCCGGGCGGGTTCCCGATGGCCGAGCTCGACCTGGTGCCGTTGCGGCCACAGCACCCGCACGGGCTTCCCGGCGCGGTGCGGATATGGTGTAACTGGTCGATGACCAACCCGCTGGACAGCGCCCGCGTGCGCAGGGCGGCAATGGCGCAGAGCTGGCTGCGGCGCACATATTGACCGGGATGAAACCGGCGAGGAAACGGGGAACGGAATGAGCACCTGCCCGGCCTGTGGGGCCGAAGCCACCGAGGGAGCGCGGTTCTGCAGCGCCTGCGGCCTCGCGCTGGGGAAACGGGAAGAACCGGTTCCCGGCGCCGGGGTGGCGTTCAAGCGCATCCTGACGCTGATCTTCGTCGACCTGGTTGGTTCGACCGAACTGGCCGCCGCCGATGCGCTCGAGGATTACGACGCCACGCTGACCCGCTATCACGCGATCTGTTCGGACACGATCCGCAGCCATGGCGGATCGACGCTGGCGTTGCAGGGCGATGGCGTCCTGGCCTGTTTCGGCCTCTCCGACGATGGTGAAAACGCGGCACTCTCCGCCGTGGCCGCGGCCCGTGCGATGGTGGTGGCGATCCCCGCCGCGCTGCCGGGCGTAAACGCGCGGGTCGGTATCCATTCCGGCACCGTGCTGTGCCGGATGCAGGCGGATGGCGGGCTGTTGCCGAACATCTCGGGGCTCGATGTCAACATCACCTCGCGGATCCAGAACCAGGCCAGCCCGGGCGGGGTGGTGCTCAGCCGCGAGACGCTGGATTTCGTGTCGCGCATCGCGACGGTTCCGGCCTCCGATATCGGCGAGGTGCGGCTCAAGGGCGTGCCGGTGCCGATGCGGCTCTACGAGCTGGAGGAGGGCGAGCTGCAAGCGCCCGAAGACGCGGTGCAGACGCTATACGAGCGGGCGGAAACCGTGGCCCTGCTGACCGGCGCAACGCCGGTGCCCGACGGCTTGTCGCCGAACGTGACGATGATGATCGGCCCGGCGGGCATCGGCAAATCGGCGGTGCTGGGTGAAATCTCGCGCCGGCTGGGCAACACCCACCGGCTGATCGACCTGTCGTCGCGGCTGAACCTGCGGCACACGCCGCTCTACCCGGTGGCGGAATGGCTGGCGCGGGCGCTGGGCTATGCGCGGTTCCCGCTGGACCCGGATGCCGACCGGGCCGAGTTCGCCGCCCGGCTGCGCACGCTGGTGCCCGGACTGGGCGACATGCAGGAAGAGATCGCCGCCGACCTGATGGGGCTGGCTGCCGCGCAGGCGGTGCAGCTGCGCTATGCCGCGCCGCAGCTACGGGCGCTGCGGATCGGCACGATGGCCGACCTGGTGGCGCATCTGATGGCGGCAGAGCCGGTGCTGCTGAGTTTCGACGACTACCACTGGGTCGACGAGGACAGCCATGCCTTTGTCGGCAAGCTGCTGGAACGCGGCGTTCCCGAACGCGCGCGGGTGGTGCTGACCGCGCGCCCCGGTAGCGACCTCGGCGCCTTCGCCACCACCCACGGGCTTCATGTCATCCGGCTCGAGGCGCTGAGCGTGGACGCGGTGCGCGAGATGCTGGCGGGGCTGGGCAGCGACGGGATGGACGCGGCCGAGGCGGACCGTGTCACCGTCATGGCCGAGGGCAACCCGCTGTTCCTGCGCACGCTGCTGAACCTCTATCGCCGCAGGGGCGAGGACACGGCCGGCCGCGCCCTGCCGCCGACGATCGAGGCCACCTTCCAGGGCTTCGTCAATTCCTTCGGGCCGCTGCGCGACCTGGTGCTGCGCGCCGCCGTGATCGGGCGCGGGTTCACCGCCGAGGAACTGTCGTGGATCGCCGGGCGCGGGGACGGCCTGGATCATGACCAGACGCATGACCTGGCCCATGATTTGGGCGAGCTGGCGGGCGCCGGGGTGATCGAACCGACCGCGGGCGGGGGTTGGCAGTTCAGCCATATCCTGTTGCAGGAAGCCGCCTATAACATGATCCCCGGCAGCCAACGGCGCGGGCTGCATGGGCAGGTGGCCGCGGCGCTGACCGAAAACGACCCGCAGCGGGTGGCCGCGGTGCCCGAGATCGTGGCCGATCACGCGATTGCCTCGGAAGATCCCGGGATCATCGCCGGCAGCTGCGTGCAGGCCGGGGCGAGCTTCCTGCAGCGCGCCGGGTTCGACCGGTCGATCCACTATCTCGACGCGGCGCTGGCGGCGCTGGGACAGCTCGGCCCGGCGGCCGAGGGCGCGCGGCTGACCGCGCTCAGCCTGCTGGCGGCGGCGCGGGTGCAGCGGCTGGGCTTTGCCCATCCCGACACGGTCGAAAGCTACCGGCTGCTCGAGGCGGAGGCGGGCGAACGCGGCGCCGGCGGGCCCGAGCATATCATGGCGCTCTACGGGCTGTTCGCGCACCGGATGATGTCCGGCGACGTGCGCCGCTCGGCCGAGATCGTCGACGAAATGCTGCGGGTCGCCGATCCCGCGGACCCGCAGCAGCAGGTGCTTTGCCTCGTCAACGTGAGCGCGCAGGCGCTCTATTCCGGGCGGCTGGACGACAAGCTGGCCGCGACCGCCGAGCTCGAGAAGATCTATGACACGGCGCAGCACGGCACCTTGTTCCTGTCGGTCGGGGCCGATCCGCTGGTCGCGGTCAAGACCGGCGATGCCAATGTCCACGGGCTGCGCGGCGATGTCGAAACGGTGCGGCGCCTGACCCGCGAATCGCTGGCCCATGTGGACCGCATCGGCGCGATCCTGCAACGGCCCTGGGTCAAGATCTTCAACGGATCGGCGATGGCCGCAGCCGGACAGATGGACGAGGCGCTGGACATGGTCGTCGAGGGCACCGAGATCGCCGACCAGCAGGGCGCGGCCTTCTGGTCGCTGAACGGGCGGATCTGGCAGGAGGTGCTGGGATTCTACGCCCGCCGCCCCGATGCCGGCGGCGAACCGCTGGCGGCGCTGGTCGAACAATGCAGCGCCATCGGCATCGGGCTGAACCGGCCGTTCTTCAGATGTATCGACGCGGCGTCGCGGTTCCGTCGCGGCGGCGGCGAAGAGGCCCTGGCGATGATGCAGGACGCCACCCGCGAACTGGCCCGGTCGGGCCAGCGCCAATGGGCGCCCGAGGCGTGGCGGCTGCGGGCCTGGGTCCATTGGAAGATGGGCGATCCGGTGCGCGCGCGCCGCTGCCTGGGGCTGGCGCTGGACCTGGCCCGGTTCTCGGGCGCGACCATGTTCGAACGGCGTATCCTGGCCCAGATCGACGCCACCGGCTGAGCCCGGCCCGGCGCGGGGCCACCTCTCATGTTGATTGTTTTCCGCGAAACCTCTTTTCTGCCAGAATGAAGGATCAGCGCCGCCGGCCCGGTCACGGGGTCGCGGCGCGGGGCAGGGGGAAGAATGCAGGATATCGGTCTAGCGGCGCTTTTCGTGGTCGCCCCGGCGGGGCTGTTGTGGCTGTGCCGGCATTCGGCGCTGGCCCGCAGGGCGGGGCCGATCGTGCTGTGCTATGCGGCGGGGCTGGTGCTGGGCCTTTCCGGGCTGTTGCCCGAGACGGCGGCGGGCCTCCGCACCACCGTGACCGAGGCGGCGCTGGGGCTGGCCTTGCCGCTGCTGCTGTTCTCGGTCGATCTGCGCGCCTGGGGGCAGGTGGCCGGGCGGGCGATGGTGTCGATGGCGCTGGCGGTGGCGGCGGTGGTCTGCGTGTCCTGCCTGCTGTTTGCCGCATTTGCCGCGCGCGGGGTTGCGCGGCCCGAACAGCTCTCGGCGATGGCGATCGGCATGTATACCGGCGGCATCGCCAATCTGGGCGCGATCAAGCTGGCGCTGGGCATCCCGGATGCGCGCTACCTGCTGTTTGCCACCGTGGACACCGCGGTGGGGGCGGTCTACCTGATGTTCGTGCTGACCGTCGGCCCGCGCCTCTTTGCCCGGCTGCTGCCCGCGTTCGAGGCGGACCGGGGCGCCGGAACGGTCGGGGTGCAGCCCGGAGACACCTATGCCGATCTGCTGACCCGCGCGGCATTGCCCGGCGTCGGGCTGGCGCTGGGCGCGGCCGCGCTCTGCGTCGCGCTGGCCGTGGCGCTGGCGCCGCTCGTCCGCCTCGCCGGGGCGCAGATCATGGTGATCGTGCTGCTGACCAGCCTGGGCCTGGCCGGGTCGCTCTGGCGGAGGCTGCGCGACAACCGCGCCGCGCCACGGCTGGGCATGTATCTGATCTATGTCTTTACCTTCGCGGTGGCGGCCTCGCTCGACCCGGCGGCGCTGGCGGGCATGGACCTGTCGGTGCTGGTCTTCGTGCTGGTCGCCACCTTCGGCAGCCTCGCCCTGCATGCCGTGCTGTGCCGCGTGGTCAGAGTTGACCGCGACACGTTCCTGATTACATCGGTTGCCGCGATCATGTCGCCCGCTTTCGTGCCGATGGCGGCGCGCGCGCTGGGCAATCCCGGCGTGCTGATGTCGGGAATGGCCACGGGGATCCTGGGCTTTGCGCTGGGCAATTACCTGGCGATCACGGTCGCGCTGATCCTGGGTTCGGGAGGTTAGGACATGACCCATGCAAGACTGCCCGATCAGGGCCGCGACGCCGCCGCGATCCTGGACGAGCTGGACGGGTTCGCGGCGGAGGATCCCGCCTATCGCGACGGGCGGATCTGGAGCCTTGTCTATCACCTCGACGACGCCCATGACGATTTCGCCCATGCGGCCTATCGCCGGTATTCCTCGGCCAACGGGTTGAACCCGGCGGCCTTTCGCAGCCTCAAGCGAATGGAAACCGATATCGTGTCGATGGCCGCCGGGATCCTGCGCGGCGGGCCGGACACCTGCGGCGTGTTGACCGCGGGCGGCACCGAAAGCTGCCTGCTGGCGGTCAAGACCTATCGCGACATGGCCCGCAAGACCCGCCGGGTCAGCCGGCCCAACATGGTGATCCCCGCCACCGCGCATGTGGCCTGGTTCAAGGCCGCCGAGTATTTCGGGGTGAAGCCCCGGCTGCTGCCGATGACCGCCGGTCACGCCACCGACATCGTGAAACTGGCGCGCCGGATCGACCGCAACACGGTGATGGTGCTGGGCTCGGCACCCGAGTATCCCCATGGCACCATCGACCCGATCGCGGAGATGGCCGGGATCGCCGCGGCCAAGGGCGTGCCGGTGCATGTGGATGCCTGCGTGGGCGGGTTCATCCTGCCCTTCATGGAGATGAACGGCGCCGATCTGCCCGACTGGGATTTCCGGGTGCCCGGCGTGACCTCGATCTCGGCGGACCTGCACAAATACGGCTACGCCGCCAAGGGGGCGTCGCTGATCCTCTATCGCGACCTCGATCTGCTGAAACACCAGATGTTCGTCCACCAGGACTGGCCCGGCGGCGTGTTCGCGTCGCCGGCGCTGCTGGGCACCCGGCCCGGCGGGGCCTATGCCGCCGCTTGGGCGGTGATGCAGAAGATGGGGACCGATGGCTATCGCGACCTGGCGCGGCGCACCTCCGAGGCGGTCGAGGCGCTGAAGGCGGGCATCGCGGCGACCGGCGGGCTGGCGGTGATCGGCAACCCGCAGGGGCCGCTGCTGGCCTACCGCTCGACCGATCCCGACCTGAACATCTTTGCCGTCGCCGACCGGCTCGAGGCGCGGGGCTGGAGCGTGAACCGGGTGCAGAACCCGGACGGCATCCACGCGATGGTGACGGCACGGCACCGCGAGGTGACCGGCGCCTATCTGGCCGACCTGGCGCAGGCGGTGGCCGAGGTCCGCGCCGACCCGGCGCTGGCCGACAGCGGCAGCGCCGCCGCCTACGGGATGATGGCGCATGTGCCGCTGCGCGGGATGGTCAAATCGCGGGTGCTCGACATCTTTGCCGAGATGTATCGCGCGGGCGGCGGCGGCGGGGTCGACCTGCACGCGGGCGGCGAACCGGGGCTGATCGACCGCATCGCCACGCGTTATGTCCGCTGGAAATCGCGACGCGGCTGACGGCCGCGAGGTTCCGCCGGGGCCAACCCGGCCCGCTGCGGCCACCCGGCGGAGGTTTCGCGCCCCGGCGCGCGCTTTGCGACGAAACCGTGCGCCCCGGCGGTGTTCGTGCTATCATCGTTTTCGCCTGGCGAGCGGGGACCACATGCCCAGCCTCAACATCAACGGTGCGCGCATCCATTACGAAGACACGGGCGGCGACGGCGACCCTGTCGTCTTCTCGCATGGTCTCCTGTTCAGCGGGGCCATGTTCGAGGCGCAGGTCGCCCATTTCCAGGACCGTTTTCGGTGCATCACGTTCGATCACAGGGGGCAGGGCCAGAGCGGCGTCACCGAGGCAGGGTATGACATCGAGACCCTGACCGAGGATGCCGCCGCCCTGATCGCGGCGCTCGACGCCGCGCCCTGCCATTTTGTCGGCCTCAGCATGGGCGGTTTTGTCGGCATGAGGCTGGCGGCGCTCAGGCCGGACCTGCTGAAGTCCCTGACATTGCTCGAAACCAGCGCCGAACCGGAAGATCCCCAGAATGCGCCGAAATACCGGGTTCTCAACATCGTGGCGCGCTGGGTCGGATTGTGGGCCGTAACCGGCCGGGTGATGCCGATCATGTTCGGGCGCACGTTTCTCGCCGATCCCGACCGCGCCGGGGAACGACGGCGGTGGAGCGCGGCCATCGCGGGCAATGACCGGATCGGGATCACGCGCGCGGTCAGCGGGGTGATCGGGCGACCGGGCTGCGTCGATCTGCTCGGCAGGATACGGCTGCCCGTGGGCATAGGCGTCGGCGATGAGGATGTTGCAACCGTTCCCGAGAAATCCGAACGCCTGCATCGCGACATCGACGCGTCCGAACTGGTCCTGTTCAGCGGGGCCGGTCATTCCGCGTCGATAGAGACGCCCGACCAGGTGAACGAATTGATCGAACGCACCATCCGGCGCGCCGGAACGCCGACGGGGTGAACCGGGACGCCGACGGCTGGCCCGCCGAAAGGCCCTGCGAGGGTCCCCACCCGGATCGGTGTTGCGCCGTGATTGCCGGGCTTCAGCCGGGGGCCTCGACGGATGCACGATCCGCGCCTGACGGCCCGCAGCCGCAAAATCTTGTAAAGGTCCGGTCGGGTTGCTATCTGCGGATCACGGCAATGGAGATTTCATGTCCCGGTAATGTGGGGAGGCAGAGCGCCCTCCCGGAGCAAGACTGAACAGACCCGAACATCCGTCACGAACGGGTGAGCGATGTCTTGCAATCAAATTCTGCACAAAATTGCCCGGGCACATGCCCGCGGCCGGACCATGAAAGTTCACGACAATGACACGGGACTATTCCCAATTCTTCCCGCCCGCGGGCGGTGGCAAGACGGCTGAACGCACCCGATCCAAACTGGACACGCTCGGGTGGCAGCCATATTTCGCGCAACAGGTCGACATGGACGACCTGATCGCGACCCCGCCTGCGCGCGTCGTCGAAGTCCATCGCAACGGATTGCACGTTGTCGGCGATGGCATCGACAGGCTGATCCCGCCGGGACCGGAGGCCACGGTCGGCGATTGGCTGCTGCTCGATCCGGACCAGCCCGCCGCCAGCCGAACCCTTCATCGCAAGAGCCTGTTCAAACGGCGCGCGCCCGGAACCGACCGCAGGCTGCAACTGATCGCCGCCAATGTGGATACGGTCTTCATCGTCACCTCCTGCAACCGGGATTTCAACGTGGCGAGGCTCGAACGCTATGTGGCGCTGGCCTTTGACGCAGAGGTCACGCCGGTGGTCCTGCTGACCAAGGCGGATCTCTGCGACGACACCGACCCCTACCTGCAGGCGGCGTCGGCCATCTCGCGGCGGCTGGTTGCGCTTGCGCTTAACGCGCTCGGCCCGGAACCGCGGGTGAAACTGAAACCCTGGTGCGGGCCGGGCCAGACGATTGCGTTCCTGGGGTCATCGGGCGTCGGCAAGTCGTCGCTGGTGAACGCGTTGATGGATGACCAGGCGGTGGGAACCGGCGCGATCCGAGAAGATGACGCAAAGGGGCGGCACACCACCACGCGGCGGCAGCTGCATTTTCTGCCGAACGGCTGTGCGGTCCTCGACACCCCCGGCATGCGGGAGCTTCAACTCGCCGATGCGCAGGACGGCATCGCCGACCTGTTCGACGATATCTCGGCATTGGCCGGGCAATGCCGGTTCGGCGATTGCGCCCATGACACCGAACCCGGCTGCGCGATCAAGGGCGCGCTGGAACGGGGGGCGATCACGCCCGAGCGCCTGGCCCGGTGGAACAAGCTGGTGGCGGAAGAACGCTTCAACTCGGCCTCGCTGACCGAGCGGAAATCGGGTGAGAAAGCCCTGCAGAGAACGATCCGGGCGATCCAGAAGACCAACAGGAAGTAGCGCGATGATCCGGAAATACAGTGCAAAGCACACCGCCGCGCCGCCTGTTTCGAGCCCGACCAGGACATTCGGGTTCCGGCCGCCTGGACGCTTCACGCTTCACCCGGCGTCGATCATGGCATGATCGGGCCAGCAGATGACGCGCATACGGCTCGGGGAGCGGCATGTATCTTCGAACGCAACGAATTCAGGGACGTGAGGCCGGACAGCTCAGTGCGCCTGAAGGGGGGTCAACTTGATGCGACAACCTCGCCCGGGTCGATAACCCGGGTGGGTTCGATTGGCGAGGAGACCGGAAAGGCGCTTCCGGCAATCTTCGCGCTGACAGGTGACAGTTTTCGGTTCGACGCGGCAGATGAAGGTCAGCCGCGACCGGCACGGTTCAAGACCGTCGCCGGGCTTACCATGCGAGCGTTCAGGCGCGTCAACTGAGCGATGGTCGCCCGGTCCGCCGAGCCGCCGCGTCCATGCCGGGCAGCGCACCGGGGCTGATCGACCGGATCGCCAAGCGCTATGCGCGCTGGAAGTCACGGCGGGGGTGGCGAATAGAACTTTCTATCGAGGCCAAATCAGACCCATGCCGGCCGCGCGGCGGCCCCCTGTTTCGAGCCCTTTGGGACCGATGCTGCGCAGGCAACAAATGTCGGCTGTCCATGCCCCAAAGCCGAACCTGAATCCTGCGTCCGAGCAAATAAAGGTTGTCACCATCCGCAACATAGCGCAATCGGACAAGAGCCGCGCCTCTCAGTCATGCCGCGCTAGCCATAGCTTCTGGTTGAAGTTTTGGGCAAAGTGCTGTCTGATAGGTTCAACACAAAGAGAGTTGCCAGATGTCTGTAATCAAAGCATCTTTTCGCGGCCTTGTGGGTGTATTGTTCGGTGTAGGATCGGCAATTGCGCTGACACCTGCTTTCGCAGCCTTCACTACTGATCAGGACACCATTACACCAGTTATCATGATGTCCCTTGTTCTACTCTGCGGCGTTCTTTGTTTCTTTGCGCCAACTATTCGCAGAGCGTTTGGCCGTGGTTTTCTCATGTTAGGAGCTTCAGTTTTTGCGCTTCCAATTTCTGCCTTCCTACTGTCTGGTCGCGCTGCTTCTGAAGTAGTCAGCACCGCTGAAGAAGGATCAGAAGCCTTTGCTGCGGTGGGTGCAGGGCTTGCAGGTGTTGCAGTCACGGGGTTGGCAACATTCGTCGGTGTCATAATCGGCGCAATCCTTCTACTCATTGGTCTGATACTCAGCCTTGGCGGGCGTCGGGAAGTAATAATCGTAGAGAGGGACAATCGTCGTGAACCAACAATTCAAAAGTAACTTTCTGATACGCTTGATCAGGTCATCGCCCGCGAGAATTGCTTTCCCGATCTGTGTTCTTTTCGGGTCGCCAGTGCTTGCCGACCCTGTATCAATCCACGATTACCTTGAGTCTATGGATCGAACAGAAGTGAGTTTTTCGGGGCGAATTAAATACGATAGCAGCGAAGATAACTTCACGTTCTATGACGAAAATCGCGACCCGTTTGGTGTCACCGTCGATGCTGGTAGAGACGCTCGTGAACAGATTGAGACTAGGTGCGACAACCCCAGCTTCATGGTGTCTTACTCTGATCTTTGCACGATATCTGGAAGTGGTTCAGTCGAAATCAGGGGATCGCAAATTTACATCAGCATAGAAGCTGTCAATCAACTCAGCAAATAATCGAGGCTAGCCTGCGCCAAAGACAGCTTTGTCCGCCGATCTGCCGCGTCCATGCCGCGCGGCGAATGGCGGCTTCGGGCCGGGTCAGGTTTCGCCCTTGTCGCGTTGCACCAGAACGCTGGCCAGCGCCAGCAGTCCCGAAGCGATCATCAGGAACACCGACACCGCGTTCAGCACCGGGGTCGAGCCGACCTTGACCATGCGGTCATACATGGTGATCGTCAGCGGCGCATCCGATCCCACCAGCATCAGCGTGGTGTTGAAATTCTCGAACGACACCAGGAACGCGACCACGAAGGCGGAAAACAGTGCCGGGAAAAGGAAGGGCAGGGTGACCGTGGCCAGCACGCGCAGCCGGCTCGCGCCCAGGTTCAGCGCCGCCTCTTCAAGGGCGACGTCGAATTTCTGCAGCCGCGCCGCGATCACCAGCGAGGTGATGGTGGTCAGGAACGAAAACTGCCCCAGCACGATCAGCGGGATGCCGGGCCGCAGCGCCTTGATGTTGATGCCGGTGGCCGTGTCGATGCCGTTGGCGATCATGCTGGCGAAAACGAGGATCGAGATGCCGAGGATCACGCCGGGGATCACCAGCGGGATCACCATCAGGATGTAGAGCACGTTCTTGAACGGGAACTCGCGCCGCTCGAACAGGAACGCGTTGCAGGTGCCCGCCGCCACCGCCAGCGCCGACACGATCAGCCCGATATAGAGCGAATTGCCCAGCCCCCGCAGCAGCCGGTCGTCATGGAACATGCCCAGTTTCGGTTCGGTGTCGTTGAAGAACCAGTCCAGCGTGAACCCCTGCCAGGGCAGCGCCGGAAACAGGCTGTCGTTGAAGGCGAAGATGCCGGCCGCCAGCAGCGGCGCCACGAGGTAGAGAAAGAAGATCACCACATAGGCGCGGTAGGCAAAGCTGAGGAACGGCGTGCGGGTGGCGCGGGTCATCGGCTCACTCCTTGGCAACCGTCGTGGCCAGGCTCTGCCCGGTCAGTTTCAGCCCCAGCCACACCACCAGCGAGGTAAAGCCCAGCAGAAGCACCCCGAAGGTGGCCCCGGCCTCCCAGTTGTAGCGGGTGATGAACTGGCTGTAGATCTGTTCGGTGAACCAGCTGGAATTCTTGCCGCCCAGCAGGATCGGGGTCAGGTAGCTGCCGGCCGCCAGCATGAAGGTGATGATGCAGCCGGCGACGATCCCCGGCATCGCGTAGGGCAGGATGATGCGGCGGAACACGGTGAACCGGCTGCCGCCGAGATTGTAGCCGGCCTCGAGCATCGCGTCGTCCATGCCGTCGAGCGTCGACACCAGCGGCACGATCATGAACAGGACGACGGTATAGACCAGCCCGATCACCACGGTGACATCGTTGTAGAGCAGTTCGACCGGTTCGCCGATCAGGCCCGTCCCTTGCAGCAGTCCCGAAACCAGCCCGGTTTCGCGCAGCAGCACGATCCAGCCGAAGGCGCGCACCAGGTCACTGACCCAGAGCGGCACGAGGCAGAGCAGGAACAGCGCCGCCTTCGACCGCGCCCGGGCGATCTTGGCGATGTAATAGGCGATCGGAAACCCGATCAGCAGCGCCAGGATGGTGACGAGGATCGACATCCACGCGGTGCGCAAGAGCGTGTTCCAATAGATCGGTTCGCCGAGGAAATCGAGATAGTTGCCCAGCCCGAACGTGTATTCCCCCGGCCCGACCTTCTCGCGCAGCGAGACATAGCCGATGCCGATCTGCGGCAGCACGATCAGCAGGCCGATCCACAGCGCAAAGGGTGCCATCAGCAGAAAGAGCGACAGCCTGGCCGCGTCCGACCGCATCACGCCGCCCGCCCGGCGAAACACAGGGCCCGGTCGCGCTGCCAGTTGATCTGGACGGCGTCGCCCTGGGTCACGCCGCTCATCCCGGCCTGGTCCGCGACCTCGACCAGGTCGCCGGCCTGGCTGCGCACCAGCACCCGGCTGTTGGCGCCGTTGAACAGCAGGCTGTCCACCTTGCCGGCCATGGTGCAGCCCGGTTCGCCGGCGCCGATGGCGATGGCCTCGGGGCGCACGAACACCTCGACCGCCGCGCCTTCGGACAGCCCCGCCGCCCCGGCCCGCGCCAGCACGCCGCCGCCCTGGTCGAGCGCCACCTTGACCTCGTCGCCCGCCACCCGGACCACCGTGCCCTGCCAGCGGTTGGTGTCGCCCACGAACCCGGCGACAAAGCCCGAGACCGGGGTTTCGTAGAGGTCGCGGGGCGGGCCGATCTGTTCGAACCGCCCGGCATTCATCACCGCCACGTTGTCGGACATCACCAGCGCCTCGGACTGGTCATGGGTGATATAGAGGAACGTGGTCTCGAACTGGTGCTGCAGCAGTTTCAGTTCGATCTTCATGTGTTCGCGCAGTTTCAGGTCGAGCGCGCCCAGCGGTTCGTCGAGCAGCAGCACATCCGGTTCCAGCACCATGCAGCGCGCGATCGCGATGCGCTGTTTCTGCCCGCCCGACAGCTGGCTGACCTGTTTCTCCTCGACACCGGGCAGGCCGACCCGGTCCAGCACCGCGCGCACGCGCTCGGTGATCTCGGAGCGGCCGTCACCCCGGCAGCGCAGCCCATAGGCGATGTTCTCGCCCACGTTCATCATCGGGAACAGGGCCAGGTGCTGGAACACCATCTTCACGTTGCGCCGGTTCGGCGCGAGGTTCAGCACGGACTGGCCCTTGATGCTGATATCGCCCGCGTCCGGGTCCTCGAACCCGGCGATCATGCGCATCAGCGTGGTCTTGCCGCAGCCCGAGGGGCCGAGGATCGAAAAGAAGGAGCCCGAGGGAACGTCGAAGCTGACATCGTTGACGGCGGTGAAGCTGCCGAACCGCTTGGTCACGGCGCTGCATTCGAGATCGAACATGGGGACGGCCTTTGAAATTCGTGGTGGACCGGGGCGGTGGCGCCCCGGTCCGGGTCGTGGAACGCGGGGTTACTGCGCGGCCTTGATCCGCTCCAGCGCGAGGCCTTCCATGTCCTCCAGCCCGGCGGGGATGTTGGCAAAGAATTTCAGGTTGGCCAGGTCGTCCTCGTCGAAGGCGGCCGCGACGGCGGCGCGCTTGTCGTCGGGCAGCAGCTCGATCCCGTTGGGCACCGCGGCGATGGCGCCGGTCGAGTTCGACATCAGGGTGACGATCTCGGGCCGCAGCACGAAGTTGATCCACTTGTAGGCCGCGTCGTCATTTTCGCCGCCGCGCGGGATCGCGAAGGTGTCGATCCAGGCCAGCGCGCCGGTTTCAGGCGGCACGAACACGATGTCGGGGTTCTCGTTGTAGATCTTGAACGCGGTCGAATCCCAGGTTTCCGACACCACCACCTCGCCCGACATCATCAGCCCCTGCAGGTCGTCGCCGCCGGTCCAGTAGGTCTTGATGTTGGCCTTGCAGGCGATCAGCTTTTCGGTCACCTGGTCCAGCATGTCCTGGTAGGCGTCCTTGTCGCCATAGAGTTCGAACGGGTTCATGCCCATGCCGAAGGCGGTGCCCAGCAGGATCGTGCGGCGCAGGCGCATCGAGGTGCGGCCCTGGTATTTCGGGTCGCACAGGTCGTTCCAGCCGGTGACATCGGGGGCCTCCTTCATGTTGGCCATGATGCCCGAGGTGCCCCATTGGTGCGGCACGGCATAGACCTCGCCGTCGATGGTGGTGTTCGCCTTGACCCCGTCGAGCAGGTTGCCGGCCATCACCGAGGTGTCGATCTGCGACAGGTCGAGCGGCTTGTAGATGTTGTATTCCTGCTGCGCCGAGAAGATGCGGTCATGGCTGGGCTGGGCCAGGTCATAGCCGGACCCGCCGGTGGCGCGCAGCTTGGCGATCATTTCCTCGTTGTTGGAAAAGGTCACCTCGACATCGATATCGGGGTTTTCGGCCTCGAACATCTCGATCACCTTGTCGGGCGCGTAGCTGCCCCAGGTCAGCAGGCGCAGCGTGTCGGCGGAGGCCGCCGATGCCACCAGCCCGAGCGCGGTGCCCGCCAGCAGCGTGGTGAAGGTCCGTGTCATGTGGTTCTCCCTTGGTTCTGACAGCACAGGCCTAGTGCCCGTTTGTGTCATTTCAAATACATACGGAAACCGCCCGCCGCACAAGCGTCAATCCGGGCCAGCCGGGGGCGGCCGCATCGAGCGGCATCGGATGGCATCGGGCCCAGTGGGGCAGGGTAGGGTCAGAGTAGAGTCAGAGTCCGAGCCGGTCGAGCAAGCGGTGCCATTCGACCGCCGCGGGCAGGAACCATGGCCGCCCGCGATAGAGCGGCCGGGTGGGAAACGGGCGCGCGCCCAGCCCGGTGCCCGCGTCCTGGCGCCCCAGCACGGCCAGCCCCGCCTTCATGCCCAGGTAGGACGCCATGCCCACGCCCGAGCCGCAATAGCCCATCGCGTGATGCACCCGGTCCCGGCTGCCCGTATGCGCCAGCGTGTCGAACGTATAGCCGACAAAGCCCATCCAGCCATGGCTGATCGGCGTCGGTTCCAGCTGCGGGAAGATCCGCAGCATCTCGGCACGCAGGCGCCGGGCGGCGCGGCGCGGGTCGGTTTCGCCCGCGCTGACCCGGCCGCCGAACAGGATCCGGCGGCGATCGGGCGAGGCGCGCCAGTAATAGACCACGCGGCGGCTGTCGGACTGGATCCGGTTGTTCGGGATCAGCTCGTCCATCAGCGAGACCGGCACCGGGTCGGTGGCGATGATGTAGCTGCCGATCGGGATCACCCGGCGCTGGTGCCAGCGCGACAGCGCGCCGGAATAGCCGTTGGTGGCCAGCACCGCGTCCCGGGCAGATATCCTGCCGCGCGTGGTGGTGACCGTGACGCCGGTTTCGTCCTCGTCCAGCGCGGTGGCGGCGGTCTGCGGCACGATGCGCACGCCCGCGGCGGTGGCGAGATCGAGCAGCCCGGCGTGATACCGGCCCGGGTCCAGCGCCGCGTGGTCGCCGAACACGACCCCGCCGCAATAGCGGTCGCTGCCGATCTCGGCGCGCTGGCCGGCGCGGTTCACCACCCGGGCGGGCTGTTCGAACCCTTCGGGCTGGGCGCGTGCCGCCGCCGCCATCGCCTCAAAGGCACGCGGGGAATGGGCGGCGTGGAACCGGCCCACTGTGGCAAAGCCGCAATCGATGCCCTCGGCGCGGATGAAGTCCTCGACATAGGCCCGCGAGGCGAACCCGTCGGCCAGGATCGCCCGCGCGGTCTGAATGCCATAGCGGCGGGCCAGCGCGGCGAGCCCCGGTTTGATCGACTGGCTGACCTGGCCGCCATTGCGGGTCGAACAGCCCTGTCCCGGCACGCCCGCGTCCAGCACCGTGACGCTGCGCCCGCCGCGTGCCGCCGTGATCGCCGCGTGCAGGCCGGTATAGCCGGACCCGATCACCACCACGTCACAGGTTTCGGGCGGGGGGCCGGGCGCGATGTCGCGCGGCGGGGTGATGTCCCACCAATAGGGGCGGTCGCTGAACCCGTCTGCGAAGATGCCCGTCATCGGCCTATCCGATCTCGCTGCACCGGTAGGACGACCGCGCCAGCCAGTCCGGGTTGACCTCGATCCCCCAGCCGGGGGCATCGGTCACCTCGGCCATGCCGTCGGTGATCGCATAGGGATCGGAGACGAACAGGTCCTGCTGCCACGGGTAGTAATCGGCGCCCTCGATGGAAAACTCGAGATACTTGCCCGCATTGGGGATCGCGCGCAGCAGGTGCATGGTGAACAGGGTGACCAGCGACAGGTTGGCGCAATGCGGCGTCACGGCCATGCCCGCCGCCTGGGCCATGCGGGCCACCTGCAGCGTGCGCGCCATGCCGCCCAGATACATCACGTCGGGCTGCACGATATCGACCGCGCGCATGTCGATCATCCATTGCCAGACCGGCAGCCAGCAATCCTGTTCGCCCCCGGTCACGTCGATGGGCAGGCCAGCCAGCGCCTCGGTCACCGCGCGGGTCTGGTCGAGCTCCCAATAGGGGCAGGGCTCTTCGAAATGGCTGATGCCGTGATCGGCCAGCATCCGGCCATAACCGATCGCCTGCTCGGGTGAATAGCAGGAATTGGCATCCGCCAGCAGCGCCACGTCGTCGCCGGCAAAAGCCCCGGCGATGGCGGGGATGATCTCTTCGGTGCGGCCGTCCCATTCGTCGCGGCCCCGGCCCACCTCGGCGCCGATGCGGAACTTGAAGGCGTCGAACCCGTGGCGGTCGCGCAGGCGGCGGAACCGGTCGGCCTCGTCCGCCGGGGTGATGTCGCGTTTCATCGACGAGGCATAGGCGCGCAGCGGCCCCGGCGTGCCGCCGAGCAGCGCGGTGACCGGCTTGCCCGCCTGTTTGCCGCGCAGGTCCCAGATCGCGGTGTCCAGCCCGCCCATCGCCCGGCAGATATACGACCCCGGGAACTTGTGCTCGCGCTCCTGGATCAGGTTCAGGTGATCGTCCAGGTCGGTGATCGCGACCCCCAGCGTCCACGGCGCGACCTGGCGGTGCAGCACCCGGGCGGTGATGTCTGAATGATAGGTGGACATCTGCCCCCACCCCTGCGCGCCGGTTTCGTCGGTGATGCGGGTGAAGCCCACGAATTCATCGGCGAAGGTCTCGATGCGGATGATCTTGAGCGGGGCGAACATGGGCGGCTCCTCGCGGTTGGTCCGGGGGCAACCTGCGATCAAAGCCGCGGGCGGGCAAGCGGAATCGTCGCCGCGCCGCGCACGGGGGGGATGAGCCGGGATCAGGGGCCGGGATCAGGGGCCGGGACATGCACGGGCGGCCGCCACCGCGCCGGGGCGCGGGACGGGCTGTCCTGCCGGGTCTCGGGGGCTGTGGGGGGCTGTCCGGGTCCGCGATCGTGATGCGGAGAAATGGCGGCGCCGCCGGGTCGGTCCCCGCCCGCCACGGCGGGGGCCAGGATGAGGATACGACGGCGCCCGGCGTCACCCGGGCCGACCGAAGGTTGCAACGCGGGCGGTTCTAGCCGCGGCGCCTCACCACCGGGTTAAGCCGCCGTGCGTTGCGCGTGGTTCAGCCGCCGGCCCGGTCCGCCAGCACCAGCGCGGCACCCTTTTCGCCGGTCATGATCGCCGGGGCGTTCAGGTTGCCCGCGGTGATGCGCGGAAACACCGAGGCGTCGATCACCCGCAGCCCGGTGACGCCGCGCAGCCGCAGCCGCGCATCGACCACCGCGCCCGGATCATCGTCGGGGCCCATCGCGCAGGTGCCGCAGGGATGGAACACCGATCCGGCGCGGGCGCGGATATCCTCGGCCAGCGCCGCGTCGCCGGTGCAGTCCGGCCCCGGCGCGATCTCGTGCAGGGTCTTGCCCGCCAGCGGTTCCGCCCGCGCGATCCGGCGCAGCATCTTCACGCCGTCGACCAGTTCGTCCAGGTCCGATTGCGCGGACAGGTAGCCCGGATGGATCACCGGCGCCGCCGCCGGGTCGGAACCGCGCAAGAGCAGGCGCCCGCGGCTGGCCGGGTGGCAATTGGACAGGCCCAGCAGGTAGCCCGGAAAGGCGTCGGGCAGGGTCAGGCGGCGCTTGCCTGGATCGGCGCGGGTATAGCTGACCGGCGAGAAATAGAGCTGCATGTTGGGGCGGTCGCGGTTCGGCGACGAGCGGAAGAACCCGCCGCCCTGGTTGACCGACAGCGACAGCGGCCCGCCGCGGGTCAGCAGGTATTGCAGCGCCAGCCGCGCCCGGCCCGCCCACGGGCGCAGCTGCCCGTTCAGCGTCGGCACGGCGGAGCGGTAGATGTAATCCATGCCCAGATGGTCCTGCAGGTTGCCGCCGACGCCGGGCAGGTCGCGCAGAACCGGGATGCCGTGATCGCGCAGATGCGCCGCCGGCCCGATGCCCGACAGCATCAGCAGCTTGGGCGAGTTCACCGCGCCCGCCGACAGGATCACCTCGCGCCGGGCCATGATCCGCAGGGTCCGGCCGCCGCGCCGGTATTCGACGCCCGCCGCGCGGGTGCCGTCGAACAGGATCCGGGTCGCCTCGGCGCCGGTGGTCACCGACAGGTTCGCCCGCCGCCGCGCCGGATGCAGATAGGCGGTGGCCGCCGAACAGCGCAGCCCGCCGCGGGTGGTGATCTGGTAGAGCCCCACGCCCTCCTGCGTCGCGCCGTTGAAATCGGGGTTGGCCGGCAGCCCCGCCGCAAGCGCCGCCGCGACGTAGTCATGGCTGAGCGGGTGCACCTTGTCGGCGATCCCCGTCACCGTGACCGGCCCGCCGGTGCCGCGCCAGCGGTCCGCGCCGGCGAGGTTGTCCTCCATCGCGCGGAAATGGGGCAGCAGGTCGTCATGGCCCCAGCCGGGATTGCCCAGGTCGCGCCAGCCGTCGAAATCCGCGGCCTGGCCGCGAATGAACACCATCGCGTTGATCGAGCTCGACCCGCCCAGGACCTTGCCGCGCGGCCAGTAACTGACCCGGCCCTGCGTGCCCGGATCCGGTTCGGTCCGGTAGCGCCAGTTGAGGCGGGGGTGGTGGAAGGCCCCGCCATAGCCGATCGGCAGCCGCACCCAGAGGCTCAGGTCGCCCGGCCCGGCCTCGAGCAGCGCCACGGTTGACCGGCCATCGGCGCTGAGCCGGTTGGCGAGCACGCAGCCCGCCGACCCGGCGCCGACGATCACATAATCGGCCTGTTGCATCGCGTCATGGCCCATGGCGGCGACTCCTCTGGCAAACCCCGCCAACCTGCGGAGCACGGGCGGCGGCCCGGCGCAAGGGGCCGCGTTTCGGGATGTGTGAACAATATGCGAACAAACTTTTCAATCCGATGCGGCGGTCCTATTGTCGCGCCATGAGCAGTTTCGACGATTCTGATGCTTTCGAGCAGGCTTCGCTGTCGGCCCGCGCCATGGCCGCGCGCGGGGTGGATTATCTGGACGATCTGAACCCGGCGCAACGGGCGGCGGTCGAGCAGCTGGACGGCCCGGTGCTGATGCTGGCGGGGGCGGGCACCGGCAAGACCAAGGCGCTGACCGTGCGCATCGTGCACCTGCTGAAGACCGGCACCGCGCGTCCCGACGAGATCCTCGCCGTCACCTTTACCAACAAGGCCGCCCGCGAGATGAAGGACCGGGTGGGCGGGATGCTGGGCCAGCCCGCCGAGGGGATGCCCTGGCTCGGCACCTTTCACGCGATCTGCGTCAAGCTGCTGCGCCGCCATGCCGAGCTGATCGGTTTCGACCGCGACGACGTGGTGATCGAGAGCGCCGATGACCGGGTTCACCTGAAATCGAACTTCACCATTCTGGACACCGACGACCAGTTGCGACTGCTGAAGCAGCTGGTGCAGGCGGCGGGGATCGACGACAAGCGCTGGCCCGCGCGGATGCTGGCCGGGATCATCGACGACTGGAAGAACCGCGCCCTGACGCCGGACAAGGTGCCGGCGGGCGACGCGGGGGCGTTCAACCACAAGGGCGTGGAGCTCTACGCGCAATACCAGCGCCGCCTGGTCGAGCTGAACGCGGTGGATTTCGGCGACCTGCTGCTGCACATGGTCTGCATCTTCCAGGCCAGTCCCGACATTCTGGAGCAATACCGGCGCTGGTTCCGCTACATCCTCGTCGATGAATACCAGGATACCAACGTGGCCCAGTATCTGTGGCTGCGGCTGCTGGCGGGCGGGCATCGCAACATCTGCTGCGTCGGCGACGACGACCAGTCGATCTATGGCTGGCGCGGGGCCGAGGTGGGCAACATCCTGCGTTTCGAAAAGGATTTCCCCGGCGCCAAGGTGGTGCGGCTGGAGCAGAATTACCGCTCGACCCCGCATATCCTCGCCGCCGCGTCGAACGTCATTCGCGGCAACGAAAACCGGCTCGGCAAGGAATTGTGGACCGAGGCGCAGGACGGCGAGAAGGTCCGCCTGATCGGGCATTGGGACGGCGAGGAGGAAGCCCGCTGGATCGGCGAGGAAATCGAGGCGATGCAGGGCGGCACGCGCCGGGCGCGGCCCTTCGGGCTGGATGAAATGGCCGTTCTCGTGCGCGCCAGCCACCAGATGCGGGCCTTCGAGGACCGGTTCCTGACCATCGGGCTGCCCTATCGCGTGATCGGCGGGCCGCGATTCTACGAGCGCATGGAGATCCGCGACGCGATGGCCTATTTCCGGGTGGTGGTGTCGCCCGAGGACGACCTGGCCTTTGAACGCATCGTCAACACGCCGAAACGCGGGCTGGGCGACAAGGCGCGGCAGACCATCCAGGCCACGGCGCGGGCGCAGGGCGTGCCGCTGCTGCGCGGCGCGGCGATCGCAGTCGAAAACGGGCTGATCAAGGGCAAGGGCGGCGCGGCGCTGCGCGATCTGGTCACGGGGCTGGCGCGCTGGGGCCGGATGGTGGGTGATGCGGGCGTCACCCATATCGAGCTGGCCGAGATCATCCTCGACGAATCCGGCTATACCGCGATGTGGCAGAACGACAAGACGCCCGAGGCGCCGGGGCGGCTGGAAAACCTCAAGGAACTGGTCAAGGCGCTGGAGGGGTTCGAGAACCTGCAGGGGTTCCTCGAGCATGTCAGCCTGATCATGGAAAACGATGCGGGCGATGCCGGTGCCAAGGTCAGCATCATGACCCTGCACGCGGCCAAGGGGCTGGAGTTTCCCGCCGTGTTCCTGCCGGGCTGGGAGGACGGGCTGTTCCCGTCCCAGCGCAGCATGGATGAAACCGGGCTGAAGGGGCTCGAGGAGGAACGGCGGCTGGCCTATGTGGGCATCACCCGCGCCGAGGAGGTCTGCACGATCTCGTTTGCCGGCAACCGCCGCGTCTATGGCCAGTGGCAATCGGCGATGCCGTCGCGGTTCATCGACGAATTGCCCGAAGACCATGTCGAGGTGCTGACGCCGCCGGGGCTTTATGGAAGCACTGGAGGGAGCATGGGCGGCAGCACGCCGGCACCGACGGTCGACAGCCGCGCGGCGCGGGCGGATGTCTACAATTCGCCGGGATGGAAGCGGATGCAGGCGCGGGCGGCCCGGCCTGGCCAGTCAACGGGACTTTCGCAGCCCCGCGAAAGCCGAACCGTCGTCATCGATGCCGAGGCGGTGTCGAGCTTTGCCCGCGGGGAGCGCGTGTTCCACCAGAAATTCGGCTATGGCGAAATCACCGGGATCGAGGGCGACAAGGTCGAGGTCGCGTTCGAGAAGGCGGGCACCAAGAAGGTTGTCGCCCGGTTCCTGTCGGCCAGCGACGATATCCCGTTCTGAACGCGGCCGGCACCGGCGGGGGCCGGGCAGGACGCAAAAATAAACGGCGGCGCCAAGGGAGGAGGGCGCCGCCGTTCGTGTTTCACCGGGGAAGGGAGGGAGGAGAATACCCCGGTGAAATATGGGGTGAAATCCGGGGTTGGACCTGTCCGCCCCGGTCCGTGGACCGGGGCGGTATCAGTGCGGCGGCATAAGGGAGGAGGAGAATCTGCCGCCGCTGTTCCGGGCTCTTCAAGGAGGGAGGAGGAGGAGGAGCCCGAAAAACCTGTTCAGTAAACCTGTTCAGTGACGCCCGTAGGTGGCCTCGAACGCGATGCTTTGCACCATCGAGCGGTTCAGGCCGAGGTCGTCGAGTTCACGCGCCGACAAGGCCGACAGTTCGGTCAGCGTGCGGCGGTACATGCGGTAGTTCTGCGCCCGGGAAACCAGCGAATGGCCGAACGCCGAGATGCGGGCCAGAACGGTGGGGCGGTGGGCGGCGAATTCTGTGGTCGATGCCATTGTCTTCATCCTTCGGATTACGTCTGCGGCCGGGTGCCGCTGTTTGCTGAGGCCTAGATAGGCCTTTGCTGCACGCGCACAACAGATGCTTGATCAATGCCGCTATGCAGCATTTGCATGGGATGACACCCGCGGTTGCACCCGGCCCGGGAACCCACGGAACCGGGCGATCCGGCGGTATGGGAATGTATGGGGGAGGACGTGGGGGAATACATGGGGGAATTCATGGGCGCGACCCGAATCCACTGTGAATCACCTCAGAAAACGCGCCAGGTTCACGGGCGTCCCGGCTCATTTGTCGGGAACTAAACGCGAACAAATGATTGGAATGCCTGGGTGTCTCTAATTTTTTGGGAATTCAGGGGAAATTTTCCAGAGATCGCGCGATCTATATATGGGCCAGATTCGCCGGGATTGGGCTGGAATGGCTACCATATGTAGGAAACAGGGGCGTTGGAATCGCGAATATGGTGGTGCGGGGCGGGGTGTCGGCCCAAGAATTCCCTTGATTTCCATGATCTCCCATGGCATCCCATATACATCCGATGAGGACGGCAGCTGGGGCAGCAAACGACCCCGACCAAAAACAAGCAGGTTTCATACAGGCTTCGGCTTCATCAGACCAAAGATCCGGCGCGCGAGCGAGCAGACATCCCCCCAGGTGGCGCGTGCGATCGGAAACCCCCGCAAGACGGGACCGGGACGGCGGGTTGATCAATGGCAGCAGATCAACCCGTCGTTTCACGTTTGAACGCAAGGCACGCGGGGGCGAGGGACGTAAAGAGGGCGCAGGGTTGGGCCGCAGGTTCAGAGGCGAAAGCCACCACAAGGTGGACAGCAAGGGCCGGGTGTCGATCCCGGCCTCGTTTCGCCGTGTGCTCGAGGCCGGCGACCCGAACTGGCAACCCGACCGCAACCCCGAACTGGTCATCGTCTACGGCGACAGCCGCCGCCAATACCTGGAATGCTACACGATGGAGGCGATCGACGAGGTCGACGACAAGATCGCCAGGATGCGCCGCGGTACGCAGCCGCGCAAGATACTGGAACGGATGTTCCATGGTCAGAGCTTTCCCACCAGCGTGGACGAAACCGGGCGGCTGGTGCTGCCGGCCAAGCTGCGCGCCAAGATCGGGCTGGAAAGCGAGGCCTTTTTCATCGCCGCCGGCGACACGTTCCAGATCTGGAAGCCGGAAACCTACGAGACCGAGGAGCTGGCCCGCACCGAGGAGTGGCTGGACAAGCTGCCCGACGGGTTCGACCCGCTGGAATTCCTCGACGCGCCGGACGAGGGCTGAGCGCATGTCCGCCGCGGCCCGATCCGACCCGCCCGCGCCGCATGTCCCCGTATTGCTGCGCCCGCTGATCGAGGCGGTGACGCCGGTGCGGGGCACCTGGCTGGATGGCACGTTCGGCGCCGGCGGCTACACGCGCGCGCTGCTGGACGCGGGGGCGGACCGGGTGATCGCGGTGGACCGCGACCCGCTGGCCTTTGAACTGGCGGCGGGCTGGGCCGATGCCCATGGCGACCGGCTGGTGATGCAGCCGGGCGTGTTTTCGCGGATGGACGATTACGGCGCCGATCTCGATGGCGTGGTGCTGGATCTCGGCGTGTCCTCGATGCAGCTGGACCGGGCCGAGCGCGGGTTTTCCTTTCTCAGGGACGGGCCGCTGGACATGCGCATGTCGGCCGAGGGGCCGACCGCGGCGGATATCGTCAACGGCGCGTCCGAATCCGATCTTGCCGATATCCTGTTCCAGTATGGCGAGGAACGCGCCAGCCGCCGGATCGCGCGGGCCATCATCCGCGCCCGTGCAGAGGCGCCGGTCGAGACCACGTTGCAGCTGGCCGCGATCGTCGAGGGCTGCCTGCCGCGGGCGAAGCCGGGGCAGTCGCATCCGGCGACCCGCAGTTTCCAGGCGCTGCGCATCGCGGTGAATGACGAATACGGCGAATTGCTGGGCGGGCTGGTGGCGGCGGAACGGGCGCTGAAACCCGGCGGGCTGCTGGCGGTGGTCAGTTTCCATTCGATCGAGGACCGGATGGTGAAACGGTTCCTCGCGGCGCGGTCGGGGCGCGGCGGCGGCACCAGCCGCCATGCGCCCGAAGCGGTGGCCGAGGCGCCGCGTTTCGAACTGGTGACGCGCCGGGGCATCGGCCCGGACGACACCGAACTGGCGGACAACCCGCGCGCGCGCTCGGCGCGGCTGCGGGTGGCGCGGCGCACCGGTGCCCCGGCGGGGCCGGTCGATCCCGGACTGCTGGGCATGCCGCGGCTGAAGGAGGAACGGCGATGAGAAACCTGGCGTTCGTGCTGGCCGCGCTGGCGGTCGTCGGGCTGGCCTTCTGGGCCTATCGCGAAAACTACGCGACGCAGAAGGTGCTGCGGGAAACCCGCGCCCTGCAGCGCGAGATCGGCATCGCGCAGGAACGGCTGGGCGTGCTGCGCGCGGAATGGGCCTATCTGAACCGCCCGGACCGGCTGCTGGCGCTGGCCGAGATCAACTTTGACCGGCTTGGCCTGCTGCCGCTGCGCCCCGACCAGTTCGGGCGCGTGGACGAGGTGCGCTATCCCCCGCCCGAGCTCGAGATCGAGAACCTCATCGACGTATCGACCATGGCCGATCCGTCCGCCGCCGGCGGGCCCGGTGAAACCGGCGAAACCCTTGTCATGGCGGAGGGCAACCCGTGATCCGAACCCCGCTGCGTCCGCTGGCGCGTATCCTGCGCGCGCGCGACCGGGGCGAAAACCCCGACGCGATCATGCGCGAGAACCTGCGCCGCCGCCATGTCGACCTGGCCGACCGTGCCCGCCGCCGCGCCGAGGGGCGGCTGCTGGTGCTGGGGATGTTCTTTTTCTGCGCCTTTGCCGCCGTGGGCGTGCGCATGGGCCATGTCGCCACCTCTGACCCGGTCGAGCCGACCACCGCCGCGTCGGGGGCGCATATCACCGCGCAGCGCAGCGATATCGTCGACCGCAAGGGCCGCGTCCTGGCCACCAATTTCGAGACCCATTCGCTCTATGCCCAGCCGCCGCAGCTGGTGGATCCGGTCGCGGCCGTCGACGGGCTGGCGGCGATCTTTCCCGATCTCGACGCCGAACGGCTGCTGCAGGATTTCACCGGCAAGCGCAAATTCGTGTGGATCAAGAAGAAGATCAGCCCGGAGCAGAAACAGGCGGTTCACGAACTGGGCGAACCGGGGCTGCTGTTCGGCCCGCGCGAGATGCGGCTCTATCCCAACGGTCACCTCGCCGCGCATGTGCTGGGCGGGGCCGGGTTCGGCAAGGAAGGCGTAAACGCCGCCGAGGTGATCGGCGTGGCCGGGGTCGAAAAGCGGTTCGACGACTACCTGCGCGACCCGGTCAACGCGAACCGTCCGTTGCAGCTGTCGATCGACCTGACCGTGCAGGCGGCGGCCGAACGGGTGCTCTATGGCGGCATGAAGCTGATGAACGCCAAGGGCGCGACCTCGATCCTGATGGATGTGCAGACCGGCGAGGTGATCTCGGTGGTGTCGCTACCCGATTTCGACCCCAACGACCGTCCGCGCCCGCCGGTGTCGGGCGATCCCTCGGACAGCCCGCTGTTCAACCGCGCAGTGCAGGGGGTCTATGAGCTCGGCTCGACCTTCAAGATCTTCACCGCCGCGCAGGCGATGGAGCTGGGGCTGGTGGGCGAACACAGCATGGTCAACACCCGCCGCCCGCTGCGCCAGTCCGGGTTCGAGATCGGCGAGTTCCGCAACAAGAGCTATGGCCCCGAACTGTCGGTGTCCAAGGTGATCGAGAAGAGCTCGAACGTGGGCACGGCGCGGATGGCGCAGATGATCGGCATCCAGCGCCAGCAGCAGTTCCTGCGCGCGCTGGGGCTGATGGAGCCGACCCCGTTCGAGATCGTCGAGGCCAGCGGCGGCCAGCCGCTGATCCCGCGCAACTGGGGGCAGCTGGAGATGATGACCATTTCCTACGGCCACGGCATGTCGGCCACGCCGATGCACCTGGCCGCGGGCTATGCAGTTATCGCCAATGGCGGGCGCTATGTGCGGCCGACCCTGCTGAAACAGGCGGGGCCGCAGAACGGCCCGCGGGTGCTGTCGCCCGAAACCGCGGCGGCGGCGCGGCGGATGCTGCGCCGGGTGGTCACGGGCGGGACCGCGAGCTTTGGCGAGGTGCCGGGCTATGACGTTGCCGGCAAGACCGGGACCGCCGACAAGCCCAAGCCGCGCGGCGGCTATTACAAGGACAAGGTGATTGCCACATTCGCCAGCATGTTCCCCGCCGAGAACCCGAAATACGTTCTCGTGGTGACGCTGGACGAGCCTTCGGAAAACTCGGGATCGCGGCCGCGCCGCACCGCCGGCTGGACCGCCGTCCCGGTGGCGGCCGAGATGATCGGACGGGTGGCGCCGCTGCTGGGCATGCGGCCGCGCATTGAACCTGTCGACCCCGAGAGTATAACCCTGAGCTCGAACTGAGCAGTGAATCGGGCAGGCGGACAGATGGACATGGCGGCACGAACCCTGGGCCAGCTGGGCCTGACCGCCCGTGGCGGGCGCGATCCGCAGATCACCGGGCTGGCGGTCGACAGCCGGCAGGTCCGCGACGGGTTCCTGTTCGCGGCGATGCCCGGCACCCGTGTCCATGGCGGCGAGTTCATCCAGTATGCCCTGCGCATGGGCGCGGCGGCGGTGCTGACCGATGCGCAGGGCGCGCGGATTGCCGCCGATGAGCTGGCGGCCTCCGGGGCGGCGCTGGTGGTGGCCGACGACCCGCGCCAGACGCTGGCCCATACCGCCGCGCTGTGGTTCGGGCGCCAGCCCGACACGGTGGTCGCGGTCACCGGCACCAACGGCAAGACCTCGGTCGCCAGTTTCCTGCGCCAGATCTGGGCCGCGCTGGGCCGCGAGGCGGTCAACCTGGGCACCACCGGGGTCGAAGGCGCCTGGAGCGCGCCGCTGGCCCATACCACGCCCGAGCCGATCACCCTGCACCGGGTGCTGGCCGAGGCGGCGCGGCATGGCATCACCCATGCGGCGATGGAGGCCTCGAGCCACGGGCTGGAACAGCGGCGGCTGGACGGGGTCCGGCTGGCGGCGGCGGGGTTCACCAATTTCACCCAGGATCACCTGGACTACCA
This sequence comes from Pukyongiella litopenaei, assembly GCF_003008555.2. Lineage (NCBI taxonomy): Bacteria > Pseudomonadati > Pseudomonadota > Alphaproteobacteria > Rhodobacterales > Paracoccaceae > Pukyongiella > Pukyongiella litopenaei. The sequence continues at coordinate 553,441 of NZ_CP027665.1, read as the reverse complement.
CGAGAGCTTCGACGCCTATTTCGCGGCCAAGGCCGGGCTGTTCCGCCGGGTGTTGTCCGAGGACGGCACCGCGGTGATCAATCTCGACGACGACCGCGGCGCCGAGATGCACGCCATCGCCGCCGCGCGCGGCCAGCGGGTGATCACGACCGGGCGCGGGCTGGGCGACCTGAACCTGTTGGCGCAGCGGTTCGACGGCACCGGGCAGGACCTGCGGTTTTCCTGGCAGGGCGAGCCGCGCATGGTGCGGCTGGACCTGATCGGCGGGTTTCAGGCCGCCAATGTGCTGGTGGCCTGCGGGCTGGCGATCGGCGCCGGCGAGGATCCCGAGTCGGTGTTCGCCGCCTTGCCCGAACTGACCACGGTGCGCGGCCGGATGCAGCTGGCCGCGCGGCGCGACAACGGCGCGTCGGTCTTTGTCGACTACGCCCATACGCCCGACGCGGTCCGCACCGCGCTCGGGGCGCTGCGGCCGCATGTGCTGGGCCGGCTGGTGGCGATCGTCGGCGCCGGCGGCGACCGGGACGCGGGCAAGCGCCCGCTGATGGGGCAGGCGGCGGCCGAGGCGGCCGATATCGTTTTCGTCACCGATGACAACCCGCGCAGCGAGGACCCGGCCGCGATCCGCGCGGCGGTGATGGCCGGGGCGCGGGCGGCGGCGGGCACCGACAGCATCGCCGAGGTGGGCGACCGGGCCGAGGCGATCCTGCGCGGCGTCGATGCGTTGCAGGCCGGCGATGCGCTGCTGATCTGCGGCAAGGGCCATGAAACCGGGCAGGTCGTGGGCGACGACGTGCTGCCGTTCGACGATGCCGAACAGGCCAGCGTCGCGGTGGCCGCGCTCGACGGGGGGATCGCATGAGCCTGTGGACCGCCGCCGAGGCCGCCGCCGCGACCGGCGGCCAGGCGCGGGGCGACTGGATCGCCACCGGCGTGTCCATCGACAGCCGCACATTGGCGCCGGGCGATCTGTTCGTGGCGCTGACGGCGGCGCGCGACGGGCATGATTTCGTGGCGCAGGCGCTGGAAAATGGCGCCGCCGCCGCGCTGGTCAGCCGCATCCCCGAGGATGTGCCGCCGGAGGCGCCGCTGCTGCTGGTCGGGGACGTGCAGGCCGGGCTCGAGGCGCTGGGCCGGGCCGGGCGCGACCGGAGCGGCGCCCGCGTGGTGGCGGTCACCGGCAGCGTCGGCAAGACCTCGACCAAGGAGATGCTGGCGCGGATGCTGGGTGACCAGGGCCGAACCCATGCCAGTGTGGCCAGCTACAACAACCATTGGGGCGTGCCGCTGACGCTGGCGCGGATGCCGCGCGACACCGGGTTCGCGGTGATCGAGATCGGCATGAACCACCCCGGCGAGATCGCGCCGCTGGCGCGGCAGGCGCGTCCGCATGTGGCGCTGGTCACCACGGTGGCCCCGGCCCATCTCGAGGCGTTCGCGTCGATCGAGGCGATCGCGGCGGAAAAGGCGTCCGTGTTCGAGGGGCTGGAGCCCGGCGGCGTGGCCATCGTCAATGCCGACCTGGAGACCACGCCGATCCTGCGCCGCGCCGCCGGGGCAGACGGCGCGCGGATCGAGGATTTCGGGCGGCAGGCGGCGGGGTTCCGGCTGCTCGATGTGTCGGTTCAGGGCGACGTGACCGTGGCCCGCGCCGACGCGGATGGCAATCCGCTGCTGTTCCGTATCCGCAGCCCCGGCGCGCATTTCGCGATGAACGGGCTGGGGGCGCTGGCGGCCTGCCGGGCGCTGGGCGCCGACCTGGCGCTGGCGGCGCAGAGCCTTGGCCGCTGGACCCCCTACAAGGGGCGCGGCGCGCGCGAGGTGATCGTGCTGGACGCCGCCGAGCGGACCAACCGGCTGGTGCTGATCGACGACAGCTACAATGCCAACCCGGCCTCGATGGCCGCCGCGCTCGAGGTGCTGGCGGCGGTCGAACCCGAAGGCGCCGGGCGGCGCATCGCGATCCTGGGCGACATGAAGGAGCTGGGCCCGCAGGAACTGGACCAGCACGCGGCGCTGGCCGCTCTGCCGGCGATGCAGGCGGTGGACCGGGTCGAATGCGCCGGACCGCTGATGCGGGCGCTGCATGCCGCCCTGCCGGCGGACCGGCGCGGCGACTGGGCCGCCGATGCCGCCGGGTTGCTCGAGGGGCTGGGCCGCCGGATCGGCCCCGGTGACGTGGTGCTGGTCAAGGCGTCGCTCAGCATGGGGCTGGGCGGGATCGTTGACGCGATCCGCAAAATGGGTCATGGCGGCGCATCTTTCGGGGATGGTGCGACATGAACGGGAATTGCTGACATGCTCTACTGGCTCACCGCGCTGTCCGATGGCGGCGACGTGTTCAACCTGTTCCGCTACATCACCTTCCGCGCCGGCGGGGCGTTCCTGACCGCGCTGCTGTTCGGCTTCGTCTTTGGCCGGCCGCTGATCGACGTGCTGCGCCGGACCCAGGGCAAGGGCCAGCCGATCCGCGACGATGGTCCCGAGGGGCACCTGGCCAAGGCCGGGACTCCGACCATGGGCGGGCTGCTGATCGTGGGGGCGCTGCTGACGGCGACGCTGCTCTGGGCGCGGCTCGACAACGGGTTCGTCTGGCTGGTGCTGTTCGTGACCATGAGCTTTGCGCTGATCGGTTTCGTCGACGATTACGCCAAGGTGTCGAAACAGAATACCGCCGGGGTGCCGGGCAAGCTGCGGCTGGGGCTGGGGATCCTGATCGCGCTGATCGCGGCCTGCTGGGCGGCGTATCATCATCCGGCCGACCTGCAGAACCAGCTGGCGCTGCCGGTGTTCAAGGATGCGCTGATCAACCTTGGATATTTCTACATCCCCTTCGCGATCTGCGTGATCGTGGGTGCGGCCAACGCGGTGAACCTGACCGACGGGCTCGACGGGCTGGCGATCATGCCGGTGATGATCGCGGCCGGCACGCTGGGGGTGATCGCCTATGCGGTCGGGCGGGTCGATTTCAGCCAGTATCTCGAGGTGCATTATGTGCCCGGCACCGGCGAGATCCTGATCTTTGCCGCCGCGCTGTTCGGCGGCGGGCTGGGGTTCCTGTGGTACAACGCGCCGCCGGCGGCGGTATTCATGGGCGATACCGGGTCGCTGGCGCTGGGCGGCGCGCTGGGCGCGATCGCGGTGGTGACCAAGCACGAGCTGGTGCTGGCCATCGTCGGCGGAATCTTTGTCGTCGAGGCGCTGAGCGTCATCATCCAGGTGCTGTATTTCAAGCGCACCGGGCGGCGCGTGTTCCTGATGGCGCCGATCCATCACCATTACGAGAAAAAGGGCTGGGCCGAACCGACCATCGTGATCCGGTTCTGGATCATCTCGCTGATCCTCGCCATGATCGGGCTGGCGACGCTGAAGGTGCGCTAGCACCGGGCGATGAACCGTCTTGCAACCGGCGGCCCGGCGGGGGCAGGTTGGCATGAACTGTAGATCGGGCATGAACTGAAGGACGGGCAGATGATTCCGGTGACGGGGTTCGACGGGGCGCGTGTTGGGGTGCTCGGGCTGGGACGGTCGGGGCTGACCGCGGCGCGGGCGTTGCAGGCGGGCGGGGCGGTGCCGGTGTGCTGGGATGACAACCCGGCGGCGCGCGCGGCGGCCGAGGCCGAGGGTTTCACCTGCGCCGATCCCGGTCGGGCGGGCGCCATCGACGGGCTGGCCGCGCTGATCGTGAGCCCCGGCATCCCGCATCTCTACCCCGCGCCGAACCCGGTGGTGGCGGCGGCGCTGGCGGCGGGGGTTCCGGTGGACAACGATATCGGGCTGTTTTTCCGGTCGCTGGCGACGCGGGACTGGGACCGCTACGACACCGCGCCGCGGGTGGTGGCCGTGACCGGGTCGAACGGCAAGTCGACCACCGCGGCGCTGATCCATCACCTGCTGGCCGCGGCCGGGCGCCCGGCGCAGCTGGCGGGCAATATCGGGCGCGGGGTGCTGGATATCGATCCGCCGGGCGACGGGGCGGTGGTGGTGCTGGAGCTGTCCTCGTACCAGACCGAGCTGGCCCGCGCCCTGACCCCGGATGTGGGCGTGTTCACCAACCTGTCGCCCGACCACCTGGACCGGCATGGCGGCATCGGCGGTTATTTCGCGGCCAAGCGCCGGCTGTTCGCCGAAGGCGGGCCGGACCGGGCGGTGATCGGGGTCGACGAGGATGCGGGCCGGTTCCTGGCCGGGCAGCTGGCCGAGGCGCCGTCCGACGACCGGGTGATCCGGGTGTCGTCGGGGCAGAAGCTGGGCGGGCCGGGCTGGTCGGTCTTTGCCCGCAAGGGGTTTTTGTCGGAATACCGCAAGGGCCGGCAGGTCGGTTCGATCGACCTGCGCGACATCACCGGCCTGCCGGGGGCGCATAACCACCAGAACGCCTGCGCGGCCTATGCGGCGGTGCGTGCCCTGGGGCTGGCGCCCCGGGCGATCGAGGCCGGGCTGCGCAGCTTTGGCGGCCTGCCGCATCGCAGCCAGGTCTTCGCCACCGCGGGCGGGGTCACCTATGTCAACGATTCCAAGGCCACCAACGTGGACAGCGCCGCCCGCGCGCTGGCATCCTTTCCGCGCATCCGCTGGATCTGCGGCGGGCTGGAAAAGGAGGGCGGACTGGCCGCGCTGGCAGGGGCGACGGGCGCGGTGGTCCGCGCCTATGTGATCGGCCGCGAGGCGGCGGCGTTCGCGATGCAGCTCGATGTCGAGAGCGAGGTCTGCACCACCATGGCCGCCGCCGTTGCCCGCGCCATCGAGGATGCCGGGCCGGGCGAGACGGTGCTGCTGGCCCCCGCCGCCGCGAGTTTCGACCAGTATGACAGTTTCGAGAAGCGCGGCGAGGATTTCATGGCCGAAGTGCGCCGGCGGCTGGCCGGGTAGGGGGCGCTGCCCCCGCCCGCCTGCGGCGGCCTCCCCCGGAGTTTTCCGGGCAAGATGAAGCTTGCGGGTCAGGTGCGCGCGGCGATGGCGGTGCCGGCGGCATGGGCCGATGACCAGGCCCATTGGAAATTGTAGCCGCCGAGCCAGCCGGTCACGTCCACCGCCTCGCCGATGACGAAGAGGCCGGGCATGGCGGTCGCCTCCATCGTGCGCGAGGACAGGCCGGCGGTGTCGATCCCGCCCAGCGTGACTTCGGCGGTGCGGTAGCCTTCGCTGCCCGCGGGCGTCAGCCGCCAGTTTGCGAGCCGGTCGGTCAGATCGCGCAGCGCCGCGTCGGACTGGTCGGCGAGCCGGCCCGACAGGCCCCATTCGGCGGCGAGGTGGTCGGCCAGCCGCGCCGGCAGGTGGCGGGCCAGTTCGGTGCGCAGGTCGCGGCCGCCCGCGCGCTGGCGCTGCTCGCGCAGCCGGTCGCGGACCGGCTGGCCCGCGGTCAGGTCGACGGTCACGGTCTCGCCGTCGCGCCAGTAGGATGACAGTTGCAGCACGGCGGGGCCCGACAGGCCGCGATGGGTGAACAGAAGCGCCTCGTCGAAGGCGGCGCGCGCGTTCGAGAGGCGCACCGGCAGCGAGACACCGGCCAGGGGGCGGAACCGGCCATCGGGAAAGGTGAACGGCACCAGGGCGGGCCGGGTTTCGGTCACCGCCAGCCCAAACTGCCGCGCGATGTCATGGGCCAGCCCGGTCGCGCCCATTTTCGGGATCGACTTGCCGCCCGTGGCGAGCACCAGGTCGCGGCAGGTCACGGTATGCCGGGCGCCGTCGCGGTCGAGCTCGAGCGCGAAGCCGGGTCCGGTATGGCGCAGCCCGGCGAGACGGGTCTGCAGCCAGAGTTCGGCCCCGGCGCGGGCCATCCCGGCGCGCAGCATGTCGACGATCTGGGTCGATTTGCCGTCGCAGAACAGCTGTCCCAGCGTCTTTTCGTGCCAGGCGATGCGGTGGCGGTCGACCAGCGCAATGAAATCCCACTGGGTGTAGCGGGCCAGCGCGGATTTGGCGAAATGGGGATTGGCGGAGATGAAGTTGTCGGGGCCTGCGTGGAGATTGGTGAAATTGCAGCGCCCGCCGCCGGAGATGCGGATCTTTTCGCCCGGCGCCCGCGCGTGGTCGATCACCAGGCAGCGCCCGCCCGCATGGGCCGCGCAGAACATGCCCGCCGCCCCCGCGCCCAGGATCACCGTGTCGAATGCCATGCCCGTCTCAAAGCCCATCGCAGCCGCGTGGCCCGGATTGCGCCGCGATGCAAGGGGATGTGGGACAAGAGGCTGGTGCGAAACGCCGCTTCGCGTTACTGTGGCCCCACAGACCCCGAAAACGGGGCGGGCAGAGGCAGAAACGGCGGCAGACCATGACAGAAATGGTGTATGGCGCGGTCCCTGAACGGGGCGGCGAACCGGTGATTCCCAAATGGTGGCGGACGGTCGACAAGTGGCTGATCGCCTGTGTCCTGATCCTGTTCGGGATCGGATTGCTGCTGGGGCTGGCCGCGTCGCCGCCGCTGGCCGCGCGCAACGGGTTCGCGCCGTTCCACTATGTCGAGCGGCAGGTGATTTTCGGGCTGACCGCGCTGGTCGCGATGGCGGTGACGTCGATGATGTCGCCGACGCTGGTGCGCCGGCTCGGCATCCTGGGGTTCCTGGCGGCTTTCGTCGCGCTGCTGCTGCTGCCGGTGCTGGGCACCGATTTCGGCAAGGGCGCGGTGCGCTGGTATTCGCTGGGTTTCGCCAGCGTGCAGCCGTCTGAGTTTCTCAAGCCCGGCTTCGTCGTTCTGGCCGCCTGGCTGATGTCGGCGAGCCAGCAGGTGGGCGGGCCGCCGGGGACCAGCTGGTCCTTCGTGCTGTGCGCGGCGATCGTCGGCCTGCTGGTGCTGCAGCCCGATTTCGGGCAGGCCTGCCTGGTGCTGTTCGGCTGGGGCGTGATGTATTTCGTCGCCGGGGCGCCGATCTTCCTGCTGGTGGGGATGGCGGGGATGGTGGTGATGGGCGGTGCGCTGGCCTATGCCAATTCCGAACATTTCGCCCGGCGCATCGACGGGTTCCTCAGCGCCGAGGTCGATCCGACCACGCAGTTGGGCTATGCCACCAACGCGATCCGCGAAGGCGGGCTGTTCGGTGTCGGCGTCGGCGAGGGGCAGGTGAAATGGTCGCTGCCCGATGCCCATACCGATTTCATCGTCGCCGTGGCGGCGGAGGAATACGGGCTGGTGCTGGTGCTGATCATCATCGCGCTCTATGCGCTGATCGTGGTGCGGTCGCTGCTGCGGCTGATGCGCGAGCGCGACACGTTCATCCGTCTCGCCGGCACCGGCATGGCGGCGATGTTCGGCGTGCAGGCGATGATCAACATGGGCGTTGCGGTGCGGCTGCTGCCGGCCAAGGGGATGACGCTGCCCTTTGTCAGCTATGGCGGTTCGTCGCTGATCGCCGGGGGGATCGCGCTGGGGATGCTGCTGGCCTTTACCCGCACCCGCCCGCAGGGCGATTTTGACGCGCTGCTGAACAGGCACGCGCGATGACGCAACGGCTGCTGATGCTGGCGGCGGGCGGAACCGGCGGTCACATGTTTCCGGCCCAGGCGCTGGCCGAGGCGATGCTGCGCCGGGGCTGGCGGGTGAAACTGTCGACCGATGCGCGCGGTGCGCGCTATACCGGCGGGTTCCCGCACACGACCGAGATCACCGAGATCTCCAGCGCCACCTTTGCCCGCGGCGGGCTGGTGGAAAAGGCGCTGGTCGCGCCGAGGATCGCCGCGGGCGTGCTGGGCGCGGTGACCGCGATGCGCCGCGACCGGCCCGATGCGGTGGTGGGGTTCGGCGGCTATCCGTCGATCCCGGCGCTGGCGGCGGCGACGCTGCTGGGCCTGCCCCGGATGATCCATGAACAGAACGGCGTGCTGGGCAAGGTGAACAGCCTGTTCGCGCCACGCGTGGCCCGTGTCGCCTGCGGGGTCTGGCCCACGGTGCTGCCCGAGGGCGCCGAGGGCGTGCATGTGGGCAACCCGGTGCGCAACGCGGTGCGCGACCGCGCGGGCGCCCCCTATATCCCGCCCGGCGACTATCCGATGTCGGTGCTGGTGATCGGCGGCAGCCAGGGCGCGCGGCTGCTGTCGGATATCGCGCCGGACGGGCTGGGCGCGTTGCCCGAGGCCCTGCGCGACCGGCTGCGCGTCAGCCACCAGGCCCGGCCCGAGGATATCGAAAGGGTCGAGGCGCGCTATGCCGAACTGGGGCTGGCCGCGGATGTGCAGCCGTTTTTCCAGGACGTGCCGCGGCGGATGACCGAGGCGCAGCTGGTGATCGCGCGGGCCGGTGCCTCGACCGTTGCCGAACTGACGGTGATCGGCCGGCCGTCGATCCTGGTGCCCTATGCCGCCGCCGCCGGCGACCACCAGACCGCCAATGCGCGCGGGCTGGTCGAGGCGGGCGCGGCGATCATGGTGCCGGAATCCAAGGCCGATGCCGCCACCATCACCGAACAGGCCGCGCTGGTTCTGGGACACCCCGACGGCGCGCGGCAGATGGCCCATGCGGCGCTGGCCGCCGGGCAGCCCGATGCGACCGAACATCTGGTTGCACTTGTCGAAGAACTGGCGGACAGGAGCCGCTGAACATATGGATGGAAGCCCGGTCATGAACGCAGCAACGAAACTCCCCCTCGATGTCGGCCCGATCCACTTTGTCGGGATCGGCGGGATCGGCATGTCGGGCATCGCCGAGGTGTTGTTGAACCATGGCTACGAGGTGCAGGGCTCGGACCTGAAATCCAGCAAGATCACCGAACGGCTGGCGGCGCTGGGCGCGCGTATCTTCGAGGGCCAGAGCCGCAGGAACCTGGACGGGGCAGAGGTGGTGGTGATCTCGTCGGCGATCAAGCCGGGCAACCCGGAACTGGACGGGGCGCGCGCGCGCGGCCTGCCGGTGGTGCGCCGGGCCGAGATGCTGGCCGAACTGATGCGGCTGAAATCCAACATCGCCGTGGCCGGAACCCATGGCAAGACCACCACGACGACGATGATGGCCGAACTGATGGTCGCGGGCGGGTTCGATCCCACCGTGATCAATGGCGGGATCATCCATGCCTATGGCAGCAACGCGCGGATGGGGCAGGGCGAATGGATGGTGGTCGAGGCCGATGAAAGCGACGGCACCTTCAACCGGCTGCCCGCCACGATCGCCATCGTCACCAATATCGACCCCGAGCACATGGAGCACTGGGGCGATTTCGACCGGCTGCGCAACGGGTTCTTCGATTTCGTGTCGAATATCCCGTTCTACGGGGTCGCGGTCTGCTGCACCGATCACGAAGAGGTGCAGCGGCTGGTGGGCCGGATCAGCGACCGGCGTATCGTCACCTATGGTTTCAACGCCCAGGCCGATGTGCGGGCGGTCAACCTGCGCTACGAGGGCGGCGTCGCGCATTTCGATATCGCCCTGCAGGGCGAAGGGTCGGTGATCGAGGAATGCAGCCTGCCGATGCCGGGCGACCACAACGTGTCGAACGCGCTGTCGGCGGTGGCGGTGGCGCGGCACCTCGGCATGAAACGCGCGCAGATCCGCGCGGCGCTGGCCGCCTTTGGCGGCGTCAACCGCCGCTTTACCCGCGTCGGCGAGGTCGGCGGCGTGTCGATCATCGACGATTACGCCCACCATCCGGTGGAAATCGCGGCGGTGATGAAGGCGGCGCGGCAGGCGGCGACCGGCCGGGTGATCGCGGTGCACCAGCCGCATCGCTATACCCGCCTGCACGATCTGTTCGACGATTTCTGCGCCTGTTTCAACGAGGCCGACGTGGTGGCGATCGCCGATGTCTTTGCCGCCGGCGAAGCCCCGATCGAGGGCGCCAGCCGTGACGATCTCGTTGCCGGGCTGGTCCGCCACGGCCATCGCGATGCGCGGGCGCTGTTGTCCGAGGCGGATCTCGAGGCGCTGGTGCGCGACGAGGCCCGGCCCGGCGACATGGTGGTCTGCCTCGGCGCGGGCACGATCAGCGCCTGGGCCAACGCCCTGCCGGAACGGCTGGCGCGGGCGGGCTGACCGGCCCCGGCTGCGACGATTGGCCGAAGGCGCGGGGCTGGACAGGACCGCGCGCAGGCGGCAAGACGGCGCGGATCGTCAAGAAAGGACTGCCGCAATGGAACTCGCGTCGACCCTCGCCTATCTGCCCCTTGCCGCGACCCTCGCCGGGATACTGGCCGGCCTGGCCGCGGGGCGGCTGTTCGTGCTGCGCCGGGCGCTGTGGCTGATCGCCGGCCTGTCGCTGGTGGCGCTGGTGCTGATCGTGCAGCTGGCCACGGTGACCGAAGGCCACGAGGCCGAGGCGTTCCAGCCCTTCGTGGTGCTGACCGGGGCCCTGTTTCCGGCGCTTTTCGGGGCCATTGTCGGGCTGGTCGGCGGCAATGCGCTGCGCCGCCGTGCCCTGCCCGAATGACAGCCGGGCCGGATCTGCCGCGGCCGCGCGGGCGGCTGACGCCTGACCGCGTGCTGGCCGATCTGATTTGGCTGCGCGTCGGCGGGCCGGCGGACTGGCTGTTCCAGCCCGCCGATATCGACGATCTCGCCGCGTTCCTGCGCGATCTCGACCCGGCGGTCCCGGTATTCCCGATCGGGGTCGGGTCGAACCTGATCGTGCGGGACGGTGGGTTGCGGGCGGTGGTCATCCGGCTCGGGCGCGGGTTCAATGGCATCGCGGTGGATGGCGCGCGCGTGACCGCCGGGGCGGCGGCGCTGGATGCGCATGTGGCCCGGCGCGCCGCCGATGCCGGGCGCGACCTGACCTATCTGCGCACCATTCCGGGCAGCATCGGCGGCGCGGTGCGCATGAACGCGGGCTGCTATGGCACCTATACGGCGGACGTGCTGCGCTCGGTCCGCGCGGTGACTCGGGCGGGCGAGGTGGTCACGCTGAGCGCCGCCGACCTGAACCTCCGCTACCGGCAGAGCGATATTCCCGATGGCGCGGTGATCGTCGAGGCGACCTTCGACGCGCCTGCGGGCGATCCCGGCGCGCTGCATGAGCGGATGCAGGACCAGCTGGCCCGGCGCGACGCCACCCAGCCGACCCGGGACCGCTCGGCGGGCTCGACCTTCCGCAACCCGGCGGGGTTCTCGTCGACCGGGCGGGCCGATGACGTGCATGATCTCAAGGCCTGGAAGGTGATCGACGACGCGGGGCTGCGCGGCGCGCGGCGCGGTGGCGCGCAGATGAGCGAGAAACATCCGAATTTCCTGATCAACGCCGACGGCGCGACCGCCGCCGATCTCGAAGGGCTGGGCGAGGAGGTGCGAAAAAAGGTTTACGATTCAAGCGGTATCACGTTAGAGTGGGAAATCATGCGGGTCGGCGATCCGTAGGTAATTCTCCACCGCTGAACGCACCGACAGGCAACATAACGGGCGCGGCGGTAAAACCGGACCGGGTGGCAAGCCCGGCCTAATTCGAGGCGCTTGTTGTGGGTCAGTCGGGCAGGACGATCCCCAAGGTGGCGGTGTTGATGGGCGGACCCTCGGCCGAGCGCGAGGTGTCGCTGTCGAGCGGGCGCGAATGCGCCACCGCATTGAGGGGCGAGGGATACGAGGTCGTGGAACTGGACGCCGGGGCGGACCTGGCGGAACGTCTGCGCGCCGTTGCGCCCGACGTGGTGTTCAACGCCCTGCATGGACGCTGGGGCGAAGACGGCTGCGTGCAGGGGCTGCTGGAATGGCTGCGCATCCCCTATACCCATTCCGGCGTGCTGGCCTCGGCGCTGGCGATGGACAAGGAACGGTCCAAATCCGCCTTCCGCGCCGCCGGGCTGCCCGTGGTCGACAGCCTGATCGCGTCCCGCGAGGACGTGCGCGCCCGGCATGTGATGGCGCCGCCCTATGTGGTCAAGCCGAACAACGAAGGCTCGTCGGTCGGGGTCTACCTGGTCAACGAGGCCGCCAACGGCCCGCCGCAGCTGTCGGATGCGATGCCCGACAGGGTGATGGTGGAACGGTTCGTGCCGGGGCGCGAGATGACCACCACGGTGATGGGGGGGCGGGCGCTGGCGGTGACCGACATCTATGCCGATGGCTGGTACGATTACGACGCCAAGTACAAACCCGGCGGGTCGCGCCATGTGGTGCCCGCCGAGATCCCCGCCGAGATCACCGCGCTGTGTCTCGACTATGCGCAGCGGGCGCATGAGGCGCTGGGGTGCCGGGGTGTCAGCCGGACCGATTTCCGCTGGGACGAAAGCCTTGGCGCCGACGGGCTGATCCTGCTCGAGACCAACACCCAGCCGGGCATGACGCCCACCTCGCTGGCGCCGGAACAGGCGGCGGTGACGGGCACCGGTTTCGGCGCGCTGTGCCGCTGGCTGGTGGAGGATGCCTCATGCGACCGCTAGGCCAGCCAGCGCCGCGCGATCCGGCGCCGTCCCGGCTGCATTACCGGATGCAGCGATGGATGCTGACGCCGGGTATCCGGCTGACGCTGAAACTGGGGTTGCCGCTGGCGGTGGTGGCCGGCCTGACGGTGGCGGTTCTCGCCGACAGCCAGCGCCGCGACCAGATCGTGGCCTGGTCGGATGCCAAGTGGCAGGAGTTTCGCCAGCGTCCCGAATTCATGGTCGAGTTGATGGCCATCGACGGGGCCAACCCGGCGCTGGCCGACCATATCCGCGCCAGGGTGCCGGTCAGCCTGCCGGCGTCGTCCTTCGATATCGACCTGGCGGTGATCCGGGAACTGGTGTCGGGCATGGCCCCGGTGGACAGCGCCGCCGCGCGGATCCGCCCCGGCGGCGTGTTGCAGATCGACGTGACCGAACGGGTGCCCGCGGCGGTCTGGCGCGGCCCGCAGGGGCTGGCGCTGGTCGATGCGACCGGCGTGCGTATCGCCACCATCGCCAGCCGGGCCGACCACCCCGACCTGCCGCTGATCGCGGGCCGGGGCGCGCAGGACAACGTGGCCGAGGCGCTGCGCCTGACCGATGCGGCGGCGCCGCTGGCGCACCGGCTGCGCGGGCTGGTCCGGGTCGGGCAGCGGCGCTGGGACGTGGTGCTGGACCGGGGACAGCGCATCATGCTGCCCTCCGAGCGGCCGCAGCGGGCGCTGGAACGGGTGATCGCCCTGTCCGAGGCGCAGGACATGCTGGACCGCGACGTGGCGGTGGTGGATGTGCGGCTGGCCGAACGGCCCACCCTGCGGATGAGCGAGGGTGCCGTCACGGACTGGTGGCGCATTCGCGGTGTCGAGATCGAGAAAACGGATGGGTAACGACGTAACATGACCGAGCTTTACCAGACCCAGCGGGCGATGCGGCAGATGCGCCGGGCCGCGATGCAGCGGGGCGTCATCGCCATTCTCGATATCGGCACAACCAAGATTTCCTGCCTCGTGCTGCGCTTTGACGGCGCCCGCCCGCAAAGCGACGACAACTCGATCGGGGCGCTGGCCGGGCAATCCGGGTTCCGGGTCATCGGGGCCAAGACCACCCGGTCGCGCGGCGTGCGCTTTGGCGAAATCGAGGCGATGGCCGAAACCGAAAGCGCCATCCGCACCGCGTTGCAGGGCGCCCAGAAGATGGCCGAGCAGCGGGTCGATCATGTCATCGCCTGTTTCTCGGGGGGCGAACCGCGGTCCTACGGGCTGGACGCGTCGATCGATCTCGACGGGCAGGTGATCCGCGAAGCCGAGGTGGCGCAGGTGCTGGCCTCGTGCGACGTGCCCGATTATGGCCACGGGCGCGAGGTCCTGCATGCCCAGCCGGTGAATTTCGCGCTCGACAACCGGTCGGGGCTGGGCGACCCGCGCGGCCAGCTGGGTCAGAGCCTGTCGGTCGACATGCACATGCTGACCGTGGACGCGGGCGTGGTGCAGACGCTGGCGCGCTGCATCCGCCGCTGCGACCTCGAACTGGCGGGCATCGCCTCGTCGGCCTATGTCTCGGGGATCGCGGCGCTGGTCGAGGACGAACAGGAACTGGGGGCGGCCTGCATCGACATGGGCGGCGGATCGACGGGCGTGTCGATCTTCATGAAGAAGCACATGATCTTTTCCGATTGCGTCCGCATGGGCGGCGATCATGTCACCGGCGACATTTCGATGGGCCTGAGCATTCCGCTGGTCAAGGCCGAAGAGATCAAGACCCGCCATGGCGGCGTGCACGCGACGGGCATGGACGACCGCGACCGCATCGACCTGGGCGGCGACACCGGCGACTGGGAACATGATCGCCGCTCGATCAGCCGGGCCGAGCTGATCGGCATCATGCGCCCGCGCGTCGAGGAGATCCTCGAAGAGGTGCGCGCGCGGCTGGATGCGGCCGGGTTCGAGGCCCTGCCCAGCCAGCAGATCGTTTTGACCGGTGGCGGCAGCCAGATCCCCGGCCTGGACGGGCTGGCGGCGCGGATTCTCGGGCAACGGGTGCGGCTGGGGCGTCCTCTGCGCGTGCACGGGCTGCCGCAGGCGGCGACGGGGCCGGGATTCTCGGGCGCGGTCGGCCTGGCGCTGTTTGCCGCCTATCCGCAGGACGAATGGTGGGATTTCGAGATCCCGGTGGACAGATACCCGGCGCGATCCTTCTGGCGGGCGGTGCGATGGATCCAGAACAACTGGTGACCGCAACATGTCGTTGCCGGGTCGAAATCACGCGGGTTCCGGCAGAAAGTTGCCCATATTTTGCGGTGTTTTTGCGTTTTTTTGGTGACGTTGCTGCAATGTAACAGTAGGATTGGAGCAATGGACAAGAATTCAGCCCGCCGAACGGGTGGGCCGGCAGCACATAAAACAGGCGGACCAGACAGATGACACTCAACCTCTCCATACCGGGACAGCAGGACCTCAAGCCGCGGATCACCGTGTTCGGTGTCGGCGGGGCAGGGGGCAACGCCGTCAATAACATGATCGAGAAGCAACTCGACGGGGTCGAGTTCGTGGTGGCCAATACCGACGCGCAGGCGCTGGCGCAGAGCGCGGCCGAGAGCCGGGTGCAGCTGGGCGTGAAGGTGACCGAGGGCCTGGGCGCCGGGGCCCGCGCCAGTGTCGGTGCCGCCGCCGCCGAGGAAAGCATCGAACAGATCATCGACCACCTGGCCGGGGCGCATATGTGCTTCATCACCGCCGGCATGGGCGGCGGCACCGGCACCGGCGCCGCGCCGATCATCGCGCAGGCCGCGCGCGAACTGGGCGTGCTGACCGTGGGTGTCGTCACCAAGCCGTTCCAGTTCGAGGGCGCCAAGCGGATGCGCCAGGCCGAGGACGGGGTCGACAGCCTGCAAAAGGTGGTCGATACGCTGATCATCATTCCGAACCAGAACCTGTTCCGCCTGGCGAATGAAAAGACCACCTTTACCGAAGCCTTCTCGATGGCCGATGACGTTCTCTACCAGGGCGTCAAGGGCGTGACCGACCTGATGGTGCGGCCGGGCCTGATCAACCTCGACTTTGCCGACGTGCGCGCGGTGATGGACGAGATGGGCAAGGCGATGATGGGCACCGGCGAATCCAACGGCGAAGACCGCGCCAAGGAAGCCGCCGAAAAGGCGATCGCCAACCCGCTGCTGGACGAAATCAGCCTCAAGGGCGCCAAGGGTGTTCTCATCAACATCACCGGCGGTCACGACCTGACCCTGTTCGAACTGGACGAGGCCGCGAACTGCATTCGCGAACAGGTGGACCCGGATGCCAACATCATCGTCGGCAGCACCCTGGACACCGCGATGGAAGGCGCGATGCGCGTCAGCGTCGTCGCCACCGGCATCGACGCCAGCGAGGAATTGCTGAACACCCCGGTGCCGCGCCGCCCGCTCCGGGCACCCCTGGCGACCGAAACCGCGGCATCGGAGCCGGAACAGCAGCCGGCGGCCGCAGCCCCGGCCCCCGCGCAACCCGCGGCCCATGCTGCTTCCGTCGCTCCTGCCGCACATGAAGCGGTTGCCGAGGTCGCGGCAGAGCCCGCCCCAGCGACCACCCCAGCGCCCGCCGCCAGCGAACCGGGCCTGTTCGACAAGGTGGCCGATGCCCCGGCCCCGGACGTGTTCGATCCGATGACCGCGGGCCGCGACGATGTGGTGCGCACGGCGCGCCCCGAACCGGTTCCGCAACCGGCGGCCATCGCCGATGGCGGCCATTCGGGGGTTTCCCCGGCCGTTCGGGAGCGGCTGCTTCGGGCCGTCAACAAGGTGCCGCCGGGCTATGAACCGCAGCAGGCCGCCACCGCCGGCGCGGGTCAGGCCGATGCCGTCGATGCGGCCCAGCACGGGGATCGCCAGCGGTTCGGGATCAATTCGCTGATCAACCGGATGACGGGTCACGCCGCCGATACCCCGGCCGAACGGGCACAGCCGCCCATGCGCGGCGGTGACGCTACGGCACCCGATCAGGTCCGTGGCGACGCGGATCAGGACCGTATCGAGATCCCGGCTTTCCTGCGCCGCCAGGCCAACTGAGCCAGTCACAATTGCTGTTCCAGACGGCCGCATTCTGCGGCCGTTTGTTGTTTTGGGTCAGTGTGTTACGGGGTTGTGCGCGATGTCTTGCCCGATTGTTACGGGGATGTTTCAATTGGTTGCAAAGATTGAGTTGAGCGGGGGCGATACCTCGACTACCTCGTTGGCGAGCCGGTAGCAGACCGGTCCCGTCATGCGAGGTTGCCCCGTGCAGAACACGCTCAAAGCCCCGGTTGTCTTCGAAGGTGTCGGCCTGCATGGCGGCGCGCCTGCCAGGCTGGTGCTGCGTCCGGCCGCCGCCGGTCACGGGATCTGGTTTCGCCGCACCGATATCCGCATCGGCAACGCGATGATCCCCGCGCAGTGGGATTTCGTCGAACGCTCGCCGCTCTGCACGCGGCTGATCAACGAGGCGGGCGTATCCGTGTCCACGGTCGAGCATCTCATGGCGGCGCTGGCCGGGTGCGGCGTTCACAACGCGCTGGTCGAAATCGACGGACCCGAGGTGCCGATCCTCGATGGCTCGTCGGCGCCCTTCGTGCGCGGCATCATGGAACGGGGATTGCGGCGTCTGGATGCGCCTGTCGTCGCGGTCGAGATCCTCAAGCCGGTCACGGTCGAAAAGGACGGCGCCCGGGCGACGCTGCTGCCGTCGCAGGATTTCGTGATCGAGTTCCATATCGATTTTCACGACGCGGCGATCGGCCGGCAGTCGAAATCGCTGAACATGTGCAACGGCACCTTTGCGCGCGAGCTGTGCGACAGCCGCACCTTCTGCCGCAAGGCCGATGTGGACGCGATGCATGACCAGGGGCTGGCACTGGGCGGCTCTCTGGACAACGCTGTGGTGGTCGATGGCGACGACGTGCTGTCGCCGGGCGGGTTCCGTCACGCGGATGAAGCGGTGCGCCACAAGATGCTGGATGCGCTGGGCGACCTGGCCATGGCCGGCGGGCCGATCCTGGGCCGCTATGTGGGCGAACGCGCCGGTCATTCGCTGACCAACACACTGCTGCGGGCCCTGTTCGACACGCCGGGCGCGGCGCGGCTGGTCGTGTGCGACGCGGCCACCGCCGCCCGCCTGCCCGGTGCCGGCCTGGCCTGGGCCGAGATCCCGCAGGTTGCCTGACCGGCGGTGACGATGATACCCAAGCCGAACGGCGCGGAGGCACTCCGCGCCGTTCGCGTGTCGCGGCCTTTGCGACAACGGCGCACATCACGGTCGTTAAAGCGTTTTGCACCGGAAACGAATGTGCTAGACCGGGCCGCAAACCGGGTGCAGACCCGGCGCATCTACGGGGTAAGTCGAGTATGAAGGGCGGTATAATCAACCGGTTCGGCCGCATCGCCGCGGCGCTGCTGGTCGCGAGTCTGCCGGTGTTTCTTGCCGCCTGTTCCGGCAAGAACGCCAATGTCACGCGGGAACTGAATCTCGAAACCTTCACCCCCGACCAGATCTATGAGCGCGGCGAATACGAACTGGCCCGCGGCAAGAGCGACGAGGCGGCCTATTACTTCTCGGAGGTCGAGCGGCTCTATCCCTATTCGGACTGGGCCAAGCAGTCGCTGATCATGCAGGCCTTTGCCTATCACCAGGCCACCGACTATGAAAACAGCCGCGCCGCCGCGCAGCGGTATATCGATTTCTACCCCACCGACGAAGACGCCGCCTATGCGCAATATCTGCTGGCGCTGAGCTATTACGACCAGATCGACGAGGTCGGCCGCGACCAGGGGCTGACCTTCCAGGCGCTGCAGGCGCTGCGCACGGTGATCGAGGTCTATCCCGACAGCGAATACGCCAATTCGGCGATCCTGAAATTCGATCTCGCCTATGACCATCTTGCGGGCAAGGAAATGGAGATCGGGCGCTATTACCTGCGGCGCGGCCATTTCACCGCCGCCATCAACCGGTTCCGCGTCGTGGTCGAGGATTTCCAGACCACCACCCACACCGCCGAGGCGCTGCACCGGCT
Organism: Pukyongiella litopenaei; assembly: GCF_003008555.2. Lineage (NCBI taxonomy): Bacteria > Pseudomonadati > Pseudomonadota > Alphaproteobacteria > Rhodobacterales > Paracoccaceae > Pukyongiella > Pukyongiella litopenaei. The sequence continues at coordinate 535,126 of NZ_CP027665.1, read as the reverse complement.
GGTCGAGGCCTACATGTCGCTCGGGCTCTATGACGAAGCGCAGACGGCGGGCGCCATTCTCGGCTATAACTACCAGTCCACGGACTGGTATCAGGACAGCTACAAGCTGCTGACCTCGCGCGGGCTGAAACTGAAGGCGCGCGGCAACAACTGGCTGAGCCAGATCTACCGCCAGTCGCTCAAGGGGGAATGGCTCTAGGAGGCGGTGGGGTGAAACCCCACCCTACGGGGCAGGCGGATGCTGCGCAGGCTTGAAATTCGCGACATGCTACTGATCGACCGGCTGGACCTCGAGTTCCGGCCGGGGCTGAACGTGCTGACCGGCGAGACCGGCGCCGGCAAGTCGATCCTGCTCGATTCGCTGGGCTTCGTCCTGGGCTGGAAGGGGCGCGCCGATATCGTGCGGCGCGGCGCCGGGCGCGGCGAGGTGGTCGCGCTGTTCGAGCTGGCGCCGGATCATCCGGTGCGGGCGATACTGGACGAGGCCGGGTTGCCCGGCGGGGATGAGCTGATCCTGCGCTGCGTGAAACCGGCCGATGGGCGGCGGTCGTCCTTTGTCAATGACCGCCGCGTGTCGGGGGATGTGCTGCGGGCGCTGTCGGAGACGCTGGTGGAACTGCACGGGCAGCAGGACGATCGCGGCCTGTTGAACCCGCGCGGCCATCGGGCGCTGCTGGATGCCTTTGGCGGGCTCGACCCCGCGCGTGCGCAAACCCGCGCGGCCTGGACGGCGCAGCGCGAGGCGGCCCGCGCACGCGAAGCGGCGCAGTCCCGGCTCGACGCGCTGCGGGCCGAGGAGGAGTATCTGCGTCATGCGGTCGATGAGCTAGACCGGCTCGACCCGCAACCGGGCGAGGATGCCGGGCTGGACGGCCGCCGCCGCGCCATGCAGGCGGCCGAACGGATCCGTGACGATGTCGCCCGCGCCGCCGCGCTGCTGGGCGGCGATGGGGCCGAGGGCGCGATGAGCGAGGCGATGCGCTGGCTCGACGGGGTGACCGCCGATGCGGACGAGGCGCTGGAGGCCCCGCTGGCGGCGCTGAACCGGGCGATGATCGAACTGGGCGAGGCGCAGTCCGGGGTGGACCGGGCGCTGGACGCGATGCGGTTCGATCCCGGCGAACTGGAGACCGCCGAGGAACGGCTGTTCGCGATCCGGGCGCTGGCGCGCAAGCATGATGTCGCCCCCGACGAGCTGGGCGGGTTCGCCGATACCCTGCGCGACCGGCTGTCGGCGCTCGATGCCGGGGTGACCGGGCTGGCCGACCTGGCCGCCGCCGAGGACGCGGCGCAAGCCGCCTATGACGCGGCCGCCGGTTCGCTGAGCGCGGCACGGGCCACCGCGGCCGGCGGGCTGGATACGGCGGTCGCGGCAGAACTGGCGCCGCTGAAGCTGGACCGGGCGCAGTTCAGCACCCTGATCGCGCCGGCCGAGCCGGGGCCGGACGGGCGCGACGCGGTTGCCTTTACCGTGGCCACCAACCCCGGTGCGCCCGCCGGGCCGCTGGACCGGATCGCCTCGGGCGGCGAACTCAGCCGGTTCCTGCTGGCGCTGAAGGTCTGCCTGGCCGGGCAGGGCGGGTCGGTGACGATGATCTTTGACGAGATCGACCGCGGCGTCGGCGGGGCCACGGCGGATGCGGTCGGCCGCCGTCTGGCGGCGCTGGCGGCGGACGGGCAGGTCCTGGTGGTCACCCATTCGCCGCAGGTCGCGGCCCGCGCGGCGCATCACTGGCGCGTGGCCAAACAGGTCGAGAACGGCGACACGGTGTCGACGGTGGCCGCGCTGGGCGATGCCGGACGGGTCGACGAAATCGCCCGCATGCTGGCCGGTGACAGCATCACCGACGAGGCCCGCGCCGCCGCCCGCGCCCTGCTGGAGGGCTGACACGGCCCGTAGGCCACACCCGTGCACCCATCGCCCCGCGATCCCTTTTCCCGCCGGGGGGCAGCGCGTATGCAGGGCGGGTCATCCAGTAAGAGAGCGAGATGGCCGACCCGCTGCGCACATTCTTCGGCAACCAGATGCGGCAAGCCTCCGAGGCCTGCGGCCACGGCTGGCGGGTGCTGCGGCATCGCGGGCCGGGCAAGGTGCAGTTCTGGTTCATCGCGCTGATCATCGGCATCGCGGCGGGGTTCGCGGCGCTGGGGTTCCGGGTCGGGATCGACTGGCTGGAATCGACGCTCTACGGCACCCCCGACACCTACCGGCTGCATTCCCATGTCGAGAACCAGCCCTGGTTCCTGATCCTGACCCTGCCCATCCTCGGCGGGCTGGCGGTGGGGCTGATCCTGCACCGGTTCACGCCTGACGGGCGGGTGCGGGCGGTCGCCGACGTGATCGAGGGCGCGGCGATGAACAACGGGCGGGTGGAAACCCGCGCCGGGCTGGCCTCGGCGCTGGCATCGCTGATCACGCTGAGCTCGGGCGGGTCCTCGGGGCGCGAAGGGCCGGTGGTGCACCTGGCCGGTGTCGTTTCGACCTGGGTCTGCCGCCGGATCAATGCCGATGGCGTGACCGGGCGCGACCTGCTGGGCTGTGCCGTCGCCGCCGCCGTGTCGGCCAGTTTCAACGCGCCCATCGCCGGGGCGTTGTTCGCGCTCGAGGTGGTGCTGCGCCATTTCGCGGTGCATGCCTTTGCGCCGATCGTCATCGCCGCCGTGGCCGGGACCGTGATCACCCGGATGACCTTCGGGTCGTTGCCCGAGTTCCTGCTGACATCGCCCGGCGCCCTGCAATTCTATGTCGAACTGCCCGCCTTCCTGATCCTCGGCCTGATCTGCGGCGTGGTCGCGGCGATCCTGATGCGAGCGATTTTCCTGGCCGAGGACGTGGGCAATTACGTGCAGGACTGGATCGGCCTGCCGGGCTGGCTGCGTCCGGCCCTGGCCGGGGCGCTGCTGGGAGGGCTGGCGATCTGGTATCCGCATATCATCGGCGTCGGCTATGAAACCACCTATCTCGCGCTGGCCGGGCAGCTGCTGCTGGGGCAGGCCGTGCTGTTCGCGGTGTTCAAGACCGTGGCGGTGGCGATCACCTTCGGGGGCCGGATGGGCGGGGGCGTGTTTTCACCGTCGCTGATGGTCGGCGCGCTGACCGGGCTGGCCTTTGGCTGGATCGCCACGGGGCTGGTGCCCGACATGTCGGGATCGCAGACGCTCTATGCCTTTGCGGGCATGGGCGCGGTGGCGGCGGCGGTGCTGGGGGCGCCGATATCGACCACGCTGATCGTCTTTGAACTGACCGGGGACTGGCAGACCGGCCTGGCGGTGATGGTGGCGGTGTCGCTGTCGACCGCGCTGGCCTCGCGGCTGGTGGACCGGTCGTTCTTCCTGACCCAGCTCGAACGCAAGGGGGCCCATGTGGCGGCCGGGCCGCAGGCCTATCTGCTGGCCCTGTTCCGCGCCTCGTCGGTGATGCGGCCGCTGGACGATCCCCGGTCGCCCGACCCCGAGACCTGCGCCGCGATGATCGCCGCCGGAACCTGCGTGTCATCGGGCGCGACGCTCGAGGCGGCGCTGCCGATGTTCGAGCGCGAGGATATCGCCTTTCTGCCGGTCATACGCGAAGACACCGAAGGCGGTCCGGTCTGGTGCGGCACGCTCTTTCATGTGGATGTGCTGAAGGCGTATAACCGCGCGCTGGCCGAAACCGCGGCCGAGGAACATTCCTGACGCGCGGCGCCGTCAGAGCCGTTCGACCGTGACCGCGTCGCCGGTGCGAAACGCCAGGTGCCCGGCGATGCGGTCCACCGCCTCGTGCGGGGTGTCATAGCTCCAGGCCGCGTCCTCGATGCGGCCCGATCGCGTGACGATGGTGAAAAAACCTGCATCGCCCTTCTGCGGGCAATGGGTGGTCGTGTCGGACCGGTCGAGAAACGCCATCGCGATGTCGCCGCGCGGGAAATAGATCACCGGGGGGCGGTCGCCTTCGCTCAGTTCCAGCGCCGCGTCGCTTTCGCCCAGTACCGCGCCGCCCGTGCGCACCACCCATTTCCCGGGCGCGCGCCTGATCCTGATGTGATTGCCGGCCATCATCCGCTTCTCTCCCCCCTCAAACCGTCAGCCCCCCGGATGCTCAGATTGGCATCGTGGCGGCATCCAACCAGATTTGCGCGGGTTTGCCCACCCGCGGGCCGATCAGGTCGGCGACGTCGCGGTGATAGGCGTTCAGCCAGTCGCGTTCGGCCGCCGTCAGCAGGTCGGCGACGATCAGGCGGCGGTCGATCGGGACGAAGGTCAGCGTGCGCCAGTCCATCATCGCGCGCTCGGCATCGCCGCCGGGCAGGGGCCGGGCCTCCTGCGCCACCAGCAGGTTCTCGATGCGGATGCCAAAGGCGCCTTCGCGATAATACCCGGGCTCGTTCGACAGGATCATGCCGGGCTCCAGCGGCACATGGCTCAGGCGGCTCAGCCGCTGCGGACCCTCGTGCACGCTCAGATAGGCGCCGACGCCGTGACCCAGCCCGTGGTTGAAATCCTGACCGGCCAGCCACAGCGGCACCCGGCCCACCGCTTCGATGTCGCGCCCGGCCAGCCCGTTGGGCCAGCGCAGCCGGGACATCGCGATCATGCCCTGCAACACGCGGGTAAAGGCGGCGCGTTCCTCATCGCCCGGCGTGCCGATGGCGATGGTGCGGGTGATGTCGGTGGTCCCGTCCAGATACTGCCCGCCGCTGTCCAGCACCAGCAGATGGCCGTCTTCCAGCACGCTGTCGGTGGTCTCGGTCACGCGGTAATGGATCACCGCGCCGTTCGGCCCGGTGCCCGCGATGGTTTCAAAACTGATATCGCGCAGCGCGTTGTCGCGGCGGCGTTCGGCCTCCAGCCGCGTGACCACCTGCGTTTCGCTCACGCTGCCCGGCGGCTGCGCGTCGAGCCAGGCGAGCAGTTCGACCATCGCCGCCCCGTCGCGCAGATGCGCCGCCGCCGCCCCGGCGATCTCGGCACCGTTCTTGCGCGCCTTGGGCAGGGCGCAGGGATCGTCGCCGAAGGCGGCGCTTTCGCCCAGCCGGTCTGCGACGATCTGCGGCACCGATTGCCGGTCGATCCGCACCGGCCCCGGCAGCGTCCCGAGAAATGCGAGAAAGGCGGACGGGTCGTGGCGGGTTACCGCCGCGCCGAGATGGCCGTCCAGCCCGTCGAGCTTGGCCGCCTCCATGAACAGCGCCACCGTGCCGTCGTCATGCAGCACGGCAAAGCCGTGGGCCACCGGGTTATGCGCGATGTCCGATCCGCGCAGGTTCAGCAACCACATGATCGAATCCGGCTGGCTCAGAACGGCGGCGCGATGCCCCGCCCCGCGCAGGTCGGCGGCAAGCCGGGCGCATTTCTCCGCCGCCGCCTCGCCGGCAAACTCCAGCGGATGCGCCCGCGCCGGTGCCAATGGCGGCGCCGGCTGATCGGGCCAGATCCGGTCCACCAGGTTGGCGCAGCGCACCAGTTCGATGCCGGTGCCCGCGAGCCCGGCCGCGGCCTTGTCGATCTGCGCCACCGTATGCAGCCAGGGATCGAACCCGACCCTGCCGCCATCCGGCAACTGCCCGGCCAGCCATTCGGCGAGATCCGTTTCCGGCCAGTTCACCGGGGTGAAATCCCGCGCCACCTGGGCCTTGACCTGGGTGCGATAGCGCCCGTCCACGAACACGCCCGCCATATGGCGCAGCGCGGCACAGAACCCGGCGGACCCGGTGAACCCGGTCAGCCAGGCCAGCCGCGCATCGCGTGGCGCGACATATTCGCCCTGATGCGCATCCGCACGCGGCACCAGGAAACCGTCCAGCCCCTCCGACCCCAGCTCGGCACGCAGCGCCGCCAGCCGTGGCGGGCCCTGTTCCGGCAGGGCGGTCACTTCGAATGTCTGGAACACCGGCCCGTCCTTCATCTTGCCAAATAAACTCTCGCCGAAGGCAGGCCGGCCTAGCCGGCCTTCCTGATCCCCATCACCCGCGCCCGCGCGCGCGGATCGGAATCGAACAGCGCGGCCAACTGTTCGGTCATCGCGCCGGCCAGCTGTTCCACATCGGTGATGGTCACCGCCCGATCGTAATACCGGGTCACGTCATGGCCGATGCCGATCGCCAGCAGTTCCACCAGCTTGCGTTTCTCGACCATGGCGATCACGTCGCGCAGGTGTTTCTCGAGATAGTTCGCCGGGTTCACGCTGAGCGTGGAATCGTCGACCGGCGCGCCGTCGGAAATCACCATCAGGATCTTGCGTTGTTCGCGCCGCATCAGCATCCGCCGATGGGCCCATTCCAGCGCCTCGCCGTCGATGTTTTCCTTGAGCAGACCTTCCTTCATCATCAGGCCGAGATTGTCCCGCGACCGCCGCCAGGGCGCATCCGCCCCCTTGTAGACGATGTGGCGCAGGTCGTTGAGCCGCCCCGGCTGCTGCGGGCGGCCTTCGTTCAGCCAGGCCTCGCGCGCCTGCCCGCCCTTCCAGGCGCGGGTGGTGAACCCGAGGATCTCGACCTTGACCGAGCACCGTTCCAGCGTGCGGGCCAAAACGTCGGCGCAGATCGCGGCGATCGAGATCGGACGCCCGCGCATCGAGCCGGAATTGTCCAGCAGCAGCGTGACCACCGTGTCGCGGAACTCGGTGTCCTTCTCGACCTTGAAGCTCAGCGGCGTGGTCGGGTTGGCCACCACACGGGCCAGCCGCCCGGCATCGAGGATGCCTTCCTCGCGGTCAAACTCCCATGACCGGTTCTGCTGGGCCTGCAAACGCCGTTGCAGCTTGTTGGCCAGCCGCGACACCGCCCCCTTCAACGGCTCCAGCTGCTGGTCGAGATAGGCGCGCAGCCGTTCCAGCTCGGCCGGTTCGGCGAGATCCTCGGCGGCGACCTCTTCGTCGTGATCGGTCAGGAACACCTTGTAGTCGGGATCGGCCTCCGAGACCGGCGGCGGCGGCGGAGGCTCGAGCGGTGCCTCGCCATCGGGCATCTCGGTATCCTCGACCATGTCCTGGTCGGCCTGGTCCTCCATCGAGACCTGGGCCTGCGCCTGGTCCTGGCTGTCGTCCTGGCTCTGCTCAGGCTCGGCGTCGGCATCCTCGGGATCTTCCTGCCCGGTGCTGTCGGGATCGGGCTGTTCCTCGGCGTCGTCCTCGCCCTGGTCCTCGGCGTCGTCGTCCTGGTCGGGATCGTCGCCCAGCTGGTCGCCATAGCCCAGATCGGTGATCACCTGCCGGGCAAAGCGGGCGAAGGCGGCCTGGTCCGAGAGGTTCTCGGCGACCTGTTCCAGCGTGCCGCCGGCCTGTTCCTCAATGAAGCCGCGCCACAGCTCCAGCACGTTGCCGGCGCCGCCGGGCATGGCGCGGCCGGTGGCGAGGTGGCGGATCATGTAGCCGGCGGCCACGGGCAGCGGCGCGTCGCCCGCCCGCGTGATCCGGTCATAGCCGCGCCGGGTGGCGTCGGCGGCGATCTTGGCGTCGATGTTCCCGGCGGTGCCGGGCATGTCGCGCGCGCCCATCGCCTCGCAGCGGGCGGTTTCCATCGCCTCGTAGAGGTCGCGCGCCATGTCGCCCGGCGGGGCATAGCGGGCGTGGACGGCATCGTCGTGATACTTGTGCCGCAGCGCCAGCGCATCGGCGGTGCCACGGGCCAGCAGCACCTCTTCGCGGGTCATCCGGCGGCTGACCTGCGGCAGCCGCATCGCCTCGCCCGAGAGCCCCGACGGATCGACCGAATAGCTGACACTCAGATCGGGATCGTCGGCCATCACCTTGGTGGCCTCGGCCAGCGCCTTCTTGAACGGGTCGGCGGGGTTGTCGTTCGGCTTCTTCATTGCTTCAACCGGTAGTATTTGCGGAAAGGTGTCATCTTTTGTTTGGGCACATAGTGAGTGCGCCCAAATCCATCCTTAGCCGCAAATCGAGTAACGGACCTAAAGTCCTCGGGAGATTCTACCAAGTAAAGGTTTTTCGCCGAACCAGCCTCCAGCAACATAGGCCCCCCCGTTCCGATTGCCATGCCAACACTGTCTATAGGCCAATTGGTATAGAAACGAGGTATGCATATTTGCTTCTTGCCGTTCCGGTCTCGTTGTTCGATTTCGCCGAACACTTGGGTGATCCTGACTGGCACAAAGCCAAGATTTTGAATTTCAAGGTGATTAACGGTCTTTCCTTGGCCGCCTAATGCCATGCTCGTGCCAATGCTCATTCGCACCGGAGGTTTAGGATAGATGAATTTCGACCAGACGTTCCAGCCAAGCGAAAATAGTGAAATCGTAGCAGACCCAAGACTGACTATCAGAGCGTAGTCAGCAGTTGACCACGTCTCACTCATCACCCCAGGCTCGCGCTGGCCGCGCTTTCCGGCAGTTCCTCGTCGAAACAGCGCTGATAGAACTCGGCCACGGTCTGGCGCTCCAGCTCGTCGCATTTGTTCAGGAACGACAGCCGGAACGCGTAGCCCAGGTTGCGGAAGATCTCGGCATTCTGCGCCCAGTTGATCACCGTGCGCGGGCTCATCACCGTGGACAGGTCGCCATTCATGAAGGCGGTGCGGGTCAGGTCCGCCACGGTCACCATCTGGGCCACGGTCTTGCGGCCCTTCTCGGTGTTGTAATGCGGCGCCTTGGACAGAACGATCATCGTTTCCGCGTCATGGGACAGATAGTTCAGCGTCGCCACCAGCGACCAGCGGTCCATCTGGGCCTGGTTGATCTGCTGGGTGCCGTGATACAGCCCGGTGGTATCGCCCAGGCCAACCGTGTTGGCGGTGGCGAACAGGCGGAAATAGGGATGCGGCGTGATGATCTCGTTCTGGTCCATCAGCGTCAGCTTGCCGTCATGTTCCAGCACCCGCTGGATCACGAACATCACGTCGGCGCGGCCGGCATCGTATTCGTCGAACACGATCGCGGTCGGGTTGCGCAGCGCCCAGGGCAGGATGCCTTCGTGAAACTCGGTCACCTGCTTGCCGTCGCGCAGCTTGATCGCATCCTTGCCGATCAGGTCGATGCGGCTGATATGGCTGTCGAGGTTGACGCGCACGGTGGGCCAGTTCAGCCGCGCGGCGACCTGTTCGATATGGGTCGACTTGCCGGTGCCGTGGTAGCCCTGGATCATCACCCGGCGGTTGTGGGTGAAACCGGCCAGGATCGCCAGCGTGGTGTCGGGGTCGAACTTGTAGGTCGGGTCGAGATCGGGAACCCGCTCCGAGCGGTCGGCAAAGCCACGCACCACCATATCGCTGTCGATGCCGAACACGTCGCGGACGTGGATATCTTCGGTGGGTTTCGCGTTGATGTCCATTGCGCCGTCGGCCATGCCTGTCATCCTTCATCCGAGCCAGCCCGGCCCGCTGGCCGAAGCCCGCTCGTGATGCACCAGACGGAAACCGAGGGCAAGGGGAATGGGCGGGGCCGCGGCGATCCGCTCAGAGCCGTATGACCGAGATCAACCGCCCGTAATCGGCCTCGCCCGCATGGGTGGTGCGGCGGTAGGAATAGAACCGGTCCGCGTCGCCATAGGTGCAGTGCCGCGTCCATTCGGCCCGCCCGATCCCGGCGCGGCGCAGGCGGTGCAGGCCATAGCCGGGCAGGTCGAACAGCAGCCGGTCGCCAGTGCCGTTGGCAAAGAACCGGCTGTTATCCGCATCCTCGGCCAAGAAGTCGTCGAGAAACTCGGGGCCGACCTCGTAGGCGCGCTGGCTGATCGCGGGACCGATCACCGCCGTGGTCGTGGTGCGGCTGGCGCCGAGGGCCTCCATCGCGTCCAGCGTGGCGTCGAGCACCCCGTCCAGCGCGCCGCGCCACCCGGCATGGGCGGAGCCGACGACACCGGCCTGCGCGTCGGCGAACAGGACCGGCTGGCAATCGGCGGTCAGCACGGCCAGCGCCAGCCCCGGCCGGTCGGTCACCAGCGCATCGGCGCGGGGGGGATCGGCCAGCGGCCCGGTCACGGTCACCACATCGGCGGAATGGACCTGATGGACCGAGACCAGCGCGTCGGGCGCGACCTCCATCGCGTCGGCAACGCGGCTGCGGTTCAACGCGACCGCCTCGCGCTGGTCCGACGATCCGGGGCCACAGTTCAACCCGGCAAAGACGCCGGACGAGGCGCCGCCGCGCCGGGTGAAGAACCCGTGGCGGATCGGCGCGAGACTTTCGGAGGTGAGGATCTCAAGCGTCATGGTGCGGGCATCGGTTCCAATCCGGGCAGCGGCGCGGCCCCGTTCGGATAGAGGCCCAGCACCTTGAACAGGTTTCCCATTTCGTCGGGATGCGTCAACCGCCGATGCGCGGCGACGAGATCGTCCAGCGCCGCGCCGGCAAGCCCCTCTGCCAGCGCCTGCGCACGCGCGGTGATGCCGAGCCGTTCGAGGAAAACACCCTGCGATATCAGCGGGCTGGCGGCGCAGGCTGATGCGATTGCCGCCGCGGCCAGCGGTTCGAAATCGACATGCGCGGTCAGATCGGCGCTGCCCGGCGCATCCAGCGGATCGGTGAACCGGTGCGCACAAAGCGCCTGCAACGTGTCGCCGCGCGAGCGCCAGCCGCCGTAATCGACGATCAGAGCCGCGCCGCCATGCCCGGCGATTCGTGCGGCGATCTCGCCGGCCATGGGGGCGGCCGCGGGGCAGATCTCGACCATGTCGCCGTCGCCGGTATCGGCCAGCCGGTGCGCCAGGCCGGGCTGCGGCGCCGGGTCGGTGAGGCCGAAGACCAGCCGCCCGCCATCCAGCGCGATCCGTTTTTCACGCCAGCCGCCGCCATCGCGCAGGAACTGGCGAATCGGCAGCGCATCGAAGAATTCGTTGGCAACGAGGAACAGGGGCAGGTCGGGCAGCTGGTCCAGCCGGTCGAGCCAGCGCGGGGTGTGGTTTGACAGCCGCTCGGCCTGAATTTTGCGCAGGGTCGGCGAGGCCTCGATCAGCGTCACCTGTGCCGCCTCGGCAAAGCCCGGAACCGCGCGGGTGGCCCGCAGGATGTCGGCCATCAGCGTGCCGCGCCCCGGGCCGGGTTCGGCCAGCACGAACGGCGCCGGGCGGCCCTGGTCCAGCCATGCCTGCGCCAGCGCCAGCCCCAGCAGCTCGCCGAAGATCTGGCTGATCTCGGGCGCGGTGGTGAAATCGCCCGCCGCCCCCAGCGGGTCGCGGGTGGCGTAATAGCCGTGTTCGGGATGCAGCAGGCAGTCGGCCATGTAGTCGGCAACGGTGATCGGACCGGTTTCGCTGATCCGCGCGGCGATCAGGTCGCGCAGCGTCATGTCCGGGTCCCGCGCGCCCGCAGGATCAGCCACAGGCCCAGGGCGATCATCGGCAGGGACAGGCACTGGCCCATGGTCAGACCCCATCCATTCACATGAAAAGCGAGCCCTAACGGGTTGTCAGGCGTAACGAATTGCGCGTCCGGCTGGCGCGCGAACTCGACCATGAACCGGGCCAGCCCGTAGCCGGCGAAGAAGGTGCCGCTGACGAGGCCGGGCCGTTTCAGCGCCCCGCGCCGCCAGACCATGACCAGCAGGACGATGCCCAGCAGCAGGCCTTCGAGCGCCGCCTCGTAGAGCTGCGAGGGATGCCGGGCGCACAGGCCGGCGGTCATCTCGGCGGCCATGTTGCCGCAGGCCTGCGCCTCGGGGCCGGGAAAGATCACCCCCCAGGGCAGGGTCGTCGGGCGGCCCCAGAGCTCGGCATTGACGAAATTGGCCAGCCGCCCCAGCAGCAGGCCGGGCGGCACCGCATGGGTGACCAGATCGGCCAGGGTCAGGGCGGCGATGCCGTGCCGCCGCGCATGGATCCAGGCCGCCAGGACCACGCCCAGCAGCCCGCCGTGAAAGCTCATGCCGCCCTGCCAGACCATCAGGATCTCGGCCGGGTGCGCCAGGTAGTAGGCGGGTTGATAGAACAGCACGAAACCCAGCCGCCCGCCGAGGATCACGCCGAGGATGATCCAGGTCAGCAGGTCCTCGATCTGCGCCGCCGTCATCGGCGGGGTATCGGCCGGCCACAGGGACGGGCGCCGCAGCGCCGCCACCGCCAGCCGCCAGCCGATCAGGATGCCGACGATATAGGCCAGCGCATACCAGCGCAGCGCGAAGTCCATCCCGAACAGGCTGATCGAGAACAGTTCGGGCGACAGATCGGGGAAACGGATGGCAGCCTGCATGCGCGGCTCTTGCCCTTGCGGGCCATTCAAAGTCAACCGGCCAAAACCGACCGGCCAAAACCCACCTTGCCGACCGCGCCGCCGCCGCCCATATAGAGAACGACGCGACACGGGAGAAACACATGCAGACCCGCAACAAGATCTTCGACGACATCTCGCAGCTGATGACCAACGCGATGGGCGTGGCGCAGGGCGCGCGGGACGAGGCGGAAACCGCGATGAAATCGATGATCGACCGCTGGCTGGCCGATCGCGATCTCGTCACCCGCGATGAATTCGACGCCGTGCGGGCCATGGCGGTCAAGGCGCGCGAGGAAAACGACGCGCTGGCAGCCCGTGTCGCCGCGCTGGAAGAGGCGTTGAAAAAGTCAGGTTGAACGCCGGACGGCACCTGCCCGTATTCAGGGCAAAAACTCCGCGATTTTCCCGAACCGCGCCGATATTTCGGCGCGGTTTTCTACTTATACACAATTTATTGAGGCTCCCCCCAAAATAGGGGGTTGCCAGACATAAGCCTCGCGGCGCACCATATCTGGTATGGGACCGGGGGATCGCCCCGGCCTGTTGAGCAGGCAGCTAGCGCTTGGGGAGCTGCCATCCCGATGCGCTAAAGCTGAAACAAGCGAGGTGGCATCATGGCACTTTCCGAGCAGTACCTGGAAGACGACATTCACCCCATCGACATCGTCGAACATCTGGCCGAGAACCACGACTGGGATTTCGACCGGCTGGGCGAGGACCAGATCGCGATGGCGGTCGAAGGCCAGTGGCGGACCTATTCCCTGACGCTGGCATGGTCGGGCTATGACGAAACCCTGCGCCTTGTCTGCACGTTCGAACTGGACCCGCCGGAGGATCAGCTCCCGCGGGTCTATGAACTGATCAACCTGATCAACGACCAGTGCTGGACCGGTGCCTTCACCTATTGGAAGGACCAGAAGCTGATGGTCTGGCGCTACGGGCTCGCGCTGTCGGGCGGGCAGGTGGCCGGTCCCGATCAGATCGACCGGATGATCGCCGCCGCCGTGGGCGGGGCGGAACGCTACTACCCGGCGATCCAGCTGATGGTGTGGGGCGGCCGGAGCCCGAAAGAGGCGATGCAGGTCGCCATTGCAGAGGCTTACGGGCGCGCGTAAACCCTTGCCCTGAACCGACAGGGGGAGGGGCAATCATGGACATGTCGCGGGTCGCCGATCGCGGGCTGGTGCTGTTGGGATGCGGCAAGATGGGCTCGGCGATGCTGGCCGGCTGGCTGGAGGGCGGGTTGCCCGCCGCGTCGGTCTGGGTGATCGACCCGGCGCCGTCGGACTGGCTGCGCGCGCAGGGCGTGCACCTGAATGCGGACCTGCCTGCCCGGCCCGCCATCGTCCTGGTGGCGGTGAAGCCGCAGATGATGGGGGCGGCGTTGCCCGCGATCCGGGCGCTGGGGTCAGGCGACACGCTGTTCGTTTCGGTCGCGGCGGGCACCACCATCGCCACGTTCGAACAGGTGCTGGGCGCTGACACCCCGGTGATTCGCGCCATGCCCAACACGCCGGCCGCCATCGGGCGCGGCATCACCGCGCTGATCGGCAATGCGTGCGCGGATGCCGCCGACATGGACCTGGCCGAGACGTTGCTGTCGGCGGTCGGGCAAACCGTGCGGCTGGACAGCGAAAGCCAGATGGATGCGGTCACCGGCGTCAGCGGGTCCGGCCCGGCCTATGTGTTCCACCTGATCGAAACGCTGGCGGCGGCGGGCGCGGCGCAGGGGCTGGACCCGGACCTGGCGATGCGGCTAGCCAAGGCGACCGTGGCCGGGGCCGGGGCGCTGGCCGAGGCGGCGGACGAGGATCCCGCGCGGCTGCGGGTCAATGTCACCAGCCCCAACGGCACCACGCAGGCCGCGCTCGAGGTGCTGATGGACGACAAAACCGGGTTCCCGTCCCTGCTGAACCGCGCGGTGGCGGCGGCGACGCGGCGCAGCGAGGAACTGTCCCGTGGCTGAGATCGGGTTCGATGATTTTCTCAAGGTCGATATCCGGGTGGGCGAGGTGGTCCGCGCCGAGCCCTATCCCGAGGCGCGCAAGCCCGCGATCAAGCTGTGGATAGATTTCGGCGCGGAACTGGGCAAAAAGAAATCCTCGGCCCAGATCACGGCGCATTACGCGCCTGACGACCTGATCGGCAAACAGGTGCTGGCGGTGGTGAATTTCCCGCCGCGCCAGATCGGGCGGTTCATGTCCGAGGTGCTGGTGCTGGGGCTTCCCGACGACGGCGGCGAGATCGTGCTGATCGGCCCGGATGGCGCGGTGCCGGCGAACGTGCCGCTGGGCGGGAGGCTGCATTGACGCGGATCTGGATCACCCGGCCGATGACGGCGGCGGTCGCGGCGCGGGCGCGGGCGGAATTCGATGTCGAGATCCGCGCCGAAACCTCACCGCTGGGCCCGGACGAGCTGCGCCGCGCGTTGCGGGATTTCGACGCGGTGATGCCGACGCTGGGGGACGGGTTCACGGCCGCGGTGTTCGCCGACGTGCCGCAACCCCGCTGCGGGCTGCTCGCGAATTTCGGGGTCGGCTACAACCATATCGACGTGGCCGCGGCGCGGGCGGCCGGGGTGGCGGTGACCAACACGCCCGGCGCGGTGACCGATGCCACCGCCGATATCGCCATGACCCTGATGCTGATGACCGCCCGGCGCGCGGGCGAGGGCGAACGGCTGGTGCGCGCGGGCCGCTGGGCGGGCTGGCACCCGACGCAGATGCTGGGCTTGCACCTGACCGGCAAGACGGTGGGCATTCTCGGCATGGGGCGGATCGGCCGGGCGATCGCGCGGCGCTGCCATTTCGGGTTCGGCATGGCGGTGCGGTATGTCGCCCGCAGCGACAAGGATCTGGATTTTCCGGCCATCCGTGCCGCGGACGCCGAAGCGCTGGCCGCCGCTGTCGACGTGCTGGTGGTGGCGGTGCCGGGCGGGGCCGAGACCCACCACCTGGTGGATCGTGCCGTGCTCGCGGCCATGCGCCCCGCTGCCATTCTGGTGAATATCTCGCGCGGTGACGTGGTGGACGAGGCCGCGCTGATCGCGGCGTTGCAGACCGGCGGGATCGCCGGGGCGGGGCTCGATGTCTACGAATTCGAACCGCGGGTTCCGGCGGCGCTGATCGCGATGGAAAACGCAACCCTGCTGCCGCATCTGGGCACCGCGGCCGAAGAGGTGCGCACCGGGATGGGCATGATGGCGCTGGACAATCTGGCGGCCTTTGCGGCGGGGGGGCCGCTGCCGAACCCGGTCTAGCGGGGGCTGTCAGGCGCTGGCGGCGGGCCGGTCGCCGGTTGCTTCGCGCCAGTGCCGGCGGCAGAGCGAAACATAGGTTTCGTTGCCGCCGATCTGCACCTGGGCGCCCGAGGTGATGATGTTGCCGGCCTCGTCCTGTCGAATCACCATCGTGGCCTTGCGTCCGCATTTGCAGATCGTGCGCACCTCGCGCATCTCGTCCGCCAGCGCCAGCAGCGCGGCAGAGCCCGGAAACAGCTCGCCGCGGAAATCGACCCGCAGCCCGTAGGCCAGTACCGGCAGGTTCAGATCGTCCACCACCCGCGCCAGTTGCCAGACCTGGCCGGGTTCGAGAAACTGCGCTTCGTCCACGAACACGCAGGCGACCGGCCCCTGATCCAGCCGCCGGGAGATGCGCGCGAACAGGTCGTCGCCGGGCGCGAAGATGTCCGCCTCGGCGTCGATGCCGATGCGCGACGCGATCCGGCCCCGGCCGGCCCGCCCGTCGATGGCGGCGGTCAGCAGGTAGGTCTGCATCCCGTTTTCGCGGTAATTGTGCGATGCCTGCAACAGAACGGTCGTCTTGCCGGCATTCATCGTGGAGTAGTTGAAGAACAGCTTGGCCATGGCCCGGGTCTAGGGTCTGGCGCCGCGATGGGCAAGCTGATGCGCCAATAACGCCACCGCCGCGGATGCCACAGTCCGGAGCGAATGGCTCCTGGGGGTTGGACGGTCGTGACACCGCGGCGATGACGCCGGAGGGCCGGTTTGTGGCCGTGCGGCCACGGCTGGCCCTATTCCGTACCGGGAGAAAACAATCCGGCCACTCGTTACCGAACCTCGGTCGATTAATCGATATCATTGATATGGGCGCAAAACTGGTTAAAATCAGCGGGAAAAGAGCCGTGACTTTCCCCGAAACCGGGGCGCGGGCAGTAGAACAGGACAAGTATCATGGCCGATGTCGGGACCTACCTGAAGAAACACACGGAGGCATTGGTCAAGGACGTCGGGATCGAAGCTGCCTGCCAGATCACCGGCAAATCCAAGGCGACGCTGGGGCGGTATTACTCGGACAATGACGAACATGCCGACCGGTTCATGCCCATCGACGCCGCGGCGCGGCTCGAGGCGGTGGCGACATTCCCGCATGTGACCAGCGCGCTGGCGGACCTGAAGAACATCACGTTGTCATGGGATGACCGGTCCCCCAATGCCGAACGCGACGGCGGGGTGAACGCGGATGTGATCGCGCTCAGCCAGCGGTTCGCGATGCTGATGACCGAATATCAGCAGGCGATCGAGGACGGGATCATCACCATCAACGAGGCCAAGCGGCTGCTCAAGGAAACCGTGCTGCTGCAACAGGTGCTGATCGACATGAAACTGCACCTCGAAGAGGAATGCGTCTGACCCGGCCCGCCATCGCCGCCCGGTCTCAGTTCCGGCGGCGCACCAGCACCGAACCGACCGAGTAGCCGGCGCCGAAGGAGCAGATCAGGCCCAGGTCGCCGTCTTCGAGATCGTCGGAATGTTTCGAAAACGCGATGATCGACCCGGCGGACGAGGTGTTGGCATAATCCTGCAGGATATTGGGTTGCTCGCCCGGTTCGGGATCGCGCCCCAGCACCTTGCGGCCGATGAAATCGTTCATCGTCTTGTTGGCTTGGTGCAGCCACAGCCGTTTCAGATCGGTGTCGGCCACGCCTTCGCCGGTCATGTGATCGGCAATGTGGCGGCTGACCATCGGCAGCACTTCCTTGAACACCTTGCGGCCGTTCTGCATGAACTGCATGTCGCGGCGATCCGTCATCCCGTCGGGGCGGGACCGGCGCAGAAAGCCGTTGTTGTTGCGGATATTGTTCGAGAACTGCGTGGCGCAGCGGGTCGACAGCACTTCGAAATATGGCCCGCTGGCATCCTCGGCGCGTTCGAGCAGCACCGCCGTGGCCACGTCGCCGAAGATGAAATGGCAGTCGCGGTCGCGCCATTCCAGGTGACCCGAGCAGATCTCGGGATTGACCACCAGCGCCGACCGGATCGACCCGGCCCGGATCATGTCCACGGCGGCCTGGATGCCGAAAGTGGCCGAGGAACAGGCCACGTTCATGTCAAAGGCGAAGCCGCCCGCGCCAAGCGCGGCCTGGATCTCGATCGCGACCGCCGGATAGGCGCGTTCGAGGTTCGACGCGGCACAGATCACGGCGTCCACGTCTGCGGGGTCGCGGTCCGCCTGCGCCAGCGCCTTGCGGCAGGCATCCAGCGCCATTTCGGTCATGATGCCCGGTTCGTCATCGTCGCGCTGGCGCAGCTGGGGATACATCACCTGCGGATCCAGAACGCCGGACTTGTCCATCACATAGCGGTTCCTGATCCCGCTCGCCTTGACGATGAATTCCTCGGAGGAATAGACCATCGGTTCCATCTCGCCGGCGGCGATGGCCTCGGCGTTCTCGGCGTTCATCCGGTCGACATAGGCGTTGAAGGCCTCGACCAGTTCGGCATTGGTGACGACATGCTCAGGGGTGAAGACACCGGTGCCGGTGATCGCGACGGGATGGCTCAAGGTATGGTCCTCGGATTGTGGTGGCGGCCAAACTATCGCTGCGCCCTGTCCCCCGCAAGGCTTGCCTGCACCGGTTCGGGCGGCCACGATGGACAGGACGGCACCAGCAGGGAGGTATCCAGATGTCCGACGCACCGCAAATCGCGCAGAAGGCCCCGTATCCGGTCGAGGTTTCGGCGGGCAAGAGTTATTTCTGGTGTGCCTGCGGCCGGTCGTCCCGGCAGCCATTCTGCGACGGCAGCCACAAGGAGACGGGATTCGAACCGGTGAAATATGTGGCCGAGAAGGATGGCCGGGTGTTCTTTTGCGGTTGCAAGCAGACCGGCAACGCACCGCTCTGCGACGGCACCCACAAGGATCTCTAGCCCCGGTTGTCCAGGTAGTGGCGCACCGCGTCCTGCACGCGGCGGAACCGGTCGCCGCCCAGCTTGCGGCCGCCGAACCAGCGGGTGACCACGACGATCTCGCCCTCGAGCCCCTCGCGTTCGAGCATCCGCAGGATCACCATGCCCGCGCCGGATTCGCCGTCGTCATTCTTGAGCGGGCCCTCGGGCAGCAACACGCCCCAGCTGTTATGGGTGGCGCGGGCGAATTTTCGGGTCCGGCACAGCGTCTTGACGAACTCCACCGCCTCGTCCCGGCTGCCGACCTTGCCGCCGGAGACGGCGTATTTCGACCCGCGGTCGGTGAAAATCGCGTCAAAGACCTGCATGATCGCGGTCCTAGCACCGGCGCGGAGGGCGCGCCAGCGTGATCAGCGCAGCCGTTCCAGCGCCTCGGCGATGGCGCATCCCTGCGGCGCGCGGTTGCGGTCGCTGGCCGGATCGCCCAGCCACCGCAGGCAGATGGCGGCGCAATCGCCATCCCGGCAGGTCTTGATCATTTCGGCGTAGCTGTCGCTGTCGACGCGCCCCTGCGCCATCGCGCGGGTCGGATCGACGCCGATGATACGCGCCACCGACCGGGCAAGCCAATAGTGCCGGTCGAGCGGCTCGACCGCCGAAAACGGAATGTTCATGTCGTCCCCGTCAGATCGACAGCTTGTCCTGCAACTGCCCGAGCAGCGCGGAATTGCGGCAGAAGCCGGGGGTGGCCCCGGCGCCGTCGGCGGCGGCATCCAGCCAGTGGCGGCAGGCGGTGGGATCGGCGCAGGCGGTGCAGGACAGCACCGCGTCGGTCAGCTCCGAGACCCGCAATTCGCCGCGCATGGTCGCCTCTTCCAGATCGACACCCAGCCGGTCGGCCATGTGGTCCAGAAGCGCCGCGTGTTTCCTGAGTACAGATGGGTTTTGCATTGAGGCCTCCCTTCCATCGCCACCAGTCTATGCGGCGGGCGGGGAGGGGCCTTGATGCAGGTCAAACGGCGATTCCGCGCTGCTCCAGCAACTCGAACACGCGGGCGCGGTCGGACAGCACCAGCAGCAGCGCCAGGTCGCCGGGCCCGACCATGTCGAGGATGCGTTCGGCGCCATCGCGCGGCGATCCGGCGGTCAGCACCGCATCGGCGGCCATGCCCGCATCGAGACAGGTCCGGCGGATCAGCGCCGGCAGCTCGCCGGGGCTGCGCCCGCGCAGGTAATCCTCGATCTCGGCGGCCACCACCATATCGGGGTCCAGCGCCAGCACCCCCATGGTCAGGTCGCGGATATCGCCGTCCGAGCGGTCGCCGGCATGGCTGAGCATGGCGAAGCGGCGCTTGGCGGGGATCGCCGCCATCGTGTCGGCCATCGCCGCGATGGAATGGGGATTATGGGCGAAATCCACGAAGACCCGGGCGCCGTTCACCGCGAACTCGTTACACCGGCCCGGATTGTCGCTGGCATCGGGGCGAAAACGGGCCATGCCGGCGCGGATCGCCTCATCGCCGATCCCCAGCGCGCGCGACAGGCACAGCGCGCCGAGCGCATTGGCGATGTTGTGCCGCGCCGCGCCGCCCATCGCGATCGGGATATCGGCGACGGGCATGATGTCATGTGCGGTGGTGCCGTCAAAGAACCACAGGTTGCCGGTGTCGGCCCAGGCACAGGGCGTGCCGGCGGCGCGGGCCGCGCCGATTTTCGCCGCATCGGGCGACAGGGCGAACCACCAGGTCGTGGCGCGGGTGCGCGCGGCCTCGTCGACCACATGCGGGTCGTCGGCGTTCAGCACCAGCACCCCACCGGGGGCCAGCGCCCGGTGCACCGCGAACTTGGCCTGTGCCAGTTCGGGCACCGTGTTGACGCCATACTGGCCGAGATGGTCGGCGGCGACATTGGTGACCAGCGCCGCGCGGACATGGCGGGTGGGCAGGCCGCGCCGCAGGATGCCGCCGCGGGCCACTTCGAGAAACCCGGTTTCCAGCCGCCGGTCGCGCAGCAGCAGCCGTGCGCCGCCGGGACCGGAGTAATCGCCCCGGTCGAGAATGTCGCCGCCGACCATCACGAACTCGGTCGAGGTGAGCCCCGCCACCCGGCCCGCCGCCGTGGCAATCGCCGCGCAGAGCCGGGTGGTCGTGGTCTTGCCGTTGGTGCCGGTGATCATCGCCACCGGCACGTCATGCAGCGCCGCCCAGTCCACGTCGCCCGGCGCCGGCAGGTCGTGGACGGGCCACGTCCGCGACCCGGTGCCCTGGCCGATCGAGATGTCGTCATCGTCGCACAGGATGTCGATGCCGTGGTCCGCCGCCGCCGCGATCAGGGCGGGCAGGGGCGGGTTGGCCTCGCGCGCCATCACCCCCCGGACATCGTCCACCATCGCGGCGAAATCGCCCGGTTCCCGGTCCAGCAGGTCGGCGGCGCAGAAATGCCACGCGGTTTGCGCCGCGAAAATCGCCGAATAGAGCTGGTCCATCGGGGCCGAGAGGGCGAGGCTGACCCCGCCGTCATAACGGCGGTGGGTCAGGGTCTCGTCCTGCCATCCCAGCGCATCCAGGACCCGGCGGGCCTGTTTGTCCCACAGCGCCACGATCCGGTCTGGGTCGATGCTGCCATCATGCAGCACGTCCAGCACCGCGCCGGCCCGCGACCACAGCAGCCCCGGTCCGGTCAGCCGCCGCGCATCGTCGAGCCGCAGCGCGGGCGCATCGGGGATCGGCACGTCCAGCGCCTCTTCGATGATCTCGACAGGCTCCATCCCGGTGCCCCCGCCTCAGTCCGAGTCTTCGTCGTCGCGGGCCAGCCGCACCCCGCGATCATCGCGGATCAGCACCGGTTCGCCGCCGAACAGTTCTTCGAGATCCGGTGACGCCGGTTCCGCCGCCGGGGCGGGCGTGTCGCCCTCCGGGGCGGTTTCCTGGTGGAAATAGATGATCTGTTTCCAGCAACGCGCGCTGTTGTCGCCGAAGATCACCAGCAGATCGCCGGGCTGCGCCATTTCCAGCCCGTGATCGATGGCCTGCGGTTCGTCGGGAATGAGGGTGATCGCGTCCTCGGCCACGCCATTGGCGATCAGGTCGCGTTTCAGCATCTGCGGGATCTCGTCCTCGCCCCGGCCGCGCCGGTTGTCGTCGGCCTTGCAGATGTAATGGTCGAAATGGCCCGCCAGCGTCGCGGCGGCATCGGCCACGTCCTCGTCCCGGCGGTCGCCGGGCACCGCGACGACCACGATCCGCCGGCCCTTGACGTCGAGCCGGTCGGACAGGTCCGCCATCACCCCGAAGGCGGCGGGGTTGTGGGCATAGTCCAGGATCACCTTGAACGGGTGTTCGTCGAACACGTTCATCCGCCCCGGCGCCTGGAAGAAACTGGTGTCGAAGGTGCGCAGCCCGTGGCGGATATTGTCCAGGTCCACGCCGAAGGAATAGGCCATCGCGGCGGCGAACATGGCGTTCTGCACGTTGTGCATCGCCTTGCCCTCGAGCGCGGCGGGGATCACATGCGACCACAGCACCGGCATGTGCAGCCCGTTGTCGTAGATCGCCAGCATCTCGCCATTCATGCCCTGTTCCAGCACGATGGCCTTGCCGCCCGACTGGATATGTTCCTTGACCAGCGCGTGGCCGGGGTTGGTCGTGACATAGAAGATATGCTCGGCATCGGTGAAATCGGCCATGCGCAGGCAGTTGATGTCATCGGCATTCAGCACCGCCGTGTCGGTGGCGCTCTCGACCACGACGCGCTTGACCTCGGCCAGTTCCTCGACCGTGTCGATCCCGCGCAGGCCGAGATGGTCGGCCGAGACGTTCAGGCAGGCGGCCACGTTGGACCGGCGATAGCCCAGTCCCGACCGCACCAGCCCGCCGCGCGCGGTTTCCATCACCGCGAAATCGACCATCGGGTCGCGCAGCACGATCTGGGCCGATTTCGGCCCGGTCATGTCGCCCTTCACGCTCAGCTTGCCATCGACATAGACCCCGTCGGTCGAGGTCATGCCGACGGTCTTGCCGCTGGCCTTCATGATATGGGCCAGCATCCGCGAGGTGGTGGTCTTGCCGTTGGTTCCGGTGATCGCTGCGATCGGGATGCGGGTTTCCGACCCGACCGGGAACAGCATGTCGATCACCGCGCCGGCCACGTCGCGCGGTTCGCCCTCGGAAGGGGCGACATGCATCCTGAAGCCCGGCGCCGCGTTCACCTCGACGATGGCGCCGCCGATATCCTTGTAGGATTTCGTGATGTCGTCGATCAGGAAATCGACCCCGCCCACGTCGAGCCCGACCGCCATGATCGCGCGTTCGGCCATGTCGCGGTTGTCGGGATGCACCACGTCAGTCATGTCGATGGCGGTGCCACCGGTGGACAGGTTGGCGGTCGAGCGCAGGTAGAACACCTCGCCCTCGGGCAGCACCGTGTCCTCGGTCACGCCCGCATCCGCCATCAGCCGCTGGGCCTGGTTGTCCAGTTCCAGCTTGGTCAGCACCTTTTCATGGCCGATGCCCCGGCGGGGATCCTCGTTCACCTGGTCGATCAGCGCGGCGATCGTGCTGAGGCCGTCGCCGACCACATGGCCCGGCACCCGCTTGGCCACCGCGACCAGCTTGTTGTCGACCACCAGCATCCGGTGGTCGAACCCGGTGATGAAGCTCTCGACCAGGATCGCGCGGCTCTTGGAATGCTGTTTCGCCTCGGCGAACCCGGCCTCGACCTCGTCGTCGGAATTGAGGTTGATCGACACGCCGCGGCCATGATTGGCGTCGAGCGGCTTGACCACCACCGGGTGCCCGATGCGCTGGGCGGCGCGCACCGCCTCGCGGGCGGAATAGACCATGCGCTGCTGCGGCACCGGCAGGCCGAGATCGTTGAGCAGGTTGTGGGTGTCTTCCTTGTCGCAGGATATCTCGACCGCGATATGCTTGGTCTCGCTTGTGATCGTGGCCTGGATCCGTTTCTGGAACTTGCCGTGACCGAACTGGACCAGCGAATAGTCGTTGAGGCGAATCCAGGGGATGTCGCGATCGTCGGCCGCCTTGACCAGCGACCCGGTCGACGGGCCGAATTCCTTTTTCTGGGCGCGCAGGACAAAGCTGCGCAGCTCGTCCTCCCAGTCGAAACCGGGGTCAATCTCGTGATCGACCTGCGCCTGCAGCTCGGCGGGCAGCAGGTGCATCAGCAGGCGCAGCGCCAGCTTGCCCGCGGCCAGCCCGACGTCGCGCTGCCGGTATTCGTAGACCAGGTTGTACTGGCCCGGCTCGCCGGTGCCGCGGGTCCTTCCAAAGGTCACGTCCGACCCGGCGACATCCTGGATCTCGATCGCCACATGTTCCATCACATGGCCCAGCCAGGTGCCGTCATCCTCGCGCAACCGGCGGACGAAGCCGCCGGGTTCGCGATAGGAGCAGCCATGTTCCCGCAGGCCGGGCAGGGCGCTCAGCAGCCCGTCGATGAAGGGTTCCCCGATCTTTGCGGATGGCCAGGTCTCGAGCGGGCCGAGATCGACGACATGGCGGATCACCGGAAACCGGGCCCAGACATTCGGACCGACAAAGACATTGGTGGAAACGATCTTCATGCGGGCATACCTCCCTCCCGGGCGTTGACGATCAGCCCTCCGCTTCTGGTGGCGGATCGCCGGAGGATACCGGCAGGCTGCAGAAGGCCAGATGCTCATCGGGCGGATAGGCAACACGGGCCGTCAGGTCATAACGGCAGCCTTCGCCGAGAACGTCAAGCCGCAAGCCGAGCAGGCTGAGCGCTTCGCCGGGGCGGGCGTCCCACATCGAGGAATGGGTCAGCTGGCCCGCGTCGACGACGGTGACGCTGCCCGAGCCCACGACCTCGAACACGTTGTCGGGGCCGATGAAGGCGGCGGTGTCCTCGTCGATGCCGATGCCGATCAGGAAGGGATTGTAGGAGGTGGCCGTGAGCAGCCGGCCCAGCCGGTTGCGCTGGGTGAAATGCTGGTCGATGATCACCGCGTTGGTCAGGCCCATCCCCGGCGCGAGGGTGATGTTGCCCTCGGCGGGCGCGGCATTGGAACTGCCGCCCGCGACCATGTGTTCGGACATGATCGAGGCGCCGGCCGAGGTGCCGGCCACCGGCACGCCCGCGGCGTTGCGGCGGCGGATCTTCTGCGCCAGCAGCGTGCCGCCCAGGATCGCGGACAGCCGCAGCTGGTTGCCGCCGGTCATGAAGATGCCGCTCGCGCGGTCGATCAGATCGGCAAACTCGGGGTTGTCGCAATCGGCCCGGCGCGAGATCGGCAGGAACTCGACCTGGCCGGCGCCCAGTTCCGAGAAGATGCGGTGATAGTCGGGGCCGGTTTCCTCGAGCATCGAGGCGGTCGGGATCACGACGATGGCCGCGTCCGCGCCGCCGGACAGCTCGACGAAGCGGCGGTGGATCTGCATATCCCTTTCCCGGTCCTCACCACCGCCGATGGGGATGATGTAGCCGCGAGGTATGTCCTCGTTGCTGGTCGCTGGGCACATATGGTCACCTGGGGTCAGCTGCCGCCGAAGGCGCGGCGCGCCTCTAATGGGCAAAGATGCCCGAAAAGGCAAGGAAATGACGCGCGGGCCGGTGAGGTCTTCTGCGCCTCTTGCGTCCCCGCCGCGGCGGCGGCAGGGTGTGGGCATGTTTACCATCGAGCATGAATTCGACGCCACCGTGATCACCCTGGTGGACGAGGGCGCGGCCCCGCTGCAGGAGGACGTGGTGATCAACGGCTTTGCCGAATGTGTCACCGTCGAACAATGGGACCCGCGCACCGACCGGGTGCAGAAAGTGACGTTTTCGCCGGAGATGCTGCGCGATCTCGCGGCCGCGCTGGACCTGCCGGAAGGGGTCTACCGGTTGCGCGAGGTTGCCGACGATCAGGACGAGCGGGGCGATCAGGACGATTTGGGCGGATCGTAGCGGAAGGTCTTGGTGCGGGCGGTCTGGCCGCGGATCAGCACCAGGTGGCTGGGGGCGACGCCCATCGCGGCAGCCAGCAGCGCCGCGACCGCCGCGTTCGCCCTGCCGTTCTCGGGCGCGACGGTCACGGTCGCGCGCAGGGTCTCCGCGTCGCCGACGAGCGAGTTGCGCGCGGCTCTGGGCGTGGCGCGCAGCGTAATTTCCGCCCCCGGTATCGCGCGTCCGGTCAGGTCGGGCAGGTCTCGGGTTTTCGGTTTCGCCATCGCCGGCCATGTTGCATGGTGCGGTGGCCGGGTGCCATGGGTTTTCATGCCTCCGGCGGGGATATTTCGGGCAAGAGGAAGGGAAACGGCATGACGACCGGGTTTTTCTGGGATGAGCGGTGTTTCTGGCATGGGGGTGGCAGCTATGCCTTTACCCTGCCGGTGGGGGGGCTGGTTCAGCCGCTGGCCGCCGGCGGGCTGCCGGAAAATCCCGAGACCAAGCGGCGGCTGAAGAACCTGATGGATGTCACCGGCCTGATCGCCGAGCTGGACGCGCGCGGGGCGCCCGCGGCGGCCTGGGAGGACATGGCGCGGGTGCATCCCGAAAGCTACCTGGCCGAATTCCGGCGGTTGTCGGATGCGGGCGGCGGCGAACTGGGGCTGCGCACGCCCTTCGCGCAGGGCGGGTTCGAGATCGCCGCGCTGTCGGCGGGGCTGGCGGTCGGGGCGCTGCGGTCCGTGCTGGCGGGAGAGGTCGACACCGCCTATGCCCTGTCGCGCCCGCCGGGGCATCACTGCCTGCCGGATTTTCCCAACGGCTTCTGCCTGTTGGCCAATATCGCCATCGCCATCGAAACGGCGAAGGCGCGGGACGGCCTGGGCCGGGTCGCGGTGGTGGACTGGGACGTGCATCACGGCAATGGCACCGAGGCGATCTATTATGAGCGTGACGACGTGCTGACCGTATCGGTACACCAGGAGGGGAACTATCCGCTCGATACCGGTGGTATCGGCGACCGCGGTCGGGGTGCCGGCGCGGGGTTCAACCTCAATGTGCCGCTGCTCGCCGGGGCGGGGCATACCGCCTATCTCGCGGTGATCGACGAGATCGTGGTGCCGGCGCTGGAACGGTTCAGGCCGGAGGCGATCGTCGTGGCCTGCGGCTTTGACGCCTCGGCCATCGACCCGATGGCGCGGATGCTGGCCACCGCCGACACCTTCCGGCAGATGACGCTCCGGCTGAAGGAAGCGGCGGCGGCGCTGTGCGGCGGGCGCCTGGTTCTGGTGCATGAGGGCGGCTATTCCGAGGTCTATGTCCCGTTCTGCGGTCACGCGGCCATCGCGGCGCTGGCCGGGTCCGGGATCGAGGCGCCGGACCCGCTGGCCGAGACATTGGCGGTGCGCCAGCCCACGGCGCGATTCGATGCGTTCCTGCGGGAAGAGGTGGCGCGCATGGCCCGGGACCTGCGATGATAAGGCCGGTCGGCAGCGGCGATCTGCGTGCGGGTTTGCCGGTCGGGTAGCGGCCTAGAATTCGTCCCCGCGCGGCCCCCGGTAATAGGCCCGCCGTTCGGCGCGTTCCTGCGCGGTGCGGCCGGGTGGCGGCGCAAGGCCGGCAGGACGGCCGCCGTAATTGCCGGCAGGCGAGGCATAGAGGCCAGAATCAGAACCAGAATCCAGCCCAGATGCGGTGGGATCACAGCCGGCAAGCGCCATGAGCGCGGCCGACAGGGCGGCGGGTATCGTCAGGCGGGTCATCTCGGCTCCTTCGGCGGTGCCGGCATCATACCATGTTCGCGCGCCGCCTCGACGGCCAACAACCGGGGTCACGCATCTTTTACCCCTTGAATATTTGCGCGCCTGCGCCGAGATAGGGCAGGACTGGGATGTAAAGAGGATTAACTTCATGCCCGATCGAAACCAGGCCGCGCTCGATTTCCTGTTGTCGCGGCGGTCGCGCCCGGCCAAGACGCTGGGCCTGCCGGTCCCGGATCGGGCGGCGCTGATGCCCATCCTGACCGCCGCCGCCCGCAGCCCCGATCACGGCAAGCTGGAGCCGTGGCGGTTCATCGTGCTGAACGCGGCGGCCCTGGACCGGCTGGCCGGCGTGGTGGAGGCGCGCGGCGCGGCATTGGGAAAACCGCCCGAGGATATCGCCAAGGGGCGTCAGCAGTTCGACCTGGGCAACCTTGCCGTGGCGGTGATCGAGGTGCGGCGCGACAGCGACAAGATCCCGGCCTATGAACAGACCCTGTCGGCGGGGGCGGTCTGCTGCGCGTTGCTGAACGCCGCCCTGGCCTCGGGATGGGGGGCGAACTGGCTGTCCGGGTGGCCGGCCCATGACCGGGGGTTCTGCGCCGACGGGCTGGGGCTTGCCGCGCATGAACAGGTGGCCGGGTTCATCCATATCGGCACCGAAACCGGAGCCCCGCCCGAACGGCCGCGGCCCGATCTCGACGCGATAACCGACTGGGCCGAGGCATGATCCTGCGGGCCTTTCTCCTGGCGCTGGGGCAGTTGGGCGACCCGCGTTTTCGCAAGGTGCTGGGCCTGGGCGTGGCGCTGACGCTGGCGCTGCTGATCGCGGCCAGTGCCGGGGTAATGTATCTGATCGGCTGGCTGACCGGAGACAGCACGACGCTGCCGATCGTTGGCGAGGTGACCTGGCTGGGCGACCTGCTGAGCTGGTCCTCGCTGGTCGTGATGATGATCCTGTCGGTGTTCCTGATGGTGCCGGTCGCCTCGGCGATCACCTCGATGTTCCTCGACGAGGTGGCGCAGGCGGTCGAGGACCGGCATTACCGCGGCCTGCCGCCGGTCGATCCGGTGCCGTTCGGCGATGCTTTGCGGGATACGGTGAATTTCCTCGGCGTGCTGATCGCGGCGAACCTCGTGGCGATCCTGCTCTATGTCGTCTTTACGCCCTTCGCGATGTTCATCTTCTGGGGGCTGAACGGATTCCTGCTGGGCCGTGAATATATCATGCTGGCCGCCATGCGCCGGATCGGCCGTGACGGCGCGAAGCGGCTGCGCAGGCAATATGCGGGCAGGGTCTGGCTGGCGGGCACGCTGATGGCGATCCCGTTATCGGTGCCGCTGGTGAACCTGCTGGTTCCGATCGTCGGGGCGGCCACCTTTACCCATCTGTTCCACATGCTCAACGGGCGGTTGCGACAGTATTGAGCGCAACCGTCGGTGCGCCCGGTCCGGGTGACCCGAATTGGCGGCGGGCGCTGTCTGGCGGTCAGCTTTCGACGGTCGGGTCCATCCGGTGGAACCAGTCGATATCGCCCACGCCGAGCACGCCCGACAGGATGATCGCCACGACGATGACCCAGATCACGAACGCCACCACGGTGACGATCCTGAACTTGGCCTTCAGGTGGTGCTGCGCCGGCGCGCCCGCATGGGTGCCGGGGACGACTTCGCCCACGTCGCCCTGGGTCTTGAGCCGGATCGGCAGGGCGATGAAGAATGCCATGAACCAGATCACGACATAGAGCACGATTGCCGATACGATGGCCATGTCGGTGTCCTCAGACCTGTTCCAGTTCGACCAGGCAGCCGTTGAAATCCTTGGGATGCAGGAACAGCACCGGTTTGCCATGGGCGCCGATCCGGGGTTCGCCGCTGCCCAGCACGCGTGCCCCCGTCGCCTGCAGGTGGTCGCGCGCGGCCAGGATATCCTCGACCTCGTAGCAGACATGGTGGATGCCGCCCGCGGGGTTCTTGTCGAGAAAGCCCTGGATCGGGCTGTTCTCGCCCAGCGGGTAGAGCAGTTCGATCTTGGTGTTGGGCAGGTCGATGAAGACCACGGTGACGCCGTGATCGGGTTCGTCCTGCGGTGCGCCGACGCTGGCGCCCAGGGCATCGCGATACTGCGCCGAGGCCGCTTCGAGATCGGGGACGGCGATGGCGACGTGGTTCAGGCGGCCGATCATGGGATGCTCCTTGTGGTCGAATGGGGTGGTCGAATGGGGTTGTCGAACGGGCTGGCCGAACGGGGGGCGTCGGGCCGGGTTATGCCGCCGGGTGGGGCGGGGGGCAAGGGTGTTAACGTATCGTTAGGCATCCCCGCCTAGCCTTGGCGCGCCTGCCGAGGAGAAATTGCAAGATGGATGATTCGGACCTGTTTGCCGCGACTCACCGTCAACCGACCGCCAACCGGCCCTTGCTGGGGCTGACCGTTCTGGTGGTCGAGGACAGCCGCTACGCCTGCGAGGCGATGCGTCTTCTGTGCCTGCGATCGGGCGCGCGCATCCGCCGCGCCGATTGTCTGAAATCGGCGCGGCGGCATTTGCAGATCTACCGCCCCTCGGTGATCTTCGTCGACCTGGGCTTGCCCGACGGGTCCGGCGTGTCGCTGATCGAGGAACTGGCCTCGGCCACCCCGCGCGTGCCGGTGATCCTGGGCATGTCGGGCGACGATTTCGCGGAATCGGCGGCAATCGCGGCGGGAGCCGACGGGTTCCTAGCCAAGCCGGTGACATCGCTGGCCGTGTTCCAGAACGCGGTGCTGTCGCGCCTGCCCGAGGATCGCCGCGCCTTTGGTCCGCGTGCGGTCGAGGACGAGGTGATCTGCCCCGATCCGATTGCCTATCGGGACGACATGGCCCATGCGGCCGACGTGCTGGACGATGGGGCCGAGGGCTCGATGCTCGACTATGTCGCCCAGTTCCTGGGCGGGGTGGCGCGCAGTGCCGATGACAACGTGCTGGCCCAGGCCGCGGCCGCGCTGGCCCGCGGCCGTGCCCGCGGCGGACCCGTTGCCGACGAGGCGGCCCATATCTCCGGGCTGATCCGGGATCGGCTGCAGCAGCGACGGGCGATCTGAGATGGTGGCGACATTTCTCGCCGCGCTGGTGTCGCTGGGCGCCGTCCTGTTCGTGCAGTCGCGTCTGATCGGCCGCCCGCGGAAACAGGCGTTGCGCGACAGGCCTCGGTCCTGATCCGGGGATCGCGCGCGCGGTTGCAACACATGGGCGGCCACGGGGCGGTGGCGGGCCGGTTTTGCGGAAGGCTCGGCGGCGCCGGGATGGGCCGTGTCGCGGGACCGGGCCGTCAGCCGTTCAGGGGGTCGGGTCAGAGGGTTGGATCGGAGGCGACCCGGATCGGGGTGGTAAACGCGCCGAGGGCGCGTTTTTGCCGTCCGTCTGCGTCGAAATTCGACGGCGCCAGCCAGGCGTCATATGCGTCGCGCAACGCGGGCCATTCCTTGTCGATGGCGGCGAACCAGGCGGTGTCGCGGTTGCGCCCCTTGACCACGACCGCCTGCCGGAAGATGCCTTCATAGCTCAGGCCCAGCCGCTGGGCGGCGCGACGCGATGGCCGGTTCAGCGCGTCGCATTTCCATTCGAACCGGCGATACCCGGCCTCGAAGGCCCAGCCCATCATCAGGACGATCGCTTCGGTGGCCGCCGCCGTCTGTGCCAGCCCCGGCGCCAGGTTGATATGGCCGACCTCGATGGACCCGGCCTCGGGGGCGATGCGCAGATACGAGGCCACGCCGCCCCAGGCCCCGGTGTCGCGGTTGAAGATCGCGTAGAAGGACAGGGCGGAATCCGCCGTGACGCCGTCCACCCAGTCGCAATAGGCCTGTTCGGTCTCGAACGGGCCGTAGGGCATGTAGGTCCAGAGGCGGTCATGCCCGTCGACCGCACGAAAGAGAGCGGCGCCATGGCTGGCCGAGTTCAGCGGTTCGAGCCGCGCGTGGCGGCCTTCCAGGATATCGCCACCGGGAACCGGCGGCGGGCTCCAGCCGGGAACCGGGGCGCCAACGGGAGTGTCGGTCGGGTCCGTCATGGCGTGATCCTTTCTCATCGCAGTAATCCCGGATCGGCGCCCATGTTCAACCCCGGAAAGACCGAAGTTTCCAGCCCGGTCGCCGCGCGCATGACCCATGCGGCCCGGCCACGTACGTCGCCGGTCGGCATCAGGCCGCGGCGCTGACAGAGCGCGGCTTCGTCCAGCCCCGGTCAGCTGCCATAGACGCGCCCGCCGCGGATCACTCCTGCGGGATCACGCGCAGGCCCAGTTCCATCAACTGATCCGAGGTCGGTTCGGACGGGGCCGACATCATCAGGTCCTCGGCGCGCTGGTTCATCGGGAACATGATGACCTCGCGGATGTTGACCGTATCCGCCAGCAGCATCACGATCCGGTCGATCCCGGCGGCGCAGCCTCCGTGCGGCGGCGCGCCATACTGGAACGCATTGACCAGCCCGCCGAACCGGCGCCGCACCTCGGCCTCGTCATAGCCGGCGATCTCGAAGGCGCGGAACATGATTTCGGGAATATGGTTGCGGATCGCGCCCGACAGGATCTCGTAGCCGTTGCAGGCCAGGTCATACTGATAGCCCAGAACGTCGAGCGGATCGCCCTGCAGCGCTTCCATGCCGCCCTGCGGCATCGAGAACGGGTTGTGTTCGAAATCCACCTTGCCGGTTTCTGCGTCGCGTTCGTAGATCGGGAAATCGACGATCCAGGCAAAGGCGAAACGGTCGGTTTCGGTCAGCCCCAGTTCGTCGCCGATCACCACGCGGGCCTTGCCGGCCACGGTTTCGAAATCCGACGGCTTGCCGCCGAGGAAAAACGCCGCGTCACCGACGCCGAGACCCAGCTGCTGCCGGATTGCCTCGGTCCGTTCGGGGCCGATATTCTTGGCCAGCGGGCCGGCCGCTTCCATACCGTCCGCGCCCTCGCGCCAGAAGATATAGCCCATCCCCGGCAGGCCTTCGCCCTGGGCGAACTTGTTCATCCGGTCGCAGAACTTGCGCGAACCACCGCCGGGGGCGGGGATGGCGCGGATCTCGGTGCCGTCCTGTTCCAGAAGCTTGGCAAAAATCGCAAAGCCGCCGCCCGCGAAATGCTCGGATACGCGCTGCATCCTGATCGGGTTGCGCAGGTCGGGCTTGTCGGTGCCATACCACAGCGCCGCGTCGCGATAGCTGATCTGCGGCCAGTCGGCATCGACGGTCGCACCATCGGCGAATTCCTCGAACACGCCGCGCAACACCGGCTGGATGGTGTCGAACACATCCTGCTGGGTGACGAAGGACATTTCCATGTCGAGCTGGTAGAAATCGGTGGGCGAGCGGTCGGCGCGCGGGTCCTCGTCGCGGAAACAGGGCGCGATCTGGAAATACCTGTCGAACCCCGACACCATGATCAGCTGCTTGAACTGCTGCGGCGCCTGCGGAAGCGCGTAGAACCGGCCCGGATGCAGGCGCGACGGCACCAGGAAATCGCGCGCGCCCTCGGGCGAGGATGCGGTGATCACCGGGGTCTGGTATTCCCGGAACCCTTGGTCCCACATGCGGCGGCGCATGCTGGCGACAACGTCCGAGCGCAGGGTCATGTTGGACTGCATCGCCTCGCGGCGCAGGTCGAGGAACCGGTACCGCAGGCGGGTTTCCTCGGGGTATTCCTGGTCGCCGAACACCATCAGCGGCAGTTCGGACGCGGCACCCAGCACTTCCAGATCGCGGACATAGACCTCGATCTCGCCGGTGGGCAGCTTGGGATTGACCAGGTCGGGGTCACGCGCCTTGACTGTGCCGTCGATGCGGATGCACCATTCGGACCGGACCTTTTCGAGTTCATCAAAGGCGGCACTGTCTCCGTCGCACAGGATCTGGGTGACGCCGTAATGGTCGCGCAGGTCGATGAACAGCACACCGCCGTGGTCGCGGACCCGGTGAACCCAGCCCGACAGGCGGACGGTGGTTCCGGTATCGGCGGCGGTAAGATCGGCGCAGGTGTGGCTGCGATAGGCGTGCATCGGATCGGTCCCTTCGGGCGCGGAAAATATCGCGCCGATACACATGGACTTGGCCGGGAAGTCAAGTCTGAGCGCCGGGACGGCGCGGAACGGGGCGGGATGCCGGCGCGCACCCCCTTGCACCTTTTCCCGCCTTGCCTATAACGCGCAACAATTTGGGCGCCGGGTGGCGCCCCGCGTCCCGGATCAGGAATCAGCCCATGCCCAAAAGAACCGATATCGAATCGATCATGATCATCGGCGCGGGGCCGATCGTCATCGGGCAGGCCTGCGAGTTCGACTATTCCGGCGCCCAGGCCTGCAAGGCGCTGCGCGAAGAGGGGTACCGGGTCATCCTGGTCAACTCGAACCCGGCCACGATCATGACCGACCCCGAACTGGCCGATGCCACCTATATCGAGCCGATCACCCCCGAGGTGGTCGCCAAGATCATCGAGAAGGAACGCCCCGACGCGCTGCTGCCCACGATGGGCGGGCAGACCGGGTTGAACACGTCGCTCGCGCTCGAGGAAATGGGCGTGCTGGACAGGTTCGGCGTCGAGATGATCGGCGCCAAGCGTGATGCCATCGAGATGGCCGAGGACCGCAAGCTGTTCCGCGAGGCGATGGACCGGCTGGGGCTGGAAAACCCCCGCGCGACCATCGTGACCGCGCCGAAGGGCGACGCGGGCGAACCCGACCTGGATGCGGGGGTGCAGATCGCGCTCGACGCGCTCGAGGATATCGGCCTGCCGGCGATCATCCGCCCGGCCTTTACCCTGGGCGGCACCGGGGGCGGCGTGGCCTATAACCGCGAAGATTACATCCATTATTGCCGCACCGGCATGGATGCCAGCCCGGTCAGCCAGATCCTGGTCGACGAAAGCCTGCTGGGCTGGAAGGAATACGAGATGGAGGTCGTCCGCGACAAGGCGGACAACGCGATCATCGTCTGTTCGATCGAGAATGTCGATCCGATGGGGGTGCATACCGGCGATTCGATCACCGTCGCGCCGGCGCTGACGCTGACCGACAAGGAATACCAGATGATGCGCAACGGCTCGATCGCCGTGCTGCGCGAAATCGGGGTCGAGACCGGCGGATCGAACGTGCAATGGGCGATCAACCCCGAGGACGGGCGCATGGTGGTGATCGAGATGAACCCGCGGGTGTCCCGGTCCTCGGCGCTGGCCTCCAAGGCGACCGGTTTCCCGATTGCCAAGATCGCCGCCAAGCTGGCCGTCGGCTATACGCTGGATGAGCTGGACAACGACATCACCAAGGTCACCCCGGCCAGTTTCGAGCCTTCGATCGACTATGTCGTGACCAAGATCCCGCGCTTTGCCTTCGAGAAGTTCCCGGGCGCCGAACCGGTGCTGACCACGGCGATGAAATCGGTGGGCGAGGCGATGGCCATCGGCCGGACCATCCACGAATCGCTGCAAAAGGCGCTGGCGAGCATGGAAACCGGGCTGACCGGGTTCGACGAGATCGCGATCCCCGGTGCCGATGACCCGTCGTCGGGTCATGCCGCCATCGTCAAGGCCCTGTCGCGCCAGACCCCGGACCGGCTGCGGGTGATCGCGCAGGCGATGCGCGAGGGGCTGGCCGATGACGAGATCGGTGCCATCACCCGGTTCGACCCGTGGTTCCTGGCCCGCATCCGCGAAATCGTCGAGGCGGAACAGGATGTCGAGGCGGGCGGCCTGCCCACCGACGCCGACGGCCTGCGCATGCTCAAGATGATGGGGTTCACCGATGCGCGGCTGGCGGCGCTGACCGGGCAGGACGAGGCCGAGGTGCGCCGGGCGCGCCATGCCGCCGGTGTCACCGCCGTGTTCAAGCGGATCGACACCTGCGCGGCCGAATTCGAGGCGCAGACGCCGTATATGTATTCCACCTACGAAGTGCCGATGATGGGCGAGGTGGAATGCGAGGCGCGGCCCAGCGACCGCAGGAAGGTCGTGATCCTCGGCGGCGGTCCGAACCGGATCGGGCAGGGGATCGAATTCGACTATTGCTGCTGCCACGCCTGTTTCGCGCTGACCGACGCGGGCTATGAAACCATCATGGTCAACTGCAACCCGGAAACGGTGTCGACAGACTATGACACTTCGGACCGGCTGTATTTCGAACCGCTGACCTTTGAACATGTGATGGAAATCCTGCGCGTCGAACAGGACAACGGCACCCTGCACGGGGTGATCGTGCAGTTCGGCGGCCAGACGCCGCTGAAACTGGCCCGCGCGCTCGAGGCCGAGGGTATCCCGATCCTGGGCACCACGCCGGACGCCATCGACCTCGCCGAGGATCGCGAGCGGTTCCAGAAACTGGTCAACGACCTGGGGCTGAAACAGCCCGAAAACGCCATCGCCGCGACCGATGACGAGGCCCGCGCCCGCGCCGCCGAGCTCGGTTTCCCGCTGGTGATCCGCCCGTCCTATGTGCTGGGCGGCCGCGCCATGGAGATCGTGCGCGACATGGCCCAGCTCGAGCGCTACATCGCCGAGGCGGTGGTGGTGTCGGGTGACAGCCCGGTGCTGCTCGACCGCTATCTCGACGGCGCGGTGGAACTGGATGTGGATGCGCTCTGCGACGGGACCGACGTGCATGTGGCGGGCATCATGCAGCATATCGAGGAGGCCGGCGTGCATTCCGGCGACAGCGCCTGTTCGCTGCCGCCCTATTCGCTGTCGCGCGCGCTGATCGACGAGGTCAAGACCCAGACCAACGCGCTGGCGCGGGCGCTCAACGTGGTCGGGCTGATGAACGTGCAATTCGCGATCAAGGGCGATGATATCTACCTGATCGAGGTGAACCCGCGCGCGTCGCGCACGGTGCCGTTCGTGGCCAAGGCGACCGATTCCGCCATCGCCTCGATCGCCGCGCGGATCATGGCCGGCGAGAAACTGGCCACGTTCCCGCAGCGCGCGCCCTATGCGGACGCGGATTACGACACCACCCTGCCGCTGGCCGATCCGATGACGCTGGCCGACCCGGACATGCCGTGGTTCTCGGTCAAGGAGGCGGTGATGCCCTTTGCCCGCTTCCCCGGCGTCGACACCATCCTCGGCCCCGAAATGCGGTCGACCGGCGAGGTGATGGGCTGGGACCGGGATTTCCCGCGCGCCTTTCTCAAAGCGCAGATGGGCGCCGGCATGGTGCTGCCGTCGGCGGGGCGTGCCTTTGTCTCGATCCGCGATGCCGACAAGGGCGTGGCGATGCTCGAGGCGGCGCAGACGCTGGTCGACCTGGGCTTCGGCCTGGTCGCGACCCGTGGCACCCAGGCCTGGCTGGCCGAAAACGGCGTCGATTGCGACCGGGTCAACAAGGTCTACGAGGGCCGGCCCGACGTGGTGGACATGCTCAAGGACGGGCAGGTGCAGCTGCTGATGAACACCACCGAAGGCGCGCAGGCGGTCGAGGATTCGCGGTCGATCCGGTCGATTGCGCTGTTCGACCGCATCCCCTATTTCACCACGGCGGCCGGGGCCCATGCGGCGGTGCGCGCGATCAAGGCGCAGGCCGAGGGCGATATCGGTGTGAAGGCGCTGCAGGGCTGACCGGCCCGCAGATCGCCGGCCGGGTGTGAACGGGCGGGCGCGGGCGCCGGGGCAGGGGACAACCAGGGGACAACCAGGGGACGGGCGGCATGGCCGGGAAATTTTCGTTTCAGCTCGATGCCACCGATGGCGCCGCCCGCGCCGGCGTGATTGAAACGCCGCGCGGCCAGATCCGCACGCCGGCCTTCATGCCGGTGGGGACGGCGGCCACGGTCAAGGCGATGATGCCGGAAAGCGTGGCGCAGACCGGCGCCGACATCCTGCTGGGCAACACCTATCACCTGATGCTGCGCCCCGGCGCCGAACGGATCGACCGGCTGGGCGGGCTGCACCGGTTCATGAACTGGGACCGGCCCATCCTGACGGATTCCGGCGGTTTTCAGGTCATGTCGCTGGCCGGGCTGCGCAAGCTGACCGAGCAGGGCGTGACCTTCAAGAGCCATATCGACGGGTCCAGCCACGAGCTGACCCCGGAACGCAGCATGGAGATCCAGCGGCTGCTGGGGTCCGATATCGTGATGTGTTTCGACGAATGCCCGGCGCTGCCCGCCGACCGCGACCGCATCGCCGCCAGCATGCGCCTGTCGATGCGCTGGGCGCAGCGGTCGCGCGATGCCTTCGGGGACCGTCCGGGACATGCGCTGTTCGGCATCCAGCAGGGCGGGCTGGAGCGCGAGCTGCGCGAGGAAAGCGCCGAGGCGCTGACGCGTATCGGGTTCGACGGCTACGCGGTTGGTGGGCTCGCCGTCGGCGAGGGGCAGGAGGCCATGTTCGGCTGTCTCGATCATGCGCCGGCCATGCTGCCCGTTGACCGGCCGCGTTACCTGATGGGCGTCGGCAAGCCCGACGACATCGTCGGCGCGGTCGAACGCGGCATCGACATGATGGATTGCGTCCTGCCGTCGCGGTCGGGCCGCACCGGGCAGGTGTTCACCCGTCATGGCGTGCTGAACATCAAGAACGCGCGCCACCAGGACGATCCGCGCCCGCTGGACGAGGCCTGTGCCTGCCCGGCCTGCCGGAACTACAGCCGCGCCTATCTGCACCATGTGTTCCGCAGCCAGGAAATCATCAGCTCGATGCTGCTGACCTGGCACAACCTGCACTATTACCAGGACATCATGGCCGGCATGCGGGACGCGATCGCCGCGGGCTCGTTTGCGCAGTGGCGTGCGGCGTTCGATGCCGGGCGCGCGCAGGGGGATATCGAACCGTTATAGGTGACGCCGGGCGCCGCTCCCGCGCCTTTGGCACGGATCGCCCCGCCCGCCGTCCCGCAGGCTGTTCCGCAAGCCGTGCGCATTGCCGGAAACCGGGCAAATTGTGTGCTTGCAGCGGCGATGGGCAGCGGTCATTCTGGGCCCTGCCAATTCGATTGGTTGAATCGGGGCCGCCGACGCCCCACCTATTCCTTCTGAGAAGGGGATGACCGATGGTTGCCCGGGAAACGGGGGCCGGTGTCATTCTGCCAACAACAAGGACCGGACATGCAAGACCAACTCAACGCCTCCTACCCGGTGCTGCCGCTGCGAGATATCGTGGTGTTTCCGCACATGATCGTGCCGCTGTTCGTCGGGCGCGAGAAATCGGTGCGCGCGCTGGAAGAGGTCATGGCCGACGACAAGCAGATCCTGCTGGCCAGCCAGATCGACGCGGCCGAGGACGAACCCGAAACCGACGGCATCTACAAGGCCGGTGTCCTGGCCAACGTGCTGCAATTGCTGAAGCTTCCCGACGGCACCGTGAAAGTGCTGGTCGAGGGGCAGGCGCGCGTTCGCATCGACACGTTTCTCGACAATGACGCGTTTTTCGAGGCCCGCGCCGAGTATCTGACCGAGATGCCCGGCGACCCGGCCACGATCGAGGCGCTGCAGCGCACGGTGGCCAACGAATTCGAGCGTTACGCCAAGGTGCGCAAGAACATTCCCGACGAGGCGCTGGCCGCGGTCGGCGATGCCGACGATCCGGCGCGGCTGGCCGATCTCGTGGCCGGTCACCTGGGCATCGAAGTGGAGCAGAAACAGGACCTGCTCGAGACGCTGTCGATCAGCGAGCGGCTGGAGAAGGTCTATGGGCTGATGCAGGGCGAGATGTCGGTCCTGCAGGTCGAGAAGAAGATCAAGACCCGCGTCAAGTCGCAGATGGAGAAGACCCAGCGCGAATATTACCTGAATGAGCAGATGAAGGCCATTCAGAAGGAGCTGGGCGACGGCGAGGACGGTTCGGGCGAGATCGCCGAACTGGAAGAGAAGATCGCCGCCACCAAGCTGTCGAAGGAGGCGCTGGAAAAGGCCGAGGCCGAGCTGAAGAAGCTCAGGAACATGTCGCCGATGTCGGCCGAGGCCACGGTGGTGCGCAACTATCTGGAC
Source organism: Pukyongiella litopenaei (assembly GCF_003008555.2). Lineage (NCBI taxonomy): Bacteria > Pseudomonadati > Pseudomonadota > Alphaproteobacteria > Rhodobacterales > Paracoccaceae > Pukyongiella > Pukyongiella litopenaei. Next base: position 496,238 of record NZ_CP027665.1, on the reverse strand, counting down.
TGGATGCTGTCGATCCCCTGGGGCGTGAAGAGCCGGGTCAAGAAGGACCTGAACCGCGCGCAGGAGGTGCTGGACGCCGATCACTATGGCCTGGAGAAGGTCAAGGAACGGATCGTCGAATACCTGGCCGTGCAGCAGCGCAGCAAGAAGATGAAGGGGCCGATCATGTGCCTCGTCGGCCCGCCGGGCGTCGGCAAGACCTCTCTGGGCAAATCGGTGGCCAGGGCGACCGGGCGCGAATTCATCCGCATCAGCCTGGGCGGCGTGCGCGACGAATCCGAGATCCGCGGCCACCGGCGCACCTATATCGGCTCGATGCCCGGCAAGATCATCCAGGCGCTGAAGAAGGCCAAGACCACCAATCCGCTGATCCTGCTCGACGAGATCGACAAGATGGGCCAGGATTTCCGCGGCGACCCGGCGAGCGCGATGCTCGAGGTGCTGGACCCGGAACAGAACAACACGTTTGTCGACCACTATCTCGAGGTGGAATACGACCTGTCGAACGTGATGTTCCTGACCACGTCCAACAGCTACAACATGCCGGGGCCGCTGATCGACCGGATGGAGATCATCCCGCTGTCGGGCTATACCGAGGACGAAAAGCGCGAGATCGCCCGGAGCCACCTGTTGCCCAAGCAGGTGAAGAACCACGGGCTGAAGAAGGACGAGTTTTCGCTCGCCGACGATGCGCTGACCGCGATCATCCGCACCTATACCCGCGAGGCGGGGGTCCGGAACCTCGAACGCGAGATCGCCAAGATCGCGCGCAAGGCGCTGACGCGGATCGTCCGGAAGGAAGCCGGCGGCGTGTCGGTGACGGCCGAGAACCTCGACGATTTCCTCGGCGTGCCCAAGTTCCGCTATGGCCTGGCCGAGAAGGAGGACCAGATCGGCGTCGTCACCGGGCTGGCCTATACCAGCGTCGGTGGCGAATTGCTGAGCATCGAGGCGCTGCGCCTGCCGGGCAAGGGCCGGATGAAGACCACCGGCAAGCTGGGCGAGGTGATGAAGGAATCGATCGAGGCGGCGTCTTCCTATGTCCGCTCGGTCGGCCCGAAACTGGGGATCAAGCCGCCGCGCTTCGATTCCTGGGACATCCATGTGCATGTGCCCGAGGGCGCTACGCCCAAGGATGGCCCCAGCGCCGGTCTGGCGATGGTGACCTCGATCGTCTCGGTCCTGACCCAGATCCCGGTGCGCAAGGACATCGCCATGACCGGCGAGGTCACCCTGCGGGGCAACGCGCTGGCGATCGGGGGGCTGAAGGAGAAACTGCTCGCGGCGCTGCGCGGCGGCATCACCACGGTGCTGATCCCGCAGGAAAACGAAAAGGACCTTCCCGAGATCCCCGACAACGTGAAGGAAGGTCTCACGATCATTCCGGTCAGCCATGTCTCGGAAGTTCTGGAACACGCGCTGGTGCGCCAGCCCGAACCGGTGGAATGGGACGAGGCCGCCGAGGAAGAGGCCGCCGCCGCCCGCGCCGCGCTGAAGGATGGCGATGAAGGCAAGTCAGCCACAGCGCACTGATGGCACCATGCCAGAATAGAGGGGGCCGGCATCCGACGGGTGCCGGCCCCTTGCCGTTGGCGTCAGGCCCGGGTTCCGTGCATCATCAGCACATGACGATGCCGCCGTCCCAGTCCGGATAGCGGATGATGGATCCTGTCGAATAGTCAAAGGTATAGGCCTTGCTGCTGGCCTCACCCGACATGCGGAACGGGGCGCCGTCATTGTCGATCGTCGTCACCTGCGGCCCGGCCGGCGTGGTATAGTGGATGTCATAGACCCATTCGACATAATGCGACGTGGTCATCGCGTGAAACTCGACGATCTCCACCTCGTTCCGGGACACATAGAACACCTCTGTATCGGGATCGTCGAAGCCCGAGAGCATCGCCTTCGGGGCCTCGGCGTCGAAATCGACGAATGCCGTGCGCAGCGCCATTCCGCCGCAGCCGCCATCGGCGATGAACCAGCCCGCGAGCGGGTCGGCGCGTTTCAGGATCCGGGGTTCGATACGCCGGATCACCACCGGCTCGGCAAGCGAGGTGCGGAACTCGACCCGGATTGCGTGGGTGCGGGTGGCTATGTCGCTCCAGTCCCGGCTGCGGTTGCGCCAGCCGAAATTTTCCGTCTCGGCCGCGGTGATGTCCTCGGGGCGGTGTTCGGTTCCGGTGACGAGGGCCGAGGTGACCAGACCGGGGTTCATCGGCTCGCCGGTGTCGTGTTCGACATGCAGCACCAGCGGCGCGCCCTCGAACGAGGCCTGCACCCTGTCGCGCGTCTGGGTGAATATCCAGCCGCCCAGCCCGGCCAGGAAGGCGGCGGCAATGACCCAGCCCGCCCGTGCCCAAAGTGGTTTCGCATCCTCCGACATGTGATCGTGCCCCTGCTGATACCGGCCTCAGGATACCACAGCGCCCGCAAAGGGGAAAACTACCCCTTGAAGTGTTTCCCGACTGACGGTATCAGCCCGTGCGACGGGTGATTAGCTCAGTGGTAGAGCGCTTCGTTCACATCGAAGATGTCAGCAGTTCGAATCTGTTATCACCCACCATTCCTTCCCGCGTCCCGCCAATCGCCCGCGCAACATGGTTGCCGCGCTATTCGGGTTTCGGCTGCCCGGTTTCGGCGGCGAGATCGGCGAGGATCGGGCAGTCGGGCCGGTGGTCGCCTGCGCATTTGTCGACCAGATCGGTCAGGGTGCGGCGCATTTCGCGCAGCTCGTTCAGCCGGGTTTCGATATGTCCCAGATGAGTGCGGGCGATCGCCTTGACCTCGGCGCTGCTGCGGTCGCGATCTTCGTAGAGCGCCAGCAGGTTGCGGCAATCCTCGAGCGAAAACCCCAGCCGGCGTGCGCGGCCGAGAAAGGCCAGCTTGTGCATGTCGCGCGGCGCGAACACGCGATACCCGTTTTCGCCGCGCCGGGGGCTGATCAGCCCCATGTCTTCATAGTAGCGGATGGTCTTTGTGGGCAGGCCGGACAGGCGGGACACGTCACCGATATTCAATGCAATCTCCTCATGTGCCGGTGGCCGCCGCGATACCGCCCGGCGCAGGCGCGCGCGGGCCGGGATCGTCGGCCAGCGCCGGTTCGATGAACCGAAGCCGCAGGGCGTTGGTCAGCACGAACACGCTGGACAGCGCCATCGCCGCCGCGGCCAGCGGCGGTGACAGCATCAGGCCAAAGGCCGGATACAGCGCCCCGGCCGCCACCGGGACCAGCGCGATGTTGTATGCGAAGGCCCAGAACAGGTTCTGACGGATGTTCCGCATCGTGCGCTGCGACAGAAGCATGGCGTTGACCACGCCGCGCGGATCGCCGGACATCAGCACGACATCCGCCGCTTCGATGGCGATATCGGTGCCGGTTCCGATGGCGATGCCGGTATCGGCGCGGGCCAGGGCAGGGGCATCGTTGATGCCGTCGCCGACAAAGGCCACGCTGCCGAACTTGTCCCGCAACTCGGCCACCGCCGCCGCCTTGTCGCCGGGCAGAACCTCGGACAGCACGCGGTCGATCCCGGCCGATCGGGCGACCGCCCGGGCGGTGGCGTGATTGTCGCCGGTGATCATCGCCACCTGCAGCCCCATGGCGTGCAGGGCGTCGATGGCGGTCCGGGCCGCCGGTTTCAGCGGGTCGGCCACGGCGAGGATCGCCGCGAGTTGCCCGTCGACGGCGACAAAGAGGGGCGTCTTGCCCGCGCGCCCGAGGTCGTCGGCGGTTGCATCGGCCCCCCCGGCATCCACGCCTTCGCGTTTCAGGAACCGGGCCGAGCCGATCAGGACATCGTGGTTTTCCACCCGCGCGGCGGCCCCGTGGCCGGTGACCGACCGGAACCCCGTCGCCATCGGGATCGGTGCCGCATCGCGCCGTGCGGCCCGGGTGATCGCATCGGCGACAGGATGCTCGGAGCCGGCCTCGACCGCGGCGGCGAGCTGCAGGATCCGGGTTTCGTCCATGCCCCCCTGCACGATCAGGTCGGTCAGTTCGGGGCGGCCCTCGGTCAGGGTGCCGGTCTTGTCGAAGGCGACGACAGCGGTGTCGTGCAGGGTCTGCAGCGCATCGCCCTTGCGGAACAGCACCCCCAGCGATGCCGCGCGGCCGGTGCCGACCATGATCGAGGTCGGTGTCGCCAGCCCCATCGCGCAGGGACAGGCGATGATCAGCACCGCGACGCCGGCGACGAGCGCATGGGGCAGAGCCGGGGCCGGCCCGACCAGCAGCCAGATCGCCACCGTCAGCGCAGCGACTGCCAGCACCGCGGGCACGAACCACAGCGTCACCCGGTCCACCAGGTTCTGTATCGGCAGTTTCGCCCCCTGCGCCTGTTCGACCATGCGCACGATCTGCGACAGGGTGGTGTCGGTGCCGACACGGGTGGCGCGGAACCGCAGGCCGCCCGCCCCGGCCACGGTGCCGCCGGTCACCGGGTCGCCCGGTTGCTTAGCGACGGGCAGGGATTCGCCGGTGATCATGCTTTCGTCGACATGGCAGCGCCCTTCGACGACCACTCCATCGGTCGCGATGCGGTCTCCGGGGCGCGCCAGCACGATGTCCCCGACCCGGATCGCGGTGGCGTCGATCTGTTCGACCTGCCCGTCGCGCAGCACATGCGCATTTGTCGGGCGCAGCCGGATCAGGGCGCGGATCGCATCGCCGGTGCGCCCCTTGGCCCGCGCCTCGAGCCAGCGTCCCAGCAGCACCAGGACCACGATGACCGCCGCGGCCTCGAAATAGACCGCGCCTGAACTGTCGGGCAGCAGGGCCGGGGCGAACAGCACGACGGTCGAGAACAGGTAGGCCGCCGAGGTGCCGAGCGCCACCAGGCTGTTCATGTCCGCCGCGCCCCGGAACAACGCCGGAAAGCCCTTGCGGTAGAAGGCGCGGCCCGGCCCGATCAGGACCAGCGTGGTCAGCACGAACTGGATCAGCCAGCTGGTCTGGTGGCCGATGGTCCGCCCGATCCAGTGATGCAGGGCCGGGACTGCGTGGCCGCCCATTTCCAGCAGAAAGACCGGCAGCGCCAGCGCCGCCGCGATCAGGGCGCGGCGGGCGAGGTCACGGGCCTCGGCATCCCGGCGCGTGCCCGCGCCGGTGGCACCCTGCGCCGCCCCGGCCGGTTGGCGCGGCCGGAGGGGATAGCCCGCGGCCGCAGCCGCCTCGACCAGGTCCGTAACCCGCGCCTGACCTTCGGCGGTGGTCACGCGGGCGGTTTCCGTGGCCAGGTTCACCTCGGCAGACAGCACGCCGGATACCCCCGTCAGCGCCCGTTCGGCGCGGGCCACGCAAGAGGCGCAACTCAGGTTTCCGATGTCGAACTCATGCGTTTCGGTTCGGGCCGGATACCCGGCCTGCGCCATTGCCGCCGCCAGCGCGGCGCCATCGGCCGGTGACTGGAAATCGACCGATACGGTCTCGGCGGCGAGGTTGACACCCGCATGGCGCACCCCCGGCACCGCGGCCAGGGCGCGTTCCAGCCGCGCGGCGCAAGAGGCACAGGACATGCCCGAAACGGGCAGGGTAAGGGTGTGTTCGGTATTCATGGCGACCGCCCGGTTCATACGTTCGCACCCCAGATAGGGCTTCCATCTACTGGAAGGTCAAGGGGCAGTCGCATATTTTCCGGCAGGCGACGACACGCGGGACCGGCAATCGCGGTCTTCCCGGCCCGGCGGTCTATTTTTTCTTCTTCTTCTTCTCTTTCTCGTCTTTCTGTTTGGCCTGCTGCTTTTCCTGCTCGATGCGGATACGGAACCCGGCGCGGCGCACGGCATAGCCTTCGTGGGCCTCGTTCACATCGCGCCATTGCAGGATCACCTGCGCCTCGAGCGCATCCTTGTAGAGATCCATCTGCTTGTGCAGCCCGCCCTCTTCGGCCAGCGGCGTGAAGCCCTGCAGCGCCTTGCGCACCAGCGCGCCATAGGCCTTGTCGTAGTCTTCGAACCGGGTCGCCACCTGTTCGCAGGCGGCCAGCTGGTCGGCGGGCTTGGCGTCCTCCCCGGTCTTGGCGATCTCCTTGTCGGCGGCCTTGCAGGCGTCGCGGAACTTCTTTTCGCAGGTGATCAGCCGCGCCAGCGCCGCCGTCACGCCGCTGACATCGGTCTTTTGCAGCGGCGGTTCGGCGTCGGTGGTGGCGGCGAGGTAGAAACCCTGCCAGCTCTTGACCGTGACCTGCACCGGGCCGGGATGCCATTTTTCGCCATTGGGAACGGCGCGCAGCAGCACCGGGTCGTCCTTGTAGACGGTTTCGAGATACTCGACCACGAGATCGCATTTGGCACCGGCATTGGCCAGCGACTTGGCGTCGATCCCACACCGTTTCATGCCCTTCATCGCGGTGGGGTTCTTTTCGATGCAGGCGCCATAGGCCATCGCGTATTTCGACAGTGTCGGGTTGGCCCGCAGCGCGTCGCGCATGTTCTTGCGGTCCTCGGGGTCGGCCAACATCTTCTTGTATTTCGACCAGGCGCTGGCCATCGCCTTTTCTTCCATCACCGTCGAGGCGGCGCTCATGCAGGCCTCGGCCCCGTCGGCGGCGGCAGAGATCGCGACGCCCGCGGGCGCGGCCTGGCCCGCGACCTTGACGATTTCGCCGGCCAGCTTGATCGCCTTGAGCGCGACCACGATATCGGCCTCGAGATTCTGTTTCTGCTCGAGCCCGTAACGGTTGAGCATCGCGTCATACTGGGCCGACTTGGTTTTCTTGGCGTCGTCCACATTGGCCATCCAGATCAGCAGCCGGCGGGTGTGCTTGACGGCCTCGGCCAGCGCATAGATCAGCTGCACCGCGGCCACGCCGATGCCCGCGCCGGGGACGAACCCGGCCACCACGCCCATTGCGCCATTGGTGATCTGGTAGGCCATCTGGAACGCCATGTCGTGTTTCTTCTGGCGGATGATCAGCGTCTCGATCGTGTGCATTTCCTTCATGTGGTCCTGCGCGCCGATCTCGCCGTCGTCGCCCGGTTCGGCGAAACCATAGGCCAGTTCCGCCTCCAGCGCCTCGTCCGGTTCCTGCATGAAGGCCGCCAGCTGCCGGTCCTGTTCCTCGGCGGCGTCCTCTTCGAGCTTTTCCAGAGCGTCGAGGTTGAACTTGTCCTTCAGCTCCTGCTTCAGCTTGTTGGCGTCGAGAATGTCCGCGCCGAGACCCGAGGCGGTGGACAGGCCCTCGGCCCCGGTGTCGATGCCTTCGGACCGTTCGTCGTATTTCTCGTCGATCTCGTCCTGCGCTTTCTTGAGCGCGTCGCCCTTCAGCCCCTTCTCCTTGAGCGCCTTGAGCTCCTGGTCCTTCATTTCGTCGAGAATGTCCTCGCTGACGGTTTTGACATTCCCGATCAGATCCTTGGTGATGGTGTCCAGCGCTTCGTAGTAGCGGCCTTCCTTGATCGCCTTCACGACGGCAGGGGCCTGGGCGGCCTTGGCGATCACCGCGTTGATCGCCTGGCCGGTCACCTTGATCGCGGTGCCGGCGGAACCGCCCTTGGAGCCGACCGCGCCCAGCCCGCTTTCGATCGCCAGCCCGACCTCCTGGAACGCCTCGTCGACCTTGCCGTCCTTGAGCTTGTCGGCAAAACCGGCGCTGCGGCAGGCGGCGTTGATGGTCAGGTAGACCAGGTTCGCGGTGTCCTTGTCGCCGGTGGCCGTGGTCAGCACCGCCTTGAGCGCGACGTTGAAACTGTCCATCGACCCGATGAAATCGCGGTTCTGGACGATCTTGGTGCCGATCTCGCGGGTGGATTGCAGGCAGACGCGGGTGGTCTCGACGATCTTGGCCACGGCGACCAGGTCGGTTCCCAGCGCGCTGTCCTTGACATCCTTGACGCCCTCGCTGGCGGCCACCGCGTTGCCGGCCATCGAGGTGAAGGAGCTTCCGGCCTTGAGCAGATCGCCCGCGACGTTGAACCCGGCATCGACATGCAGCTTTTCCATCAGCTTGTCGGCCTTGCTCATGTTTTCCGTGTGTTCCTTCAGGCGCTTGTCATAGAATTCGTTTGCGCCCATGACCGTGCGCGCCAGTTCGGAATATTTCTGCGGGATCGCGTTTTCCGGGATGATCCCTTCGCGGTAGAGCGGTTGCCACAGGTCGTCCGACAGGCGTTTTTCGCCCATCTTCTTCTGCTCCATGAATTTCTCGTAGGTGCCCTTTTCCCGCATCTCGCGGATCTCGGTCTCGGACGGTTCCGGCCCGCCATAGATATAGACGCCATCCACCTTGGTTTCGCGCATCTTCTTGGACAGGTCCGCAACCTTCCTGATCGATTCCATCACCTTCTTGACCACCTCGGGGGGCAGCGCCTTCATGTTCGGCATGTCGTGATGGGTGTCGATTTCCTTCATCGCATCTTCGCTGGAGGACATCGACGACATCGTCAGCAGGCCCATCTTGTCCTTAGCCCATTGCCAGACATTCTGCGGCACCATGTCCACGTCATAGGACTGGCCGTCCTTGATGTCGCCGCGCAGCCCGTTGAGTTCGCTGTCGATTTCCTTTTTCAGGTCCCGCCGCATTTCCGAGGCGCGGTTCTGCGTCGCCTCGTCCTGCAGGGTCTGCCCCAGAACTTCGCCGATCCATTCGCGCTGGCGCGGCCAGTCCTTGGTCACCGGGCCGGTGAACGCTTCGTCGGGATTGGTCGTCACGTCGGTCATCTCATCTCTCCGGGGGCAGGGGGTCAGTCGACCGCGTGAATGATGTCGGTTTCAATCCGGCGCAGGGTGCGGTGCGCGCCCGACAGCAACGCCGCCTTGCCGAACGGGTTTCGCATCGCCTTCAGCAGCAGCGGGCTGGTGGTCAGGTGATCCATGTAGAGCGTCGTGACCTTCAGCACGTCCTCGCGGGCGCGGCGCAGGTCTTCGCGGCTGGCATCCTTGTTCCGGAAAACCTTGGCCGGTTTCTTGAATGCCGTGGCCTTGAAGAACTTGCCGGCCCCCAGCACCGCGTCGGCGGCCTTCTTTGCCTGCTTCTTGTCGGCGTCGCTGCCATTGGCCTCGGCCGCGTCCCGGATGCGTTTGGCCAGGTCCCCCAGCGCCACGTTCAGGCCCGCCGCCGCGCTGGACCAGTCTTCGTCGATGCGCCCGTAGTCACCGAGACCCGGCGGCACCCGCATATTGGCCAGGCTGTCCTTGCCTTCCTTGGCCATGGTCCACATGCTGGTCGCGCTGTCATAGTCCTTCTTGGCCAGGCTGCGCGCGTCCTTGGCCTGTTTGATCAGGTCCTGGTACTGGTCCTTGTAGGTCTCGCGCTGAGCCTTCGGCACTTCCTTGTCCCAGGCCTTGAGCGCGGTCTTGATCGTGTCGCGCAACTTGCCGATATCCTCTTCGCGCTGGTCGATCGCCTGCTGCCCGGTGCGGGCGTCTTGCAGCAGCTTGTCGACCATCGGTTTCTGGCGGCTGGCATGTTTGACATCGATCGCCAGGTAGGACCGGATCGTGTTCTGCAATTCCCGCATCAGCGCATCGACCTTGGCCACCGTGGTGGCCGGTTCGTCACGATAGATGTTGCGGATCTTGTCGATATCCTTGCGCAGCGATCCCTGGTAATTGCTCAGCTGGGTCGGCAGCTTGTCCTTTTCGGTGCCTTTCTTCTTTTCGTCCTTTACCTGCTGCTTGGTCAGGCTCTTCACGATGCTGCCGATCTTGGACATGTCGCTGTCGGCCTGTTTGAGGTCCTTGTCGATCTTGTCGCACCAGGTCTTCCGGGTCTCCCAGCGTTTCTTGAGACTGTCGGAATTGGTGACCAGCCGGTTCTGCAGATCGAAGAAAGCCGCCTCGGCATCGCGCGGCAGCATGTCCTCGGTGTCCCGGGTCAGGTCGTCCAGCTCGTGCTGGAACGTGTCGCATTCCTCGTCGTTCAGGCCGCCTTTCTTGACCTTGTCCAGGTTGGTCTGAAGCGCGGTGATGAACTTGGCGAACTGGTGGCCCTTCTTGTCCTTGCCGACCAGGAACTTGTCGTCCAGATACTTGCTCAGGTCCGGGTGCTTGAGGTCGGCGAGCAGTTTCAGCCCGTATTCGATTTCCGGTTCGGCGGCCTTGCACGCGTCGATGTTCTTGCCGTTGCCGACAAGGTTCTGCGCGATCTTGACCTGCCGTTCCAGGTTCTGCCGCAGTTTGTCGTTGAGCTTGGAATAGGGGCCTTTCTTGTCGGTCTGGAACTCATGCACGCCCTGTTCGAGCTGGCGCAGCTTTTCCATCACCGGCTCGGCCACCTGCCAATAGGCCTTGACGTGGCTCTTGTGTTCCCGTTCGGCGGTTTCGATGATGTCGGTCATCTCGGCCAGCGCCGTTTCGTAATTGTCGGCGGCATCGCGGTCGCATTTGGCGCGCTTGTTTTCCAGCTCAGGCGCGTCGGGATGGTCCCAGCGGGCCAGTTCGGCAATCAGCGCCAGCGCCTTGGTGTTGGTCTTCTTGTATGGGCCTTCCTGATCCCTGGCGTGCTGGTCCGCCTTTGCATATTGCAGCGCCAGCGCCATGGATTTTGATTTCGGGTTCTTCAGCAGGTTGTCCGCGCCGGTTTCCACCTTTGCCGCGGCCTGCGCGAAACTGTCGACGATCTTGTCGAGCGTCTGTTCCAGCGTCTTCGAGGCGGATTTCTCGGCCTTGGTCTTCTCTGCCAGCCCGCTCTTGTCGTCCGACGCCTCGGCCGCGGCCACCGCGCCATGGGCCTTGTCCAGCGCATCGGCCTGTCCCGCCGCCACCCCGTCGAGCGCCTTCAGGCAGGTGCCGAAGGCGGTCTTCAGAGAAGCGTGCAGGGGCGTCACCGGGTCCGGCAGGTCGATGGGTTCCTTCAGCCCCTTGGCGATCTGTTGCAGCGTGATCTTGACCGGTTTCAGCACCGCGCCGGTTTCGGTCATCTTGGCGGTGATGGCCGCGCGGGCCTCCTCCAGCCGCTGCTGGCCCGGCTGGTCATGCTCTTTGGCGCGTTTCAGCTGGGTGAGCTTTTCCGATGCTTCCAGGATCTCTTTGGCGCGTTCGACCGTCTTTTCGTCGGTCTGCTTCATGCCGGTCCGTTCCTCGACGGCCTTCATGTCGACGCCGCGGTTGGAGCCGGTGAATTCGACCTTGCTCCTGAGCCCCAGCGCCTTGGAGAATTTCCCGCTGCCGATTTCGCTTTCGCGCGACACCTTGGTCACGGATTTCTTGTCCTCGGTCTTGAGGTCGTCAGGCATCGCCGCCTCCGTTCAGAAAATGACTTGTGCCGCGGCTCAGATACCGAGCGCGCGGCCTATTTCATCGAGCTTGGCCTTGATCGGGCCGATCACCTGGGTGCTGGCGTCAAATTCGTTACCGTCAATGGCACTCAGAATGGGGTCGCTGTCGCAGAGTGATTTGAACGCGCCGACGGTTTTCGAGACCGTGGCCGCATGTTTGCGCCGGTCCTCGTCGGTTCCGGCATTCAGCAGGTCGTCCAGCTGGTCTTCCAGCGTGGCGTTGAGCCTGTTGATGGCGCTGTCGACCTTGCCGAAGGCGCTGGCCACCATGTCGCCCGTTCCGGGCGTGTCCGCATAGTAGCTGCGGATGGTCTTTTGCAGCGCGGCCACCTGCGCCGCGCTGCCCCGGCGCAGGTCGATCCATTCCAGCCGCGCCTTGCCCAGTTTCATCACCGATATGCCGCCGATATCCTGGCCGCCGGATGTCGGTTCCGGCTGTTCCTGCGGCGGCTCCGGCGGCGGGTCCTGCGTGGCGCCGCCCGACTTGATCAGCGCGGCGAGTTCCTTGGCCGCGCCGGTCGCGGCCGCGTCGTCGCCCTGGCGGATGGTCTGCAGCAATTCCGTCACCGTGTCGCGCTGGTCCGGGGCCTGGGCGAGAATGGACTTGGCCGCGGGCATCAGCGTCTTGAGCAGCCTGGCCGCCTGCGGAGAGATCCCGGCCGGTGCCGCATCCGCCGGTTTGGCCGTGCCCGCCTTGAGCGCCGGGGCCAGTTTCGCCGCCACTTTCAGCGCGGCGGCATAGTCGCCTGACCCGGCGCGGTCCAGCGCCATGGTCCAGGCCGCGCCCAGCTTGTCGGCCCCGGTGACGCCGCCGTCGACCGCCTGGGCGACCGCCGGACCCAGCTTGGCCTCGACCGCCTCCCATTTGGCTGCCAGCGGGTCGTCGGGGGTCTCGTCATCGGTCTCCGGGGGGGTGTCGTCCACATCGCTGACATCCTCGGCAGAGCCGTCATCCTCGATGAGATTGCCCTCGGCATCCAGCAGCTTGATCTTCATCGCGATCCCGGCGGAGGACAGGAACGCCTTCATCTTGCGGGCGATGCCGCTGGGGGGATCCTCGAAACAGTTGAGCGACAGGACCGTGGACTTGCACGCCATGGTGCCAAAGACCATTTTCGCGGTTTCGCCCTCACGCTTGGCCTGCTTGCCCAGCATGGCGGCGCCCTTGGTCCGGTGGGTGATCAGAACCGAGTTCTCGGGTTTCTTGCCGAGGCAGAAACCGAAGTTCAGGTCCTGCTTGCGCGCCAGCTTGAGACTCTTCTGGATCTCTGCCGCGCGTTCCTTGTCCGTGGCCACTGTGTCGCTCCTCCCCAGGTCAACGAAAGCAGTATCCCGAATCTGCAGAAAGAACTCAACTATTTGCAGAACAATTGATCGAACGCCTTTCCGGGCGCGCGAGCGGGGCGTCGGCGGGCGGTATTTGCACCCCGTGCGTCCCGGTGCCCGGCGGGAACCGGGATTCAAACGCCACAGCTGGCGATTTCGCGTGGCCGGGCCGTTGCCGGAAAGCGGGGAATGTGGCAGAACCCAACCAACAGACATGAGCAGATGAGTTGACCCATGACAGACTTCGCCATTCGCCGACGGATGATGGTCGATAACCAGATCCGGCCATCGGACGTGACCAAGTTTCCGGTGATCGAGGCGATGCTGGAGGTGCCGCGCGAACTGTTCGCACCCGATGCGATGCGCGAATCCGCCTATGCCGGGGAAAACCTGCCGCTGGATGGCGGCCGGGTGATGCTCGATCCGCGCACCCTGGCCAAGATGCTGGACGCGATCCTCCCGGACAGCGGCGAGATGGTCCTGGATGTGGGCGCGGGCTATGGCTATTCGTCGGCGGTGATCGCGCGCATGGCGCAGGTCGTCGTTGCGGTGGAACCGGATGAAACCATGGCCAGCGAGGCGCAGGAACGCCTGTCCGAGGCCGGGGCCGACAACGTGATCGTGCATCAGGGCCCATTGGCCGAGGGCGCGGCCGAACACGGCCCCTTTGACGTGATCATCGTGCAGGGCGGCATCGACCGTCTGCCCGATGCGATCGCGGCGCAGCTCAAGGATGGCGGGCGCATCGCCTGCATCTTCATGGACGGCGCGCTGGGAACGGTGCGCATCGGGCACAAGTCCGGCGGCACCCTGAACTGGCGGTTTGCATTCAACGCGGGCGCCCCGGTGCTGCCGGGGTTCGAAAAAGAAGAAGCCTTCGCCCTCTGACGGGGCGCAGGACGTTTGGGCAGAGCAGACAGGCGTGCGTACCGGAACCGATAATCCGGGCGCGGGTCAGCGATTGGAGGCAGGAAATGCGCAGGGACGAACTGGGACGACGGATCAGGGGCGCCGCCCTGGTGCTGGGCCTCGCGGTCGGCACGATACCGGCCACCGTATCGGCCGAGAATGTCGCCGACGCGATGGTGGGGGCCTACAACACCAGCGGCTTGCTGGAACAGAACCGGGCGCTGCTGCGTGCCGCGGACGAAGATGTCGCGCTGGCCGTGTCCACGCTGAGGCCGGTGATCGACTGGACCATCCGCGTGACCCGCGACCTGCGCAACGCGCGGGTCGGGCTGGCCGCGTCGAACACGCGCGACACCGATGCCTTTGCCGGGCTGACCGCCACCTGGCTGATCTACGACAACGGCGCGCGGAACATGAACATCCGGTCGGCCAAGGAAACCGTCCTGGCGACGCGGCAGACGCTGTTGTCGGTCGAACAGGCGATCCTGTTCCGCGCCGCCTCGGCCTATGTCAACGTTCTGCTGGGCGCGGAAAACGTGCGGCTGCGGGAAAACAACGTGCGGGTGCTCGAAGAGGAACGCCGCGCCGCGCAGGACCGGTTCGAGGTCGGCGAGGTGACGCGCACCGACGTGGCGCTGGCCGAATCCCGTCTCGCCGCCGCGCAGAGCAACCTCGCCGCCGCGCGGGGCCTGCTCGACAATGCGCGGGCGGAATATGAAAACGCGGTTGGCCGCAAGCCGGGCAATCTCGCCGGGCAGCCCCGGATCCCGACCATCCCGGCGACCGTCGACGCGGCGGTTGCAACCGCCGTGCGCAACCATCCCGACATCCTGTCCGCGACCCATCGGGTCGCCGCGGCGGAACTGGCGATCGAAAGCACGCGCCGCGCGCTTGGTCCGCAGGGCATTCTGAGCGCCGATGTGGGCGCCACCGAGGGCTGGGATTCGGACGACTACAACCGCAACGCGTCGGTGTCGCTGACGATGAAACAGACCATCTATCAGGGCGGCAGCAAACTGGCGACGATCCGGCGGGCGATGGCGACCCGCGATTCTGCTCGCGGCAACCTGCTGACGGTGCAGCGCGACGTGGTCCAGGGGGTGAACGACGCCTATTCGCGGTTCGAAGTGTCCCGCGCACGCCTTGCCGCCACCGCCGAACAGGTGCGGGCAGCGCAGGTCGCCTTTGACGGTATCCGCGAGGAAGCCACGCTGGGCGCCCGGACCACGCTGGATGTGCTGACCGCCGAACAGGACCTGCTGGACGCGCTGACCGCGCAGATTTCGGCCCGGTCCGAGGAATCCATCGCGAGCTACCAGTTGTTGCAGGCGCAGGGGTTGCTGACCGCGGAGCGGCTGGGGCTGGGTGTGCAGCTGTATGATCCGGTGATCTATTATCAGATCGTCAAGGACGCGCCGTCGGCCTATTCCAAGCAGGGCAAGGATCTGAACCGGGTGCTCGAGGCGCTGGGCCGGCGCTGACCGCTCAGGTCAGGGTCGGGGGCGCGGCCAGCGCCAGCAGCCGGTCCAGGTCCATGTGGGTTTCCAGATGCGCCGCCAGCGCGTCGAGGGTGGTGTCGACGCCGGCCTCATAGGCCAGGTCCGACCGCTGCCCGAGTTCGCGCAGGAGTGCCGCGCGAAACCCGTCCCGCGCGAACATCCCGTGCAGATAGCTGCCGCGCACCCGCCCGCAGGCCGATTGCGCCCCTTCCGGGCGTCCGTCGATGGTGAACCACGGCCGGTCCCGGTCCGGGCCATCGGTGCGGCCCATATGGATCTCGTAGCCTTCGACCGCCTCGCCGCCGGGCAGGGCGGAGGCTCGGACCCGAGACAGGGTCTTTTCGCCGGTCATCGCCGTCGCCACGTCGAGCAGCCCCAGCCCGTCCACGATGCCGGGGGCGCCGTCCACGCCGTCGGGGTCGGCAATCGTCCGGCCCAGCATCTGGTAGCCGCCGCAGAGCCCGATCACATGGCCGCCACGGCGCAGATGCGCCAGCAGGTCGATGTCCCACCCCTGCGCGCGGAAAAAGGCCAGGTCGGCCAGCGTGGATTTGCTGCCGGGGATCAGGACCAGATCGGCATCGCCGGGCAGGGCGCGGCCCGGCGGCACGATGTCCAGGCTGACAGCGGGTTCCGCCGCCAGCGGGTCGAGATCGTCGAAATTGGCCATGCGCGGCAACTGCGGCACCGCGATCCGGCAGGCTCCGCCCGGACGCGACGCAAGGTCCATCATGTCCTCGGCGGGCAGCCGCCAGGCACCGTCGAACCAGGGCACCACCCCCAGGCAGGGCCAGCCGGTGCGCTGGATAATGTCGTCGCGGCCCGCGTCGAACAGCGACAGGTCGCCCCGGAACCGATTTACGGCAAAGCCTACGATGCGGGCGCGGTCGGCTCTGTCCAGAACCGCCCGGGTGCCGACGATCTGCGCGATCACGCCGCCACGGTCGATATCGCCCACCAGCACAACCGGCACCTGCGCCGCGCAGGCAAAGCCCATATTGGCGATGTCGCCGGCACGCAGGTTGGTTTCCGCCGGGCTGCCCGCGCCTTCGACCAGCACCAGGTCGGCGTCGGCGCACAGCCGGGTGAAGCTCTCTGTCACCGCGCGCATCAGGCGGGGCCGGTCGCGCTGATACGCGCGGGCCTGCGCGTGGCCCAGCCGCTGGCCCTGCACCACCACCTGGGCGCCGGTTTCGGTTTCCGGTTTCAGCAGCACCGGGTTCATGTCGGAGCGCGGGTCCAGCCCGGCGGCGCGGGCCTGCAGCGCCTGGGCGCGGCCGATCTCGCCGCCATCGGCCGTCACAGCGGCGTTGTTGGACATGTTCTGCGGCTTGAACGGGACCACCCGCAGGCCGCGTTGCGCATAGGCACGCGCCAGCCCCGCGACCAGCAGCGACTTGCCGACATTGCTGCCGGTGCCCTGAACCATCAGCGCCCGCGCCATGCCGTTCTCCGTGGTGATGCGGCGAAGAAAAACGCGCCCGGACCAGGCGCGCTCATCTTCACCGGATAGGCGGGATCAGGCCGCTTCGGCCTGTTGCGCAGCCGCGGCCGCGTTGCGGCGTTCGCTTTCCTCGCGCGACAGCGCAACCGAGGTGCGCACGCCGCGCCCGACGAATTCCATCAGGCCGGTGACCACCCGTTCGTTCGGGTCGATGCCGGCACAGGTCAGGACCTCGCGGCCGTCGCGCGACCGGGCCCAGCGGGCGATCTGTTCGGGGCCGTTGCCGTATTTCTTGTCGTCGGCGATGGCGTCGTCCAGTGCGGCCAGCACGACGGCCGCGAAAAGTTTGCGGGCCCGGTTGCCTTGCTCGTTGTTGAAGGCGGTCCCGTCGATGAAGTCGTTCATATCGCTTCCTCGTTTATTCTTGCTCTTGTAATTTTCAGCGCGCCGCTCCTTATGACGGAAAGATATCGATTCGGATACAGCGCAGGCGCATAGCACCTATGCGTCCGGCGCATATCTTTCTGCGTACGCAGCACGAGATTTGGTTGTCTTGCCATGGTGGGGCGGGCCATATATAGGGCTGCGAAACTCTCCATCAAGGTCCAGAACAGGTTTGCTTTCATGCCCAAGATCAACGGTAACGAAATCCGTCCCGGCAATGTCCTGGAGCATAATGACGGCCTGTGGGCGGCGGTGAAGGTGGACCATGTGAAACCGGGCAAGGGCGGTGCCTTTGCCCAGGTCGAACTGCGCAACCTGCGCAACGGGTCAAAGCTGAACGAACGGTTCCGCAGCGCCGACAAGGTCGAACGGGTCCGGCTGGAGCAGAAGGATCAGCAATTCCTCTACGAAAGCGACGGAATGCTGGTGTTCATGGATGCGGAAACCTATGAACAGGTTGAATTGCCTGTCGAAATCCTGGGCGACCGGCGCCCGTTCCTGCAGGACGGCATGACCATCGTGGTGGAATTCTACGAAACCGAGGCGCTGAACGCGACGCTGCCGCAGAAGGTCACCTGCAAGGTGGTCGAGACCGAGCCGGTGGTCAAAGGCCAGACCGCGGCCAATTCCTTCAAGCCCGCGATCCTCGACAATGGCGTCAAGGTGATGGTGCCGCCCTTCGTCGGGCAGGACGAGATGATCGTCGTCAACACCGAAACCATGGAATATTCCGAACGCGCCTGATCCGCGCCCGCCGGGGGCTTGGCGAAACGCGGCATCGTCCCATAGGCTGGCGATGTCGACGCCGGGCCGGGGAGAAGCGATGCGCAACAAGATCATTTCGACCCGGGATGCGGTGCGGCTGATCGCGCCGGGCAATGTCATCACCACATCCGGTTTCGTCGGCATCGGCGTGCCCGACGCGCTGCTCGCGGCGCTCGAGGCCCGTTTCCTGGAAACCGGCGATCCCGGTGACCTGACTTTGCTGTTCGCGGCCGGGCAGGGCGACGGGGCGGACCGGGGGCTGAACCGGCTGGGCCACGAGGGGCTGCTGAAACGGGTCGTCGGCGGGCATTGGGGCCTGATCCCGAAGGTGGCGCAGCTGGCGACCTCCGGGCTGATCGAGGCCTACAACCTGCCGCAGGGCGTGATCAGCCATCTGTTCCGCGACATTGCCGCGGGGCGGCCGGGCACGCTCAGCCATGTGGGGCTGGGCACCTTCGTGGACCCGCGCCAGGACGGCGGCCGGATCAACGATGTCACTACCGAGGCGCTGGTGGAACTGGTCGAGATTGCCGGGCGCGAGCTGCTGTTCTATCACGGGTTTCCCATCGACGTGGCCCTGCTGCGCGGCACCACGGCCGATCCGTCGGGCAATGTCACGATGGAGCGCGAGGCGCTGCTGATCGACAACCTGGCCCAGGCGATGGCGGTGCGCAACTCGGGTGGCGTCGTGATCGTGCAGGTCGAACGGATCGCGGCAAAGGGATCGCTGAACCCCCGCGACGTGGGCCTGCCCGGCCCACTGGTCGACGCGGTGGTGGTGGCGGATCCCGACCACCACATGCAGACCTACGCGACACGGTATTCGCACCTGTTCGCGGGCCGGTTCCGCGCGCCCGAAGGCCCGGCCGACCCGCTGCCGCTGGATGCGCGCAAGATCATCGCCCGGCGGGCGGCGTTCGAACTTCCGGTGAACGGCGTGGTCAATCTCGGCATCGGGATGCCCGAGGGCGTCGCCGCCGTCGCCGCCGAGGAGGGGCTGCTGGATCACGTCACCCTGACCGCCGAACCGGGGGTGATCGGCGGTCAGCCCGCGTCGGGGCTGGATTTCGGCGCCGCGATCAACACCGATGCGATCATTCCGCAGAACGCGCAGTTCGATTTCTACGATGGCGGCGGGCTCGATCTCGCCGTGCTGGGCATGGCCGAGACCGACATGACCGGCAACGTGAACGTGTCGCGGTTCGGCACCCGGCTGGCCGGGGCCGGGGGGTTCATCAACATCAGCCAGAACGCGCGCAAGGTGGTGTTCGCCGGCACGTTCTCGGCGGGCGGGCTGAAGCTCGGACTGGACAATGGCACGCTGCGGATCGCGTCGGAGGGCCGGGCGCGGAAGTTCTGCAAACGGGTGTCACAGATCACCTTTGCCGGGGCGCGGGCCGCCGATGAGGGGCGCACGGTGCTCTATGTGACCGAACGCTGCGTGTTCGAACTGACCCCGGACGGGTTGCGGCTGGCCGAGGTCGCGCCGGGGGTCGATATCGACCGCGACATTCTCGGGCAGATGGATTTCGCGCCGATCGTCGATGCGCCCGAACCGATGGATGGCCGGCTCTTTCGCGACGAACCGATGGGGCTGGCCGGCGACCTGCTGCATCTCGATCTGGACCACCGGTTCGCGCTGGACGAAAACGGCGACCGGCTGTTCATCAATTTCGAGAAACTGCGCATCCGCAGCCGGGACGACCTGGATCGGATCGCGGCGCGGGTGGAACGGATCTGCCAGCCCCTGCAGCGCCGGGTGGACGTGATCGTCAACTATGACGGGGCGCGGGTCGAGGATGACATCGCCGACGATTACGCGGCCATGGTCAGGTCGCTCGAGGACCGGTTCTATGGCGTGGTCTCGCGCTATTCGTCCTCGGCCTTCATGCGGATGAAGCTGGGGCAGGCGCTGGAGCGGCAGACCGCCCCGCATATCTTCGAGACCGGTGAAGAGGCGCGGCAGTATCTGGAACGGCGGTCGCGCCGCGACTGAGAGTGCGTTCAGCGCGGTCCCGCCGGCGTCCCGGTGCCATGGGTGACGATCAGTTCGCGCAGCAGGTCGAACTTGACCCGCGTGGCGCTGACCTGCCGGTAGAACGCGATCAGGAAACTCGTGGGCGCCTGCAGCCGGCCCAGACCCAGCGTGGCGGCCACGACCGTGCCCACATCGGTATCGCCCTGGGTCACCAGCCAGCCGCCCAGCATCAGCACGCTGACGGTGCCGAAGCCGTTGATGGCGCTGACCACGAACTTGGTCGACAGTTTCCACATGAAGATGCGGCGGCGGGTTTCATAGATCTCGTCGAACCGGTCGAGCACATCGCGTTCGGCCTGCTCCAGCTCCGACCTGAGGATCCGGTCGGTGGCGCCGCGCAGCAGCCGGACCCGTTCCGCGATGTATCGGTTCACCTGCCGCTGGGTCATCAGCACGATCAGCACCTGCGGGACGATCATCGCCAGCGCGATCGCGCCCAGCCCCGGCTGGGTGGCGCCGATATAGCTGATCACGCTGAACAGCGTGCCGACCTGCACCACCGGGTCGGCAAAGGCGCCGCCGGTGAACTTGCCCAGCTCTTCCGCCTCGGCCGAGATCGCGGTGGTCAGCGTGCCCGCGGGCGGGCCGCTGCCGGCCGGGCGACCGATCATGTCGGTGTACAGCCGGACGCGCAGCAGGCGGATGATGTCCTCGCCCAGCTTGCCCGAGCGGTATCCCAGCTGCCATTTCAGCGTCAGCGACAACAGGATCACGCCCAGCATGCCCGCCCCCAGCAGCAGCAGCTGATCGAGCGCGAGATGGCCGTCGGTCAGTTCGTTGATGATGTTCTTCTGGAACTCCAGGGGGGCCGCCGCCAGCGCGGCAATCGCCAGGGCCAGCGCGATGAGCACCAGTTGCCGCCGCCAGCTGACCCGCCAGATGATCCGGTACATTTCGATCATGGGTCAATCATGAGCGGTCCGGGTCAAGGCGGCGCAGGGTGGCGTCGCCCGCCTTCAGGTCGCCCCGTGCCCGGTCGAATCGCAGATAGGCGATCGCCCGGCCGCCCGACCGGGTGAACAGCGTGCCGGCGGGTTTGCCGTCGGCGGTGATCGCCGTGCCCGGCGGCGCCGCGCCGTCGATGGCGACGGTGCACAATCCCTTGCGCAGCTCGGTCTTGTGCTTCATTCGCGCGGTGACCTCCTGGCCCACATAGCAGCCCTTGCGGAAATCGACACCGTTCAGCCGCTCGAACCCGGATTCGAGGATGTAGCTGTCAGGCGTCAGTTCGATCCCGGTCTCGGGGATGCAGTGGGCAACCCGGATCGCATCCCAGTCGGTGCCATCGTCGCCGGCCGGGGCGTCCGAATAGCGCCGCCAGCCCAGCGCCGGGTGGCGCGGGTCCGCCAGCGCGCCGTCAGGGGCGGGGCCGGTGCCCCGCTGCAGGTTCAGATCCGTCGGCGCGATGGTCACGTCGGCGCGCAACCGGTACATGTTCAGCCGCTTCAGCAGGTCGTCGGCCAGCGTGTCGGCCACGTCCAGCAGCACCGCCCCGTCCGCGGCGCGGCAGAGAAAGAAATCGGCGATGTATTTCCCCTGCGGCGTCAGCAGCGCCGCGTGCAGCAGCCCGTCCTTCAGCTTGCCGATATCGTTGGTGACCAGCCCTTGCAGGAAGGGATCGGTGTCGTTGCCGGTCAGTCGGAAGATGCGGCGAGAGGTCATGGGGTCGGCTCCTTGAACATGCCCTTCCGTCATATAAGCTGGCCGGTAGTCTTGAACAGAGAAAGAACCGTCCCGTTGCCTGCCGAGATTTCCGTGATCATCCCCACGCTCGATGACGAGCGTGACTTGCCGACCTGCCTGGAGGCGCTGATGGAGGGTCTGCCGGTCGGTCTGATCCGCGAACTGATCGTCACCGATGGCGGGTCGTCGGACGCGACGCGGCAGATGGCGGACGAGGCCGGCGCGCGTGTCTTGGTCGGCACGCCGTCGCGCGGCGGCCAGCTGCGCCGCGCGGGGCAGGTTGCGCGCGGGCGCTGGCTGCTGGTGCTGGATGCCACCACGGCGCCCGATCCCGGCTGGTCCGAAGCGGTGGCCGCGCATGTCGCCAACAGCCAGTCCCCCGCCTGTTTCCGGCTCGGGTTCCAGGGCCGCGGCGCCGCCGCCGCCCTGGTCGCGGGCTGGGCCAATCTGCGGACCCGCCTGTTCGGGTTGCCACTCGGCCAGCAGGGGCTGCTGGTCCGCCGGTCCGACTATGACGCGGCGGGCGGTTTCCCGGACCAGCCGCGGCTCGAGGATGTGGCGCTGGTGCAGGCGCTGAAGCGTCACGGGGCCGGGCGCCCGGTGTTGCTGGCGGTCGCGGCGCGCGCGGCGGTGCCGCCCCGCCTGCGCAAGGGCGGGCTGCGCAATCTGTGGATCCAGGCGCGATGTATGTTCGGGGCCGACCCGGAACGGCTGGCCGCGGCGGCCCGGCGCTAGGTTCAGCCGAACAGCCGCAGCCCCACCCGGCGCAGCCAGGACCCGCCCGAGGCGCTCGCATGATGCGATTGCGACCCGACCGCGGCCGCGCCCTGGGGGTCGACCAGTGTCATGCCGTCCTGGAACTGCAGCCGGTAGAGATCGGCATAGACCCCGCCACGGGCGAGCAGTTCGTCATGGGTGCCTTCATCCACGACCCGGCCGCGATCCATGACCACGATCTTGTCGGCGTTGCGGATGGTCGACAGCCGGTGCGCGATCACCAGCGTGGTGCGCCCGCCCGCCAGCGCGTCGATCGCCTGTTGCACCACCTTTTCCGATTGCGCGTCCAGCGCGCTGGTGGCTTCGTCCAGCAGCAGCACCGGGGTGTCCCGAAGCAACGCGCGCGCGATCACCACGCGCTGGCGCTGTCCGCCCGACAGGGCCGAGCCGCGCGGCCCGACCTGGGTGTCCAGCCCATCAGCCAGCTTGGGCAGGAAATCGGTGATATGGGCCGCGTCGAGAACCTCCTGCAACTGGTCGTCGCTGACATCGGCGCGGCCCAGCAGGATGTTTTCGCGCAGCGTGTCGTCGAACAGCAGCGCCTCCTGGCTGACCACCGAATAGAGGTTACGCAGCTCCGGCAGCGCCATGTCGCGCACGTCCACGCCGCCGACGCGGACCGTGCCTTCCTGCGGGTCCACCAGCCGGGTGAGCAGGTTGAAGATGGTCGATTTGCCCGCGCCCGACGCGCCCACCAGCGCCGTGGTCCGGCCGGCATCTGCATGCAGCGACAGCGCGCGCAGAACCTTTGCGTCGCCATAGCTGAGCGACACGTTGTCCAGGTCGATCGCGGGCAGCCCATTGGGGGGTGATACCGGAGTGTCGGGCGAGGTGAGCAGGATCGGGGCGTCGAACAGTTCCTTGATCCGTTCGAGCGCGGCCGCGGCCGCCTGCCAGGTGCCGCTGATCGAGGCCAGCCGCCGCATCGGGTCGAAGGCCAGGCCGATGGCGGTGAAAAACGACATGAACTGCCCGACCGTCTTTTCGCCGCCGATGATCTCGGACCCGCCGACCAGCAGCACCCCCATGAACCCGATCCCGGCCATGACGTCGATCATGCCGGTGATCGACGCGGTGCCGAACGAGGCGCGGATCTCGGAATGGACGAAGCCGTCCATGCGATCCTGGAACCGCTTGGCCTGGTATCGTTCGAGGTTGTTCAGCTTGATCGGCACGATGCCGTGAAAGATCTCGTCGAGCCGGGTCGCCAGCGCGGCGCCCAGGTCGCGGGCCGCTGCGGCCTTCTTGCGCACATATCGCTGCGCCATGCCGATGGGCAGGAACATCAGCGGCACGCCGACCAGCATCACCAGCGTCCAGCGCCAGTCCACGTTGACCGCGACGCCCAGCAGCACGACCAGCGAAATCAGGTCGCGCCCGGCCCCGGTGATCACCGCGCGCCACACGTCGTTGACCGCGTTCACATCCGACTGGGTGCGCTGGATCAGGAACCCTGGCGGGTGGACCTGGTGAAAGGCCGTGTCCTGCCGGATCAGCCGCGCCAGCAGGTCGCGGCGCAGGTCCGCGGCGGTCAGTTGCGAAATCCGCGTCAGCAGCACCTTCTGCGCCACGCCCGCGCCGCCGCGGACACAGAACAAGACCAGGAACGTCACCGCCACCCAGCCCAGCGCCTCGGCATTGCCGGCCACAAAGACCTGGTCGAACATCGGCTGCATCATGTAGCTGACCGCGCCCACCATGCTGCCTTCGAGCAGCATGAACATCAGGGCGACGCCCAGAGTGCCCATGTGACGGCGCAGATAGCCGCGCCACAGCCAGCCCAGCAGCTCGGTCGAGGATTTCGGCGGTTGGCTCATCTGGCGGAAGGCAGGGCTGTCGCGTGTGGCATGGCCGGTCCGGTGTCGCTTTTCCTTGTCGCGTCCGCGGTCGGTGGCAGGACGGTCGTTGGTTCGTGGCTGGCACAGAGCCGGGATTCGCTTCGCGCCAGTTTAGCGCCGAAAACGCCGGTGTGAAGATGCGGGCGGTGCGTCCTGCCCGCAGGGAATTGACGCCGGGTCGCGCGGCGATACTGTGGCGCCGGACAGCGAAGGAGGCCGGGCTGATGACCGTGCAGGCAATTCGGGCGAAGGGGCGCGACTATCTGGCGATCCCGGGCCCGTCGGTGATACCCGACGCGGTGTTGCAGGCCATGCATCGCCCCGCGCCCAACATCTATTCCGGCGAACTGGTCGAGATGACGCATGGGATGATACCCGACCTGAAACGGGTGGCGGGCACCCGCCACAAGGCCGCGATCTATATCAGCAACGGCCACGGCGCCTGGGAGGCCGCGCTGGCCAACACCATCGCGCCCGGTGATGCGGTGCTGGCGCCGGTGACCGGCAGTTTCGGGCATGGCTGGGCCGATGTGGCGCGGGGGCTGGGCGCCCGGGTCGAACTGCTCGATTTCGGCAAGAGCTCGGCCATCGACCCCGCGCGCGTCGAGGCGGCGCTGCGCGAGGACCGCGCCCACCGGATCAAGGCCGTGCTGGCGGTACATGTGGACACTTCCAGTTCGGTGCGCAACGACATTGCCGCCCTGCGGCGGGCGCTGGACGCCGCCGGTCACCCGGCGCTGCTGATGGCCGATTGCATCGCGTCGATGGGCTGCGACCGGTTCGAGATGGATGCCTGGGGCGTGGATGTCAGCGTCACCGCCTGCCAGAAGGGGCTGATGGTGCCGCCGGGCATCGCCTTCGTGTTTTTCAACGACCGCGCGGCGGCGGTGCGGGCGTCGCTCGACCGCGTCAGCCCCTACTGGGACTGGACGCTGCGGGCCGACCCCGAGATCTTCTACCAGCATTTCGGCGGCACCGCGCCGACCCATCACCTCTACGGGCTGCGCGTGGCGCTGGACATGATCCTCGGCGAGGGGCTGGATGCGGTCTGGGCCCGCCATGAACGGCTCGCCCGCGCGATCTGGGCCGCGTGCGAGGCCTGGGGGCGTGACGGGCCGTTGCGGCTGAACGTGGCCGACGCGGCGCAGCGGTCGCACGCGGTCACGTCGCTGCACCTGCCCTCGCCGCATGGCACGGCGCTGCGCGACTGGTGCGACGCCAACCTGGGCCTGACGCTGGGGATCGGGCTGGGCATGGCCGCCCCCGGCGATCCCGCCTGGCACGGGTTCTTCCGGTTGGGTCACATGGGGCATGTGAACGGGCAGATGATCCTCGGGCTGCTCGGCGGGGTCGAGACCGGGATGCTGGCGCTGGACATTCCCCATGGGACCGGCGCGATCGCGGCGGCGGCCGGGGTGATCGCTCGCGGCTGAGCCGGCTCAGCCCTGCGCCTGGTTGTGTGCCTGCTCCAGCGCATCGGGCAGCGCGGCGGCAAAGGCGTCGAGATCGCCGCTCCGCCCGCAGCTGATGCGGATGCAGCGATCCTGCGGTTGGGCAAAGGGCATCCGGGCAAAGATCCCGCGGTCGGCCAGCCCGGCCAGGACCGCGCGCGCGAACGCCCCGTCGCGCCCGCAGTCGATGGTCACGAAATTGGTGGCCGAGGGCAGCGCCACCAGCCCGTTGTCCCGCGCAATCGCTCCGATGCGGTCGCGGGCGGCGGCGATCTCGCCCCGCACATGGCTCAGCCAGCCGTCATCGGCCAGCGCCGCCAGCGCCCCGGCCTGGGCCACGCGGTTCACGCCGAAATGGTTGCGCACCTTGTTGAAGGCCGTCACCAGCCCCGGCGCCGCGATGCCATAGCCGACGCGTGCGCCCGCCATGCCATATGCCTTGGAGAAAGTGCGGAACCGGATCAGGCGCGGATCGTCGGCGGGCAGGTCGACGGCGGTGCCATCGGGCGCGCATTCGACATAGGCCTCGTCGAGCACCAGCAGGCAGCCGTCGGGCAGCGCCGCCATCGCCGCCACGATCTCGGCCCCGGTCCACCAGCTGCCCATCGGATTGTCCGGATTGGCGAGATAGACGAGCCGCGCATCGGTTTCCGCCGCCTTTGCAAACAGGGCCGCCGGGTTCTCGCGGTCCTCCCTGTAGGGGACCTTGTGCAGGCTGCCCCCGAAACCGGCCACATGGTAGTTGAAGGTCGGATAGGCCCCGTCCGAGGTCACCACCGCGTCGCCCGGCCCGACCGTCAGCCGCACCAGGTATCCCAGCAGGCCGTCGATGCCTTCGCCGATCACGATATTGCCGGCATCGACCCGGTGACGGGCGGCCAGCGCGTGGCGCAGGTCGTGGTTTTCCGGGTCGCCATACATCCAGCAATCGCCCGTGGCTTCCTGCATCGCGGCAATCGCGTCGGGCGACGGGCCAAAGACGTTTTCATTGGCGCCGAGACGCGCGGCAAAGGGCGCGCCGCGCCCGCGTTCCTGGGTTTCCGGCCCGACGAAGGGCACGGTGGCGGGCAGCGAGGCGGCAAGCGGGGTGTAGCGCGGCGTGGTCATGGCGGCAGATAAGCCAAAGCGCCGGTGCCCGGCAAGGCCCCGGATCAGCCGCGCGGCGTGCTGGGCCGGGACAGCACATACCATGCCGCGCCGGTCAGGCATGCCGCCTGGAATGCCAGCACCGGCCATGGCAGGCGGGCCCAGAGGGCGATGCCGGCGGCCAGCCCCATCATCGTGCAGGCGAGCCATTTGACCGGAACCGGAATGACGCCGTTGGCCTCCCAGTCGGCGATGATCGGGCCGAACACGCGATGGCGCAGCAGCCAGCCCCGCAACCGGGGCGATCCCTTGCCGAACAGGAACGCGGCCAGCAGCACGAACGGGGTGGTCGGCAGCACCGGCATCAGGATGCCGATCGCGCCCAGCAGCAGCGCCAGCCAGCCCGCGGCCACCCAGAGCGGCGCGGTGGCGCTTTGCGGTCGTGGTGTCGGATCGGTCACTGGCGGCCTGCCTTTCTGCCTGCATTCCCTAGGCTGACGCAGGGACGAAGTAAATCCCGCGCCGTAGCGCCGTGGCGCGGCTCGCGATGGTGCTTGCCCTCACGTTGCGCTGGCGCGCGGCGCCGCTTCGGGGCAGGTTATGCCCCAACGCTAGATTGGGAGATCGGACATGGCGCGCGTATCCGTCGAATACAAGGATCATATCGCGAGGGTCACCCTGACCCGGGGCGACAAGATGAACGCGCTCGACGACGCGATGGTCAAGGCGATCATCGCCGCCGGGCAGGAGGTCGCGGCTTCGGATGCCCGCGCGGTGGTGCTGTCGGGCGAGGGGCCGAGCTTCTGCGCCGGGCTCGACCTGTCGAGCTTTGCCAGTATGGGGCAGGTCGATCCGCGCGACTGGCTGATGTCGCGGTCTCATGGCGACACCAACGAGATGCAGGAACTGGTGATGGTCTGGCGCCGGGTGCCGGTGCCGGTGATCGCCGCCGTGCAGGGCGTGGCCTATGGCGGCGGGCTGCAACTGGCGCTGGGCGCCGATATCCGCATCGCGTCGCCCGATTCGAAATGGTCGGTGATGGAGATGCGATGGGGTATCGTTCCCGATCTGGGTGGCATGGTGCTGCTGCCGAAACTGGTGCGTTCGGATGTGCTGCGGATGCTGACCTATACGGCGCGGCCGATCGCGGCGGAACAGGCCGAACGCTGGGGGCTGGTCACGCAACTGGCCGATGACCCGCTGGCCGAGGCACTGGCGCTGGCCGGGGAAATCGCGGGCAAGAGCCCGTCGGCGATCCGCGCGGCCAAGCGGCTGATCGAGGTGGCCGAAACGGCGGGCCGGGCCGAGGTGCTGCAGACCGAAAGCGCCGAGCAGGTGGACCTGATCGGCAAGCCCGACCAGATGGAAGTGATCGCCGCCCAGATGCAGGGTCGCAAACCGGTTTTCAAATAGGCGTCAGCGCAGAAAGGCCCGCCGCGCATCGCGAGCCATGTTGTAACGCATTTCCAGATCGGCGATGCGCGCCATCGCCGTCTTTCGTTCGGCCGGGGCCGTGAGCGAGGCAAGCTCGTTGCGGGCGGCCTGCAACTGTTCCTTCAACGCGAATTCCTCGGGTTTTACCCCGGCCTCGGCCATGATCCGCATCCCCGCTGCCAGCCCCGGATCGACCAGCGCCGTTTCGGGGCGGTCGGGCAGGGGCGCGCCTTCGCCCTGAAGCCCCGATAGCTTGCCTTCGGCGCGGGCCTTCAGGATCTGGCGTTCGATCAGGTTGCGAAATGACCGTAGCATGATTTCAAGATAGGCCCCGCCCCTGACGAATGCCAGGGCCGGGGCGCGGGTTCGGGCAGGTCAGGCCAGTTCGGACAGCCGGGCCAGCGCTTCTTTCAGCTTGCCTTCTTCCTCTTCGCGCGCAGCGAGGTTGGCGCGGGTTTCCTCGACCACCTCGGCCGGCGCGGAGGCGGCGAATTTCGGATTGTTCAGCCGCCCGCGCAGCCCGCCCAGTTCTTTGGCCAGCTTGCCCAGCGACTTTTCCAGCCGCGCCTTTTCGGCGTCGATGTCGATGATGTCGGCCAGCGGCAACCCAAAGGTCGCGCCCTCGACAGCGACGGTGATGGTGCCCTTGGGCATAGCCGTGGCCTCGGTCAGGCTCTCGATCCGGGCCAGCCGCTGGATCAGCGCGGCGTTGCGGTCCCAGGCGGCGCGCGCGCGGTCGTCGATCCGGGTCACCAGCATCGGGATCTTCAGCCCCACCGGCACATGCATCTGCGCCCGCGCCGAGCGCACCGCCTCGATCAGCCCGATCACCCAGTTCATCTCGTGATCCGCCTCGGCGTTCAGCAGATCGGCCGGTGCATAGGCCGGCCAGTCGGCATGGACCAGCATCTTGTCGCGCTGGCCCGACAGGCCCCAGAGTTCTTCGGTGATGAAGGGCATGATCGGGTGCAGCAGGACCAGGCACTGGTCCAGGACCCATTTCATCGTCACCCGCGTTTCGGCCTGCGCCGCCGCGTCGTCGCCCTGCAGCAGTGGCTTGGCGAACTCCACATACCAGTCGCAGACCTTGCCCCAGACAAAGGCATAGAGCGCGTTGGCCGCGTCGTTGAACCGGAAGTTCTCGAGCGCCTCGTCGACATCGGCCCGCACGCGGGCGGTTTCGCCGATGATCCAGCGGTTGACCGTCTGCGACGGGTCAGGGATACCGGCGGCTTCGGCCTCGAACACGCCGTTCATCTCGGCAAAGCGCATGGCGTTCCACAGCTTGGTGCCGAAGTTGCGATACCCGGCGATACGCTGCGTGGACAGCTTGAGGTCACGGCCCATCGCCGCCATCGCGGTCAGCGTGAATCGCACCGCATCGGCGCCGAACTCGTCGATCAGGTCCAGCGGGTCCAGCACGTTGCCCAGCGACTTGGACATCTTCTTGCCCTTTTCGTCGCGCACCAGCGCATGCACATAGACGGTGTCAAAGGGCTTCTGACCGACCACCGCGTATTGCATCATCATCATCCGGGCGACCCAGAAGAAGATGATGTCGAACCCGGTGACCAGCGTATTGGTGGGGAAATATTTCCGCAGCGCCTCGGTATCCTCGGGCCAGCCCAGCGTGCCGATCGGCCACAGGCCGGACGAGAACCAGGTATCCAGCACGTCGGGGTCGCGCCAGACCGGGTAGACCAGTTTTGTCGGGTCCTGATCGAGCGCGTATTGTGCCAGGCTCTCGGCCAGCATGTGGATGGCGGCGTGCTTGTCCTCGACCTCGACGATGGCGGCGTGGTTTATCGGCACCGGCGTGTCCGCGATCTCGTCTTGGAATGCGGAACGCACGGCGTCGAAATCATGGGCGCAATGGGCCACTTCGCCGGCATGGACCATGCCGCCCGCGATCAGCAGGCGGTGCAGTTCGACCAGGTCGAGCGACCCGTCGCCCTCGTCGTCGCTGAAATCGGGGGCGGACAGATCCAGCCCGTACCAGACCGGGATCTGGTGGCCCCACCAGAGCTGGCGCGAAATGCACCAGGGCTCGATATTCTCGAGCCAGTGGAAATAGACCTTCTCGTCGCGCTCGGGCAGGATGCGGGTGTCGCCATTGCGCACCGCGTCGATGGCGGGCTGCACGATCCGCGAGGTTTCGACGAACCACTGGTCGGTCAGCATCGGTTCGATCACCACTTTCGAGCGGTCGCCGAAAGGCTGCATGATCGGCTTGTTCTCGACCAGCGGCACCGGCACGCCCTCGTCGCCCAGGACAGTGACGGCCAGCCCCTCGGCGGTGATCTGCTCGACCACGCGCTTGCGCGCCTCGAACCGGTCCAGCCCGCGCAGGTCGTCGGGAACCAGGTTGATCGCGTCGATTTCCTCGACCGACATCTCGCGCCCGGCAATGATCTCCTGCGCCAGCGCGGCGCCCTGGGCATAGGGCGCGCCATCGGTCCGCATCGCCCCGCGCGTGTCCATCAGGCGATACATCGGGATGCCGCCGCGTTTCGCCACCGCGTAGTCGTTGAAATCATGCGCGCCGGTGATCTTCACCGCGCCCGAGCCGAAATCCGGGTCGGGATACTCATCGGTGATGATCGGGATCAGGCGGCGATGCTCCTTGGGTCCGACAGGAATTTCGCAGAGTTTCCCGACAATTGGCGCGTAACGTTCATCTGACGGGTGAACCGCGACTGCGCCGTCGCCCAGCATGGTTTCGGGCCGGGTCGTGGCGATCGAGATATAGTCGCGTTCTTCCTCGAGCACGACGGTCCCGTTCTCGTCCTTTTCCACATAGGTATAGGTCTGCCCGTCGGCCAGCGGGTATTTGAAATGCCACATATGGCCCGCGACCTCGATGTTCTCGACCTCGAGATCGGAAATCGCGGTTTCGAAATGCGGGTCCCAGTTGACCAGCCGCTTGCCGCGATAGATCAGCCCCTTCTGGTGCATGTCGACAAAGACGCGGATCACCGCGTCGTGAAAATTCTGCCCGCCGGGCGTGCCTTCGGGATCGCCCGGCGCCCCGGCCATGGTAAAGGCCTCGCGGCTCCAGTCGCAGGACGCGCCCAGCCGTTCGAGTTGGCCACGGATGTTGCCGCGCGATTTCTGTTTCTGCTTCCACACCAGGTCGATGAAATCGTCGCGGCTGAAATCGGTGCGGCGCTGGTTGGTCTTCTGCAACTCGCGCTCGACGACCATCTGGGTGGCGATGCCCGCATGGTCGGTGCCCGGCTGCCAGAGGGTATCGAACCCCCGCATCCGGTGCCAGCGGATCAGGATGTCCTGAAGCGTGTTGTTGAACGCGTGGCCCATGTGCAGGTTGCCGGTCACGTTCGGCGGCGGGATCATGATGCTGTAGGTTTCGCTGCGCGAGGCATTGGCCCCGGCGGTGAAACAGCCGGCGTCTTCCCAGGCGGCATAGAGCCGGCTTTCGGCCTCGGCCGCGTCAAAGGTCTTGTCCATCGCCATTGTCGTCATGTCCCGTGAACTTGTTGCGGTCCTGCCTTAGCCAATGACGCGGGAAAGGAAAAGGCGGCGCGGCGTGGAAACAGGTCACCATCCGCCGACAGGCGGGGTTCGGGGCGGGGCGCGGGGCAACCCGGCGAAGGCTGGACATTGATCCCGTTCCGGCTAGGCTCGCCGCACATGCCATGCGGGGGATCAGATGGAGAAGTTCGGCCAGAGCCAGCCGGTACGCCGGGTCGAGGACGCGCGGTTCCTGACCGGGCAGGGGCGCTATGTGGACGATATCGCGCCCGAAGGGGCGCTCCATGCCGTGTTCCTGCGCAGTCCCGTGGCCCATGGCGAAATTGCCGGGATCGATCTTGACGATGCCCGCGCCGCCGAGGGGGTGCATCTGGTGGCGACGGTCGCGGACATGGAGGCCGCGGGCATCGACATCTCGCTCGATGCGGTGCTGGTCGACAATCGCGACGGCACCCGCGCCGCCGCGCCGCTGCGGCCGATGCTGGCCCGTGGTCGGGTGCGCTATGTCGGCGAGGCGGTGGCGGTGATCGTGGCGGATACGCTGCACCAGGCCCGTGATGCGGCCGAACTGATCGGGCTGGAGATCGATGAACTGCCCGCGCAGATGGCGCTGGAACCCGGCGAACTGCCGATCCATCCCGACCTGCAGGACAACCGGGCCTTTGACTGGGGCATGGGCGACGAGGCCGCGACCGCGGCGGCCTTTGATGCCGCGGCCCATCGGGTGGCCCTGCGGGTCGATGACAACCGCATCCATGTCTGTTCGATGGAGCCGCGCGGCTGCTATGCCGAATGGGAAAACGACCGGCTGCATGTTGCGTTCAACGGGCAGGGGGTCTGGGGCATGAAGGACCTGCTGATCCGGAAGTTCGGGCTGGCGGCCGGGCAGGTGCGCGTGACCAACCCGGATGTGGGGGGCGGATTCGGCATGAAGGGCGCGCCCTACCCCGAATATTTCGCCGTGGCCCATGCCGCGCGGGTGCTGGGACGCCCGGTGCGCTGGATGTCGGACCGGACCGAGGCGATGCTGACCGATCATGGCGGGCGCGACCTGACCACGCTGGCCGAACTGGCCTTTGACGGTGATCTGCGCATCACCGCCTACCGGGTGCGGACCCATTGCAATCTCGGCGCCTATAACAGCCCGTTCGGACAGATCATCCAGACGCTGCTGTTTTCCCGCGTGCTGACCGGGGTCTACGACGTGCAGACGTTCTGGATGCGGGCCGAGGGCTTTTACACCAACACCACGCAGGTGGATGCCTATCGCGGCGCCGGGCGGCCCGAGGCGATCTATGTGCTCGAACGGATCATGGACCGCGCCGCGCGGGACCTGGGCGTGGACCCGTGGGACCTGCGGCGGCGGAACTTCATTCCGTCCGACCGTTTTCCCTACAAGAGCGCGACCGGCGAGACCTATGACGTGGGCGATTTCGACCGTGTGCTGAGCCGCGTCGCCGACACCGCCGATGCCGCCGGTTTTGCCGCCCGGCGCGAGGCCGACGCCGCCCGCGGCCTGCTGCGCGGGCAGGGGCTGTGCTATTATATCGAGAGCATCCTGGGCGATCCGTCCGAAGGCGCGAGGGTCGAGTTTCACGAGGACGGCACGGTCAGCATCTATGTCGGCACCCAGTCGAACGGGCAGGGGCACGAAACCGTGTTCGCGCAGTTCCTGTCGGACCAGACCGGGATCCCGGCGGACCGGATCAGGGTGGTGCAGGGCGATTCGGACCTGATCGAACAGGGGGGCGGCACCGGTGGATCGCGGTCGGTCACCACCCAGACCAACGCGACGCTGGCAACAGTCGAGGTGATGGTGGCGGCGCTGGCGCCGTTTCTGGCCGACAAGATGGGGGTCGCGGCCGACGCGGTCACCTTCGACGATCAGACCTTCCGCGCGCCGGGGTCGAACCTGACGCCCACCATGCTGGAAGCCGCCGACATGGCCCGCGCCGACGGGCGCACGGATCTGCTCAGCCACCAGGCGCGGGCCACGCTGCCCGGGCGCAGCTATCCCAACGGTGCCCATCTGGCCGAGGTGGTCGTCGATCCCGAAACCGGCGCGGTCCGGGTGGACCGCTATGCGGTGGTCGACGATTTCGGCAATCTTATCAATCCGCTGCTGGCCGAAGGCCAGGTGCATGGCGGGGTGGTGCAGGGGCTGGGGCAGGCGCTCTGCGAACGGGTCGTGCATGACGGCGATGGCCAGATGCTCACGGCATCGTTCATGGACTACGCCTTGCCGCGCGCGGCCGACGTGCCCATGATCGGGTTTGCCTCTGAACCGACGCCGTCGACCGCCAACCCGATGGGAATGAAGGGCTGCGGCGAGGCCGGCACCGTGGGGTCGATGGCGGCGGTGGCGAATGCGGTGCAGGACGCGCTGTGGGATCGCGGCGTGCGGCAGGCGGACATGCCGTTCACGCCGCAACGTGTTTGGGACATGCTGAAGGATGAACCTGTCACGGCTGAAATCTAGGCTGCTCGGATGGCTCGCGCGGCCGCTGCGGTCCGAACATTCGGCCGCAACCGCGACGCGCGGGCCACGCGCCCATGTGATCATCCTCGACGGGACCATGTCGTCGCTCGAGCCGGGATATGAGACCAATGCCGGGATCACGTTCCGCCTGTGCTGCGAGGCCGGCGGCCCGGTGTCGGTGTTCTATGAGGCCGGCGTGCAGCTGACGCATTGGCGCGTCGCGCCGGATGTGTTGATGGGGCGCGGCATCAACCGTCAGATCCGCCGGGCCTACGGGTATCTCGCCTCGCGCTATCGGCCCGGCGACCGGATCTACCTGATGGGTTATTCCCGCGGCGCCTATGCGGTGCGGTCGCTGGCGGGCGTCATCGACCGGGTCGGGCTGCTGCGCGCCGAACACGCGACCGAACGCAACATCCGCACCGCCTACAGGTATTATCGCGATGCCGGGGACAATCCGCATGCCGCGACCTTTTCGCTGGCCTTCTGCCACGACGACGTGCCGATCGAGATGGTCGGCGTGTGGGATACGGTAAAGGCGCTGGGGATGCGGTTGCCGTTCCTCTGGAAACGGGCCGAGCGGGATCACGGGTTCCACAACCACGAGCTGGGCGCCGGCATCCGCAACGGGTTTCACGCGCTGGGGCTGGATGAAACCCGGCAGGTCTTTACCCCGGTGCTGTGGACCTGCCCGCCGGGCTGGCGCGGCCATATCGAACAGGTCTGGTTCCGGGGCACCCATGGCGATGTCGGCGGGCAGCTTGCGGGCTACGAATCCGCGCGGCCGCTCGCCAACATTCCGCTGGTCTGGATGCTGGAGCGCGCCGAGGACTGCGGTCTGCCACTGCCCCGGGGCTGGCGGGCGCGGTTTCATCAGGATGTCAACGCGCCCTCGGTCGGAACCTGGGGCGGATGGGGCAAGATTTTCCTGCTGCGTTCGCCGCGCCTGGTCGGTCGCGACAGCAGCGAGCGGCTGCATGAAAGCGTGTCCCCCGATCATGCGCCCGCCATTGCCGCGCCGTTGCTGAACCGGTCGCGAACGGCAGGCGTCAGCGGCGCGACATCGGCATGACGATGCAGGTGGTCGAACCGGTGGCATAGAGCCGGCCGTCATCCAGCCCCCGGATCTCGCCATGGGCGATGCCGGTGGACCGGCCGACATGATCGGTCACCCCGATTGCCGCGACATGGGTGCCGAGCGGCACGGGCCGAATGATATTCACCTTGTATTCCAGCGTCGTATAGGTCGTTCCCGCGGGGATCTTCGTCATCACCGCACAGGCCATCGCGCTGTCCAGCATGGCGCCGTACCAGCCGCCATGCACGGTGCCCGCCGGGTTTGTCACGCTGTCATCGGGTATGCCGCGGAACTCGGCGCGACCGTCCTCGACCTTGTGAATGTGAAACCCCATGAGCCGCCCGATGGCCGGGCCGGGCAATCCGCCGTCGATCATCGCCTGCAACGCCTGCAGCCCCGACAGCGACGGCGCGTCTTTCATCGCCTCATCGCCGGGGCCTTCGCCGGGTATAGTGCCGGGAACATTCATGTCGACCTCCCTGCCGTCTGCGAGAACGCTAGCGGCAGGGCGGGGTCTGGCAAGGGTTACGCTACGTTGCGCAGCTCGGCGTTCGGCGTGACGCCCAATGCGTGACACACATCGCGGGTCAGGTCGGGGCGGTTGAGCGTGTAGAAATGCAGCGTGTCCACGCCGCCGTCGATCAGGTCGCTGCACAGCTCGGTGCACACCGCCACCGACAGCAGGTCCTCGCGGTTGTCGCGCTGGGCGGTTTCGAACGCGGCCTCGAGCCAGGTCGGGATATGCGTGCCGCACCGGCGGGCAAAGTTGCGCGCGCCTTTCCAGTTCTCGATCGGCAGGATGCCCGGCGTGATCCTGGAGGCGTCGATCCCGGCCTTGTCGCAGGCATCGCGGAACCGGAAAAAGGTTTCCGCCTCGAAGAAGAACTGGGTCAGCGCCTCGGTCGCGCCGGCATCGAGCTTGGCCTTGAGCCACTCCACGTCCGCACCGGCACTGGAAGCTTCGGGATGAATGTCGGGATAGGCGCCGACGCGAATGTCGAACCGGCCCATCGCCGCCAGCGCGCCGATCAGCTCGACCGAACTGCCGAAGCCTTCGGGATGGGGGACGAACTGGCCGCTGCCCTTGGGCGGGTCACCGCGCAGGGCGACGATCTCGGTGACGCCCGCCTCGGCATAGTCGCGGGCGATGGCCAGCGTTTCCTCGCGCGAGGCGTTCACGCAGGTCAGGTGCGCGGCCACGTTCAGCCCGGACGATTTGTGCAGCGTCGCGACCGCGTCGCGGGTCAGGTCGCGGGTGGTGCCGCCAGCGCCGTAAGTGACTGAAACAAAACGGGGTCCCAGCGGTGCCAGAACCTGAACCGTATCCCAGAGGCGGAACGATGCTTCCAGCGACTGGGGGGGGAAAAACTCGAACGAAATCTTCGGCGGGGTCATATGCGGGTCCTCATCTGCACGCCACTTGTCGCATGATCGGAAACGTGAGACAATTTCATATATCTCAACAACAACATGAGCAGGGCAACAGGTTGCATATCGAGTTTCGTCATCTGCGCACGATCAAGGCCATTCACGAATGCGGCGGGCTGGCCCGCGCCGCCGAGCAGCTGCACATCACCCAGAGCGCGCTGAGCCACCAGATCAAGGGGCTCGAGGACCAGGCCGGGGTCGAGTTGTTCGTGCGCCGGTCCAAGCCGATGAAACTGTCGGCGGCGGGGCTGCGGCTGCTGCGCCTGGCCGATCAGATCCTGCCCCAGGTCGAGGCGATGCAGGCCGAGTTCTCGTCGCTGCGCGACGGGCGCACCGGGCGGATGCATATCGCGATCGAATGCCACGCCTGTTTCGAATGGCTGTTCCCGGTGCTCGAAGCGTTCCGCAAGACCTGGCCGGATGTCGATGTGGACATCCGCCCCGGCCTGGCCTTTGACGCGCTGCCGGCGCTGCAGAAGGAAGAGGTGGATCTGGTCGTTTCGTCGGACCCCGAGGATATTCCGGGCGTCGAGTTCGTCGAACTGTTTGACTATGCGCCGGTCTTCGTCGCGGCCTCGACCCATCCGCTGGCGGCGAAACCCTTTGTCGAGGCCGAGGATTTCCGGGGCGAAACCCTGATCACCTACCCGGTGGAACGGTCGCGGCTGGACGTGTTCAGCCAGCTCCTGACCCCGGCCAAGGTCGAACCCGAGGCGATCCGGCAGGTCGAACTGACCGCGGTGATCCTGCTGCTTGTCGCTTCGAACCGGGGGGTTGCCGTGCTGCCCGACTGGGTGGTGCGCGAGGTCAAGTATTCCTCGGACTATGTAACGCGCCCGCTGACCGGCAAGGGGCTGACCCGTCGGCTCTATGCGGCGGTGCGCGGCGAGGACCGCGACAAGCCCTTTGTCGCGGATCTGATCCGGCTGGCCCGGTCCGAGGCCCGGCGGCTGCAGGCGGCATAGGCCCGCCAACCGGGGCGTCAGGTTGTCAGCATCCGCAGGCCCTGGGTCACGTCCGAGCGCACCGCGATCCGCAGCCCCGGCTCGTCTCCGGCCTTGAGTGCGGCGATGATCAGGCGGTGATGCTGCGGCGGCTCGGTGCGCCGCAGCCGCCCATAAAGCGCCCGCATCGTCGGCCCCAGTTGCAGCCACACCGTTTCGGCCATCGCCAGCATCGCCGGTGCCTGCGCCCGCAGGTAGAGGGTGCGGTGAAATTCGAGATTGATGCGGATATAGGCCACCGCGTCGCGGCTGCGAATCGCCTCGGCAATCGGCGCGTTGATCGCCTGCAGCCGGTCGATCAGCGCGATATGCGCGCGGGGCAGGGCGCGGCTGGCCAGTTCGACCTCGAGCAGGGCCCGCAGCGCCGCCAGTTCCTCGATGCGCTCGTTGCTGAGCTCGGGCGTGGACACCCGGCCCGAGGAGGACAGGAACAGCGCGCCTTCGGCCACCAGCCGGCGCACCGCTTCGCGGGCGGGGGTCATGGACACGCCGTGGTCGCGCCCGATCCCGCGCAGCGTCAACGCCTGGCCCGGCGCGATCTCGCCATGCATGATGCGGGACCGCAGGGTGCGGTAAACGCGGTCATGGGCGGCGGCGGGGGTGGCTTCGGTCAGGCGCTGCGGGGTCATGCTGCGTTTGTGATCACGAATGTCCAAGTGGGTCAACCTGTCCTCAGAAACGATAGCGGTGCAGATCGTGACCATTGTCGCGCAGCCAGCGGCGCTCGGCCTCGTAAGGTCCGTAGAGCCGTGCGACCGTGGCCCAGAAGGCGGGCGAGTGGTTCATCTCGGCCAGATGCGCCACTTCATGCGCGGCCACATAGGCCAGAACCGGCGGTGGCGCCAGCGCCAGCCGCCAAGAATAGCTGAGCGCGCCAGCGGAGGAACAGGACCCCCAGCGGGACCGCGTGTCGCGCAGGGTGAGCCGCGCATAGGGCCGGCCCAGCGCGGCGGCGTAGCGGTCCGACGCCGCCACCAGCCGGTCGCGGGCCAGCTGCTTCAGGAACGCCTGAAGCCGCGCGCCGGGCCGGTCCGCCGGCACCCCGATCTGACCGGAGGCCCGCTGAACGCGGCGCCCGGTCGCCGTCACGACAAGGTGCGGCTCACCCTCGATGGGGATCACCGCGCCGGGCGCCACCTGCACCGCGTCGGGCCGGTCGGCGAGATGGCCGCGGATCCAGGCTTCCCGCGCACGGGCGAAATCCATCGCCTCTGATTCGGGCACGCCCGCCGGCAGGGTCAGCGTCACCCGCCCGTCCAGCCGCGATACCCGCAGGCTGATCCGCCGCGCGCGGCCCGACCGGCGCAGAACCAGCGGCACCGGGGGCGGGCCGGGCAGGATGTGATCGGCCATCTCGGGCTCCATTCGCCAAAGGCTTTGACAGTCCCGGCGTCCTATGGCAGTTGGCCGGAATCGTCGATTAGACTCAGCAGATATTCGAGGGGATAGCCATGCCCAAGGAAGAATGGGGCGTGAAACGTGTCTGCCCGACCACCGGCAAACGTTTCTACGACCTGAACAGGAACCCGATCGTCAGCCCCTATACGGGCGAGGCGGTCGAGATCGATACCGGCAAGAGCCGGATGATTGCCGCCGATTCCGAGGACGCGGCGACGCTCAAGGCAAAACAGGCCCAGGGCGGCGATGACGTGCTGGACGACGATGATGACAACATCGACGTCGATCTGGGCGATGACGTGCTGGATGACGATGACGACAACGACGATGTGTCGCTGGACGAGATCGCCGATGTTTCGTCCGAGGACGACGAATAAGATCATTCCCGCCGGGCCGGATTTTTTCGCTTGATCCCGCCCGGCGATGCGCCTATTCAGCGGCGCACGGTTCGGGGCCTTAGCTCAGTTGGGAGAGCGCTTGCATGGCATGCAAGAGGTCAGGGGTTCGACTCCCCTAGGCTCCACCAAAATACCTTGAAAACATTGGGTAATTTAGAGGGCGTGTGTTTCTGCCCCTAATGTGCCCCTAATATTGCGCCGATAGGGTGGGGCATTGATGAGTCCCGGGTATTCCAACCATGTGCCGGAATGTCGCACCCCTTGCCGCCACGCCCCCCCGGCCTATCCCAACGCCGGGCCGGAAATTCTTACATACCCCGCACACAAAGCGCGGCATTTCTGGACTTTCTGACACAGCAGTCAAACCAACGCGCGGCGAGGAAACTGAATGTAACGTTGCGCAGACGATATGAGGGGGCGCAGCGGATCAATCGGCGCGTAGGGGCTGGTATGTTGCTGCTATGGGTGATTCTTGCCGCGCCCCTCTGCCACTACGGTTGAGGCTTGCCCTTGAACACCTATGCGCCGGTCCCATCATCCGGTGACAGGCAAAACATTCCATATCGTGAATACGTAGTATTCCGGCGATGCCGGGGCGGCGGTGGGCAATCGGGCCTGCCGCCAACTCTCGGGCATCGTCAAAGGATGTGCCCCTTACAGCAACCCGTCGAAACTCAGTTTGAAATCCGCGTTGGTCTGCCCTGTCTCGTTGAAGAACGGCAGGCCAAGAACGGTGTAATCGCGGCCTTGGAAAATGGTTTCAAGTCTGGCTTCGGTCTTCACCTGTGCCAGGAAGTCCTGTTTCCAGTCGTCTTGAGGGCGCAGGTGATCGCCTTTGGGTTCGATGAATAGCTGCAAGATCGTGTTGGCGCTTTGGTTTTTCTTGCGCAAAAACAGAACGAAGTCGGGTTCAAAGGCGCGTCCGGTGTCGAAGTCATACAACTTTACCGCCTTCTCGTTCCGCAGCAGGTAAAAGTCGTCATACACGCTCCGCAACCGGGCTTCTTGATCGTGCAGATACTTGATGAAGTGCTTTTCCTGGTCGGTGCCAAAGCTGTCGTCATAGACGTGCCAGTCCTTGCCGCTCAGGTTAATTTGGTCCAGTCCGGGCACGTTGCTTTCGCCCCAGCTTCGCCCGGTTTCGCCTTCGATGCGAAGTTTCAGCACCTTGTCGGTGAAGCGGTCCTTGATTGGATAGGGCTTGAAATCCCTGGTGCCGACATACTCGACGCTTTCCCGTTTCACGCCGCTTTCGATCTGGTGCAGAACGTATTGCGCGATGTCCAGTTTCTGCCGCGCGGTCAGGTTGTCCAGGTCGTCGGACAAACCGCGCACGCTCACAGTGACGCCACCCAGATAGGTATCTGCGCAGACAAACTGTGCGGCGCTGCCGAGTTGCGGGAAGTAGGCACGCAGGTTGCCGAAATGGAAGAATTCGTTGGCGTCCATTGCAAAGCCCAGAATGGCCTTGCCGAATTCAGACAGCTTGAAGTCGCGGGCCACGGGGTCCGTTGCGTTTGGCGTCAATGTCAACTGGCCACCGCCAAAGGCAGAGGCTTCCGTCACCCGGCCGGTCATCAGGTTGGGATAGGCGAAGGATCCTTCGATCCTGTAGGCGTCCAGCCCTGCCACACCGTTGCGCGGGTTCTTCACCCGGTCGTTCACCCAGACATGATCCCGCTCATATAGGTCGGTTTTCTTGAAGCTGTCCTTGAGCCGCAGCCGCACCGTCCGTGCGGTTTCGTCCAGCATCCCGGTTTGGCGGAGCGCGTTGCGGATGTCCTGGACATACTTGGGGTTGTGGGAACAGTGATAATGCAGTTCTTCCAATATGCGCAGGGGCGTGTCCACGGCACTGTCATACTTGCGCTTTTCCCGCGCCGCCTCGGGCTGGTCCGGGGCCATGAACGGGAAATACCGCGCCCCGCGCCCGATCAACTGCGCTTCTGCCATCGTGGTCTTGCCCACCTTGCTGGCCTTGCCGCGCGGGTGTCATAGAGGCGCACAATGTCGAACAAGTTGAGCACGTCCCAGCCTTCGTTCAGCTTATCGACGGCAAAGATCACCCGTATCTCGTTGTCGCGGTCTTCAAGCGCGTTCAACTCGATCTGCCGGTTTTCCAAATCCTTGGGGTTGTTGACGTTCACCACCTTCTCGGCGGCAAAATCGCCCTGTAGCTCACGGGCGAAATCCGCACCGGTCATGGCGCGTTCGTCCATGATGAAGGCGAAGGCCCGCGAAAGCGTCGCATCGCCCTCAGAGGCCGCCCTGAGCGCGTCCAGGCCAGCACCACGCCCTGCGACTGGCTCAGGTAATCGCCGCGCCCATCGGTCAGGCCGATGCGGTTCTTGAAGGCTGTGTAGCTGTCGGGCAGGAAGGCCTTGTTGGACACGAAGTCCTGAAACTTCACCTTGTCGAAGACCAGCGCGCCCGCCACCTCGGTGAAGAAATGCGCCTTGATCGTGTCGGACTGCATCAGCAGTTCCAGCAGCCGCGCATCCATGTTCAACGCCGCCTCGATCACCGCATTCTTGAGGATCGCCCCATCCGAGATGAACGCCTGTTCGGCCTGCAAGAGCGCAGTCAGGTCTTCGAGTAGGTTTTGCATGTTACGGTCCCCGGAGTGTTCTTTCCTTTCGATCTCAGGGAATTCAGGGGCGTTGTCAAACCAATGGCGCTTGGGGGGCTGCGGCGGTGCTGGCGAGACAGCATCATTGATCGCGTCATTGGGCCGAGATGGTGCAGTCGCTCCGCCTGGGGCACGGTGCAGCCCGGACAGGTGTTGTCCGGGCTGCGGGTGCGCCGCGCGGCTGGGCCTGTGGGGGCCGGCCGGCGCCCGTGCGCTCTACTTGCGGGGTTTCGGGGGCTTGGGCATCCGTTGCAACGCCGCCTGAAACGCGGCGTCGCCCCGGACGGTCCGCCAGACGGCGCACAGGCTGTGGGTATCGTCCTGCGCGGGTTGGGAATAGGGGGCACATGGTGTTCGTCGTCACGCACGGGCACCAGCCACCTGCGGCCCGTGTGCATGGCTTCCCATGCCTGCCAGCCTTCGGGCAGCATGTCCGAATATCCGTGCGCCATCGCGCGCAATCCCCAGCTTGCCTCGGACCGCACCAGGCAGGATGCTGTGGATATTGAGAAAATCAAGGCAGTCCACG
This sequence comes from Pukyongiella litopenaei, assembly GCF_003008555.2. NCBI lineage: Bacteria > Pseudomonadati > Pseudomonadota > Alphaproteobacteria > Rhodobacterales > Paracoccaceae > Pukyongiella > Pukyongiella litopenaei. The sequence goes on along the minus strand of NZ_CP027665.1, from coordinate 453,895 downwards.
GCAAGAGCCGGGGCCGTTATGGTGCCCGCAAGATCTGGCACCAGCTTCGGCGCGATGAGCACGACATCGCGCGTTGCACCGTGGAAAGGCTCATGCATCTTCATGGATTGCAAGGGGTTGTGCGGGGCCAGAAGAAGACAACCATCCCCGATCCAGCGCAGCCTTGCCCTGATGACAAGGTCAACCGGCAGTTCGTGGCTGCCATGCCCGATCAGCTCTGGGTGTCGGACTTCACCTATGTGTCGACATGGGCGGGGATGGTCTATGTGGCCTTCATCATCGATGTCTTCGCCCGCAAGATCGTGGGCTGGCGCGTCTCGACCTCGATGACGACAGGCTTCGTGCTGGATGCCCTGAACCAGGCCATCTGCCAGCGATGCCCAACAGGCGGCGGGTTCCAACTCAGCCGGGCCTTGCGTCCTTTGGACTGCCGTGCGTCAGCGGTTTATACCTTTTCACACATTCTATCTTGGGTGGATGCGGCGGGAAGGATGGCGGACATCAGAGATGATCACCGACGCCAGTGAGTTCTTCACCAAGGGATGTGGCCGGTGCGACCGCTTTGCCACGCCCGACTGTTCGACCCGGCAGTGGATCGACGGCCTCGACCACCTGCGCCGCATATGTCTCGACATGGGGTTGGACGAGAGGGTTGGACGAGACGGTGAAATGGGCGCATCCCACCTACATGCATGCGGGACGCAATATCGCGCTCCTCGCGGCGTTCCGGTGCGACTTCCGGCTGAGCTTCATGAACCCGGGGCTGTTGAGTGACACCGAAGGCGTGCTGGAACCGCAAGGGCCGAACAGCCGGACGCCGGGGATGATCCGTTTTACGGAAGCGGGCCAAACGCGTGAGATGGAACCGGTTATCCGGGCCTATCTGGGACAGTTGATGGCTCATGCCGAGGCGGGTACGAAGCCACCAAAGACCCGGAGCGAAATCGAAATGCCCGACGAGCTGCGCGATGCTCTGGATGTCGATCCGGAACTGGCCGAGGCATTTCACGCGCTGACCCCGGGCCGGCAGAGAAGCTACATGTTCAACATCGGTCAGGCCAGGCGATCTGCGACCCGCCTGGCCCGTATCGAGAAGTTCCGCGAAAAGATCTTCGCGGGCAAGGGTGCGATGGAGCACTAGGCGCATACGTGTTTTCGCAGGTGCGGGCGCCGGATATCCTGCTACATGTCCACGACGGGGGAGAACCCGCCATAGATCAGCCGCTTGCCGTCGAACGGCATCGGGTTCTTTTCCGGGTTGAACCGGTCATCGGTGGCCATCAGTTCCTCCATGCGGCCCATGGCGGCGTCGCGCGTGGCCTTGTCGGGCCATTCGACCCATGAAAACACCACCGTCTCGTCAGCCTTGGCCTGAACCGCCCTGCGGAAATCGGTGTATTCACCATCGGGCACGTCATCGCCCCAGCATTCGACGACGCGCAGCGCGCCGAGTTCGCGGAACACCGTGTCGGCTTGTTCGGCATGTTCGACGAACTTCTGCTTGTTGCCGGCCGGGACCGCCATGACAAAACCATCGACATAGGACATCGTGTTTCTCCTGGTTGAAATCGGTTGCGTGGAGTGCGGGTCGGCGCGGTTCAGTTGGCGCCCTTGCCGCCCTCATAGTTCAGCATCCACGGCGTGCCGTACCGGTCTGTAAACATGGCGAATCTCTCGGCCCAGAACGTTTCGGCGGGCGGCATCTCGACCGATTGCGCACCGTTCGACAGGGCATCGTGGATGCGGTCGAACTCGGCCAGCGAACCGGGCGCGACCGACACCCTGAACCCCTGCGGCTTACTGTACATCGCGTCGGGGCTGTCGGAAGCCATCAGTGTCGCCCGTCCCAGGGTCATGCTCATGTTCATGACCATGTCATCGCCGCCCGGCATCCGGCTGTCGGGATCGGGCGCATCGGCATTGCGGAAAACGGCGCCGATCTCGCCTCCCAGCACGTCGGCATAATGGGTCATCGCCTCGAGGCAGTTCCCGTTGAAAAAGAGATAGATCATCGGTTCCATGGTGCATCGTCCTTTGGATCAGAGTGATTTTGCCAGGTCTTCGAGCTGCTCGGCGGCCCTGCCCCAACCGTCGTGAAACCCCATTTTCTCGTGCTCTTCGCGTGCGTCCGCAGTCCAGTGCATCGCGCGGGCGACATAGCGGGTGCGGCCGTCATTGGTGGCGTCGAGTGTCATTTCGGCCACCATGAAAGCGCGGTCGCCGGGACGCCAGCCGGGGCGGAACGCGTCCGTCGTGACCAGCCTTGATCGGGGCTCGATCTCCAGAAAGACACCCATCGTGTCGAAGCTCTCGCCATTGGGGCCCGTCATGGTCGACGAGAACTCGCCGCCGGGGCGAAGGTCGATCCTGACGTTGCTGGCCTGCCATGGCCGCGGGCAGAACCAGCGCTGCACGAGCTCCGGTTCGGTCCAGCAGCGCCAGACCTTGTCCACCGGCGCGTCGAGAACACGTTCGAGCGTCAGGACATGCCCGGGCTCCGTCGGATTGGTGTCGTCCTGTTTATGCATCGGAAAGCCTTCGGTTCGTGGTGCCGGGGCCGGGGCCGGGGTCGCCGGCGCGGGGGGCTGCATCGAACAGCAGCAGCACATACCGTTTCAGATGATCGACGCTGTCGCGCGCGATGGCGCGATCGCCGGTCGCCTTGGCGAGGATGAAGGCCCCCTGCAGCACCGCCTGCGTGTGGGCGGCGAGGCTGGCGGGGGTCCAGTCCGCGTCGCCGATCCCGCGCGCGGCCATGGCGGCGGCGATATCCGGTTCCAGCGTCGTGGCGTGACCGAAAATGCTGGCGGCGCAGGCATCGCGGATCGCCGGATGTGTGTCATACACCTCCTGGGTCAGGGTGCCGGCGAGGCAGGTGAACCCGGCGGGTTCCCCGTCGATGATGGATTTGCGAAACTCGATATACCCGACCAGCCGGTCGAGCGGGTCGTCATGATCGTGATAGGGCGCGTTCGCGAAGAGGGCGGATGTCGTCTCGGTCCAATGGGCGGCGGCGGCAACGCCGAGGGCCTCCTTGTTCTCGAAATGGTGGAAGAACGCGCCCTTGGTCACGCCGGCCGCACGACAGAGACCGTCGAGCGTCGTGGCCGCAAACCCCTGTGCCCTGATCACATCGCGCGCCGCCTCGAGAAGCCGCGTGCGGGCGTCGCCCCGTTCAGGATCAAGCTTGGTCGGTCTGGGCATGTATCCATAATACCAACCGGTTGGTATTTTTCAAGATGATTGTAATCCAGCACCTGCACGGGCGATTTCGCCTGAATATTATAAGTTCCAATTCAGGTGGTTATATGGAAAACCGTAACCATCGCAGACACAAGGCCAAGCGATTCTTCGCGGTCCGTTTGCTGTCGGCGATTGATTGCTGGATCGGTGTCTCAACCTATGGGGAGGTGTTAACGGTTGAAACGACTCGCCTGACTTGCGAAGTTGGCGCTACCTGAACTGACGAGGGTCAAGGCGTCGAGGCTGGAACTTATCGACAAGCAGACGGCCATCGGGCTGCCGACAATGACGTACCGATCGCCGGACATGATCGAACCGAAGTAACTCCAATAGGGGGCATTCCATGTTGAACTTCACACATTCATTGCGCCGCTCGCTGCCGGGATTGAGAAGTCTCGTCGCGGCATCGGCCGCGGTATTTCTCGCCATGCCGGCCCTGGCCCAGGACCAGGAGAAACCGAACATTCTGGTGATCTGGGGGGATGATGTCGGCCAGTCCAACATCTCTGCCTATACGATGGGCCTGATGGGGTATCGCACCCCCAATATCGACCGGATCGCCGATGAAGGCATGATCTTCACCGACTATTACGGCGAACAATCCTGCACCGCGGGACGTTCCTCCTTCATCATGGGGCAGTCGGTGTTCCGGACCGGCCTGTCCAAGGTCGGCCTGCCGGGTGCCAAGGAAGGCATGCAGGTCGAGGATCCGACCATCGCCGGGTTGCTCAAGGCCGAAGGCTACGCCACCGGCCAGTTCGGCAAGAACCATCTTGGCGACCGGGACGAACACCTGCCGACGAACCACGGTTTCGACGAGTTCTTTGGCAATCTCTATCACCTGAACGCCGAGGAAGAGCCGGAAAACGAAGACTATCCGGGCGACCTGGTCATGGAAGACGGCAAGACGTTCCGCGAGAAGTTCGGCCCCCGCGGGGTCCTGAAGACCTCGGTGGACGGCAATATCGAGGATACCGGACCGCTGACGCGCAAGCGGATGGAAACGGTCGATGACGAAACCGTTGCCGCCGCCCTTGATTTCATCGAGCGTCAGGAAGGCGAGGACAAGCCCTGGTTCGTCTGGTGGAACGGCACCCACATGCATTATCGCACCCATGTGAGCGACGAGATGCGCGCACGGGCCGACGAGATCGCCGGGCATCATGTGGACGAATACCAGGCCGGCATGATCCTGCATGACTCCCATATCGGCCAGATCCTCGACAAGATCGACGAACTGGGGATCGCCGACAACACCATCGTGTTCTATTCGACCGACAACGGCCCGCATATGAACTCGTGGCCGGATGCGGCGATGACCCCGTTCTGGGGGGAAAAAAACACCATGTGGGAAGGCGGCTGGCGAGTTCCGGCCATGGTCCGCTGGCCCGGCAACATCGAAGCGGGTTCGGTCAGCAACGAGATCGTCCATCACATGGACTGGCTGCCGACCTTCCTTGCCGCCGCGGGTAACGAGACCGTCAAGGAGGACCTTCTGGAAGGCATCACCGTGGCCGAAGTGGGCGGCGGGCGCGACTACAAGGTGCATCTCGACGGCTACAACATCCTGCCGATGCTGACCGGCGAGACCGACAAGAGCCCGCGCAAGGAGATCTTCTATTTCACCGATGACGGTGACCTGGCGGCCCTGCGCTATGACGAATGGAAGATGGTCTTCATGGAGCAGAAGGCATGGGGCACGCTGCGCGCCTGGATCGAGCCGTTCACGGTGCTTCGCGTGCCGCTGATCTTCAACCTGCGTCGCGACCCCTACGAACGCAGCTACCGGACGTCCAACACCTATTACGACTGGATGATGGACCGCGCCTACCTGCTGGTGCCGGCGCAGGCCTATGTGGCCAAGTTCCTCGAAACCTTCCGCGAGTATCCGCCACGTCAGGAGGCTGCCTCGTTCAGCCTCGACCATGTGATGGAAAAGATGACCTCGCCGATTGGCGACTGACGGCGATCTGACATCGACCTGACGCCGGTCTGACGGCAAACCAAGGTGATGCGCCCGGTCCGGACATGGACCGGGCGCATTGCATTTGGGGCCGTGCGATTGATCGCCCCGCCCGTATCCGCCCCGGCGGTGCGGTCGAACTGTCAGCCGTGCAGGGCCTGCGCGATCCAGTCGAGCCGTGACGGCGGGACGAGGCCGAGATTGTAGAAATTGATGCCATCGGCACACGGAAACGCCGCCTGCACCCGTTGCTTCAGGTCGTCGCGGCCCGATACCTCGGGATGGAACAACTGGAACCCGGCGACGATCGTCCTGTCGGGGCCGAGCGTGTCGCGCGCCGATTTCAGGGCCGGGCCGATCCGGTCGACCGCCGTGGCATAGGCGCAATGAACGACGCCATCGCAATGCGGCGCGATGGCGGGCAGGTCGATGCCGCCCCACCAGCTGCCCTCGAAATCGATCAGCAGGACCCGCGTATCCGCATGGGCCGCCTGCCGGATCTCGCCAATGAGCGATGTGACCGGTTCGGACCGCCACCCGAGATAGGCCGCGAGATCCGGCTGGTTGGCAAAGGCCCGCAGGCCGGTGCCGGGAAAGCCGGGAAAGGCCGCCTTTGGCAATTCGCGGGCAAAGGCCGCATCGAGCAGACGCCGAACCGTATCGCGTGCCGCATCGGCGGGAACACCGGCCCGCCGCGCCCGGTTCATGCAGTGGTCGCAGAAACAGACGCCCAGCAGGAACCTGTCTTCGTCCAGCAGCCCCAGCCCGTCCTTTTCGTGGTGAAACCCGTGGTCGAACCCCATGAAATCGGGGCTTTCCAGTTCGATCCGGTCCGGGCGGTAGCGGTGGCTGATCTCGGCAACGAGGCCGGTCACATAGGCCCGCGCGGCGGGGCTGGACGGGCACAGCCCGTAATATTGCGGGTCGCCATGGGCGGTGCGAACCACATGATCGGGATGCGCCATGCCCAGCCGCGTATTGTGCAGGCACACGGTCCAGCAGGACACCGCTGGCCCGCCCCGGGCCCGCCGGTCGATCAGTTGCGCCAGGTAGTCGCCCTCGGTCGAAACGATCTCGGCCTGCAGGGGCGCGATCTCGGCGTCGGTCCAGCGCGCCGGGTCGATCTCGTAATAGACGGTGCCGTCCTGCGGATACCAGATGCGGCGGCGCGGGTTGCCCGGCTGCAGGAACCGGCCGGCGTGATAGGAACTCGCCAGGCTGATCGTGTTCACGCCCTGCGCCGCGAGACGGTCCAGCGCGGCCTCCAGCCCGATATCGTGCAGATCCCACGGATAGGCCCAGACCGAGATGTCCCTCACGGCGACAGGTCCTCGTAGCGGCCGCCCAGAACCCGGCCCTCGGCAACCACCCGCCGGTTGAATGTCAGCGTTTGTCCCCTGACATCCTCGAGCTCGACCGGCTCGTCGAGGATGCGGAAGACCGACGCCTCTGCCGGGCCGCCGGGCGCCAGCATACCCAGGTCGCCGCGCCGGATCGCGCGGGCCGGCGTCAGGGTCGAGGCGCGGATCACGTCGGTCAGGGGCATGCCCAGCGCCAGCAGCTTGTTCATCGTCCGCAACAGGTGCCAGGCCGGGCCGTCGATGCACAGCACATGCACGTCCGAGGAAATCGTGTCGGGTGGGAACCCGGCCTTCATCGCGGCGCGCGCCGCATCCCAGCAGAACGCGCCCATCCCGTGGCCGATATCGAACAGGACACCCCGGTCCCGCGCCTTCAGCAGCGCGGGTTTGACCCGGCCGGCATCGTCGACCGGCGCGTTGGGTGCCGGCCGGAAACAATGGGTGAGAACATCGCCCGGACGCAGCAGGTCCACCACGTCCTCGTAGAGTGGATCCGGTTCGTCGATATGCGCCATGATCGGCAGGCCGGACTCCCCGGCAATCTCGAGCGCGAGTTGCAGCGGCCTGATGCCGTTGGCGCCGCTGGTATGGCGGCCGACACGCACCTTCAGCCCGACGATCCGGTCGGCATTCGCGGCGGCGACCTCGGCCGCTTCGCGGGTCGCCATCAGCCGCATGTCCTGGCTTTCGCCGACCATGACGGTGGGCGAAAAGGCAAAGATCCCGGCAAAGGAGATGTGGATATACCCAAGGATACGCACCTCGGCAGGTTCGATCACATGGCGCCGGAAACCCGCGAAATTGCCCGGCCCGGCGCTGCCGGCATCGACCAGCGTCGTCGCGGCGCAGCGACGGGCATAGCTGTCCGCCTCGACGCTCAGCGAGGTGCCGCCCCAATAGACATGGGTGTGCAGGTCGATCAGCCCCGGCGTGACGATGGCGCCTGATACATCGCGCGTTTCGGTTCCGGTCAGCCCGTCGCCGATGGCCGCCACGCGGTTCCCGTCGAACCCGACATCGGTGACACGGTCGAGCCCGGAGGCCGGGTCGATGACCCGTCCTCCGCTCAGAACCAGCGCGTGGGTCATGGCGCGGGCCTCCTCAGGTTGCCGACGGCGGGCGCCGGTCCGACCACGGCATCGCCTGTTCAAGCGCCGCCGACAGCGCGAGCAGCCGGGCCTCGTCGCCCATCCGGGCCACGAACTGGACCCCGGCGGGCAGGCCAGCGGCCATGCCGAGTGGCAGCGAGATCGCCGGCTGGCCCGACATGTTGAACGGCGACATGAACACGCTGTCGCTCCAGAGCGCGTTGTAGGTGTCGAGATCGGACAGGCTCATGTCGTAATAGCCGACCGGGCGCGGCGGCTGGGTCAGAACCGGCGTGATCGTTATGTCGAACCGGTCCAGATCCTGGGCCACGCCGCGACCGATCTGGCGCACCGCCTCGATCCGCCCGGCATGGTCGATCGCGGATGTATTGCGGCCCCGTTCGATGATCGCCCATGTGACCGGCTCGACCTCCTCCGGCGTGACCGGGTGCCCGACGACGGTTTCGAGAAACGCGAACATGGCCGCGGTTTCGACACAGGTCATGTCGGTATAGGTTTTCCACGCCGCCGCCGCGTCATGGCCCATCTCGTGTTCGATCACCGTGTGGCCCATCGCGCCGAGAACAGCGGCGACCTGTTCGATCAGCGCCACGATCTCGGGGTGAACCGGGTTTCCATCGGGCGACGCGGTGACGACACCGACGGTCAGCGCCGAGGGTGGCCGTGCGATGGTGTCGAGATAGGGCTGGCCCGGCATCGCGATCGCGTAGGGGTCGCCCGCCATCGCGCCGCCGATCACGTCGAGATAGGCGGCGGTGTCGCGCACGGTGCGCGAGTTGCAGAGGAAATAGGCGCCGCCGGCCCAGTAATCGGCAAAGGGGGCGAGCGTCACCCGCCCGCGCGATGGTTTCAGGCCGACCACGCCGCAGCAGGACGCGGGCACACGGATCGACCCGGCCCCGTCGCTGGCCTCGGCGATGGGGATCATGCCGGTCGCCACTGCGACGGCGGTGCCGCCGCTCGACCCGCCCGCGGTCCGCGCCGGGTCCCAGGGGTTGACGGTCGGGCCGTAGAGCACCGGCTCGGTGGTGATGCTCCAGCCGTTTTCGGGCGCGTTGGATTTGCCCAGCAGCAACAGGCCCGCCGCGCGCAGCCGGGCGCTGATGACGCTGTCCTCCTGCGCCACCTGGCCTTGCAGGAAGCGCGAGGAATTGGTCAGCGGCGCGCCTTTCCAGGACGATGCCAGTTCCTTCAGCAGGAACGGCACGCCCGCCAGCGGGCTGGCGCCGGGCGCAACCGACCCGGCCGCGTTCCGGGCGTCGACATAGAGCTTGTGGACGATGGCGTTGAGGGCCGGGTTCATGGCCTCGACCGCGCGGATGCCCGCTTCGACCAGCTCGGCCGGCGAGACCTGCCCGGCCTGCACGAGCTGCGCCAGTCCGACCGCGTCGGTGCTGCGATAGAGTTTGTCAAGGTCGGTCATCGGATCACTCGAGCTCGATGGCCCGCTCCTCTTGGATGCTCTGTTCCGCGGCGAGCACGATGCGCAGCGAATTGACGGCGGCATCCATCGACTCGTCCAGGTCCAGATCCTCGCGGATCGCACGCAGGAAAAACGCCTGTTCGCGGTCGCACAGGTCCTGGTGGTCGGGTTCGTCCTCCATCGACATCAGATCATCGGGTTTGACGAAATTCTTGTCCGGCCCGACCTCGGCATGGTGATAGCGGATCGCGTCGGTTTTCGTGTGCTTGTCGATATCGGCGCTGTCGGACAGTTCCTCGGCATCGTGGCGGGCCTCGTCATTCGGCACCAGCGATACCGACCCTTTGGGCCCGACGATATCCTTCACGAAAAAGGCGGTTTCCGACATCATCGGGCCCCAGCCCGCCTCGTACCAGCCCACCGATCCGTCATCGAAGGTGACATGCAGGTGCCCGTAATTCTGCTTGTCCGCCTCGGCCCAGAGCGCCGCGCCGATGCCATGCACCCTTACCGGTCTGGCCTCGGTCAGCTGGCACATCACGTCGACATAATGCACGCCGCAATCGACGATCGGGATCAGGCTGTCGATCAGGTTCTTGTGCCACATCCAGGCATCGCCGGACGATTGCTGGTTCAGGTTCAGCCGCATCACCAGCGGCTTGCCCAGCGTCTTGCCCAGCTCGACGAATTTAATCCAGGACGGATGCACCCGAAGGATATAGCCCAGCACCAGCTTGCGATTCTTCTCGCGGGCCTTGGCGACGACGGCCTCGGCTTCCTGGTTGGAGGTGCCGATGGGTTTTTCCATGAACACATGCGCGCCGGCGTCCATCGCCTTGATGGCATAGTCGGCATGGGTGTTCGGCCAGGTGTTGATCGAAACCGCATCGGGTTTCAGCTCGGCCAGCGCCGCCTCGTAATCCTCGAACAACGGATAGCCGGAGAGGTCCTCCGGGATCTCCCTGGACTTGATGGTGCGCGAACACAGGCCGACGATTTCGAACCCGTCCATCCGGTGATAGGCGCTGGCGTGGGATGCGCCCATGTTGCCCAGCCCGACGACGAGAATGCGTATTGGGTCGCTCATTTCCGGTTCTCCCCCCTGTGGTTGCCGGTCCGGGCGGCTCGCGGGCCGCCCGGGCGCAAGGTTCAGATCGCCTGATCGAACATCGAATTGCGGATGGCCTCGACATCCACGGCGGCGAGATCCTCGCTGACCTCGGCCCCGGCCGCATCGGCCTTGACCGCGTCAATGTCGAAATCGTTCGCCGCGGCGATCAGGTCGTTCGAGCAGACATCGGCGGCCTGGATCGGGTTCGAATTCTGGCCGATCTCGGCGGAGAGGTCGAAGAACTTCTGCCAGCTCGCCATGTCATGCCAGCCCCAGCCTTCGCGTTTGGACATGTCGCCCCGGAACACGTTCATCTGCTGGATGATCGACATCAGGCCCAGCTGCGGCCCGAGATTCGAGGCGAGGGTCGGGAACTGTTCGAACACCGCCTGCACGGCGGCGGCAGGATTGTGTTCCGCGAATTCCAGCCCCTTGGCCCAGCCGCGCAGATACTGCTCGAGAAACGCCTTGCGGTCGGGATCGTCGAGATCCCCGGCACGGACCACGAAGGTGTTGGCCGGCAGCGGCGAATTCTGGACCCCGAGCCAGTATTCGAACTCGAGCCCGGTCGAGATCCATTCGGCCCGCAGCCCTTCCCAGGACAGGGCCGCGTCGCCCTGTCCCGCGGCCAGCGCCGTCCCCCATGTCGGCCAGCCGGCCTCGACATAGTTGATGGTCGAGATGTCGACGCCCTGAGCGGCGAGCAACGGATCGACGATCGGTTGCCATGCCGCCGAGCCGAGCAGGATCGTCTTGCCCTCGATTCCCTTCAGGTCGGACGGCCCTTCGCCCTTGCGGAAGGCGAGGCTGAACGTGTCGAGCGCGCCCATGTGAAAGGCCGATTTCAGGTTCATTCCGTTTTCGATGGCAAACGAGAACACGCCGGGGCTCGGGAACCCCATGTCGGCCTGTCCGACATCGACGAATTTCACCGTCGCGGTGCCGTCCGAGGGGCCGGGCTGCATCTCGACATCGAGCCCGTCGAAATAGCCCATCTTCTTGCCGATCCAGAAAGGATAGTCGTCCAGCACTTCGAGCGTGCCGCGTGGCGAAATCCAGGTGAAGGCGCCGTCATAGGGCTCGGCCAGCCCGCGCGTCGCCCCGAGCCCCGACACGATCACACCGCCCGCGGTCACCTGAAGAAGCTGGCGCCGGGTCAGTCCCGTCTTGATCTTCCATTCCATGTTTCAGTCTCCCTGATGGTTATGCGTCTGCTGCCGGTTCGGGCGCCTCATGCCTCCCAGCTTGCCCATCTCTTGCCGATAAGAAAAAAGATGACGTAGATCAGGATGCCCAGCAGCGACAGGATCAGCACGACCCCGAAGAACTGCGGCATCTGGATCATCGACGAATAGGTCGTCAGCCGGTTGCCCAGCCCGAACCCGCCGCCGACCATTTCGGCGCCAACCGCCGTCAGCAGCCCGAAGATCGCGCCGATCATCAGGCCGACCAGGATCATCGGCAGCGCCATCGGCGCGCGCACCTTCCAGAATATCTGCAGCGTGCTGGCCCCGTAGGACCGGGCCAGGGCGATCTTCTGCGAATCGACGCGCCGGAACCCGGTGGCGGAATTGATCATGACCATGGGACCGGACGCGAGCGCGACGGCGATGATCCGCGGTTCATAGCCAAAGCCGAACCTGAGGATCAGCAACGGCACCAGCGCCAGCATCGGCGTGGTGACGAGGATCAGGATGTAGGGGGCGATGATCTTTTCGGCAAAGGGGAACTGGGTGATGACGGCGGCAAGGATCATGCCGATCCCCGCGCCGATGGCAAAGCCCGACAGCAACACCACGATCGTATGCCCCAGATGCGGCAGGATCAGCGGGAAATCGGTGACCAACGCGGTCACGATCGCCGATGGCGGCGGCAGGATGTAATGCGGCACCTCGAACACCCGCAGCGCCAGTTCCATGCCGCCGATCACGAGGAAGGCCGTGGCGATGATGGCGGCGATTTCCAGCCGCGTCTGGCCGGACCCGCCAAAGGATGACAGCGACTGGAGCCCCTTGCCCACATTCGATCCGACCACACCGGTTTCGTCGCTCATGTTCCTACTCCGCCGCCGCCGTTAGGCGGTCATCGTGCTGGCCGTAGATGTCGGCCTTGATCCTGTAGGTCAGGTCATAGACATCCTTGCCGGCCATGATTTCCATCGTGCGCGGGCGCGGGAAGGGGACCGGATAGTCATTCTTCACCCGCCCGGGCCGGGGCGTCAGGACGATCACGCGGTCCGACAGGAACAGCGCCTCTTCGATGGAATGGGTGATGAAGACGATGGTGGTGTGCGTCTCCAGCCATATCTCCTCCACCAGCCGGTTCATCTCTTCGCGCGTGAAGGCATCGAGCGCCCCGAAGGGTTCGTCCATCAGCAGCACCGAGGGGCGCAGCGACAGCGCGCGCACGATCGAGGCGCGCTGCTGCATCCCGCCGGACAATTCGCGCGGAAAGTTCTTTTCGAACCCCTTCAGCTTGACCCGTTCCAGCAGGTGGTTGATCCAGTCGCGGTCGGGTTTGAGCCCCTTGATTTCGAACGGGAACAGGATGTTGTCGATCAGGTTGCGCCAGGGCAGCAGGTTGGCATCCTGAAATACCAGGCCGATATCGGGATGCGGTTGCGTGATCGGGGAGCCGTCGAGCAGGATCTCGCCCTCGCTGAGATGATGCAGCCCGGACATCGACCACAGAAGCGTGGTCTTGCCGCAGCCTGACGGGCCGACGATGGAAACGATGGTGTTGGGCGCGATATCGAATGAGCAGCCCTGCAATGCCGCTACCGCGCCATAGTGTTTGCCGGCCGACCTGATCGAGAGTTTCGCCTGCATGGTCGCATCGCCCATGAAAGATGCCGCCCCTTTCCAACCTGTCGCGCGGATTCGCACGACTCGACTCGTTGCTGAAAAATGTGAAACTTACTTACAAACCTGTCAATAGTTTTGATCTTCACGTCGACGGGTCAATAATAGTTGGACTTTGTTGGCGCAAAGTGTGTAATAAACTTACAGAATGAACCGATACCCATACGAAAACGGGATGACGGCACATGATTGTGACGGAAGAGGCTGACGATCCCGGGGGGCGGCGTGACCGGCTTCCCGACATCATCGGCAGGATCAGGGACAGCTATGCCGATCTGCGCCCGGCCGAACAGTCGGTGGCCGATGCGGTGCTCGCCGATGTGCGCGAGGCGGTGCGCGCCAGCAATGCCGAGATCGCGTTGCGGGCGGGTGTCAGCCAGCCCACCGTGACCCGGTTCTGCCGCTCGATCGGCTGCGAGGGCGTGCGGGATTTCAAACTCCAGCTCGCCCAGTCGCTCGCGGTGGGCGAAACCTTCCTGACCTCCGAGACGCTCGAGACGCCGCCCGGGGAACTGCCGCCCTTCTGGATGTCGGTTCTGGGCGAGGCCCGCGCCGCGATCCGCGAGGTCGAGCGCCAGGTGCCGCCCGAGGACGTGCTGACCGCCGCCGGGGTCCTGGCCGCGGCCGAGCGCATCGCCACCTTCGGGGTCGGCGGGTCGTCCGCCTCGCTCGCGCTCGAGGCGCAGGTGCGGCTGTTCCGCTATGGCCTGGCGGTCGAGGTCTGCCGCGAACCCTACATGGCGCGGATGACCGCCGCGACACTGAAACCGCAGGACGTGTTCCTCGCCATTTCCGCCACCGGGCGGACGCCGGAGGTGGTCGAGGCGGTGGAAACCGCCAACCGCTATGGCGTGCGCACGATCGCCATAACCCGTCCGGGGTCTCCGCTGGCCGTGGCGGCCTCGCTCGCGCTGACGGTGCGGATCGGTGAATATCCCGACGCGCTGACGCCATCGGCGTCGCGCTTCGCCTTTCTCGCCATCCTCGACGTGATCGCCGCCGGCGCCGGCTATCAGCTCGGGCCTCGCGCGCGCGAGAACCTGAGACGCATCAAGTTCAACATCATCGATACACGGCCCGGCGAAGGGCTGGAGCCGCTGGGAGACTGACACGATGACAATGGAAGACGCGATCGACGCCTGGATCGGTCGTTTCAACGCGGCGCTGCAAGGCGGCGATGCGCAGGCCGCAGCGGGCCTGTTCGAGGAAACCGGATACTGGCGCGACCTGCTGGCATTCACCTGGAATATCAAGACGATGGAGGGGCGCGGCGACATTGCTGAGATGCTTGAGGCCTGCCTGGGCAGCGCCCGGCCACAGGGCTGGCGGCGCGACGGCCCGGCCGGGATGACCGAGGACGGGACCGCCGCCTGGATCGTGTTCGAAACCGCCGTGGCATGGGGCAGGGGGCGGGTCACCATCCGCGACGGGCTCTGCCATGTTCTGTTCACCGCTATGACCGACCTGAAGGGGCATGAGGAGCCGCTGGGCCGCAACCGCCCGATGGGGCTGGTGCACCGCGCCGGGCGCAACCGGATCACCTGGTCCGAACGCCGCGCGGAAACCGCGCGGCGGCTTGGCCACGAGGACCAGCCCGAAGTACTCATTGTCGGGGGTGGACAGGGGGGTGTCGCCCTGGCGGCGCGGCTGAAGAGCCTCGGCGTGTCCGCCCTGATCGTCGAGAAGAATCCGAGGATCGGCGACAGCTGGCGCAACCGCTATCGCAGCCTCGTGCTGCATGACCCGGTCTGGTACGACCATCTGCCCTACCTGCCGTTTCCCGAGGGCTGGCCGGTCTTCTGTCCCAAGGACAAGATCGGCGACTGGCTCGAAGCCTATGCGCTGATCTTCGAACTGGATGCCTGGACATCGTCGAGCTGCGAGGCGGCGAGCTGGGATCCCGAAACCGGGCGCTGGACCGCGCGGGTGCGGCGCGAGGGCGAGGACCTGACGCTCACCCCCCGCCAGATCGTGTTCTGCACCGGCGCCTACGGTCCGCCGCGCGAGCCGGATTTCCCGGGCCAGTCCGCGTTCCGGGGCACGGTCCTGCATTCGGCGCATTACCGGTCGGGCGCCGATCACAGCGGCAAGCGCGTGCTCGTGATCGGGGCCGGCAGCTCGGCCCATGACGTTGCGGTCGATCTGTGGGAGGCAGGGGCGGAGGTGACGATGTTCCAGCGCCGCCCGTCGATCGTCGTCCGGTCCGAGACGCTGATGAAATACGGGTTCGACATCTATTCCGAGGACGCGGTCGAGGCCGGGCTGACCACCGACCGGGCCGACATGCTGGCCGCGGCGACGCCCTATGGGCTGTTTGCCGAAAAACAGAAACGTCTCTACGACACCATCCGGCACGAGGATGCCGGATTCTATGACCGGTTGAGCGATGCGGGCTTCGCCCATGATTTCGGCGAGGACGATACCGGTCTCATGATGCGGGCCCTGCGGACCGCGTCGGGTTACTATATCGATGTCGGCGCATCGGACCTGATCGCCAACGGCGATGTCGGCGTGGTGTCGGGCGACGAAATCGAATGTCTGACGCCCGAAGGCGTGCGGTTCGTCTCGGGCCGCGAGATCGGGGTCGACCTGATCGTCGCCTGTATCGGCTACCAGTCGATGAACGAGTCCGTCGCCGGCATTGTCGACCGCGAAACCGCCGACAGGGTCGGCCCGTGCTGGGGGCTGGGGTCCGGTATCCGGGGCGATCCGGGGCCGTGGCTGGGCGAGCTGCGCAACATGTGGAAACCGACGGCGCATGAGGCGCTCTGGTTCCACGGCGGCAACCTGGCGATGTCGCGCTTCTATTCCCGCTTTGTCGCGCTCCAGCTCAAGGCCCGGCAGGAAGGTATCGAGACGCCGGTCTACGGTCGCCCCGATCCGGTTCAGACCGGTTTGTAGGCGATGGCTTCGATTTCCACCGCGATATCGATCATCAGGCGCGATTCGGCGGTCGAACGCGCGGGCGGGTTTTCGGGAAAGAACGCGGCATATGCCGTGTTGAACGCGGCAAAATCATCGCGGTCGCGCAGCCAGACCGTCGTCTTGACGACATCGGAGAGCCCGCAACCCGCCAGTTCGAGACAGGCGCGGAGATTGTCCAGAACCTGCCGGGTTTCGGCTGCAACGCCGCCGCCGACGACCTGTCCGTCGGCACCGACCGGGACCTGCCCCGAGACATATACGAAATCGCCGGCCCTGACCGCGGGCGTGAGGGGAACCTGCGAAGACCCGAAATACTGCTTGGTCATGGTCATCTCCTGTCTGGCTATGGGTGGTTATCGCGCGGCGACACATGAAAGGCCACAGATATGATCGACATGAACGGCAGCCGGGTGGTGATCACCGGCGCGGGCGGCGGCGTTGGCCGGGCGCTCTGCACGGCGTTCGGGTCCGCGGGGGCGGCGCTGGCCGGCTGCGATCTCGACCGCGACCAGGTGCCGGATGGCTGCGACGAGAGGCACGGGTTCGACCTGCGCGACGATGCGGCGGTGGCGCGGGCCGCCGGGCAGATCCTCGCGGGCGGGGTGCCCGACGTGGTGATCTCGAATGCGGGCTGGACGCGGGCCGAACTGATCGACCAGCTCGACCCCGGAGGCTATGACGATGAAATGGCCCGCAACCTCGGCGGCGCGGCCAAGCTGTGCCTCGCGCTGCTGCCCGCGATGCGGCGGGACAGGGGCGCACGCAGTTTCGTTTTCATTGCTTCGGTCAACGCGCAGGCGCATTTCGGCAATCCCGCCTATGCGGCGGCCAAGGCGGGGATGCTGGCCTGGATGCGGGCGATCGCCGCCGAGGCCGGGGCCGATGGCGTGCGGGCGAACGCGGTCGTGCCCGCCTCGATCCGGACCGCCGCCTGGGATCATCGGCTCGAGGCCGATCCGGGCATCCTGGACCGCGTCTCGCGCCTCTACCCGCTGGGCCGGTTGGTCACGCCCGAGGAGGTTGCGAATGCGGCGCTGTTTCTGGCCTCGCCGCTGGCCAGCGGCATCACCGGCGCGGCGCTGAACGTGGATGCGGGGCTGATGGCGGGCAATCTGCCTTTCGTCGACGCCCTGTCGAACCTGGAGCCCTGAGCGATGCATATCAACGAGATCGAAACCCCTGCGGTGCTGATCGACATGGACAGGGTCGAGGCGAACCTCACGCGCGCGCAGGCCTATGCCGACCGGCACGGATTGCGGCTGAGACCCCATGTCAAGACCCACAAGCTGCCCGAACTGGCGCGGCGGCAGGTGGCGCTGGGGGCCATTGGCGTCACCTGCCAGAAGCTGGGCGAGGCCGAGGCGATGGCCGATGGCGGTCTGGCCGACATCTTCCTGCCCTACAACATCCTCGGCCCGGCCAAGCTGGACCGGCTTGCGGCGCTGCATGACCGAGTCACCCTGTCCGTCACCGCCGACAACGCCGAAACCGTGGATGGCTATGCCGGGCGGTTTTCGCCGGAACATCCGCTGACGGTCCTTGTCGAATGCGATACCGGGGCGGCGCGCTGCGGTGTCCAGTCGCCGCAGGATGCCGTCGCGCTGGCCCGCCGGATCGCCGGGGCACCCGGTCTTCGCTTCGGCGGGCTGATGAGCTATCCGCCGCAGGGCCGGACAGCGGAGGTCAACGATTGGCTGGGGTCCGCGCGATCCGCGCTCGAGGCGGCCGAGTTGCCGCCCGGCACGATCTCGGCCGGCGGGACGCCCGACCTGATGCGCGCCGCCGAAATTCCGGTCGCCACCGAATACCGGCCCGGCACCTATATCTATTCCGACCGGATGCAGGTGGCCTGGGGGCATGGCGACCTGGGCGACTGCGCGTTGACGGTCAAGGCGACCGTGGTCAGCCGGCCCACCGCAGCGCGCGCGGTTCTGGATGCGGGGTCCAAGGCGCTCGCCGCCGACCCGGTGCCGCCGCCATTCGAGGGGCACGGCCATATCACCGACTATCCCGACGCGACGATCACCGCGCTGTCGGAAGAGCACGGGGTTGTCGACCTGTCGCGCTGTGACCGCCGGCCCGGCATCGGCGAAACCGTGCGCATCATCCCCAATCATGCCTGCGTGGTAACGAACCTCTTTGATACCGTCCACCTGGTCAAAGGCGACGAGGTGGTCGGCCGCCCCCGCATCACCTCGCGCGGAAAGCTGTGGTAGGGGTGGCGGCCGCATTGCGGGGACCGGAGCCCTGACAGCAGGGGCGGTTCGGGGCGGGACCGCGTCCGGATGGCCCTCGCACGGCAACGGGGCCGGGGGTGGCGGCATGGTCACGCGTGTTTGAAGACCAAAACCGGGAATTGGCGGCAAGGGATCGTGACAGGGCTGTAAATCGTTGGTTTGTTCAGGCACCGGTCGCTTGCCGACCAGCCGGTTGCGGATCGACATGAAGGACAGACCGTGAAGAAGCCCGTTCTCTTTCTGGTGCTCTCTCTGGCCGTGATCGCCGCGATCGTCGTCCTGCAGCGCCAGCCCGTCGGGGTGGAAACCGCGCGCGCCTTGGTCGCCGATCTTCAGGTCTGGCGGCAATCGCATGGCGTGCTGGTTTTTGCCGCGTTTCTCGGGGTCTATGTCGCAGTGACCGCCCTGTCCCTGCCGCTGGCGGTGTGGATGACGCTGGCCGCGGGCGCGCTGTTCGGATTCTGGCAGGGCCTGCTGCTGGTGTCGTTTGCCTCGACCATCGGCGCGACCGGAGCGTTTCTGGCCGCGCGCTACCTGTTGCGCGACTGGGTTCGCGCCCGACTGGGCGCGCGGGCGCAGGCGATCGAGGCGGGGCTGGACCGCGACGGGGCGTTCTATCTGTTCACCCTGCGGCTGATCCCGGTGGTGCCGTTCTTTGCCGTCAACCTGCTGATGGGGCTGACCCCGATCCGCACGCTGACCTTCTATCTCGTCAGCCAGGCGGGGATGCTGGCGGGGACCGCCGTCTACGTCAATGCGGGCACGCAGCTTGCGCAGATCGACAGCCTGTCGGGCATCCTGTCGCCGGTGCTGATCCTGTCCTTTGCGCTGCTGGGCCTGTTTCCGTGGATCGCCCGCAAGGTCGTGGGCGCGATCAGGCGCCGCAGGGTCTATGCCGGTCATACCCGTCCGGCCCGTTTCGACCGCAACCTGGTCGTCATCGGGGCCGGTGCCGCCGGGTTGGTGTCGGCCTATATCGCGGCGGCGGCACGGGCAAAGGTAACGCTGGTCGAGGCGCACAGGATGGGGGGCGACTGCCTGAACCATGGCTGCGTGCCGTCAAAGGCGCTGATCAAAAGCGCCGGGATCGCCCACCGGATGCGCCATGCCGACCGCTACGGGCTGGAGCCGGTGCAGCCGCGCATCCCCTTTGCACGGGTGATGGCGCGGGTGCATCGCGTGATCGCCGAGATCGAGCCGCATGACAGCGTCGAGCGCTATACCGCGCTCGGGGTCGAGGTGCTGGACGGGCACGCAACGCTGATCGATCCCTGGACCGTCGAGATCGCGATGAATGACGGGTCAACGCAGCGCCTGACCAGCCGGGCGATCGTCATCGCCGCCGGCGCCCGGCCAGTGGTGCCGCCGCTGCCGGGTCTCGACACGGTCGGCTATCTGACCTCGGACACGATGTGGGACGCGCTGCGCGACCGCGACGCGGCGCCCGGACGGCTGGTGGTGCTGGGCGGGGGGCCGGTCGGCTCGGAACTGGCGCAGAGCTTTGCGCGGCTCGGCTCGGACGTGACGCAGGTCGAGATGGCCCCGCGCCTGATGCTGCGCGAGGACGAGGAGGTCTCAGCCGTCGTTCGCGCGGCGCTCGAGGCCGACGGGGTGCGGGTGCTCACCGATCACAAGGCAGTGGCCTGCGGTGTCACGGAGGGCGAAAAATGGATCGAGCTGCATCATGACGGCGGAACCCGCCGGATCGCCTTTGACGACCTGATCGTCGCCGTCGGGCGCCGTCCGCGGCTCACCGGGTATGGGCTCGAAGACCTGGGCATCGCGACCGATCGCGTGGTCGAGACGAACGACTATCTCGAAACGCTCTATCCCAACATCCTTGCCGCCGGCGATGTCACCGGCCGCTACCAGTTCACCCACACCGCGGCGCACCAGGCGTGGTTTGCCACGGTCAATGCGCTGTTCGGCGATTTCCGGCGGTTCAGGGCGGATTACCGGGTGATCCCCTGGGCGACCTTCACCGATCCCGAAGTGGCCCGGGTCGGGTTGTCCGAAGCCGAGGCGCGCGACCAAGGCATCGCGTTCGAGGTGACGCGCTATGACATCGGCGATCTGGACCGGGCCATCACCGACGGCAGCGCCGGGGGCGTGGTCAAGGTGCTGACCGTGCCGGGCCGGGATCGCATCTTGGGCGTGACCATCGTGGGCGCCCATGCGGGCGAGCTGATCGCCGAATTCGTGCTGGCGATAAAACACGGGCTGGGGCTGAACCGGATCCTGGGCACCATCCACATCTATCCGACCCTCGCCGAGGCCAACAAGTTTGCCGCCGGGGCATGGAGGCACGCGCATGTGAACCCGCGCCTGCTTGCCTTTGCCGAGCGGTTCCATGCATGGAGGCGTGGATGATCGACGCGGCACTAATCCCCCTGCAACACCGCCTGCTTGACCCGCCTGCGCGCTGGCTCGCCGCGCGGGGCGTTTCGGCCGACCGGGTGACGGTCGTGGGGTTTCTCATCGGGGCGATGGCGCTGCCGGCGCTGGCCCTTGGGCAGTTCGCGCTGGCGCTGGTGCTGATCGGGCTCAACCGGGTGTTCGACGGGCTGGACGGGGCCGTGGCTCGGCAGACCATGCCGACCGATCGCGGGGCCTTTCTCGATGTCGCGTTCGATTTCATGTTCTACGCGCTGGTGCCGCTGGGCTTTGCGCTGGCCGATCCGACCGCCAACGCGCTGGCCGCGGCGGTGCTGATCGCGGCCTTTGTCGGCACCGGGTCGTCATTCCTGGCCTTTGCCGTGATCGCGGCGCAGCGCGGCCTGCGGCCGGAGGCCAGCCGGGCCAAGGGCATCCATTACCTCGGCGGGCTGACCGAGGGGTTCGAAACCATCGTGGCCTTTGTGCTCATGTGCCTGTTTCCCGGCAGTTTCGCGCTGCTGGCCTGTGTTTTCGCGGCGGCCTGCGCGGTCACCACGCTCGGCCGCTGGGCGTCGGGGTGGCAGGCCTTTTCGCCGGACCGGGACCGGGACCGGGACTGGCCGGGGCAGGGCCGCTGATGCCCTGCGCCGGACGATGCCAGATTTTTTCGCAATCCGATCTGCCCGGGGACGTGCCATGCGCCTTGCCTTGACCGTGGCGCTGGCCGCCACCCTGTTTTCGCCCCCCGCGCTGGCCGATGACTGGCAGGCGGTGCTGCAGGCCGCGCGCGGCCAGACCGTCTACTGGAATGCCTGGGGCGGGGATGACCGCACCAACGCCTTCATCGCCTGGGTGGGCGAACAGACCGAGCGGCGCTATGGCGTGTCCGTGCGCCAGGTCAAGCTGACCGATACCGCCGAGGCGGTCACCCGCGTGCTGTCGGAAAAGGCGGCGGGGCAGGATCGGGATGGTTCGGTCGATCTGGTCTGGATCAACGGGCCGAATTTCCTTTCGATGAAGGAACAGGGGCTGCTGGAGGGGCCGTTCGTCGCCGACCTGCCCAATGCGCGCTATCTCGACCTGGCGCCGGGATCGCCCGCTGCGGTGGATTTCACGGTGCCCGTCGACGGGATGGAGAGCCCGTGGCGACTGGCCAGGTTCGTCTTTGCCTATGACAGCGCCAGGATCGACGCGCCGCCCGCGACGATGGCCGATTTCGTCGGCTGGGCCGCCGCCTATCCGGGCCGGATCACCCATCCCGACCCGTCGAATTTCATGGGGGCGACGTTTCTGAAACAGGCGCTGGTCGAACTGGCGCCGGACCCCGCCGCGCTGCAGGTCCCGCCCACCGATGACAGCTTTGCCATCGCCACCGCGCCGCTCTGGGACTGGTACGACGCGCTGCGCCCGAACCTCTGGCGCGGCGGCACCGCCTTTCCCGAAAACCAGTCGGTGCAGCAGCAACTGATGAATGACGGCGAGATCGACATGACCCTGTCCTTCGATCCGGCCTCGACCGCGGCGGCGATCGGGCAGGGGTTGCTGCCCGACAGTGCGCGCGTATTCGTGCCCGAGGGCGGGTCCATCGGCAATGTCAGCTTCGTCGCCATCCCCTACAACGCCGCCAATCGCGACGGGGCAAAGGTGGTGGCGAATTTCCTGATCGATCCCGCCACGCAGGCCCATATGCAGAATATCGAGGTGCTGGGATCGTTCTCGGTTCTCGATCCGGCGCGGCTCGATGCCGGGGCGCGGGCGGCCTTCGGGGCGCTGCCCACCGCCCCGGCGTTGCCGACACTCGAGGATCTCGGGCCGACGTTGCCCGAACCGCATGCCGGCTGGATGACCCGCCTCGTCGAGGACTGGGCGAAACGGTACACGCGCTGAGCCGTGGTGCGTGACGGCAAAGCCCTGCGTGCCGCCGTTCTCGCGGTCCTGCTGCTGGGTCTGATCGGACCCATCGCGGCGGGGCTGGCGCAGACCGGGCGCGCCGCCTTTGGCACGATGCCGGTGCTGGGGCTGGAGCAGGTGGGGCTGGGGCCGTGGCGCGATCTCGCCGCCATTCCGGGTATCCGGACCTCGATCGGGCTGACCCTGTTCACTGGCGGGACCGCGACCCTGCTGTCGCTGCTGCTGGCGACCGGGGTCTGCGCGATGGTCCATGACCGCCTGTCGCGAAGCGCCGCGGCCCGGTGGCTGGCACCGTTTCTGGCGGCGCCCCATGCGGCGGTTGCGATCGGGCTGGCATTCGTGCTGGCCCCTTCGGGGTGGATCGCGCGGCTGGTCGCGCCGCTGCTGGGGCTCGATCGCCCGCCCGGCCTGGCCATCGTCAACGATCCCTGGGGGATCGGCCTCATCCTCGGCCTGATGATCAAGGAGGTGCCGTTCCTGTTGCTGGTGATGCTGGCGGCGCTGACGCAGGTCCCGGTGCGCCGGCACATGGTGGCGGGCCGGTCGCTGGGCTATGCGCGCGGGCCGGTCTGGATCAGGATCATCGCCCCGCAGGTCTGGCCGCTGATTCGCCTGCCGGTGATGGTGGTGCTGGCCTATGCGCTGTCGACGGTGGACATGGCGCTGATCCTGGGGCCGTCGAACCCGCCGGTGCTGGCGGTGCTGCTGACGCGCCAGTTCACCGCCGCCGACCTGGCGCAGATCCTGCCGGCATCGGCCGGGGCGCTGGTGCAGGTGGGGCTGGTCGGGGTCGCCTTTGCTGCGCTCTGGCTGTGCGAAGCGCTGGCTGGCCGGGCCGGGCTGTGGTGGCTGCGCCGGGGCGGGCGCGGCAGTGCGGCGGCCCCTCTGATGCAGGCGGCGAATGCCACCGTGCTGGTGTTGCTGGTCCTTGGCGTGCTGGCCATGATCGCGCTGGCGCTCTGGTCGGTCGCCTGGCGCTGGCCGTGGCCCGCGCCGCTGCCCGAAAGCTGGTCGGCGCGGGCCTGGACGGGCTCCGTCCGGGGCTGGAGCGCCGCGCTGCTGAACACGGCCATGCTTGCCGGGGTCACTACCGTGCTGTCGCTGATCCTGGCGATTGCCTGGCTCGAAGGCGAGGACCGCGCCGGCCTGGCGCGTGCCAGATGGGCCGAGATGCTGATCTATCTGCCGCTGCTGGTGCCGCAGATCGCCTTTCTGTTCGGGCTGAACATCCTGTTCCTGCGGCTGGGGATCAGCGGCGGGTTTTTCGCCGTGGCCTGGGCGCAATCGCTGTTCGTGTTTCCCTATGTGATGATCGCCCTGTCCGATCCGTGGCGCGCCCTCGACCCCCGCCTTGTCCGCGCGGCGGCGTCGCTGGGCGCGGGGCCCTGGCGCCGGCTGTTTGCGGTCAAGATCCCGGTGCTGATCGTGCCGGTCCTGACCGCCGCGGCGATCGGCGTGGCGGTGTCGGTGGCGCAATACCTGCCGACGCTGTTCATGGGGGCAGGCCGGGTGGCGACGCTCACCACCGAGGCGGTGACGTTGTCTTCGGGGTCCGACCGGCGGGTGACCGGCGTCTATGCGATCCTGCAGGCCGGGCTGCCCTTTGCCGCCTATGTCGCCGCCTTCGTGATCCCGGCGCTGCTGTTCAGGAACCGCGCGGCAATGAAGGGGGGCGGGGCATGAGCCTGGACCTGGTCGATGTGACGGTGCGGCCCGGCGCCGCGCCACCGCTGTTTCCCCCGCTTTGCCTTCGGATCGGGCGTGGCGAGGTGACCACCGTCATGGGGCCGTCGGGTATCGGCAAATCCACCCTGCTGGACGCGGTGGCGGGGCACCTGGCGCCGCCGTTCCGGCTGGATGGCACGTTGACGCTGAACGGAACCGACCTGCGCCGGCTCAAACCCGAGGCGCGCCGGATCGGCCTGATGTTCCAGGACGCGGTGCTGTTTCCCCATCTCTCGGTGGGCGACAACCTGGCCTTTGGGCTGGCGCGTTCGGTCCGGGGGCGCGGCGCGCGCCGGGATGCGGTCGAGGCCGTGCTCGAGCAGGCCGGGCTGGCGGGGTTCCGCGACCGCGACCCCGCCAGCCTGTCCGGCGGACAGCGGTCCCGCGCGGCGCTGATGCGCACCCTGCTGGCCGATCCCGCCGCGCTGCTTCTGGACGAGCCGTTCTCCGGCCTCGATGCCGGGCGCCGCGACGACATCAGGCGGTTCACCTTCGACCATATCCGCAGGCGCAATATCCCCGCATTGCTGGTCACCCACGATCCGCAGGATGCCGAGGCCGCGGGCGGCGCGGTGATCGCGCTGGGCGGGGCCGGCAGAACAGGCGTGGGCGGGGCGGCGTGACGGTGGTAGGCCCGGAGGGAATGGCGCCCAGGGATACGGTCGTTGATTTTACATGATTTTTGGGGGTTTCTGTCACACGCGGACTCGGCGTGTGACAGTTTACCAATCCAGATTGGCCAGTTTCGAGGCGGCTGACGCAGCCAATCTTTGCCGCTCGACACCCCGGGTGTAGATCTCTGATGTGCTGGCGTTGGCGTGCCCGTGGATCGCCATGATCTCGTACTGCGTGGCGCCGTGCAGGCTCAGCAGGTGACCCGCCGATTTGCGAATCCCATGGCTGGATCGATCGGGTAGTCCGGCTGCGATGCACCATTTCTTGAACCGGTTCCGCAGACCTTCGGCGCTTCTGTAGGGCTGGCCGTGTGCGGTCAGCAGATAGGTTGGGCCGATGACCGATTGGGACCTGATGGCTGCCAGCAGCGGCGGCAGTATCGGGATCTCGACCGGGCGCGATCCTCGTTTTGCCGGCTGCCATGACAGCCATGGTGCGCCCTCGTGGCGGATCTCGTGCCCTCTCCCGAGCTGGAACGCGTCGCCAATCCGGCAGGCTGTGAACATGAACAGGGTCAGTGTCAGATGGGCCTGCGTTCCCCGTGCATGGGTGTTGCGGTACTTCTCCAGGTCGGCCAGCGTCCACGGCGTCGCGCCGCCCATGTTGCGATAGGCGACGGACAGCCCGGCGGCGGGGTTTATGGTCACATGGCCGCGACCCTTGGCCCATAGATACATGGCCCGCAGGAATTTGAGCATGTTCCGTGCCTTGCCCGGGGTTGCAGCAAACGTATCGAGAAACCGGGCCAGCTCTGGTTGCGGAATGTTCATCGGAAGTTCGGCGTAGCTGCGGCCGTGGCTATTGACGGCGCTGCTCTTGTGGGCGACCAGCTCGGCCGCAAACGATTTGCGCTGCTTGACCGTCAATGGCGAGGCCTCGCCGCCTTCGACGAGCGATTCCAGATGTGCGATGTATGACCAGGCCAGCCATGATACTGTGCCGCGCCTGGCTGCTTCCAGCGGCGTCGGCGGCCGGGTGAACGATACGCCCTGTCGCGCGGCGTGGTAGGCTTCATGAAAATCGGGGTCGTCAGGTGTGCATGACAGGGTCAGACGCTTGCTGGCATTCCCCTTGACCCGCACGAGATAGCGAACGTTGCCAGACGGCATCACGTCCCGGATCAGGCCGGGATATTTCAGGCGCATATCTACCACTCCGGCAATTCCTCGACGGCGCCATCATAAGGCAGGGCATCGGCATATGCGTCAAGGTCGGCGCGGTCGTAGACCCGCTTGGCGCCCAGCTTGCGGCGGGGCAGGTTCAGCGTGCGCAGGGTGCTTTCCGACACGCCGATGTAATGCGCCGCCGCAGGGGCGGGCATCAGGCGTGGGGGAAAGTCGCGATGCACGGCCATGGGGCCTCCGGGTTAGGTGGGTTCAGGCAACTTCACTGCTTGGTTTCCGTTGCTTCGAGCAGCGCGGCCTCTGCGAGATCCATCACCTTGTCCAGGACCTCGTGCATCTCTTTCGGATCGCGCTGGATGATGTGACCGGCAACTGCCGCAGCCGTCATGAGTGCGACGAAGGGTTTGCGGGGGTCTGACTTGTCGAGCAGCTCGTTGGCTTGATGCGCCAGGAACAGCGCGACATCCTTGATGCCGACTTCTGCTGAACCGGTGTGCTTCATGGGGCCTCCGACATCAGCGGATCCGCGAGGGCTGCACGAATTGCCCGGAGCCTCATCTCGGTTTCTGCTGCGTGTCGCCTGTACTCGGCGAAGGCGGCGATATCTGCTTGTTTGCCCGCCATCTCGTGAAGCTGTTCATCCGAGAGCATGGCAAATTCCTCGACAAACTCGGCTGTGTCGTCTCGCATCATTTCAATCTGCCGCGCGATCTTACTGATATCGTCGTCGTTCATGGGGCACCCCGTTTCAGAGCACGATCAGGACGGCCGCGCAGGCCCAGAGCAGGGCGACCGCGACGATCAGCACCGCCCAGATGGCGGAGATATTGGGTTTTCCTCGCATGGCATCCTCCGAAATGGCGGCGGGCGGCACTGGTGACATCGAACTGGTGAAAACCCACCCGCCGGAGTTGGGCGCCTGGTTGGAGTCTTCCCGGCGCCAGGGAACAGGGTGGGCGGGCCGGGCAGAGTTCCCGGCAAATGGAGCTACAGTCAGCCCGCCCATTGCGCGGACCACCCGCGCAACTCGATGCTGATGAAGCCGGTTCGACATCATGCCCGCCCTCCCGGCGCGGCCATATCCAGATCGACGGCAGCCAGCAGCCGATTGACCGCTGACCGGCGATTCTTCTCGGCCCGCAGTTTTCCGGCGTCATTCAATGCAGGGTCGTAGATGTCCGCGACCGCGCGCAGCAACTGCGCTGTCGCCCGGGCATCCAGGTCGGCCAGCTCGCTGCACCAGATGCCGATGCCCATGGTTACAAACGACGCGCCGGTGCAGCCGAGGGACCGCGCACCGCTCTCTGTTGCCGCGTGCAGATGTGCGAGGACGATTTGTCGGATCGCCTCCTGACTGGCGGCGTCATGGCGCATGATCGGTTTTCTGGGGTCGGTCATCACGCCACCTCCCGACGTTGAAGTGCCATCGGCAGGTTCGCGGCGACGAGGGCGGCGGCGATCGGTGGGCAAACCGAGTTGCCGCAGCAGCTGACCTGCACGTTTTTCGTGAAGGGCTGGAACGACCAATCGCCGTCCCTCTCGGTCCAGACGCCTTCGATCACGTAGTCGGGCGGAAACCCCTGCGCGGTGAACAGCTCGCGCGGTGTCAGCATCCGCAGTCCGATATCGACCACCACGAAGGTCTGGCCCCCGATGGTGAGCGTCACGTAGTCGCCTCCGTCCCATGCCCCATGGGCGCGCAGGAATTCGGCCACCTGCCGCGCTCGGGCATCGTGCTCCGGGCCGAAGGGCGGGGCGGATAGGTCCGCCTGCGTATGTGCGAACCTATCCTTGACCGTGACCGTGTGCATCGGCTCGTCGGGGCGGGCCCCGTCGCCGGTGCCATAGTATTTTGCGAAGAAGGCGGCGACGGGTGTCTGGTGGCTGCCGCTGGCGGCAACGGTGCTGAGCGGGTCGCGCGGGTCGTGACCGGAATGCGCAGCCATGCGCGGCCCGCCGTTCTGCTGGGCGAGAAACGCGGCACAGGGTGCGTGCTTGGCCCCGCCGGCAACCACGGTGCCCAGAGGTGCGGCCACGTCCAGCGCGCGGGGCTGCTGGCCCTGCCGCTCGCCATAGCCGGTCTGCACCATCGTGGCGGCGATCAGGCTGTTCTGGTCTTTTTGGTTGGCGCAGATGGTGTGATGCGGGGCGGTGACCGCGCGGGTTGCGCCGCCGTGCTGGGCATAGGTCAGGACCGGGGCAATGACTGCGTGCTGCACGCCGCGCCCGGTGACCGTGCCCAACGGATCGGGCAGCGGGTATTCGCGGCGACCGCCGCTGTCGCCGTGGGCGATACTGGCAAGGTAGGGTGCGACGATGCCGAGCGGTGCGCATCCGCCGGGTTTCTTGATCCAGCTGTTCGCGGTTATCGTGGCCAGAGGGTCGCGGGCATCCTGTCCGGTCGCGCCGCCGTTGAAGCGGGTCAGGCTGGGGGCGATCAGAGACGCCGTTTGGCTGCGTGCTCGATTGCGTCCCGACGGTTCTTCAGTTGTCGCCGGACCTTCCGTTCCTCGCCGCCTTCCAACGTGTCGAACATGTCCAAGACGAGATCCTTGTAGGCATCGTTGATTTCGTTCGGATTCGCTCTCATCGGGTCCAGTGGTGCGATCTTCTCGGGCATTGGCTTCTTCTTCTCCAATCGAAACTATGAACGGGCGGTCGGCCTCGATGACATAGCGTTTCATGCCACGGGCCACGCGGGCCAGCGTGTTCGTTGCCAGCGGCCGGATCGCGCGCAGGCCGTGTTTGGCCTTGATCTCGTCGGATGTGTCAAAGATCGACGGGCAGGGGATCGACCAGTCGATGCACTCGGCGTCGGTGCGCCATGGCTTCAGTTTGCCCTTCTGCACCGCCCTGGATTTCGGGTCGCCATGCGTCGGCTTTGGCCATGTGATCGGCTGGCCGTCGCGACGGGCGATCAGGAACCAGCGCTTGCGGATCGTCGGGGCGCCATAGTCGCAGGCGCGCAGCTCGCGCGACTGGACCTTATAGCCTGCGCGGCGCAGGCGTTTCAGCCATGCCTCGTAGGTGATGCCAGAGAATTCCTTGATCGGCTTACCACCCTCGCAGATCGGACCCCAGGTCACGAATTCCTCGACATTTTCCATGTAGATCACGTCGGGTTTCACGTCCTCGGCCCATTTCACGACGACCCATGCCAGATCGCGAATATTCCGGTCCCGCACCGCGCCGCCCTTGGCCTTGGAGAAGTGCTTGCAGTCCGGGCTAGCCCACAGCAGGGCAACAGGTTTGCCACCGGTCACGCTGAGCGGGTCCACATCCCAGATGTTGCTGTCCAGATGCAGCGTATCGGGGTGGTTTGCCGTGTGCAGCGCCAGCGCCGGGGCCGAGTGATTGATGGCGATGTCCGGGCTGCGGCCCGTCGCCATCTCGATCCCGGTCGACGCACCGCCGCCACCTGCAAAGCTGTCGATGATCAGGGCATCAGTCATTTTCAGCCACCATGGTCTGCTGTGCCGTAGTTGCGATGGCGCCGAGGTGTTTCCACCAGCGCGGCGGCAGCGTGCCATTGCCGATCTTGTCCGGATCGCTGGCATCGGTTTCCCGGTCGACGCGGAAGAGTCGGCCCAGGACGGAGGATTTCGACCTGCCGAGGCGCGCGCCGATCTTTGATGCGGACAGACCCTCGTGATCACGAAGATAGAGCGCGGTCAGGATCTCGGTGTCGGACCATGGCGCCGTGTTCGGTCTCATCGGGGGGCTCCGTCGGTTGCGCTCTGCAGGTGGTCGATCGCCGTCACATCGTCGGTCAACAGGTGGCGATGCACGAGATCGAAGGGCCAGCTCTCGCCCCGGGCAGCGGCGCGGATGCGCAGGTTTTCGGCCTGATAGGCAAAGCCGAGCCATGAATAATTGATGTCGTGGGTCACGCCCTGGCCGGACAGGTGCAGGAATTCTCCGGTCACCGGGTTGCGCAACCGCAGCTTGTTGGCGGCGAGCCGGGTCTCGAAGGCGTGTTTGCGTTGGTCGACATGCTGTTGGAGCATCTGATGTCCTCGCGTTTCGTCGTCAGTGCCGCCCGCGCCGGGCAGGGGTCCGTGAGCGTGCTTTGGCGGCGCGGGCGGCTGTCAGCGCTGCCGGGCGATGCGCCCGGCCCACGCGTCGAATTCGGTACGCAGCCGGTCGAACCGGTCACGCGCGGCGGCGGTGGTGTCGAGTTCGCGGCGGCTGTCGATGCCGCAGCAGCTGCGCAGGTATTCCGCTGCCGCGCTGGCGCTGAACGCGCCAGCAGGATACCCGTTGCGCCTGGCGGCGAATGTCTGGAACTGCGGGTCGTTGCACAGGATGCCCGCCTGCTGCGCGACGGGCCTGTCGGTGAGGCGGGTGCCGGTCATGGTGCGACCCCCTGGCCATTGTAGGGGCAGTCGCGCCGGTGGTCGGTCGCGCGCATGTGCTGGCGGGCCAGCCGTTTCCAGTTGGCAATCGCCTCTTCCTCGGACGCGCCGCTGGCGGCGATGCCGTGCAGGTCCAGTTCCCATTGGTGGGTGCAGTCGCCCGCAGGCGGGGTCATCCACCCAAAGGTCTCCAGCACCTCGTTGACGACGGCATCGCGCTGGCCGGATGCGTCGAGCCGGTCGAGATTGCGCAGAAAGGCCGGCAGGCGGTCATGGATGAGGCGGTTCATGTGATCCGCCCCAGCTTCTTCCAACCACGCGTCGCATGTAGCTGGTAGCGAATGCCGTTCACCGTCTTGAACCGGGCGAGGCGTCGGTATCCCCAGCCCCGCGCACCTTTGTGGGATGCCGGGACCGCGTCGTTCGTGATCGGGTCAGATCCAAAATTGAAGACCGGATATTCGAAGCGGTCGGGCAACGGGATGAGTTTCATCAGGTCCATCACGCTGCCACCTTCATCTGTGCCAGCACATCGGCGGCGGCGGTGCGTTCGTCGGCATGGGGCGAATGGCGCAGCAGGGTCTCGCAGGCCTCGGCCAGATCGTGGGCGGAAACCGGCTCGGGTGCGCGGATGGTGCGGCGGGCGCGGTCCAGCCGCGCGGCGATGGCCTCGGACCGCAGCGCCAGCGACAGGGCAGAGGGCCGGCTGCGCGCCGTCTGCCGCCATTGCAGCAGCTCGGCGCAGATCGCCGGCAGCAATGCGGGCATGCCGTCCGCCAGTTCAACATGCGCCCCTCCGCCGGCCAGCCGGGCCAGCAGGTCGTCGCTGACGGGTGTGGGGTCGGATCGTGTATCGGGGTCGGTGCGTGTCATCGCGGCCTCCATCTGTTCGATGGAGTGGATAATGAGCATAGATGCTCAATAATAGTCAAGCAGAATTTGCAGCAATGCTCAGAATGGGGCGATCAATCCCTACGCCGTTGATTCGATAGGATTGAGCTAGTCTTCCAGGAGGTCTGCGAGTAGCTCCAGTTTCGCGCGCAGCTTGGCAAGCCCGGCCTTGTCAACCGTCGCCACGATCTGCGCCCGCGATCCCACAATGGCGATCTTGATTTCGTTGCCCCGGTCGCGGTCCGGAGTGCTCTCTTTGTCGTCGAGGAGCCGTCTTAGGGTGCGTCCGGAGTATGTGTCTGCAGCGCGCCACATGGCGGTGGGTTCATCAAAGCCTGTTGGCATGAAGTCTGCTGGGTCAATTCCCGTCGCGGCGTGGATTTTCTGGACGGTTTTCGACGACAGCCCAAACTTCCAGTCGTCTTCACGCATGGGGCGATTGATCGTGGATGCCGCGAGGCCGGTTTCGGTGGCCAGGCGGTTCATGCTCCAGTCCATCGCTTCCAGAACGTGCGAGAGATACGCCACCGTCCAATGCTTCTCGTTGTCTGTCATGGGGCGGAGCTTCGCATAAATGCGCAATCGGTAGTATGAGCATGAATGCTCTTGCTTTGTATTGAGCATTCATGCTTTAACACTCGATAAGCTATCGTTGGCGGGAAAATCCCATGAAGTTCTGTCACCAAGTCGAGCAAGTCGAAGAGCAGTTGAGAGAGGCCGGGACGAATGTGGCCGCTCTTTGCGTCGAGGCGGGTATCGCCCGATCGACGTGGCAAAGGTGGAAATCTGGCCAGACGGTGCCGAATTTCAGAACGTGGGAAGACGTAACAACGGCTTGCGCAGTTCTTTGCGCGTCCTCCGCTGGTGACGCAGGGGCGAAAGGCGAGGCCGCCGCATGATGTTTCCTCGGAGCTTACTGATACATGAGCGCCGGGGTGCCACATGTCACCATTCTGCGCGTCAGCGCCGGTCCAGCCCAGGAAGTACGGTTTCCCGTGGTGTGGCATCAGTAATTGATCTGGCGCCAGCCATTGTCGCGTTCGGCTTCGATGGCGGTCTTCAGGTCCAGAACGTCCGCCATGAGGTCTTCTTCCTCGTCGGCAAGCCGTCCGTCGGCGGCAATCACGGCGCTCAGGGCTCTTACGAACCGCGCGTAGCGATCCGGAGCGAATTTGAGCACTTGTTCGAGGTAGCCGGGCAGCGAAGATCGGGCAGGGCGCATTCTGCGGATAAGCTGCAGCAATTCGTCGAGGGTATCGATCGTCACGTCTCCGTGGTAGATCGGCGCACGCCCGCCGCGGACGAGTTCGGTCTCTGCATATTGGCAGATCACGTCCAGTTCTTCGGGGTGGAAATCTTCGTCACAGCGGGCGGCGGTCACGAGGATCGAAAGCGCCGGGCGCAGCTGGTCACGGATTTCCCGCGCGGTGACCTGGTGCCGATCCGCAGTGGACTCGGTGCTGGCTGCCGTCGGCGGTTTGGCGGGGGTCAGGTCGTCGAGGTCGACCAGCAGAACCTGCCGGAAGAACTCGTGGCACGGTGTGACCACCCCATCTTCATCGATGAAGCACTCGATGCGATCGCAGCGGAAGGTTCGCGAGGCGCGGCGTTCGTGGCAGGTCGCGGTGAGAAGCGGTGCTTTCGGCCCGCGACCAACCCTGATCATCGTGATGCGGCGGCGTGTCTGAGTGCCGGTGGCGTCTGTGTAGTCGATGACAGTGTAGATCGGCTCGAGGTCGATCACGCCGTGTTCGTTCGGGTGTTCAAGATCGTCCGAGTCGGGCGTGTCCGGCGAGGGCAGGGCGCGCGGCGGCCGGGCTGTTGTGACAGGGACTGGCGGCGCCGGCGTATGATCGTCCGGCGCTCGTTCGGCCAGCCAAGCGACTATCTTCATGATGATCTGCCTTTCTTGTCTGTTCAGCCCGCTGCAGCTGACCTGATGGGGGCGATTCCCGCAAGAGGCGAGTCCGCCGAATGCCGCCACTCTGCCGGTCTGGACCGGTCCCGCACAGGAAAAACGGTTTCCGGTCCTGATCTCGAGGCCTGCCATGCTTGATTTTCGCAAGATCGTTCGAGCGAACATGCGGTCGCTGGTCGACTGGATGGGTTGCTATGATGCCGTCGCCGAGACGTTCAATGCCCGCTGGGGCGGGGGCGCGTCCAAGGGAACGGTCAGCAAGAAGATGGCCGGGCAGCTGGACTGGACCGTGGCCGATGTGATCGCGCTGGAGGACGCCGCAGGCCGCTATCCGATCACGCGGATGCTGGCCCGGCGGTTGGAGACCCGGCCGAACGCCGGTGAGGGCAGTCTGCTGCAAGACGGGTCCAGCATCGCCAAGGAAAGCGGCGAGGCGATATCGGCGATCCTGAACGCGGAACAATCGAGCTGCGCTGACGATCTGGCGCAGGCCATCGGCGAAATCGACGAGGCGATGTTTGCCCTGAGGCAGGCCAGGGCGCGGATCGAGGATCGGATGAACAGTGAGGGTGCGGCATGACGTTGCCGCGTCGCCCGTCCCGCCGCAACCCGGCCGTGCTGAAGTATCGCGATCACCGGCGGCTGTGGCGGCTGGTCGAGGGGGGCGTGGTCGATGCGTTCCGGTGTCACCCGGATTACCTGACGCGCGCCGGGTCGCATTCGGCGGTGCAGTCGATAACCAAACGCGTGGTGGGCCAGATCGTCGGCCACGCCATTCAGGCGCGCGAGCGCGGTCGCCCGAAGGTGAGCAGGGGCGGCTCTGGCGGCCGGGCCGAGATTTCCGGCGCGGCCGATGGTGCGGGGCGCTGCACATCGCCCCGCACCCGCTTGCCCGATCTTCACGCGCTGCTGTGCGGGGTCATGTCATGACGGCGCGCGCGAACCCGGACTACTCCCGCCCCGGCATCCGCCTCCGCTCTCCCTGTGCGGTGCTGCCGGCCGGGGCCACCTGGGGCGGCGGGATCTCCTCCCCCGCCGCCCCGTCTTTGGGGGTGCGCCGTGTCTGACCACCGGGAGCCATACTGGTTCGGCCATGTCCTGTTCGAACTGACAGTTGCGCCGGAAACCGGGGCGCAGTTCGCGCTGGTTGCGGGCGAGGCCGATGAGGCCCGGCACCGCCGACCGCTGTTCACGGGGTTCATTCATGCCGGTATGGCCGCGCAGCTGCGCGCATTGGCGGACCGGGTGGAAGAGATCGAGGGGTGTGGGCGTGATGGATGATTACGAGGACCGTCCGACGATCTGTTTGGTGACAGGTACTTACTGCGTCCGGGCGTTCTGCGATGACTACGGATGCGCCAA
Source organism: Pukyongiella litopenaei (assembly GCF_003008555.2). Lineage (NCBI taxonomy): Bacteria > Pseudomonadati > Pseudomonadota > Alphaproteobacteria > Rhodobacterales > Paracoccaceae > Pukyongiella > Pukyongiella litopenaei. The sequence goes on along the minus strand of NZ_CP027665.1, from coordinate 419,325 downwards.
CCAAGCCGGTGTTCCGGTCGATGAGAACGACATCGCTTGCGGGTCCGAGGATATCGACGAGACGATGCCAATGCTTCCGCCGATCAAGCGAAAGCGGCGCGGAACCAAAGGGCGCCAGATGTCGCTGTCGCTGTCAGAACGGGAGTAAGGCGGTGATGGACAGCGTGGGAGAGTCGAGGTCGACAGGGATGGGTGGGTTCCGAAATCCCGGCGCAGCAACGGGCCATCAGAATCGGCAGCGCGTTCGGGCGTGGTTTCAGGCCCATCTCTGCGGCACGCAACGCGAATGCGCAGAGGCACTCGACCTGTCTGTGATGGCGGTCAATCGCCATGTCGCGGCGATCCGCGGCGAATGGCGTGAACCCGTTCGGGCTGTTGAGACATCTGAGGAGCGCATGCCATGACCCTTCGCGCCATCGACATTTCCGAACAGGACCCGGTGCAGCGGGTCGATCCCGGGCCGGCGCCGCGCATGGACTGGTTGCCGGTGGTCGAGCTGGTGGTCGATGACACCTATCAGCGGGCGCTGGCCAAATCGAACTGGCGGGTGATCCGCGAGATCGCCGCTGCCTTCAGCTGGTCGAAATTCACGCCGGTCATCGTGTCGGGACTGCCGGACGGGCGGTGGTCGGTGATCGACGGGCAGCACCGGGTTCATGCCGCCGCGCTGGCCGGGCATGACCGGGTGCCGGCGATGATCTCGCCCGCCTCGCCGGCCGAACAGGCGGCGGCCTTTGCCGCGATCAACTCGCAGCGCGTGAACATCACCATATTTCACCTGTTCAAGGCCGGGCTTGCCTCGGGCGAGGCCTGGGCGATCGATGGCGACGCGGCGGTGTCGGCGGCGGGCTGCACGCTGATGCGCTATCCGGTATCGGCCGCGACCCGCAAGGCGCGGCAGGTCTTCGTTCTGGGCGCGGTGCGCGATCACGTCCGGGCCGGCCGCCGCCGTCTGATCACGGCGGCCTTGGCGGCGATCACCTCGTCGCGGGCGGCGGATGAGGTCGATTGCTACCGGTCGAACGTGCTGGCGCCGTGGCTGGCCGAGCTGGCGGATCTGAGCGCAGTTCGCCGCCTGCCGGATGCGGACTGGTTGCGCGGGTTCGTCGAGGATGTCGGCCTGGTCGAGACCTGCAGCAATGTCGAGGCGCTGCGCGCCCGTCCCGGGCTGATGCGGGCGTCTGGCTACAAACTGGCGAGGCTGGCGTTGCGGGAAAAGCTGAAAGGGTATCCCGGGCCCCGTCCAGCGGCGCGGGTGAATGCGCCGCGCTGCGCTGCGCCGGCGGATCAAGCGGGGCGCACCACGATCAAGCGGCCCGCGCCGCCGATGGCCCCGACCCGGCATGGCGACTGGACCGAAGATCGCGACGAGCTGATCATGGCCAGCGGCGGGCGCTATTCAGAATTGGCCCGTCTGGCCGAGACCTGGGGCGTCACGCTGCAGGCAGTCCAGTCACGCTGGCACCGGGTGCGGGCGACATGAGTTTCGAGCCTGTTGGACGGATTGCCGGGCGGCTGGTCGCGCGGATGGCAGAGGGCACTGAGCGTGAGCGCAAGCTGGCGATGATCGCACGGCTGACGGCAGACGAGTTGCGCGGCTGGCTCTGGGCGCGGCGCTATGACGGCCGCGCGTGGCATGAGGGTGAGCTCGAGGCGCTGCAGCGCCGGGCGTGGGAACTGGGGGTCAAGCTGTGATGGGCCAGGCGTTGGACGATCATGTGGCCAGTGTCGAGGCGCGCGCGCATCTCGATCATGTGCTTTTGCATCTGGCCGCGGGGCTGAAAGTCGTCAGGGATGACGAAGTCGGGCCGGTTTGCGAGCTGCTCTGTGGCTGGCTGGCCGAGATCGAGGCCGGGCCGCCCGTGCTGGCGCCGTTGGAGCAGCTGCGCCAGGAGGCCGCGTTCTGGGCCGATGTGGCAACGCCGGCCGAGATCGAGACCTACGTTGCCGCCGGGCTGCGCCGCGCGACGCGGACGCAGTTTGCCGAGGCTGCGCGCAAGCGGCTGCTCGTTGCCCTGTGGGGTGCGATGTCACCGGCGGACCAGCGACGGTTCATGTTGCGCGTGGACCCTGATGGCGCGTTCCGGAGGGGGGCAGCATGAGCGGCGGCGATGATCCATTCAGCGCCCTGGGGCCTGTTCCCGACGAAGATCCGGGTGCGCCGGCTGACGATCAGGACGCATCGGCGCCGATCGCGGCCGACGAGGATGTGCGGGAACTGTTGGGGCGCGCGGCCGCGCTGCCGCTGAACGATTTCGGCAACGGGCGGCGGTTCGTGCTGCATTTCGGTCGCGACTGCATGTTCGTGCCGCGCGTCGGCTGGTTTACCTGGTCGGGACAGGTCTGGGAAAAGGACGATGACAGGCTGCGGGTTCGCCGCCAGGCGCAGCGGCTGAGCGACTTGATCCTGCGCGAAATCCCTTATCTCACGCATCGGGGCAGCAACCTGGTGACCCGGCGCAACGAATTGTCGGAGATCGCGAGATCGGACCGGACGGCGGAACAGGCCAACGAGCTGGATGCGCTGCGCAAGACAGCGGCGCGGCATCGAAGTTTTGCGAACACCACCGGAAACTCGGCCCGGATCAAGAGCGGCTATGAAGAGGCCGAGGTCGACCTGGCCGTCGCGTTCGACGATCTCGATGTCGAACCGCTCGAGGTGGCGGTGGAATCCGGCGTTCTGCGGTTCTCGGTCGAAGACATGACCGATGACGGGGCCGGCAAGGTGGCCGATATGACGCTGGTCCCCCATCATCGCGATCAGCGGATCACCAAGATGATGCCCGTGGCATATGACCCCGGTGCCCCGCATCCCCGGTTCGATGCGTTCCTCGAGCGGATCCAGCCGGACCGGGAAACACGCGAGTTCATCAAACGGTGGTTGGGTCTGTCGATGACGGGCCAGAAGAAACAGAACATCGCGTTTTTCTACGGGGGCGGGGCGAACGGCAAGTCGGTCCTGGTCGACCTGATGGCGCGGATCATGGGAAACTATGCCGCCACCGCCCGGATCGAGTCACTGACCGGGACGGCCCGGCGCGGGGGCGGCGATGCCACGCCCGACCTGATCCCGCTGATGGGCGCGCGCATGGTCCGGGCGGCCGAGCCTGACGAAGGCCAGCGCCTGCAGGAGGGGCTGGTCAAGGATCTCACCGGCGGCGAGCCCATCATGGTGCGCGCGCTGCATTCCGATTTCGTCGAGGTCCGCCCGCATTTCAAGCTGACGATCAGCGGCAACCACCGGCCCGAGATCCGGGGCACCGATGACGGTATCTGGCGCCGCGTGATGCTGGTGCCCTTCGACGTGCAGATCCCGGAATCCGAACGTGATCCGAACCTGATCGACAAGCTCTGGGAAGAGCGGTCGGGGATCCTGAACTGGCTCATCGAGGGTGCGATCGACTATCTCGAGGGCGGGTTGCAACCGCCGTCGGCGGTGACAGAGGCCACGCGTGATTATCGCGAAGAGAGCGACCCGATCGGCCAGTTCCTGATCACCTGTTGTGTGATCACCGGGGACGCGGCCGACACCATCACGTCAAAGGATCTGGGCAACGGTTTCCATCTGCACCTGATCGAGCGCGGCATGTCACCGTGGAAGCCCACCACGGTCAGCAAGCAACTGGCCTCCAAGGCGCGGCAGTGGCGCCATCCCGAGACCGGGCGCCAGTTCACCAAGAGCAAGTCCAGCATCACGCAATATGTGGGCCTGCGGTTCACCGATGCGTTCCGACGACGGTTCGAGGATGCGCCGAAGGACCATCAGGGCCGGCCGCTTGGCGGGGTTTCGGCCTCTGCTGCCCCGGACCCCGATTAGATTTTGCGGGAAGGTAGGGAAGGTGGGCGGTGATCGTGGGAGGGTAGCGGCTCGGGGGTTCGGGGGTGAAAATGACGGGGTTTCAGATGGTTATGCGGGTTCGTGGGAAGGTAGGGAAGGTAGGGAGGGTAAATCGGACCTACGCGTATGCGCGCGCGCGAGTTGTGGCTGTCGCCGTTACGGCACCTCAACGATTTCTCAAAAGATACCGAAATCACCCTCCCTACCTTCCCTACCTTCCCACAAGGCAAAGAAACCGAAATGAATACAGGGTGTTGCGAAGTGTTCGAGTTTGGGAAGGTAGCGAATTTGAAAACCGCTACCCTCCCTACCTTCCCAAAGGGAATCAACATCTAGAGCGCTGCGCCAAAGCACCGCAAAATATTGATGGCAGGTATCGGGCGATGACCGATCACAGGGGGCAGAAATGGGCAGTGAATTCAAAGGCCGCGATTTGAAGGTCGCGATCCGGGCGGCGATCGCCGGTCGGGGTCGAAACGGCGATCTGGTTGATCCGATCAGCCGGAAGTCGGTTTCGATGACCGAGGCACAGCGTGTCGGGTTTGCATTGGGTGCGATCCGGGATCGGTCGGCGGTTCCGGGCGAATGTGGTGACGCGATACCGGCGGCGCCTGCTCGGGGGCCGATGCGCCGGTTCGTTCCCCGTGAAATGGTGCCGGATGGCGAGGGTGGACATCGATCGGAGCACATGGGCTATCGTGGCCGGGATGGTGCGCGTTGCGCAGATGTGTTCGACGTGATGACCCTGCAAGCCCGCCGGGCGCAGAAGGGTGGTTCGTTCGAGCCGCCATTCACGTTCGGTCAGGTCCAGGCGGGTCGCGGATACGCGGCATTGTTCGAACGCTGCGCGGCGGCCGGTGTCGGGTGCAGTTCATTGGAAACCCTGCGGCGGGCCGCGGCGGTCGGCGGTGATCGCGAGGCGGCGATATTCGCGGATTTCGCCCGCCTGCGGGTGTTGCAGCGGCGGATAGGCGACGGGCTGGTCAAGGAGGTTCGGCGGATTCGCCCGGGTGGCCAGCCCCGGCGCGCGATCTACGCCCGTCGATTGGTTGACCTGGTCTGTGTCGCGGACATGCCGCTGGGTGCCGTTCTGCGCGAGCATGGCTGGGCCGACAAGGGGGCGGCGCGGGACGGTCTGAGGGCGGCTCTCTGCGCGGCGCTGGACAGGATGCAGGGGTATGATCTGGCGCGCCCGCAAGATGTGGGTTGACAGCTAGGTCCGCCGGATCGTAGGAATATGACATCATCGAGAAATGCGCCCGCCGGGGAAAACCCGGGTGGGCGTTTTACGTTTTCGCATGGTCAACCAGACATCCGGAGAATGAATGGCGCGGCTGAAGATCGCCCGCCCGCGCCTTGCGCCGGGTCGGGCGAGAGGGAACATGGGTGGTGCCGAGGGACGCCGGGTCTATGACCGACAGCGTGAGAGGGCAAACCCCTGGCGCGCATGGTATCGCACGAAGCAATGGAAGGCCTTGCGTCGCGAGATCCTCGATCGCGATCTGTGGACCTGCCAGCAGACGCGGGTGATGCTGTCAGGGAAACACCCGGCGCCGAACAGCCCGGTGGTCGATCACATCCTGCCTCACCGGGGCAATCCGGAACTGTTCTGGGACAGGGCGAACCTGCAGGCGGTCAGCAAGGTCTGGCATGACAGCATCAAGCAGGCGGAAGAGAAGTCGGGCCGCAAGGTGGCATCGACACATCCCGAGTGGTTGCGGCCGTCGCTGGTGCCCTTGACGATCGTGTGCGGGCCACCCGCCTCGGGCAAGTCCGGGTTGGTGCGGGCGCGGGCCGGTGTGGGTGAACTGGTCATCGACCTAGACGAGATAGCGGCGCGTCTGTCGGCGCAGGGCTTGCGGCGTTGGTCGCGGGACAAGTGGTTAGGACCGGCGCTGCGTGTCCGCAACAATCTGCTCGGGCAGTTGTCGCGGGATCCAGGCTGGCCAGCTGCGTGGCTGATCGTATCGGAGCCGAGCTCGATCAAGCGGGACTGGTGGCAAGCGAAGCTGGAGCCGGTCGAGATGCTGGTGCTGGCGGTGGCGTCTGAGGAATGCCGACGGCGCGCGAAGATCGACGGGGATCGGGATCAGGCGGTAACGTCGCAGGCCATAGCGGACTGGTGGCGGCGATACACGCCGCGACCGGGCGAAACGACCCTGAAAACATGAGCGCGAGGGGGGGTGGTCGAAACTTCAGGCCCTCCCGGCTGGAGACCGGCGCCCCCAATCATTCGGAGATTTTATTCTTGGCTGACGAAAATTCAGACGATCTGGACCTGTTTGGCGACCCTGTGCGGTTGCCGTCTGGGCGACGTGGTCGTCCTGCACATCGGTATAGCCAGAAAAACGCAAACAAAATCATGATGTTGCTTGCTCTTGGGTGGTCGGTTGAGCGGGTTGCCGCCGGGTGCCACATCAGCGTGCCGACCCTGAAGAAGTATTATTTTTCGGTACTGAAGACCCGGGCAATCCAGCGGGACAGGCTCGTGGCCTGGCAGTTCGAAAGGCTGATGGAACTGGCGGCTGCCGGGAATGTATCAGCCCTGAAGGAATTGCAGCAGATGATCGAGCGGAACGACCGGATGGCCGCGTCGGCCAGTCTGCGAGATGAGGCCGATGCGCCGCAGCCAGAGAAGCTGGGCAAGAAGGAGCAGGCGCGCCGGGCCGCCATGGAAGCAACGGAACACGGCGAGTGGGGTTCTTTGTTGTCGGGTGGTTACGATGCCTGACGGAGCCGCCGGGCATCTCGATGATGCCTGGAACACCGCGGTGCCGGATTGGGCGGATCGTATTACCAGCGGGCGATCACTGATTCCGGAATTGCCGCTGATCGCCAAGTCGGCAGACCGGGCGGTGAGCATCTTCAAGCGTCTCCGGGTGCCGGACCTGATCGGAACACCGACATATGGCGAGGTCTGCGAACCATGGGTGATTGACCTGGTCCGCGTGATCTTTGGCAGCTACGATCCGGACACGCGGCGCCGGATGATCCGGGAGTTCTTCTTGCTGGTTCCGAAGAAGAACGGAAAGTCGGCAATCGCCGCCGGGATCATCGTAACTGCCGCGATCCTGAACGAGCGCCCCATGGCCGAGCTGGTCCTGATCGCACCGACGCAGAAGATTTCGGGTATCGCGTTCAACCAGGCGCGCGGGATCATTGCCAACGATCCGACCCTGTCGGATCTGTTCCACGTCCAGGGGCACATGAAGCAGATTACGCATCGGGTGACGGGCGCCTCGATCATGATCCTGTCGGCGGACGGGGATGTGGTTACCGGTTCGAAAGCGACGTTCATCCTGATCGACGAGACGCATGTGCTGGCCTCCAAGGCCAAGGCGCCGGAGATATTCCTTGAGTTGCGTGGTGGGCTGGCATCTCGGCCGGAGGGTTTTCTGCTGCAGATCACGACGCAGTCGAAGGTCGAACCCGTCGGCCAGTTCAAGAAAGAGCTGATGAAGGCCCGGCAGGTGCGTGACGGTGCGATACGGTTGCCGGTATTGCCGATCCTCTATGAGTTCCCGCGAGAAATCGCGACCTCGGAGCGGTGGCGGGACGAGGCCACATGGGGGCTGGTCAATCCGAACCTCGAGGTCTCGGTCAGCCTCGACTATCTGCGAGACGAGATGCTGACGGCCGAACAAGACGGCCAGGAGGCTCTGGCGCTCTTTGCGTCACAACACCTGAATGTCGAAATCGGCATCGGCTTGCATTCTGCGCGCTGGATCGGGGCCGATTACTGGCCATCCTGCGCCGACCCGACGCTTGAGCTCGACGAACTGCTGGACAGGTGCGACGTTGCCGTTGTGGGGGGTGATATGGGGGGGGCCGACGACCTTGCATCCCTTGCTGTCCTCGGCAGGTGCAGGGAGACCAAGCATCGTCTTGCATGGGTGCGCGCATGGTGTGCCCGGGGTGTTCTGGAGCGGCACAAGGAAATCGCTCCGAAACTGCTCGATCTCGAGAACGCAGGCGATCTGGTGATAGATGACGATCCGGTTCAGCATGTTCGGGACATGGCGGATATCTGCGAACGGGTCCGGGATTGTGGCCTGTTCCCGGAGACTGAGGGGATCGGGCTGGACCCCTGGGGCGTGGCTGCGCTGCTCGATGAGTTACAGGCACGGGGGTTTGACCTGACGCAGATCTACGGCGTCGGGCAGGGCTACAAGCTGAACGGGGCAATCAAAGGTCTCGAGCGGCGTCTTATGGATGGCACCCAGCGTCATGGCGGTCAGCCGATCATGACGTGGTGCGTGGGCAATGCGAAGGCCGAGGCGCGCGGCAACAACGTGCTGATCACCAAGGCGCGGGCAGGGGTTTCGAAGATCGATCCGCTGATCGCGCTGTTCAATGCGACGATCCTGATGGACATGAACCCGGAGCCGCCGGGTGGGGGGATCGCATCTTATTTCGAGCACCTTGAGGCGATGGCGTGAAAATCCTGCAACGGATCAAATCGGCGCTCCTGCGTCCGCTGTCGTTGGTTGCACCCACGGGGTGGGCGCAACAGGGCGGCCCGACGGACAGTGGCGAGATGGTCAGCGAAAGTTCGGCCCTGGCGCTGTCGGCGGTCTGGGGCTGCACCAACCTGCTGGCCGGCACAATCGGGTCACTGCCGCTGTCCGTCTATCGCGAGAAGAATGGAGCCCGGTACGAAGATCGCGAACACCCGTTGTTCCGCGTCCTGCATGATCGCCCGAACTATGATCAGACGGCGGTCGATTTCCTGGAGTTCATGGCGGCATCGGTCGAGCTCTGGGGGAACTTCTACGCCGAGATCGATCGAGGATCGGCCGGCCGCGTTTCGGCGCTGACACCCGTTCGCCCCGAACAGATGGTGACCCGGCGTCTCGATACGGGGGAAATCGAGTATCGCTGGACGTACAACGGGCGACAGAAGGTGAAGCGGGACCGTGAGATCCTGCATGTGCGTGGGTTCGGAGGGTGTCCACTCGGCGGCTTGTCGACGTTGCAGGTCGGACGCAACGTGTTCGGATCGGCCCAGGCGGTCGACAGGGCCGCGGCATCGATGTTCCGGAATGGCATGCGCCCGGCTGGCGCGATGATCTTCGAATCGTACCTGACTCCGGAACAGCGCGAGATCGCGGAGACCCGATTGGTCGAAAAATACGCGGGGGCGATGAACTCGGGGCGACCGATGGTCCTGGAGGGCGGCACGAAGTGGCAGCAGTTCGCGCTGAACCCGGAAGATGCGCAGATGCTGGAGAGCCGCCGGTTCACGGTCGAGGAAATATGCCGGATGTTCGGAGTTCCGCCGCACATGGTGGGGCATACCGAAAACAGCACCAGCTGGGGGACCGGGCTGGAACAGCAGACACTGGGGTTCCAGAAGTTCACGCTGCGCCGCCGGCTACGGCGGATCGAACAGGCACTGGAGCAACAGTTGCTGGAGCCGGCCGATCGGGCTGCGGGTGTTTCGATCTCGTTCAATGTCGAGGGGCTGTTGCGCGGAGACAGCGCCGGTCGGGCGGCATTTTACCAGACGATGGTCAGCCTGGGCTTGATGACGATCAACGAGGGGCGGGCGCGTGAAAACCTGCCGCCGGTCGCTGGCGGCGACGTGCCACGGATCCAGATGCAGAACCAGCCAATCACGGAGGCAGGCAATGACAATGCAAGTTAAGAGGGCCGCTCCGGTTCTGAAGATCAAGGCGCTTGAGGAAACAGGCGATTTCGAGGGCTATGGATCGACATTCGGGGGGGAGCCGGACAGCTACGGCGACGTGATCGCGGCCGGGGCATTCACCGAAAGCCTGGCGGCGCACAAAGCGCGGGGCTCGATGCCAAAAATGTTCTGGCAGCATGACAGCGACAAGCCGATCGGCCGGTGGCTGGAGGCGGTCGAGGATGAAACCGGATTGCTGATGCGGGGGCGCCTGAACATGGGTGTGCAGCGGGGCAAGGAGGCTTATGCGCTCCTGAAAGAGGGCGACATTGACGGGCTGTCGATCGGTTACCGGATCAAGGAATATTCGGTCGACACGGAAGACGAGATCTGGACGCTGGAGAAGCTGGACCTGATCGAGGTTTCTGTCGTGTCGATCGGCGCCAACCAGAATGCCACGGTCGCGAGCGTCAAGGCGGCGCGCGCGCATCATGAACTTTCGGAAATGCTCATGGCCGGGGACCGGCTGACAGAGCGGCAATTCGAGACCTGGCTCAAGGGATTGGGCTTCTCGAATGCACAGGCGGAGCGTGCCGCGCGTCTCCACCTGAAAGGGCAGGGGGATCCTGCTGATGCGGACAAGCGTGACGCACTCATGCGGGCGCTGATGGCCTGACGGCCGGACCAATCATCAACGCAGGAGGCTCCGATGTCGGAGACGAAAACGGCCGAGCAGCTGGCCGAGGAAATCAAGGCTGCGCACAAGGAAACGATCGACAAGGTGAAAGAGATCGCCGAGGAGGCGCTGGGAAAGGCGTCTTCGAACGAGACCCTTTCCGCCGATCTCAAGGGCAAGGCCGACGAGGCGCTGATCAAGATGAACGAGCTCACCGAACAGGTGGCCAACATCGAGCAGCGGCTGTCGCGTGAACCCGGTGCGGGTGACGGCGGTGCGAAGTCGCTGGGCGAGCAGTTCACCGAGAGCGAGAGTGTCAAGGCCTGGCTGGGTGAGCAACCCACCAAGGGCAAGGTGGACATGCAGGTCAAGGCGACGTTGACCACGGTGACGACCGACACCGACGGGGCGGTGGGCGATGGTGTCGCTCCGACGCGGCTGCCGGGCATTCAGTCGATGCCACAGCGCCGCATGACGGTGCGCGATCTGCTGACGCAGGGCCGGATGGACGGCAATACGCTCGAGTATGTCAAGGAAACCGGGTTCAACAACAACGCGGCACCGGTGGCCGAGGGTGCCAAGAAACCGGAAACCGACATCAAGCTGGACCTGGTGACCACTACCGCGAAGGTCATCGCACACTGGACCAAGGTGTCGCGGCAGGCGCTCGATGACGTTTCGCAGCTGCGCAGCATGATCGATCAGCGTCTGATCTACGGGCTGGCCTATGCCGAGGAACAGCAGTTGCTGAATGGTGACGGCACCGGACAGAACCTGTCGGGTCTGATCACCAACGCCACGGCATATTCGGAGGCGTTCACCCCGACTTCGGGGACGGCGATCGACACGATGCGCCTGGCGATGCTGCAGGCAACGCTGGCGGAGTATCCGGCCACCGGCCATGTCATGAACCCGATCGACTGGGCGCGGGTCGAACTGACCAAGGACGGCGACACCCGTTACCTGATCGGGCAACCGCAGGGTATGGCGTCACCGACGCTGTGGGGGCTGCCGGTGGTGGAAACCCAGGCGATTGCCCAGGACAAGTTCCTGACCGGGGCGTTCAAGCTGGGTGCGCAGGTCTTTGACCGGTGGCAGTCGCGGGTCGAGGTCGGTTATGAGAATGACGACTTCACCAAGAACCTCGTGACGATCCTGGCTGAAGAACGGCTGGCGCTGGCGGTCTATCGGCCCGAGGCGTTCATCTACGGCGATCTCGGCTTCGTCGTCTGATCGAGAGCAGAAAATCGAGAGGGCGAGTGTTCGCCCTCTCGGTGCGAATGGAGATCATGATGATCAGGTTCAAGGTGATGCGCCGTCATATCGGTGACCGGATGTATGACGAGGGTGACGAACGCGTCGCGTCGGAGACCGAGGTCCGGCACCTGGTCGAACGGGGCGTGCTGATGAAGATGGAGCCGAAGCCGAAGAACAAGGCGGTCAGGGCAGCACCCCGCAACAAGAGGGCGGGTTGAGGGAATGCGCGCCGTACGAGTGTCGCCGCCGGCGGAGAGCCCGGTTTCGATTGGCGACTGCAAGGCACAAGGTGTGCTCGACTTCTCGGATGACGACTTTCTGGTCATGACCTATATCGAGGCCGCGACAGGGTATCTGGATGGATACACGGGCATCCTGGGCCGGTGCTTGGTTTCTCAGGACTGGCGCGTGGACTTTCCCGCTTGGGATCGTGGGTTGGTGGTCCCGTTTCACGATGCGACCGCCGTTGAGATCAGCTATGTCGATGAGAGCGGAGACACGCAGGTTCTGCCGGGCAATGAATACGAGCTCGTTCCCGGATATGGCGGTGCCATGGTTCTATGGAAGGCGGCGTTCTCAGCCCCGGCGCTGGCCGATGACACAGCATTGCCCGTCAGCGTGGTTGCGACCTGCGGCTATGGCGCCGCAGCGGCGGTGCCGCAGGCCTTGAAGCTGGCCATCATGCAACTTGCCGCGCATTGGTACGGGACACGTTCCGCGGTCACCGAGGCGTCCATGGAGAGCGTCCCAATGTCATGTGCCAGCCTGATCGCGGCACATAGGGTCACGCTGGCATGAAATCAGTTAGCCTGATCGAGGCGGTGGCCTTCGATCTTCCGACCCGAAATCCGGACGGATATGGCGGTTCCGAAAGCGGCTGGGGAGAAATCCACGCCTGCCGCGCCGAGTTCCTGTATTCACGCGGGTCCGAGGCCGTCGATGCCGCGCGGCTGCAGGGTCGGTCGATCTACAAGGTGAGGATCCGCCAGTGCGCGGATGCGCGGCAGGTGACGACGGGTTGCCGCATGCGAGACGTGAGGCGCGGTGAGGAATACCAGGTGCGCGAGGTGGACAACATTTCCGACCGATTGTTCATCTATGTGGTCGTGGAACGTGGTGTGGCAGTATGAGCGTGTCGGCGGAGCTACAGAAGGCGATCTATGACACGCTGGTCGCGGACGCTGGTGTTGCCGCTCTGATTGGCGATCGCATCTATGATGGTCGTCCCGAAACATCCGCGTTCCCGTGCATCACGTTCGGTCCGAGCGACAGCGACCCGGAGGATATGGAATGCGTCAACGCCCGCACGGAAACCGTGCAGCTTGACGTGTGGGCGCGGGACCAGGGGCGAATGCGGCCCGGCAAGGAAATCATGGACGCGGTGCGGGACGCCCTGCATCTCGCCGACCTGTCCCTGACGGTAAATGCGCTGGTCCTGATCCGTGTCGAGGGGATGCGGCTGTTCATGGATACCGATGGCGTGACTGCGCATGGTGTCATTACGGTTCAGGCGGATGTCGAGCAGGCCTGATGGTTCAGGGTCTGGACAAGCTGAACCGACGTTGGAAGGCGATCCCGAAGAACGCCCGGATCAACGTGCGCTACGCGATGGAGGAGGCGGCGAACGATATCGTCGAGGAAATGTGGTCTCGCGCACCCTATCGAACGGGCGAGGTTGCTGAATCCATCGGCTGGACCTGGGGTGACGCGCCAGCGGGGACAATGACAATCGGCAAGGTGCGCGGGCGGGAATACGGCACCATGCGCATAACGATCTACGCGGGCGGGGGAAATGCCTTTTACGCGAAGTTCCACGAGTTCGGCACGGTCAACATGCCCGCGCACCCGTTCTTCTTTCCGGTCTGGCGGGCGCGGTCGAAGCGCGTGAAGGGTCGGGTTTCGCGGGCGATCAGTCAGGCGATCAAGAAGGGTTAGGAGGCAACCCTTGCCACGTTGGCGACAAGATCTTCGCAGGCATCATCCTTCCCGACCCAAAATTCTGCGCCCGCTGCTGCATTTTTCACGATTTGCCTTTGTTCTGCGATTTGCTGTTCGGTTGCCCCCAGCGCCCTGGCTTTCGCGTATCTCGCCGTTGCCTCTTTTTGGATCGCTATGGAATCCGAGAAGCCGCCCGCCTGCTGAACGCACCTGTTTGCGGTGTATTCGAATGCGGCGGCGCGTCTGGCTTCCGACTCTGCCGGTGTTGACGGGGGCTGCGGGGCGCAGGCGGCTACCATGAGGGCCGGAACGGCAAGGAACACAAATTTCATTGGGGAACTCCATGAAAATCAAAATACTGGCTGACACTTCATATCGTGTGTCGTCGGCTATTTCACAACATTTCTCGGCAGAAAGCACGGTGAATATCCCGCGTGAAGCCGCAGAAAAGCTGATCGCCCAAGGCGTTGCCGAAGCGGTCGAGAAACCGTCTGAACAAGGAGCATAGGCATGGCGACGGGCAATCAGACCACACGGCTGGTCATCCAACTTGGGGACGGTGGAACACCGACCGAGAACTTTACCTTCACTTGCGGCGCCAGCAGTTTCGGCGTCACCCTGACCAACAACCTGGGCGAAGATGCGGCGCTGGACTGCGCGAACCCACTGGATGTTCCGGCGGCAATCGTCCGACATCTTGAAACGCAGGACACCAGCGCGACGATCAGCGGCAAGGTCACGACCGAGGCGTGGCCGACATGGCGGGAGTGGGCGGACAGCGCGACCGAGAAAAACGTCAAGATCTTTCTCGATGAGAGCGCCGCCAACAACGGCGGCCACTGGATTTTGCCCGCCTATCTGCAGCAACTGGAATTCGGCAAGGAAGCGGGCGGCAAAGTCACGTTCACCGCAACCATTTCGGGGTCCGGGCAGCGCACATGGACTGACGCCAGCTAATGGCGGAAATCGTCGAAGAATGGGCCGGGAAAGAGCGTCTTTTCCGGCTCAACTTTGGTCTGGTTCTGGACCTTGAAGAAGCGACCGGCGAGGCTATCGGTCGTATCTTCATGCGTGTTGCCGGGGGCAGCTATCGCGCGGCTGATATCTACCACACGATCCGGCTGGCCCTGATCGGCGGCGGGGCATCCATAATCGACGCAAAGCGCCTGTTGGAGGCGCATTTCGATACTCGTCCCTATGTCGAAAACGCCAGCCTGGCGGGGGCGATACTGGCCTCGCTCATGGTCGGGGTCGAGGGCAATGAGAGTGACGAACCCGCCGAGCCTGAAAAGATCAGGTTTTCCGAGGTCAGCCAGATATGCCGTGAGTTCAATCTGTCGCCGCAGGAACTGCGGGACATGCGCTACCCCGACTTCGTGAACATGGTTCGCGGCTTCAACGCGGGATCGAAGCGGCAGGCGGAACACATCACTGACGACGAGTTCATGGATATTCTGAACCGATATGAACCGGAGGCCCTGCAGTAATGGCCAGCACTGTCGAAAATGCCCTCGTCGTCCGCATGGAGGCGAGCCTCCGCAAGTTCGAACGGCAGATGGAAGCCGGACTTCGGGCGGCGGAAAGGTCTGCGAAGGGGTCGGAACGGGCATGGCAGCGAGGCGGTGAGAGAATCGCCGATAACGCCAATCAGGCGGCGACCGGGATGCAGCGCCTTGCCAATGTTTCCGGTCGCGGTCGGTTCGTGCTGCAAAACACCGCGAACCAGATCGGGGACATGGCCGTCCAGATCGGCGGCGGCACGTCCGCGATGAAGGCGATGGGCCAGCAGATGCCGCAACTGCTGGGCGGGTTCGGGGCACTTGGCGGGTCAATCGGCCTGCTGGCACCGCTGCTCGGCACGGTCGCAGCGTTGGGGTTGCCTATCGCCGCGGCGTTCCTGGCGGCTTCTGACGAGGCGACATCACTCGAAGAAACCATGTCGGATCTGAACAAGGCGATGGGCGAACTCGAAAGCATATCGCGTATTGGCTTGATGAGCATTGATGACCTGACGGAGCGATACGGGCGAAACGCCGCGGCGGTGCGGCAGCTCTACCTTGAGCTTGTGGCGGTGAATCAGCAGCAGGCGTTGAACGCGGTCCAGGCGTCCATCCTGGCGGCGGGTGAACAGCTAACTGGGTTAGAAACAGCGCTGCAGAATTTCGCGGATGCGCGGCGTGAACTTATGCAGGCGCAAGATTCCAACGCGGACGGATTCGCGGAGTTTCTGCCATCCGAAATCGCGACAATGGAGGATGCTGTTACACAGAGCCTCGGACATTTGCAGGACGAGTTCGGGCTGACATCGGCACAGGCATACGCCGTCATCGATGCGCTGAAACGGTTGCAGCAGGCGAAAGGACCGGATGAAGCAGCAGAGGCTGTTCGGAGTATATCTGCGGCCCTGTCGTCTGCGGCAGCAGAGGGGGCGCAACTGGACGGCGTATTGGCCGGGATCGCCCAGACGGCTGCGACGGCATACGCTGCATTTTCTGAAGCTATGGCGGCTGGGCGAGAAGCCGCTGCCGCCCTGTCGAACCAGAACACAGGCACCCCGCTATATGAACAGGGTGACATAAATCTTCTGCCTCCCTCTCCCACGCCTAAAGCGCCCCCAGGCCGAAAGCCTGGCCGCCGCCGTGGCGGTGGAGGCTCGAAGATCGACCCGCGAACCCGCGAGGCGCAGCGGATTTATGAGCAGACCCGCACGGCAGCGGAGAAGTATGCCGCTGAACTGGAAAATCTGAACCAGCTGCGCGAGGCCGGGTATCTGTCCGAGGACACCCACATGCGGGCGGTCCAGAAACTGGGCGACCAACTCAATGAAACCGGCAAGCTGGGCGAACAGATGGGCAAGACCATCAGCGATGCCCTGGCGGATATGGTGGTGAATTTCGACAACGCCCGCGATGCGGCGGCCAGCCTGCTGGAATCGCTGGCGCGAATGGCGCTGAACGCCGCGTTCGCGCCGGTCGGCAACTGGTTCGGCAGTCTCATTCCGAGCGCAAACGGCAACGTGATCCAGGGCGGTCGCGTGACCGCGTTCGCCAGTGGCGGGGTCGTGAACAGCCCGACGCTGTTTCCGATGCGGGGCGGCACCGGGTTGATGGGCGAGGCGGGGCCTGAGGCAATCATGCCGCTGACCCGCACGGCCAACGGCAAGCTGGGGGTGCAGGCGCAGGGCGGCGGGCATGTCATGGTCAGTCTGGCCCTGTCGGACGACCTGAACGCCCGGATCGAGAACACATCGCAGAACGTGGCCGTGAGGGTCACGCAACAGGGGATCGCGTCCTATGACCGCAACCGCCTGCCGCATTCGGTGCGGCGTATAAGCCGCGATCCGCGCAAGGTGTCCTGATGGCTCTTTCGTTCCCGATCTTGCGCTCGGCGTTCATGGACACGCTGAAGGTCACGCGCATGACGTTTGAATTGCCGGTGCCGGTTTCCATGACGCGGACGCGCGGCGGGCAGATCAATACGGCGGAAGTTGGGGCATCGCTGTGGAGCGGGTCGATCAGCCTGCTTGCGAGGGATAGGGCCGAGGCGCAGAGGCTGCGCACAATACTGACAGCCCTGCAGGTTCCGGGCAGGGCGTTCCATGTCTATGACCCCTTTTGCCGCCGCCCTCTGAACGACCCCACACCGTCCGTTCTGGGCAGCGAAACCATCACGGCCCATTCGGCCAGCTCGTTGACAGTTGGCGGTCTGCCGAACGGGTTCAAGATCGCGGCAGGGGACTATATCGCGGTTTATGACGACACGCCTGCCCATGTTAACCTCTATCAGTTCACCAGCGATGCTACGGTATCCGGCGGATCGTCCGGAGCGGTTGGGGTGCAGCCCTTCGTGCGCGGAACGCCGACCGGGAATTGCACGATGGAAAGACCGTATTGCGAAGCGGTCGTCGTGCCGGGGGAGGTCAATTTCGGGGAACACCGGCCCGGAATTACCGAAGGCATCTCGTTCCGGTTCCAGCAGACATTGAGATGATATGCGCAGTTTCTCGACGGCGATAACCAACTACCTCGCAACGGGGCAGGTGGTGGTGCGGCAGCTCATCTATTTCTGGGCGCGTGACCATGACACCAACGCGGCCGAAACCATCGGGTTCTGGAATGACGCGATTGACGGGACGGTGACAATCGACGGTTCGCCGCGCACCTATATCGGGCGCGGGGCGTTCCAGGGGACCGAGCCGATCATCGCATCACCGGGACTGGATGTTCGGACGCTACAGGCGGCGGTCGCGGTGCCATCATCTGCCGTCGAGGACATGGTGAAAGGCTATAACACCCGGTTCGCGCCGGTCGAGGTTCACCGGGTATTCCTGAACCCGGAAACCCGCGCCGCGGTAGGAAGCCCGATCCGTGATTTCAGGGGCTTTGTCGAGGGCATCGACTGGCCGGATGGGTCCGAGACGAGCGCGGCATGGGCGACGATCAGGATGGTGAGCGAGACGCGCATCCTGACCCGCAAACTGGCGGGGCGGAAATCGCACCAGACGTTCAGGGAATGGGGCGGCGATTTCTTCCGGCGCTACGGGGACGTTTCGGGATCGGTGCCGGTCTACTGGGGCGAGCAGAGGATGGATTCGCCATCCGATCCGAAGCCGAAGGGGCCGAAGAAGGTGACGCAAGAAGAGTCGCCGATGTTCAACAGCAGGTAAATGAATGACGATTGCGCCAGAGCGCCGTCCCGATTGGCGGGAGCGGCTGAGAACCTATGTCCTGTCGAACCTGTCGGTTCCGTTTCGGCCCGGCCAGCATGACTGCGCCCTGTTTGTCGCGGGTGCGGTCAGGGAAATGACCGGGCATGATTTCGGCAAAGGCTGGCGTGGCAAATATCGCAGCATCAAGGCGGGTGAGGCGCTGGCGCAAGAGCGGGGCTACGACGATCACGAGGCGATATTCTCGCGGCACCTGGACCCGGTAGAGCCATCGTTCGCGCGGGTTGGTGACGTGGCTGCTGTCGAAACCGAGGCCGGGACGGCTTTGGGCATCGTGCAGGGCGAGGCGGTCTATGTCCTGCATGTCGGCGGCATGGCCATCGTCCCGCGCGAACAGATGACGAGGGCCTATCGCGTATGAGGTTCCTGGGGTTCTTGATCGCGTTCCTGCTGGTTGCCGATGCGGCCAGCGCGGCACCGGTCGTTGCGTTCTTTTCGGCCATCGGGTCGGCCATCGGCGGGGCGCTGGCGGCCGGCACCTTCCTTGGGTTTGCGACCCGCGTTGTCCTGGGGTTTGCGATCTCGGCGCTGGCATCGGCAATCCGGGGAAAGCCGGACGCGCCCCGGCAGGCGGGGATCAAGACGGACAGCACCACGACCGGCGGCGACAATTCCGAGACGTTCATCCTCGGCAAATATGCGACCAGCGGCAACATGGTTTGCCCGCCCATGTCGCACCCGAATACGGGCGACACGCCAAACGAGTTCATGACCTATGTGGTCGATGTATCGGACGTGGCGGGGTGCGATTTTTCACGGCTGATCGTGGCCGGGGACTACATCACCGACTTTCAGGCCAGCAGCGGTGACCACGACCTGGAGGGGCTGATTGACGGCGATCCGCACGTCTATCTGACGTGGCACGATGGATCGCAGACCACGGCGGATGCCTACCTGCTGGCGAACTATGCCAGCTACCCGGAGCGCCCCTGGGCGGCGAACATGACCGGCGAGGGCATCTGCTACGCGGTCATCACGTTCAGATACAACAGGGAGATATTCAACAGCCTTCCCGGTGTTCGGCTGGAGGTCAAGGGCATCCCGCTCTATGACCCGCGCAAGGACAGCACCGCAGGCGGCAGCGGGTCGCACCGCTGGAGCAACAGGTCAACATGGGAGTTCACCGAGAACCCCGTCGTGATGGTCTACAACATTCTGCGCGGGATCGCCCTGCCGGGTGGACGGACCTGGGGCGGGCAGGTTGCGGCGGCGGATTTGCCGCTGTCCAACTGGTTCGCGGCCATGAACGAGTGCGACGAGAGCGTGAACCTGAACGGGGGCGGCTCGGAGCTGCGCTATCGGGCGGGCTATGAGGTCCACACCGCAGACGACACCCCGGCTGACGTGATCGCGGAGCTGCTGAAATCCTGTTCGGCGGATATTGTCGAGATCGGCGGCGTCTACAAGGTGCGTGTCGGTCCCCCGGCGATGCCGGTTTTTGCGTTCAGCGATGACGATGTTCTGATCGAGCAACCGGAGATGCTGAACCCGTATCCGGGTCTCGAGGAGGTCTATAACGCGATCCACGCCAGCCACCCTGACCCGCAGGCGCTGTGGGAAACACGGGATGCGCCGCCGCGATACAATTCGACGTGGGAGGAGGAGGACGGCGACCGGCAACTGGTGGCTGCGGTTGATCTGCCCACGGTGGCAAGCCGGACGCAGGTTCAGCGTCTGATGCGGGCATGGATCAAGGACGAGCGCCGGTTCCGGCGTCATGGCCTGATGCTCGGCCCGTCGGCGCTGGCCGTGGAGCCTTTGGACGTGGTTGCGTTCACCAGCCCGCGCAACGGTTACACGGGCAAGGCGTTCGAGGTTGGCGAGGCTCATTCCGACCCGCTGCAACTGACCTGCACCCTGTCCATGCGGGAGCGCGACGACACCGATTTCGATTGGACGACCGGCGATGAGCTGGCTGTCGAAACGCCGTCCGTTATCTATGTCCCGCCGGCGACACGAACGGTTCCGGGCTGGAATGTCGAGGCGGTCGCGGTCGAGGACACCAACGGCGATAACCGCCGCCCCGGTATCAAGATCAGCTGGACCGCCAGCAAGACCGGCGATGCAACCGGGATCGAATATGAAGTCAGGCCGGATGGGCGCACCACGCTGGTCTCGATGGGCATGTTCAGTGACCTGACCAAAGGGTGGGGGGTGATAACGGCGGGCATCCTGCCGAACGAGAATGTCGAGGTTCGGGGGCGTCTGGTGATGCGCAACCGGGCGCGGGACTGGACGGCGTGGACGGACGTGACCACGCTGGACATCAAGCTGAAGACCGGCACCGATTTCACGATCCTGAACGAAGACCTGCAGAACCTGGTTGACCAGACCAGTTTCGCGCAGGGGCTGACCGGCGTCGAGATAGTGAACAGCCTGCCGACGACCGGCAACTATCCGGGCCGGGTGGTATTCCTGACGACCGACAACAAACTGTATCGGCGCATATTTGCCGCGTGGACGGTCGAGGTCGATGGCGGCGACATAAAGGCCAACAGCATCCTGTCGGGGGCGATTGCCGCTGGTGCGGTCAAGACAGAGCAACTGGATTTTGGCGCGGGAACCGGGGCGAAGCTGGCGGTCGGGGACTTCCAGAATTACCTATCCGGCTCGACCGGAAACTGGGGTAACCATCCGTGGAACATGGGAGCGGGTACCGCGATCAGCACCAGCAGCCCCCACAGCCCAGGGGCTGCGCTGGCCCTGTATAACAGTCACGATACGACGACCCTGATACCGCCCATCGACGCGCTGGGGGGAGAAAAATACTATCTCGATTTTTGGGCGGTGCTGACCCAGAACCTTTCGGGAGCGACCAGCAATACGCGGGTCAGGTTGATCTGGAAGGATGATGCGGACCAGTGGACTGGTGTGCATAACATCCCCTTGAACGGACTTGTGAAAGGGACGTGGACCCGCCTTGCGGACACCTACGTTGCCCCTGCGGGGTCGGTATCGGCGACAGTTCATATCCAGAGCGACCATAACGCTGGCACAGTTTATCTGGATGACATGAGCCTGCGTCGGGTCACCGAGGGCGTCTGGATCGCTGATGGGGCCGTGAATGCGGCAAAGCTGCACAGTGGCGAGTTGATTACGAAAACCGCGCAGATCAAGAACGCGCTCGTCGATACGCTGCATATTGCGGGGCAGGCGGTCACTGTCCCGGTCTATACCAAGACATCTAGCACGGTGGATGTGACCAGCCACACGGCGTGGACCACTTGTTTGTTGCTCAATATGACGAGGGCCGGATATGCCACGGCGTTGCAGTTCACGGCGCAGGCATCCGGGCTTGGGGACACTGTTCTGGAATACCGGTTCCAGCGTGACAGCACGGTTATCGACAGCGGGTATCACGTCACCATCGGTCATACCGGCAGGCAGACCAGCGTGGCGATTTCTACGGTGGATACAAACACCGGAACCGGCGGCACGAATTACATTGTTCGGGTGAAGAAGCTGTATGGCTCGGGCAACCCGTTTGGGGCCGATGGCAGGGTCAAGCAAATGTTCCTGTCCGCGCACCAGTTCAAGAGGTGAGGGCGATGGAGATGGAGCCTTTTGCTGTCTATGACGCAACCGGGCGCATCGTGCGAACCGGCATGGCGCTTGCCGGGGATGTCGAGGCGCAGGCGCAGGCGGGCGAGGTATCTGTCGTAGGCGAGTATGACGGCGAGGAAACCTATTTCGCCGATGGTGTGGCAACAGCCCGACCGGCCTTGCCTGAAATCACAGCGACCGGGCAGGGGTGGAGTTTCGCAAGCCAGCCACCGGCAGGCATCATGGCCCGAACGGATTCCCGGCTCTATGCCGAGCCTGTCGAGATCACCGCGCAGGAAGTTCATCTGGGCGAGGCGGTCGCGCTGCGTGTGTATCTGGATGCCCCCTGGCCGTATCTCGACGCAGAGTTTGATCTGACCGGAGACGCGACATCGGAGCCGCCGGGGGCGCAGGTTATCGCGCCGACGCTGACCGCGCAGGATGCGGCCCGCAGCGACATGATACTGACGCCGCAGCAGTTGCTGACGGGTCTCGTGGCTGACGGCTGGATTACTGCGGCGGAAGGCTTGGCATGGGCCGAAGGCAATGGCTTACCCGCTGCCGCGACGACACTGATCGCGTCGATGCCGGCAAGCGAGCAATTCGCGGCGCAAGTCAGGTTGCTGCGGATGGAGACGATCCGCCGAACTGATCCGCTGGTTATTGCCCTGGCCTATGCCGAGGGCAAGACGGACACGGATATCGACACATTTTTCACGACCCATGCGGCGTGATGCAATCCCGGCCCGGTGAGACGCTGACCGCGCTTGCCGCGCTCCGCGCCGTAATCGCCGCGCTCTAATCCAAATCCAACCACCTGCGGGCGTGACCCGCTCAACATGAGGACCAATCATGGCCTATTATCACGACGACGTTTATGATCATGGGTTGCAGGCATTGCGGGATGCCACCACGCCCATCCTGCATATCTGCGACCCTGAGCCGACGACATTTGCCGAGGCGACGGCAACCTACACGCTGGGCAACAAGACCGCACCCGCGCTCACCGCGCTGGCGCCTCGCACCGGTGGCGGTCGGAAGGTGGACATCTCGACGTTCACCGATGGTTCCGTGACCGCGAACGGCACCGGGAAATTCTGGGCGCTGGTCGATGCCAACGACAACCGCCTGCTGGCTGTCGCGGATATTGCGGAACTGGAACAACAGGTTCTGACGAGCGGCAACGCGCTGGCACTGTCGAGCGTGGTCGAGCTGGGCTTTGGTCCCGCCGGGTCGCCATGACCACCCTGAGCCAGTTCCCGCGGGTCATGGATCGCTGTGTGCGGGCCGTGATCGTTGCAGCGGAGGCGCTGCGCAGGGTGCGCGATGGCACGGGCGATCTGTCCATCCGCGACCTGCACGCCATCCAGCAGGGGCTGCGGTCGTCCAAGTATCAGACCTACCAGGTGCTGACCGAGGCGGCGAAGGCGGTTCCGGCGGCCGAGGCCTACATGGCGTCCGTCAACGGTCCCGCCACGATCGCCGCGTTCCAGGCGCAGGCGGTCGTGCTGGAAACGGCGGCAGCGGCGTGGAACGCGCGGCTCGATGCGATGATTGCCACCCTGACCGGCCCGGAGGTGATCGGGCTGGTGGTGCGCAATTTCGACGGCGTCCAGACCAAGGATCTGACGTTCGCGAGCGTGATCCCTGAAACCAAGGCAGCGCCGCTGCGGGCCAGCACGGAACTGGCGGCGCTGATTGCCGAGTTCGAGGTTGTAGGCGCGTAACATGTCCGCTTCTGGTCGCAGTCTCTATTCCGCATCCGCCTCGGCCAACACCGGGCTGCGGTCGGCGTCTGCCGTTCCGGGGCTGGGGTCGGGTGCGGAATTTACCGTCTTTTTCGCGATCTACAATTCGGGGTCCAACTCGTGGCGCACAGTCTGGGCCAACCAGGACGGCGACTGCCAGATATTCCTTGTCGGCAGCGAGCTGCGGGTGCGCTACGGCAACTCGTCCAGCAGCAACGGCGCGGGGGTCACGCTCCCGGCCAATGAGTGGTGCTTTGTTGCCTGCAAAATGGGGCTCAATTTCGACGGCACCACGGATGCCGCCATCGAGATTTACCGGACGGGCGACGACTCGACCGATTCCGCGACCCGCGACACATCGTCGGTGGCGTCGTCCATCGAGAGCAACGAAATCCACTATGTGCTGGGCGACGATCCCGGCGGTTCCGGCGGACCTTCGGACGATGGTTTCGAGGCCTATCTCTACGGCTTCGCGCTGGTCGATGGGCTGTGGAGCCTGAACCAGCTTGGCTGCAACACCAGCATTGGCGAGGCCAAGAATTTCGACGCTGGGCCGGAAGCAAACCTGATCTATGCCCTGCGCGGGCAGGACGACACCAACGCGGGCAAAGACAACAGCGGCAACGGCAACGACTTTACGATTGAGAACGGCGGCGTTGTGCTGTCGGAGGTCATGTTGCCGCCGGGGGCATCGGTTCCGAGCAGCGGCGACACCGTGGCTGGCGCGTCCGTTTCTGCCGCACCGTCCATTTCCGGTGGCGCCGTAGGCCAGACCCACCGTGTTCCGGGCGCGGGTGTTTCGGCAGCCCCGGCTATCTCTGGCGGCGGACTGGCGCAGACGCACCGTGTCGGTGGGGGCGAGGCATCGGCCAGCCCGGCGCTGACCGGCGGCGCAGTCGGGCAGGTTCACAGCATCGGCGGGGCCGCTGTTGCCGCGCAGCCGGTAGTCACGGGTGGCGGTGTAGGGCAGACGCACCGCGTTGCCGGTGGCGCTACTGCCGCACAGCCTGTGGTCTCTGGCGGGGACGTTGGGCAGACGCACCGCGTTGACGGTGGCGCTGTCACGGCGCAACCCACTGCCTCTGGCGGGGCAATAGGCCAAACCCATCGGGTTGCTGGTGGCGAGGTATCCGCAGCCCCGGCTATCTCCGGTGGGGCGCTGGCCGCGACAAACTCCGTTCCCGGCGCGTCGGTATCCGCGCAGCCCGTTGCGACCGGCGGCGCGATTGGTCAGACGCACAGGGTTCCCGGTGGTGCTGTCACAGCCGCACCAGCCATATCCGGCGGGGCGCTGTCGCCAACCAATGCCGTTCCCGGTGCCGAGGTGTCGGCGCAGCCAGCCACATCCGGCGGGGCGGTCGGTCAGACGCACCGCGTTGCCGGTCGGGAAATCATCGTATCGCCAGCCATCACGGGCGGCGCGATAGGCCAGACGCATCGCGTTCCGGGCGGTTCGGTTTCCGCGCAGCCCGTGACTACGGGTGGCAGTCTCACCCCCACCATCGCGGTCGCGGGTGGTTCGGTATCGGCCCGGCCAGCGGTGTCGGGCGGGGCCGTGGGGCAGGTTCACCGGATCGGCGGCACGGATATTCTCGCCATCCCGTTCATCAGCGGCGGCGCGATTGCGCAGGTTCACCGCGTGGCGGGCGGATCGGCTACGGCAATGCCGGCCATATCCGGCGGGGCGCTCCCGTCACCGGTCCCGGCGCGGGCAGAGTTTATCGGCGGTGCCACGCAGCAGGTGTGGCTCTATCCGCACCAGAACGATGTCATCCTGTTCTAACGCGAAACATTCGGATTTCGGAAGGTAAGGTATGGTTGATTTCACGCTCAAGCGCGCCAGCACGCGGCCCATACTCATGGCAAGGCTGATGACGGGCAGCGGCGAGCCCATCGACCTGACCGGCGCGACAGTCGAGCTGCTCATGTCGCGAAACGGTGTGCTTGCGGTTGATGCGGCGTGCGTAATCGAGGACGCGCCGGCCGGTATCGTCAGCTACGAATGGACCGCCGGAAACACCATCACCCGCGGGTTCTACCTGGCCGAAATCAAGGTCACCTATTCTGATGGCGGGGTCGAGAAATTCCCGAACAACAGACATTTGAAAGTCCACATCCACGAGGATCTGGGGTGACTACGGGGCCATAGGGTTGAGGGGGGCAGGAACGATGAACCCGCGAGGCAAACATGAGATGCAGAGAGAGGTCGTATCCAATGGGTGACGCCCCATTGACCATGACCAGGCTGGCCGGTCTGGTCCGCGACGGGCTGGTGATCGGGGGTGCCGTGTCCACCATCCTGTCGGCCATCGCCATCGTGTTGTGGTCGGGGTTCTCGCCACGCCTGTGGGCGATGGTCGGCCGTGAGCTCGGCCTCGCCAACCTGGCCACGGTCGAAAACGTGACCCGGGTTCAGGACGGCCTGCAACAGCTGCGCGCGGATGTGCAGCGCATCGCGGGCGAAGATCGGGTGCTGCAGATCCTGCCCGGCCGCAGTTTCGTCCGCGAACCAGTCTATGTCGGCGACACGGCCACCGGCGTGTTCTTCATGCGGCGGACCGAGGCGGGCGCATCCTGCATCTACATTCAGGGTATCGCGGTGTTCGAGGACGAAACAGGCGCCCGGCTGTCGGGCTCGATGCTGCCGCCGCAACGCCAACTGACGACCGAAACGTCGCGCATGATCATCGAATTTGACCTGCCCGCCGCGCTGCAACCGGGCAGGATCGTGATGCACATGGAGCTGCAATACCGCTGCGCGGGCGCGGTGCGGTTCGAGCGCACCGACCCGCTGATATTCAGGCTGTTGGAGAGGGAAGAGCAATGAGCCGACAACCGTTCTATGATCACGTCGCCGGGGCGCTGTTCTACGGCAGCCTGCCGGACTGGCAGCGCAAACCTCTGGACCGGCTGCTGGACGAGGCCCTGCGCCGCGAGCGCGGCATCGAGGACACCGCCTATGCCATGGCGACCGCCTACCACGAAACGGCGCGGTTCAAATACGACCACGAGATCGGCGAGGGATCGGAGCACGATTATGGCCGACCGATCTGGCTGATCCGGGGCGTGCCGGTCGCCTATTACGGGCGCGGCATGGTGCAGCTGACCTGGCTGGCCAACTACGCCCGCATGTCGGTCCTGCTGTCGCTGGAACACGGCCGCGAGATCGACCTGGTGAACAAACCCGATCTGGCCACCGAACCGGAATACTCGGCCCTGATCATCTGGGAGGGCATGATCCGCGGCACCTTCACCGGCAAGAACCTCGCCGACTACATCAACAGCGCCGGCACCGACTATGTGAACGCCCGGCGGATCGTGAACGGCACCGACAAGGCCGAGCAAATCGCCGGATACGCCCGCGAATTTGAGGCCGGGCTGCGCCTGATCGAGGGCGGGGAGGAAAACTGCCCGTGCCCTTTGGGCAATCCGACCTGCCCGCTGGTGGCCTGACGCCGGATCCGGCGGACGGCGGCACCAATGCGGAAACCGAGGCCCCTCCGGGGTCTTTTTCTTTGGGAGACTGCACTATGAACGCACCGATTTTCTTTGCCTGGACCCGGTCCTTCTGGGCCGGCCTGATCGCGATCCTGTCGTCGCTGTCCACCATCGATCCGACCGCGCTGCGCACGGTTGTCAGCGCGCTGGCCGGCGACGAATGGGCGCATGTGGCGGTCGAGGCCGCGCCGCTGGTTGCCGCCGCCTGCACGGCACTGGTGATGCAGCAGAGGGGCGGCGCGTCCCGGCCCTACACCGTGGACCCGAGGGCACGGCGATGAACCGGGGGCTGCTGGTTGCCGTCATCGCCTTCGCCCTGGCGCAGCTCGCGGACGTGCTGACCACGATCGAGGCGCTGAAACATGCCGGAACGCGCGAGGCGAACCCGATCCTCGACTGGGCAATGAGCCTGGGCGATCTGTGGATCCTGCTGAAGCTCGCTGTCGCGGGTGGCGCCGCCTGTCTGATCCTGAACAGCCGCACCCCGCAATGGATCTGGGCTATCACGGCCGCAACCACGTTCATCGCCTGGCAGAACATGCAGGTGATCGGATGACCGGCCTGACCACCACCATCGCCGCTATCGTCGTCACGGCGCTGGTGGCGTTCATTGCCGGGTCGGTCTGGCGCAGCGGCCGCGAGGCACGAAAGCGGGCCAGACGGACGGGCAGGGCGATCCGAAATCGTGAGCAGATCAGAAGGGAGATCTCTGATGAAAACGACGAAGATCTTGTGCGCCGCCTCACTGGTCGCGATCGCAGGCTGTAGCCGCCCCGGCGATTTCTGCGAGGTGTATCTGCCGGTGCAGTTGACAGAGTCCGCGGCGCGGGAACTGGTGGCGACCGATCGTGATGCGGCCGAAATCATCGCCACGAACAATGGCGCCTACGCGGCGTGTGGATCATGAGCCGGCGCAGGTTGGTATTGCTGTCCGCCGCCACCTTGGCAGCGTCAACGGCCATGCCTGCGGCTGCGCAGAGCACGTCCTGCGAGATCCGTGAGCGCATGTTGATGAACCTGGCTCGGAACTACGGCGAGACCCGGCAAAGCATCGGCCTGGACGGTTCCGGGTCTCTGATGGAACTGTTTGCCTCGCGCGAGACCGGAACGTGGACGATCATCAAGACCCTGCCGAATGGGCTGACCTGCATGATTGGTTCCGGGGAGAGCTTCGAGACCATCGCGGAGGAGCCGGATAGCGATCCGGCGTGAGCAGGTTGTAGCGTTGCCAGATGGTCTGCTAATCATAATCGTTCCGATCACCGTGGCAGGGTGGTTCCTGCGATTCTTGCGAGGTATGTCTGTTGGTGCAACCGTTCGATTGTGCGTTTCAGGGATGTCGTTGCTCGAACGACCGTTCTAGCGCAAGGCGTGTTCATCAATCGTAAGGGTAAGTGGCGTTTGTTGTAGGTTGATAAAAAAGGGCCGATGGAATGGAACTGAAAATAGAGAACTCCGAGGGTCTCGTTCTATGGACCGGGGTCGACGACCTTGTTCAAGTTCCCTTGGATGAAGCTGAACGCGCCCAGTGCAGAGAGATCCTACTGGACGCGCTCGATCTATTGAATCAAACCATCATCAAACATTGTACTTTTTCCACGGGAGTCGAGCGGGATCGATGCGAGATACAAAGTCCACAACATCTTTCCGATTGCCTCGCAGTTTGCGATTTCTCTCGCCCATCAAGACCACCAGAGGGCACCCAAGTGCCACGGCTACGGCTCGTATCTGCTGATCAGCAGTAGAAGGGCTGTTAAGAACATGGTCCTTCATAATCGCCACCGCGAAAGTGACATTTTGCTCTCTAACGAGAGCGGCATGGAGCTGGGCCATTAGCGAAACCCTCCCAGTGCATTCTGGGCATTTGCAGAAGGATTCAGCCCGTGCCGAAGATCAGTTTCAATGCGCAAGCGCTCGGCGTGGCCAGTTACGATAAGCGCAGCGATATGGGTCATGCCAAGATGACGGGCCCGCGCATAGCCATCGTGAGATCCTATCCCAGTATTCAGTCTTTGTTCGAGGGAATGGGTTTCACCAACGTAGAGAGCTTCCCAGTTCCCCGAAGCAACTTGCCTACAGAAGATGTAGACCCCTGATACTGGGTTGAACTGCGTCCCGATGGGGTGGGTTTCGAAGGTATACGATTGCCCGCTCGTACCGCGCCAGGTGATATTCAAAGCCATGTTTGGCTCCTTCTTGATAGGAGCCGTTGACTGACTTGACTTGGCGATTCACATAGCGCTAAAAGGGC
Organism: Pukyongiella litopenaei; assembly: GCF_003008555.2. Classification (NCBI taxonomy): domain Bacteria; kingdom Pseudomonadati; phylum Pseudomonadota; class Alphaproteobacteria; order Rhodobacterales; family Paracoccaceae; genus Pukyongiella; species Pukyongiella litopenaei. The sequence goes on along the minus strand of NZ_CP027665.1, from coordinate 390,221 downwards.
CATACGAATTCGTAAAATCACCGCCAGCCAACGGCGGGTTGCTTTAACCGTGCAGGTCTTCACCACCTGCACGGTTTTTCCTTAGCTGAGTTTCCAATCAAAGTCTAGGCGTTCACTTTTTGATCACTACCAGATCGTGTGCGGCCCCATATTTCACACTTGCCGCTGCTGCTTGATCTGCGCATCTGCCCAACGTCGTTGCACAACCATCGTTTCTCAACAGGAACCGACCGTCGCTCATTTGTTCAGCGCCGACTGCGCTCGAACCGCCTTCGCGATCTCGACCAGAACACCTAGTACCACAGCAATGAAGATCATCAGCGCCCCCTTGTCTATTGCCTCGCCTGGGTTCTGGGTGGCGAGGTAGCTACGCGCCGCCGCGCTACTGTCAGCGGCCGTTGTGGCAAGGAAGATGCCGAGTCCAAGTCTGAGGATGCCAAGCACCAGGAGCGCGTAACTGATCCATTCGCCTAATCTCACGAACATCATGTATTTCCTCTTCTCCGAAATTCTCAGTTGATTCACGACGGATCTGACTTCGCATCCTCACCCCGCTGCACGATCCGCATCTCGTCGGCCGGATAAGGGCGCAGCAGATCCAGCGCGTCGCCGGGCGAACCGTCCAGCCAGCGGTCGTAGTCGTCGGGGCGCAGGATCACCGGCATGCGGGTCGGGTGGATCGGCCGCACCAGGTCGTTGGCCGTCGTGGTGATCATCGTGTAGGTCGCGCATTCGTCCGGTCCGTCCGGTGCTTCGAATCGGGACAACTGCCACATGCCGGCGAAAGCGAACGGCGGCCGGGCCTCATCGCCCTTTAGGGCGAACCAGAAATAGGTCGCAGGTGACCGGCCCTTCGCTTCGCAGAACGATGTGGCCGGGATCAGGCAGCGCCGGTGCTGAAAGCTGTGCTTCCACAGGCCCGACGATGCCACCTTGTCGTCTCGGGCGTTGTTCCAGGCCGCCGGCTGCAGGATCTTGCCGGTCTTCTTGCTCTTGTTCGTGGTCCGAAAGCCCCATGACAGCGTCGTCAGCTCGCGCTCGCCGTCCTCAGTCAGGCGGACAACATGGCCCGGATACTTTGGCCAGATCGCCGGCAGAGGTTCGGCATTGCCGAGCTGATCGAGTTCCGGGCGCACGGCGAACATCTGCCGCATCGCCTCGCTGGCGGTGGTCGAGCTGTAGAGGTTGCACATATCAGCCGCTGTCCTTCTGCCAGAGTTCAAGACGCTCGTCGCGCCAGATCCATTTCACAACCTGCCGAACCGGGCGCCGAACCGTCAATCCCTGCAGATCCCGCGGTGACGGGATCGACCAGCTGACATCGACCTCACGCGTCCTGCATCGCGAACAGGGAAACGGCGGCTCATGCAGCTGGTGTTCCGGCCCCAGCACCTGGACGAGATCCGCGGCCCAATAGTTTACCCGTCGCCGGCAGCCGGGGCATTTGACGGTGATCAACATGCCGAGCGCAGCAGCGTCCCGAAGGAGCTGGTTGCGGTATTTGTTTCCTGATGGTCGTCCGGCGGGCATAGCGAAGAACGTAGCGAGAACGTTTGAGTCTGGAAAGACGGATCGAACTTCTTGCTGCAAGTCGATCCAAAAGCCACGTCAGCCTGCACTCGATAATCGTGTGACAGTTTGCCTGTAACCCATTGAATTCCCATAGCCGAAAATCCGGCTTCGTGTGGCGGTTTGTGTTTGATTTCATTGATGTTTTTGAAGTTATGGTAGGCCCGGAGGGACTCGAACCCCCAACCAAAGCGTTATGAGCGCTCTGCTCTAACCAATTGAGCTACAGGCCCGCCACCGGCCTTGGGTATCACGGTGCCCGTCCGCGTCAAGCCTGCCCGTTGCATGCGCGGGCGCAATCGACTAACCCGCGCCCAACCAGCGGAAAGGATCGGCCGATGACGACAGGCAGGAACGGCATCACCTATGCCGAAGCGGGCGTTGATATCGACGCGGGCAATGAACTGGTGGACCGGATCAAACCGGCCGCCAAACGCACCGGCCGTCCCGGCGTGGTGAGCGGGCTGGGCGGCTTCGGCGCGCTCTTTGACCTGAAGGCCGCCGGATATACCGACCCGGTTCTGGTCGCGGCCACCGACGGGGTCGGAACCAAGCTGCGGATCGCCATCGACACCGGCAACGTGGACGGGGTCGGCATCGACCTGGTCGCCATGTGCGTCAACGATCTCGTGTGCCAGGGTGCCGAACCGCTGTTCTTTCTCGACTATTTTGCTACCGGCAAGCTCGAAACCGAGGCGGCGGCGCGGATCATCGAGGGGATCGCCGCAGGGTGCGAGGGATCGGGATGCGCGCTGATCGGCGGCGAGACGGCCGAGATGCCGGGCATGTATCCGCCGGGCGATTTCGACCTGGCCGGGTTCGCAGTGGGCGCGATGGAGCGCGGCACGGCGCTGCCTGCCGGTGTCGCCGAGGGCGACGTGCTGCTGGGACTGGCCAGCAGCGGCGTGCATTCCAACGGCTATTCGCTGGTGCGCCGGCTGGTCGAGATGGCCGGGCTGGGCTGGGATGCGGCCAGCCCGTTCGGCGACGGCACCCTGGGCGAGGCGCTGCTGGCGCCGACACGGCTCTATGTGAAACCGGTGCTCGAGGCGATCCGGGCGGGCGGGGTTCATGCGCTGGCCCATATCACCGGGGGCGGGCTGACCGAGAACCTGCCGCGGGTGCTGCCCGAGGGGCTGGGCGCGCAGATCGATCTCGATGCCTGGGCGCTGCCGCCGGTCTTTGGCTGGATGGCCGATACCGGCGCGATTGCGCAGGGCGAGATGCTCAAGACCTTCAACTGCGGCATCGGCATGGTGCTGGCGGTCGATCCGGCCCGTGCCGACGATCTGGCGGGGCTGCTCGGCGCGACGGGTGAAACCGTGTCGCGTATCGGAACGGTGGTGCCGGGCGCGGGCGTTGCCTATGCGGGAACGCTGCGGTGAGCCACAAGCGGGTCGCGATCCTGATTTCGGGCGGCGGGTCGAACATGGTGGCGCTGGCCGACAGCATGGCTGGCGATCACCCGGCACGTCCCTGCCTGGTGCTGGCCAATGACCCCGACGCCGGCGGGCTGGACAAGGCCCGCGCCCGCGGCATCGCGGTGGCCTCGGTCGATCACCGGCCCCATGCGGGCGATCGCGCCGCGTTCGAGGCGGCGCTGATGGAACCGCTCGAGGCGGCGGCCCCCGACATCATCTGCCTGGCCGGGTTCATGCGGGTGCTGACGCCGGATTTCGTCAACCGCTGGCAGGGCCGGATGCTGAACATCCACCCGTCGCTGCTGCCGAAATACCGCGGCCTGAACACCCATGCCCGCGCGCTCGAGGCCGGGGACGGCGAACATGGCTGCACCGTTCACGAGGTCACCGCCGCGCTGGATGACGGCCCCGTCCTAGGCCAGGCGCGGGTGCCGGTCCTGCCCGGAGACAACCCGGCGGCGCTGGCCGCGCGGGTGCTGGAACAGGAACACCGCCTCTACCCGGCGGTGCTGCGGCGCTTTGCGGCAGGCGACCGCCGCCCGGTCTGGCTGCCCTGACCGGCGGATTTGCAATGGACGTGCGATGCCTGTAACCCTGTGCGGGCTGGCCCGAACCGGGAATGCCGGGGCGGGCGGTCGCCGCAGATATACGTCGCAGAAGAACGCCAAAGAACAAGGGCAAGACCACGTCGATGAAAACCCTGACGACCACACGGGAGCTGCGCGCGTTTTGCGATGCCGCGCGGGCCCATGATTACGTTACCGTCGACACCGAGTTTCTTCGCGAACGCAGCTATTATTCGAAACTCTGCCTGGTGCAGCTGGCCATGCCCGGCGAAGGCAACGACAACGCGGTGCTTGTCGATCCGCTGGCGGATGGCATCTCGCTGGACCCGTTGCACGAGCTGTTCCGCGACGAAACGGTGGTCAAGGTGTTCCACGCCGCGCGGCAGGATCTCGAGATCTTCTGGGTCGATGCGCAGGTGTTCCCGCAGCCGCTGTTCGACACCCAGGTGGCGGCGATGGTCTGCGGTTTCGGCGACCAGGTGGGGTATGAAACCCTCGTGCGCAAGATCGCGCGGCAGGGGCTGGACAAGACATCCCGGTTCACCGACTGGTCGCGCCGCCCGCTGAGCAAGGCGCAGCAGACCTATGCGCTGGCCGACGTGACCCATCTGCGCAAGATCTACGAATATCTCAGCGCCGAGCTGGACCGGACCGGCCGCGCCCATTGGGTGGCCGAGGAATTGCAGGTGCTGACCGATCCGGCGACCTATGACATCCATCCCGAGGATGCCTGGAAACGGGTCAAGACACGCAGCAACTCGCCGAAATTCCTCGCCGTCGTGCGCGAACTGGCCGGGTTCCGCGAAGCCTATGCGCAGGACCGCAACGTGCCGCGCAACCGGGTGTTCAAGGATGACGCGCTGATCGAACTGGCATCGACCAAGCCGCAATCGCCGCAGGATCTGGGTGCGTCGCGGCTGTTGCTGCGCGAGGCGCGCAAGGGCGCGATCGCCGAGGGCATCCTGGACGCGGTCCGCCGCGGGATCGACTGCCCGTCCGACCGGTTGCCCAGGCCCGACCGGTCACGGGACAAGCTGCAGGTCAACCCGGCGCTGGCCGACCTGCTGCGGGTGCTGCTGAAGGCCAAGACCGAATCCACCGGCGTGGCCCCGCGGCTGATTGCATCATCGGCCGATCTGGACGCGATCGCCGCCGGTCAGCGGGATGTGGATGCGCTCAGCGGCTGGCGGCACGAACTGTTCGGCGCTGATGCGCTGCGGCTGTGCGAGGGCCGGCTGGCGCTGGCCGCCAAGGGCGAAACCGTGCAGGTGGTCGAACTGTGATCCGGTGACAGGCGGCTGGCACGCGGCCCCGGCCGCGATCAGCGCCGCCGCGATTCCAGCGCGTTCTGCGCCGCGATGACGCGGATCGCCTTGACCCCCTGCAATTCCTGCGTGCTCAGCGAATGCGCCTCGACGATGGTGCGGGTGCGTTCGGTGCCGGTCGGCGTCGGGTCGCTGGGATAGGTCACGCGGAAGGTGAATGTGATCACCCCGTCCTCGGGCGGCAGGTCTTCGGTTTCCAGCCGCAGCCGCGCCGCATAGGCGCCGTTGCGGGAGGCGAGGCCGGTGGCATAGACGATCGCGCCGTTCGGGTCGCGTTCGATCCGCAATTCCCTGACCGCCGCGATCAACTCGGACCGGTCTTCCTTTTCGGGGCGCTGGAATATCCCCCGCCGGCCCTCGGGGATCAGCGGGTTCACGGCCTCGGGCGGGGCATCGACCGAAACCGAACGGCCCCGGCCAAACCAGTTGGACGGGTTCCATCCCGAATCGCGCCAGCCGCCACAGCCGGACAACAGGGTGCTTGCCACCAGAAGGAAGGTCAGAGGTTTCCGCATCGTGTTTCGTGCCTGCAACTTGCCTGTCCTTGGCGTAACCGATCGCGACGCGGATGAAAACCCGCAAGCCGGGTCTGGACAGCCCCGCGCGCGGGACCTAGGTGAAGGGCACCGGACGGAGTATGCAGATATGGCCAGCGCCGCCTTCGAAGCGATTGTCGAGGATTTCGAGTTTCTCGAGGACTGGGAAGACCGGTATCGCTATGTGATCGAACAGGGCCGGGCGATGGCGCCGCTCGACGATGCGCTGAAAGTGCCCGCGACCAAGGTCGATGGCTGCGCCAGCCAGGTCTGGCTGCATCCCCGGATCGAAAGCGGTGTGTTCAGTTTCGAGGGTGACAGCGATGCGATGATCGTGCGCGGGTTGATCGCGGTGCTGCGCGCGCTGTTCAACGGCCTGCCGGTCGCAGAGGTGGCGCGCGTGGATGCCCGTTCCGAAATGGCGCGGCTGGGCCTGAACGACCACCTGTCGTCGCAACGCTCCAATGGTCTGCGCGCGATGATCGAACGTATCGGCTCGGTCGCCGCCGAACAGGCCTGAGCCGGCCCGTCAGCCGCCAGCCCGTCAGCCGCCAGCCCGTCAGCCGCCAGACCGCCCCGCCCAGCCCCGCAGCGTCGTTTCCAGATCGCCATAGCCGGTCAGCCGCCGTTCGAAGGCCAGCCCGAGCCGTTCGGCGCAGATGCGTGCCTTTTCGGTCAGCGCCGGGTCGTCGGTTTGCGCCTGATAGACCAGGCGGTCGTAATTGCCGAACAGCATGTCGCGCAGCTCGGGGTGCCGGTCCAGCCCCATCGGCTTCCAGATGAAGGCGTCGAACTGGCGCACCAGGAAATCGGTCAGGTAGAGCGCGGTGAATTCGTCACGCGCGGCAAAGATGTCGTTGCCCTCGAAAAAGCTGTAGCAATGCGGCCCCGCGACCATCTCGACGCCCATCTCGTCGCAGGCGGCCTGCAGCAATCCGCCGGTGCCGCAATCGGCATAGACCACGAAAATGCGCTCATAGCGGTCGCGATGCCGGGCGACCGCCTTGCGCACCTCCTCGGTGATCCGGTCGGGATAGAGGTGAAGCTTGGCAGGCAGGCAGGTCAGATCGATATGGGTCCAGCCATTGGCCGCCTTGAGGTCGAGGATCTCGCGGGCCAGCGCCCCGCAGGCGATCAGCAGGATGCGGCCGGCCCCGGTCGGGGACAGGCCGGTTTCGGTCAGGGTGCGATCGTCGGGCGTGGTCATGGCTGCACCGGTGTTGGTCCGGACCGAGGGGGCGACCGCGGTCCGTGACGGGCGACAGCGCGCTTGGGTGAGCCGGGCCTCAGGCGCTGAGCTGGTTGTGTTTGCGGCCCACGAATTCCTTGGCGGTTTCCACCGCCACGGCGGCGTCGCGGCAATAGGCATCGGCCCCGATCGCCTTGCCGAACTCCTCGTTCAGCGGCGCGCCGCCCACCAGCACGATGTAATCCTCGCGCAGCCCCTGTTCCACCAGCGTGTCGATCACCACCTTCATGTAGGGCATGGTGGTGGTCAGCAGCGCCGACATGCCCAGGATATCGGCCTGTTCGCGTTCGAGTGCCTCGAGATAGTTTTCGACCGGGTTGTTGATGCCCAGGTCGACCACCTCGAAACCGGCGCCTTCCATCATCATCGACACGAGGTTCTTGCCGATGTCGTGGATGTCGCCCTTGACGGTGCCGATCACCATCTTGCCCACGCGCGGCGCGCCGGTTTCCGCCAGCAGCGGTTTCAGGATCGCCATGCCGCCCTTCATCGCGTTGGCGGCCAGCAGCACCTCGGGGACGAACAGGATGCCGTCGCGGAAGTCATTGCCGACGATGGTCATGCCGCCGACCAGCGCCTCGGTCAGGACCTTGTAGGGCGCCCATTTGCGGTCGAGCAGGATCTGCACTCCTTCCTCGATCTCGTCCTTGAGCCCGTCATACAGGTCGTCGAACATCTGTTCGACCAGTTCCTCGTCGTTCAGTTCCGACAGGATGATGTCATCAACTTCGGACATGGGCACTCATTCCTCACATGGCAGGGGCGGATGCCCCGGTGGCGCTCTGCTTTTCTTTCTTGCCGGAAGGTCGCCGTCGGACTGCGGTAAATGCGACATTGGCAATGCAACAACCGACCTATAGGCGACCTGCGGCGGGAATAGTAATGAGAAATTTGCAGGAAGATCATGGGCGAATTGCAAATGTTCCCCAAATGTTCCATTCTGACCCCATGCAGACACGCAAGGGGATCGAAGAATCGCGGCGCCGCGGGCGCGGGGCGACGAGCAACGCCGCCGGGCGCTACGATCTCGGCCGGGAAGAGGTCGCGGACGGCTGGGACATCCCCGAAGACAGGCCGGCCTTTCCCACCCGGGTGAGCTATGAAACCCCGCGCAGCGTGATCAGTTGGAACCGGTCGCCGGACCTGCCGTTCGACCGGTCGATCAGTCCCTATCGCGGCTGCGAACATGGCTGCATCTACTGTTTCGTGCGCCCGACACATGCGTATCTGGGGCTTTCACCGGGGCTGGATTTCGAAACCCGGCTGGTGGCGCGACCACGGGCGCCCGAGGTGTTGGAGCGCGAGCTGCGGGCCAAGACCTACCGCGTCGCGCCGATTGCGATGGGCACCAACACCGACCCCTACCAGCCGATCGACCGCGACCTGAAGATCACGCGCCGGTGCCTGCGGGTTCTGGCGGATTTCAGCCATCCGGTGGCCATCGTGACCAAGGGTGTGCTGGTCGAGCGCGACCTCGACATCCTCTCCGGCATGGCCGGGCGCGGGCTGGCGCGGGTGGGGATCTCGGTCACCACCCTGGACGCGGCGCTGGCGCGCCGTATGGAACCGCGCGCACCGTCGCCCGCCCGCAGGCTGGCGGCGATCCGGGCGCTGACACGGGCGGGCGTGCCGGTCCGGCTGATGGTGTCGCCGGTGGTGCCGGGGCTGACCGATCACGAGCTTGAGGCGATCATCGAGGCCGGCGCCCGCGCCGGGGCCGACGCGGCAAGCTGGATCATGCTGCGCCTGCCGCGCGAGGTGTCGCCGCTGTGGCAGGACTGGCTGGCCGAGCACGAACCGGGCCGCGCCGCCAAGGTGATGGCACGGCTTCGCGAGATGCATGGCGGCAAGGATTACGATGCCCGCTGGGGTCACCGGATGCGCGGGCAGGGGCCGTATGCGGACATGGTGGCGCGACGTTTCCGGGCGGCGGTGCGGCGGTTCGGGCTGGATGCGCCGACGCTGCCCCTGCGCGATGACCTGTTCAGGCCGCCCGCCCGTGCCGGCGATCAGTTGACGCTGTTCTGATCGCGGATAATCTGGGCGCATGGTCGACTGGGATGCACGATACCGCGCCGAGGGCTACCTGTTCGGCACCGAACCGGCGGTCTTTCTGCAACGCCAATCCCGGTGGCTGGCGCCGGGGTCGCGGGTGCTGTGCGTGGCAGATGGCGAAGGGCGCAATTCGGTTTTCCTCGCCGGGCAGGGCCACCGGGTGACCGCCTTCGACGCGTCGTCCGTGGCGCTGGACAAGGCGCGGATGCTCGCTCAGGCCCGTGGCGTTTCGGTGGAGTTCCGCGAGGCCGGGATCGAGGACTGGGACTGGTCGACGGGCTTCGACGCGGTGGTTGGCGTGTTCATCCAGTTTGCCGGTCCGGACCTGCGCGCGCGGCTGTTCGGCTGGATCGGGCAGGCGGTCCGGCCCGGTGGCCTGTTGCTCCTGCACGGCTACGCGCCGCGCCAGGTGGAGTATGGCACCGGCGGGCCGCCCTGCGCCGAACAGATGTATACCGGCGACCTGCTGCGCGCCGCGTTCCCGGACTGGGAGATCCTGCGGCTGGCGGATTACGATACCGAGGTATCGGAAGGGTCGGGTCACAAGGGGCGCTCGGCCCTGATCGACCTGGTGGCGCGGAAACCGGGCTGACGGCTTTCCCGGATTAGCCCCGGCGCCGCCCGCGGCGGGCGCGGGGCTGTGCGGCCTCGTCTCCGGTGCCGTCATTGATCGAGGAAAACGCACCGAGGGCGGCGGTGATCTGGTCCAGCGTGGGCCGGTCGCCGCGCGGGCGCGTGTCGAGCGCTTCGCGCATCATCGCGAGATGGTCCGGCATCGTGCCGCAGCAGCCGCCGATGATCCGGGCGCCGCAATCGCGGGCCATGGCCGCGTAATCGGCCATCAGCGCGGGCGTGCCATCGTAATGGATGTGCCCGTCCACATATTTCGGGATGCCCGCGTTGCCCTTGGCGATGATCGGCCGTTCGGTTCCCTGCGCGGCAAACCCCAGCACCGTGCGCAGCAGGTCGGCCGCGCCCGTGCCGCAATTGGCGCCGAACCCGACCGGCGGGGTGGGCAGGTCCTCGACCATCTCGGCGAGGGCGGCCGAGGTGACGCCCATCATCGTGCGTCCCGCGGTGTCAAAGCTCATCGTGCCGCACCAAGGCATGCCGGCCAGGGCAAAGGCTTCGGCGGCGGCGCGGTATTCTTCCGGTGCGCTGATGGTTTCCAGCCACAACACATCCGCGCCGCCCTCTTTCAGGGCCTCGGCCTGTTCATGGAACATCTCGACCGCCAGCGAATGGGACAGGGTGCCGACCGGCTCCATGATGTCGCCCGTGGGGCCGACCGATCCGGCAACGATGATGGTCCGGTCGGTGGTGTCGGCCACCTCGCGGCCAAGCTCGGCCCCGACGCGGTTCAGTTCGCCGACCCGGCGCTGCGCGTCATGCAGTTTCAGCCGCGACGCGTTGCCGCCGAAGGTGTTGGTCAGGAACAGGTCGCTGCCCGCATCGACCGCGCCACGGTAGAGCGCGGTGATCTTGGCCGGTTCGTCGGTGTTCCACAACTCCGGCGCATCGCCCGATTGCAGCCCCATGTTGAACAGGTTCGTCCCGGTCGCGCCATCGGCGAGCAGCACGTCATGGGTTTCGAGAAAGGCGGTAACGGCATCGGTCATGAAACGGTCCTGTCGGCAACGGCAAATGGCGCAAAGGTCAACGCCCCCGTCTGTCATGGACCGGGCGCCGAGACAATTGCGAATTTTTCAAGACGATGATGAGCCGCGGAGCAGTCCGCCGCTCAATCGGCCGCTCAGTCCGCCTCGGCCATGATCTGCGCCTTGGCTTCGGGCAGCAGCTCGACCATCTTGGCGCGGATCGCGTCCGAGGTCACATGGCCTTCGAGATCGGCGGTGATCCGGCGGACCAGTTCGTCATGCTTGACGTCGTTGACCTCGGCCACGGCCAGCGATTTCGCATAGGCCTGGGCCTCGTCGCCGTTCTTGCCCATCAGGCCGGCGGCCCACAGACCGACCAGCTTGTTCCGGCGCACGAGCGCCTTGAACTGCATTTCCTCGTCATGGGCGAACTTGGACTCGAATGCGTGTTCGCGGTCGTCGAAAGTGGTCATGGGTCATGCTCCATCGGGCAATGCTGGTGTTGACAGAGATATGCCGCCACCGGCGCGACTTCGCAAGGGGGAGCGCTTGCGACATCGTGGTCCTTGCACTAAGAGGGCGCCAACGAGACGGGACCGTTGCCCCGTCCGCTTTCCCGAAAGGCCCGACATGGCGCGTCGCAAGAAAATCTACGAAGGCAAGGCGAAGATACTCTATGAAGGTCCCGAGCCGGGCACCATCGTGCAGTATTTCAAGGACGACGCCACCGCCTTCAACGCCGAGAAGAAGGACGTGATCGACGGCAAGGGGGTCCTGAACAACCGCCTGTCCGAATATTTCATGTCCGGGCTCAACGCCGTGGGCGTGCCGACCCATTTCCTGAAACGGCTGAACATGCGCGAACAGCTGGTGCGCGCCTGCGAGATCATCCCGCTGGAGGTGATCGTGCGCAACTATGCCGCCGGGTCGCTGTCCAAGCGACTGGGGATCGAGGAAGGCACGCAACTGCCGCGCCCGATCGTCGAATATTGCTACAAGGACGATGCGCTGGGCGACCCGCTGGTGACCGAGGAACATATCGCCGCATTCGGATGGGCCAGCCAGCAGGACATGGACGACATTCTTTCGCTGGCGCTGCGGGTCAACGATTTCATGTCCGGCCTGATGCTGGGTGTCGGTATCCGGCTGGTCGATTTCAAGATCGAGGTCGGCCGTGTCTATGAGGGCGATTTCCAGCGGCTGGTCGTGGCCGATGAAATCAGCCCCGACAGCTGCCGGCTGTGGGATATCGAAACCGGCCGCAAGCTGGACAAGGACGTGTTCCGCCGCGATCTGGGCAACCTGTCCGATGCCTATTCCGAGGTTGCCCGGCGGCTGGGCGTGATGCCGAAATCGGCACCGGTGACCAAGCCGACGCTGATCAACTGACACGCGCCGACGGGTCGCGGGGATATTCGAGACAACGCGGAGCCGGGTGCGGTTCCGCCACATAGCCGGGGACGGACGATGAAGGCACGGGTGCATGTGATGCTGAAGAACGGGGTGCTCGACCCGCAGGGCGCGGCGGTGCGCCATGCGCTGGGCGCGCTGGGGTTCGACGGTGTCGAACGGGTGCGGCAGGGCAAGGTGATCGACCTCGACCTCGCCGAGGGCACGACCGAGGCGCAGGTGCGGGACATGTGCGAAAAGCTGCTCGCCAACACGGTGATCGAATCCTATTCGATCGAACTCGGCTGAGACCGCCGGCGGATCGGTCCGGGATAGTGCCCGATTTTCCGCCCGAAGTGCCGCCTGAAGTGCCAGGCGCGCGTTTTCCGGGATTGATCAGGGCCGGTTCCATGGCTATGTCGGCCGCGACCACGCAGAGCACCCGCCAGGGAGAGCGACCATGAAAGCCGCTGTCATCGTCTTTCCGGGATCCAATTGCGACCGCGACCTCGCGGTGGCATTTCGCGAGGCCGGGTTCGATGTGTCGATGGTCTGGCACAAGGACACCGCGCTGCCGCAAGGGGTGGATATCGTCGGTATTCCGGGCGGGTTTTCCTATGGCGACTACCTGCGCTGCGGCGCCATCGCGGCGCAATCGCCGATCTGCCGCGCGGTGGCGGACCATGCCGGGCGTGGCGGCTATGCCGTCGGCATCTGCAACGGGTTCCAGGTGCTGACCGAGACCGGGCTGCTGCCGGGGGCGCTGCTGCGCAATGCGGGGCTGAAATACATCTGCCGCACCGTGGGGCTCCGGGTGGAAACTGCCGCCAGCGTCTATACCGAGGGCTACACCGCCGGGCAGGTGATCGACATTCCCATCGCCCACCATGACGGCAATTATTTCGCGGATGATGAAACGGTCGCCGCCCTGCGGGGCGAGGACCGGATCGCGTTCAGCTATGCGGACAATCCCAACGGCTCGGTCGGCGACATCGCCGGCATCCTGTCGGCCAACCGGCGCGTGCTGGGGATGATGCCGCATCCCGAACGCGCCTCTGACGCGCGCCATGGCGGCACCGACGGGACGGCCATGTTCCGCGCATTGGGGACGGCGCTGGCACCGGCGTGACTTGAGCCGGGGCGAGGACGGGCATAGCCTGTAGCCATGTCAACCAAAGACAAGACCTCGCCGCTGGGCCGGATCTGGCCCCGCAACCGCCCGATGCGCTGGTCGATCCGACTGGCCGTCGGGGCGGTGCTGTCGATGGCGATCGTCACGGTCTGGGTGACCAATGATCTGCTGACCGACCGGTTCACCGCGTCGACGCGCAGCCGGGCCGAACTGCGCCTTGCGCTCTATGGCGGCAACCTCCTGAGCGAATTGCGCCGCAACGCGATCGTGCCGCAGCTGCTGGCCCGCGACCCGACGCTGATCGGGGCGCTGGATTCTTCGGATTTCAGCCGCTCGACCCAGCGCCTGATTTCCTTTGTCGAGGAAATCGGCGCGGAATCGCTGATGCTGCTGGACCTGGACGGGCGCACGGTGGCGGCGACCGACCGCAACCGGCTGGGCGCGCAGCACCGGTCCGAGCCGTATTTCGTCGATGCCCTGCGTTCGAATGCGACCATCTTTTCGGTGATCCCGCGCGAAGCGGGCGGTTACCGGTTCACCTATTCGCGACGGATCGAAAACGGGTCCAATGTGCTGGGCGTGATCGTGGTCGAGGTCGATCTGCAGAAATTCGAACGCGCCTGGGCGGGGGTGTCCGACGCGGTTCTCGTGACCGACAGCCAGGGCACGATCATCCTGGCGACGGAATCGCGCTGGCGCGGGCTGGCTGAGGCCGAGGCGATCAGGCGCGAACCCCCGCAAGGCGCCATCGACCGGGCCATCCGCGCCACCGCCGACTGGGCGACGCTGCCGGCCGAGGCCTATCTGCGCGGCGAGGCGGTGATGCGCCTGGAAAGCCGAATTCCCTTTCACGGCTGGCGGATGACTTCCTTCACCACCTACAGTTCCGTGCGCGAAAAGGTGAACGCGGTGCTGGCGATGGAAATCATGGGGTTCGCCATCCTCGCGGCGCTGGCCTTTTACGCGCTGGGCCGCAAGACCGCGTTGCGGATGGCGCTGTTCCAGCGCGAATCCGCCGAACTGCGCGAACTGAACGCGCGGCTCAAGCGCGAGATCTCGGAACGCGAACGGGTGCAGGAAACGCTGGCGGTGACCGAACAGTCGCTGGCGCAATCGTCGAAACTGGCGGCGCTGGGCGAAATGTCGGCCGCGGTCAGCCACGAACTGAACCAGCCGCTGGCGGCGATGAAGACCTATCTGGCCGGGGCCCGCCTGTTGCTGCGCCGGAACCGTCCCGACGAGGCGCTGTCGAGCTTCGGGCGCATCGACGACCTGATCGAGCGGATGGGCGCGATCACCCGGCAGCTCAAATCCTATGCCCGCAAGGGCAGCGAATCGCTGTCGGCGGTGGACATGGGCGAAGCCCTGGCGTCGTCGCTGACGATGATGGAGCCGCAGCTGCGTCACCGCCAGGTGCAGATCACCCGCATCCTGCCCGATGACCCGGTGCTGGTGATGGGCGACCGGCTGCGCATCGAACAGGTGATGGTGAACCTGCTGCGCAACGCGCTGGACGCCACCAAGACCGTGGACGATCCCGAGGTTCAGATCATCCTTGCGGCGGGCGAAACCGCGACATTGACCGTGCGCGACAACGGCGATGGCGTCGAGGATTTTGAATCTCTGTTCGAACCGTTCTACACTACCAAGCAACCCGGCGACGGCGTGGGGCTGGGTCTGGCGATCTCGTCGGGGATCGTCAGCGATCTGGGCGGGCGGCTCACCGCCCGCAACGGGGCAAATGGCGGCGCTGTCTTCGAAATGCAATTGCCGATCCTGGAAACGGGCAGCGAAGCGGCCGAATAGGCAAGGCCCGGCTCCGATGGGCCGGCAATGAAAGACCGGCGGCACGACCGGGACATGGAAAAGGAGTTGGGTATGGCTCAGGCGATGAAGATCGCGATCGTCGATGACGAACAGGACATGCGCCAGTCGATCAGCCAGTGGCTGGCCCTGTCGGGATATGACACGGAAACCTTTGCCAGCGCCGAGGAGGCGCTGAAGGTGCTCGGGCCGGATTATCCGGGCATCGTGATTTCCGACATCAAGATGCCGGGCATGGACGGGATGCAGTTTCTCAAGAAGCTGATGGGCAGCGATTCGGCGCTGCCGGTGATCATGATCACCGGCCACGGCGATGTGCCGATGGCGGTCGAGGCGATGCGCGTCGGCGCGTTCGATTTCCTCGAGAAACCGTTCAACCCCGAACGCATGTCCGAACTGGCCAAACGGGCCGCCAACGCGCGCCGGCTGGTGATGGACAACCGCGCCCTGCGCCGCGAACTCAGCGATGGCAACCAGCTGATGAAGAAGCTGATCGGCCAGAGCCCGGTGATGGAGCGGCTGCGCGAGGACATTCTCGATCTGGGTCAGGCCGACGGGCATGTGCTGATCGACGGGGAAACCGGCACCGGCAAGACGCTGGTGGCCCATGCCCTGCACGCGGTCGGCAGCCGCGCGGGCAAGAAATTCGTGCTGGTCGCCTGCGCGGCGCTCGAAGAGGACGCGCTCTCCAAGCGCCTGTTCGGCCCCATGCTGCCCGACGACAGCCGCCTTCCCGCGCTGGAAGAGGCCCGCGGCGGCACGCTGGTGCTCGAGGATGTCGAGGCGTTGTCGGACACGTTGCAGGCCCGGCTGCTGCACGAGATCAACGAACAGGGCACGCCGGCAGAGACCCGGATCATCGCCATCTCGAACCTGCAGGAGGCCGGGCGCACCTGCGAGGATGCGCTGCGCCCCGACCTGTTCTACCGGCTCGCGGCGCTGCGGATCACCGTGCCGCCGCTGCGCCAGCGCGGCGAGGACATCCTGACCCTGTTCACGCGCTTCAGCGAACAGTTCTCGGACGAATACGGCTGCGAGACGCCGCAGGTCACCGCGCAGGAGGCCGCGCAGCTGCTGCAGGCGCCCTGGCCGGGCAATGTGCGCCAGCTGATCAACATCGCCGAACGCGCGGTGCTGCAGTCGCGCCGGGGGTCGGGGTCGATCGCATCGCTGCTGATGTCGGATCACGAGGAAATGCAGCCGGTGATGACCACCGAGGGCAAGCCGCTGAAGGAATATGTCGAGGCTTTCGAACGCATGTTGATCGACAACACCATGCGCCGCCACAAGGGGTCGATTTCCAGCGTGATGGAAGAGCTCTGCCTGCCACGGCGGACCCTGAACGAAAAGATGGCCAAATACGGCCTGCAACGCTCGGACTACCTGAGCTGAGCCGGTCCCGGACCGTTCCCGGCCCGTTCACGATCCCGGAAAATCCCGGCATCGTGAACGGTTTGACCGTCCCGGATGGCGGAATGTGGCATCCGCGATGACGAATTGCCATTGTCAATGCCGCGCCGGTCACCTTATGTTGGCCGGACGGGCGGTCCGGATTTCACGCGCTGCCCGGTTTTGAGTTTCGCTGTTTCAGAACCTTGCCGGCCGGTCCTGTGCCGGAACTGAACAGACCGATTGGGTCCCGCACGGGGCCAGTGTAGCGTCCGACCCCATCCGGGGCGGGCAATGAGACGGGCAGGTGATCGCATCGGCAAATGCCGGTCCGCGCCTGTCGGAGAAGAACCGCGATGACGCGCGCGCCAGGATTGACAACCGAGCCAGGGGGCCGAAGGGCCACACCCTGCCGCGCGGCGTCCCCCATCGCCCTGACAAGACGCAACCCCAACCGCCAACGCCCGCCCGGTTCGGCCGGGCCCGCGCGATTGCGGTTGTGCACCAAGGATATATGGCAAAGAAAATGCTCATTGACGCCACTCACGCGGAAGAAACCCGCGTCGTGGTGGTGGACGGAAACAAGGTCGAGGAGTTCGATTTTGAATCCGAGAACAAGCGCCAGCTCGCTGGCAACATCTATCTCGCCAAGGTAACGCGGGTCGAACCGTCGCTGCAGGCGGCGTTCGTCGACTACGGCGGCAACCGGCACGGGTTTCTGGCATTCTCGGAAATCCACCCGGATTACTACCAGATCCCCGTCGCCGACCGCGAGGCGCTGATGGAGGAAGAGCGCGCCTATGCCGAGGCTATGAAGGCGCGCGACGAAGAAGACGCGGTCAAGCCGAAATCGTCCCGGTCGCGCCGGTCGCGGAGCAAGGCGGCGGCGATCAAATCCGATGACGCGGTGGAAACCCGCGAGATCACCGGCATGGAAACCATCGACCTGTCCGACGAGGACGGCGCCGAGGAAACCGGTGTCGCCGGGTTCGGCCAGGGCGCCGACGCGACGGTTGAAGGCTCGGATGAAGGAACGATTGCGGCCGAGGCCGGACAGTCCGATGAGGCGGCGGAGACCGCCTCCGCAGAGGATGGCGCCGACGCCACCGATGACACCGCCGAGGCGAAAGCCGGGGATGCCCCGGCTGATGATGCCCAATCCGACGATGTCCAGCCCGATGAGGCCGCGGACACGGAACAGCCGGGCGCGGGCGACGTTGTCGATGCCGCGGAAGGGGCCGAAAACGGTGCCGGCGACGGCAAGGATACCGGGCATCCGGACGCCGCCGAAAAGGACGCGAACATCGAATCCATCGCGCGGGACGACGATGCCGAGGATCTGCGCCCGCCGCGCAAGCCGCGGTCGCGCCGCTACAAGATCCAGGAGGTCATCAAGGTCCGCCAGATCCTGCTGGTGCAGGTCGTCAAGGAAGAACGCGGCAACAAGGGCGCCGCGCTGACCACCTATCTCAGCCTCGCGGGCCGCTATTGCGTTCTGATGCCCAACACCGCGCGTGGCGGCGGCATCAGCCGCAAGATCACCAACGCCGCCGACCGCAAGAAACTCAAGGAAATCGCGGGTGGTATCGACGTGCCGCAGGGCGCGGGCCTGATCATTCGCACCGCCGGGGCCAAGCGGACGAAATCCGAGATCAAGCGGGATTATGAATATCTGCAGCGGCTGTGGGAACAGATCCGCGAACTGACGCTGAAATCCATCGCGCCGGCCAAGATCTACGAAGAGGGCGACCTGATCAAACGGTCGATCCGCGATCTCTACAGCCGCGACATCGACGAGGTATTGGTCGAGGGCGAACGCGGCTATCGGTCGGCCAAGGACTTCATGAAGATGATCATGCCGTCTCACGCCAAGAACGTGAAACGCTATGAGGATGCGCTGCCGCTCTTTGCGCGGTTCCAGGTGGAAAGCTACCTGAACGCGATGTTCAACCCGACGGTGCAGCTGAAATCCGGCGGCTATATCGTGATCGGCGTGACCGAGGCGCTGGTGGCGATCGACGTGAACTCGGGGCGGGCCACCAAGGAAGGCTCGATCGAGGAAACCGCGCTCAAGACCAACCTGGAAGCCGCCGAAGAGGTCGCGCGCCAGCTGCGCCTGCGCGACCTGGCCGGTCTGATCGTGATCGACTTCATCGACATGGACGAGCGCAAGAACAACGCCGCCGTCGAGAAGCGCATGAAGGAGCGGCTGAAATCCGACCGTGCTCGCATCCAGGTCGGACGGATCTCGGGCTTTGGCCTGATGGAGATGAGCCGCCAGCGGCTGCGCCCCGGCATGCTCGAGGCGACGACGCAGGCCTGCCCGTCCTGCCACGGCACCGGGCTGATCCGGTCCGACGATTCGATGGCGCTGTCGATCCTGCGCCAGATCGAGGAAGAGGGCACCCGGCGACGGTCGCGCGAAGTGCTGGTGAAATGCCCCGTCGCCATCGCCAATTACCTGATGAACCAGAAACGCGAACATATCGCGCAGATCGAATCGCGCTATGGCCTGTCGGTGCGGATCGAAGGCGACGTGCATCTGGTCAGCCCCGAATTTTCTCTGGAGAAGTTCAAGACCGCGACCCGCGCGGTCCCGGTGGCCACCGCGCCGGTGGTGTCGGTGGATGCCACGCTGATGAGCAACGTCGATGCCGAGGCCGATGCCGAGGTTGACGAGGTGGAGGCGCCCGAAGAAACCGCCGATGGCGAAGCCAGGCCGAAACGCCGCCGCCGCCGTCGTCGTCGCCGGAAATCCGGCAATGGCGAGACCCGCGAGGACGCGGATACGGCCGACGACAACCAGGATGCGGCGGGCGAGGCGGTCGATTCGGACGATGCCGAGGCTCCCGCCGAGGCGCAGGACACGCCCGAGGCCGAAGACGCGCCCAAGCCCAAGCGCAGCCGGTCGCGGTCGCGCAGCCGCAAATCGGCCGCCGCAGATGCCGAGGTCGCCGAAGGGGATGCGGCCGCTGCGGACCCGGCAGAGGCCCCGGCCGACCCCGCGCCCGAGGCAGAGGTGGCAGCCGAGCCGGAAGCGGAGGAAAAACCGAAGCCCAAACGCCGGACCCGCAGCCGCAAGAAGAAGAGCGATGCCGGGGAAGCCGCCGGGGAACCCGAGGCCGAGGTCCAGCCGGACCCCGCGCCCGAGACGGTCGCGGATGCGCCCGAACCGGACGGGACCGACAGCGGGGCGGCGGCCGAGGTCGAAACGGCCGACACGGCTCCCGAGCCGGTCAGCGAACCCGAACCCGAGGTCGCGGCGGCCACGCCCCCCGCAGAGCCGACGGTGACCGAGGCCGAGCCCGAGGTTGAAGCGGCGGTTGCCGTGGCCGAACCCGAGCCGGAGGAAACCGCCAGGCCCAAGCGGCGCGGCTGGTGGTCGCTGGGCCGCTGACGCGGGAAAATACCGTATCGAACGGGGCGGCGCGCAGGTGCCGCCCCTTTTGTTACCCGCCCTTGCGGATCAGGTAGCTGCAAACCCCGTCACGGTCGGTCTGGCCGATCAGCACATGACCGGATTCGACGCAGAAATGCGGCACGTCGATGACCGCGGCCGGGTCGTCGGCCAGCAGCTCCAGCACCGCACCGTCGGGCAGCGCCATGAGCCGCTTGCGGGCCTTGAGAACGGGCAGGGGGCATAGCAGCCCGATGGCGTCGAGCGTGTCGGAAATCTCGGTCATGGTCATGCGATAGGCCGCTTGTTTCAGCCTGTCCACAGTGTTGTGACCTTTGGTCCCGTGACCTTGGCCGCGCGATGGCCTATGTGCGAACCATGTTCGGAATAGATATCATCGACGCGGCGCTGCTACCCGCGATGACGGTGGCGCTGGCCGCCGGGATCATCAGTTTCCTGTCACCCTGCGTGCTGCCCATCGTGCCGCCCTACCTGGCCTATATGAGCGGCGTGTCGGTGCAGGACCTGTCCGAAGGCCGGGCGGCGTCGAACCGCGCGGTCCTGCCGGCGCTGTTCTTCGTGCTGGGGCTGTCGACGGTGTTCCTGTTTCTGGGCTTCACCGCCTCGGCCATCGGCACCGTGTTCCTGCACTACCAGGGCTGGTTCAACACGGTCGCGGGGCTGCTGGTGATGGGCTTTGGCGCCCATTTCCTGGGCATCTACCGGATCGGCATCCTGGATCGCGAGGCGCGGCTGGATGCGGGCGACCGGGGCGGATCGGCGCTGGGCGCCTATGTCCTGGGGCTCGCCTTTGCCTTTGGCTGGACGCCCTGTATCGGCCCGCAACTGGGCGCGATCCTGTCGCTGGCCGCGTCCGAGGCCTCGGTGGCGCGCGGCACGATGCTGCTGGCGGTCTATGCGGCGGGCCTGGGCGTGCCGTTCCTGCTGGTCGCGGCGTTCCTGCCGCGCCTGGGCGGCGTCATGGCCTGGATGAAACGACACATGGAGCGTATCGAACGCATCATGGGGCTGCTGCTGTGGACCATCGGGCTGCTGATGCTGACCGGCGGCTTTTCCGCCTTTTCCTACTGGTTGCTCGAGAGCTTTCCGGCGCTGGCGACATTGGGCTGACCCTGCCGTTCATTTCGCTTTGCCCCGGCGGCCCGGCGTGACTAGGCTGGCCCGGCATGAGCGAGGCAACGACGCATACGGGCGGGCCGGAACGGCGAACGCGAACGGTTCGGGGGCGGCGGGTGTTCTACATTCCCGGCTACGACCCCTTTCCGCCCCGGCGTTATCGTGAACTCTACCGCAAGGAAGCCGCGGCGCAGGCGGCAATCTCGGGATACGAGATCGCGCTGAAACCGGGTATCGGCGCGGCTGACGGGTTCGGCTGGCGGGTCGCCGCCCAGATCGAGGACATGCCGGTCGAGGCCGAGGTCGAAGTCCTGGTCTGGTCCGATCTGGTTCGCGGCAGCATGTCCGCCGGTATCGCGGCGACCTTCGGGATGCTGGCGCGCACGGCATGGATCTACATCTCGACCGGCACGCTATGGCGACTGATGGGGATGCGCAAGGGGCCGGTGATCGCGGCGCTCTACCCGGTGGGCATGTTGCTGGTGCAACTGGCGGTGGCGGTGCTGGCCGGGTGGATCGCCACGCGGGCGGTGATCGGGGCGGCGGCATGGTTCGGCGGCACGCATCCGGCGACCACCGTGGCGGGGCTGGCGGCGGGGCTGGCCGTGCTGGCGGCATTGATGCGCTGGTTCAAGGCGCGCGACAACCGGCTGTTCGCCTATTACCTGATGCATGACTACGCCTATTCGGCCCGGCTGCGCGGCGCCAACCCGCCCGAGTTGGAAACCCGGCTGGCCGAGTTCGGGGACCGGATCGCCGCGGCGCTGGCCAGCGGGGCGGACGAGGTTCTGGTGGTCGGCCATTCGTCCGGGGCGCATCTGGCGGTGTCGGTGCTCGCCGATCTGATCCGCGCGGGACGGGTTCCCGCGAACGGCCCCGCGCTGGGGTTGCTCACGCTGGGTCAGGTGGTGCCGATGGTGTCGTTCCTGCCCGATGCCCACCGGCTGCGGGCCGATCTGGCCCACCTGTCCTCCAGCGACGCGCTGGCCTGGGTCGATGTGTCGGCGCCGGGCGATGGCTGTGCCTTTGCCCTGTGCGACCCGGTCGCGGTCAGCGGCGTGGAACCCGCGGGCCGGAAATGGCCGCTGGTCTTTTCGGCGGCCTTTACCCAGACCCTGTCGGACCAACGCTGGGCCGAGCTGCGCTGGCGGTTCTTCCGCCTGCATTTCCAGTATCTCTGCGCCTTCGACCGGCCGGGTGACTACGACTATTTCCGCATCACCGCCGGGCCGCTCACGCTGGGCGACCGCTATGCGGGCCGCCAGCCGTCGAAATCGCGCATCGACACCGCGATGTCGAAATACACCTCGACCAGCGCCGCATGACGATCCCGCCGAAACCGCCCGCCCGCCCGGACAAGGTGTCGCTCTGGCGCTATGTGCGGCTCTTTCGCGACGATATCCTGTCGGCGCAGCCGGCGCGGCTCTACCGCGCGTGGATGGCCGAGTTCCGCACGCCGTTCTTCCGGTCCTTCCTGCTGAACCAGCCCGATCTGGTCAGGACGGTGCTGAAGGACCGGCCCGATGACTTTCCGAAATCGGGCCGCATCGGCGAAGGGCTGCGGCCGTTGCTGGGGAACTCGGTGTTCCTGACCAATGGCGAGACCTGGAAACGCCAGCGGCGGATCATCGACCCGGCTTTCGAAGGCGGGCGGCTGCGCGAAACCTATCCGGCGATGCGGGCGGCGGCCGCGGCGGCGGTGACGCGGCTGCAGGCGCAGGCGGGCGGGGCGGTCGAGATCGAGGAGATCACCAGCCACGCGGCGGCGGATGTGATCTTTCGCACGATGTTCTCGATCCCGATCGAACACGAGGTCGCGGCGCAGGTCTTTGCCCGGTTCCGCGACTACCAGCGCAACCAGCCGATCCTGAACCTGGCCGCGTTCCTGCCGCTGCCGGCCTGGGCGCCCCGTTTCCACCGGCGCGGCACGAAACGGGCCGCGCGCGACATCCGGGCGCTGATCGAGACCCTGACCGCCGAACGCGGGGCCGCGATCCGGGCCGGGACCGCACCCGACGACCTGGTCACCAAGATCATGACCACCGCCGATCCGCAGACCGGCGAAACCTTCGACACCGCCGAGATGGTCGACCAGGTGGCGATCTTCTTTCTCGCCGGGCATGAAACCTCTGCCTCCGCCCTGGCCTGGACGCTCTACCTGATGGCGCTCTATCCCGACTGGCAGGACCGGGTGGCCGACGAGGCGGCGGCGCTGGAGGAGGAGGACGGCTTTGCCGTGATGTCCCGGCTGAAACTGTCGCGCGACGTGTTCCGCGAGGCGCTGCGGCTCTATCCGCCGGTGCCGATGATGGTGCGCACCGCCACCTGTCCCGAACGGTTCCGCGACCGCGACGTGCCGGTGGGCGCGCAGCTGGTGCTCAGCCCGTGGCATCTGCACCGGCATGAACGGCTGTGGGACAATCCCGACGGGTTCGATCCGGCGCGCTGGCAGACCGAAAACGGCAAACGCTGCATGCGCGACGCGTTCATTCCGTTTTCCGCCGGGCCGCGCGTCTGCACCGGGGCCGGGTTCGCCATGGTCGAGGGACCGCTGCTGCTGTCGAGCTTCCTGCGCCGGTTCCGGTTCGAACGGGTCGAGGGCCGCGATCCGGTGCCGGTGGCGCATCTGACCGTCCGCGCCCGCGACGGGATCTGGCTGCGGATTGTCAGTCGCTAACACGCTATCATCGCGCCGGGGCATGTTCTATTCAGGCGCCGACAGTGAATCATGAAACGAGGGTTAGGTATGGCACAGGCAGACCAGCGGGAACGGATGCGCAGCGGGACGGGTTTCATCGCGGCGCTCGACCAGTCGGGCGGCTCGACCCCCAAGGCGCTCGCGCTCTACGGGGTGGACGCGTCCGATTACGGGTCCGAGGAGGAGATGTTTGCCGAGATCCAGCGGATGCGCGCCCGGATCATAAAGTCGCCCGATTTCACGGCGGCCAAGGTGATCGGCGCGATCCTGTTCGAACGCACGCTGGGCGAGGATATCGACGGCCGCAAGGTGCCCGATTACGTCTGGAGCGAACGCGGCGTCGTGCCGTTCCTCAAGATCGACAAGGGTCTCGAGGACCAGGCCAACGGCGTTCAGCTGATGAAGCCGATGCCGGGTCTCGCCGACACGCTGGCCAGGGCCGCGGGGCAGGGCATCTTCGGCACCAAGGAACGCTCGGTCATCCACGAGGCCAATGCCGAGGGCATCGCCGCGGTCGTGGCGCAGCAATTCGACGTGGCGCGCGAGGTGCTGGCCGCCGGCCTGGTGCCGATCATCGAACCCGAGGTCAACATCCATTCCGCGACCAAGGCCGAGGCCGAAGTGATGATGAAGGCCGAGATCCTGAAACATCTCGATGCGCTGGACGATGCTGTCGAGGTGATGCTGAAACTGACCCTGCCGAGCGTGGCCAACCTGTTCGACGATCTCGCCGACCACCCCAAGGTGATGCGCGTCGTGGCCCTGTCGGGCGGGTATTCCACGCAGGAAGCCTGCGACCTGCTGGCCCGGAACGGCAAGATGATCGCGTCGTTTTCGCGGGCCTTGACCGAAGGGCTGAGCAGGCAGATGTCGGATCCCGATTTCGATGCCGCGCTGGGCCGCAACATCGACCAGATCCACCAGGCGTCGATCACATAGGGCGATCTGCCTGTCCGCACCGCTCCGGGGCCGGCATCCTTGCCGGCCCTTTTTTGATGTGCGGCACCCGAAACGCCCCGGAACTGACGGAAATCCCGGAATTTTCCCCGTATAGAATACCTGACTGCCCGGCCCGCCGCGTGGCCGCTAGCGTGGTCCCATCGGATCGGCGCGGTGCCGGGCCGGAACGATCAGGACGCAGCAGACAGGGAACGATTTCATGGACCGCTTTGTTTTCAGAACCATCGACACCGATCAGGATATGTTGAAGATCCCCGATATCGACGGCGAGAGCCAGATGGGAACCGGCGAATTCTGGATCGGTGATGGCGCGATGCCTCGGGGCATGCATGTCGATCCGGTGATCCCCGGCGGGACCGGGTTCGAGGATCCGAGTTTCGGTTTCACCGTGCCGCTCGGTTTCGACGATCCGGGGTTCGGCTGAGGCGTCAATCCGCCCGCACGGAACCGGATCGGTGCGTGCGGGCTTGCCAAATACCCTCATTCCGCCTATACGCAGCGCGTCGATGCGGGGGCTACACCCGCAACAGGGGCGCAAGGGGCAGGGTCGGTTGCAACCGACCCTTCGTTTTTTGCGTCTTTGCGGCACAACAGAAACAGAGACCCGCGGAGACAACCGCGCGGCCAGCAACATGATGTAAAAGGAAACCCTAGGCCACATGGCTCACAACGCATCCATGGAGGAATTCGAAGCCCTCCTCAATGAAAGCTTCGAAATGGACACCCCCACCGAAGGCTCCGTCGTCAAGGGCAAGGTCATCGCCATCGAGGCGGGCCAGGCCATCATCGACGTGGGCTACAAGATGGAAGGCCGTGTCGAACTCAAGGAATTCGCCAACCCCGGTGAAGCGCCGGAAATCGCGCCCGGCGACGAGGTCGAGGTCTATCTGCGCGCCGCCGAGAACGCCCGTGGCGAAGCAGTCATCAGCCGTGAAATGGCCCGCCGCGAAGAGGCATGGGACCGGCTCGAGAAGGCCTATGCCGACGACCAGCGTGTCGAAGGCGCGATCTTCGGCCGCGTCAAGGGTGGCTTCACCGTCGATCTGGGCGGCGCCGTGGCGTTCCTGCCCGGCTCTCAGGTCGATGTGCGCCCCGTGCGCGATGCCGGCCCGCTGATGGGTCTGAAACAGCCGTTCCAGATCCTCAAGATGGACCGCCGTCGTGGCAACATCGTGGTGTCGCGCCGCGCCATCCTCGAAGAATCGCGTGCCGAGCAGCGCGCCGAGGTCATCGCCCGCCTGAGCGAAGGCGACGCGGTCGACGGCGTGGTCAAGAACATCACCGAATACGGCGCCTTCGTCGATCTGGGTGGTGTGGACGGCCTGCTGCACGTCACCGACATGGCCTGGCGCCGTGTCAACCACCCCTCCGAGATCCTGTCGATCGGCGAGACCGTCAAGGTTCAGGTCATCAAGATCAACAAGGAAACCCACCGTATCAGCCTGGGCATGAAGCAGCTGCAGGAAGATCCGTGGGACCTGGTTGGCGCCAAGTATCCGCTGGCCTCGGTGCACAAGGGTCGCGTGACCAACATCACCGATTACGGTGCGTTCGTCGAACTGGAACCCGGTGTCGAAGGCCTGGTCCATGTCAGCGAAATGAGTTGGACCAAGAAGAACGTGCATCCGGGCAAGATCGTGTCGACCTCGCAGGAGGTGGACGTGATGGTGCTGGAAATCGACGGTGCCAAGCGCCGGGTCTCGCTGGGTCTGAAACAGACCATGCGCAACCCGTGGGAAGTGTTCGCCGAAACCCACCCCTCGGGGACCGTGGTCGAAGGCGAGGTCAAGAACATCACCGAGTTCGGCCTGTTCGTGGGCCTGCCGGGCGATATCGACGGCATGGTGCACCTGTCGGACCTCAGCTGGGACGAGCGCGGCGAGGATGCGATCCAGAACTACCGCAAGGGCGACATGGTCCAGGCGGTGGTGTCCGAGGTGGACACCGACAAGGAACGCATTTCGCTGTCGATCAAGGCTGTGGGCGGCGACAAGTTCGCCGAAGCCGTGGGCGGCGTGAAGCGCGGTTCGATCATCACCGTGAACGTGACCGCGATCGAAGATGGCGGCATCGAGGTGGAATACGAGGGCATGAAGTCCTTCATCCGCCGCTCGGACCTGTCGCGCGACCGTTCCGAACAGCGCCCCGAGCGGTTCTCGGTCGGTGACAAGGTCGATGTGCGCGTGACCAATGTCGACAGCAAGACCCGCCGTCTGGGCCTGTCGATCAAGGCCCGCGAGATTGCCGAGGAAAAAGAAGCCGTCGAGCAGTATGGTTCGTCGGATTCGGGTGCGTCGCTGGGTGATATCCTGGGCGCCGCCCTGAAATCGGGCGACTGATCCTCTTCCCCCTCGGGGGAGAAACCTGCGGCCCCGCGCATCTGCGCGGGGCCGTTTTTCGTTCCGAATCGGGGCAGGGCGCCGTCTCCCGCCGGCCCGTCCTGCGCGCGGTGACAGCGGCCTTGATGCCCGGGGCACGCGCCAAGGTCCGGCGAAGGGCGGATTTTCTGCGCGCTGCCGCATGGTTGCTGTTCCAGATCGTTTCGATTCTATCTATAGTTAACCGAAACCGCCAAGCCGGAGCCGCGAGCGCCTTGGGAGGGGCCAGACCATGATCCGATCGGAATTGATCCAGATTATCGCCGACGAAAACCCGCATCTCTATCAACGCGATGTGGAGCGGATTGTGAACACCGTTTTCGAGGAAATGGTGCGCGCGATGGAACGCGGGGAAAGGGTCGAACTGCGCGGATTCGGCGCGTTTTCGGTAAAGAAGCGCGACGCGCGGGTGGGACGGAACCCGCGCACCGGCGAAACCGTGCAGGTCGAGGAAAAGCATGTGCCGTTCTTCAAGTCCGGCAAGCTGCTGCGGGATCGTTTGAACGGAAGGTAACCCGATGCGATATGTTCGCTATGCCATTCTTGGGGGGCTGGGGCTGGTCCTGATCTCGGTGTCACTCGCCAATCGCGGCGCGGTGACGCTGAACCTCGTTCCCGAGGCGCTGTCCGGGCTGCTGGGCGGCAGCCATGCCATCACCCTGCCGCTCTTTGTGGTGGTGCTGGGTGGCATCGCGACCGGCGTCATCCTGGGGTTCGTCTGGGAATGGCTGCGTGAGCACAAGCATCGCCGCGAGATCGGCGCGAAGGGCCGCGAGGTTCGCCGGCTGGAGCGTGAAGTGGGGCGGCTGAAGGACGAACGGCACGGCGACAAGGACGAGGTGCTGGCAATCCTCGATTCGACCGGCTGATCCCATGCCATCCGGTATCCGGGTCAAGATCTGCGGGCTGACGCGGCCCGAGGATGTGACGGCGACGGCCGCCGCCGGGGCCGCCTATTGCGGCCTGAACTTCTTTCCCAAAAGCCCGCGCTATGTCAGCCCGGCGGTGGCCCGCGATCTCGCGCTGGCGGCCCCGGCGGGGCTGGCAAAGGTGGCGCTGGTGGTCGATGCCTCCGATGCCCAGCTCGACGAGATCGTCGACGCGGTGCCGCTCGACATGGTGCAGCTTCACGGGCAGGAAACCCCGGAGCGCGTGCGCGAGGTCCGGGCGCGATACGGATTGCCGGTGATGAAGGTGGTCGGGGTGGCGGATGCGGCGGACCTGCCGGCGCTCGACACCTATGCCAGGGTGGCCGACCAGATCCTCGTCGATACCAAGCCGCCGAAGGGCGCGGATCTTCCGGGCGGGAACGGGCTGGCCTTTGACTGGCGGCTGATCGCGGGCCGGCGCTGGCCGGTGCCCTGGATGCTCGCCGGCGGGCTGACGCCCGACAATGTCGCCGAGGCGGTGCGGCTGACGGGTGCGCGCCAGGTCGATGTGTCCTCGGGGGTGGAAGCGGCCCGCGGCGTGAAGGATGCCGGGTTGATCCGGTCCTTCGTGCAGGCCGCGCTGGCCTGAATTCCGGTGCGACCGGCGCGGCGGGCGTGCCGCCGGGTTCCCGGTGGCTTGCCCTTCCGCCGCCCGCGTCTTAGGACGATGAAACCGCAACGGGAGGCACCGACAATGGCCGACGATCTTCTCAACTCCTTCATGTCCGGCCCGGACGAAAACGGCCGGTTCGGCATCTTCGGGGGCCGTTTTGTCAGCGAAACGCTGATGCCGCTGATCCTGTCGCTGGAAGAAGAATACGAGAAGGCAAAGACCGACCCGGCCTTCTGGGCCGAGATGAACGACCTGTGGACCCATTATGTGGGCCGGCCCAGTCCGCTCTATTTCGCCGAGCGCCTGACCGAACACCTGGGCGGGGCGAAAATCTATCTGAAGCGCGACGAGTTGAACCATACCGGCGCGCACAAGATCAACAACGTGCTGGGCCAGATCATCCTGGCGCGGCGCATGGGCAAGACCCGGATCATCGCCGAAACCGGCGCCGGCCAGCACGGGGTCGCGACCGCGACCGTCTGTGCCAAGTTCGGCCTGAAATGCGTCGTCTACATGGGGGCCCATGACGTTGAACGCCAGGCGCCCAACGTGTTCCGGATGCGGCTGCTGGGGGCCGAGGTGATCCCGGTGACGAGCGGCAGAGGCACGCTCAAGGACGCGATGAACGACGCCCTGCGCGACTGGGTGACCCATGTGCGCGACACGTTCTACTGCATCGGCACGGTGGCCGGGCCGCATCCCTATCCGGCGATGGTGCGCGATTTCCAGTCGATCATCGGCAAGGAAGCCAAAGAGCAGATGCAAAAGGCCGAGGGCCGGCTGCCCGACACGATCATCGCCGCGATCGGTGGCGGGTCGAACGCGATGGGGCTGTTCTATCCCTTCCTCGACGACGACAGCGTGCGGATCATCGGTGTCGAGGCCGGGGGCAAGGGCGTGAATGACGACATGCAGCATTGCGCGTCTCTCACCGGCGGGCGACCCGGTGTGCTGCACGGCAACCGGACATATCTGCTGCAGGACGATGACGGGCAGATTCTGGAAGGCTTCTCGATCTCCGCCGGGCTGGACTATCCGGGGATCGGGCCCGAACATTCCTGGCTGCACGATGTGGGCCGCGCTGAATATGTGGCGATCACCGATGCCGAGGCACTGGAAGCCTTCCAGCTCAGCTGCACGCTCGAAGGGATCATTCCGGCGCTGGAGCCGTCGCACGCGCTCGCGCATGTGATGAAGATCGCACCGGACCTGCCGGCCGATCACCTGATCTGCATGAACATGTGCGGACGCGGCGACAAGGATATCTTCACCGTCGCCCGGGCGCTCGGTTTCGACATGGGCGACAGCGACTGACAACGCGGGTAGCAAAGGCTCCCGCCCGCCGTCCGGCATCTGAGATGCCGTTCCGCCGGTTGGGCCGGGCCGCGCGCCCTGCGGGCGCGCGGCCCGGCCCAACGCCGTAGACCGTCTTGCGACAGCAAGGCGGTTTCGGGGGCGGGAGCCCCACGCGAGATGGACGCTCAGGCGTCGATCGCGTGGCGGCGCAGCACGTCGAGGGGGACGATTTCGAGGGCGCGGATATGGGTGGCAGCGACATTCACCTTTGGCGCACAGCCTTCGTCATGGGCCTGCAGGAACCGCGCCGCGCACAGGCACCAGTGGTCCCCGGGCTTCAGCCCGGTGAAATGGAACTCGGGCCGCGCCGTGCTGAGATCGTTTCCGACATATTTCGAATAGGCGAGAAACTCGGCCGTCATCACCGCACAGACCGTGTGGCTGCCCTGGTCGGCGGCACAGGTGTTGCAATACCCGTCGCGGAAGAACCCCGTCACAGGCGTCATCGAACAGGGTTCGAGCGCACCGCCAAACACGTTCAGGCTTTCATCCGGTTCCATCGCGCCTCTCCTCCCGGTGCTCCCACCGGACCCATTCGCCGTGATATCCCGCCCGGCCGAGGTCGAGCCTCTCGTTCCCCGGCCACAATCTGAGCGTCAGCGCCGCGCCATCGTCGGTGCCGTCGCTTTCCATGGCAAACCAGGCCAGCGGTCTCCGATCATCGGCCCGTGCGCCGGTCGCTTCGATCATGGCCTGCCCGCGCGCCCGGGCATCGGCGGGGAAATACTGCCACGCGATGGTGGTATAGACCAGATGGCAGGTGCCGGACCCCGCCGCGCGCAGGCGCCGGTCCAGCCAGCCGATCGCGTCGCCCGCATCGACCGGGGCATCATGGGCCGCGATCACCGCGCGGGTGCGTGCGATCCGCGCGGGCTGGTCCGGCCAGAGATAGGCCAACAACCTCAGGGCATCGCGCGGGTTTCGCGGATCGAGCGGGCGCAGATCGACGCCGCGCCGGTCGGCGATCACCGGCTGTGCGGGAGCGGGGGCTTCCCCCGTCCAGTCCGGGCTCAGGGTGATCACGGGGTCGGCTGGCCCCAGGGTGCGGGTCCCTGCAGTCAGCGCAAACCGGTCGAAATTCAGGTTGAGCCCGCCGCTGGCCCCCAGTTCGCTGACGGTCAGCGGCAGCCCGAAACGGCGGGCCAGCAGGTGGGCGGTCGGGATCAGAACCGCGCTGCGGCCGGTTTCGTTGGTCTGCGGCGGCGATGTGATCCAGTCGATCAGGAAATCGCGATGCCGGTCGAGCGCCCCCAGGATGGCCGATACCAGCGCGTCTTCCTCGGGGTCATGCGGCGGGTAGGCGGCGGTCAGCTCCGGGTCGCGGCCCTGCAAGACCAGCGCATGCAGCCCGCCCGCGATCCGCAACGGCAACGAAGCGCCGCTGGGGCCGGGATCGCCCGGCCAGTCCGCGCAGGTCTCGTTCAACGGGCCGGTTTCCGGCCAATGCTCTGCAAGCAATGTCATCAGCCGCGCCATGAATGGCGAACCGAGCACGGCGCAGGCCCGGGCCTGCCGGTCGAAGGCCGAGATCAGCCTGTCCTGTGGCATGGTCCGGTCACCACCCATGTTGCAATCCGTTCCGATCAAAGACCGTCCGCGATCCGGCGGAACATCTCGATATTGGCGCGCGACACGCCGGGGTCGCGGAACTTGCGGTCCGCCGCGGTCGCCACGATCAGCACCCCCTGGGTTCGGTCAATATAAAGATACTGGCCATAGACGCCACGGCCAAGGACTTCCCCGGGACGCGCATCCCGCGGTATCCACCATTGATAGCCATAGCGGATCTTGCCCTCGGCGGTGGGGGCAGAGGGGGCCGTCGAGGCCGCGACCCAGCCCGCCGGCACCACCTGCCGCCCGCCATATTCGCCGTCCTGCAGGATCATCTGGCCGAACCGAGCATAGTCGCGGGTGGTGAAGTTGAGCCCGCCGAGCACGAAGGCCACGCCTTCGCCATCGGTGAGGTAATAGCCATCCTGCTCCATGCCGAGCGGCTTCAGGATCCTGTCGTCCAGCAGGTCGGTCACGCTCTGGCCGGTCGCGCCCCGGATCACCATGCCGATCACATGGGTGTCGATCGAGACATATTGCCAGGCTTCGCCCGGCGCGGCGAAACTGTCGGCAAAGCTGGCGGTGAACGCATCCAGCGTGCCGCCCAGGGCCACCTCCCGCCCCATCCGGTTGATGTCCGAACCGGCGTCCATGTAGTCCTCGTCGAACACGACACCGCTGGCCATGTTCAGGACGTTGCGGATGCTCGCGGTCTCATAGGCGCTGCCGATGAGGGCCGGCGCATAAGTCACCACCGGCTCGTCGATCGAGTCAATGGCCCCGTCCTCGAGCAGGACGCCCAGCAGGGCGGACAGGTAGCTCTTGGCGATCGACCAGGAAATCCGGCGATCCTCGGGGCCGGTGCCGAGATGGTAGGATTCGTGACGGATCGCGCCGTCCTGCAGCACCAGCAGGGATGTCACCGCGCGGTCCTCGATCCAGGCGGCGGCTTCGGCGGGCAGGGGGGCCGGGTCGCCCTGCGGCAATTCGCTGACCGGCCCGTCGCCGCGCGGCAGGGGCGCGGTCAGGAACAGTTGATCCATATGCGAGAAATTCCACACGATCTTGTCCGCGGCAAAGAGCGAGTTGACCGCCAGCAGGCGTTTGACCTCGTCACCTTTCCAAAACCAGCCCGCCGCACCGGCGAGAATCAGGACCAGCAGCAGCCGCCCCAGCCATTTTCCGAATGTTCGCATGGATTTGTCCCCTGTCCCGTTGCCGCACAATGCCCCGGTCGCGGCCGGGGCGCAAAGGCAACGTGACGGCAGGGGCTGGGGGCGGGGGTCAGCGGAAGCGGTCGGCCAGCTTCTGCAGCGGTGACCGCTCGTCAGGTTCGGGTGCGGGTTCGGGGGCGGGCGCAGGTTGCGTGGTGGTTCCGCCCGCGGCCCTGGGCGCGGTATTCCCGGCGGTGCCTGCCGAGGATCGGGGCGGCGCGGTGCGCAATGCAACGGCGTTCATGAACTTGCCGCCATCGCCCCGGGCCAGATGCGGCGCCCCGTCCGAGATGCCACGCAGCAGATCGTCGAGCCAGGTCTCGTCGGCGCGGGCAAAGTCATGCAGCACATACCCCGCCACCAGTTCCTTGCGGCCGGGATGGCCGATGCCCAGCCGCACGCGGCCA
Organism: Pukyongiella litopenaei; assembly: GCF_003008555.2. NCBI lineage: Bacteria > Pseudomonadati > Pseudomonadota > Alphaproteobacteria > Rhodobacterales > Paracoccaceae > Pukyongiella > Pukyongiella litopenaei. Next base: position 357,528 of record NZ_CP027665.1, on the reverse strand, counting down.
TAGGCGTCGCCGATATGGGCATGCAGCGACCGCAGCCCGTTATGGCCCGCATGACCGCCGCCCTGTTTCACCCGCGCCTTGCCGGGGGCCAGATCCAATTCGTCATGCAGGACGATGACATCGTCGGGATCGAGCCTGAAGAACCGCATCGCTTCGCCGACGGACTGCCCGGACCGGTTCATGAAGGTGCCCGGTTTCAGCAGCAGCACCTTTTCCGAGCCGAGCCGGCCTTCGGACAGCTGGCCCTGGAACCGGGGCCGCCACGGGCCGAACCCGTGGTCCGCCGCGATGCGATCCACGGCCATGAAGCCGATATTGTGCCGGTTGCGCGCGTATTTCGAACCGGGATTGCCAAGGCCGACGATGAGTTTCACGGCGTTCCCCATTTGCCTGCGATTGCGCCCTTGATGCCGGAAATCGGTGCGCGATTCCAGTTGCCGGAACGAAAACGGGGCCCGCATCGGGGCCCCGCGATCCTGCAGTCAATGCCGCATGATCAGTCTTCGGTGGCTTCCACCTCGGTTTCGACCTCGGCGGCGGCATCGCCGTCATCTTCGTTGTCGGCCGAACGCAGGCCCGATGGTGCCGAGATGTTCGCGATCACGAAATCACGGTCGATGGTCGGCTTGGCGCCCGCGGGCAGATCGACCGCGGAAATGGTGACGACGTCGCCGATATCCAGCCCGGTCAGATCGACGGTGATCTTTTCCGGGATGTCGGCGGCGGTGACGACCAGTTCGACCTCGGGGCGAACGACGGTCAGAACGCCGCCACGCTTGAGACCGGGGGCCTGTTCGTCATTGATGAATTCGACCGGGATGAACAGGTTGATCTTGGTGGTCCGGCGCAGGCGCATGAAATCGACATGCGTCGGCAGGTCCTTGACCACGTCGCGCTGCACGTCGCGGCAGATCACCCGCACGTCGTCGTGACCGTCGACCTTCAGGTTGAACAGCGTGGACTTGAACCGGCCCTTCCTGAGGCGGGTCAGCAAGTCGTTGAACGGAATGGTGATCGGGAGCGGGTCGTTCTCGCCGCCGAACACGATGCCCGGAACCAGACCGGCGCGGCGCGCCTGACGAGCGGCGCCCTTGCCTGTCCCCGTCCGTTCCTGGGCGATGAGATCAGGGATCTCTCCTGCCATGGGTATTCTCCAAGATTGGGGCGGGGTTCCTCCAAGGCTGTAACCCCGCGGTGAAGGCTGCGCATATAGACCAGCTTGGCCGCGATGAAAAGGGGGATCAGGACGCCTCGCCGACAGCGGTGCGCAGATGTCCGCCAGCGTCCCGCAACCGGTCGTAGAGCGCGAATTCCCGTGCGCGCGATGCGCGCAGCCGGTCCCGTATCTCGGGCGACAGCGGCGCATCGGCGGGTGGCGATACGTTCTTGCGTTTCGGCACGATGACCTCGCCGAACCGGTCGCGCAGGAATTCCAGCAGCAGCGGCTGCGATTCATAGGCGAACAGATGCGTGACCAGCACCGCGTCGCGCGGCCCGGTGAGCATGTTCCACTGGCTGCCGATGCCTGCATGCGGGGGCGGGTCGTCGGCGATCACGTCCAGCACGAACCGGTCGAAACAGATCGCATCGGTGCTGTGGTCGTCCCGGGTCAGGCCGTCGCGGCGGCGGTAGCGATACCAGCTGCGGATCTGTTCCTCGGGGTCGCGCATCACGGCAAAGACCTCGGGGCGCAGATCGAACACATCGGCCAGAAACGGCGCGATTCGGCTGTGGAACCGGCGCGCGGTCATATGCTTGCGGTGCTTGCCAAAGATGATGTCGGCGCGTGGCCGCAGCGCCATCTCGATTGCGGTCGTGCCCGTCTTGGGCACGGCGATGAACGCGAGTTTCTGTGCCGAGAATACCAGCATGGCCCCGATCTAGCGCAACCGGGTCAGTTCTGCCAGCGGCCCTCGAAATCCTCGGGCACCAGCAGGTTGTGCCGCCCCAGCGCCTGCACCGACTGTTCGCCGCACAGCGCCATGGTCAGGTCCAGTTCGCGCTCGATCACCTCCAGCGCGGTGCGCACGCCCCGTTGCCCCATCGCGCCCAGCCCATAGACGAAGGCGCGGCCGATATAGGTGCCGGTCGCCCCCAGCGCCAGCGCCTTGAGAACGTCCTGCCCCGACCGGATGCCGCTGTCGAGATGGACCTCGATGTCGCCGCCGACCGCGTCCATGATCGACGGCAGCATCCGGATCGAGCTCAGCGCGCCATCCAGTTGCCGCCCGCCATGGTTGGACACGATGATGGCATCGGCGCCAAGTTTCGCGGCCATCTTCGCGTCTTCGGCATCAAGGATGCCCTTGAGGATCACCTTGCCGCCCCATTGTTCCATCAGCGTGCCGATCTTGCCCCAGTCCAGCGTCGGGTCGAATTGCTCGGCAGTCCATGCGCCGAGACTGGAGGCGTCCGAGATGCCTTCGACATGACCGACGATGTTTCCAAATTCCCGCCGGCTGGCGCCCAGCATCCCGATCCCCCAGGACCATTTGGTCATCAGGTTGGCAATCGTCCGGGGGGTGAGTTTCGGCGGCGCGGACAGGCCGTTCTTGAGATCCTTGTGCCGCTGGCCGAGGATCTGCAGGTCGAGCGTGATCACCAGCGCGGAACATTTCGCATCCTTGGCCCGCTGGATCAGCCGGCCCACATAATCCTCGTCCTTCATCGTGTAGAGTTGGAACCAGAAGGGTTTGCCGGTCGCCTCGGCCACGTCTTCGATCGAATTGATCGACATGGTGGACAGGGTAAAGGGCACGCCGAATTCCTCGGCGGCCCTGGCGGCCTTGATCTCGCCATCGGCGTGCTGCATCCCCGTCAGCCCCACCGGCGCCAGCGCGACCGGCATGGCCACGTCCTGTCCGATCATCCGCGACGCGGTCGTCCGCCCCGACATGTCCACCGCAACCCGCTGACGCAGCCGGATCTTGTCGAAATCTGAGCTGTTCTCGCGAAAGGTCTGTTCGGTCCAGCTGCCCGATTCCGCATAGTCGTAGAACATCCGCGGCACCCGGCGTTCATAGATGCGGCGCAGGTCCTCGATACAGGTGATCACGGGCATGGGGAGGTTCTCCGAATTTGGTAAGAATTTGTTACCAATTGTTGTGGCCCGGATCAATGCGCGTTTGTGCTGCGGGCAGAGGTCTGCCGGGCTGGGCAAGAAGGGGCGGGCTGGGCGGGAAGGGACGACGGTCAGCGGCCGATCACGATATCCGCCATCAGGCCGCCCAGCCGGTCGCTCGTGCCCAGCCGCAGCACGCCGCCATGGGCGCGCGCGATGTCCGACACGATCGCCAGACCCAGACCCACGCCGCTGCCCTTGTCCTGGTTGCGCGCGGGATCGAGGCGCGAAAACGGCCGGACCGCCTCGGCCCGGTCCTCGGCCGCGATGCCCGGCCCGTCATCCTCGACCCGGAACCGCAGGGATTTTTCGGTCAGCGTCACCGAAACCTCGGCCCGCGTGCCATAGCGCACCGCGTTGCCGATCAGGTTCTCGAGCGCCCGGCGCAGCGCCACCGGGCGCAGGTTCACGGTGCCGGTCCCCTCGACGGTCGCCAGGCTTACCGGCCGGCCCAGCCGTTGCGCGTCCTCGACCACGGACCGCGCCAGCGAGATCGGGTCGATCCGCTCGGGATCGCCTTCGGCGGCGCCACGGGCAAAATCGAGAAAGGCATCGAGCAGCGCCTGCATCTCGTCCACGTCCCTGAGCATCGGGCCGGCGTCGTCCTCGTCGATCAGCGACAGGCCGAGCCGCAGCCGGGTGAGCGGCGTGCGCAGGTCATGGCTGACCCCGGACAGCATCATGGTCCGCTGTTCGATCTGCCGTTCGATCCGGTTGCGCATGTCGAGAAAGGCGTTGCCCGCGGTGCGCACCTCGAGCGCCCCGCGCGCCGCGTAGGGGACGGAACGCCCCCGCCCGAACGCTTCCGCCGCTTCGGCCAGTTTCTTGATCGGCCGCAGCTGATTGCGCATGTAGACATAGGCGATCAGCGTCATCACCCCGCCAAAGAACAGCATGGTCACGAACAGCTGATGCGGGGCGGCGGCGGAAACCCTGCGGCGGTTGAAGCTGATCTGCACCGGTCCCAGGTCGCTGTCCACGAACAGATGCACCACCCGGTCATCGGGCTGGATCACCGCCAGAACGTCCGGCAGGTCGTTGCGCAGGGTGGCCCGGACGACCCGGCCCGAATAGTCGTACCAGCGGATCCGGTCCCGCGAAGGGATGTCGGCTCGCCGCACGAACCGCGCGTTGATATGGAGCGTGACCAGGATCGGCTGCATCGCGTCCATCGCTTCGTCGCGCGAATCCGCGGCCGCGGCGAACCCGGCGATCACGTCGAGTTCGCGCACCAGGGTGCTGGTCATCTGCGAGGTGACGTCTTCGAGGTGGCGGCGGATGAAAACCACCGAAACCGCCAGTTGCACCACAACGACCGGCAGCACGATGATCAGCGCCGCGCGGGCATAGATCCCGCGCGGCACATACTGTTTGAACCATCCGAATTGCATGGGCTAAATCTAGCTGGCCACAGGTAGGAGAAAAAGAGCGATGACCCAGCCGCCGGACGATTTCGACCCGCCTGTGGGGCAACCGGTAACACTGTCGCCGGGGCTGCGGCGGATCGTGGCGCCGAACCCGTCTCCGATGACCTATCGCGGCACCAACACCTACCTTGTCGGCGATAGGGACCTGGCGGTGATCGATCCGGGGCCGATGGCCGGGGCGCATCTCGAAGCGATCCTCTCGGCGGTGACGCCGGGGCAGCGGATCAGCCATGTCATCGTGACCCATACCCATACCGATCACTCGCCGCTGGCCCGTCCGCTGGCGGAGCGGTCCGGCACGCCGGTGCTGGCCTTTGGCGATGCCGTTGCCGGTCGCAGCGCCGTGATGGCCGATCTGGCGGCCGGTGGCATGACCGGAGGAGGCGAGGGGATCGACACGGGATTTCTGCCCGACCGGAGGCTTGCCGACGGGGACCGGATCGAAACCGGGGACTGGGCGCTGGAGGTGATCCATACCCCCGGCCATATCGGCAACCATATCGCCCTGGCCTGGGGCGAGATCTGTTTCGTGGGCGATCACGTCATGGGATGGGCCAGTTCACTGGTATCGCCCCCCGATGGCGACCTGACGGATTTCATGGCGTCCTGCCGCCGGCTGCGCGGGCGTGACTGGTCGGTGTTTCATGCGGGCCACGGCGCACCGATCACGGACCCGGCCGGCCGGCTCGACTGGCTGATCGGGCATCGCCTGTCGCGCGAAAGGTCGATCCTGAACGGGCTCGGCGAGGGGCCGGCCACGACCGGGCAACTGACCCGGCGCATCTATACCGACACACCGGAACCGCTGTTGCCGGCCGCGTCGCGCAACGTCTTTGCCCACCTGGTCGATCTCACCGTGCGCGAACGGGTCGAACCGCTCGGAGCGCTGTCACCCGAGGTCCGTTTCGGGCTCCGGCGCTGAGCTGCGAAAAGCGCGAAAATTTTGCTCCGACCCCTCTGGACGCGGCAATTCGGGGTTGCTATACGGCGCGAACCGTTCCGGCGTAGCTCAGCGGTAGAGCAGTTGACTGTTAATCAATTGGTCGTAGGTTCGATCCCTACCGCCGGAGCCAAAAGTTTCATAAAAGACAAGGGGTTGCGGCTTCCGCCGCAACCCCTTGTTTCTTTCCAAACCGGCTTGTCACCGGATTTGTCACCGCCTTTCACCCTTCACAAATTTTCGGATTTCAACCCCTACCCCTGTTTCAGTTTTGGTGTCTGTGAAAATGAAGCTGGGGCGTGGGTGTGGGCGGGAAAGGGTCATCTAGTTTTGATCACCCCCCGGCAAACCTGCTCGATTCCGGCGACCCGGTAGGCCATGTTTGCCAGCTCGACCTGGCAGTCGGTGACGTTCATGTCGCCATCGCAGTCGGCAATGATGATCTTGAACGCGAAGTCCTCGACTGACTGCGGTTCGTAGTCCGCCGCCTGCTGCTCAAGCTCCAAAATCCGGTCGAACAAGGCGGCACCCTCCGGTGTGCCATCGAGTGCGGCTGACTCGTTGTAGGTGTCCCTTGCAATCCGCCACTGATGATGCAGTTCCCGAAGTCCGAGTGATTTGGCCTCAATGGAGTCAAGTACCTGCTGCTTCTGGGCATCATCTAATTTGCGAATGATTTCGTAGAGTTTTCTTTTGGGCCCGCCAAAAGAGTGCCCTTTTCGGAACTCAGCCAGTACGCCGGAAACCATACCGCAGACCAGCCAATCCAAGCTTACGCCTTCATACAAGGCCCACCGCATTAGATCATCCGTCAACAGGATCGCATCGGGCTCATCTTCGTCATATTCTAGGTTTGGCGGCGAAACCTCGAAATTGGCGCAAAACCACTCAAGCCTGCCCTCCATTGTTGTAAGATCCGCGTCACTCTCCCGATAAAATGAATAGGTTAGTCCGGGGGCATCGACGGTGACGGGGGTCAAGCCGGTATTGTTCGCGGAATCCGCGTTGCAGTTGGTCATCTTGTCCATCCTTGATTGGGGTTCAGAACACCGTTACGATAGATGTGCGCGCCATCAATGTCAAAAAAGATCAGAACACGGTTACGATATGAACGCAACGCAATCAAAAATGGCCAGAGCAGCAACGGGGCTAGGTGTTCGCGACCTGGCGAAGCTGGCAGGGGTCTCGCCTGATACGGTTGCCCGACTCGAGAGAGGTGAGGAACTTAGACCAAGAACAGTCTTAAATATTCGCGCCGCCCTCGAAGCCGCTGGCGTTGAGTTCGTCGAGGAAAATGGCGGGGGGGCCGGGGTGCGGCTCAGAAAATGAAACCGATCCTCTACCTAGCCGCGTGCGACGTGCCGCTCAGAGCAGGGGCGAAAAATAAAACCCCGCGGAAGCGGGGTTTTACGTTGATCCTATCGATGCCCCGCATTACGCGGCTTGAACCTCGTCAAGAGAATCGATTTCACTCTCGCCCTCATCAGACCCGGCATTGATGTTCCATCCGTCCGGATCATTGGAAAGCCAGTCTTCGTCATCGATTTTGTCAATCAGCGTGTCGATGGCAGGGACAGATTCGGCGCGCTTGATGGCAGCCAGAAGCCCAGCCATCATGTCATCGCTAACGACAGGTTTGGCAGCATTATCAGCCATATGTCATGTCCTTCCCATAATAGTTGCCCCCAAGCCTAACGCCTGGATGAGCAAATTGTTCATACCCGTATCGCTCGTACTTGCTTGGGTCAACGGGGTCTTTGATCAGCACCTTTTCGCTTCCGAGAAGCCTTGCATACTCTTCCGCACAAGTCAAAATCGGCCACAGCGCTCTACCGGCTAAGTAGCTATGCCCGAAGTACCTTTCAATCCACTTAATAGTAAGATACTTTCGGCGGTTTGATGGCGCTCCCAGAGCAAGAGCAACAAGCACCTGTTTTTCATCAACTTTTTGCCAAACCGCCAAGTTGAAGTGGTCGGTGTCGTTAAGACTTTTGTAGGTCAATTGCTCCCATGTTCGTGAGAAGCCGTTGTGAGTGGCAGGGCCATAGTGCTTCCGCCACTCTTCCTCCGCGAACTTCAGTGCATCACCGGGATCAGAACCAATGATTGAACAAAGGGTCAATTTGTCCCACCTTTGGATCCCTCCGGATTTTAGTAGACGCCGATTTAGACTAGCTGCTGTTCGTTCTCGAGCTACGTTTTGTAGCGCATAGTAGTACGCCTTGCTCTCATCAGACACTGCACCGTCACCCTCACTAATGTCAGTGGTGTAATACAGAACACGGCGGCCAAAGTTTAGCAACGCCGCCCAGGAGCGGGGGGACGTGGCGAAAGCAACAGGAGCAAGAATCTCGTCCCGGCGGATGCCAAGGTCTTGGGGTGACAGCTTGTTGTCGCTCACAACATGCTGGTTGTCCGCTTGCGTCCGAACCTCACCCCGCTCTTGCGCGGCGTCGTATTCCTCGGCCAGTCGCATTTCAGCGCGGGCGCGGATTGCCACCCGCATAATGCAGGGTCGGAAAATTTGCCACCCCTTTCTCAGCGCGGAGCTCTATTCACCCGGCGCACTTTCGGCGGCCTGACGCCCTTTCGCCATTTGCCGCGCGAACTTCCGCAGACTGGCCTCCATCCGAACGACGAGTGCGCCTTTCGCCGATTGTGTCATTGGTTGCCCTCCATGAACGTCGCCCAGGGATCATCGTCGTCCGGGTCATTCGGTGCCGGTGCCACATTGGAACGCGTGACGGGTGTTGCTCCAAGACTGGATAGCTGTTGCCGATGTTCGCGCATCAGCGCCGTAGTGACGGCCTCGCCACCGACCTCGATCTGCGCCCGCGTGATGCAAGCCAACTCGATCAATGCCCGGTCAGCTTTCGCCAGCCATGGCAGCTCTTCCATGAACGTGACCCAAATCCTGCGATGGGTCGCGTCGAAGTACTCGGGCGGATTGCCCAGAGGGCCACCGCCATCGGGTTCGCTGCGGTCCCTGAACCGCTCGGGGTGTTTCCTGTCTGCCCCGGTCAACCTCGCCTTTGCCAAGGGTGTTCTGTTCCGTCCCATCTGCCTGCCTCTCAGGTTTCTAAATCGGGGATGCGTGAAGATGACCTGGGCGTCGGTCTGGGGACGGATAGGTCACAGAGATTTGACCACCCCCCCCCCGTGGGCCGGAGCCGTGACGGTATTCGCCACGCTCCGGCTGCGGGTGTTTGTGTCCACTCCACCGCCCGCTGGAAGTGGTGCGCGCAAAGAACTGCGAGCAGACGCGCACCCCATTGACCATTAGCCCTGCACCCCGGTGATGGTATGGAAGGCCGCTTCATGCTGTGCGGCGATATCGGCGCGCATGTGCGCCAACAGGCCGTACTGATAGTTGTCGGCGTAGCGTTCCTTCAGAACCTCAACGCGGATCTCGGAACGAATGCCAACCATCAGGTGAGCGAAGTTACCGAGAAAGATGGTCGATTCATCCGAGCCCGCACCGCCATCGGCCGGGATTGCCGTGGTCGTCAGCAGGGGAATATCCGCGACGGCCTTGGGTGCCATCAGGGGTTGCCCGGTGCTGTCGGTCAGGCCGGTCAGGGTGCCTTCGTCGCGCGGGTGCATGATGATTGCCGAGATCGGGCCGGCATTGGCGCTGAGAATGCCAGTGCGCGCCGCCACAAAAGGCGCATACGTGGTCAGTGCCGCATCATGCGCCGTGGTACCGATGCCGGTCATGTTCGCGATGCCTTCCGGTTCAGGAGCGGTGCCGCTGCCCAGCAGGGCAACGCGGTCCAGTTCCTTCGCCAGAGCGGTTGCGAGGATGCGCGGCAATTCGGTGTCCAGGTTAAGAGTGTCCTGGAACAGTTCCCTCGAAACCTTGGTTAACACCGCCAGCGACCTGGGAACGAGCGGCACGTTGGTGAAGGTCGGGTCGGACTCGGCAACCACCGCGTTTTCAACCCGCCATGCCGGAACTGGATCGGACGCCAGCTTGGCGATGTTGTTGTTGTCGCTGCCGAGCGGTACCGTGCGAGCACCTGCTGTGATAGCAACCGAGCTGGCGCGCAACAGGTCGATCAATTGCGCCGAGAGCATGGTCGGCACGGTATAGCCGCCCGCGCTGTCGGTGCCTTCCGCCAGGGCGCGTTTCTCGGCTTCGGACTTCGCGCCGCGCACCATCGCGCCCAGATACTGCCCAAGGGTCAGGTTGTGCTTGTCCGGCTGTTTCGCCTGCGCCCAGGTCGTCACGCGGTCTTCGGGCTTCAAGCCAAAGGCCGCATCGCGCGCATCGCCTTCGTTGCCGCTGCCGTCAACGGTTTTGTCATCGCCACGGGGGCGGCGGTGGTCGCCATCGTCAGAGCGGGCCTCTTTGGCCTCCTCGATTTGATCGTGAATGTCATCTGCCTCGGACAACGTGGCGTAGAAATCGCGCTCGATTTTCCGCGCCTCTTTCTCGGGCGTGTCATCGGTGATTTTCCGGTACAGGCCACGGGCTTCCTTCAGCTTTGCCCGATGCTGTACCCTCAATTCCTGGATATTCATTTCTTGTATCCTTCGCATTTGGGGCGCGCGTCTGAAAGCCGCCCCGCTTGATGGGGTTGTGCTTTCTCCTGCGCGTGGGGCGAAGGGTGGCCAGCCGGTGTTTCGGCGGCGTGCTCCGAACAATGTTCGGGCAAATCACACTGCACATAGGATACATGTTCTCCCAACGTTCTGTCAATTGCCGCCCGACGCAAACGCAGCTTTCTGCGCAGACGCGCGGCGCGAAAGTTCCGCCGCCGGGTGGTTTTGTTGGCTCGTGCCATCAGGCTCTTCCGCACGGCTGGCGGCGCTTCTGTTCTTCGTGCAACAGGTACTGAATCGCCTTGTCCAGTTCCGGGACCCGCTGATTTTCGTCCTTGATGACCGTGGTGGCTGTCGTCGCGACATTGCCGCGCCCGCGACGGTGGGTGTCTTCGGGTTTGTCGGGATCGAGGATTTCCAACGTCGCACCGATCTTCGCCGCCGCTTCCTTCGCCGCACGATACTTCGCAGGGTCGCGTGCCTCGGCCCTTGACAGCGTGTGGGCGGGCTTTGTCCCTTTGGGGTAATAGTTGCCGTCAGACGCACGCTCATAGCCCATGTCGGCCAGTTGCTTGTCGGTCTCGGTCTGCTGTTCGAGACGGCGTTGCAGGTCTTTCTTTTCGTCCAAGACGCGGGCATTGAAGTCGTGCAGCCCGTCGAGTTTCTTCTGCTGCGCACCCACGGTTTCGGTCAGCGACGAAACCTGCTGAATGAGAGCTTTGAGGGCGGCGGATGTATCGTCGGCCATTGCGGTGTCCTTTCATGTCACAACCAAAAACGGACACAGGCGGAGGCCCATGTCCGTTCTCTGATTGGACATGACGAGACCACCGATCCGTCACCGACAATGTATCAAGCGGCTCTTGCTGCCCCGACCGCAGAAGCAGGTGGAGCGCGTTTTGAAGGGGTGTTTTTCAGGTGGAGCCAACGCGCCCGAATTTGCTGCACTGAACCGCCCCGGGTTTCCGAGAGGCTTTTTTGTTCAAGACCTACGCGGCTTTTTCAAGGGTGTTCATCTGTTCGTAGAATGTATCCTCCACTTCCTGTGGCGGCCGGTGCCCGATGGCGCTGTGTAGCCGCTCGTTGTTATACCGGCTGACCCATTGCAGGGTCTCCCATTCGACCTGGGCCATGGATTTCCAGGGGCCGAGGAAGTTGATCACCTCGGTCTTGAACAGGCCGATGACGCTCTCGGCCAGCGCGTTGTCATAGCTGTCGCCCACGCTGCCCACCGAAGTGTCGATACCGGCATCGGCCAGGCGCTCGGTGTAGCGGATGGACAGATACTGGCTGCCGCGATCGGAGTGATGGATCAACCCGCCGCCTGTTGGGCATCGCTGGCAGATGGCCTGGTTCAGGGCATCCAGCACGAAGCCTGTCGTCATCGAGGTCGAGACGCGCCAGCCCACGATCTTGCGGGCGAAGACATCGATGATGAAGGCCACATAGACCATCCCCGCCCATGTCGACACATAGGTGAAGTCCGACACCCAGAGCTGATCGGGCATGGCAGCCACGAACTGCCGGTTGACCTTGTCATCAGGGCAAGGCTGCGCTGGATCGGGGATGGTTGTCTTCTTCTGGCCCCGCACAACCCCTTGCAATCCATGAAGATGCATGAGCCTTTCCACGGTGCAACGCGCGATGTCGTGCTCATCGCGCCGAAGCTGGTGCCAGATCTTGCGGGCACCATAACGGCCCCGGCTCTTGCCGTGGACTGCCTTGATTTTCTCAATATCCACAGCATCCTGCCTGGTGCGGTCCGAGGCAAGCTGGGGATTGCGCGCGATGGCGGCATGGCGATGGAAGGTTGCTGGGGCAATCTGCAGGACACGGCAGATCGGCTCGACCCCAAAGACCCCGCGATGCTTCTCGATGAAGGCGATCATTTGCGGAACAGGCGGTCGAGCTCCGCCTGGGCAAAATAAGCCGACGCCTTCTTCAGGATCTCGTTGGCCGTGCGCAGTTCCTTCACCTCGCGCTCCAGCGCCTTGAGGCGGGCCTTCTGCTCGCTGGTCAGCCCGTCGCGCTCGCCTGCATCGCGTGCCGCCTGGATGCACCAGGCGCGCAGTGTGTCGTGCGAGCAGCCAAGCTTCGGGGCGATCGCCCGATACGCCGCGTTGTCACTGGTGTAATCGGGCCGCCGTTCGCGGAATAGCCGGACGCCGCGCTCGCGGAACTCGGCCGTATATGCCGGCGTGCGCTTCTTCTTCGATTCCATAAGGATCATCCTCTGAGAGTTCTACTCTCTCGGAAACCCGGGGCGGTTCATCGCGCCCGCCTCGTGCTCGGTCAGAATGCCGATGATCTGTTCGTCCGTAAATCTTGTTCGCTTCATTGTCCGTCCCTTCATTGGGCCGGACTCTAATCAACGGTGGAGAAAAAATCCCGTGGCAGGTCAATGAACGGATTGGGTCCAGATCAAAATTGCGAACTCATAGCTCGTTGGACGCCCCTGGTATTCCCGATCCGGATCTTGCGGATCATTTGCCCATGCAGGTCGTTTTCAGAGGTGATTGCGAAAAATCGGACCAGTACTTAAGGTGGATCGACTGACAAGACGGACGACCCGAAATGACGAAAAGAAACCGGTATTCAGCCGAATTCAAAGCCAAGGTTGCGCTTGAGGGGATTCGTGAAGAGCTGACGCTGGCGGAGTTGTCGAGGAAGTACAGTGTTCACCCGAACATGATCGGCAACAGGAAACGGACCGCCATCTAGGACATGGCGTCTGGCTTTGAACTCGGGAAGCCGGATGATGCCCGTCAGTCAGAAGCCGAGATCGAGAAGTTGCATTCGAAGATCGGGCATCTGGTCGTGGAACGGGATTTTTTGGCCAGTACCTCGTATCAGTTGCTCGGGACGCGAGGCAAGAAATGGCGAGCGCCGCACATGCGCTGAGCGTGCGGCGACAGTGCAAGCTGCTGCGGCTGACGTGTTGAGCACACGACTTGATCTGACATTTCTGCTCTTTTAGAGCGCGATTAAGGAGTGTCGATCAATGACAGGCATTCAGGAAAAGATCATCAAGCCGAAGCTGGGGCTATTGGAATTGGCCAAGCAGCTCGGCAGCGTTTCGCAGGCCTGCAAAATGATGGGCTATTCGCGGGACAGCTTCTGCCGGTTCAGGGAATTGTATGAACAGGGAGGTGAACAGGCCCTGATGGATCTCAGCCGCCGCAAGCCGATCCTGAAGAACCGGGTGCCGGAGCATGTCGAAGAAGCGGTCATTGAACTGGCCATCGAAAACCCGGTCTTGGGCCAGAAACGGGCCTCGTGGGCGCTTCAGCAGAAGGGTATCATGGTGTCCTCGTCCGGCGTGCGGTCGATCTGGTTGCGCAACGACCTGGAAACCTTGAAGAAGCGGTTGAAGGCGCTGGAAGCCCGCGCTGCCCAAGACGGCATCCTGCTGACCGAAGACCAGATGGCGGCGCTGGAAAAAGCCAAGGCCAGAAAAGAGGCCCATGGTGAGATCGAAAGCCACCATCCCGGCTATCTCGGCTCTCAGGACACCTATTATGTTGGCACGATGAAGGGCGTTGGGCGCATTTACCAGCAGACCTTCGTTGATATCTTTGCCCGCGTGGCGATCTGCAAACTCAACACCGAGAAGACGGCGATCACGGCTGCCGATCTGCTCAACGACCGGGTGATCCCGTTCTTTGCCGAGCACAACATTGGCCTGCTGCGCATCCTGACAGATCGGGGCACCGAGCATTTCGGCAAGGTCGAGAACCATGCCTATCAGCTCTATCTGGCTGGACAAATACAACGAGCAGCGGCCGCAATCAGGAAGATACTGCTATGGCAAAACACCTAAGCAGACCTTCCGTGAAACGCTACACATCGCGGTGGAAAAGACGATCAGGGCTTCCGAGCCATCGGACAGACAGCAACCCATTCTCTGCACCGTTCGCTGAGGCGTCCGTCAGATCAAGTCTGAAGTCTTACGTATCAGATTCCTTGTCTGACGGCCGCAGGTTCCGCATCCTGTGCGTCATCGACGTCTTCAGCCGGGAATGCCTGGCCACCGTGGTCGATACATCGCTGTCCGGCCATCGCGTTGCCCGTGAACTGGACCGGATTGCCGAGATGCGTGGCGCTCCCTGCCTTGCGGTCAGCGACAACGGCACCGAGCTGACATCGAACGCAATGCTGAAATGGCAGGAGGAACACCAGGTTGAATGGCATTACATCGCGCCGGGCAAGCCGATGCAGAACGGCTTGGTCGAAAGCTTCAATGGCAGCCTGCGGGACGAATGCCACAACGAGCACCAATTCCCAACTCTGCGCCATGCCCGCCATTTGATTGCGGCATGGCGCGACGACTACAACCACCAACGCCCGCATTCGAGCCTCGACGTGCTCACACCGCGGGAGTATCACCAACGGTCAGAAGAGGACCAAACCCTGAACAGAGCTAACTTTTGACAGCGGACTCTCAGGGGAGCAGGTCAGGGCGTTCGTCAGCGACATGTGCCCACCGTGAAGCTCAAGGGGCTTTCTTGCCGTGGCACTCAGATACGCCGATGGCCGTTCCCACAGGTCCGGTTTCCAACTGAGGATCATCGTCAGATGCACCGTGATCCGGCCCGAATGTTCGGCCACCACCTGTTCGCCCTTCAGTTTTGCAGACGTCACATGCGTCTGGAACCCGGGCACATTTTGGTTGATTTCGACCTCCTCGATCCCCCCCTACGCCGAAGATTTGCAGGTACGGATCGTGGCCTATGTCAGTGTCCGACCAAAAAATGGCAGCTCAGGTCGGGTTGGCCCTCGCTCGCCCGGGGGGTGGACATCAAACATCCAATTCTTCCACGAAGCGCGCGTTTTCCTGGATGTACTGGAACCGCAATTCGGGTTTCTTGCCCATCAGGCGTTCGACCAGGTCTCCGGTTTCGCCGGGTTCGTCCTCGTCGATGGTCACCCGGATCAGTTTGCGGCTGGCCGGGTCCATGGTGGTTTCCTTCAGGTCCTTGGCGTCCATCTCGCCCAGGCCCTTGAACCGGGACACGTCGATCTTGCCCTTGCCGCCCAGTCCCTTGTCCATCCACATGTCGCGTTCGGCCTCGTCCAGCGCATAGACGCGGCGGGCGCCCTGGGTCAGGCGAAACAGCGGCGGGCAGGCCAGGTAGAGATGGCCCGCGTCGATCATCGGGCGCATCTGGGTAAAGAAGAACGTCATCAGCAGCGATGCGATATGCGCCCCGTCCACGTCGGCGTCGGTCATGATGATGACCTTGTCATAGCGCAGGTCGTCGAGGTTGAACCGCGTGCCCAGCCCGACGCCGAGCGCCTGGGACAGGTCCGAGATCTCGGCGTTCGATCCCAGTTTCGAACTGGCCGCGCCCAGCACGTTCAGGATCTTGCCGCGCAGGGGCAGCAGCGCCTGGGTCTTGCGGTCGCGGGCCATCTTGGCCGACCCTCCGGCGCTGTCGCCTTCGACGATGAACAGTTCGGTGCCTTCGCGCGCGTTCGACGAGCAATCCACCAGCTTGCCCGGCAGGCGCAGTTTCTTGGTCGCCGATTTGCGGGCGGTTTCCTTTTCCTGCCGGCGGCGCAGCCGTTCCTCGGCCCGCAGCACTAGGAAATCGAGAATGGCGCCCGCCGATTTCGTGTCGGCCGCCAGCCAGTTGTCGAAATGGTCGCGCACCGAGTTCTCCACCAGCCGCTGTGCTTCGGTGGTGGCCAGCCGGTCCTTGGTCTGGCCGACGAATTCCGGCTCGCGGATAAAGCAGGATACCAGCGCGCAGCCGCCCGTGAGCAGGTCGTCGCGGGTGATCTGGGCGGCCTTGCGGTTGTTCACCAGCTCGCCATAGGCGCGGATGCCCTTGAGGATCGCGGACCAGAACCCGGCGACATGGGTGCCGCCTTCGGGGGTGGGCACGGTGTTGCAATAGGACTGGATGAATCCGTCGCGCGACGGCGTCCAGTTGATCGCCCATTCCACCTTGCCCGAGGCGCCGAATTTCTCGCGGAAATCGACGGTTCCGGCAAACGGGGCATCGGCATAGGTGGTGGCGCCGTTCATCGTTTCGTTCAGGTAATCCGACAGCCCGCCGGGAAAGTGGAACGTGGCCTCACGCGGGGTTTCCCCGTCGTCGATGGCCGATTTCCAGCGGATCTCGACGCCCGAGAACAGGTAGGCCTTGGACCGGATCGACTTGAACAGGCGGGCGGGTTTGAACCGGTGGTGGCCGAATATCTCGGCATCGGCGTGAAAGGTCACGGTGGTGCCGCGCCGGTTGGGGGCGGCGCCGATCTGTTCCACCGGTCCCAGCGGCAGGCCACGCGAAAACCGCTGCTCATAGAGCTGCCGGTCGCGGGCGACCTGCACCACCATCGAATCCGACAGTGCGTTGACGACGCTCGCGCCGACGCCATGCAGACCGCCCGAGGTCTCATAGGCCTTGCCCGAGAACTTGCCGCCCGCATGCAGGGTGCACAGGATCACCTCGAGCGCGGATTTGCCCGGGAACTTGGGGTGCGGGTCGATCGGGATGCCGCGCCCGTTGTCGCGCACGGTCAGCGAATGGTCGTCATGCAGTTCCACCTCGATCCGGTTGGCGTGACCGGCGACCGCCTCGTCCATCGAGTTGTCGAGGATCTCGGCCACCATATGGTGCAGCGCGCGTTCATCGGTGCCGCCGATATACATGCCGGGGCGTTTGCGGACCGGTTCCAGTCCTTCGAGCACCTCGATCGACGAGGCATCGTAATCGGTCGGGGCGGTCTCTGTCAGGAGATCGTTCATGGCATCTGCTCTTGTTCTTGTGCTTTGCCCGATTATGGCAGATGCGGCCCGCCGGGGAAAGCTCCGGCCCGGTCACAGGCGCGGGATGCGTCCCGGACGGTCGGTGGGCCCACGATCGCGCCGGGGCCGCCCCCGCAATGTCACCCCCCCGTGACCGGATCTGCGCCTAGTCGCCGCCGCCACGGGTCAGGGCGCGCTGATAGGCGGGGCGGGCGCGCACCCACTCCACGAAACCGGCGAGTTTCGGGAACGCCTCGGCGCGTCCCATGCGCATCGCGATCTCGGCGGGAAAGCTGAGCATGATATCGGCGGCCGACAGGTCATCCAGAACGAAATGTCCGGATGGCCGCAGCACCGTTTCCATATAGCCGAAGTGATTGGCCAGTTCCGCCTGGATGCGCGGTTGCAGCGGTTCGCCCGCCTCGCCCAGCCGGCTGACATAGAGGTTCAGCAGGATCGGCGTCATTGCTGACCCTTCGGCGTAATGCATCAGTTCGAGATGCTGGAGATAGGCATCCGTGCCGGGGTCGGGGACCAGCTGCGCCCCGTGGCGGGCGCAGACCGCCTCGACGATGGCGCCGGATTCCGCGATCAGCTTGCCGCTCATCTCGATCAGCGGCGATTTCCCCAGCGGGTGCAGCGCGCACAGGTCGGGCGGGGCGAGCCCGGTTTCCGCGTCGCGTTCATAGCGCATGACCTCGTAGGGCAGGTCGAGTTCTTCCAGCAGCCAGAGGATGCGCAGCGACCGCGACCGGTTGAGATGGTGAACCCGGATCATTGGTCATCCTCCGCCGCGTCGATCCAGCCGAGGATCGCGTCCGCGACCGCCCGCGGATCCCGGTGGCACAGCCAGTGATCCAGCCCGGGCAGGGTGACGCGGGTGAGATCGGCGGCAAATTCCTCCAGCCCCTTGGTCGACACCGGCAGCAGCGCGGTGTCCGCATCGCCCCAGATCAGCAGGTGCGGGCAATGCACGATCAGCCGGTCGACCGGCAGATCGGGCAGCCCGGTGGCGGGTTCTCCGGGGGTGGCGACCACCAGCGGTGACGCGCGATACCAGTCGATCATCGCCCGCAGGCGCCCCGGCCGCGCCCATTCGGTCTTGTATTCGACCTGCCTGTCATCGCCGAGCCATCCCATGTCCATGCTGGCCGAGAACATCTTCCACATCTTCTCGAAATCATTTGCGGCCAGTTTGTCCTCGGACCCAGGTTCGCGCAGGGCGTGGATATATTGCGAGGCTGCGGTCTGTGCGCCGCCGGCGGCCACCGCGCGCTGGAACGGCACCGGGTGCACGCCGTTGGCGATGATCAGCCGCTCGACCAGGTCGGGACGGAACATGGCCAGCCCGTAGGCGACCGATGCCCCCCAGTCATGGCCCAGCACCGTGATCGGGCCGCCGCCCATCTGCGCAATCAGCGCCACCATGTCCCCGACCAGCGCCGAGGTGACATAGTTGCCCACGCCCTCCGGCGCCCAGCTCTGGCCATAGCCGCGCTGATCGGGCGCGATGCAATGGAAGCGTTCGGCGAGCAGCGGCGCCAGGTCGCTCCAGGCGCCGGAATATTCGGGAAAGCCGTGCAGCATCAGCAGCACCGGCAGGTCGGGCGCGCCCCAGCGCCGGATATGAAAGGGCCGGCCGTCCAGTTCGATCATCTCGCTGCGCATGGTGCCTCTCTGTCCGGAACCGCAAAACCTGAGCCTATTAGTTGCTTTTTGTTGATGCCAATCAAGTCGCGATCCCGCAAAACCTGCTAAATGCGTCCGATCACCACAGCCAGGAGCGAGGAGGGACCACCATGACCAGCGATGCGCAGCCCGTGCCGACGAACTCAGCCGAACACCCGGCCGCCGAAGCCTCGCGGACCCCCGGCGGGCCCAGCCCCGACGAGGTGCGCCGGGCCTTCGAGAGCGGGCGTTATCCATATTCGCGCAAGCTGGGGCGGCGGGCCTACGAGGCTGACAAGGCGGTGTTGCAGGCCGAGCTGCTGAAGGTGCAGCACTGGGCGCAGGAGACGGGCGAGAAATTCGTGCTGCTGTTCGAAGGCCGCGACGCGGCGGGCAAGGGCGGCACGATCAAGCGGTTCATGGAGCATCTCAATCCGCGGTCCGCGCGCGTCGTGGCGCTGAACAAGCCGACCGAAGAGGAACGCGGCCAGTGGTATTTCCAGCGCTATGTCGAGCATCTGCCGACAAATGGCGAAATGGTGTTCTATGACCGGTCCTGGTACAACCGCGCCGGTGTCGAACGGGTGATGGAGTTCTGCGCGCCGCAGGATTATCTCGAATTCATGCGCCAGACGCCCGATCTCGAACGGATGCTGGTCCGGTCGGGCATCCGCCTCTACAAATACTGGTTCTCGGTCACCCAGCGCGAACAGGTGCGCCGGTTCGACAGCCGTGCGACGGATCCGCTGAAACGGTGGAAACTGTCCCCGATCGACAAGGCCAGCCTCGACAAGTGGGACGACTACACCGAAGCCAAGGAGGCGATGTTCTTCTATACGGATACGGCGGATGCGCCGTGGACGGTGGTGAAGTCCAACGACAAGAAACGCGCCCGGCTGAACTGCATGCGGCATTTCCTGGCCTCGCTGGACTATCCCGACAAGGACCGCGGCATCGTGGGCGGACCCGATCCGCTGATCGTCGGGCAGGCCCATCATGTGATCCACAAATCGGATCATATCCTGGGCACCGCGCTGCATCCCGGCGTGCGGGTGCGCTAGCCGCGCGCGGCGCTGCCCGGCACGCCGGACATCCGCCGATCCGGGCCGGGCAGGCCGGGTCAGGGTCGCGGTTCGCTGTGCGGGGTATCCCGGTGCGGGGCTGTCGGGCGCGGGCGCGTCCGAAACGGGGTCTTGAACCGGCCGGTCGGGCCTCCTAATGCTGGCTGATGAACACAGCCGTTCCGATGACCATCCCCGGCCATGCCCGGGCGATCCTGCTGCTGGGCCTGCCGTTGATCGGCGGGCATCTGGCGCAGTTTGCCATCGGGCTGACCGACACGGTGATGCTGGGCTGGTATGGCATCGCCGAACTGGCGGCGGTCACGCTGGGGGCCAGCTATTTCTTCGTCTTCTTCATCCTGGGCTCGGGTTTCGCGCTCGCCGTGATGCCCATCGCCGCGGCGGCGGCCGCCGAAGGCGATGAACAGCGCATTCGCCGCAGCACCCGGATGGGGATGTGGCTGTCGATGATCTATGCGATGGCGGCGATGCCGGCGATGCTGTGGTCCGAGCAGATCCTGCGGATGCTGGGGCAGGATCCCGAGGTGGCCGCGCTGGCCGGTCAATACCTGCGAATCGCCGGCTGGGGGCTGTTCCCGGCGCTGCTGGTGATGGTGCTGAAGAACTACCTCGCCGGGCTCGAACGCACCCAGGCGGTGTTCTGGATCACGGTCACCGCGGCGGCGACCAACGCGTTGGCCAATTACATGCTGATCTTCGGGCATTGGGGCGCGCCCGAACTGGGCATCGTCGGGGCGGCCTGTGCCTCCATCGCCTCGCAGGCGGTGTCGCTGATCGCGGTGGTGATCTACCAGCGCCGCGCCCTGCCGCATTACAACCTGTTCCAGCGGCTCTGGCGGGTCGACCCCGAGATATTGTGGCAGGTGTTCCGGATGGGCGTGCCGATCGGGCTGACCACGGTGGCCGAGGTCAGCCTGTTTTCCGCTTCGGCGGTGCTGATGGGCTGGCTGGGCAAGGTGCCGCTCGCGGCCCACGGCATCGTCATCACCATCTCGAGCGGCACGTTCATGGTGCAGCTCGGGCTCAGCAACGTGGCGACGATCCGCGCGGGCAACGCCTATGGCCGGCGCGATCCGTTCCACATGGCCCGTGGCGGCAAGGTGGTGATCGCGCTGTCGCAGGCCTTTGCCGTGCTGACACTGGCCGCGTTCCTGATCTTTCCGGAACCGCTGATGTCGCTGTTCATGGAAACGGACAACCCGGTGCGCGACCAGATCCTCGTCATCGGGGTGCCGCTGCTGGTGGTGTCGGCGCTGTTCCAGTTCGTGGATGGCGCGCAGGCGATCGGGCTCGGCCTGCTGCGCGGGGTGCAGGATACCCGCGTGCCGATGATGATCGCGGTGCTGTCCTACTGGGGGATCGGGCTGCCCACCTCCTACATGCTGGGATTCGTGTTCGGGCTGGAGGGGATCGGTGTCTGGCTGGGCCTCTGCGCCGGGCTGGCCTGTGCGGCGGCGATGCTGATGTGGCGGTTCTGGCGCCGGGCGCTGGGGCAGGTCGAGGGCAGGGTGGCCGCGCAGCAGCCGTGACCGGTGGCGTCCCCGGGCCGGGCGGGTTATCCGCCGGCCTTCTTCGTCAGCCGGTCGGCCTTCTTGCGGACCAGCACCGTCCGCAGGTCATGCATCGCCAGCAACAGCCGGTCGGTCACCTCGTCGAGCTGGTCGTCGGTCGCCTTCGATTGCGCCCATTGGGCGGTCAGGTTCAGGTGATCCACGCTGCGGTGGATATCGTCGATGTCCCGCCGCGCCAGCAGCGCGCGGCGCTCCTCCATCCACTGGCGGATCTGGGCGAGATCGGTGTCCGACAGGGTGCGGCCGCCATGGGGCTTGATGTCGCCATTGCGGATGTTGATCACGGCGATCTGGTCCATCTCGATCCGGCGCTGCCGGTTTTCGGTATCGACACGGTAGACGAAGGCACCGTTGTCGCGCACGCGAAAGAAATAGTCGGGCAGTTCGGTGCTCATCCGGTCCTCAGGTCAGTGTGGCGCAGAAATCGGCGATCCGGGTGCAGGCCTCGCGCAGCGCGTCATCCGATGTGGCATAGCTGATCCGGAAACAGGGTGACAGGCCAAAGGCGGCGCCAAAGACCACCGCGACACCGGCCTCCTCCAGCAGCGCCGTGGCAAAGGCCTCGTCAGTGTCGATCCGGGTGCCGGCGGCGCTGCGGCGGCCGATCAGCCCGGCGATCGACGGATAGACGTAGAACGCGCCCTGCGGCACCGGGCAGGTGATCCCGTCGATGGCCGACAGCAGTTTCACGACCATGTCGCGGCGGCGGGCAAAGACCGCGTTGTTGGCGGCGATGAAATCCTGCGGGCCGGTCAGCGCCTCGAGGGCCGCCCACTGGCTGATGGTGCAGGGGTTGGACGTGCTTTGCGACTGGATCTTGCGCATCGCGGCGATCAGGTCGCGCGGCCCGCCCGCATAGCCGATCCGCCAGCCGGTCATGGCATAGGCCTTGGACACGCCGTTGCAGGTCAGTGTCCGGTCGTAAAGCCCCGGTTCCACCTGCGCGGGCGTGCAGAATTCGAACCCGTCATAGACCAGGTGTTCATACATGTCGTCGGTCATCACCCGCACCTGCGGATGGCGCATCAGCACATCGGTCAGCGCCTTCAGCTGCGCCCGGTCATAGCCTGCCCCGGTGGGGTTGCTGGGCGAATTGAAGATGAACCACTTGGTTCGGGGCGTGATCGCCGCGTCCAGTGCCTGCGCCGTCAGGCGAAACCCGGTTTCGAGCGTGGTCTCGACCGTGACCGGGGTGCCGCCCGCCAGCAGCACCATGTCCGGGTAGCTGACCCAGTAGGGGGCGGGGATGATCACCTCGTCGCCCGGATTGAGCGTTGCCATCAGCGCGTTGTAGAGGTTCTGCTTGCCGCCGGTGCCGACACTGATCTGGTCGGGGGCGTAGGCCAACCCGTTTTCGCGCGCGAACTTGGCGCAGATCGCCTGTTTCAGATCGGGCATCCCGTCAGGCGCGGTATAGCGGGTATGACCGGCCTCGATCGCGGCGATCCCGGCGCGGCGGATATTGTCCGGCGTGTCGAAATCGGGCTCGCCCGCGCTCAGCCCGATCACGTCGCGGCCGGCGGCTTTCAGCTCGGCGGCGCGGGTCGTCATCGCGATGGTCGGCGACGGTTTGACGCGCGAGAGTGTCGCGGAAAGGAAATTCATGGCCGCCCCGGTCTGTCATCTTGCCTCCACCCGTCATAGGGTGCGACCCGAAACCGATCAAGCGGCGATGCCGCCCGATGGATCCGGGAACACAGGAGAGCAGCGAATGACCCTCGAAGCGAATGACTGGTTTGGACCCGAGGCGGCCACCTTCGGCGACCGTATCGCCGGGGCCCGTGACGCCACGGGCATGACGCAGGGCCAGCTTGCGCGCCGCCTCGGGGTCAAGAAGGAAACGCTGGTCGCTTGGGAAAACGATGTCTCGGAACCGCGCGCGAACAAGCTGCAGATGCTGTCGGGGCTTCTCAACGTGTCGATCGGCTGGTTGCTGACCGGCGAGGGCGAGGGGGCGGCCGAGCCGGGCGACCAGGTGCAGGGCGCGACCGATTTCACCGGCGTGCTCGCCGAACTGCGCGAGATCCGCGCCGAGATGCGCGCCAATGCCGAACACGCGGCGCGGGTGGAAAAGAAGCTGCGCCAGTTGCTGCGCCAGCGTGAACTGACGTGACCGAGACCCGCGCCATTCGCGAGAAACGGCTGCGGATGCGGTCGATGCGCCGGGGCATCCGCGAGATGGACATGATCCTGACCGCCTTTGCCGGGGCCAACCTGCCGGATATGGACGAGGCCGCGCTCGACCTCTATGACGCGCTGCTGGGCGAGAACGATCAGGACCTGTACCAGTGGGTTACCGGGCAGGTCGCGCCGCCGGCGCGTTTCGCGCCGCTCGTGACCCGGATCGCCGGGACGTACGGGCCCGACCGGGCTTAACCACTTCTTCGGGATTTGTCGTCAATCTGCGTCATCAAGGATGACTCGGAGAGTGGCATGAAGATGGATTTGCAACTGGACCCGGCCCACCGCCGCGGGTTCATGGCCGGATATCTCGAGGCACTGGCATTGGTGGAACGGCTTCACCGGCTGTTGCTCGACGTGATCAAGGACGAATTCGAACGCGTCGGGATGCTCGAAATCAACGCGGTGCAGGCGCTGTTGCTGTTCAATATCGGCGACAACGAGGTGACGGCGGGCGAATTGAAAAGCCGCGGCTACTACCAGGGCAGCAATGTCAGCTACAACCTGAAGAAATTGGTGGAAATGGGCTACATGCACCACCAGCGCTGCGAAATCGACCGTCGGTCGGTCCGGGTCCGGCTGACGGCAAAGGGGCGCGAGGTTCGCGATGTGGTGGCCGAGCTGTTTTCGCGCCACGCGCAGGGGCTCGAGGAAAAGGGCGTGATCGGGATGGAAGGGATCGAGGACATCACCACCGCGCTGAAACGGGTCGAACGGTACTGGACCGATCAGATCCGGTATATCTACTAGGGGCGGGCGGGCAGGGCCGACAGCTGTGGCCCGCTCAGTTCGCGCAGCAGTTTGCGGCGCATGGCACGTTCGAAATCCTCGAAACCCTGCGCCACTTCGAGAAAGGCGCCGGGGCCGTGCAGGACCTCGTCGCGGTAGTAGTCGACGAGGCTCACCTCGCCCTCGAAATCGCCGGCATTGATCACCAGCCCGTTCACCGTGATCTCCTCGAAATCGAAGGCGCGGTAGGCAGAGGCGGGCGGGTAGCCGTGATTGTTGATGCCGTCCCCCGACACGTCCAGCGTCCGCAGCAGGCAGTCGGGCCCCGAGCGCAGGAGCGTGTTGCCGAAGCCAAGCGCCTCGCCGATCGCGGTGGGCAGATCGTCGCGGCTGCGGGTCGATCCGGCGATGGTTTCGGCCGCGGCGACCAGATCGGCCTCGTGGCGGATCATGCGCCAGTCCAGCAGCATCACCGGGGAACGCTTGCCGCTCCATTCATAGGCCGCCAGCGCCACCGGGCGGCCGGGTGACAGGAACGCGTGCCGGATCTCCGGGGCGATCAGCGCCGCCGCCAGCCCGCCCCGTTGCAACGCGTCCTCGCGGGCATCGACCGAGGCAGAGATATCGGTGGCCAGCACCAGCGCCAGACGGCATCCCGGCTGTTGGGCCGATGCCGGCGGCGCGGCCGCCGCCAGCCAGGCCGCGGCCAGAACCGCGCCCGGTATCGTCCGCGGGCGGTTTACCAGTGGCCGGTGTTTTCCATGCTGGCCCAGGGTTCCATCGGCGCCAGCGCGTCGCCGGCCTGCAGCAGTTCGACCGAAACATTGTCGGGCGACCGCACAAAGGCCATGTGCCCGTCGCGCGGCGGGCGGTTGATGGTCACGCCGTTGTCCATCAGGTGCTGGCATACCCCGTATATATCATCAACGCGGTAGGCGAGGTGACCGAAATGTCGGCTGTCCGAGGGCAGCCCGTCATCGCCGTCCCAGTTCCAGGTCAGTTCGACCGGGCAGTCTTCCTGTCCCGGCGGGGCCATGAACACCAGCGTGAACCGGCCGCCTTCGTGGTCGATGCGCCGGGTCTCTTCCAGCCCGAGCAGGCGAAAGAACGCCATTGTCTTGTCCAGATCGGCGACGCGCACCATGGTGTGCAGATATCTGATGGTCATGGAAACCTCCTTGTGCTGCCGCGAATTTAGCGGATGCAGCCGCCAGTTCCAGTGTTGATTGACCCGTGGCGGGCTTGCCGCGCGGCCGGGTGAAGTCAAGCGGATATAGTGGTTCACCACTGGGCGATGCCAATATATGGTTGCCGCAGATCATGTGCAGACAGAGGATTCGCCCATGCCCCTGACCCCGGAACAGCAGGCCGAGATCGAACGGCAGCGCGCCGAGCCGCAACCGACCCTGCGGGTGGTCTCCGCGGGCATGGAGCAGCATCTCTATTCCGCGCACCCGGTTCTGGATCATGGGTTTGTCCGCGTGATCGACTATATGGGCGACGACGCCGCGATCACGCAGGCGGCGCGGGTCAGCTATGGCAAGGGCACGCGGTCGGTGCAGAATGACGAAGGCCTGATCCGTTACCTGATGCGGCACTGGCATTCGACCCCGTTCGAGATGTGCGAGATCAAGCTGCATGTGAAGCTGCCGGTCTTTGTCGCGCGGCAGTGGATTCGCCATCGCACGGCCAATGTGAACGAATATTCCGCCCGGTATTCGATCCTCGACCGCGAATTCTACATCCCGACGCCCGATCATGTGGCGGCGCAATCGGCGGTGAACAACCAGGGGCGGGGCGAGGCGCTGGAGGGCGAGGAAGCGGCGCGGGTGCTCGATATCCTCAAGACCGATTCGATGCGCTGCTATGACAATTACGAGGCGATGATCTCGCAGGACGGCCAGCAGGGGCTGGCGCGTGAACTGGCGCGGATGAACCTGCCGGCGAATGTCTACACGCAATGGTACTGGAAGGTTGATCTGCACAACCTGTTCCATTTCCTGCGCCTGCGCGCGGATGCCCATGCCCAGTACGAGATTCGCGCCTACGCCGACGCGCTGTGCAGCCTCGTCGCCGACTGGGTGCCATTCGCCTACCGCGCCTTCGAGGATTATCGCCTGGGGGCTGCAACCCTGTCGGCGCAGATGGTCGATTGCCTGCGCAGAATGCTGGATGGCGAGGCCGTGACCCAGGAAAACTCGGGCATGGCGGCGCGCGAATGGCGTGAATTCGAATCGGTGCTGGGGCGCTGATCTGACGGTCCGGGAGGAACCCGCGCCAGCCGGGTGCAGGCGGGCGCGGGTGGCGTCAGGGTGTCAGAGCGCCTTGAGGTCTGATGCCATCTGGCGGCCGTCGCGACCGTCCTGCAGCTCGTAGGCCACTTTCTGGTTGTCCGCGAGCCCGGTCAGCCCCGACCGCTCGACTGCTGAAATATGCACGAACACATCCTTGCCGCCTTCGTCGGGGGCGATGAATCCATAGCCTTTGGTGGTATTGAACCATTTCACGGTGCCGGTTGGCATGTCCCGTGTCTCCTTCTGATCGCAATTCTCCCTGCCGGGGCAGGGTCTTTGAAGGACGCAGCCGCGCGACGAGACCGCCCCCTGCAATGCCAGCGGAAATCAGGCCGGTGGATACGCCCGCGGGCAGGATTGCATGGGGATGTGAAATTTCAAAGAAAGAAAAATGGGGCTGTGCCAGCGGCGACAGGCGGGTATCTGTTGGGGAAAGCCATGACACGGGACAGGACCGGGGGAGCGCTATGGAACTCTACGGGTTGATGAATTGCGATACCTGCCGCAAGGCGCTGAAGGCGTTGCCACGGGCGCGGCTGGTGGATGTCCGCGCCGAAGGCGTGCCCGAGGCGGTGATGCAGGCCGCGCGGGACCGGTTCGGGGACAGGCTGGTGAACCGGGCCTCGACGACATGGCGCAATCTCGACGATACCCAGCGTGCACGCCCGGCAGGGGAATTGCTGGCCGAACACCCGGCGCTGATGAAGCGGCCGCTGATCGTGGATGGCGACGCGATGTGGCTGGGCTGGACGGCGGAAACCAGGTCCGGCCTTGGATTGGAATAATATGACAGATCAGTGCGATATCAAGTTATGTTGATGTTTAAAGTGAGCTTTCTTCCCGCCGATCCAGACCTCGGTCACCGCGCGGTCATCGCCCATCATGATGGTGGGAAACAGCGCCTCCCAGAGATCGGCCGCGCGCTCTGAGCGTTGCGCGATGGCAGGCGTCGATGCCAGGTCGAGCACGACGAGGTCGGCTTCCATTCCCGGTGCGATGCTGCCGATCCGGTCGTCCATCCGCAAGGCCCGCGCCGAGCCGGCGGTGGCGAGCCAGATGAGCTGAGACGGGTGCAGCGGCGTTCCCCGCAGCTGTCCGATCTCATAGGCCGCGGCCATCGTCCTGAGCATCGAAAACGACGACCCGCCGCCGGTATCGGTGGCCAGCCCGATGCGCTGGCCCTCGGCGATCAGCCCCGCCATATCGAACAGGCCCGAGCCGATGAACGTGTTCGAGGTGGGGCAATGCACCAGCGCGGCGCCGGTTTCGCGCAGCCGGTCGCGCTCGCGCGGCTCCAGATGGATCGCGTGACCATAGAGCCCGTTCGCCCCCAGCAGGCCGTGGGATTCATAGGTGTCCAGATAGTCCCGCGCCGATGGATAGAGCGACTTCACCCAGGCGATTTCGTCGGTCTGTTCGCTCAGATGGGTCTGCATGAGGCATTCCGGATGCTCGGACCAGAGCGCGCCGAGCGCGGCCAGCTGATCCGGCGTCGAGGTGGGCGAGAACCGGGGTGTGATGGCATAGGATATCCGGCCTCGCCCGTGCCATGTCTCCAGCAGCGCCTTGCTGTCGTCATAGGCCGATTGGGCGCTGTCGCGCAGACCCTCGGGCGCGTTACGGTCCATGCAGGTCTTGCCGCCGACCACCCGCTGCCCGCGCCGGTGCGCCTCGGCGAAGAACGCCTCGACGCTGGCCGGGTGAATGGTGCAGAAACTGCACATGGTCGTGGTGCCGTTCGCTGTGGTCAGGTCGAGATACCGCGCGGTGATCCGCGCGGCATAGGCGGGATCGGCGAATTTCGTTTCCTCGGGAAAGGTGTAGCTGTTCAGCCAGTCGATCAGCCGTTTGCCCCAGGAGGCGATGATCGCGGTCTGCGGGTAATGCACATGGGCATCGACGAAGCCCGCGCAGATCAGCTGTTGGCCGTGGTCATGCAGGGCCGCGTCCGGATGGGCCCTGCGCAGATCCGCGCGCGATCCGACGGCCGCGATACGGCCGCCCGACAGCGCCACCGCCTCGTGCACGACGGCGGCCCCGGGGCCGGCCTGAAACGGATCGGCATCGAATGACAGGACCTGTCCGGTCAGGATTGCATCGCCTTGCATCGCTGCTCCTTATCGTTTTCGCGCGCGGGTCAGCCTGGTCGC
Organism: Pukyongiella litopenaei; assembly: GCF_003008555.2. Lineage (NCBI taxonomy): Bacteria > Pseudomonadati > Pseudomonadota > Alphaproteobacteria > Rhodobacterales > Paracoccaceae > Pukyongiella > Pukyongiella litopenaei. The sequence continues at coordinate 329,066 of NZ_CP027665.1, read as the reverse complement.
CGCGGGCGGTTCGGTAAATTCCGGCATTCTCATTGTTTTCCTGCAACGGCTTCCTTTATCCTGCGGTCAATCGCGAAAGGGACGTCGCATGACCGAAGAAGCCGAGCAGGCCAGGGATGAAAGCCGGCACGACGACGAAGCGTATCAGTTGCCGCCGCGCACCGTAACCGCGATTCTCTATGCGGTCGATACCGGTGACCGCGACCGGCTCGAAGAACTGATGGCACCGCTGCACGCGGCCGACATCGCCGACCTGCTCGAGCAGATGAACACCCATGACCGGGCCGAACTGATCCGGCTCCATGACCGCGATTTCGACGGTGAAATCCTGTCCGAACTGGACGAGACGCTGCGCGAAGAGGTCATCGCCATGCTGCACCCGGCGGTGCTGGCCGAGGCGGTGCGCGACCTGGAAAGCGACGATGTCGTGGATCTGGTCGAGGATCTCGAGGAACCGCAGCAGGAGGCGATTCTCGACGCGCTGGAAGATGCCGACCGGGTCGCGGTGGAACGCGCACTGGCCTATCCGGAGAACTCGGCCGGCCGCCTGATGCAGCGCGAGGTGGTGATGGCCCCCGAGGACTGGACCGTGGGCCAGGCCATCGATTTCCTGCGCGCCGCGGATGATCTGCCCGAACAGTTCTATCACGTCGTTCTGGTCGACCCGCGGATGCATCCCGTCGGCAACGTGACGCTGGGCAGATTGATGAGCCACCGGCGCGAGGTGCCGTTGTCCGAACTGACCGAAGACGTGTTCGAGGTGATCCCGGTCACGCGGGACGAAGAGGACGTGGCCTATGCCTTCAACCAGTATCACCTGATCTCGGCCCCGGTGGTCGATGACGACGGGCGGCTGGTCGGCGTGATCACCATCGACGACGCCATGGCCGTTCTCGACGACGAACACGAAGAAGACATCCTGCGCATGGCCGGGGTGAGCGACGAATCGAGCCTGTCGGACACCATTTTCGCCGCCGCGCGGGGGCGTGCGACATGGTTGTCCGTGAACCTGCTGACGGCAATTCTGGCCGCGTTCGTGATCAACCTGTTCTCTGAGGAGATCGAAGCGATGGTGGCGCTGGCGGTGCTGATGCCGATCGTCGCGTCGATGGGCGGCAATGCGGGCACCCAGACCATGACCGTCACGGTGCGGGCGCTGGCCACGCGCGACCTGACCGCGCAGAACGCGCTGCGCGTGATGCGGCGCGAGATCTCGGTGGGGGCGGTGAACGGGGTGTTGTTCGGCGTTCTGATCGCGCTGGTGGCCGGGTTCTGGTTCGGCGTGCCGATGCTGGCGGCGGTGATCTGCGTGGCGATGATGTTGACCCAGGTTACCGCGGCGCTGGGCGGCTTCGCGATCCCGATGCTGCTGGACCGGGCCGGGATCGACCCCGCCCTGGCCTCAGGACCATTCGTGACCTCGGTGACGGACGTGGTCGGGTTTTTCACCTTTCTCGGGCTTGCCGGCTGGGTTCTGCTGTGACCCTGGCCGAGGACAAGGCGGCGGCGCGCAGGGCCGGGCTGGCCCGTCGCGAGGCCGCCCACGCGGCCGCAGTGCCGGGGGCGGCCGTGCGGCTGTCCGACGTGCTGGCGGGCTATCGCGGGGTGCCGCTGGCCGGATACATGCCGATCCGCACCGAGATCGACCCGCTGGCCGCCATGGCCGAGGCGGCGGCCCACGGGCCGGTCGGCGTTCCGGTGATCGCGGGCAGGGACCAGCCACTGAGGTTTTCGCGCTGGGAACCGGACGCGCCGCTGCGCGACGGGCCGTTCGGGGCGCGGGTGCCGCTGGTCGACGATTTCCTCGATCCCGAGATCCTGATCGTGCCGCTGGTGGCCTTCGATGCCGTCGGTGGCCGGCTGGGCTATGGCGGCGGGTTCTATGACCGCACGCTCGAGCGGTTGCGGCGCCGGCGCCCGACGCTGGCCATCGGCTTTGCCTATGATGCCCAACAGGCCGACGCCTTGCCGCTGGAGCCGACCGACCAGCCGCTCGACATGATCGTCACCGAAAGCCGGGTGATCGGCCGGTGACAAGTGACAGATGACAGCGGGGCCGCGCCGGTCAGCCGCCGGTCTGTTCCCGGAAATACGCCCAGGCATCCACCTCGCGACCATCGGGCAGGATGCAGATACCGGTCTGCCCATCGGTTGTGTCCCTGATCTCGTGCCGGCCCCCCTGTTCGACGCAGAAACTCGCGGCGGGGTTGGCCAGACCGGTCTGCGGGGGGTCTTCGGCGCAGGCCGCCAGGGCGACGCAACACAGGGCGGGGGCAAGGATATGGCGCATCGTGGAACTCTCCTTTTGCGGGGCCAGGGGCAGGGTTGACGGGTTGCCGGCGGTTTGCAACCGGCAATCGCGGGCTTGCCCCCGCCGGTGCCGGGGCCTACCACAGCACCATGAGATTGCTTTTTCTTGGTGACGTGATGGGGCGCGCGGGCCGCGCCGCCATCAGGGACCGGCTGCCCGGTCTGCGCGACGCGTGGCGGCTGGATTTCGTCGTGGTGAACGGCGAGAACGCGACCAGCGGCATGGGGCTGAACGTCGCCCATGCCAAGGGGCTGCTGGATGCCGGGGCCGATTGCCTGACGCTGGGCGATCATGCCTTTGACCAGCGCGACATGCTGCAGTTCATCGAAACCGAACCGCGCATCATCCGGCCGGTCAACTATGCCAAGCAGGCGCCGGGCAAGGGGTTCCGGCTGTTCGAGGCGCGCGGCGGGCGCAAGGTGCTGGTGGCGCAGGTGCTCGGCAACGTGTTCATGCGCCGGGCCTTCGACGATCCGTTTTCGGCGATCGAACCGGTGCTCAAGGCGCATCCGCTGGGCGGGATGGCCAGCGCGGCGATCGTCGATATGCATTGCGAGGCCACGTCCGAAAAGATGGCGATGGGACATTTCTGCAATGGCCGCGCCAGCCTGGTGGTCGGCACGCATACGCATGTGCCCACCGCGGATGCGCAGATCCTGTCGGGCGGCACGGCCTATCTGACCGATGCCGGCATGTGCGGATCCTACGATTCGGTGATCGGGATGGACAAGGCCGAGCCGCTGCGCCGGTTTGTCACCGGCATGGCAAGGGACCGGTTCACGCCGGCCATGGGCGAGGCGACGCTGTCGGGCATCCTCGTGGAAACCGACGACCGCAGCGGCAAGGCGCTGTCGGTGCGGATGGTGCGCGAGGGCGGATCGCTGGAACAGGCGGGGCCGTGACGCTCCGGCAGGTCGCGCTCTATTCCCTGATCCTGGTCATTGCCGGGGCAGGGTGGGGGATGACCCAGCCGTTGACCAAGATCGCGGTCAGCACCGGGCACGGGCCGTTCGGGCTGATCTTCTGGCAGATGCTGATCGGCGCGGTCGCGATGGCCGCGTTGCTGGCGTTGCGTGGCCGGCCCCTGCCGCTGCACCGGGCGGCGTTGCGGGTCTACCTGGTGATCGCGTTGATCGGCACGCTGCTGCCCAATTCCGCCGGCTACACCGCAATCGCCCATCTGCCCAGCGGGTTCATGTCGGTGCTGCTGTCGCTGGTGCCGCTCTATGCCTTTCCGATCGCGCTGCTGCTGGGGCTCGAGCGATTTGCGCCGCGTCGTCTGGCCGGGCTGCTGATCGGGCTGGCGGGCGTCGCGCTGCTGGTTCTGCCCGAGGCCAGCCTGCCCGACCGCGCCGCGCTGATCTGGGTGCCGGTCGCGCTGGTCTCGGGGCTCTGCTATGCCTGCGAGGGCAATATCGTCGCCCGCTGGGGCACCGCCGGGCTGGGACCGTCGCAGGTGTTGTGCGGCGCATCGGCGCTGGGCGCGGTGCTGATCCTGCCGGTGGCGCTGGCAACCGGGCAGTTCATTTCGCCCCTGGCCGGGTTCGGGGTGCCGGAACGCGCGCTGGTGGTTGCCGCGCTGATCCATGTGGCGGTCTATGCCGCCTATGTCTGGCTGGTGGCACATGCGGGGCCGGTCTTTGCGGTTCAGGTCAGTTACCTCGTCACCGGGTTCGGCGTGCTCTGGGCGATGCTGATGCTGGGCGAAACCTATGCGCCTTATTTCTGGGCAGCGATGGCGCTGGTGCTGGCGGGCGTGTTCCTCGTTCAGCCCCGGCGGCAGCGCGTGCTTGCCCCCGATCCCGCAATCAAACAAACTTGACCGCGCGGGTTCGCCCGTCACCGCAGAAACAACACGGGCGCATATGGACCTGATTCAGCTTTCCGACACCGCGGGCGCGATAACGGCACTGGCCATCGTGGGCGCGATGTTCGCGATGTTCGTCCGCGAACGGTACCCGGCCGAGGTCGTGGCGATCGCGGGCGTGGCGGCGATGCTGGTGCTGGGCATCCTGTCCTATGACGACGCGCTGCGGGTGTTGTCGAACCCGGCCCCCTGGACCATTGCCGCGATGTTCATCGTGATGGGCGCGCTGGTGCGGACCGGTGCGCTGGAATGGTTCACCCACCTGGCCGAAGCCCAGGCCGACACCAGCCCGGCCCGCGCCATCGGCGCGCTGATGCTGTTCGTGGTGGTGGCCTCGGCCTTTGTCAACAACACCCCGGTGGTGGTGGTGATGATCCCGGTTTTCGTCCAGCTGTCGCGCAAGCTGGGCATGTCGGCCAGCAAGTTCCTGATCCCGCTGTCCTATGCCGCGATCCTGGGCGGCTGTCTGACGCTGATCGGCACCTCGACCAACCTGCTGGTGGACGGGGTGGCGCGGTCGCGCGGGCTGGACCCGTTCACCATATTCGAGGTCACGCCGCTGGCGGTGCTGCTGGTGATCTGGGGCGGGGTCTATCTGCGCTTTGTCGCGCCCCGGCTGCTGCCCGAGCGTGACAGCATGGCGTCGCTGCTGTCGGACAAGCGGTCGATGAAGTTCTTTACCGAGGCGGTGATCCCGCCCGACAGCAACCTGATCGGGCGCGACGTGACCGGGGTGCAGCTGTTCAAGCGACCGGGAGTGCGGCTGATCGACGTGGTGCGGGGCGATGCCTCGCTGCGGCGCGATCTGGCCGGGGTGACGCTGCAGGTGGGCGACCGGGTGGTGCTGCGCACGCGGATGACCGAGCTTCTGAGCCTGCAGAACAACAAGGAACTGAAGCGGGTGGACCAGGTGTCGGCGGTCGAGACCACCACCGTCGAGGTGCTGATCACGCCGGGCTGCAAGATGGTCGGCCGGCGGATGGGCGACATCCGGCTGCGGCGGCGCTATGGGGTCTATCCGCTGGCCGTGCATCGCCGGAACCAGAATATCGGGCGGATGCTGGACGACCTGGTGGTGCGGGTGGGCGACACGCTGCTGCTCGAAGGCGCGCCGGCCGATATCCGGCGGTTGTCGGTGGATATGGACATGGTCGATGTCGGCCAGCCGTCGGACCGGGGGTTCCGCCGCAGCCACGCGCCGCTGGCGATCGCGGCGCTGGCGGGGATCGTGGTGCTGGCCGCTCTCGGCGTGGCGCCGATCCTGCTGCTGGCGGTGCTGGCAATGGCGATGATCTTCCTGACCCGCTGCATCGACGCGGACGAGGCGTTTTCCTTTGTCGATGGCCGGTTGCTGGCGCTGATCTTCGCCATGCTCGCGGTCGGGGCGGCGCTGGAAAGCTCGGGCGCGGTGGCACTGATCGTGGACACGATCGCCCCGGCGCTCAAGATGCTGCCGCCGTTCCTGATCGTCTGGGTGATCTATCTGCTGACCTCGATCCTGACCGAACTGGTGTCCAACAACGCGGTGGCGGTCGTGGTCACGCCGATCGCGATCGGGCTGGCGCAGGCGATGGGGATCGATCCGCGCCCGCTGGTCGTCGCGGTGATGGTGGCGGCCTCGGCCTCGTTCGCGACGCCGATCGGGTATCAGACCAACATGATGGTCTATGGGCCGGGCGGCTACCGGTTCACCGATTTCCTGCGCGTGGGCATCCCGCTGAGCCTGAGTGTCGGTATCCTCGCCTCGGCCTTGATCCCTTTCATATGGCCTTTGTGAAGGTGGCCTTGACGACCGTGTCCGGGTGCCCCATCTCGAACCGCAACAACGAAAGGATATCGTGATGAATCGCCGCCGGTTTTCCTCTGCCATGGCTGTCGCCGCGCTGGCGGCCGCAACGACATCGTTCGCGGGCCTGCGCCCCGCCGCGGCATCCGACGCGGCATCCGCGGACAGCGCAAAGGTGACCGGCAGCGTCACCTGGCGCGAACGGATCGCGGTGAAACCAGGCATGGTGCTGGATGTCGAACTGCTCGACACGTCGCGGGCGGATGCACCGGCGATCCGGATGGCGCAGCGGCGCTATGCGCTGGACAAGGTGCCGTTCGGGTTTTCGCTGGAAACCGACGCCGCACTGATCGAGGACAACCACCGCTATACCGTGGCCGCGCGCGTTTTCGACGGCGGACGGGTGGCGTGGCGGTCCACCTCGGCCCATGCGGTGCTGACCGGCGGCGCGCCGAACGAGGTCGAGATCCTGGTCGAGCGCATGGCCGCGCCGGCATCGGTTCTCGACGAATCGCACTGGCAGGTGGTTCAGCTGAACGGGGCGGCGGTCGAAAGCCCGAAACCGCCAACGGTGTCCTTTCTCGCCGATGGCGGGCTGGCGGTGTTCAGCGGCTGCAACCGCCATCACGGCTCTGTCGTGATCGATGGTGACGGGCTGACCGTCAACCGCAACATGGCCGGGACAAAGATGGCCTGCCTGCCGCCGCTGGACGTGCTCGAACGCGATCTGGTCGCGGCCTTGTTCGACACGGTGCGGTTCTCGCTCCGGGGCGACCGGCTGATCCTGCTGAATGCCGAGGGCGCGCCGGTTCTGGTGCTCGAACGCGCGGGGTAGGCCGGACCTAGGCCACCGCCTGCGACCGCCCGGCGTTGCGTCCCGAAAAGATGCAGCCGCCCAGGAAGGTGCCTTCCAGCGCGTTGTAGCCATGATAGCCGCCGCCGCCGAACCCGGCGGCTTCGCCGGCGGCGAACAGCCCCGGCACGACCCGGCCATCCGCGCCGATCATCCGGCTGTCGAGATCGGTCTGCAACCCGCCAAGGGTCTTGCGGGTCAGGATATGCAGCTTGACCGCGATCAGGGGCCCGTTGGCGGGGTCGAGAAACCGGTGCGGTTTGGCGGTGCGGATCAGCCTGTCGCCGCGATAGTTGCGGGCGGCGAGAATGGCCATCATCTGCGCGTCCTTGGTGAACGGGTTGTCGACCTGCGCGTCGCGCGCCTCGATCTGGGCGCGCAGCCCGGCACCGTCGAGCGGGACCTCTCCCAGCCGGTTCATGCCCTCGACCAGCTGTTCCAGCGTGTCGGCCACGACGAAATCGGCGCCATGTGTCTTGAAGGCTTCGACCGGCCCGGTCGCGTTCCGGCCCGACAGGATGCGCTGGCGGATCACCTCGCGCCAGCTGCCCGAGGTGAAATCGGGGTTCTGTTCGCTGCCCGAGAGGGCAAATTCCTTCTTGATGACCGTCTGGGTCAGCACGAACCAGCTGTAGTCATGCCCCGTGGCCATGATTTCGCGCAGCGTGCCCAGCGTGTCGAAACCGGGCAGGCAGGGCGGCGGCAGGCGCCGGCCGGTGGCATCGAACCACAGCGACGACGGCCCCGGCAGGATGCGGATACCGTGATCGGGCCAGATCGGATCCCAGTTGCGCACGCCTTCGGTGTAATGCCACATCCGGTCGCGATTGATCACATGGCCGCCGGCGGCTTCGGATATGGCGATCATGCGGCCATCGACATGGGCGGGAACACCGGCGATCATGGTTGCGGGCGGCTCGCCCAGGCGGTCGCGGGGCCAGGCCTTGCGCACGAGGTCGAAATTGCCGCCGATCCCGCCCGAGGTAACGATGACCGAAGCGGCGCGGCAGGTGAAATCGTCGGCCTTGCGGCGATTGGTTTTCTGACCGCGCGAGGCGTCATCCGCGGCAAGAACGGTGCCGGAAACGCCGGTTGCACACCCGTTTTCCATCAGGATGTCATCGACCTGGTGGCGGAACCTCATGTCGATCAGCCCGGCGGCGACATGGGCCAGCACCCGGTCGGCAAAGACCCGGACCACGCCGGGCCCGGTGCCCCAGCTGATGTGGAAGCGCGGCACCGAATTGCCATGCCCGTCGGCCCAGCCGCCGCCGCGCTCGGCCCAGCCGACCACCGGAAACCAGCGCAGCCCCATCCGGTGCAGCCAGGGGCGCATCTCGCCTGCGGCAAAGGCCACATAGGCCTCGGCCCATCTGCGCGGCCAGCCGTCTTCGGCGCGGTCGAACCCGGCGCTGCCCATCCAGTCGCGCAGGGCCAGTTCGGCGCTGTCGCGGATACCCATGCGGCGTTGCTCGGGGGTGTCGACCATGAACAGCCCGCCCAGGCTCCAGAACGCCTGGCCACCCAGAAAATGTTCGGGTTCCTGGTCCAGCAGAATCACCCGCTTGCCCCGGTCGGCCAGTTCGGCCGCCGCCGCCAGCCCGGCCAGCCCCGCGCCAACGATGATCGCATCCGCCCGATCGGTCATGTCCTGCCCTCCGCGTGACACGCTGTCGGACCAACATGACCATGTTCCGCGCCGTGCCGCAAACAGCCTGTGCCCGTTTCGTCCGGCGCGGCCGTCCGGGGTCAGCCGTAGCGGGCGGCGAACCGGCGCAGGATTTCACCCGGCACGGTGACATCGGCGGCATGGCAGATGTCGATCAGCGCCTCGGCCATCTCGGGCGGAAAATAGCCGTGGTTTTTGTAGATGCGGATACGGTTCTCGAAATCCCGCGCATCCGCCTCGGGATGGAACTGGGTGGCATAGACGTTCCGGCCATGGCGGATCATCTGGAACGGGCAGGGGGCCGAACTGACCAGATGCACGCAACCCGGCGGCAGCGCCTGCACCGCTTCCTTGTGCCCGACAAAGGCGGCCCAGCGGCCCGGAAGCCCCCGCATCAGCGGATCATCGGCCGCCGCCGTGGTGGGTATGCATTCCGATGGTCCGACCGGTTCGGAATACCGGGCCCTGGAGACATCGCCGCCCAGATGCGCGGCAAGGATGCCCAGCCCGTAGCAGCAGCCCATGAACGGATGGTCGGTCGCGGTGATCCGGGGCATCAGCCCCATGATCTGCGCCTCGATCCGCGCGTCCAGCGGTGATTTCTCCTCGGGCGGGTCGCTGACGCAGCCGGGGCCGCCACCGACGATCACGCCGGCATAATCGTCCAGCTCCAGGTCGTCGGGCAGGCATTCCTGGTCGAGCCGGATCCGCCGGGCGCGATGCTCGGGCAGGTGGGCGCGGGCCAGGATCGACGCAAACTCGCCATCGGCGGCGTCGGTTTCGGGGCGCAGCTGTAGGATCAGGAACGGTTTCATCCGGCGCGGGATAGCAAGCGCGGGGGGCCGCTGGCAAGCGGCGTCGCACCCGGCGGGGTGTCAGAGCGGCCAGAACAGCAGGATCGCCGGGATCGACACCGCAACGATCAGCGCCTCCAGCGGCAGCCCCATCCGCCAGTAATCGCCGAACCGATAGCCGCCCGGCCCCAGGATCAGGGTGTTGTTCTTGTGCCCGATGGGGGTCAGGAAGGCCGACGACGCCGCCACCGCGACCGCCATCAGGAACGGGTCGGGCGACACCCCCAGCGTCTGGGCCATCTGGATGCCCACCGGGGCGGCGACGATGGTCGTCGCGGTGTTGTTCAGCACGTCCGACAGGGTCATCGTCACCAGCATCAGCACCGTGAGCACGACCCAGGCGGGCAGGCCTGCGGTCAGCGTCACCAGCGCGCCCGCGATCAGTTCGGTGCCGCCCGAGGTCTCGAGCGCCGCGCCCAGCGGGATCATCGAGCCCAGCAGCACCACCACCGGCCATTCGACGTGATTGTAGATGTCCGCGATCGGCAGGATGCGGGCCAGCACATAGGCGATCACCACCAGCCCCAGCGCCACCGGCAGGTAGATCAGGCCAAGGCTGGCCGCCGCCACCGCGGCGGCGAACAGGCTGATGGCGGTCCAGGTCTTGTCGTCGGCGGTCACGCTCAGCCCGCGCTGGGCCAGCGGCAGGCCGCCGATCCAGTCGGTCACGTCGGCGGTGCGCCCGGTCGGGCACAGCAGCAGCAGGATATCGCCGGGATGCACCTCGGTCTTGCGCACCTGGTCGCGGATCGGGCGGCCTTCGCGGGAGATCCCCATCAGAATCGCGTTCTGCCGCCAGGCCAGCCCCAGCCCCTGCGCGGTGCGCCCGGCGATGCGCGCGCCTTCGGGCACCACGAGCTCGATCACCTCCAGCCCTTCGCCCGCCGCGGTCAGCTGCTCCTGCCGTTCGGCGTCGGAAAAGGCGAGCCCGAGCGCCGAGCGGAACTCGTCCAGGGCCGCCGGCGCGGCCTCGAGCACCAGCGTGTCGCCGGCCCGCAGCACCGCGTTGGCGGCGCGGCCGTAGCGGCGTTTGCCGTTGCGGACCAGGCCGAGGATCGCGACATCGGCGCGTTCGGCTTCGGTATCGAGCTCGGCCAGGCGCTTGCCTTCATGCGGCGTATCTTCGGGCAGGGTCAGTTCGGCGATATAGGGGGCAAAGGTAGCCTCGGGTTCCTGTGCGCCGCCCCGGTCGGGGATCAGCCGCCAGCCGATCAGCGCCACAAAGACCAGCCCGGCCAGTGCCGCGGTCGCGCCCACCGGCGCGAAATCGAACATGTGGAAGGGTTCGCCCAGCGTGTCGTGGCGGATGCTGGCGATGATGATGTTGGGGGGCGTGCCGATCAGCGTCGCCATGCCGCCCAGGATGGTGGCGAAACTCAGCGGCATCAGCGACAGGCCCGGTGCCCGGCCCGCCTTGCGCGCGGTCTGGATGTCGACCGGCATCAGCAGCGCCAGCGCGGCGACGTTGTTCATGAAAGCCGACAGCAGCGCCCCCACCGCGCCCATCAGCGCGATGTGGCGGCCCAGGCCGCGGGCGCTGTCGACCAGCGTGCGGGTGATCAGGAACACTGCGCCCGAGCGGACCAACCCCGCCGAGACGATCAGCACCAGCGCCACCACCAGGGTGGCGGGGTGGCCGAACCCCGAAAAGGCGCTCTCGGTGGGGACCACGCCGGACACGACACCCAGCATCAGCGCCGAGAATGCGACGAGGTCGTATCGAAACCGGCCCCAGAGCAGCAACGCGAACACGGCGCCGAACAAGGCGAACAGGATGATCTGGTCGGATGTCATGGCGCTACTCTAGCGTCGTGCGCCGCCTTGAACACCCCGGCTGGCCGGGTCTATATGAACGCCGTTCGAAATCAGCACGAGGAACCAACATGGCCGGCCATTCCAAATGGGCAAACATCCAGCATCGCAAGGGCCGCCAGGACGCGGCGCGGTCGAAGCTGTTTTCCAAGCTCAGCAAGGAAATCACCGTCGCGGCCAAGATGGGCGATCCCGACCCGGACAAGAACCCGCGCCTGCGGCTGGCGGTCAAGGAGGCCAAGTCGAACTCGGTCCCCAAGGACGTGATCGACCGCGCGATCAAGAAATCGCAGGCCGGTGAGGGCGACGATTACGAGGAAATCCGCTATGAGGGCTATGGCCCGAACGGGGTGGCGGTGATCGTCGAGGCGATGACCGACAACCGCAACCGCACCGCCTCGACCGTGCGGTCGACCTTTTCCAAGAACGGCGGCAACCTCGGCGAAACCGGCAGTGTCGGGTTCATGTTCGAACGCAAGGGCGAAGTGGTCTATCCGGCCGATGCGGGCGACGCGGATACCGTGTTCGAGGCGGCCATCGAAGCCGGCGCCGAGGATGTGGAAAGCGGCGAGGACGGCCACATCATCTGGTGCGGGGACACCGATCTGAACGACGTGTCGAACGCGCTGGAAACCGCGCTGGGCGAATCCGAGGCCACGCGGCTGGTGTGGAAACCCACCACCACCACCGAACTGGACCTCGATGGGATGCAGAAGCTGATGAAGCTAGTCGATGCGCTGGAAGACGATGACGACGTGCAGCGCGTCACCACCAATTTCGAAGCCTCCGACGAGGTGATGGCCCAGCTCTGACCGGGCGGGCCGCGCGGTATCCCGGATCCCGTTCAGGGGGTCCGGGTCGCGGCATCATTCCAGGAAGGTCGAAATCTCGTCCAGGGGTTTCTTGATCTTGGCCGCTGCCGGCACCTGTGCATCGTCGGCGGGATGACCCACCGCGATGATCATCGTGGGTTTCTCCGACGCGGGGCGGCCGAGCGCGGGGCCGAGGAACTTCATCGGATTGGGCGTGTGCGTCAGGGTGTTCAGCCCGGCGTGATGCAGCGCCGCCAGCAGGAACCCGGTGGCGATGCCGACGCTTTCGGGCACATAGTAGTTCTTGTAGCGGGTGCCGTCGTCGAATTCACCCCAGCGCTGCGCGAAAACGACGATCAGCCAGGGGGCGATGGTCAGGTGCGGCTTCTCGGCGGTGGTGCCGATCGGCTCCAGCGCCTTGATCCATTCGTCGCTGGCGCCGCCGGAATAGAACCGCTGTTCCTCGATCTCGGCCTCTGACCGGATCCGCGCCTTGAGCGCGGGGTCGGAAACGGCGACGAAATGCCAGGGCTGGTGATTGGCGCCCGACGGCGCCGAGCCCGCGGTGCGGATGCAATCAGCGATCACGTCGCGCGGGACCGGCCGGTCGGCATAGTCGCGGGTGGTGTGGCGGCGGCGCATCTTGTCATAGAACCCGGCGGCGGCGATGCGCATGTCGCCATCGCTCATGTTGGCGCGGTCGGGCAGCGGGATGCCCGCGTAGGACAGGTTTTCCCTGGTGAACATGAGATCCTCCTTTACAGCCGTTTACGCATCGGCAGGTGCCGCCGCAAGCGGTGGCGGGCGGGCAGGGCGATGGTGAACCGGCAGGGCCAAGGGCCGGGTCAGGGGGCGATCAGCGCCGCGCGCGCGGCGCGGCGGACGGCGCGGGTGACCCCGGTCAGCGCCGGGGCCATGATCCGGCTGACCTGCCATGTCAGCCCCACATCCAGCGGAGCATCCGGCACCAGTTCCCGCAGGGCGCCGGCATCGATATGCGGGCGGCAGAGCGGTTCGGGGTTCATGCCCCAGCCCAGCCCGGCCCGCGCGGCATCGACGAACGCATGGGTCGAGGGCAGGGAATGGCTGGGCGGTGACAGGGCCTTGCCGGTCTGCGCCTGCATCCATGTGCGCTGCAACGCGTCCTTGGCGTTGAAGGTCAGGCAGGGCGCGGCGGCAAGGCTCCGGGCATCGACGCAATCGGCGAACCAGCGCCCCGCGAAACCCGGGCTGGCGGTGGCGAGATAACGCAGCGCGCCGAGCGGGAACGCATCGCAGCCCGCGACCGGCCGCCCCGATGCGGTCACGGCGGCGCTGACCTCTCCGCGTTTCAGCCAGTCCGCGGAGTGATCCTGATCGTCGATCACCAGGTCGAACAGCATCCCCTCCGCCGCGGCCATCGCCGGGACGAACCAAGTGGCCAGGCTGTCGGCATTGACGGCGACACGCAGCCGGCCCGGTCCGCCGCCCCGGCCCAGGTCGCGAGCGAGCTGGGTTTCGAGCAGCGCGAGATCCGCCGCGTGTTTGGCCAGCCGCGCGCCTGCGGATGTCGCGATGCAGGGCGTGGTGCGCCGCACCAGCACGGTGCCGACCCGTTCTTCCAGCGCGCGGATGCGCTGGGAAATCGCGGGCGGTGTAACGGCAAGCTCGGTTGCCGCCGCATCGAAGCTGCCAAGCCTCAGAATCGCCTCCAGCGCGGCAAGCTGATGAGGGTCGAGTGACATAAGTATAGCTTAACATAGCTTAGAAACATTCAGTAGACTGAATTCGTGACATACACTAGGCAAACCGGAACGCCACACAGAGGCCATCATGAACTCTGCCTTTCTGCCCGGTTTCGCCCTCGGTTTCAGCCTGATCCTCGCCATCGGGGCGCAGAACGCCTTTGTTCTGCGCCAGGGGCTGCGCCGCGATCACGTTTTCGCGGTCTGCCTGACCTGTGCCCTGTCGGATGCGGTGCTGATCGTCGGCGGCGTGGCGGGGTTTGGCGCTCTGGCCGAGGCGGTGCCCTGGCTCGAAACGACGATGCGGTTCGGCGGTGCCGCGTTCCTGCTGGTCTATGGCGCTTTGAACCTGCGCAGCGGGTGGCGCGGCGGTGCCTCGCTGCTGGCATCGGACGATCTGCGGTCGGCGCTGGGGCCGGTGCTGCTGACGGCGCTGGCGCTGACCTGGCTCAACCCGCATGTCTATCTCGATACGCTGGTGCTGATCGGGTCGGTCTCGGCACAGTACGCCGACCGCCTGTCATTCGGGCTGGGGGCGGTGACGGCCAGCTTCACCTTTTTCTTCGGCCTGGGCTATGGCGCGCGGCTGCTGGCGCCGCTATTCGCGCATCCGCGTGCCTGGCAGGTGCTGGATACCGGCGTCGGCCTGACCATGTGGGCGATTGCCGGCAAACTACTTGTCATGTGAAGGGTTGCCTGCCTGCCCGTTTGGGTGTTGAACCGGATCATGGCCGATCTGAACGCCACCATCGCGCACCGCCCGCTCGCCGGTATCCTGTGGATGTTGGCCGCCGGGTTCTGCTTTGTGGTCATGACGGCAATCGTCAAGGCGCTGGGCACCGAGGTCCATCCGGTGCAGGCGGCCTATCTGCGCTATCTGCTGGGCCTGGTGTTCCTGCTGCCCGCGATCCCGGCGCTGAGGGGGGCGCGGCTGTCCGCGCAGCAATGGGGCTTTTTCGGCCTGCGCGGGGTGATGCATGCCGCCGGGGTGATGCTGTGGTTCTTTGCCATGACCCAGATCCCGCTCGCCGAGGTCACCGCGATGGGCTATCTCACGCCGGTCTATGTCACCATCGGCGCGGCGTTTTTCCTGGGCGAAAAGCTGGCGCTGCGCCGGATCCTGGCCATTGCCGCGGCGCTGCTGGGTGTCGTGATCATCCTGAGACCGGGCTTCCGCGAGGTCGATCCCGGCCACCTGGCGATGCTGATCACGTCTTTCGTGTTCGCCGGGTCCTATCTGCTGGTCAAGGTCGCCGCCGATGATGTGAACCCGGCGGTGGTGGTCGCAATGCTGTCGATCTGGGTGACCGTCGCGATGACGCCCTTTGCCATCGCGGTGTGGGAACCGGTGAGCCTGCATGCGCTGGGCGGTCTGGCCGTCGTGGCCTGTTTCGCCACCGCCGGCCACTACCTGATGACCCGCGCCATTCAGGCCGCGCCGCTGACCGTGACCCAGCCGGTCACCTTTCTCCAGCTGGTCTGGGCGGTGAGCCTCGGCGCGCTGGCCTTCAGCGAACCGGTGGATGGCTGGGTGATCGCCGGGGGCACGCTGATCATGGCCGCGGTCAGTTTCATCACATGGCGCGAGGCGGTGCTGAAACGCCGCGCGGTAACGCCGCCCAACATCGCGCCGAAACTCTGACCCGGGCAGAATTGCGCCGAGGGACGGGGGCGGATGCGTGTCCGGTTTTAAATTGATTGACCGATCAATAAACGACCGCTATGCCGCTGACCGGAGGTGCGCCGATGCCGAAACTGGGAATGGAACCGATCCGGCGCGAAGCGTTGGTCCAGGCCACGATCGCCGAGATCGGGGCGGCCGGGTCGCTGGATGTCACCGTCAGCCAGATCGCCCGGCGCGCCGGCATGTCGAGCGCGCTGGCCCATCACTATTTCGGCGGCAAGGACCAGATCTTTCTCGCCGCGATGCGCCGGATCCTGCTCGATTTCGGGGCCGAGGTGCGTTCGGAACTGGCCACCGCCGCCCCGCGCGGCCGGGCGGCGGCGATCATCCGGGCCTGTTTCGCGCCCTCCTGTTTCGATCCCGCCACGATCAGCGCCTGGATGAGCTTCTACGTCATGGCCCAGGCCAACGCGGAGGCGCTGCGGCTGTGGCGCATCTACCAGCGGCGGCTGCATTCGAACCTGGCCCATGCCCTGCGGCCGGGCTGCGCCGATCCGCGTGATGCGGCCCGCACGCTGGTCGCCTTGATCGATGGCCTCTATATCCGCGCCGCGCTGCACCCCTCCGAATCGCCCGATGCCGCCACCGCCCGCGCCCTGCGGGTGCTGGCCATGCTGGAAAACCGCCCGTGACCTCCGCCCCGAACATCCTGATCGTGATGGTGGACCAGCTGAACGGCACGCTGTTCCCCGACGGCCCCGCCGACTGGCTGCACACGCCCAACCTGAAACGGCTGGCGGACCGGTCGGTGCGGTTTGCCAACAGCTATACCGCCAGCCCGCTCTGCGCGCCGGGGCGGGCCGCGTTCATGTCGGGGCAATTGCCGTCCCGCAACGGCGTCTATGACAACGCGGCCGAATTCCGCAGCGACATCCCCACCTATGCCCACCACCTGCGCCGCGCCGGCTACGCCACCTGCCTGTCCGGCAAGATGCACTTTGTCGGCCCCGACCAGCTGCACGGGTTCGAACAGCGCCTGACGACCGATATCTACCCGGCCGATTTCGGCTGGACGCCGGACTACCGCAAGCCCGGCGAACGGATCGACTGGTGGTATCACAACCTGGGGTCGGTCACCGGGGCGGGCGTGGCCGAGATCACCAACCAGCTGGAATATGACGACGATGTGGCCCATCACGCGCGGGCCTGGCTCCATGACCGGGCGCGCGGCAATGACGACCGGCCCTGGTGCCTCACGGTCAGCTTCACCCACCCCCACGACCCCTATGTGGCCCGGCGCGACTACTGGGATCTCTACGCGGGGTGCGAACACCTGCTGCCAGAGGTTCCCGCCATCGCGTATGAGGATCACGACCCCCACGCGCAGCGCATCTTCGACGCCAATGACTGGCGCGGCTACGCCATATCGGACGAGGATATCGCCCGGTCCCGGCGGGCCTATTTCGCCAATATCTCCTATCTCGACACGCAGATCGGGTCGCTGCTGTCGCTGCTCGACCGGACCGGGCAGGAGGCTATCGTGCTGTTCCTGTCCGATCACGGCGACATGCTGGGCGAGCGCGGCCTGTGGTTCAAGATGAGCTTCCGCGAAGGCTCGGCGCGGGTGCCGCTGATGATCGCGGCGCCGGGCGTGGAACCGGGCCGGATCGACACCCCGGTCTCGACGCTGGACGTGGTGCCGACACTGGCGGAACTCGCGGGCCTGCACTTGGGCGATATTGCCGGTTGGGTCGATGGCCAAAGCCTGCTGCCGCTGATGCAGGGGCAGGGGCGCGACGCGCCGGTGGCGATGGAATATGCCGCCGAAGCCTCGGTCGCGCCGCTGGTCGGCCTGTGCCGCGGGCGCTGGAAATACACCGCCTGCGCTGCCGATCCCGAACAGCTGTTCGACCTGGACCGCGACCCGCGGGAACTGCACAACTGCGCGGCCGACCCGGCCCATGCCGAAACGCTCGCCGCCTTTCGCGCCGAGGCAGGCGCGCGCTGGGATCTCGACCGGTTCG
Source organism: Pukyongiella litopenaei (assembly GCF_003008555.2). NCBI lineage: Bacteria > Pseudomonadati > Pseudomonadota > Alphaproteobacteria > Rhodobacterales > Paracoccaceae > Pukyongiella > Pukyongiella litopenaei. The sequence continues at coordinate 311,730 of NZ_CP027665.1, read as the reverse complement.
ATGCGCAGGTGCGGGCAAGCCAGGCCCGCCGCCTGCTGGTCTATGATGCGCTGCGCCGGGGTGGCCACTACCCGTGGGACTACCAGCCGCTGCAACGCGCCAGCGAACGCTACATGCGCAACCATCTCGACCTGAACGACCTCGAGGACAGGCAGCGGGCGCCGCGCGCTGTCCAGCCCCGTCCTCTTGCCAGAAATATCCCCGCCGGAGGCAAAAAATCCCGATGACCTACCCGACCCAGCCCAAAGCCAGCCATTTCATCGACGGCGCCTATGTCGAGGACGACACCGGCACGCCGATCGAGGTGATCTGTCCCGCCACCGGCGCGGTGATCGCCACCGTGCACGAGGCCACCCCGGCCATCGTCGACCGCGCGATCGCGTCTGCCCGCGCGGCACAGGCGGCCTGGGCGGCGATGACCGGCACCGAACGCGGGCGGATCCTGCGCCGCGCCGCCGCGATCATGCGCGACCGCAATCACGACCTGTCGGTACTGGAAACGCGCGATACCGGCAAACCCTACCAGGAAACCTCGGTGGCCGACGCCACCAGCGGCGCCGATGCGCTGGAGTATTTTGGTGGCATGGCGGCGACCCTGACCGGGCAGCATATCCCGCTGGGCGAAAACTGGGCCTATACGAGGCGCGAGCCGCTGGGGCTGTGCGTGGGGATCGGGGCCTGGAACTACCCGACCCAGATCGCCTGCTGGAAGGGCGCGCCGGCGCTGGCCTGTGGCAACGCGATGATCTTCAAACCGTCTGAAACCACGCCGCTCTGCGCCTTGAAGGTGGCCGAGATCCTGCACGAGGCCGGGCTTCCCGCCGGGCTCTACAACGTGATCCAGGGGCGCGGCGCGGTGGGGGCGTCGCTGGTCGGGGACGCGCGGGTGGACAAGGTGTCGCTGACCGGGTCGGTGCCCACCGGGCGCAAGGTCTATGCCGCCGCCGCCGCCGGCATCAAGCATGTCACCATGGAACTGGGCGGCAAGTCGCCGTTGCTGGTCTTTGACGATGCCGATCTCGACAGCGCGGTGTCCGGCGCGATCCTGGGCAATTTCTATTCCTCCGGCCAGGTCTGTTCCAACGGCACGCGGGTTTTCGTGCAGAACGGCATGCGCGAGGCGTTCCTGGCCCGGCTGGCCGAACGGCTGCGCGGCGTGGTGATCGGCGACCCGCTGGACCCGGCGGTGAATTTCGGCCCGATGGTCAGCGAGGCACAGATGAACATCGTGCTGGGCTATGTCGAACAGGGCCGGGCCGAAGGCGCGCGGCTGGTCTGCGGCGGCGGGCGCATCGACCGCCCCGGGTTCTACCTGGAACCCACGGTGTTCGCGGACGTGACCGACGACATGGTGATCGCCCGCGAGGAAATCTTCGGCCCGGTCATGGCGGTGCTGGGGTTCGACACCGAGGACGAGGCGATCGCGCGCGCCAATGCGACCGAGTTCGGCCTCGCCGCCGGGGTGTTCACCTCTGATCTGGCCCGGGCGCACCGGGTCGCGGCGGCGTTCGAGGCGGGCACCTGTTTCATCAACTCCTACAATGACGCCCCGGTCGAGGTGCCGTTCGGCGGTGCCAAGCTGTCGGGCGTGGGGCGCGAAAACGCCGCTGCCGCGATCGAGCATTATTCGCAGCTCAAATCGGTTTTCGTGCGCATGGGTGCGCTGGAGGCACCGTTCTGATGGCGGGCGGGATCACGGTTTACGGGCGCGCGACCTCGTCCAACGTGCAGGCGGTGATGTGGGGCCTGGCCGAACTGGGCCTGACGGCGGAACGGCTCGATTACGGCCATGTGCATGGCGGGCTGGACACGCCCGAGTTCCGCGCCCTGAACCCGCACGGGCTGGTGCCGGTGCTGTGCGACGGTGACCTGACGGTCTGGGAAAGCTGCGCGATCCTGCGCTATCTCGCCGCGCGCTACGGTGATGGCGGTGCCGTCTGGCCGGCGGACCCGGTTGCGTGTGCGCAGGTGGACATGTGGGCCGAATGGGCCAAGCTGTCGCTTGCCACGGCCTTTACCGGGCCGATTTTCTGGGCGCGTGTGCGCACCGCCGCGAAGGGCCGAGACGAGGCCGCGCTGCTGGCCGCGGTGGCGGCGTTCGAAGGCGAACTGGCCAGGCTGGATGCGGCGCTGACCGGCCGCGATTTCGTGGCGGGACCGGCATTCAGCCTCGCCGATATCGTTGCCGGTCACATCATGTATCGCTATTATGATATTGATATACCTAGGCAACGCCTCGAAAACGTGGCCCGCTGGTATGACCGGATTTCGGCCCGGCCCGGCTTTCGCGATCACGTCATGGTCGATTATGCCATTCTGGCCCACCCGGACGCCCGATGATGGAGGCCGATTTCGTCATCGTCGGAGCCGGGTCCGCCGGCTGTGCGCTCGCGTATCGCCTGAGCGAGGCTGGTGCCTCGGTGCTGGTGATCGAACATGGCGGCACCGATGCCGGCCCGTTCATCCAGATGCCCGCCGCGCTGAGCTATCCGATGAACATGGCACGCTACGACTGGGGGTATCGCTCGGAACCCGAACCGCACCTGAACAACCGCCGGCTGGTCTGCCCGCGCGGCAAGGTCATCGGCGGTTCGTCCTCGATCAACGGCATGGTCTATGTCCGTGGCCACGCGATGGATTTCGACCACTGGGCCGAAAGCGGGGCCGAGGGCTGGGCCTATGCCGACGTGCTGCCCTATTTCAGGCGGATGGAGCATTGGCATGACGGCGGCCATGGCGGCGATCCGCGCTGGCGCGGCACCGACGGGCCGCTGCATGTGACCCGCGGGCCGCGGGCGAACCCGCTGTTTCATGCCTTTGTCGAGGCGGGGCAACAGGCGGGATACCAGGTCACCGGCGACTATAACGGCGAGAAACAGGAAGGCTTCGGCCCGATGGAACAGACCGTCTGGAAGGGGCGGCGCTGGTCGGCGGCCAATGCCTATCTGCGCCCGGCGCTGTCCCGGCCCAACTGCGATCTGCTGCGCGGCCTGGCCACGCGCGTGGTGATCGAGGACGGGCGCGCGACCGGGGTCGAGATCACCCGCGCGGGCAGGCCCGAAATCGTGCGCGCGCGCCGCGAGGTGATCCTCGCCGCCAGTTCGATCAACTCGCCCAAGCTGCTGATGCTGTCGGGCATCGGCCCCGCCGCGCATCTGGCCGGGCACGGTATCGAGGTGCTGGCCGACAGGCCCGGCGTCGGCGGCAACCTGCAGGATCATTTGGAACTCTATATCCAGATGGCCGCCAGCCAGCCGGTCACGCTCTACAAGCACTGGAACCTCGCCAGCAAGGCGCTGATCGGGGCGCAGTGGCTGTTCACCGGCACCGGGCTGGGCGCGTCCAACCAGTTCGAAAGCGCGGCCTTCATCCGGTCGCGGGCGGGGATCGCCTATCCGGATATCCAGTATCATTTCCTGCCCATCGCGGTGCGATATGACGGCAAGGCCGCCGCCGAGGGCCACGGGTTCCAGGCCCATGTCGGGCCGATGCGATCGAAAAGCCGGGGCCGGGTGTCGCTGCGGTCCGGCCGGGCCGGGGATGCGCCGGTGATCCGCTTCAACTACATGTCCCATGACAGCGACTGGGACGAGTTCCGCACCTGTATCCGGCTGACCCGCGAGATCTTTGCCCAGCCGGCATTTGCACCCTTCGCGGGGCACGAGATCCAGCCGGGCGCGGAATTGCAGAGCGACGATGACCTCGACGGGTTCATCGCCGATCATGCCGAGAGCGCCTTTCATCCCTGCGGAACCTGCCGGATGGGCCGGGCCGACGACCCGGAGGCGGTGGTGGACCGGGCCGGCCGGGTGATCGGCATCGAGGCGTTGCGGGTGGCGGACAGTTCGATATTTCCGCGCATCACCAATGGCAACCTGAACGCGCCGTCGATCATGGTGGGTGAAAAGATCTCGGATCATGTCCTGGGCCGCGCCCCGCTGCCACGCGCGAATGACAGCCCGTGGATACATCCCCGATGGGAGACCGCCCAGCGGTAGGACCTGACCGGATTTTTCTGCACGCGTCCGATTGCGCGGGCGGCACGCGCTGCCCATATTAACCGGATGTTAAGAGTTTGTACCGCCTTCGTTCTGGCAACGATGCCCGTCGCGCACCTCGTCGCCGCTCCGGCGGTCACCGGGGTGATCGAGGTCGTCGATGCCGATACCTGGGATGTGGGCGGCGCGCGGGTGCGCCTGCACGGGATCGACGCGCCCGAGGCGGCGCAGACCTGCAGACGCGCCGACGGTTCGTCCTGGCGCTGCGGCGACTGGGCTACCCGGCAGACGCGGCTGCGGTTCCAGGGCCGCCACGCGGTGTGCACGCCGGTGGATACCGACCGCTATGGCCGGATCGTGGCGCGCTGCATGGTCGGCGGCCGGGATGCCGGGCGCGAACTGGTGGCCGAGGGCGTGGCCTTTGCCTTTCGCCGGTACTCGATGGATTACGATCTGGACGAAAAGGGCGCGGCGGTGAATGCGCGCGGGTTGCACGCCGGGCAGGTGCAGCGCCCGTCCGATTACCGCGCGGCCCGGCGCGATGCGGGGGCGGCGGCCGCGCAGCAGGTCGCGGCCGCGAATGCGGGCTGTCCGATCAAGGGCAACGTCTCGTCCAAGGGCGCGCGCATCTATCACATGCCGGGGCAACAGCATTACGACCGGACGCGCATCAACCCGGCAAAGGGGGAACGCTGGTTCTGTTCCGAAGCCGAGGCACGGGCCGCGGGCTGGCGGCGGGCGCGCCGATAAAGTTGTGGATCCGGCTCCGGTTTGACCGGAGTCAAGGAACCGGATCGCGCGGCGTGGAAATCTCGGACGAAACCGCGACATAGGAGAATCGCATGTCCCACACTCCGCACGAACTGGCCGAGGAATTCCCCGACAAGATCGACCTGATGAGCCGCCTGAAACGGGAAGACGCGCATTTCGCCCGGCTGGCCGACGAATATCATGAGATCAACCGCACGGTGCATCGCGCCGAGACGAATGTCGAGCCGATCGAGGATCTGGCCGAGGTGGAACTGCGCAAGAAACGGGCGCTGCTGAAGGACCAGATCTGGACCATGCTGTCGGACGGCTGACCCGGAACATGGCGGCATTGCGCGAGACACCGCCCGGCAAGCAGGCTGTTTGCCGGGCGGTTGCACGGTCGTGACCCGCTGGCCGTCATCGGCGCGGATGGCTCAGCCGACCCGATAGGGCAGGATGCCGCGTTCATTGGCCTCGACGGTCAGCCTGCGTTCCAGCGGCGGCACCGATCTCTGGTGACAGTCGCGCCGTTCGCAGATGCGGCAGGAAATGCCGATCGGCTCATAGGCATTGGCGTTGTCGATATCGAGATTGTCCGCATAGACCAGCGATCCGGCGTGGCGGACCTCGCAACCCAGCGCGATGGCATAGCGGCGGACGGGCGCACCCCATGATCCGCCCGGTTTCGATACGTCCCGGGCGAGGTTGACATAGCGCACGCCGTCCGGGGTTTCGGCCAGCTGGCGCAGGAACCGGCCCGGCGTCTCGAAGGCCCGATGCACGTTCCACAGCGGGCAGGCACCGCCGAACCGGGCGAATTGCAGCCGCGTGGCGGAATGGCGCTTGGTGATCGTCCCGGCCTGGTCCACGCGGGCAAAGAAGAACGGCACCCCCTTGGCGCCTGGCCGCTGCAAGGTCGACAGTCGATGGGCCACCTGTTCGATCGAGGCGCCGAATTCCAGGCTCAGCCGTTCGAGGTCGTGTCGGTGGTCCTGAGCCGCGGCGAGAAAGGCGCCGTAGGGCATCATCGCCGCGCCGGCATAATAATTCGCCAGGCCGATCTTGGCGATTGCACGGGCCTCCTCGCTCTGGAACCGGGCGAAGTCGAGCGTGGCTTCGAGCAGCGCATCCTGTCGCAGCAGCGCCACTTGCAGCAGCATCTGGAACAGCTGGGTTTCGGGCGGCACGCGGGCGGACAGCCGCAGCACCCGGCTGTCCGGATCGTAGAGCCGCAGCGGCGCCATGTCGGCGGTCTGCACCTCGATGCCGCGATCCGAGAGCTGGGCCAGCGCCGCCTGCCGCACCGGCTCGACGCCGGTCGCGGGACCACCGGCAAAACGTTCGGCGGCGCGATCCACCGCGTCGATGTAATTGTCGCAATAGTGGAAGAAATCGCGCACCTCGTCCCAGGGGCTGGCCTGGATGCGGGCATCCTCGCGCCCCAGCGCCTCGTCCAGCGATGCCAGCCGTTCATGGCTCTGCCGGTAGGACCGGTGCAGTTCGAGAAAGGCCCGCGCCAGCGCCGGGGCGTTCGAGGCGGCCAGCCGCAGATCCGCCAGCGGCGGCATCGCGTCGGCAAAGACGGGATCGGCCAGCGCCTCGCGCATGTCCGACACCATCCGTTCGCTGTCGCCGCTGGACAGTTCGGTCACGTCCATGCCGAATTCCTGCGCCAGCGCCAGCACCACGGTCGTGCTGACCGGGCGGTTGTTGTTCTCCATCTGGTTCAGGTATGGCAGGGAAACGCCCAGTTTCGCGGCGAAATCCTTCTGGGTCAGTGCCAGCCGCGTGCGCATCTCGCGCAGCTTGGCCCCGGCATAGAGCTTGCGGTTTCGCATGGCGGCCCCATCCTGTGTTTGCGGGTTTGCAACGCGGGCAGCCTAGATTTGCAAAGCGCCGCGCGCAAGATGTGCTGCGGGATGGAACTGCGGGAAGGATCAGAGGCCCAGCCTGCGCTCGCGCCGGATCACCACGATGATGGCCCAGACGCCGGCGATCCCGGTCAGCCCCATCAGAACCAGCAGTGGCAGCGCCCCGGTGGCGGGTGTCAGCAGGGCGCCCGCCAGCGCGCTGAGCGCGGCGCCGCCGCCCAGCATGATCGCCCCCGACAGCCCCGATGCGGTTCCGGCCAGATGCGGGCGCACCGACAGCGCGCCGGCGGTGGCATTGGGGATCGACATCCCGTTGCCCAAGCCCACGAGCGTCATCAGGCCGAAGAACGTATAGGGCGACCCCAGCCCGGCCAGCAGGATGGACAGGTTCAGTCCGACGCCCACGCAGTTGATCAGGCAGCCCCACAGCACCATGCGGTTGACCCCGATCCGGACCGAGAACCGTCCCGAGATCCCGTTGCCGAGGAAATACCCCACCGCGGGCGCACCGAAGAACAGGCCGAGCGTCCCGGGGTCCATGCCGAACACGGTCATGCCGACGAAAGGCGCGCCGCCGAGATAGGCAAAGAAGGTGCCCGACGACAGCGCGGAGGCCAGCGAATAGCCCCAGAACCGCGTCGACAGCAGCAGTTCCGGGTATTCGCGGAACTGCTGGCCAAGGGTCAGCCCGCTGCGATGCGCGGTTTCGCCGAAATCCGACCAGGCCAGCGCCAGCGTGGCCAGCCCAAGCAGCACCAGCAGCCAGAAATTGGCCTGCCAGCCAAAGGCCTCATCCAGCACGCCGCCGATGGCCGGGCCGATCATCGGCACCACCGCCATGCCCATGGTCACATAGCCGATCATGCTCGCGGCTTCGTTTTCCGAATACATGTCCCGGACCGCGGCGCGGCTTAGAACCATGCCCACGGCGACGGTGGTCTGCGCCATCCGGAACGCCAGGAATATGCCGGGCGTGGGGGCAAAGATGCAGCCCAGCGTCGCCAGCAGGAACAACCCGACCCCCCACAGGATCACCGGCCGCCGGCCGAGCTGGTCGGCAATCGGGCCGATCGCGACCTGCAGGATCGCATTGCTGCCCAGGTAGAGCGCGACCGACAGCTGCATGACGCGATAGTCGGTGCCGAAATACTCGGCCATGCGGGGCAGGCTGGGCAGGAACACGTTCATCGCCAGCGCCGACAGCCCCGATAGCAGGATCAGCGTGGCGACATGCGGCGGGCTGCGCCGATTGAGGAATCTTTTTTCTACAGGGCTGGGCATGGCGGGTGACTGCAATCAAGAACAACTTGGCGCCGGTGTCCACGGGTTGAGATGTTAATTAGCTAATTAGCATATTTGCTGGGCATGATTTGCAGGTATTTGCAAATATGCCAATTCCGGCTTTGGGTCGGCCGGTTCAGCCTGTATTGTCTCGCGAAACCGAACCAACGGGGATCTTCCGCCATGAAGGACATACTTGCCGAACTCGAAACCCGCCGCGAGGATGCACGGCTCGGTGGGGGTCAGCGCCGCATCGATGCCCAGCACGGCCGTGGAAAGCTCACCGCGCGGGAACGAATCGAACTGCTCCTGGACGAGGACAGTTTCGAAGAATTCGACATGTTCGTGGCCCATCGCTGCACCGATTTCGGGATGCAGGACCAGAAACCCGCCGGTGACGGCGTGGTCACGGGCTGGGGGACCATCAACGGGCGCATGGTCTATGTGTTCAGCCAGGATTTCACCGTTTTCGGCGGGTCGCTGTCCGAAACCCATGCCCAGAAGATCTGCAAGATCATGGATATGGCGGTGCAGAACGGGGCTCCGGTCATCGGCATCAACGATTCCGGCGGCGCCCGCATCCAGGAAGGCGTGGCCAGCCTCGCGGGCTATGCCGAGGTGTTCCAGCGCAACATCATGGCCTCGGGCGTGGTGCCGCAGATCTCGGTGATCATGGGCCCCTGCGCGGGCGGAGCGGTCTATTCGCCGGCGATGACCGATTTCATCTTCATGGTGAAGGACACGTCCTACATGTTCGTGACCGGCCCGGACGTGGTGAAGACGGTCACCAACGAGGTGGTCACCGCCGAGGAACTGGGCGGCGCATCGACGCATACCCGCAAGTCCAGCGTTGCCGACGGCGCGTTCGAGAACGATGTCGAGGCGCTGGCCGAAGTGCGTCGCCTGGTCGATTTCCTGCCGCTCAACAACCGCGAAAAGCCCCCGGTGCGGCCGTTCTTCGACGATCCGGACCGGCTCGAATCGAGCCTCGACACGCTGGTGCCGGAGAACCCGAACACGCCCTACGACATGAAGGAACTGATCCTGAAACTGGCGGACGAGGGCGATTTCTACGAGATCCAGGAAGACTACGCCAAGAACATCGTCACCGGGTTCATCCGGCTCGAAGGGCAGACCGTCGGTGTCGTGGCCAACCAGCCGATGGTGCTGGCCGGGTGCCTGGATATCGACAGCAGCCGCAAGGCGGCCCGGTTCGTCCGGTTCTGCGACTGTTTCGAGATCCCGATCCTCACCTTCGTCGACGTGCCCGGGTTCCTGCCCGGCACCAGCCAGGAATATGGCGGGGTGATCAAACACGGCGCCAAGCTGCTCTTTGCCTATGGCGAGGCGACGGTGCCCAAGGTCACGGTCATCACCCGCAAGGCCTATGGCGGCGCCTATGACGTGATGGCCTCGAAACACCTGCGCGGCGATTTCAACTATGCCTGGCCCACCGCCGAGATCGCGGTGATGGGGGCCAAGGGCGCGACCGAGATCATCCATCGCGCCGACCTGGGCGATGCCGACAAGATCGCGGCCCATGCGAAGGATTACGAGGATCGATTCGCGAACCCGTTCGTCGCCGCCGAGCGCGGTTTCATCGACGAGGTGATCATGCCCCATTCCACGCGCCGGCGGGTTGCGCGGGCATTTGCGTCGCTGCGCGGGAAACAGGTGACGAACCCCTGGAAGAAGCATGACAACATCCCGCTCTAGGCGGGATCCCGGCGGGCCTGTCATGCCGTGCGGCGGGTGCCGTGCGGCAACGGGAGCAGAGGAACCAAGTCGATGACACAGCGCAGGATCGCAACGCAGCTGTTGGGCGCGGCCCTGGGTCTGCTGCCGGGCATGGCCGTGGCGCAGTCCGAGGCTCAGTCTGCGGCGCAGCCCGTCGCCGTGCCGTCGGGGCAGCAGGTGACGCTGACGCAGGTTCTGATCGAGGAACAGAGCACCGGTGGGCCGCTGGCCCGGTTCCGGTTCCTCGCGCCCCGGATCGCCGAGAGCGGGGGCGACATCGCCCCAGACCAGGCTGCCGCCGACATGGATCACCTGTGCAAGGCGCTGGTGTTGCCCTATCTGGCCCAATACGCGCTGGAGCCGGACCGGGTGGTAATCTCGCTGTCGGACCGTGAGGTGCCGTTTGGCAAATCGGTGCCCGAGGCGACCCAGTTCTTCGAGGCCTACAGGCCCGGGCCGCAGGGCTGCGTGTGGGAGGAATTCTGATGGCCGGCAAACGCGCGGACATGGTCAAGCATCGCGGGTTTCCGGGCCGGCTGCCCGGCACCGATTACCAATTCACCATCCGCCGCGCCAATCCGCGCGGGGTGACGCCGCTGGTGCGCCGTGAACGCCATGCCGACCGCAAGCCGGCGGACCGCCGGGCCGATGCCGCCTTTCTGGCCGCGCTCTGGGAACATTTCGGTGCGGACCCCTTCGTGCGCGGGAACCTGGACGCCGGCCGGCTGAGCTGGCTGTTCGGCCGCGAGGTGGTTCCGGCCGAGGACCACTTTGATTCGGCCAGCTATGATTCGCTGCTCGTGATCGATTCGGCGGTGGCCCGGGTCAGCTTCCCCGAGGTGGTTGCGATCAATTATGGCGGGGAATCGGCATGATTGCGCAACCTATGGGCGAATATAGGCGGAAAGCCGCCGATGTAATAACGATTCTAAATACACGCTTGGCGCGAAACTTACCTTACGTCAACGTGGTGGGTGCGTGGGATGCGGCCATTTCCGTGTCTCCCGCAGACCACCTATTCCGTACCCTTATCCTTGTCGGGTCGGTTCGAAACTCAAGCTTCGAACCGCCCGACCTTTTTTTTCGCCGACGCATCGGACCGGATCGGCGGGCTGCCGCGCAGATTGCCGCGCCCCTGCTGTCTGGCTTTGACGCCGCCGGTGCAATGGGCAATGCCGTGGATGCAAACGTAAAAGCACCACGAAAAGGATGGGCAGGATGCAGGCAGATCGAAAATTCGCGCGGCGGCTTCTGGCCGGGCTGGCGCTGTGCGGCACACTCGCCGCCTGCGGCGAAACGGTCGGGGAACGCGCGCTCTATGGCGGCACGGCAGGCGCGGTGGGGGCGGCCGTGCTCAATGGCAACCTCGCGCTCGGCGCGGTGGGCGGCGCGGCCGCAAACATGCTCTATTGCGATCTCTATCCCGGCCGCTGTCGGTAGGATTGCCGCGCAGGGTCCCGCCTGCGCCGACATCACGATGACTTCACGCAGCGCCGCTGCGGGCCGGCCGGCCCGCAGCGGCGCCATGCGTTTGACACATATTCAGACAAAGGACGCCACATGTTCGACAAGATCCTGATCGCCAACCGGGGTGAAATCGCCTGCCGTGTCATCAAGACCGCCCGCAAGATGGGTATCGGGACGGTCGCGGTCTATTCGGACGCGGACAAGAATGCCCTGCATGTCGAGATGGCCGACGAAGCGGTACGGATCGGCCCGCCACCGGCGAACCAGTCCTATATCGTCATCGACAACGTGATGGCCGCGATCCGCGAAACCGGCGCCCAGGCGGTGCATCCCGGTTACGGGTTCCTGTCCGAGAATGCCCGCTTTGCCGAGGCGCTCGAGGCCGAAGGCGTTGCCTTTGTCGGCCCCCCCAAGGGCGCGATCGAGGCGATGGGCGACAAGATCACCTCGAAGAAGATCGCGCAGGAGGCGGGGGTCTCCACGGTGCCGGGCTATATGGGCCTGATCGAGGATGCCGACGAGGCGGTGAAGATCTCGAACGACATCGGCTATCCGGTCATGATCAAGGCCAGCGCCGGCGGCGGCGGCAAGGGCATGCGGATCGCCTGGAACGATCAGGAGGCGCGCGAGGGCTTCCAGAGCTCCAGGAACGAAGCGGCCAACAGTTTCGGCGACGACCGCATCTTCATCGAGAAATTCGTCACCCAGCCGCGCCATATCGAGATCCAGGTGCTGTGCGACAGCCACGGCAACGGCGTCTATCTGGGCGAACGCGAATGCTCGATCCAGCGCCGCAACCAGAAGGTGGTCGAAGAGGCGCCCAGCCCGTTCCTCGACCCCGAAACCCGCAGGGCGATGGGCGAACAGGCGGTCGCGCTGGCCAAGGCGGTCGGCTATGCCAGCGCCGGCACGGTCGAATTCATCGTCGACGGGAACAAGAATTTCTATTTCCTCGAAATGAACACCCGCCTGCAGGTGGAACACCCGGTGACCGAACTGATCACCGGCGTGGACCTGGTGGAACAGATGATCCGCGTGGCCGCGGGCGAGAAATTGTCGATCACGCAGGACGATGTGCAGCTGAACGGCTGGGCGATCGAGAACCGGCTCTATGCCGAGGACCCCTATCGCAACTTCCTGCCGTCGATCGGTCGGCTGAGCCGCTATCGTCCGCCGTCGGAAACCGCCGCGGGGCCGTTGCTGGACAATGGCAAATGGCAGGGCGATGCGCCCGAGGGACCGACCGCCGTGCGCAACGACACCGGCGTGTTCGAGGGCGGCGAGATCTCGATGTATTACGACCCGATGATCGCCAAGCTCTGCACCTGGGCGCCGGACCGCGCGCAGGCGATCGAGGCGATGCGGGTGGCGCTGGACGGTTTCGAACTGGAAGGGATCGGTCACAACCTGCCGTTCCTGTCGGCGGTGATGGATCATCCGAAATTCATCTCGGGCGACATGACCACGGCCTTCATCGCCGAGGAATATCCCGACGGGTTCGAAGGGGTCGAACTGGACGGGGATACCCTGCGCCGCATCGCGGCGTCGGCGGCGGCCATGTATCGCGTCGCCGAGATCCGCCGCACCCGCGTCTCGGGACGGATGGACAACCATGAACGCAAGGTCGGCAAGCACTGGGTGGTGACGCTGCAGGGCCAGGACTTTGCCGTGAAGGTCAAGGCCGACAAGAAGGGATCGACGATCCGGTTCGAGGATGGAACCCGGCTGCGCGTGACCTCGGACTGGACGCCGGGCGACAGCCTGGCCCGGCTCGACGTGGATGGCGCGCCCCTGGTGCTGAAGGTGGACAAGATCACCAGCGGCTATCGGGTGCGGTCGCGGGGGGCCGATCTCAAGGTGCATGTGCGCAGCCCGCGCCAGGCGGAACTGGCCCGGCTGATGCCCGAAAAACTGCCGCCGGACACGTCGCGGATGCTGCTCTGCCCGATGCCCGGCCTGATCGTGAAGGTCGATGTCGAGGTCGGCGACGAGGTGCAGGAAGGGCAGGCGCTCTGCACCGTCGAGGCGATGAAGATGGAAAACATCCTGCGCGCCGAGAAGAAAGGCGTGGTGGCCCGGATCAACGCGGGGGCCGGCGACAGCCTGGCGGTGGACGACGTGATCATGGAGTTCGAATAGCGGCCCGCGCATGGATCAGCGCAGCAGGATAATCGCGACGCTGGTGCTGGCGGTGCTTCTGGTGCCGCTGGCGCAGCGGCTCGCGCCCGCGGGCGGCGGCGGGATCGCCGAGGGCATGGCGGCGGTGGTGCTGGCGCTGGCGATCCATTTCATCTGGGCGGGCTCGTTGCTGGCGCGGGTGTTCGGGCGGGTGCTGATGGCCCTGGTCCCGCTGGTGGCGCTGGCGGGGCTCACCGTCTACTGGATCGCGCGGCGGGTGCCGGACGATCTGGCGTTCAAGGCCGCGCTGATCACCGGCACGGTGATCGCCACCGGCTGGGTGGCGACATGGGTGGCGACCGAATACCAGCGCGACCGGGAACGCGCCCGCACCCGGCGCGAAGTGCTCTATGCGCTGCGGTCCGAGATCTTCACCGCGTTCCAGACCCTCGATTCGATCGACTGGCTGGACAACGCGCGGCATGTTCAGGGGGCGATTGCCGATGGGGGCGACGACGAGAACACGCGCTATCACCCGTTTGTCGGCACCGAAAGCCCGCCGATTGTGTTCAAGACGGTGTCGGGGTCGATCAACCTGCTGCCCGAACCCGCGCTCGAACCGGTGCTGCGGTTCTATTCTGCGCTCAACGACCTGGCCACGCTGGGGTCGGACATGCGCAGCGACCGGTTCATCGAACTGGATACCGGGCGGCGAATCGCCGGGCATGCCCGCCTGACCGATACGCGGATCGCCACCCTGAAATGGGCGATCCAGTCGCTGATCGCCATCAACACCGCGCTGGGCATCGAACATCCCGAGCGGATCAAGCGCGACGGCAACAACGCGCAGCTGGTCATCAGGCAACGCAACGGGCGCTACGTCGTCGAAGTCGTCGCTGACGTCAGAGAGTGAAAAGGGGTCGGGATGTCAGAAATCGCCGCCAGATCCCGGATTGCCGGGGGATTTTTCGGACTGTTTCGGTTGATACGTCATATCTCGGTCCTCCCACAATCGTCGGCCGGGTGGCGGGATGCCCCCGTGCCTGATCCAAATGTAGGCGCGCAGGGCAAAGAAATCAATAACGACCCGTGGCGGCCGCGATCAGCCGTCGCCGCGCCGTTCCTCGACCTCGCGCTGGCGTTCCGGCAGCTTGTCGATGGTCCGGCTGAGTTCGCGCACCGTCCAGGGCAGCGGTTTGCGCAGCAGCACCTTGCCGTCCTTGCCGACCAGCACCAGCATGAACCCGCGCGGGCGCAGCCTGGACCGCAGCGGCGATTTCTGCGCCGGATCGGTATCGGACAGCACCACCACGTCGCGATCGAGCAGCATCGCCATGCCGTCGCGCAGATACTCGATCTGTTCGCCATAGCGCGGATCGGCGGGGCTGTCGGCAAAGACGATCACCGGCCGGTTGGTCCACAGGAAATCCGACAGCTCGGTGTCTCCCGCCGGGCGGATCATCGCCGCCGCGTCCTGCGCCTCTTCGGCGGCAAGGGTGGCAGCGGGCAGCAGGCAGGCGAGAACAAGGGCACAGAACCGTTTCATAGCATTGAATATAGACGCGCGGACAGTGATTGCGACCGCTCATTTCAACCCGCGCGACCGACCGCATGCAGGGGCCTGTTGCCCCGCGACCCCATGACCGAGAGGAACAGACCATGACGAATACCGACGATTGGCGCGCGCTGGCCGAAAAGGAACTGCGTGGCCGCCCGCTGGACGACCTGACCCACGAAACGCTGGAAGGCATCGCGGTCAAGCCGCTCTATACCGGAGCGGACACCGCCGAACTGCCGCATATGGGCAGCCTGCCGGGGATCGGCCCGTTCACGCGCGGGGTCAAGGCGACCATGTATGCGGGCCGGCCCTGGACGATCCGGCAATATGCGGGCTTTTCGACCGCCGAGGAATCCAACGCGTTCTACCGCCGCAACCTGGCCGCCGGGCAGCAGGGGGTGTCGGTGGCCTTCGACCTGGCCACGCACCGGGGCTATGACAGCGACCACCCGCGCGTGGTGGGCGATGTGGGCAAGGCCGGCGTCGCCATCGACAGCGTCGAGGACATGAAGATCCTGTTCGACGGCATTCCGCTGGACAAGGTGTCGGTGTCGATGACCATGAACGGCGCGGTGATCCCGGTCCTGGCCAGCTTCATCGTCGCGGGCGAGGAACAGGGCCATGACAAGTCGCTGCTCGCCGGCACGATCCAGAACGACATCCTCAAGGAGTTCATGGTCCGCAACACCTATATCTACCCGCCCGGGCCGAGCATGCGGATCATTTCCGACATCATCGGCTACACCTCGGAAAACATGCCGAAATTCAACTCGATCTCGATCTCGGGCTATCACATGCAGGAGGCCGGCGCGAACCTCGTGCAGGAACTGGCCTACACGCTGGCGGACGGCCGCGAATATGTGCGCGCGGCGATGAACGCGGGCATGGATGTGGACCAGTTCGCGGGCCGGCTGAGTTTCTTCTTCGCCATCGGCATGAATTTCTTCATGGAGGCCGCCAAGCTGCGCGCGGCGCGGCTGCTCTGGCACCGGATCATGACCGGTTTCGGGGCGAAATCGGAACGGTCCAAGATGCTGCGCACCCATTGCCAGACCTCCGGGGTCAGCCTGCAGGAGCAGGACCCCTACAACAACGTCGTGCGCACCGCCTATGAGGCGATGGCCGCGGCACTGGGGGGAACGCAGTCGCTGCACACGAACGCGCTGGACGAGGCGATTGCGCTGCCGACCGATTTCAGCGCCCGCATCGCGCGCAACACGCAGCTGATCCTGCAGGAGGAAACCGGCATCACCAACGTGGTCGATCCGCTGGCCGGCTCCTACTATGTCGAAAGCCTGACCCATGAACTGGCCGAGAAGGCCTGGGCGCTGATCGTGGAGGTCGAGGAGATGGGCGGCATGACCAAGGCGGTCGAAAGCGGCATGCCCAAGCTGCGCATCGAGGAAACCGCGGCGCGGCGGCAGGCGATGATCGACCGTGGCGAGGAGGTGATCGTCGGGGTCAACAAGTACCGGCTGGAAAAGGAAGACCCGATCGACATTCTCGACGTGGACAACGTGGCGGTGCGCGAGGCGCAGGTGGCCCGGCTGGAAAAGATCCGCGCCACCCGGGACGAAAGCGCCTGCGCCGCGGCGCTGGACGAACTCACGCGCCGCGCGGGCGAAGGCGGCAACATACTGGAAGCGGCGGTCGAAGCCGCGCGGGCACGGGCAACGGTCGGGGAGATCAGCATGGCAATGGAAAAGCAGTTCGGCCGGCATCGTGCCGAGGTCAAGACGCTGGCCGGTGTCTACGGCGCGGCCTATGAGGGCGACGAGGGCTTTGCCGAGATCCAGGCCGCGGTCGAGGGCTTTGCCGCCGATGAAGGCCGCCGCCCGCGGATGCTGGTGGTCAAGATGGGCCAGGACGGTCACGACCGGGGCGCCAAGGTGATCGCGACCGCCTTTGCCGATATCGGGTTCGACGTCGATGTGGGGCCGCTGTTCCAGACCCCGGAGGAGGCCGCGCAGGATGCCGTCGACAATGACGTGCATGTGGTCGGGATCTCGTCGCAGGCGGCGGGCCACAAGACGCTGGCGCCGCAGCTGGTCGAGGCGCTGAAGGCGGCCGGCGCGGAGGATATCATCGTGATCTGCGGCGGGGTGATCCCGCAGCAGGACTACGCGTTCCTGCGCGAGCACGGGGTCAAGGCAATTTTCGGGCCGGGGACCAATATCCCGCAGGCGGCGCTGGATATCCTGAAGCTGATCCGCGCGGCGCGGGCCTAGGGCGGGGGAGGGGGCTGTCTGCCCCCTCTGTCCCTGCGGGGCATTCACCCCCGAGGATATTTCCGGCAAGAGGAAGGGAACGCGCGATGCACCTGGATCATCTGGCGGTGGCCGGCGAGACGTTGGAGGCGGCGGCGGCCCATGTGGAGGCGGCGCTGGGCGTGGCGATGCAGCCGGGCGGCCGCCACGCGCGGTTCGGCACGCATAACCGGTTGCTCGGGCTGGAGGGCGGTCTCTATCTCGAGGCGATCGCGGTCGATCCCGATGCCCCGGCGCCCGGCCGGCCGCGCTGGTTCGGGCTGGACGGGTTCGCGGGGGGGCCGCGGCTGGGCAACTGGATCTGCCGGGTGGACGATCTGGAGGCGGCGCTGGCGGCGTTGCCCCTGGCCGGTGAACCGGTCGAGCTTGAGCGCGGCGATCTGCGCTGGTGCATGGCGGTGCCGCGGGGTGGTGCCCTGCCGTTCGACAACCTGTTCCCGGCGCTGATCCGGTGGCGCGGCGAACTGCACCCGGCGTCGATGCTGGCCGGGTCGGGCTGCGCCCTGAAACGGCTGGTCGTGATCCATCCCGAGGCAGGCGCGCTGCGCGATCTGCTGGAAGTGTTGGACGATCCGCGTATCGTGTTCGAGCCGGGCGATGTCCCGACCCTGGCGGCGGAGGTCGATACGCCGCACGGGGCGCGGGTGTTGCGGTGAGGGTCCGGCCGGCCCGGCGCGGCGATGCGGGGGCGGTCTGCGCGCTCTGGAACGCGGTGATCCGGGACACCATGATCACCTTTACCACGGCGGAGAAAACCGAAGCGGCCCTGGCCGGTCTGATCGCGGAACGGGCTGGCGCGTTCCTCGTGGCGGAAACCGGCGGGCGGGTCGGAGGTTTTGCCAGTTTCGGTGCGTTCCGCGCCGGGCCGGGATATGCGCGGACCGCCGAGCATACGATCATGCTGGCCCCGGAGATGCGGCGGCTGGGGATGGGGCGGGCCCTGATGGAGGCGCTGGAGCAGCGCGCGCGCCGCGCCGGGATACATGTGCTGGTCGGCGCCATCAGCAGTGAAAACGCGGGCGGCATCGCCTTTCACCGCGCGCTGGGGTTCGCGCAGGTGGGCGTGATGCCGCAGGTGGGG
This sequence comes from Pukyongiella litopenaei, assembly GCF_003008555.2. Lineage (NCBI taxonomy): Bacteria > Pseudomonadati > Pseudomonadota > Alphaproteobacteria > Rhodobacterales > Paracoccaceae > Pukyongiella > Pukyongiella litopenaei. The sequence continues at coordinate 293,602 of NZ_CP027665.1, read as the reverse complement.
CGCAAGGGGGGGCGGTGGCTCGACCTTGTGCTGATGCAGAAAATTCTGCCGGTTTCGCGGGAAGATGGCGCTGACAGGGTGCATGGCGCGGGGTAGGGTGCCCCCATGTCGATCTGGACCCGGATAAGCGATGCGCTGGAGGCGCTGAGGCGTGGCGACAGCCTGACGCAGGTGTTCGAGCGCCTGCGCACGCCGCCCGAACGGTCGGTCGCCTTTGCCATCGCGGTGATCGCGCTGGGGGCCAAGATGGCCAAGGCCGACGGCCAGGTCACGCGGGACGAGGTGACGGCCTTTCGCGAGGTGTTCCATATCGCGCAGGAGGACGAGGACGGGGCCGCCAGGGTGTTCAACATGGCGCGCACGGATATCGCCGGATACGAGGATTATGCCCGGTCGATCGGGCGCATGTTCGCCGACGATCCCGACACGCTGAAGGACCTGATGGAAGGCCTGTTCCACATCGCGATGGCGGATGGGTTCTACCACCCGAACGAAAACGAGTTTCTCGCGGAGGTGGCCGAGATCTTCGGGATGCCCGGGCCGGACTTCGTGGCGCTGCGGGCGCGGTTCGTGCCCGATGCCAGCCCCGATCCCTACATGGTGCTGGGGGTGAACCCCGACACCCCGATGGACGAGATCCGGCAGGCGTGGCGGCGGCTGGTGCGCGAAACCCATCCCGACGCGATGATCGCGCGCGGGGTGCCCGAGGAGGCGGTGCGCCTGGCCGAGAAGCGGATGATCGACATCAACCGCGCTTGGGATGAAATCAGCGCCGGGACCGGATAGATGCGGCTGGCGACCTACAATGTCGAATGGTTCACCAACCTGTTCGACGACAATGACAAGCTGCTGCTGGATGACGGGTGGTCGGGGCGGCGGGACGTGACGCGGGCGGCGCAGATCGAGGCGCTGGCCAAGGTGTTCACGGCGCTCGATGCGGATGCGGTGATGGTGATCGAGGCGCCGAATACCGGCCGGCGGCGCGACACGGTCCGCGCGCTGGAAGGGTTCGCCGCCGCTTTCGATCTGCGCGTCCGGCGCACGGTGATGGGTTTTGCCAACACCACGCACCAGGAAATCGCGCTGATGTACGACCCCGATGCCCTGAGCGCATGTCACGATCCCCGCGGCGACGAGGTCGGCCGCAAGGGGAGCCGGGACGCGCCGCGATTCGACGGCACCTTTCGCATCGACCTGGATATCGACGCGCAGGAGGACCTGGTGCAGTTCTCGAAACCGCCGCTGGAGCTTGCCGTCGAGACCGCCGGCGGGTTCGGGTTCCGGTTGATCGGGGCGCATCTGAAATCCAAGGCGCCGCACGGCGCGGAGAGCCCGCAGGCGGTGATGCGCCTGTCGATCGCCAACCGGCGCAAGCAACTGGCACAGGCGATCTGGCTGCGTGGGCGGATCGACATGCACCTGGCCGAGACCACGCCGGTGATGCTGATGGGCGATCTCAATGACGGGCCAGGGCTGGACGAATACGAACACCTGTTCGGACGGTCCTCGGTCGAGATCCTGCTGGGCGGCGACATGTTCGACCCGCATGCAAAACAAGCCACCCGGCGGCGGCCGGGCGCCGCGGTTCCCTCGACCGCGCGGTTCCACCTGCGCGACCAGGGGCGATACCTGTCGGCGCTGCTCGATTACATCATGGTGTCACCCGAACTGATGGCGCGGCGACCGGCCTGGCGCATCTGGCACCCGTTCGAGGATGCCCGCTGCTGGCAGATGCCGGACCTGTGCGACGCGCTGCTGACCGCGTCGGATCATTTCCCGGTCACGCTCGATATCGATATCTGAGCTTGGTTCCGGCCCGGTCCTGCGGCTATGATCGGGCCATGAAACAGAGACTCGCCACCGCCATCGCCGTCACGCTTGCCCTGAGCGTGCCCGCTGTTGCCCAGGACCAGAGCCAGGATGACGGCGGGGGCGGGCTGATGGGCGAGGGGCTGAACATGCTCCTGGAGGGGCTGAGGAAGGAAGTCTCGCCTAAGCTGGACGCGCTGCGCAGCCTGGTCGACGATTACGGCCCGGCGATGGAGAGCTTTCTCCAGGAAATGGGGCCGGCCTTCGCGTCGATGCTGGAGGAGGTGAAGGACTGGTCGCGGTATCATCCGCCCGAGATCCTCGACAATGGCGATATCATCATCCGCCGCAAGGCGGACGCGCCGCCAGAGACCGATGAGAAACCGGGGACCCTGAGCGAAACGCCCCCGTCGGGCCAGCAGGACATCTGAGAGCGGCGGGCGCAGTCAGCGCGCAGGTTTGATCCGGACCTCCGAACCGAGCGCCGTGGCCAGCGACAGCAGCCGGGCCTGCGCCACCTCGCCGAACAGCGGCTCGGCCTCGCGTGACAGCCGCAGTTCCAGTTCCTTCTTCTTGGGGCGGAACCGCAGGGCCGCCATGTCGCCATCCGGGCGCATCCACAACATGGCGCCGAACCGCATCGCCTTGCCCAGCACCTCGGCCTGGTGGCTGTCCTTGTCCGGCAGCAGGCCGATCAGCGGGTCGAGCCGGGTGCCCTCGCGCTTGTTGCGATAGCGGTGCAGCAGCGCCAGCCCCAGGTAGACACGTTCGGAATGGCTCAGCCCGCCCAGGTTGGCCCGCGTGACATTGTCGAAACAGACCTCGGCCCGATAGTCGGGATGGGCGCGCCAGCTGACATCGTGCAGCAGGCAGGCGGCCTTGATCAGGCGCTGGCGTTCGGGCGGCGCGGACCTGAACAATGGCGTGACGAAGTGGAACAGCGTCTTGCCAAAGCCGCGCATCCGGGCGTCCTTGGCCTCGGCGAACCGGCAGGCCTCGATCAGCGGATCGCGGTCGCGCAGCCGTTGCGGCATCTGTTCGAACAGCAGGCCTTCGCGGATGCCGTAGGATGAGATCGCGATGTCGCGGGGCCGGAACTCCTGCATCAGCCGGGACAGCACCTCGCAGGCGATCGGGACAAGGTCCATCCGCGCCGGGCTGATGCCGCAGGCCTGCCGCAGCTCGTCGAGATCGCTGTCTTCGACATAGCGGATGGTCCTGCGCACCGAGCGGATCGTCATCCGGTATTCGTGCAGCACCCGCAGCGGATAGCCGCGGCGTTCCATGTCGATCCGGGCGATGGCCCGCCAGCTGCCGCCGACCAGAAACAGCCGGTCGCGCTGCGGTCCCATGGTTTCGGACAGGTCGCCGATCACCGACCTGATCCGCGCCTTGCGGCCCCGGCGCCCGCCCTTGAGCCCGCTCAGCTTCAGCGGGCCGAGATCCGAGGTGACGCGCCGGCCCACGGTGCCACCGCCGATCTCGGCCAGTTCCATCGACGCACCGCCGATGTCGCAGACCAGCCCGTAGGCCCCCGGCCAGCCGAGCAGAACGCCCTGGGCCGACAGCCGCGCCTCTTCGCCGCCGTCGATGACGTGCAGCACCAGGCCGGTTTCGGCCAGGACCTGTTCGCAGAATTCGGGCCCGTCCTCGGCATCCCGGACCGCCGCCGTCGCCACCGCCGATAGCGGCGGCATCCCCAGTTCGCGCACAATGGCCTGGAAACGCCGGATCGCCGCCAACGCGCGCGCGCGGCCCTCCGGGTTCAGCCTGCCGGTTTCCGCCAGGCCCGATCCCAGCCCGCACATGATCTTTTCGTTGTAGAAATAGGCCGGGCTGCGGGCAGCGCCGTCGAACACCACCATCCTGACCGAGTTCGAGCCGACATCGAGGACGCCGACGCGCGACAGCGCGCGCGCATCCGCGCTGTCGAACAGGGGCCGCCCGAACGGATCCCAATGGCCGTGCTGCGGTTCGTTTCGCTGGTTCATGTTTCCCCCGGCAGCGGTCGGACGCAGGATGCGCGAAGCACCTTGGCGGGTCAATTGCCCGGGCCGTCGGCGGTGTGCGTCAGCTTGGGCACATCCTTGGCGCCGGCCGATCCGCGCCCGGACAGGGACGGGTTTTCCATGAAGAACCTGTGGCAGCTGAACGTGAATTCGCCCTCGGGCAACGGGTCGCGGGCAAAGCTGCCATCGGGCGCCATCACCCAGCTCTGTGCGACATCGGCGAGGTTGGCGGCCATGATCTGGCTGACGATCTGGGCCTTTACGGTGCCGTTGGTGATCTCGACCAGCGTTTCGACCCGGCGGTTCAGGTTGCGGCCCATCCAGTCCGCCGACGAGATGAACACGCGGGCGGTCTTGGACGGCAGCCCGGCGCCGTTGCCGAAACAGACGATGCGCGAATGTTCGAGGAACCGGCCGACCACCGATTTCACCCGGATGTTGTCGGAAAGCCCCTTGATACCCGGACGCAGCCCGCAGATGCCGCGGATCACCAGCGATATCTTCACCCCGCCCTGACTGGCGCGATAGAGAGCGTCGATCACTTCGCTGTCGATCAGCGAATTCATCTTGGCCCAGATCTCGGCCGGCCGGCCGGCCTTGGCGTGGTCGATTTCGGCCTCGATCATCTGGATCAGCCGGGGCTTCAGCGTCAGCGGCGAGATGGCGAGGTTTTCGAGCTGCGCGGGCTGGGCATAGCCCGAGAGATAGTTGAACACCTTGGTGGCATCGCGCCCCAGCGCCGCATCGCAGGTAAAGAACGACAGGTCGGTATAGATGCGGGCGGTGATCGGGTGGTAGTTGCCGGTGCCGTAATGGGTATAGGTCACGAGCTGGTCGCCCTCGCGGCGCACCACGGTGGAAATCTTGGCATGGGTCTTGAGGTCGAGAAAGCCATAGACCACATGCGCCCCGGCCCGTTCCAGCCGCCGCGACTGGCGGATGTTGGCGGCCTCGTCGAACCGTGCCTTCAACTCGACCAGCGCGGTGACGGACTTGCCGTCCTCGGCGGCTTCGCACAGGGCCTCGACGATGGGGGAGCGTTTCGAGGTGCGGTAGAGCGTCTGCTTGATCGCCACCACGTCCGGGTCGCGCGCGGCCTGGGCAAGGAACCGCACCACCATGTCGAAGGTTTCATAGGGGTGGTGCAGCAGCATGTCCTTCTTGCGGATCGCGGCAAACATGTCGCCGTCATGGTCCTGCACCCGTTCCGGCACCCGTGGCGTGAAGGGCTGCCACAGCAGGTCTGGGCGCTTGTCGGTGACCAGTTCGGACAGGTCGGCCATGCCCATCATGCCGTCAAGCTCGACCACCTCGGTATCGACCACGCCCAGTTCGTGTTTCACCGTGTTCAGCAGCGCGCCCGAGGCCGAGGCCGAATGGGTCATGCGCACCACCTCGCCGCGGCGGCGGCGTTTCAGCGCCACCTCGAATTCGCGCACCAGGTCTTCGGCCTCTTCCTCGACTTCGAGATCGGAATCGCGCAGCACCCGGAACTCGAAATGCGATTTCAGCCGGTAGCCGGGAAACAGGCTCTCGATCTCTTCCAGCAGCAGCTCTTCCAGCGGCAGGAACCGCTGCTGCGCGTCGGTGCCGGGCAGGGGCATGAACCGTTCGATCTGCTGCGGAATGGGCAGCAGCGCCTGGAGCGAGCGTTTGTCCTTTTCGCGTTCGAGCTGCAACGCCAGCGAATAGCCGGTGTTGGGGATGAAGGGGAAGGGATGGGCCGGGTCGATGGCCAGCGGCGACAGCACCGGGAACACCTGTTGCAGGAACACGTCGGCCAGGTAATCCCGGTCCGCATCGTTCAGTGCCGCGCGGTTCAGCACCGAGATGCCGGTATCCTCCATCTCGGCCAGCAGGCCGGTCAGAACCCGCTGCTGCGCCTGCATCAGCCGGCCCGCGTCCTCGTGGATCAGGACCAGCTGCTCTGCCGGGGTCAGCCCGTCGGCCGCGGGCGTGATGTTGCCGGCATTGGCCAGTTCACGCAGGCCGGCGACGCGCACGGTATAGAACTCGTCGAGATTGTTGGCCGAGATCGACAGGAAACGCAGCCGCTCCAGCAGCGGCACGCGGCAGTTCTCGGCCTCTTCCAGCACGCGCCAGTTGAAGCCCAGCCAGCTGAGTTCGCGGTTGTAGAACCGCTGCGGGCCGCTGGGATCGAAATCGGGCAGTTCGGTGGCGGGGGCAAACGGGGCCTTGAGGAAATCTGATCTGGTCATGAGGGGCTTGTCGTCGATTTGTGCAACGGAATTGTCACGGTTCACGCCGCGTCGGCGTCGAGCAGCCGAACGGCCAGCGGACGCGACAGGGCTCGGGATTCGGCCAGCGCGACGCGGTCCAGCCGGTCGACGATCTCGGCGGCGGCGGCAAAGGACCGGTCCATGCGCGTGATGACATAGGGGATTACATCGGGCCTCGGCGTCACCTGCCGGTCGGCGAACAGCTTGGCCAGCACCGCCGCCAGCAGCGAATCGTCGGGCGGCTCGAGCGCGCAGTGATGGGCGGCGGACACCCGGCTCTGCAGGTCGGGCAGGCCCAGCCCCCAATGCGCGGGGGCGCCGCGGCCGGTCAGCAGCAGGGGCCGGGACGCCGCCCGCAGCAGGTTGTGCAGGTGAAACAGGGCGGTCTGGACCGCGCCGTCATCCGCGATGTCGGGCACGTCCTCGACGGCGACCGGCCCCGCGGCCAGCGCGGCGAGATCGCGGCCGGGCAGGGCGGCGGCCGGTAGGATGGTGGCGCCGCTCATCGCCGCCCAGACATGGGTCAGGTGGGTCTTGCCCGAGCCGGCGGGGCCGGACAGCGCCAGCTTGCCCTCGGGCCAGGAATTCCACAGGTCGATCATCGCGACCGCCAGCGCATTGGCCGGCGAAACGAAGAAATCGCCGCGCCCCAGCGCCGGTTTCACCGGCAGCTCAAAGCTCAGCTGTTGCGGTATCTCGCGCATTTCAGGCATCGCCGGGGCCGCCCTGGTCCGACAGGCCGCGATAGAGCCGCCCGGCAAGATACTGGTTGATGGCGAACCGGGCGATCACGCCAATCGCGGCGGCCACGGGCACCGCCACCAGCATGCCGACGAACCCGAACAGCATCCCGAAAACCGACAGCGCCAGCAGCAGCCAGACCGGGTGCAGCCCGACCGAACTGCCGACCAGCTTGGGGGTCAGGATGTTGCCCTCGACCACCTGCCCGACCATGAAGATCGCGGCCACCAGCCCGATCGACACCCAGTCGCCCCAGAACTGGAACAGGGCCAGCCCGATGGCCAGCGCGCCGCCGATCAGGGCGCCGAGATAGGGGATGAAGGTCACCAGCCCGGCAATCGCGCCGACCACGAGCCCGAAATTCAGGCCGACCAGCATCAGCGCGATGGCGTAATAGGTGCCGAGAATCAGGCAAACCGTTCCCATCCCGCGCACGAAAGCCGACAGGGTGCCGTCGATCTCGCGCGCCAGCTGCCGGATCACCGGGGCGTGGTCGCGCGGCAGCAGGTCGTCGATCCGGGCGATCATGCGATCCCAGTCGAGCAGCATGTAGACCGACACCACCGGCACGACCAGCAGCAGCACCACCACGTTGACCAGCGACAGCGCCGAGCCGAGCGCCGTCTGCAGCAGTTGCGGGCCGCGTTCGCGCACCGCGTCGCCGATACTGGCCAGGGTGGTATGGATCGTCGAATCCTCGATCAGGATGGACGGGAACCGGGCCACCAGCAGATCGCGCAGCTTGCTGGTCAGCTGCGGCAGCGTCCGGATCAGGTCGATGCCCTGCGCGATCAGCGCCGGCAGAACCAGCAGCAGCAGCAGCGCGAAGATCACCAGTGCCGACGCGGTGATCAGTGCCGTGGCGGCAGATCGCGACAGGCCCATCCGTTCCAGCCGGTCGGCGATCGGGTCGAGGAAATAGGCCATCGCGCTGCCCAGGACAAAGGGCAGCAGCACATCGCCCAGCAGCCACAGCACCAGCACGAAGGTGACGGCGGCGACGCTCCAGTATTTCAGCTGAGTTTCCACCGGCAGGGCCATGATGTTCCTCTCGTGATCCGTTCGTTCCCGTCATCGCGCATGGGCGCGCGGCTGGCAAGGGCGGGCAGCGGCGCGTGCCGGTCAGAAGACCAGATTGAGCATCGTCAGCGATACCACGAGGAACAGGATCGTCATGATCCCGCCCGAGCGCACGAAATCCATCACCTTGTAACCGGCCGGGCCCATGATCAGCGCGTTGACCTGGTGGGTCGGAATGATGAAGCTGTTCGAGGTCGAGATCGCCACCGTCAGCGCAAAGACCGCCGGGCTGGCACCCGCGGCGACGGCGATCGACACCGCCAGCGGCACCAGCAGCACCGTGGCGCCCACGTTTGACATCACCAGCGAAAACGCGGTGGCCAGAATGGCGACCCCGGCCTGCAGCGCCCAGATCGGCCAGCCGTCGAGGATCACCATGATCTGCTGCGCGATCCAGGCCGCGGCTCCGGTGTTTTGCACCGCCCTGCCCAGCGGGATCAGGCTCGCCAGCAGGAACACCGTGTTCCAGCCCACCGCCCGATACGCCTCGTCGATGGACAGCACGCGGGTCAGCAGCATCCCCACCGCGCCGGTCAGCAGGCTCAGCGACAGGCGCACGTCGGTGAACAGGATCATCGACAGCGAGATGACAAAGAACAGAAGCGCCCAGCCGACCTTTTGCGGGCGCAGCTCCTCCTGCGGGAAATCCGAGGTGACGATGACGAAATCGGGGTCGCGTTTCAGCCGGGTCAGGTTGTCCCAGCGGGTATGGGCGACCAGCATGTCACCGGCGCGGAACGGCACCAGCCCGATGGCGGTCGGCTGGTGATTCTCGGATTCGACATGGCTCAGCGTGTCCTCGCCGCGATGGATCGCCAGCAGCGACAGGCCATAGGTCTTGCGCAGCAGCAGGTCGCGGGGCGACTTGCCGATCAGCTTGCTGTCGGGGGGGATCACCACCTCGGCGATACCCGCGTTCGTGGGCGCGAATTCCTCGGCGAAAACGTCTAGCCGGGGCCGCATCTCCAGCCCGTAGCGGTCGGCGAACCGTTTCACCGCCTTGCGCCGGCCGATGATCGCCAGCCGGCAGGGGGCGGCGATCTCGGCGGTGAGGATCTGCACCATCGACACCTTGCCGCGGTAGAAGGTCGAGATGATGTAGAGGTTGTTCTCGAGGTTGATGTCGGCCAGCATCTGCCCGACCAGCGGGTTGTCGGCGGGCACTTCCACCTCGAACACTTCCGCGCTCAGCCCGTAGACCCGTTTCAGATAGGCGCGGGTGCCCTGCGCCGTGGTGCCATCGACGCGCGCCGGCGCGGCGGGCAGGACCCAGCGGCCCAGGACCAGGAAATAGACGATCCCGGTCAGGATCAGCACCGCGCCGACGGGGGTCACCGCGAAAAGCCCGAAAGGTTCGATCTTCTGTTCGTCGGGCAGGCCCTGGTTGGCCGTCATCACCAGGTCGTTGAGCAGGATCAGCGGCGACGAGCCGACCATGGTCATGGTGCCGCCCAGGATGGCGCAGAACCCCATCGGCATCAGCAGGCGCGACAACGGGATGCCCGAGCGCGACGAGATCCGACTGACTACCGGCAGGAACAGCGCCGCGGCCCCGACATTCTGCATGAAGGACGAGATCACGCCCACGGTGCCCGAGATGATCGGCACGATCCGGGTCTCGGTCGTCCCGCCATAGCGCAGGATCACCGCCGCGACCTTGTTCATGATGCCGGTCTTGTCCAGCCCGGCGCCGACGATCATCACAGCGATGATCGAGATCACGGCATTCGAGGCGAAACCGTCGAACAGGTGGGTCACGTCGGCGATGTTCTCCAGCCCCGGCAGGTAGGACAGGATGCCCACCAGCACCAGCACCAGGATTGCGGTCAGGTCGATGCGCAACAGTTCGGAAACGAACAGGAACACCGTCAGGCCAAGGAGCGCCATGACAACGCCCATTTCGTAGGTAAAGGCGATCGGCTCCATCCGCGTGTGTCCCTCCCGGCATTACGTTGGGTCAGTTAAGCCCATCCGCACCGGGTTTGTCATGGGTTTTGAAATCGCGGCGCCGCCTGCGGCCGCGGCGAACCCGCGATCCGGGTCCGCAATGCCGGATTGCCCGCGCCGGTGCTTTGCCTTAGATCAGGCCAGACCCGGAACGCCAGATAGGTAAACCCATGCGCCTGAGCCGCTATTTCCTGCCCGTCCTGAAAGAAAATCCCGCCGAGGCGCAGATCGTCAGCCACCGGCTGATGCTGCGCGCGGGCATGATCAAGCAAGCCAGCGCGGGCATCTATTCCTGGCTGCCGCTGGGCTACAAGGTGCTGCGGAACATCGAGCGCATCGTGCATGAGGAACAGATCCGCGCGGGCCATGTCCCGATGCTGATGCCGACCGTGCAATCGGCCGAGTTGTGGCGCGAGAGCGGGCGCTATGACGCCTATGGCCCCGAGATGCTGCGCATCCGCGACCGCCACGACCGCGACATGCTCTTTGGTCCAACCAACGAGGAACTGATCACCGACATATTCCGCGCCCATGTGAGCAGCTACAAGGACCTGCCGCTGACGCTCTACCACATCCAGTGGAAATTCCGCGACGAGATCCGCCCCCGGTTCGGGGTGATGCGCGGGCGCGAATTCTTCATGAAGGACGGCTACAATTTCGACCTGACCAAAGAGGATGCGCTGCACGCCTACAACCGCCACCTGGTCAGCTATATCCGCACCTATGAACGGATGGGGCTGCAGGCGATCCCGATGCGCGCCGACAGCGGGCCGATCGGGGGCGACGACACCCATGAATTCCTGGTGCTGGCCGATACCGGCGAATCCGAGGTGTTCTATGACAGCGCGGTGACCGACATCCGGCTGGGCAACCGCGAGATCAATTATGACGATGTCGGACAGTGCCGCGCGGTGATGGAGGAATTCACCGCCCTCTATGCGCGCACCGACGAAACCCATGACGAGGCGCGGTTCGTCGAACAGGTCCCGGCCGAGCGCCAGCGCCGCGCGCGCGGGATCGAGGTGGGGCAGATCTTCTATTTCGGCACCAAGTATTCCGAACCGATGGGCGCCACCGTGCAGGGCCCCGACGGCAAATCGGTGCCGGTGCATATGGGCAGCCACGGGATCGGCGTCAGCCGGCTGGTGGGCGCGATCATCGAGGCCAGCCATGACGACAATGGCATCATCTGGCCCGAGGGCGTCACGCCGTTCCATTGCGGCATCGTCAACCTCAAGCAGGGCGACGAGGCGGCGGACGCCGCCTGTGACGGGATCTATGCGGCGCTGACCGCGCTGGGGCTCGATCCGCTCTATGACGACCGCAAGGAACGCGCGGGCGGCAAGTTCGCGACCATGGACCTGATCGGCCTTCCCTGGCGGATCACGGTCGGCCCGCGCGGCCTTAAGAACGGCGTCGTCGAACTGACCAGCCGCCGCAGCGGAGAAAGCGAGGAACTGCCGCCCGAGGCCGCGGTGCAGAAGATCGCGGCCATCTACGCACCGGATACCGGGGTCTGATGCAGGGGGCTGATGCCGGAGCGGGGCGTGCATCGGGTGAAACCCGCCGGTCACGGGCGCCGATCCGGGCCGCGGGTTGACCCCGGCGCCGCTTGGCCACACCTTCCGCACCGAACCCGGAGCAGGACATCAGATGGCACGGAACACCGTCCCCTTCGCCCCCTTCGAATGGATGATCGCCTGGCGCTACCTGCGGGCGCGCCGCGCCGAGGGCGGGGTCAGCGTGATGACCTGGATCAGCCTGATCGGCATCACGCTGGCGGTCTTTGCGCTGATCGCGACATTGGCGGTGCGCTCGGGGTTCAGGGCGCAGTTCGTCGACACGATCCTGGGCGCGAACGCGCATGTGACGCTGTATCAGGCGCCGCAGGAGACCGAGACCGGCGGCATCGACCGGACGATCGCGGATTATGACGGCATGGCCGCGCGGGTGGCCGGGGTACCGGGCGTTACCCGCGCCGCGCCGCTGGTGCGGGGGCAGGTGATGATATCGGCGGGCGGGCGCAATGCCGGTGTCGAGGTGCTGGGCATCGCGCAGGCGGATATCGAAACCTTGCCCGGCATCGCCGACAGCGATGAGGCTTATGGCGATCTGTCCCGGTTCGGCGCCGGCATCGCCATCGGCGCCGGTGTGGCGCGCGAGATCGGCGTTGCGGTGGGCGACCGGGTCAAGCTGATTTCGCCCGAGGGCGTGCGCACCGCCTTTGGCACCAGCCCGCGCGTGAACGCCTACGAGGTGGTCTATGTCTTTTCCGCCGGGCGCTATGACATCGACCGCACGCGGGTCTACATGCCCTTTGCCGAGGCGCAGGGCTATTTCAACCGCGAGGGACGCGCCGACGAGATCGAGGTGATGGTGAGCGACCCGGACGCGGTGGGGGCGCTGGTGCCCGCGCTGCTGGAGGCGGCGGGGGAGCGGGCGCTGGCCTGGACCTGGCGGGATGCCTCGGGCGGGTTCCTGCGCGCGCTCGAGGTCGAGGACAACGTGATGTTCGTGATCCTGTCGATCCTGGTGCTGATCGCGACGATGAACATCGTCTCGGGCCTGATCATGCTGGTCAAGAACAAGGGCCGGGACATCGGCATCCTGCGCACCATCGGGCTGAGCGAGGGCTCGGTCATGCGGGTGTTCTTCATCTGCGGCGCCTTTACCGGGCTGGTCGGGACCGCCCTGGGCGTGGTGCTGGGCTGCCTGTTCGCGATCTATATCGACCCGATCTTTTCCTTCGTGAACTATGTCATGGGCGGCGGGGTCTGGGACCCGGCGATCCGGGGCATCTATGCGCTGCCGGCCGAGCTGCACCTGAACGACGTGCTCAAGGCGGTGGCGCTGTCGCTGGGGCTGTCCTTCGTCGTGACCATTTTCCCGGCGCGCCGGGCCGCCCGGCTGAACCCGGTGGAGGCGCTGCGCTATGAGTGAACCGGTGCTGACCCTGACCGGGATCGAAAAGAGCTATCTGCGCGGCACGCCCGGCGAGGTCCGGGTGCTGCGCGGCGCCGATCTGGTGCTGAACGCGGGCGAGGCGGTGGCGCTGGTGGCGCCGTCGGGCGCGGGGAAATCGACCTTGCTGCATATCGCCGGGCTGCTGGACATGGCCGATGCGGGGCAGGTGATGATCGCAGGGGACGACATGACCCGGCGCGGCGATCGCGGGCGCACGGCCACGCGGCGGCGCGATGTCGGGTTCATCTACCAGTTCCACCACCTGCTGCCCGAGTTTACCGCCGCCGAGAACATCGTCCTGCCACAGCTTGCCGACGGTGCATCGCGGGCGGCGGCGCAGGACCGGGCGATGGACCTGCTGGCGCGGGTCGGGGTCGCGGGACGGGCAGGTCACCGGCCTGCCGCGCTGTCGGGGGGCGAACAGCAGCGCGTCGCCTTCTGCCGCGCCCTTGCCAACCGGCCCCGGTTGCTGCTGGCCGACGAACCGACCGGCAATCTCGATCCGGCCACCTCGGACCAGGTGTTCGACGCACTGATGGAACTGGTGCGCGGCGAAGGGCTGGCGGCGCTGATCGCGACCCACAACATGGACCTGGCCGCGCGCATGGACCGTGTGCTGCGGCTGGAGGAGGGGCGGCTGGTGGCCGCGTGAGAGCGCCGCCGCGGTTGTCGCCCGGTCAGAACAGGCGCGAGCTTGCCGTGGCGGCGCGGATGAACTCGGCGAACAGCGGATGCGGGGCAAAGGGCTTGGATTTCAGTTCCGGGTGGAACTGCACGCCGATGAACCACGGGTGATCGGTCCATTCCACGATCTCGGGCAGGCGCCCGTCCGGTGACATGCCCGAGAACCGCAATCCGGCCTTTTCCAGCTTGTCGCGGTATTTCACGTCCACCTCGTAGCGGTGACGGTGGCGTTCCTCGATCGCGGTGGTGCCATAGACCCCGGCGACCTTCGACCCCTCCGCCAGCACCGCGTCATAGGCGCCCAGGCGCATGGTGCCGCCCTTGTCGTCGCCAAGGTCGCGCTTGACCGTGTAATTCCCCTGCACCCATTCCTTGAGGTGATAGACCACCGGTTCAAAGCGTTTGCGCCCGGCCTCGTGGTCGAACTCCTCCGATCCGGCATCCTTCACCCCGGCCACGTTGCGCGCCGCCTCGATCACCGCCATCTGCATGCCCAGGCAGATGCCCAGATAGGGCACGTTGCGGGTGCGGGCGAATTGCGCGGCCTTGATCTTGCCCTCGGTGCCGCGTTCGCCAAAGCCGCCGGGCACGAGGATGCCGTGGAATTTCTCCAGATGCGGGGCCGGGTCCTCGTCGTCGAAGATCTCGGCATCGACCCACTCCACCTTGACCCGGACCCGGTTGGCCATGCCGCCATGGGTCAGCGCCTCCTTGATGGATTTGTAGGCGTCTTCGAGCTGGGTGTATTTGCCGACGATGGCGACATTGACCTCGCCATCGGTGTTGTGGATGCGGTCCTTGACATCGCGCCAGACCGACAGGTCGGGTTTCGGCGCCGGCGAGATGTCAAAGGCATCCAGCACCGCCTGGTCGAGCCCCTGTTCGTGATAGGCCAGCGGCGCCTCGTAGATCGAATTCAGGTCATAGGCCGCGATCACGTTTTCCGGGCGCACGTTGCAGAACAGCCCGATCTTGGCGCGTTCCTTGTCCGGGATCGGCTGTTCGGACCGGCAGACCAGCACATCCGGCTGCAACCCGATCGACCGCAATTCCTTGACGCTGTGCTGGGTCGGCTTGGTCTTGAGCTCGCCCGAGGCGGCCAGCCAGGGCAGCAGGGTCAGGTGCATGAAGATGCACTGCCCGCGCGGGCGGTCCTGGGAGAATTGCCGGATCGCCTCGAAGAAGGGCAGGCCCTCGATATCGCCGACCGTGCCGCCGATCTCGCAGAGCATGAAATCCACCTCATCGTCGCCGATCTCGATGAAATCCTTGATTTCGTTGGTGACGTGCGGGATCACCTGGATCGTCTTGCCGAGGTAGTCGCCACGGCGTTCCTTTTCCAGCACGTTGGAATAGATGCGCCCAGAACTGACGCTGTCGGTCTTGCGGGCGGCGACGCCGGTGAACCGTTCGTAATGGCCCAGGTCCAGATCGGTTTCCGCGCCGTCATCGGTCACGAACACCTCGCCGTGTTCATAGGGCGACATGGTGCCCGGATCGACGTTCAGATAGGGGTCGAGCTTGCGCAGCCGGACCGAGAACCCGCGCGCCTGCAGCAGCGCCCCGAGCGCGGCCGAGGCCAGCCCTTTGCCCAGAGATGAAACAACCCCGCCGGTGATGAATACATATCGCGCCATTTTGTCGGCTGCCCCCGTGAGAATTCAGCGATTCAGGTGTCCGGCGGTTCGTCGAAAAACCGCAGCATCACGGGACTCCACTCTTATGGGATTCGCGTAGGCGACGCAAGACAACCGCAAGATGCTGTTGCGGTTATCCGCCCTTCTTCAAGGTGTTGATGATCAGTCGGCGCGCGGGGCGAGCGGTGCGTTGTCGCCCTGGGCCGGCGGCAGCAGGTCGTCGCCGGCCGGCAGCGCCGGTGCGCCGTTACCGTCCTCGGTCGGGGCCGACGGGGTGCCCAGGCGGTCCACCACCGAGGTTCCGCGCGCATCCTGCGCCGCCAGGATGGTCAGCGTCAGCGAGGTGATGATGAAGGCGATCGCCAGTCCCCAGGTCACCTTGCCCAGCGCGGTCGCGGCCGCGCGGCCGGACATCACGCCGCCGCCGCCGCCGCCCATGCCGAGGCCCCCGCCTTCGGACCGCTGCATCAGCACAACGGCGATCAGGCCCAGGGCCAGCAGAAGGTGGATGATGAGAACGACGTTTTCCATGATGACCCGCGGCGGTTGGCTTCAACGGGCGCTATGTATGCAAAAGCTGACAGCGGGGCAAGGGACGAAACGCGGGCTGGACAAGCGGCCGCGCCGGGACGCACACTGGGACCATGCCGCATGACCATCCGGACCACGATCATCCGCACGCGCTGCTTCCGCCCGAACCGGCGCTGCGGGTCAAGGCGCTCGAGACGATCCTGGCGGACAAGGGGCTGATCGACCCCGCGGCGCTGGACCGGATCATCGACACCTATGAAAACCGGATCGGGCCGCGCAACGGGGCGCAGGTGGTGGCCCGCGCCTGGATCGATGACGGGTTCCGCGCGGCTTTGCGCGAGGATGCCACCGCCGTGGTGGCAGAACTGGGGTTCTTCGGGCGCCAGGGTGAACATATGGTGGTGGTGGAAAACACGCCATCGACCCATAACATGGTCGTGTGCACCTTGTGTTCCTGCTACCCGTGGCCGCTGCTGGGTATCCCGCCGGCCTGGTACAAATCGGACGCCTACCGCGCCCGTGCGGTGCGTGAGCCGCGCAGGGTTCTGGCCGATTTCGGCGTGACCCTGCCCGCGGACACCGCCATCCGGGTCTGGGACAGCACCGCCGAGGTCCGCTATCTCGTCCTGCCGATGCGCCCCGAGGGCACCGGCGACTGGGACGAGGCGGCGCTGGCCGGGCTCGTCACGCGGGATTCGATGATCGGCACCGGCCTGCCAAGGGCGCCGTCGTGACCCGGGTGCATGACATGGGCGGCCGGTTCGGTGACGGCCCGGTGCGGCCCGATCCCGAGCAGGCGCCGGTCTTTGCCGCCGACTGGCACGCCCGTGCGCTGGCGGTGACGCTGGCGGCCGGGGCGCTGGGGCGCTGGACCCTCGACGAATCGCGCCATGCCCGCGAATGCCTGTCGCCCGCGGATTACACGCGGTTTTCCTATTACGAGAAATGGATCGCGGCGCTGGCCGACCTGTTGGTGGCCAAGGGGGTGCTGAGCCGCGATGACCTGACCGGCCATGGGGGTGGCGGGGCGCACCCGCTGGCCGGGCGCAGGCTGGCGGCGGAGAATGTGGCACGGACGCTCGCGCGGGGCGGTCCGGCGGACCGGGACGCGGGGCCGGGGCCGGTATTCGAGGCCGGGCAGGCGGTGCGGGCGCTGCGCCCGGCGGCGAACCGGCTGGTCGAAGGCGGGCATACGCGGCTGCCCGCCTACGCGGCCGGGGCGCAGGGATATGTGCTGCGCTGCCATGGCAATCATGTGCTGCCCGACAGCAACGCGCACGGGCTGGGCGAGGCGCCCGAGCCGCTCTATTCGGTGCGGTTCAAGGCGGCGCAGCTCTGGGCCGCGCCGGAACATCCCGATGACGAGGTGATTCTCGACCTCTGGCAAAGCTATCTGGAACCCGCATGACCGATGGCGCGCCGCCCGACCCGGTCTTTGCCGCGCCCTGGCACGCGCAGCTTTTCGCGCTGACGGTTCATCTGAATGAAACCGGCCTGTTCGCGTGGACCGACTGGGCCGCGCGGTTCGGCGCGACGCTGGCGCGGCACGGGCTGGACCGCGAACTGGATGGCGGCGACGACTATTTCAACGCCTGGCTGGAGACGCTCGAGACCCTTCTCGACGACCGGGGCGCGGCGGGGCAGGCCGAGGCCCGCACCATGCGGGCGGCGTGGGAACGCGCCTACCTGACCACGCCCCATGGCGATCCCGTGCGGCTCGGCGCCACCGCGCCCGGTGACGGGACGGCCTGACCCGGCAACCGGCACATCCTTCCTGTTCAGCCTTCCTGTCGGCGCTGCCTGTCCGGGCGCGATCACCGTGCTTGACATGAATAATGGTTCATGTTTCATGTTTGGGTGAGAGGTAAACCGGGAGGATCACTCTGATGAAACGCACTTTGTCCGTTGCCCTGACGGCGTCGCTGCTGGCGACGCCGCTTTTCGCGGAGATCAGGATCGCGCATGTCTACGGCAAGACCGGCGCGCTCGAAGCCTATGCCAAGCAATCGCATGTCGGGCTGATGCTGGGGCTGGAATATGCGACCGAAGGGACGATGGAGATCGATGGCGAACCGATCGTCGTGATCGAGAAGGATACCCAGCTGAAACCGGATATCGGCAAGGCGCTGCTGGCCGAGGCCTATGGCGACGACGATGCGCAGATCGCGGTCGGGCCGGTGTCGTCTGGCGTGGCGCTGGCGATGCTGCCGGTGGCCGAGGAATACGAACGCATTCTCGTGGTGGAGCCGGCGGTGGCCGATTCGATCACCGGCGAGAACTGGAACCGCTACATCTTCCGCACCGGCCGGAACTCGTCGCAGGATGCGATCTCGAACGCCATCGCCCTGGGGGGCGAGGGTGTCACGGTGGCCACGCTGGCGCAGGACTACGCGTTCGGGCGTGACGGCGTCGCCGCGTTCAAGGAGGCGCTGGAAGGCACCGGCGCCACCGTCGCGCATGAGGAATACGTCCCCACCGACACCACCGATTTCACCGCCGCCGCCGAGCGTATCTTCCAGGCGATGGGCGATATCGAGGGTGAAAAGAAACTGTTCATCATCTGGGCCGGTGGCGGCAGCCCGATGGGCAAGATCAACGCGATGGACCCGTCCCGGTTCGGGATCGAGATCGCGACCGGCGGCAACATCCTCGCGGCGCTGACCGCCTACAAGGAGCTGCCGGGCATGGAGGGGGCGACCTACTACTATTACGAGATCCCCAAGAACCCGGTGAATGACTGGCTGGTCGAACAGCATCTCGACCGCTTCGGCACGCCGCCCGATTTCTTCACCGCGGGAGGGATGTCGGCCGGGCTGGCCGTGGTCGAGGCCATCCGCAAGGCCGGTGGCGCCGACGATACCGACGCGCTGATCGAGGCGATGGAAGGCATGGAATGGGAAACGCCGAAAGGCACCATGCAGTTCCGCGCCGAAGACCACCAGGCGCTGCAGCCGATGTATCATTTCCGCACCGAGGTGCAGGACGGCAAGGATTACGGTGTCCCGGTTCTCGTGCGTGAACTCGCGATCGGGGACATGGACCTTCCAATCCGCAACTGAGGCGGCACAGAGGGGGCGTCCGCGCCCCCTCTCACCCGTGTCCGAATTCACGCCCAGCAGGGAGAACCCGATGACCCAGAAGCTTCTGGAAACGGATGGGCTCACGGTGCGCTTTGGCGGCCATGTGGCCGTCGATGCGGTCAGCTGCGCCTTCAGGGCCGGGGAGCTGACGGCCATCGTCGGCCCAAACGGCGCGGGCAAGACGACTTATTTCAACCTGATTTCCGGCCAGATCCCGGCCTCGACGGGGCGGGTGTCGCTGATGGGCGAGGACATCACCGGGCTGGGTGTCGCCGAACGCTGCCGCAAGGGGCTGGGCCGCGCGTTTCAGCTGACCAACCTGTTTCCGAACCTGTCGGTGCTGGAAAACGTGCGGCTGGTCATCCAGGCCCACCAGCACAAGCGGGTCAGCCTGTTCTCGATGGCCGACAGCCACGAGGAACTGACCGTGGCGGCGATGGCGGTCCTCGAACGGGTGCGGCTGGACAGGCTCAAGTACCAGACAGTCGCCGAACTCAGCCACGGCAACCAGCGCAAGCTCGAGGTGGCGCTGCTGATCGCGCTCGACCCGATGGTCTACATGTTCGACGAACCGACCGCGGGGATGAGCGTGGACGAGGCGCCGGTGGTGCTCGATCTCATTGCCGAGCTGAAGGCCGACCGGGAACGCACGATCCTGCTGGTCGAACACAAGATGGACGTGATCCGCACGCTCGCAGACCGGATCATCGTTCTGCATAACGGGGCGCTGGCCGCCGATGGCCCCCGGCCGAGGTGATGGCCTCGGACATCGTGCAGGAGGCCTATATGGGCAAGGAGCTGGAAAATGTCTGAGCCGGTTCTCAGCCTGCGCGACGTTCACACCGATATCGCGCAGTATCACATCCTGCAGGGCGTCGATCTCGATGTGCCGCGCGGGGGGGTCACCATGCTGCTGGGGCGTAACGGTGTCGGCAAGACGACGACGTTGCGCACCATCATCGGCCACTGGCAGGCCCGGGCCGGGTCGATCGCCTATGACGGGCAGGACATCACCACATGGCCGGCGGCGGCGCGCGCGCGGGCAGGGATCGGGTTCGTGCCCGAGGACATGGGCATCTTTGCCGACCTGACCGTGCAGGAAAACATGACCCTGGCCGCCGTCTCTGGACCGCTGGCCCCGGACCGGCGCGACTGGCTGTTCTCGGTCTTTCCGCCGCTGAAGACCTTCTGGAACTCCGAGGCGGGAAACCTGTCGGGGGGGCAGAAACAGATGTTGTCGATCGCACGGGCGATGGCCGAGGACCGGACGCTCTACCTGATCGACGAGCCGACCAAGGGGCTCGCGCCCGCGATCATCTCGACCATGGCCGGGGCGTTGCGCGAACTGAAGGAACAGGGCGCGTCGATCCTGCTGGTGGAACAGAATTTCTCGGTCGCAAGGGCACTGGGCGATACCGCCGCAGTGATGGAGGACGGCCGGATCGTCTGGACCGGCCCGATGCGCGAGCTGGCCGAAGACGCCGCCCTTCAGGAACGCCTGATGGGCCTGAGCATGGAGGCGCACTGACATGACCGCAGCCCCCGATCATACCCCCACCTTCGCCGAAACCACGCTGGCCGAACGGATCGGCAAGGCGGCACCGGTGCTGCTGGTTCCGGTCCTGGTGGTGCTGGGTTTCATTGCCATCGGCGCGCCGTCGTCATGGCTGACACTCACCGTCTCCGGGCTGGCGATGGGGATGATGATCTTCATCATGGCCTCCGGACTCACGCTCGTGTTCGGGCTGATGGACGTGATCAATTTCGGCCATGGCGCCTTTATCTCGGTCGGTGCGTTCGTCGGCGTCTCGGTGCTGCTGGCGCTGGGAACCTGGACCGGCGCGCCGTCGCTGCTGCTGAACGTGGCGGCGGTGCTGCTGGCGGTGATCGCCGCCATGATCGTCACCGGCGCGCTGGGATGGGGGTTCGAACGGGTCATCGTGCGGCCCGTCTACGGGGCCCATCTCAAGCAGATCCTGGTGACCGTGGGCGGGCTGATCGTCATCGAACAGCTCATCCATGTCATCTGGGGGCCGGACGAGATCTTCATCAACCGTCCCGTGATGCTGAAGGGCGCCGTCACCTTTGCCGGTGCGGCGGTCGAGAAATACCGGCTGCTGGCGGTGGTCATCGGGCTGGCCCTGTTCGTGGCCATGCGCATGGTGCTGCGGCGGACCAAGATCGGCCTGATCGTGCGGGCCGGCGTCGAGAACGGCGAGATGGTCCAGGCGCTCGGCTACCGGCTGCGGCTGGTCTTCATCGGCGTGTTCATCGCCGGTTCGGCGCTGGCCGGGCTGGGCGGCGTGATGTGGGGGCTCTACCAGGAGGTGATCACCGCCGGGATGGGCGAGGAAATGATGATCCTCGTCTTCATCGTGGTGATCATCGGCGGGCTCGGCTCGGTCGAAGGCGCGTTCATCGGCGCGCTGCTGGTGGGACTGCTGCAGAACTATGTGGCCTTTCTGGAACCGAAACTGGCGCTGGTGTCGAACATCGCGCTGATGACCGCCATCCTGCTGTGGCGGCCCCAGGGCATGATGCCCGTGGTGAAGGCGAAATAAGATGCTCGTGAACCTTCTTTCCGGCGACAAGCCGCGTTCGACCGTCCTGACCGTCCTGCTGCTGGTCATTCTCGTGGGCCTCGCGCTGGCGCCGTTCCTGTTTCCCGGCGTGCGGTCGCTCGAGACCGCGGCGCGGATCTGCATCTTCATCGTGCTGGTGGCCAGCTACGATCTGCTGCTGGGCTATGCCGGCATCGTCAGCTTTGCCCACACGATGTTCTTCGGGCTCGGGGCCTATGGCGTGGCGCTGGCCTCGACCCATATGGGGCGCGGCTATGACGCGCTGATCGCGGGCGCGGGGCTGGGCGCGGTCGCGGCGGCGGCGCTGGCGCTCCTGATCGGGCTGTTCTCGTTGCGGGTGCGGGCGATCTTCTTTGCCATGATCACGCTGGCGGTGGCCTCGGCGGTCGCGGTGCTGGTCTCGCAGTTTTCCGGCCTGACCGGCGGCGAGGACGGGCTGAACTACAAGATCCCGCGCGAACTGACCCCGGCCTTTCGGCTGGGCGAGGTCATGGGCGTCCGGATCAACGGCAAGGTGCTGAACTACTACCTGATCTTCGCCGGGTCGCTGGCGTTGTTCCTGCTGATGCTGCGGATCGTCAATTCGCCCTTTGGCCGGGTGTTGCAGGCCATCCGCGAAAACGATTTCCGGGCCGAGGCGATCGGCTACAAGGTGGTCTGGTACCGCACGCTCGCCACCTGCATCTCGGCGGCGACGGCGGCGCTGGCGGGGTCGCTGTTCGCGATCTGGCTGCGCTATGTCGGGCCGGACACGACGCTGTCCTTCGAGATCATGCTCGACATCCTGCTGATGGTCGTGATCGGCGGCATGGGCACCATGTATGGCGCGGTGATCGGGGCGACGATCTTCGTGCTGGCGCAGAACTACCTGCAGACGCTGATGGGGTCGGCCTCCGAGGCGACCTCGGCCCTGCCGCTGGTGCCGCACCTGCTCGACCCGGACCGCTGGCTGATGTGGCTGGGCATCCTGTTCATCCTGAGCGTCTATTTCTTTCCGACCGGGATCGTCGGCCGCCTGCGGGCCGGACGTTGACCGGGCGCTGACCGGACGCTGAACGTGGCATCCCCGATCCTGTTCCTGCACGGCTGGACCATGCGCGGCGCGGTCTTTGACGACCTCGCCGCCCGCATGGGGCCGGATTTCGACTGCCTCGCCCCGGACCTGCCCGGCCACGGGGCGGCGGCAGGGGCGGCGGCGGGGCGGCCCGCGACGATCGAGGCCTGTGCCGAGATGGTGGCGGCTATGCTGGACGGCTACCCGGAGAACGCGGTCACCGTCGTCGGCTGGTCGATGGGCGCGGCCGTGGCCTGGCGCTATGTCGCCGGGTTCGGCACGGCGCGCCTCCGCGGTCTCGTCACCGTGGACATGAGCCCGAAGCTCATGCCATCGCGGGACTGGCAGCACGGGTTGAAATGCCAGACCGCCGAAACCGTCGCCGCCTCGACGCGCCGGTTCGCCGAGGATTGGACGGGTGCGGCACCGGGCATTGCCCGCACCATGTTCGCGACACCCGCCGGCGCCCCCGGTTTTTCCTGCATCGATGCGCTGCGCGTCATCCTGGCGCAGGATGCGGACGACATGCGCGCCTTGTGGGGCGATCTCGTGGCGCTCGATCAGCGTGACGTGATCGCGGAGATCGACGTGCCTTACCTGGTCTGTTCCGGCGCGCAGAGCCGGGTCTATCCGGCCGCTGTCTCGGACTGGATCGCCGCGACCGCCCCACAGGCGCGGCGGCGGGTCTTTCGGCGATCCGGCCATTCGCCGCACCTGGAGGAAGCCGGGGCGTTTGCCGGCATGCTGTCGCGGTTCGTGGCGTCGCTGGACGGCTGAGGCGCCCTCAGGCGCCCTCGGCTCAGGCGCCGATATCCCGGGCCTTGACCAGCGACCGGCCCTCGCAGATCAGCGTGCCATCGGGGGCCACGCAGCGCGCCCACAGATCGACCAGGTGCTTTTCCGGGCGCAGCCGCGTGATCTCGACCGTCGCGGTGAGTTCGGCTTCGGTCGGGGCAGGGGCGTGAAACCGCAGTTCCTGCTTGAGATAGTTGGTGCCCGAGCCGGGCAGCCTGACCCCCAGCAGATAGGAAAACAGCGCCGCGATCAGCGGTTCGGGGACGTGGTCGCCGGGGGTCGCACCCGACAGGTCCGCAAAGCCCGCCAGGTCGTCGGCGGTATAGCTGCGCGATATTGTTGCTGTCTGTCCAACCTCCATCACGCGATCTCCGCTTCGCCGACCAGGACCTCAGCCCGGTCCGCCACCCGTGCCGCCCGCATCGTCACGCGCCCCGGCGCGGTTTCGGTGACCGAGAGCGCGATTTCCTCACCGGCGAAGGCCGGGTTCGGAAACATCATGGTCTGGCTGACCTGGCGGGTTCCGGGGCGGTGTTGCAGCAACAGCCCCCACAGCCTGGAATAGATCAGCATGCCGTGGCTGACCGTGCGGCCGAACGCGGTGCGCGCCGAAAACGCCGGGTCGACATGGATGGCGTTGTCGTCGCCGGATACCTCGGCAAAGGTATCGAAATCGGCCTGTGTCGGCATCCAGCGGGCGGACAGGTCAAGCATCGTCATAGGTCTTTCTGAGGTCGGGTTTGCGGATCTTTCCGGCCGCTGTGCGCGGGAAATCGTCGACCACCCGAACGGTGGCGGGCACCTTGTAGGCGGCCAGCCGCTCGCGGCACCAGCGCCGGATCGCGTCGGGGTCGGGGGCCTCGCCCGGCCGCGCGATCAGGAACGCCGCGCCGACCTCGCCCCACCTGTCGTCGGAGACGCCGATCACCGCGACCTCGAGCACGGCGGGATGCGCGTTCAGGACCCGTTCGACCTCGGCCGGATAGACGTTTTCGCCACCCGAGATATACATGTCCTTGATCCGGTCCACGACAAAGTAATACCCGTCCGCGTCCCGGCGTCCGATATCGCCGGTGGCCAGCCAGCCATCGGGGGTGAAACTCGCGGCGGTGGCCGCCGGGTTTTCATGGTATCCCGGCGTGATGCCGGGGCCGCGCAGCTGGATTTCGCCTTCGCCCGCCGCGCCGGCAGGCACGCCGCCCAGCCGGACCTCGGTCAGCATCTGCGCCTTGCCCACCGAACCGATCTTGGCGGTTGCGTGGGCGGGGTCCATCAGGAACACGGTCGGCCCGGTTTCGGTCATGCCATAGCCGTTCAGGACATGGGCGCCGCGATCGGCAAAGAACCGGATCAGCGGCTCGGGCAGGGGGGCGCCGCCGCAGCCGCAGCGGATGCCGGACCAGTCGATGCGGTCGATGTCGGGCAGGAGCGAGAACGCCTGGTAGATGGCCGGCACGCCGAAGAACTGGGTCACGGCCCCGTCGCGGATCAGCGCCAGCAGGTCATCGGCCTCGAATTTCGGCAGGATGGTCGAGGACCCGCCATTCAGGAACACCGGCAGCGTGTAGAGATTGATCCCGGCGGTATGGAACAGGGGCAGGAAGTTCACCGACCGGTCGGCGCTGGTCAGCCCGATGGCCTGGCCGATATTGACCGCGTTGACCCAGGCCATGCGCGCGGTCTGGGTGACCGCCTTGGGCAGCCCGGTGGTGCCCGAGGTGAACAGCAGGTACCAGGGCCGGTTGGCCGGGACCGCATCGTTGCGCGGCGGCCCGCCTGCCGCGATCCAGCCGCCCAGGGTGCCCTCGATGTCATGCAGCGCGGCACCGGTTTCGGAACCGACCGCCGCGGCCAGGTCGGCATGGGCCGCATCATGCAGGATCGCATGCGCCCTTACGGGGGTCAGCGTGTCGACCAGTTCCCGCGCCGTCTGCCGCCAGTTCAGCGGGCACAGGATGATACCGGTTTTCTGACAGGCCAGCAGCGTCAGGAAGAACTCGGCCCGGTTCAGGCAGAGGATCGCCAGCCGGTCGCCCTCGGTCAGGCCGGCGGCGGTCAGACCCTCGGCGATCCCGTTGGCGGCGTCGTTCACGGCGGCAAAACTCCAGTCCAGACCGGTCGACGTATCGCGGAAGGCCAGCGCACCGGGTGAGATTTCGGCCCGTTTGAAGGCCATGTCCGGAATGAGGTCAAACATGCGGGGTCTCTTGCTCTCTTCCCAGGAACCGGGCCATGCCCGCCTGGGTGGTCTCCAGCGCGATCCGCGCCCGGAAGGCCGTCGTTTCCGCCGCCAGGCGGTCGCGCAGCGCGGCACGGCGCGCGGCATCCCAGATCAGCCCCTTGGTGGTGATCGCGGCATCGAGGTTCAGTGTGTTCAGAAGGTCCAGCGCCCGTGTCTCCGGCGCGGTGTCGATTGCGGTGGCCAGCCCCATCCGATGCAGGTCATCGGCGCCGTGACGGCCATCCAGCATCAGCCATTGCTGCGCTGCCGCCGCTCCGATCCGCTCTGGCAACAGCGCGGTCCAGCCGCCATCGGGGGCAAAGCCGACCGTTGCATAATAGGGCTGGACGAAGGCATCGGGCGCCAGCACGGTGAGATCGGAGGCAAACAGCAGCCCCGCCGATCCGCCGGTGATGGCGCCGCGCGCGGCGGTGGCAAACAGCACCGGCATCGCGACCATGCGAGACACGCAGTCCTGGAGCCGGGGCACGACCTCGTCGGCATAGGCCGCGGCGGTGCCGGTCCGGGCCGCGTCGTGAAACCGCGCCACATCGCCACCGGTCGAGAAATTGCGCCCACCGGTCAGCAGCGCGACCCGTGCGCCGGAGGCCTCGAGCGCATCGAGCGCGGCATGAAGGCCCGCGAGCAGCCCCGGTTCCAGCGCGTTCGAACGCGGGGCGTCCAGCGCGATGTGAAAACACGGCGCGCCGCTGGCGAGCGGGCGGATGGCGGTGGTGACCGGCCCGGTCATGGGGCCAGCCCGTGGCAGATCATCGCATGGGCTTCGTCCACCACCCGGTCGAAATCGGGCGTGTCTTCCCACAGGACGTAGCGGTCGCCCAAAGCCTTGGCCATGCCCATCAGCGCCCAGGCCCGGACATCGGCATCGCCCTGGGCGATCTCGCCATTGGCGGCGGCCTCGCGCAGCCCGGCGGCATAGGCGTCGCCGAAATCGGAAAAATAGGCGCGATAGGCGTCGGGATCGACGAACCGGGCCTCCTCGACGATGCGATAGAGCGACGGGCGCGCCGATACGAACCGCAGGAACGCCTCGAGCCCGGCGCGTTCCGCCGACAGCCGGTCGGGCGCGCCCGCGATGGCGGCAGAGACCATGGTGCGGGTGATCCGCCCCATCTCGAGCACCAGTTCGTGGAAGATCTCTTCCTTGCTGGAGAAGTAGATGTAGAAGGTTCCCATCGCCGTTTCGGCGACGCGGGTGATCTCGGCGATGGAGGCGGTGGAAAAACCCTGTTCGCCCATGACCGCCTCGGCCGCGCTCAGGATCTTTGCGCGCCGTGCCAGTCCGCGTTTGGTTTTGGGTGCCGTGGCTTTGGTCATGCTGACATGAATAATGATTCATGTTTCAATATCAAGCAAATTCCATCGCCACCGCTGCTCGGTGAACGGGGCGGTTGCGCCGGCCCGGAGCCTGTGGCCGGTCAGGACGCTGCGCGCATCGCGGCCTGGGCGCAGCCGCAGGACGCCGCAACCGTGTCGGATCGCGCGAGGGCCAGGTCCAGGCTCTGGCGGACATGGACGATTTCGACGGTTTCCCCGCGCGCCTGCAGGCAATCATGCAGCCCCTTGAGCGACCAGACATTGCCCGGATGCACCGTGGCGCGGCTCAGCTGTCCGGCGAGGCCCAGATCGGCGCGATAGACCTCTTCAGCCTCGGCCGCGCGTCCCTGTTCCAGCAGCAGCGCCCCGAGCGCGTGGCGTGTCGGCTGCATCCATCCCCAGGGTTCGTCATAGGGCAGCGCGTCGTCGAGCTCGACCGCGCGGCGCAGATGGGCAAAGGCCAGATCGAAGTTCCGTTTCCGGTATTCGATCTCTCCCCGCAGCATTTCCGTCGCGATTTCAAGAAGGTCGCGGACGGTGTTGTTGTGAAGAAGCCGGGTTTCCGGCACCAGGTCGCGGGCCTCGTGGAACCGGATTTCCTCGGCCTCGGCCTCTTCGACCCGGCCCAGCGCCGCAAAGGCCAGCGCCCGCGCGTAATGGACGGTCGCCGTGAGCGTGCAGTATAGTTCGCGATCCTCCGGCAGTTCGAACCGGGTCAGGTCGTCCCAGCGGCCAAAGCGGATCAGGACATGCGGCTCCATCGCCATGTAGCTTTCGAAGAAATCCGCCATCGGCGGGCTTTCGATGCGCAGCATCTCGTCGGGAACGGTGTCCCTCATGCCGCGCACCGCCTCCAGCGCCGGTTCGATCTGCCCGAGAAACAGCGCCCCGTAGATGACGAAATGATAATTGTGCTGGCGATAGCCGGTGTAGATGTTGAACGCGCCTTCGCGGCGATAGTATTTCAGGTCGGCCTCGACCGCCTTGCGGTTCCAGTGCACGACGCTGTGATAATCGCCGCACTGCACGTCGATATGGGTGGGCATATGCACCAGGTGGCCGGCATCGGGCACCAGCGTCCGCAGCACATCCGCCGCCTTCAGCGCCGCCTCGGGCGTGGGCGACATTTCCATCAGGTGGACATAGAGATGCAGCAGGCCGGGATGGGACATCGCCGCCGGATCGTCGCGAAATGCGGTTTCGAGCGCCGCCCGCGCCTCCTGCGTGGCCGCGCCTTCGGCTTCGCGGCCGGTTTTCAGGTCCCACATCTGCCAGGGGGTCAGGTCCATCAGGGATTCGACATGGACCGACCTGAGGTCGAGGTGATCCGGATGGGCGGCATGGACCTCGCGCATCGCATCGGCGAAATCGCGATCCCAGGCCTCCATGTCGTCGGCCACATCGCGCTGGGGATAGCGGGCGGGCAGGGCACGGATCAGCGCCGCCTCGGCCGCCGTGCAGCCGTCGATACGCGCCAGCGCCGC
Organism: Pukyongiella litopenaei; assembly: GCF_003008555.2. Classification (NCBI taxonomy): domain Bacteria; kingdom Pseudomonadati; phylum Pseudomonadota; class Alphaproteobacteria; order Rhodobacterales; family Paracoccaceae; genus Pukyongiella; species Pukyongiella litopenaei. The sequence goes on along the minus strand of NZ_CP027665.1, from coordinate 265,406 downwards.
CTGCGTGGCCTCATGGGCGGTGGCCAGCGCGGCGGCGCGGCCCTGATCGTCATAGAGCCGCCACGGCATGTTGTAGTTCGGCCCGGTCGCATAGGCGATGCCCCAATGGGCCATCGCGAGATCGGGATCATGTTCGAGCGCGCGCTTGAAACAGGCGATTGCCTCGTCGTGGTTGAAGCCGTAGGTCCAGATCAGCCCGCGGTCGAACCAGCGCTGCGCCTGTTCCGAGCCGGTGCTGACCGGGCAATGATGGCTGCCCAGATCATAGCCGTAGCTGTCCATGTCTCCCCCCATCCGCTGTTGCCGAACAGGGTATCCGGTTTCGCGTGCCGCGAACAGGGTTCAGGCGGTCAGCCGGGCCTCCAGCCGGCCCATGCGCAGCATCAGCACGAATGCGATGCTGCACATTGTCAGCAGCCCCAGCGCGAGCGGCAGCAGCGAGCCGTCGAACAGCAGGCCCACGGGCGCGGCGATGGCGGCCGCGCCGACGGTGGCAAACGCGCCGATCACCGAGGCTGCCATGCCGGCGATATGCCCCATCGGCTCCATCGCGATCGCGTTGAGATTGCCCAGCGTCGTCCCGGCCATGAAGAACACGGTGGCCTGCCAGCACACGAACAGCCCGAAGGCGAGCGTCTCCGGCAGGGGCAGGGCCGTCAGCACCAGCATCGCCGCCGTCAGCACGATCTGGGCCGCCAGCGACCAGGTGACCATGTGGCGCATCCCCACCCGCACCACGATGGCGGCGTTCAGGATCGAGGCGCTGCCCGAAACCAGCGCCACCGCGCCGAACCAGAAGGGAAAGCTCTCGGCGCGGTCGAAGATCACGTCATAGACGGGCTGGACCATGGTCAGCATCGTGAACAGCGTGCCCATGCACAGCATCTGCACGATGATCGACAGGCGCACGGTCGGGTGGGTGAACATCTGCCGCGCGGCATCCATCAGCAGCGGCACCCGGAACGGGCGCCGGGCGGAAACCGGCAGCGGTTCCGGCAGGCGGATCAGCATCCACGAAATCGAGATCACCGAGAACAGGACGAAGGCCAGGAAGATGCCGCGCCAGCCGGTCAGCGCGATGATGCCCGCGCCCATCATCGGCGCGAAGGCGGGGAAGATGGTAAAGATCATCATCGCGATCGACATCATCCGCGCCATGATCCGGCCGGTATAGAGGTCGCGCATGATCGCCAGCGCGACCACGCGCGGCGCGGCGGCGCCGAGGCCCTGCACCACGCGGGCGGCCAGCACCACCTCGAGCGTCGAGGACCGCCAGGCCGCCAGCGCGGCGAGAATGTAGATGACGGACCCGGCGACGATCACCGGTTTGCGCCCGAACGCGTCGGAAAGCGGGCCGGTCACGAAGGTGCCGATCCCCATGCCCAGCACGAACGAGGTCAGGATCAGCTGCGCCCGGTTCACGTCATCGGGGCTCAGCTCGGCGCCGATCTCGGGCAGCGCCGGCAGCATCGCGTCGATGGAAAAGGCGATCGTGGCGAACATCATCGCGATCAGCGCGATGAATTCGGCCCGGCCCATTGGGTTTCTCATGTCTGTCCCCGATCCGTTGCCGTGGGCGGTAACACAGTCGCTGGCAAGGTGCCAGACGCCTGTTCCGGAGAGGGGTTGATAAAGCCGACAAAAACGCTAGGGATTGCGTGGCAACCCCTGATCAAAGGAATCGGAAGATGAAGAAGATCGCAGTTCTGCTGACCCTCGGCCTGACCGCCGGCGCGGTGCAGGTATCGGCTCATGGTGACACCCATTCCGGCGGCGTGACCTACCTGGAAAACGCGCCGATGACCTATGAGCTGTTCGAAACCGCGATCGAGCATGTGGATCTTGACACCTGCCCCGGGGAGTTCGACGGCGACGCCAGTTTCTGCCGCATGACGCTGGCCAGCGACATGGCGCATATCTTCGTTTTCTCCCATGACGGCGACCAGCCGCTGCTGGCGGTAAAGACCGTGCCGGTGAATGAGGTGCTGGGCTTCTGACCCCCTCGCGCGCGGTAACGGGCCCGGCTACCCGCCGGGTGCGTCATCTTCGTTGGCGGCGCGATGACTGCGCCGTTGCTGGTTGGTCAGCCGCCGGATCAGCCACGCGGTCCGCAATTCGCGCTGCCGGATCTGGTGCTGCGCATAGTACTGGATCGCGGCGGCAAAGGTGCCCAGCCCCAGGAAGATGAAGGCGGTGGTCCCGATCTTTCCCAGCGTGGTCGCCGGGACCAGCTTGCCATAGCCCACGGTCGAGATCGTCACCACGGTGAAGAAATAGCTGTCGATCCAGCTCCAGCCCTCGACGACATGAAAGAACACCGTGCCGCCGGCAACCACGGCCAGGAGGCTGCCGAGGATGATCGCGGCACGCAGGCTGATCATCAGGAGGTTTCCCTCAGGTCCGCGATCACCTGCCGCCACAGCTCGGGCGGTTGCGCGCCGGGGACCGCGTGGCGGCCCGCGACGATGAAGGTCGGCACCGAGGTGACGCCCATCTTGCGGCTATGCGCGTCGCGGTCGCGGATGTCATCCGCATCCGCGTCGGTGGCCAGCAGCCGGACGACCGCGTCGCCATCCATGCCGATGCCGGCGGCGATACGGGCGAGCACCGCCGCGTCGCCGATATCCTGCCCGCGGGTGAAATAGGCGGCGAACAGCGCGTCCACCGCGGCGGTCTGTTTCATTTCGATCCCGGCCCAGTGGATCAGCCGATGCGCGTCGAGCGTGTTCGGCGTGCGCTGCATCGCCTCGAAATCGATCGTGAGCCCGGCCTTTTCGGCATGTTCGACCACCGGCGCATAGGCGCGCACGGCACCGTCCTTGCCGCCGAACTTGGCCTCCAGGTAGCTGCGCCGGTCCATGCCGCCAGCGGGCATGTCGGGATTGAGCTGGAACGGGTGCCACTGGATCGCAAAGGGATGATCCGGCGTGTCCGCCAGCGCCCGGTCCAGATGCGCCTTGCCGATATAGCACCAGGGGCAGATCGGGTCCGACAGGATGTCGAGGGTCACGGGGCGGTCAGTCATCGGTGTCGGGCTCGTAACAGGCGCGCAGGGACCGGCGCAGCAGCTTGCCATTGGCGCCGGTGGGCAGGGTGGGCAGATGCACATAGGCGCGCGGCTGCTTGTAGCGCGCCAGCCGCTCGGCGGCAAATTCCCGCAGCCGGGCCTCGTCGATCGGCGCGGGGCCGGTATAGAAGGCGGCGATGATGCGGGTATCCGCCTTGACCTCGATATCGGTCACGCCGGCCAGGGTGATGCCCGGATGGGTGTTCAGCACCGCCTCGACCTCGAGCGGCGACACCCGGTAGCCGCCGGCATTCATCATGTCGTCGGCCCGGCCGAGATAGCTGACCAGCCCGTCCGCCGCCATCGCCCCCTGATCGCCGGTCAGGAACCAGTCGCCCGAGAATCGCGCGGCGGTATCCCCGGGCGCACCATGATAGCCCAGCATCAGGCCGGGGTCGCTGCGGTGGACGGCGATGGTGCCCTCGGACCCCTGCGGGACAGGTTGCCCGTCTGGTCCGAGGATCGCCACGCGCCGCCCCTTTTGCGGGTATCCCAGCGCGTCGCCGCGCGACGGCCGGGCCGGGTTCGACGAGATGAAGGTCGAGCATTCCGACATGCCATAGGCCTCGAACAGCTCGCGGCCGGTGGCGTCCTGCCAGCGGTCATGCAGCGCGCGTGACAGCTTTTCGCCCGCGCAGAGGCCGTGGCGCAACTCGGGCAGGGCCGGTAATGCGACGCCGTGCAGCATCCTGCGATAGACGCCGGGGGCGGCGGCAAAGATGGTGGCGCGGTGATCGGCCAGCAGGCGCGGCAGGGCGTCGATATCGGTACCCGGTTCGGGGATCAGCGCGGTTGCGCCGATCGTCCACGGATCCATCAGGCCGGTGCCCAGCGTATAGGTCCAGTTGAATGCGCCGGCATGGCACAGCCGGTCGTCCGGGCGCAGCCCGTACCAGCCCTCGACCATCATCTGCCGGGCCCAGATCGCGCGATGGGCATGCCGCACCGCGCGCGGGCGTCCCGAGGTGCCCGAGGTATAGACCAGGTAGGCCAGCCGGTCCGGGTCGCCCATTGCCCAGTCGCAGGCGGGCAGGTCATACATCTCGCGCAGGGTTTCCTGGTCGATCACGCGCGGGTGCGGGGCGCAGGCGACCTGCCGGTCATGCAGCACCGCCGCCGGGTTCAGGTCGCGGATCATCGCGGCGCATTCGGTTTCGGTCAGTTGCGACGAGGTCGGCACCGGGACCAGCCCGGCGGCGATGGCGCCCAGATAGGCGATCGGAAACACCACCGTGTTGCCCAGCCGCAGCAGCACGATGTCGCCGGGGCGCAGCCCCGCGCGCAACAGCCCCGCGCCGGTTCCGCGCACGGCCTGTTCCAGCGCGCCATAGCTCCAGCGGTCGGTGCCGCCGGGGCCGATCACCTCGAGCGCGGTCTTGTCCGGGTCGGGCTGTCCATGACGCAGCACATGGCAGGCCAGGTTGAATGGGGCGGGGCAGGGCGGCGGCGGGCCCTGATCGAACAGGCTCAGCATGGGGGTTCGCTACCCTGCCGGGGCGGGCGTTGCAAGCGGGCCGGGGGCCGCCTATACGGTGCGCATGACCACGCGCGACCCGAAATCCCTGATCCGGCTGGCCCGCGACAATGGCGACCGCGAGGCCGCCGAGCCGCTCGACCTGGGCGCGCGCGTGCGCGAATTGCGCAAGGCACGGGACTGGACGCTGGAACAGGCCGCCAACCAGGCCGGGCTGGCGCGATCCACCTTGTCGAAGATCGAGAACGGGCAGATGTCGCCCACCTACGAGGCGCTCAAGAAGCTCGCCGTCGGCCTGCAGATCTCGGTGCCGCAACTGTTCACCCCGGCGCGGCGCGAACAGGTGAACGGGCGCATGGCGGTCACCCGGTCCGGGCAGGGCGCGGCCCATGCCACGGCGACCTATGAACATGAATTGCTGGGCGAAAGCCTGACCCGCAAGCAGATGCTGCCCTATCGCGCCCGCGTGCGCGCCCGGTCGATGGAGGAGTTCGACGGCTGGGTCCGCCATGACGGCGAAGAGTTCCTCTATGTGCTGACCGGGGTGGTCCGGCTCTATACCGAGTTCTACGAACCGGTCGAGATGCGCCGGGGCGACAGCGCCTATTATGACGCCTCGATGGGGCATAACGTGGTGTCGGTCAGCCCCGAGGACGCGACCATCCTCTGGGTCACGTCGCTGGTCTGAGGGAAATCATGCCTGCGGCACGATGCCTCCGGCGGGGATATTTATGGCAAGAGGAAGGGGCGGTGGCGCCCCTGTCGCGGGCGCAGCGACATGGGTGCGGCGGTCAGTCCTCGGACCACCACCACACATCGGGCATGTAGTCGGTGCGATCGCCGTAGATGGGCAGGCGGTCGGGATGGTGCAGCTGCCGCACATGGGCGATGCGCCCGACATCATATTGCCAGATCGGGATCACATAGCGCCCGGCCATCAGCACGCGATCGAGCGCGCGCACCGCGGCGCGGAAGGTCTCCGGGTCGTCGGTGCGCAACATCGTGTCGATCATCGCGTCCGCCGCGGGCGAGACCATGCCCATCAGGTTGCGCGAGCCGGGCTGGGTGGCGCCCTCGGCGCCCCAGTAGAGCCGCTGTTCGTTTCCCGGCGACAGCGACAGGTCCCTGCGGAACCCGGTCACATCGAAGTCATGCGCGGCCACGCGGCCGGCATATTGCGCGTTGTCGACCTTTTCGGTCGTGACCTCGATGCCCAGCCGCTCCAGCGCGCGGGCGAACAGTTCGATTACGGTCTGGTAGTCGCTTTCGCCCTGGCGCAGCAGCACGGTGAAGGTGAGCGGGGTGCCATGTTCGTTGCGGCGAATGCCGTCCGTGACCCTCCAGCCGGCCTCGTCGAGCAATGCGGCCGCGCGGCGCAGGTTGACCCTGTTGCGCGCGGTGCCGTCGCCCCGGGGCAGCGCGTATCCGGCCAGCGCGCCGGGGGGCAGGGTATCGGCGAAGGGCGCCAGCAGGTCGCGCACGCGGCCCTCGGCGGGGCCGGGGCGCATCCCCAGTTCGGAGTTCGAGAAATAGGACGCGATCCGCGGCTGGGCGCCGCCGGTCATGGTGTCGTTGATGAATTCGAAATTGAACGCCAGCAGCAGTGCCTCGCGCACGCGCCAGTCGCCGAACGGGGCGCGGCGGGTGTTCATCACGAACCCGGTCATGCCCGACGGGCGGCCATGGGGGATCTCGGTTTTCACCACGTCGCCGCGTTGAACCGCCGGAAAATCATATTGCCGCGCCCAGCGTTCGGCGTTGAACTCGCGAATGGCGGTCAGCTCGCCGGCCTTGAATGCCTCGAAGAGAACCGTGGCATCGCCGTAGAATTCGATCCGCATCTCGTCGAGGTTGTTGGTCCCGCGCCGGAACGGCAGATCCCGCCCCCAGTAGTTCGGGTTCCGACGGAAGGTGACATGGCGGCCGGCCTCGAAATCCTCGACGACATAGGGGCCGGAGCCGATCGGGATGTCATCGAGACCGGAGGCCGAGAAACGCCTGCCTTCCCATTGCTTTTTCTTGAGGATCGGGCGCATGCCCGCGATCAGCGCCAGTTCCCGGTCCGGCGTGTTGAAACTGATCCGCAAGCTGCGCGGCCCGGTCGGCTCGATCGCCGCGATCTTGGGCCATAATCCACGGTAGCGCAGGTGGCCTTCGGTCCCGAGCGTCTCGTAGGACCAGATCACGTCCTCGACCGTGACCTCGCTGCCATCGGAGAATCGGGCGCCGTCGCGCAGGGTGAACTCGACCCAGGACCGGTCGGGGGCGGTGCGAACCGATTCGGCCAGCAATCCGTAGAGGGTAAAGGGCTCGTCCCAGGACCGGCCCATCAGGCTTTCGTAGCTCCAGAACCGCATCTGCCACGGTGTGGTGCCTTTCTGCACGAAAGGGTTCAGGGAATCGAAACCGCCGGTATTGCCAAACACGACCCGGCCGCCGGTGGGGGCGTCGGGATTGGCATAGGGGAGGGACACAAAATCCGGTGGTAGTGCCGGAGACCCATACATAGCTATGCCATGCGTGGCCGAATCGGGTGAGTCCGCGGAGGCGATCCCGCCATGCACGGCCAGGACCGCGCAGGCGATCAGCGCGCGCGCGCCTGTGGAAAACGTGTGTCGCACTTCGGCAACAGTCCTGCTCTGCTCATGTTTGGTTAACCGCCAAGGTAACGGGGGATTCACGTCTTTTCAAACTTTTAGCTTGGCCCATGAAGGGAAAGAGCCTATATAGGTATCACTGCTCGATAGGTTTCTTGCCTGTATGAAACCTGCCTCAATAACTCAACGCCCGCCTCGTGCGGGCGTTTTTTTCTGCGCGTCCCGGTTGTGCGCGTCCTGGGTCTGCACCTGGCAAACACCGCAGATTCGCCCGTTTCCTTTGCAGATGCAGCATGGCAGTCTGTTTGCGGACCGATCAGCAGGTCGCAGGATACAGGAGAATCGCGCATGTCGCTTTCGGGAAAAACAGCCGTCGTCACCGGGTCGAATTCGGGTATCGGGCTTGGCATCGCCTGGGAAATGGCGCGGGCCGGGGCGAACGTGATTCTCAATTCGTTCACCGACCGGGACGAGGACCATGCGCTGGCCAGGGAGATCGCTGATCAAACCGGGGTCGAGGCGCGGTATATCCGTGCCGACATGTCCCGCGGCGACGATTGCCGCGCGCTGATCGAGCAGGCCGGGTCCTGCGACATCCTGGTGAACAATGCCGGCATCCAGCATGTCGCCCCGATCGACCAGTTCCCGGTCGAGAAATGGGATGCGATCATCGCGATCAACCTCACTTCGGCCTTTCACACCACCGCCGCCGCGCTGCCGAAGATGCGCGCGGCCGGTTGGGGTCGGGTGGTCAACATCGCCAGCGCCCACGGGCTCACGGCGTCGCCCTACAAATCGGCCTATATCGCGGCGAAACACGGCATCGTCGGCATGACCAAGACCGTCGCGCTGGAAACCGCCGAAGAGCCGATCACCGCCAATGCGATCTGCCCCGGCTATGTGCTGACCCCGCTGGTCGAGGCGCAGATCCCGGACACGATGAAGGAATACGACATGAGCCGCGATGACGTCGTGCGCAATGTCATGCTGGCCCGGCAACCGTCCAAGGAGTTCGCCACGGTCGAACAGCTTGGCGGCACCGCCGTGTTCCTGTGTTCCGATGCCGCCGCCCAGATCACAGGGACGACCATTTCGGTCGATGGCGGCTGGACCGCCCTGTGAGACCGGGAGGCCTGTCAGCCCGGATAAACAGGTGCGGGCGGGAATCAGCCCGCCCGACGGGCCGCGACCGGGCATGGCGGGAGAACAAGGGGGCGTGGTGTGACTGACATCAGGCGGATCAACCTCGCCCTTCAGGGCGGCGGCGCGCATGGCGCCTTTACCTGGGGGGTGCTCGATTACCTGCTGGAACGGGACGATATCGAGATTGCCGGTATCTCGGGCACATCGGCGGGGGCATTGAACGGCGCGGCGCTGAAGGCCGGGCTGCTGAGGGGCGGGCGCGAAGGCGCGCGCGACGAACTGGACCGGCTGTGGACGCGGATGGGGGCCGTCGAGAACCCGGTTTTCGCGGACTGGCTGCAGTTTTTCGACCTCGGGCAGATCTCGCGCGGGATGGCGCATTCGCCGGTCTTTGCGGCCGCGGATATCTGGACGCGGGTGCTGTCGCCCTACGCATCGGGGTCGCTTTATGCGCATCCGTTGCGCTCGGTCGTGGACGCGTTCGATTTCGACCGGGTCTGCGCCGATGACGGGCCGGCGCTGTTCATCTGCGCCACCCGTGTCAGGTCGGGAAAGGTGAGGATCTTCAAGGGGCGGGAGATCAGCACCGATGCGATCCTCGCCTCGGCCTGCCTGCCGACCCTGTTTCGCGCCATCGAGATCGACGATCCCGAAACCGGGCAGACCGAAGCCTATTGGGATGGCGGCTATACCGGCAATCCGGCGCTGTTCCCGCTCTTTGACAGCGCCCTTCCCGAGGATATCGTCATCGTCAACATCAACCCGCTCGAACGCGACGCCGTGCCGGTGACCGCGCAGGATATCCAGAACCGGATCAACGAGATCAGCTTCAATTCCTCGCTCCTGCGCGAACTGCGCGCGATCGCCTTTGTCCAGCGCCTGCTCGAGGACGGCACGCTGAAACGCGGCCGGATGGCGCGGGTTCTGCTGCATATGATCGCCGATGACGCGCTGATGAACGACTTGTCGGTGGCGACCAAGACGGTGCCGCATCCGGTCGTGCTCACCCGGCTGAAACGGGCCGGGCGCGCGGCGGCGGCGCGGTTTCTGGACGCGCATCGCGACGATATCGGGGCGCGCTCCAGCATCGATCTCGCCGAGATGTTCGGCTGACGCGGGTCCGGCCCGCTATCGCGGCCGGGTCATGATTTCGGCGGCTGGGTGGGATCCTTCCCGTTGGGATAGACCAGCCCCGCCGAAATCACCAGCTTGGCGGCGTCCTCGACCGTCATGTCCAGTTCGATCACGTCCTCTTCGGGAAAGAACAGCAGGAACCCCGAGGTCGGGTTGGGCGTGGTGGGCACGAAGATGCTGAGCAACCGGCCCCCGGTTTCGGCGCGGTCGGACACCTCGCCCTTGGCCGTGGTCGACACGAAACCGATCGCCCAGATCCCCCGGCGCGGATATTGCACGAGACAGGCCTTCTCGAAGCTGCGCTCAGACTGTGCGAACACGGTTTCGGCGATCTGCTTGACGCCGGAATAGACCGAGCGGACCACCGGCATCCGGTTCACCAGGCTCTCGGCAAAGGCGATCATCGACCGGCCGATCAGCCCCTTGGCGATCCAGCCGATGATCACAGTGAACAGCAGGAAGATGATGACGCCGACGCCGCGCAGGTTGATGCCGATATATTGCTCGGGGCGGATCGTTGTGGGGACCAGCGGCAGGACGAACCCGTCGATCCAGCCGGTGACGGTCCAGATCAGCCAGATCGTCAGCCCGACGGGCGCGATCACGACCAGCCCGGTCAGGAACGAGGCGCGCAGCCCGCCGAACAGGCCGGGCTTCTTGTGTGGTTGTTCGTCGAACGGGGTCGTCATCGCGGTGCTTCCCTTTGCCACCCGCTACCTAAGCACATTGGCGTGCCGCCACAATGGGGCCCGTGGAAGCGCGCGGCGATGCGGGCCCCGTCAGTGCAGGGCGGCCAGTTCGTTGGCGATCCGCGCGGCCAGGTGCGCATTGTTGCGCACAAGGGCGATATTGGCATCGAGCGACGCGCCACGGGTGCTTTCAAAGATCCGCTGCAGCAGGAAGGGCGTCACCGCCTTGCCGCGAATACCCAGCCGGTCGGCCTCGGTCTGCGCCGCCGTGATGATCGGGGCGAGGTTGGCGGCGGGGATCTCGTCGGCGGCCGGGATCGGGTTGGCGACCAGCTGCCCGCCGGGCAGGCCAAGCGCGCCGCGAACGGCGTGTGCGCGCGCGATGCTGGCCGCGTCATCCATGCGCAGCGGCGCGGCATGCACGGACTGGGCCGACCAGAAGGCGGGAAAATTGTCCTGGCCATGGGCGATTACCGGAACGCCAAGGGTTTCAAGCACTTCCAGGGTCTTTTCGATGTCGAGAATGGCCTTGGCCCCGGCCGCCACGACGGTGACGGGGGTTTGCGCCAGTTCCTGCAGGTCGGCGGAGATGTCAAAGCTCTGCTCGGCGCCGCGATGTACGCCGCCGATGCCGCCGGTGGCAAAGACGGCGATCCCGGCATGGTGCGCGGCGATCATCGTCGCGGCAACGGTGGTTGCCCCGGTCCGGCCCGTGGCCATCGCGGCGGCGAGATCGGCGCGCGACAGTTTCGCCACGCCCTTGAGCGCGCCGAGCGCGGTGAGCTCATCCGCCTCCAGCCCGATATGCAACCGACCGTCGATCACCGCGATGGTGGCGGGAACCGCCCCGGCATCGCGGACATCCTGTTCGACCCGTTCGGCGGTCTCGACATTGCGCGGATGCGGCATGCCATGGGTGATGATGGTGCTTTCCAGCGCCACGATGGGGCGGGAATTCTCTTTGGCGGCAAGAACTTCCCGCGAATATTTCATGTCGATCATGTCGGGTCTTTCCCTGATACATAGGCGGCGGCGGCCTGAACCGCGCGATCCAGCGCGGTCTGCGGGTCGGCCTGGGCGGTTTCGGCGCTGATATGTGCGGCCATGAAGGTGTCGCCGGCACCGGTGATGCGGGCGGCGCGCACCGGCGGCGGGGCGGCGGTCAGGACCTGCCCGCCGCAGGCCTTGGCGGCGGCGCGGCTGCCATCGGTGACCAGCACCCGCCTGGCGCCGTGGTCCGACAGCGCCCGCGCGGCCTCGGCGGCGGTGTCGAACGCGGTGCCGTGCAACAGGCCGGCCTCTTCGAGATTGACGTAGAGCGTGGCGCCGGGATGCGACAGCAGCGGGCGCAGCCGTTCGGCCTTGCCCGGTGACGCCGGCGCGACCCGCAGGTCGGCGGCGGCAAAGGCGGGATCCGCAGCGATGTCCTCCAGCAGCGCGACCGTCAGGTTGCCATCGAGCGCGACCAGCCCGCGATAGGGGGCCTGCGCCGTGCCCAGGCTGCCATCTGTCAGCGGCGCGAGGATCCGCCCGCCCGCCGCTTCGAGCGAATGGGCATCGGCAATGGCGGCGATCAGCCCGTTGGCGCCTTCGACGGCCATGTAGCGGTCGGTCGGCAGGCCGTGATCGCGATAGACATGATCGGTGATCATGCCCATGGCGGCACAGGCGGCCATCAGTTCGTCGCCTTCGGCATCGCGGCCGATCGCCGTCAGCAGCGCGGGGGTGAAGCCGAAGCGAACCATGGTGATCGCGATGTTCATCGCCACGCCGCCGGGCAGGCGGGTGATGCGGCCGGGCTTGTCCGCGCCGTGCTGCATGGCATCGTCGCAACGTCCGATCAGATCCCAGAGAACGGAGCCGATACACAGGATATGCGGGGCGGGCGCTGTCATATCCCGTCTTCTGCCGCCAAACCCGGACGGGTGCAAGCGGTGGCGCGGTCCGCAGCCGCCGCCGCGCCCGGCCGGTCTGCCTGTCGCGGGGGCCGCCGGATCAGCCCATTGCGGCGATCAGCAGGCCCAGAGCGGCGACGGGATCGTCCTGCGACCAGATTTCTTCGCCGACGCCGAAGAAATCGGTGAACGGCGCCAGTTCGGCCACGGTTTCGGGGCTGAGGCCGCCGGATGCGACCACGGGCAGTTCGATCATCTCGGACCACCAGCGGAACAGCTCGGGCGGCGCGGTTTCGCCCCCGTCCAGCGCCGAGGCCGCGACCGGGCCAAAGCTGACATAATCGGCCCCGGCTTCGCCGGCGGTCATGCCGTCATGCCGCGACGTGCCGCAGGCGCTGCCGACGATCGCGTCCGGTCCCAGCGTCTTGCGCGCGCCGCGCACCGACCGGGCGGCGTCGGACAGATGCACGCCATCCAGCCCCAGCCGCTCGGCCAGCAGGACGTGATCGGTGATCACCAGCGCGATGTCCCGTGCATGGGCGATTTCGCGCAGCAGATCGGCGGCCCGGGAAATGGCGTCTTCGTCACGGCTGGCGAGATCGAGCCGCAGGCACGCGACGGGATGCGCGTCGAGGACCGCGGCCAGCCGGTCGGGAAAGCCGGACAGCTCGAACACCGGGGGGGTGGAGAGATAGATCTGGGGCTGCTCGGAACTGTCCATGGGCGTGCGATCCTTTCATGGTTTCGGCGCTGTCTATCCGATTGCCCCGGCCATGCAAACCGGCGGCGGCTTGCTCATCGGCGCGGGCTTGGCTAGAGGCGGGGGTGCGGTTTTCGGAGGATGCGATGGGCGACCCCTCGTCCCAGCCGGTCTTTGTGCTGGTGCGCCCGCAGATGGGCGAGAATATCGGCGCGGCGGCGCGCGCGATGTGGAATTTCGGTCTGGACGCGATGAGCATCACCGCCCCGCGTGACGGCTGGCCGAACCCCAAAGCCGTGGCCATGGCCAGCGGCGCGGGCCGGTTGCTGGACAATGCGCGGCTGCATGACGACGTGGCCGGGGCCGTGGCGGGGTGCAGCTATGTGTTCGCCACCACCGCACGCGGCCGCGACCTGACCAAACCGGTGTTCAGCCCCGAGGCGGCGATGGCCCGGGCCGCCGGGATGATCGCGGCGGGCGAAAAGGTGGCGGTCCTGTTCGGGCCCGAACGCACCGGGCTGGAAAACGATGACGTGGCGCGCGCCAATGCCATCGTCTCGGTGCCGGTGAACCCGGATTTCGCCTCGCTCAACCTGGCGCAATGCGTGCTGCTGATGGCCTATGAATGGCGGCGCCAGGCGGTCGAGGTGACCCATGAAACCGTGCCGCTGGGCAAGGGCGACTGGGCCAGCCGGATCGAGGTGGACAAGCTGGCCGAACATTATGAGGACCGGCTCGGGCAGGCGGGGTTCTTCTTTCCGCCGGAAAAGGCCGAGGGCATGAAGCTGAACCTGCGCAACCTCTGGAGCCGGATGCGGCTGACGCGGGCGGATGTGCAGATGCTGCACGGGGTGATGCGGCAGATGGTGCGCTGGAAGGAACGGGGCTGAGACCGGCCGCGGCGGCGCGATGTGGCGGCGGGGACGGCAAGCGAGGGCAGGATGAGCAAGCGGAACATCTTTGAAGAGGTCGGCGCCGAGGCCGACACGCGACCCGCCGCGCAGCCGGGCATGATCGACCGCAAGCCGGGCGGGGGCGGCGCGCGGCGCGCGATCCGGGCCTGGCTGGTGGTGATCTTTGCGCTGGTGGTGGCGATGATCGTGGTCGGCGGGCTGACGCGGCTGACCGAGTCCGGGCTGTCGATCACCGAATGGCGCCCGGTCACCGGGGCGATCCCGCCGATGACCGAATCCGACTGGCAGGCGGAGTTCGAGAAATACCGCCAGATCGACCAGTGGCGGATCATGAACCAGTGGATGGCGCTGGACGATTTCAAGGAAATCTACTGGTGGGAATGGGGCCACCGGCAGCTGGGCCGCGCCATCGGGCTGGTCTGGGCGGCCGGTTTCCTGGTCTTTCTCGCCGCCCGCAAAATTCCGCCCGGCTGGACCGGGCGCCTGCTGCTGCCGGGTGTCCTTGGCGGGCTTCAGGGCGCGGTCGGCTGGTGGATGGTGGCCTCGGGCGTGACCGCGGGCGAAGGGACGGTGGCGGTCGCGTCATACCGGCTGGCGGTGCATCTCGGGCTGGCCTTCGTCATTCTCGGCGTGCTCGGCTGGTATGTCCTGTCGCTGGGGCGTCCCGAGCGCGACCTGATGCAGGCGCGCCGCGCGAAGGAGACGAAGCTCCATGGAATCGCGACCGGCTGGCTGCACCTGGCGTTCCTGCAGATCCTGCTGGGTGCGTTGGTCGCGGGGATCGATGCGGGGCGCGGATTTACCGACTGGCCGCTGATGGGCGGGCAGTTCCTGCCGCCCGATGCCGCGGTCCTGGACCCGTGGTGGCGGAACCTGTTTGAAAGCCCCGGTCTCGTGCAGTGGATCCACCGCATGACCGGGTATGCGCTGCTGGCCTATGGCATCCTTGCCTGGCGGCGCGGGCAGGGCAGCGCCCATCCCGCCACCCGCTCTACGTTCAGCGCCGCGATGGCGGCCTTGGCCCTGCAGGTGGTGCTGGGCGTGATCACCGTGCTCTATGCCGCGCCATGGCAGATCGCGATCCTGCACCAGGTGCTGGCGATGGGGCTGTTCATGCTGATTCTGCGGGCGCGGTTCCTGTGCGCCTATCCTGTAGCAACGTCGATCCGGGGATGACCGAACATGACCGCCTATGACGAACTGATGGCCTTTCAACATGACACCGAGGCGCTGGCCCAGATATCCGGGCGGCTCGGCTGGGACCAGGAAACGGTGATGCCGCGCGGGGCCGTGGCACAGCGGGGGCTGGAGATGGCGGCGATCGAGGCGGTGCTGCACGCGCGCCGGTCGGACCCGCGCGTGGGCGACTGGCTGGAGCGGGCGACCCCCGCCGACGCGGCGGCCGCGGCACAGCTGCGCGAGATCAGGCGCGGCTATGACCGCGCGCGGAAAGTGCCGGGCGAACTGGCCAAACGGCTGGCGCAGGTTACCTCGGAGGCTCAGGGCAAATGGGCCGCGGCCCGCGCCGCCGGCGACGTCGCGGCGTTCCTGCCGGTTCTGGACGAGGTGGTGCGCCTGAAGCGCGAGGAAGGGCAGGCGCTGGCCGCAGGCACCGGCGATGTCTATGACGCGATGCTGGAGGATTACGAGCCGGGAACCACCGGGGCGCAGATCGCGGCGATCTTCGATGCGATGCGGCCCCGGCTGGTGGCCCTGCGGGCGGCGATTCGGGACCGCCCGGCGCCGAAGGACCTGATGGGCCGTTTTGACGAGGCGGCGCAGCTGCGCCTGTCCCACGACCTGGCCCGGACATTTGGATACGACCTGTACCGGGGCCGGATCGACAAGGCGGTGCATCCGTTCAGTTCCGGCAGCGGTGCCGATGTCCGCATCACCACCCGCACCGCCGAGGACGACCCGTTCAACTGCCTCTATTCGACCATCCACGAGGTCGGCCATGCCGCATATGAACAGGGGATCGATGCCGGTTACGCGCTGACCCCGCTGGGGCGCGGCGTGTCGATGGGGGTGCATGAAAGCCAGAGCCGGATCTATGAAAACCAGATCGGGCGGGGCCGGGCCTTTACCGGGTGGCTGTTCGGGCGGATGCGCGAGGCGTTCGGCGATTTCGGCATCGATGATGCGGAGGCGTTCCATGCCGCGGTGAACAAGGTGCGTGACGGCTTCATCCGGACCGAGGCGGACGAGGTGCAGTACAACCTGCATATCATGCTGCGGTTCGACCTGGAGCGCGCGCTGATGTCGGGCGATCTGCAGGTCGGCGATCTCGAAACGGCGTGGAACGACCGTTTTGCCGCGGATTTCGGCTATGCGGTGGACCGGCCCGCCAATGGCTGCCTGCAGGATGTCCACTGGTCGGTGGGGCTGTTCGGGTATTTCCCGACCTATGCGCTGGGCAATGTCTATGCCGGTTGCCTGTGGGAGGCGATGAACGGCGCGGTGCCGGATCTGGGCGAGGGGCTGGCGCGTGGCGACGTGTCTGCGGCCACGGGCTGGCTGCGCGAGAACCTGCAGCGCCATGGCGGGCTCTACCCGCCGCGCGAGGTGATCGGGCGGGCCAGCGGGCGGGCGCCCGACGAGGCGCCCCTGCTGGCCTATCTGGAGGCGAAGTTCGGGGAAATCTACGGGCTCTGAGCGCCGCTCCTCCGCCCTTCGGGCGACGTCGCTGGTGTGGCGCGATCCCGATCGGGCGGAGGCGGGCCCGTATCAGCCCCCGTGTCAGCCCACGATCGCGGTGTCGCCTGTGTCGTCGCCAGTATCATCGGCGTCGTCCTGATCCCCCTGGTCGGCGATACGGGCGACGCTGACCACCTCGTTCCCGTCGGCGGTGTTCAGCACCCGCACTCCCCCGGCGCTGCGCGACCGGAAGGAGATGCCATCGACAGGCACGCGGATCGACTGGCCCGCCGCGGTCGCCAGCATGATCTGGTCGCCGAATTCGACCGGGAAGGAGGCGACCAGCGCGCCGCCGCGCATGGCCTTGTCCATCGCCGCCACGCCCATGCCGCCGCGTCCGCGCACCGGGTAGTCATGCGATGATGACAGCTTGCCCTGGCCGCCCGCCGTGATGGTGAGGATCAGGTTCTCGGCGGCCGACATTTCCGCGTAGCGATCCTGGTTCAGTTCGCCCGGCGGGGTGATGTCCTCGTCTTCGTTCTCGGCGTCATCCGCGAGCCCGGCCACGGCACGGCGCATCTTGAGATAGGCGGCGCGGTCTTCCGGGCTGGCTTCGAAATGCCGGATCACCGACATCGAGACGACCCGGTCGCCCCCGCTGAGCCGGATGCCGCGCACGCCGGTCGATTTCCGGCCCTTGAACACGCGCACGTCGGTGGTG
Source organism: Pukyongiella litopenaei (assembly GCF_003008555.2). NCBI lineage: Bacteria > Pseudomonadati > Pseudomonadota > Alphaproteobacteria > Rhodobacterales > Paracoccaceae > Pukyongiella > Pukyongiella litopenaei. The sequence continues at coordinate 248,435 of NZ_CP027665.1, read as the reverse complement.
GGGAAACGGATCGCGCGGCCGGAATCGGTGACCAGCATCACGTCGTCCTCCTCGGAGGCGATGCGGGCATTGACCAGTTCCACGCCCTCGGGCAGGTCCATCGCGATCTTGCCGTTGCGTTTCACGTTGGTGAAATCGCTCAGCGCGTTGCGCCGCACGTCACCGGCCGAGGTGGCGAACACGATCTGCAATTCGTCCCAGTGATCCTCGTCGCGGTCGATCGGCATGATCGCGGCGATGGAAACGCCGGTCGGGATCGGCAGGATGTTGACGATGGCCTTGCCCTTGGATGTGCGCCCCCCCTGTGGCAGGCGCCAGCATTTCAGCTTGTAGGCCATGCCGTCGGTGGTGAAGAACAGCAGCTGCGTGTGGGTGTTGGCGACGAACAGGCTGGTCACCACGTCGTCATCCTTGAGCGACCCGCCGATCATCCCCTTGCCGCCGCGTTTCTGGGCGCGGAACTCGACCAGCGCGGTGCGCTTGATATAGCCGCCGGCGGTCACCGTCACCACCATGTCCTCGCGCTCGATCAGGTCCTCGTCGTCCAGGTCCCCGGCCCAGTCGGTGATCTCGGTGCGGCGTTTTTCGGCGAACTGGTCGCGCACCTCGCGCAGCTCGTCCGCGATCAGCGCCATGATCCGGTCGCGCGAGGACAGGATGTCGAGATATTCCTTGATCCGGCCTGCCAGTTCCTCGAGCTCGTCGGTGACCTCCTTGACGCCGATCTGGGTCAGGCGCTGCAGGCGCAGTTCGAGAATGGCGCGAGCCTGAGCCTCGGACAGGTTGTAGGTCCCGTCGTCGTTCATGGTGTGGGTGGGGTCGTCGATGAGGCGGATGTAGCCGGCGATATCCGCCGCCGGCCAGCGCCGGGTCATCAGTTTCTCGCGCGCCTCGGCGGCGTCGGCCGAACTGCGGATCGTGGCCACGACCTCGTCCACGTTGGACACCGCCACGGCCAGGCCGCACAGGATATGGCTGCGTTCGCGCGCCTTGCGCAGGTCAAACGCGGTGCGCCGGGCGACCACCTCTTCGCGGAAGGTGATGAAGGCGGTGAGAAAGCCGCGCAGGGTCAGCTGCTCGGGGCGCCCGCCGTTGAGGGCCAGCATGTTGCAGCCGAACGACGTCTGCATCGGGGTGAACCGCCAGAGCTGGTTCAGCACCACGTCGGGCGTCGCGTCGCGTTTCAGTTCGATCACCACCCGCACGCCGTTGCGGTCGGATTCGTCCTGGACATGGGCCACGCCTTCGATCCGCTTCTCGCGCACCGCCTCGGCGATCTTTTCGATCATCGCGGCCTTGTTCACCTGATAGGGGATCTGGTCCACGATGATGGCATGGCGGTCCTTGCGGATCTCCTCGGTCCGGGTTTTGGCCCGGATGACGACGCTGCCGCGGCCTTCGAGATAGGCCTTGCGCGCGCCCGACCGGCCCAGCATCACGCCGCCGGTGGGGAAATCGGGGCCTTTCACATGCACCATCAGCTGTTCGCTGGTCAGGTCGGGGTCGTCGATCAGCGCCAGCGTGGCGTCGCAGACCTCGCCCAGGTTGTGGGGCGGGATGTTGGTCGCCATGCCGACGGCGATGCCGCCCGCGCCGTTGACCAGCATGTTGGGAAACCGCGCCGGCAGGACCGTGGGCTCGCGGTCCTTGCCGTCATAGTTGTCCTGGAAATCGACGGTGTCCTTTTCGATATCGGCCAGCAGCGCCGCGGCGGGTTTGTCCATCCGCACCTCGGTATAGCGCATGGCCGCCGCGTTATCGCCATCCATCGAGCCGAAATTGCCCTGGCCGTCCAGCAGCGGCAGCGACATCGAGAAATCCTGCGCCATCCGCACCAGCGCGTCGTAGATCGCGCTGTCGCCATGCGGGTGGTATTTCCCCATCACGTCGCCGACGGGGCGGGCGGATTTGCGATAGGGCTTGTCGTGGCTGTTGCCGGTTTCGTGCATGGCGTAGAGAATGCGCCGGTGCACGGGCTTCAGGCCGTCGCGCAGATCTGGGATCGCGCGCGAGACGATCACCGACATCGCATAGTCGAGATACGAGGTCCGCATCTCGGATTCGATGGACACGGTCGGACCGTCGTGATGCATCCGCACCGGCGTAGGATCTTCCGTGTTTTCAGGGGGTTCCGGCGTGTCGCTCACTTATTTTGCCCGATCTGTATGCGCCAACTATATCTTGTGGGGGCACTCTATCAGACCCGGCATATAAGGTGCAATGGCAGGCGGGCGGATCAGTTGGCAGCACGCGGGGCATTCTGCTAACATGCTGTTTTCATTGAAATGCAGGAATTTCCGGTGATCATGAGTGCCCATGAGGCAAGTATCGGTGAAAGGTGCGACATGGAAACCAGAGAAACGGAACTGCTGCTGAAGGGGTATGGGCTGACCACGGCGGAGTTCTTCTATCACATGCCCGACTATTGCCATGTGCTGAACAGCTTTGTCTGGCAGGACTATGACCTGGCGCCGGATCATCAGCGCCTGTTCGATTTCGTGGCCTTCTGGCAGCGCGAGATCGAGGGGGCGCTTCATTCCGTCCGCTTCACCCATCGCAGGCTGCTGGCCAGTGGCGAATGGCACAACCAGGTGGGCGAATTCCGCGTGCATTGACCTGAAAACACGCGGGCATCCGTCCGCGAACCCCGGATTTTGACTTGCAGTGGCAGGAGGCGTGCAGCCATGATGAAGGGTGCCGATCACGGGCCCGGTCCTGCGGCCGGCGCCGGTGAATTCTGGGGGGGAAAGAAATGATACCGAAAACCGTTATTGCGATTGCCGCGATCTGCGTTCTGACAGGCTGCGAAACCGATGCCCCGGCCACGGGTGGAACGGCCGCCGCCGGTGACATCCGTCAATTCGAGGGGGCCAAGGCCGGTCAGGCCGAGATGGCCATTCAGAACATGGGGTACCGGCTGGTTCGGAGCCAGGGGCTGACATCGTTTTGGTACAATGACGCGATTGCCGATTGCGCGCAGATCGTGACATCCGAGGGGCGCTATGCCTCGATCACTTCGGTTGATCCGGGCGTCTGCGCCTGATCTTGCCCGGCGGTTGTCCCGCCTGAGATGAACGTCAGGGACGGGCCGTGCCGGGGTGTCGAAACTGTTGTGATGTGCGGCGACCTTGGTGTATGTGAGCGCTAACATTTTCTGAATTCCCAGCAGGCAAGGGGCAGCTCAGCATGGTTTCACGCGTCATTCCGGTCGATCCGTTCGATCTCGTGATATTCGGCGGCACCGGCGATCTGGCCCGGCGCAAGATCCTGCCGGCGCTGTATCAGCGGTTCCGGGTCGGCCAGATGCCCCCGGATGCGCGACTGATCGGCGCGGCGCGATCATCCCATGATGCCGCCGACTACCGGGCCTTTGCCGAGGCCGCGATCCGCGAATTCAGCGACGCGGACCGGGGGTCTCTCGCCGCCTTTCTCGACACGCTCGATTATGTGACCGTCGATGCTTCGGGGGAAACGGGCTGGGCCGGCCTGGCCGAGCGGTTGCAGCCGGGGCGGGTGCGGGCCTTCTATTTCTCGGTCGCGCCGGGTCTGTTCGGCGATCTCGCCGAACGGGTCCGGCTGCATGGCCTGGCGGATGCCGACACCAGGATCGTGGTCGAAAAGCCCTTTGGCCGCGACCTCGGCAGCGCCCGGGCGCTGAACAAGGCGCTGGCGGCGCATTTCGACGAAAGCCAGATCTATCGCATCGACCATTACCTGGGCAAGGAAACGGTGCAGAACCTGATGGCGATCCGGTTCGGCAACATGCTGTTCGAACCGCTGTGGAACAGCCAGTATGTGGATCATATCCAGATCACCGTGGCCGAAACCGTGGGTGTGGGCGGTCGCGGCGAGTATTATGATCGCGCGGGCGCGATGCGGGACATGATGCAGAACCACCTGATGCAACTGCTGTGCCTGATCGCGATGGAACCGCCCGCCAAGTTCGATCCCGATGCGGTGCGCGACGAAAAGCTGAAGGTGATCCGCGCGCTGGATCCCGTCCCGCCGCACCATATCGTGCGCGGCCAATACGGCGCCGGCGACAGCGACAACCAGCCCTCCTATCGCGAGGCGGTGGACGATCCGCGATCCACCACCGAGAGCTATATCGCGCTCAAGGCCCATATCAGCAACTGGCGCTGGGCCGGCACCCCGTTCTATCTGCGCACCGGCAAGCGGCTGGTGGCGCGGTCGTCGGTGATCAACGTGGCGTTCAAGGATGCGCCGCATTCGATCTTTGGCGAGGAAGCCGGGCGGCATGCCAACCTGCTGACGATCCGGTTGCAGCCGAACGAGGGCATCACGCTGCGGGTCACGATCAAGGAACCGGGGCCGGGGGGGATGCGGCTGGTGGACGTGCCGCTGGACATGACCTTTGCCGAGGCGCTGGGCCCCGAGGGCGGCGACCCGCCGGATGCCTATGAACGGTTGATCATGGACGTGATCCGGGGCAATCAGACGTTGTTCATGCGCGGTGACGAAGTCGAGGCCGCCTGGGCCTGGACCGACCCGATCATCGCCGGGTGGGAGGCGCGCGGCGATGTGCCCAAGCCCTACGATTCAGGCAGCGTCGGGCCGGCCGAGGCCGATCAGCTGCTCAAACGCGACCAGAGGCAATGGCGGGGGATCAACCCATGAAGCTGATCGACTATCCCGACCGCGAGATGCTGGCCATCGACCTGGCCAACCGGCTGGCGGGCGATCTGGAAAACCACCTGCTGACGCATGAAACGGCGACGCTGGCGGTGCCGGGCGGCACCACGCCGGGGCCGGTTTTCGACGCGCTTTGCGCCGCCAGCCTCGACTGGCACCGTGTGCGGGTGCTGCCCACGGATGAACGCTGGGTGCCGCAGGACCATCCCCGTTCGAACGCCGGGCTGATCGCGTCGCGCCTGATGTGCAACCGCGCGGCCGCGGCAACCCTGCTGCCGCTTCATGCCCCGGCGGAGGACCCGGCCGATGTCCTGGCCGAGCTTGAAGCGCCGCTGATCCCGCTGCTGCCGCTGTCGGTCCTGTTGCTGGGGATGGGCACGGACATGCATACGGCCTCGCTGTTTCCGGGGGCTGACGGGCTCGACGCGGCGCTGGCCCCCGAGGCGCCCGCGCTGGCGGTGCTGAAACCCTGCGGACAGCCGGAAACGCGGGTCAGCCTGACCGCGCAGGTGCTGGACGGGGCGTTGTCGAAACACCTCGTGATCTATGGCGCCGGGAAACGCGAGGCGCTGGAACGGGCGATGAAACTGCCACCCGAAGAGGCGCCGGTGCAGGCGGTGCTGTCCGCGATCACCGTGCATTGGGCCGCATAGGGACAGGCAGGGTCATGTCCGATACCATCTGGGACACCCTCCGGGGCCAGCACGATGCGCTGAACGGGCGGCGTATCCTCGAGATGTTCGCGGCGGATCCGCGCCGGGCCGCCCGGTTCAGCGCGACCGCGGACGACATGCGGCTCGACTATTCCAAGACGCTGATCGGCGATGCCGAGCGCGCGGCGCTGGTGGCGCTTTGCGATGCCGTCGGGCTGGCGGATCGCCGCGCCGCGATGTTCGCCGGCGACCGGATCAACGAAACCGAACACCGCGCGGTGCTGCATACCGCGCTGCGCAATCCCGAAGGCGGGCCGGTGATGCTGGACGGCGCCGATGTGATGCCGGGTGTGTGTGACACGCTGGCGCGCATGGGCGCGTTCTGCGACGCGGTTCGCAACGGCACCCGCACCGGGGCGGGCGGCGCGATCACCGATGTGGTCAATATCGGTATCGGCGGGTCCGATCTCGGCCCGGCGATGGCGGTGCAGGCGCTGGCCCCCTGCCATGACGGTCCGCGCTGCCACTTCGTGTCCAATGTGGACGGCGCGCAGATCCATGACGTGCTGGACGGGCTGGATGCGACCCGCACACTGGTGATCGTGGCCTCCAAGACCTTTACCACCATCGAAACGATGACCAACGCGCGAACCGCGCGCGACTGGATGGAGGCGGGCGGCGGCGACCCGGCGCAGCAGATGGCGGCGCTGTCCTCGGCCACGGATCGCACCGCCGATTTCGGCATCGACCCGCAGGCGGTGTTCGGGTTCGAGGACTGGGTCGGCGGGCGCTATTCGGTCTGGGGGCCGATCGGGCTGAGCCTGATGCTGGCGATCGGACCCGGCGGCTTTGCCGAATTCCTGCGCGGCGGGCGGGCAATGGACACCCATTTCTGCCAGGCGCCCTGGGCCGGGAACCTGCCCGTTCTGCTGGCGCTGGTGGGGATCTGGCACCACCAGGTCTGCGGCTACCCGACCCGCGCGGTGCTGCCCTATGACCAGCGGCTTGCGCGGTTGCCGGCCTACCTGCAACAGCTCGAAATGGAATCGAACGGCAAATCGGTCGCGATGGATGGCAGCAGGCTGGCGGTGCCGTCAGGGCCGGTCGTATGGGGCGAACCGGGCACCAACGGGCAGCACGCGTTCTACCAGTTGCTCCACCAGGGAACCGGCGTCGTCCCCTGCGAATTCATGATCGCCGCGCGCGGGCACGAACCGGCGCTGGATCACCACCACCGGCTGCTGATCGCGAATTGCCTGGCCCAGTCCGAGGCATTGATGCGCGGCCGGTCGCTGGACGAGGCGCGGGACCGGATGGCGGCGGCGGGGCTGGAGGGCGCCGAACTGGAACGGCAGGCCCGGCATCGGGTGTTCGAGGGCAACCGGCCTTCGGTCACCATCGCCTATCCGCGGCTGACGCCGTTCGTGCTGGGGCAGCTCATCGTGCTCTACGAACACCGGGTGTTCGTCGAAGGCGTGATTCTGGGCATCAATTCCTTCGACCAGTGGGGCGTCGAACTGGGCAAGGAACTGGCCACATCGCTGGGTCCGGTGGTCGATGGCACCCAAAGCGCCGGGACGCGTGACGCCTCGACCGCGGCGCTGGTCGATTTCCTGCGCGCCCATCGCGGCTGACCCGCCGCGACAGCGCTTGCGCGGCCCCGGTTTCATTGGCAGTCTGCAGCCGGGAGAAACCGGGACAGAACCGGGACGCCGCCGGCGTCGACATAGAGGGGAGGACAAGTGCCATGCTGGGCCAGATGATGAGTGCGCCGCTGCTGATTTCGTCGCAGATCGAACATGCCGAAGCCTATCACGGATCGACACCGATCATATCGGTCAACACCGAAGGCGGTATCGAGCAGACCACCTGGGGGCAGGTGGCCGCAAACGCCCGCCGACTGGGCTCGGCGCTGAGCCGGCTGGGGCTGGAGCCGAACGCGCGCTGCGGCACGATCGCGTGGAACAACCGGCGGCACCTCGAGATCTATTTCGGCGTCTCGGGCGCCGGGTTTGTCTGCCACACGATCAACCCGCGCCTGTTCCCCGAACAGCTGGTCTATATCATCAACCACGCGCAGGACCGGGTGTTGTTCGTCGATGCCACCTTCCTGCCGATCGCTGTGAAGCTGCGCGAACATCTGCCCGAGCTGCGCCATGTCGTGCTGATGGGGCCGCGCAACGAAGAGGCGGCGGCGCAGTTCGACGGGCTGCTGTTCTATGACGAGCTGCTGGAAACCGGCGACCCGGCCTTCGAATGGCCGCAATTCGACGAAAACACCGCGTCGAGCCTGTGCTACACCTCCGGCACCACCGGGAACCCCAAGGGTGTGCTCTATTCGCACCGCTCCACCTTGCTGCACAGTTTCGCGGCCAACACGCCCGACTGTATCGGATTCTCGGCGTCAGACGTGGTGCTGCCGGTGGTGCCGATGTTCCACGTCAACGCCTGGGGCGCACCCTATGCCTGCGCGATGTCCGGCACGCCGCTGGTGCTGCCGGGGCCGGACCTGCATGGCGAGGCGCTGGTCAGGCTGATCGACGATTACGGGGTGACGCTGGCGATGGGCGTGCCGACGATCTGGCTGGGGCTGCTGGGCCATGCCCGCGCAGTGGGCAGCAAGCTCGAGAGCCTGAAGCGGACGGTGGTTGGCGGGTCGGCCTGTCCGCCCTCGATGATTGCCGAGTTCCGCGACAGCTACGGCGTCGAGACCCTGCATGCCTGGGGCATGACCGAGATGAGCCCGCTCGGCACCGTCAACCACCCGTTGGCCAAACATGCCAGCCTGCCGGAGGCCGACCAGCAGGCGATCCGCGAAAGCCAGGGCCGACCGCCCTTTGGCGTGGCGCTGAAGATCGTCGATGACGCGGGCAACGACCTGCCGCGCGACGGCACGTCCCAGGGCGACCTGCTGGTCAAGGGGCCGTGGGTTCTGGACAGCTATTTCCGCACCGAACAGGGAGAGGCGCTGGTCGATGGCTGGTTCCCGACCGGCGATGTGGCGACGCTCGACGAGGACGGGTTCATGACCATCCGCGACCGGTCCAAGGACATCATCAAGTCGGGCGGCGAATGGATCAGCTCGGTCGAGCTGGAAAACATCGCCATCGCCCATCCCGGGCTGGCCGATGCCGCCGTGATCGGGGTGGCGCATCCGAAATGGGACGAACGTCCGCTGCTGGTCGCGGTGGCGATGTCCGGGGAGGCCCCCGACGAGGCCGAACTGCTGGCCTATTACGACGGCAAGATCGCGTCCTGGCAGGTGCCGGACAAGGTGGTGTTCATCGACGAATTGCCGCGCAACGCGACGGGCAAGGTGCTCAAGCGCAACCTGCGGGAACAATTCGCGGATGCCCTGACCGGCTGAATTGCGGGGCGCGGGCGATGACCCGCGCCCGGCTCAGGCCGACCTGGCCTTGGCGTGACGCTTGCGTTCGTGCGGATCGAGATGGCGCTTGCGCAGCCGGATGGCGCCGGGCGTCACCTCGACCAGTTCGTCATCGTCGATATAGGCGATTGCTTCTTCGAGGCTGAACTGGATATGCGGTGTCAGGCGCACGGCATCGTCCGATCCCGAGGCGCGCACATTGGTCAGTTTCTTGCCCTTGAGCGGGTTCACCTCGAGATCGTTGTCGCGGGAATGTTCGCCGATGATCATGCCCTGGTAGACATCCGCCTGCGGGCCGATGAACATGCGCCCGCGCTCTTCGAGGTTCCACAGCGCATAGGCGACCGACTGGCCTTTTTCCATCGAGATCAGAACGCCCGCGCGGCGGCCGGGAATCGCGCCCTTGTGCGGTGCCCAGCCGTGAAACACCCGGTTCAGCACCCCGGTGCCGCGGGTATCGGTGAGAAATTCGCCGTGATAGCCGATCAGCCCGCGCGAAGGCACATGCGCGATGATCCGGGTCTTGCCCACGCCGGCGGGTTTCATCTCGACCAGTTCGCCCTTGCGGGGACCGGTGATCTTTTCGATCACCGAGCCGGTGAATTCGTCATCGACATCGATGGTGACTTCCTCGACCGGTTCGAGCGTCTGCCCGTCCTCGTCGCGCAGCAGCACCTGCGGGCGGGAAATCGACAGTTCGAAACCCTCACGGCGCATGTTCTCGATCAGCACGCCCATCTGCAATTCGCCCCGGCCCGCCACCTCGAAGGCCTCGCCGCCGGGCGTGTCGGTGACACGGATGGCGACATTCTGTTCGGCCTCTTTCAGCAGGCGGTCGCGGATCACGCGGGACTGGACCTTCTTGCCGTCGCGACCCGCCAGCGGGCTGTCATTGATGCCGAAGGTGACCGAGATGGTCGGCGGGTCGATGGGCTGGGCGGGCAGAGCCTCGGTCACCTGCGGGGCGACCAGCGAATCCGCCACCGTGGCCTTGCTCATGCCGGCCAGGGTGACGATGTCGCCGGCCTCGGCCAGGTCGATGGGTTGCTGCGACAGGCCGCGAAAGGCGAGGATCTTGGAGGCGCGGAAGGATTCGATCTGGGTGCCGTCCCGGCTCAGCGCCTTGACGGTGTCGCCGGTTTTCAGCGTGCCGCTTTCCACCCGCCCGGTCAGGATGCGGCCGATGAACGGATCGCTGCCCAGCGTGGTGGCCAGCATCCGGAACGGTTCGTCCGCATGGGCGATCTGCGCGGGGGCCGGGACATGGTCGACGATCAGGTCGAACAGGGCGGCGAGATCCTTGCGCGGGCCGTCCAGATCGGCATCGGCCCAGCCGCTGCGGCCGGAGGCGTAGAGATGCGGAAAATCGAGCTGGCCGTCATCGGCGCCGAGATTGGCGAACAGGTCGAAACATTCATCCAGCGCGCGGTCGGGTTCGGCATCGGGCTTGTCGACCTTGTTGAGCACCACGATGGGTCGCAACCCCAGCGCCAGCGCCTTGGAGGTGACGAATTTGGTTTGCGGCATCGGACCCTCGGCGGCATCCACCAGCAGGACCACGCCGTCGACCATGCTCAGGATGCGTTCGACCTCGCCGCCGAAATCGGCGTGGCCGGGCGTGTCGACGATGTTGATCCGGGTGCCGTTCCATTCGACGCTGGTCGCCTTGGCCAGAATGGTGATCCCGCGTTCGCGTTCCAGGTCGTTGCTGTCCATGGCGCGTTCGGCCACCGACTGGTTTTCGCGGAACGCACCGGACTGTTTCAGCAACTCGTCCACCAGGGTGGTCTTGCCGTGGTCGACATGGGCGATGATCGCGATGTTGCGAAGTTGCATGAATGGGTCCTTCTGCGGGCGGGATGCGGCGGCGCATAGCGCGGCGCGGCGGTCAACGCCAGCGAAAATCGAAAAAAGAAAAGGCGAGGGCGGATGACGCGCCTCGCCTCGTTTCCTGTTTGGGTGTCGGTGCTGGCCGGTCAGCCGCCCCAGGTGCGGACGGCACCGCAATCCATATGCACGAAATTCGACCGGGAATAGCGGCCGACGCCGCCCGCGCGGCAGGTGCTCGCGGCGCGCGCCATCTGGCTGACGGACCGCGAGGACAGGCGCAGATCCGCGGCCTGGCCCTTCATGTGCAGCGAGTTTTTCGCCACCCCCCGCGACCGGCGGCGCAGCATCGCGTTGGTCTGCGGGCTGCGATACCCCGACAGGAGCATATAGGGTTCATTGACATCGAGAAGATTGTGAGCGGCGGCCATGATGTCGATGGTGCGCAGATCTATCGTTTTGACCTGATCGGTGCGCCAGTCGCGCATGAACTGGTTGATTTCCTTGACGGAATCCTTGAGATACTTGCCGTCGATCCAATAGATCATGTCCAGCCGTTCGCCGGTGCGTCCGGAATACATCCGGATGCGGCGGATATCGCCGCCGCCGCGCAGATAGCCTGCCGCATTGGAGAAGGTTGGAGCTGCCGTGAGAGTTGTCGCCGCGAACGCACCCAACAGGGCGCGTCGGGTCAGACCCGAAGAGCTGTTTTCTGCCATTACACTGCGCCGTCCTGTACGCTGCTAATCCTGCCAATCACGCATTTACTGCGTTTCGTTTTAGTTGTTCCTGATGTGTAACTCGTATGCCACAGGATGATTCCTCATCCAAGTGAAGATTCGGTTTACGGCGAGGAAAGGGGAATTTTCGGCAAGATTTTGCGCAGTTCCGCCGCCCTGGTCAGTTTTCCCGCCGGCGGTGCATTCCTGCATCATTTCAGCCCGGGCTTCACCGCCTATCAATGAATTGAATGGACATTGACCCCGGTGAACAACAGGCTCGTTGGGCCGTACGCGGCCTGTTCGCCCGAATGGAAAGAAAATCAGGGACCGGTCCAGATGATATCATGTGTTCGTTTTCGTTTTGCTCTTGTTATGCATATCGCCTTGATGGCAGGTGTCGCGGCCCTGTGGGCCAATGCGGTGTCGGCATTGGATACGGCGGGTTTCGTGGCCTTCCGGCAGGCCGTCGCCGAGGCGGCCTCGACCGATGCGGATATCGCGGCATTCTATCGCGAAACCGGCTATCAGCCGGTCTGGACAGCCGGGGACGAGGCCGCCCGTGACCGGCGTGCGGCGCTGATCCAGGCCCTCGAGGGCGCGGAACATCACGGGCTGGCCCCCGCGCGCTATCGCGTGGACGCGCTGATGCAGCAGATGCGGGATGCCCGTTCGGTGCGCGATCTCGGCCTTGTCGAGGTCGCGCTGAGCACGGCCTTCCTGACCTATGCGCGTGACGTGCAGACCGGCATGCTGGTCCCGTCGCGCGTGGACAGCGGGATCGTGCGCGAGGTGCCCTATCGCGACCGCCGCGAACACCTGCAGCGCCTTGCCGCGTCGGCTGCGCCGCAGGCCTATCTGCGGGCCTTGCCGCCGGACACGCGGGAATACCGCGCGTTGCAGAAGGAAAAGCTGCGGCTGGAACGGTTGCTGGGGCAGGGCGGCTGGGGGCCTGCGGTTCCGGGGGTTCCGGGCGAGGGCGCCAAGCCCGGCTCGGACGGCCCGCAGGTGGTCGCGCTGCGCAACCGGCTGATCGCGATGGGCTATCTCCCCCGCACCTTGTCGGCCAGCTACGACGCGGCGATGCAGGCCGCGATCCGGGACTTTCAGGACGCCCACGGCCTGACCCCCGATGGCGTGGCCGGAAAGGGGACGATGTCCGAGATCAACAGGCCGATCGAGGCCCGGCTGAAATCGGTGATCGTGGCGATGGAGCGCGAGCGCTGGACCAACATGGAACGGGGCAGCCGGCATATCCTCGTCAACCAGACCGACTTTACCGCCAGGATCGTCGATGACGGGCGGGTCACCTTCGAAACCCGTTCGGTCATCGGCAAGAACACCAGCGACCGGCGCAGCCCCGAGTTTTCCGACCGGATGGAGCACATGATCATCAACCCCAGCTGGTATGTGCCCCGGTCGATCATCACCAAGGAATACCTGCCCAAGCTGCGCGCCAATCCCAACGCGCTCGCGCATATGGAGATCACCGACCGGCGCGGCCGCCGGGTGAACCGGGCCAGCGCCAATTTCGCGCAGTATTCGGCAGGATCGTTCCCCTTTGCCATGCGCCAGCCGCCGGGCAGCAGGAACGCGCTGGGCAAGGTCAAGTTCATGTTCCCGAACAAATACAACATCTACCTGCACGACACGCCGCAGAAACACCTGTTCGACCGCGAGGTGCGCGCCTTTTCCCATGGCTGTATCCGCCTGTCCGACCCGTTCGATTTTGCCTATGCGCTGCTGGCGCGGCAGAGCGACGATCCCAAGGGCGACTTCCAGCGCATCCTCAGGACCGGGCGCGAAACCAAGGTGACGCTGAAGGAACCGGTTCCGATCCATCTCATCTATCGCACCGCGGTGAGCGGTGAACGGGGCCGGATGGAGTATCGGCGGGATGTCTACGGGCGCGATGCCAGGATCTGGAAGGCGCTGAATGACGCGGGGGTGGCCCTGCGGTCGGTTCAGGGGTAAGCATCGGGCCGCAGCCACCAACGCAAAGGACCGGCCCCATGTCCCGCAGTTACCGGATCGACGAGATCGCCGCCGCCCTCGGCGCCGAAGCGGCGGGTGCGCTGGATCTCGAGGTGACCGCCGCCGCCGAACCGGGCGATGCCGGCCTGGGCGACCTGGCGCTGGCGATGTCTCCGAACTACGCCGATGCGCTTGGCGCGGGCCGGGCGCGGGCCGCGATCCTGTGGCCGGGGGCCGACTGGGAGGCGCTGGGGCTCGAGGCCGCGATCTTTGCGCCGCGTCCGCGCATGGCGATGTCCGGGCTGACGCGGATGCTGGACCCCGGCCAGGGATTTGCGCCCGGCATCCATCCCTCGGCGGTGATCGACCCGTCCGCCATTCTGGGCGGTGACGTGAGCATCGGGCCGCTGACCGTTGTCGGTGCAGGCGCGCGGATCGGCGACGGTTCGGTGATCGGGCCCCATTGCCATGTCGGCTGCGACGCGGTGCTGGGCGACGGCGCCTATCTGCGCGAGATGGTCAGCATCGGCGCCCGCGCCGAGATCGGCGCGCGGTTCATCGCGTTGCCCGGGGCCCGCGTGGGCAGCGACGGGTTTTCCTTTGTCACCCCCGAAGTGTCGGGCGCCGAAAACGCGCGCAAGTCGCTGGGCGACCAGGGCGATGCCAAGGCGCAGGCCTGGGTGCGGATCCATTCGCTGGGCAATGTGTGCATCGGCGACGATGTCGAGATCGGGGCCAACAGCACCATCGACAACGGGACCATCCGCGCCACCCGGATCGGGTCCGGCTCCAAACTCGACAATCTGGTGCATGTGGGTCACAACACTCGCGTGGGTCGCGATTGCCTGCTCTGCGGACAGGTGGGCGTGTCCGGGTCGGTCGAGATCGGCAACAGCGTGGTGCTGGGCGGGCAGACCGGCGTGGTCGACAACATCTTCATCGGTGACGGGGTGATCGCCGGCGGCGGCACCAAGATCCTGTCGAATGTGCCCGCGGGCCGCGTGGTGATGGGCTACCCGGCGGTGAAGATGGAGACCCATACCGAAATCTACAAGGCGCAGCGGCGCCTGCCGCGCCTGCTGCGTTCGGTTGCCGCGCTGCAAAAGGCTGTTTCCAAAACGGGCGCGAGCGATTAAATCAGCGCCAGTGCAGCAGACCGGGAAACCGCGATGAACATTCGAGACAAGGTGATCGCAATCATTGCCGAGCAAGCGGTCCTGACACCGTCCGACGTGAGCCTCGACAACACGCTGGAGGATCTGGGCATCGACAGTCTCGGCCTGGTCGAGAGCATCTTTGCCATCGAAGAGTCGTTCGACATCTCCATCCCGTTCAATGCCAACGAACCCGAGGCCAGCGATTTCGACATCTCGAACGTCGCCGCGATCGTCGCGGGTATCGAAAAACTCGTTTCGGAACAGGCCTGACAGGTCGGCGGGCGGATGAGGCGCGTCGTCATCACCGGGGCCGGCACGATCAACGCGCTCGGTCACTCGGTTCCCGAAACGCTCGAGGCCATGCGCCAAGGCCGCTGCGGGATCGGGCCGCTCGAGTTTCGCGACGTGGATCGGCTGGCGATCCAGATCGGCGGGCAGGTGCGGGGGTTCGAGGCCGAGGGCCGGTTCAATCGCCAGCAGATGAGCCTTTATGACCGGTTCACCCAGTTCACCCTCACCGCGGCCCGCGAGGCGATCGCGCAGGCCGGGATCGAGTTCTCGGGCGAGTTGTCGGCGCGCTCTGGCGTGGTGCTGGGCACTGCCGGCGGCGGGGTCAGCACCTGGGACGACAATTACCGGTCCGTCTATGAGGACGGCAAGAACCGCGTGCATCCCTTTGTCGTGCCCAAACTGATGAACAACGCCGCCGCGTCCCATGTGTCGATGGAATACAACCTGAAGGGTCCGGGCTTTACCGTTTCGACCGCCTGCGCGTCGTCGAACCATGCGATGGGGCAGGCCTTTCACATGGTGCGCGGCGGGCTCGCCCCGGTGATGATCACCGGCGGATCTGAATCGATGCTGTGTTTCGGCGGGGTGAAGGCGTGGGAGGGCCTGCGGGTCATGTCCCGCGATGCGTGCCGGCCGTTCTCGGCCAACCGCAACGGCATGGTGCAGGGCGAAGGGGCCGGCGTGTTCGTGTTCGAGGAGTATGAACATGCGCGCGCGCGCGGCGCCGAGATACTGTGCGAGGTGATCGGGTTCGCCATGTCATCGGATGCCGCCGATATCGTGATGCCGTCGAAACAGGGCGCAGCGCGGGCGATGTCGGGCGCGCTGGCCGATGCGCGTGTCGATGCGGCCGAGGTCGGCTATATCAATGCCCATGGCACCGGCACCGCCGCCAATGACAAGACCGAATGCGCGGCCGTGGCCGACGTGTTCGGGCCACATGCGGACAGCCTGATGATTTCCTCGACCAAGTCGATGCATGGCCATCTGATCGGAGGCACCGGCGCAGTCGAATTGCTGGCCTGCATCATGGCGCTGCGCGACGGGGTGATCGCCCCCACGATCGGTTTCGACGAACCTGACCCGGAATGCGCGCTGGACGTGGTGCCGAACGAAGCCCGCGATGCGCAGGTGGATGTGGTGCTGTCGAACGCCTTTGCCTTTGGCGGGCTGAACGCGGTGCTGGCGCTGCGAAAGGTCTGACCCGGCCCGGAACGGAAAAACCGCCGGGCAGATACCCGGCGGTTCGATCCTGTCGCGTTGGAACCGGCGTTACTGTTCGACCACGTCGACCACGTCATACCCGGCGGTAAAGCCCGACAGCGACATTTTCAGGTCGACCACCTGATCCGGGGCCTGTGCGGGCACCAGCGACACGGTGGCGGTGTTGCCCTTCTTGAAGGAATCGATGTCCTCTTGGGTCAGTCCGATCTGCGCGACGCAGCCGACCTTGTTGCAGAAGGAATAGTTGTAGCGCTTGGCAGGGTTGCTATCGACGGCAATGGTCAGCTGTGCGGGTAGCAGCGTTTCCAGCGGCACCACCACGGTCGCGGCGGCCACGGCGGGTCCGCCATTGGCGATCCGGAAGACCGACACCTCGGCGACCGCATTGTCGGTGTCATCGACCAGCAGCTGCATCAGCGAACAGGGGTCGTTTTCCTGCCCGGTGAACATGCAGGCCAGATCCCAGTCGCCGTGTTTTTCCTTGGAATAGCGGTCGCCGACCTGCGGTCCGGCGGGCTGGCCTAGGTCGAGCCCGGTCGTAGCGCCGGTTCCGTCTTGCGCGGCGCCGTTCTCGGCGGGGGCGTCCGTCGCTGCGGGGGTCTCGGTCGCCTCGGTTGCCTCGGTGGCCGCCTCGGGTTCCTCGGTCGCGGTATCCTGTGCCAGCGCCGGAACGGTCATGGCGATCAGCGCGGCGGCGGTCAGGGTCAGGGGAAGTCTCGACATGAATCTCTCTGTATCGTTGGAACTGCCTGCGCCGATCTACCACGCATCGCGGGTGCTGTCAGGACGAAATCGGCGCAGGCGGGCGCATCGGCAATGTCCGCATAGAATGTGGGCGGTGCCGAGAAAAAGGGGACCATGCGGCCCCCTTTTTGCAGTATGGTCTCTCCCCGTCGGACTGGCCGACTTAGTTATGTCGGCGACGTTACGAAAGCCGGTTGCGCCGGTCAACAGCGAAGTCGGAACGTTATGGTGAATTCACCGCGCGCCCCGACGCCGAGTGCCTGATAATGAATCATTTGCAAACCGGATGCCCAAAAAAGAGACCGTGCCACAAGGGCACGGCCAGTCCAACAGGGAGGAAGCGCCCGGGTCTGCAAGCTGCGCCGCCGGGCGGAATTATCTATGGCAGGCAAAGGTTAACTTTGTATGGTCGGCAGGGAACGATGGGTCGAAAGGGGCGTGGCATGGACGGCAAGGTGTTTCTCGGCGGGGGCGGCGAAAACTACGCGGTCGCGCAGGAGCTTGCGTTGAAATACGCGAACCGGCACGGGCTGATCGCGGGCGCTACCGGGACCGGCAAGACGATCACGCTGCAGATCCTGGCCGAGGGGCTGTCCGAGGCCGGCGTGCCGGTGTTCCTGTCCGACGTGAAGGGCGATCTGTCCGGGCTGGCCCGTCCCGGCTCTGCGACCAGAAAGCTGCATCGCCCCTTCACCGAGCGGGCCGCCAAGATCGGGCTGGACGATTTCGGCTACCGCGCCTGCCCGGTCACGTTCTGGGATCTGCTGGGGGAACAGGGGCACCCGGTCCGCACCACCGTGGCCGAGATGGGGCCGTTGCTGCTGTCGCGGCTGCTGGAGTTGACCGAGGCGCAGGAGGGAATCCTCAACATCGCTTTCCGACTGTCCGACGAAGAGGGGCTGGCATTGCTGGACCTCAAGGACCTGCAGTCGCTGCTGGTCTGGATCGGCGAGAATCGCGGCGATCTCTCGTTGCGCTACGGCAATATCTCTCCGGCCTCGATCGGCGCGATCCAGCGCCGGCTGGTGGTGCTGGAGAACCAGGGCGGGACCAGGTTGTTCGGGGAACCGGCGCTGGACCTGTCCGACCTGATGCGCCGCGATGCGGACGGGCGCGGCGTGGTCAACATCCTCGCGGCGGACCGGTTGATGGGATCGCCGGGACTCTATGCCACGTTCCTGCTGTGGCTGCTGAGCGAACTGTTCGAAACCCTGCCCGAGGTGGGCGATCCGGACAAACCCGGGCTGGTCTTCTTCTTCGACGAGGCGCATCTGCTGTTCGACGACGCCCCCAAGGCGCTGGTGGACAAGGTCGAACAGGTGGCCCGACTGATCCGGTCCAAGGGGGTCGGGGTCTGGTTCATCACCCAGAACCCCGCCGACGTGCCCGAGGACATTCTCGGCCAGCTCGGCAACCGCGTCCAGCACGCGCTGCGGGCCTTCACCGCCAGGGACCGCAAGAACCTGCGCGCGGCCGCCGAAACCTATCGCGACAACCCCGCCTTTTCCACCGAACAGGCGATCCGCGAGGTCGGCGTGGGCGAGGCGGTCACCTCGATGCTGCAGGACAAGGGCGTTCCGGGCATGGTCGAGCGCACCCTGATCCGGCCGCCATCGTCACAGGTGGGGCCGGTTACCGCCGCCGAACGCGCCGCGATCGTCGCGGCATCGGAGATGGCCGGGAAATACGATGTGGCGGTGGATCGCGAGTCGGCCCATGAGATTCTCGCCCGCCGCGCCGCCGCGGCGGCGCAGGAGGCCGCCACATCCGAGGAAAAGGCCGAGGATCTCGAACCGGTGTTTCGCGAATTCAACGCGGCGCGGCGCTATTCGGCGTCACGGGTGGGGCGGTCGACCGCCCGCTCTGTCCGTCCCCGCGATACCTTCGGTTCGGCCATGACCGAGGCGGTGATCAAGGAACTGAAGGGCACCACCGGCCGGCGCATCGTGCGCGGCATTCTGGGCGGCTTGTTCAAGGGGCGCTGATTTCGTGCTATGATGCGGCGTCCCGGTGCAATGGGGGACGCCGGGACAGGAAGGGCGGTGCCGCCGTCGCCTTGCCCGCATATCCGGGCAGATCACGCGCATGACCCATAAGGTTCAGACCTTTGCCGCTGATGGCGGCGGCGGGCCGCATGTCTTCCCCTGCATAGCAAAGGAAGTTTGAATCATGCCGTTCTACATGTTCCAGGCGCGTTACGCGCCCCATGCCCTGAAAACCATGATCGAGAACCCGCAGGACCGCGAAGCGGCGGCGCGGCCCATGATCGAGGCGGTGGGAGGCAAGCTGCATTCGCTGTTCTTCTGCATGGGCAGCGACGATGTGGTCGCCATCATCGAGGCGCCGAATGACGCGGCCATGACCGCCGGGTCGCTGGTCGTCGGCGCATCGGGGGCGTTCTCCGGTGGCTCGACGACCAAGCTCATGACGGCGGGCGAGGCGATGGAGGCGATGAAGACGGCGCAGACCGCCGCGTCCAAATACACGCCGCCGACCGGAGGCTGACCGGTCCGCCGCAAGGGACGGGCGCCGCCCTGACCGGGCGGCGCCGCGGTCATTTCTCGGGGATCAGCCCGCGCGGGCTGAACCGCAGCACCAGCAGCAGGATCAACCCCATCGTGAACAGGCGCATATGGGCCGCCGATTCGACGAGATGCTGTTTCAGCGCACCCTCGGGCAGGCCCGAGGTGATCAGCTGCATCAGCAGCAGCCCGATCGGTTCCACCTGAACCCAGAGGAACCAGATCAGCATCGCGCCCAGAACGGCGCCGAAATTGTTGCCCGATCCGCCGACGATCACCATCACCCAGATCAGGAAGGTGAACCGCAGCGGCTGGTAGGTGCCCGGCGTCAGCTGCCCGTCCAGCGTGGTCATCATCGCGCCGGCCACGCCGCAGATGGCTGAGCCCAGCACGAAGATCTGCAGGTGCCGCGCGGTCACGTCCTTGCCCATCGCCTCCGAGGCAACCTCGTTGTCGCGGATCGCGCGCATCATCCGGCCCCAGGGGCTCTTGAGCGCCATCTGCGCGCCCCAGAGCACCACCAGCAGGACCGCGAGAAACAGCAGCGAATAGCCGAGCTTTACATAAAGCGTCGAGGCGGTGACCGGATCCAGCCCGAATCCGGCGGCGCGGTCGACGAACCCTGGATCCGATTGCAGGTCTATCTCATAGGGCAGGGGGCGCGGGATGCCGACCACGTTCTTGACCCCGCGGGCGAGCCAGTCCTCGTTCTTGAGCACGGCGATGATGATCTCGGCGATGCCCAGCGTGGCGATGGCGAGGTAATCCGACCGCAACCCCAGCGCGGTCTTGCCGATCAGCCACGCGGCGCCCGCGGCCAGCAATCCGCCGACCGGCCAGGCGATCAGGACCGGCAGGCCGAGCCCGCCCAGATACCCGGTGCCGGCCGGGTTGACCTTTTCGACCGCGGCCACGGCCGGGTCGAACACGGCGCGATAGAGGAAGAACCCCGCCACCAGCACCGCGATCAGGACCACGACCCGGAGCGGACCCGGCGGCATCCGCCTGACGACGAGAACCGCGGCCACGACCGTCGCGGCGCCCAGCAGCAGCCCGACGATCACGCCGAGACCGCCCGCGGCCCAGGCTTCGGTCGTGGGCGGCATGGCCACCAGCACCGCCGCCAGCCCGCCAAGGGCGACAAACCCCATCACCCCGATGTTGAACAGCCCCGCAAAGCCCCATTGCAGGTTGACCCCGATCGCCATGATCGCCGAGATCAGCCCCATGTTCAGGATCAGCAGCGCGGTGTTCCAGCTCTGCAGGAACCCGGTGGCGAGGATCAGCGCGCCGACGAGGGCGAACAGCCCGGTATTCTTCATCATCTCGCTCATAGCGCCTTTCCCCTGAAGATGCCGGTGGGGCGGAACAGCAGGACGATCAGCAGGATCACGAAACTGACCGCGAATTTGTAATCGGTGGACAGAAGCTGCACGAGCCCGGTGGGCTCCAGCCCCGCGGGGGCAAGGTAGCCGAGCACCTTTTTCCAGGCATAGGTGATCGTCACCTCGGAAAAGGCGATGATGAACCCGCCCGCGATCGCGCCCAGCGGATTGCCCAGGCCACCGACGATGGCGCTGGCGAAGATGGGCAGCAGAAGCTGGAAATAGACAAAGGGCTTGAAGCTCTTGTCGAGGCCGTAAAGCACCCCGGCCACGGTCGCCAGCGCGGCCACGATCAGCCAGGTGATGGTGACGACCCGCTCCGGGTTGATGCCCGACAGCAGCGCCAGGTCCTCGTTGTCGGAATAGGCGCGCATCGATTTCCCGGTGCGGGTCCGGTTGAGGAACCAGAACAGCAGCGCCACGCAGACGATGGCCACGATGACGGTGATGCCCTGCGTGGTCTTCAGCGCCAGCCCTTCCTGCAGGCCGGTGATGTCCTTGAATTCGCGCGCCGAGATGATGAACCGCTCACCGTCGGCGAACCGCTGGTCGTCGGGGCCGATGATGAACCGCACCAGCCCGTTCATGATGAACATCACCCCCATCGACACGATCACGAGGATGACCGGCTTGGCCTTCTGTTCGCGGTAGAACCGGTAGACCAGCCGGTCCGTCACCAGGATCAGCGCGGCGCAGCCCAGGATGCCGAACGGCAGCGCCAGCAGCGCCGTGGGCAGCGGCCCGAAACTGACGCCGGCGGCCTGCAGCGCCCAGGTCACGAGCACCGTGACCATGGCCCCGAACGCCATCGTGTCGCCATGGGCAAAGTTGGAAAACCGCAGGATGCCATAGATCAGCGTCACTCCCAGCGCCCCCAGCGCCAGCTGGCTGCCATAGGCGATGCCCGGGATCAGCACGAAATTGGTGAGAGCGACGAGCGCATTGAGAAAATCCATGTCTCAGCCCCCCAGGAACGATTTGCGGACGTCCGGGTCGGCGAGCAGATCCTTGCCGGTGCCGCTATAGGCGTTGCGCCCCTGCACCAGCACATATCCCTTGTCGGCGATCTCGAGCGCCTGGCGGGCGTTCTGCTCCACCATCAGTATCGGGATCCCGGTCTGCGCCACTTCGATGATGCGGTCGAACAGCTCGTCCATCACGATCGGGCTGACGCCGGCGGTGGGCTCGTCCAGCATCAGCACCTTGGGTCGGGTCATCAGCGCCCGCCCCACCGCCACCTGCTGGCGTTGCCCGCCCGACAGCTCGCCCGCCGGCTGGCGGCGCTTTTCCTTCAGGATGGGAAACAGGTCATAGACCTGTGTCATGGTGTCCGAGAAATCGTCGGTGCGGATGAAGGCCCCCATCTCCAGGTTCTCCTCCACCGTCATCGAGGTGAAGATGTTCGAGGTCTGCGGCACGAACCCCATGCCCTTGACCACGCGCGCCTGCGGCGACAGCGCGGTGATGTCCTCGCCATCCAGCCGGACATGGCCGCCGCGCAGGTTCAGCATCCCGAACACGGCCTTCATCGCCGTCGACTTGCCGGCGCCGTTGGGGCCGACGATCACCGCGATTTCGCCGCGCTCGACCGCCACCGTGCAATCATGCAGGATATCGGGCCCCTTGCCATATCCGCCGGTCATGCCCTGGCCGACCAGGAACGGACCTCCGGGGGCGGGGTGGGCGTCGCCGTGATCGCGGCGCAGCGGGATCGATCCGGCGCCATGCGGGTTGACGATCGAGGCATCCTTGTTGCCGCGATCGTCCTGATAGGGGTTACCGGTCATCGCCGCCCCCCTTCCTCTTGCCGAAAATATCCCGGGGGAGCCGCACGGAACGGGCGGCGGGGGCAGAGCCCCCGAAAGCTCCAGGCCGCTGGTTTCTCATGCGCCCACCTTGTCCTTGTTCTTCAACCCGGTGCCGAGATAGGCCTCGATCACCTGTTCGTTGGCCTTGATCTCGTCCAGCGTCCCCTCGGCGAGCACCTTGCCCTCGGCCATGCAGATCACCGGGTCGCAGAGACGGCCGATGAAATCCATGTCATGCTCGATCACCACGAAGGTATAGCCGCGCTCCTGGTTCAGCCGGATGATCGCGTCGCCGATGGTGTTCAGCAGCGTCCGGTTCACACCGGCGCCCACCTCGTCGAGAAACACGATCCGGGCGTCCACCATCATCGTGCGGCCCAGTTCCAGCA
This sequence comes from Pukyongiella litopenaei, assembly GCF_003008555.2. NCBI lineage: Bacteria > Pseudomonadati > Pseudomonadota > Alphaproteobacteria > Rhodobacterales > Paracoccaceae > Pukyongiella > Pukyongiella litopenaei. The sequence goes on along the minus strand of NZ_CP027665.1, from coordinate 225,701 downwards.
GCTTCTTCTGGCCGCCGGAAATCTGCCCCGCCTTGTGATCGGCCAGATGCGCGATGGTCAGGAATTCCAGCACCTCGTCGGCCTTGGCCCGCAGCGCGCGTTCCTCGTCGGCGATGCGCTTGCGCCCGAACCAGGTGTTCCACAGCGTCTCGCCCGATTGACCGCCGGGCACCATCATCAGGTTTTCGCGGCAGGTCATCGACGCAAACTCATGCGCGATCTGGAAGGTCCGCAGCAGCCCCTTGTGGAACAGCGTATGCGGCGGCAGGCCGGTGATGTCCTGGCCGGCCATGGTCACGCGCCCGGACGTTGGTTCGAGAACGCCCGCCACGACATTGAAAAGAGTGGTCTTTCCCGCTCCGTTCGGACCGATCAGCCCGGTGATCGAGCCTTCTGCGATCGACAGCGAAGCGCCGTCCACGGCATGGAAGCCGCCAAAATGCTTGTGCAGATCCTCAACGACGATCATCGCACCTCCCCAGGGCCTGGTTGCCATTGTTGTTGTTTTGCTGGCGCGGCCTAATGTCAGAAGAACAGCCCGGACACAAGGGGCCGGGCTGTTCCGGTTTCTGGATGGGCCGGGTCAGTGATATCCGACCGTGGTCATCTTGCCGTCCTTGAACTCGATCTCGCGATAGTTCCCGGCGCTTTCACCCGGTCCGATCAGTTCCACCGCCGAGGCGCCGACGAAATCGACATCGCCCCCGTCCTTGATGATCTGCAGCGCCTTGGCCAGGTCACCCGGCAGGATCTGTTCGCCAGGTGCGTTGGCGACCTCCATGACCTTGTCCTTGTAGACCTGCGGATCGGTCGACCCGGCCGCCTGCATCGCCAGCAGGATCAGCGCCGCCGCGTCATAGCTTTCCGGCGAGAAGGCGTTGGTCGGAACAAAGCCCGCTGCCTCGCCGGCCGCGTTGAACTTGGCGCCGCCGTCGCTGTCATTGCCGGGATGCTGGCCGAACGACCCTTCGACCATGTCGCCGAAATTCTTCTCGAGGGTCTCGGACACCATGCCGTCGGGGAACACGAACGTGTCGAACGCGCCGGAATCCAGCGATCCGTTGATGATGCCAGCGCCGCCCTGGTCGACATAGCCGGCAACGACCAGCACCTCGCCGCCGGCCGAAGCCAGCGCGCCGACCTCGGCGGAATAGTCGGCCTTGCCGTCCTCATGGGCGGCGTTGATGGTCACGGTGCCGCCGGAAGCTTCGAACGCCGCCTGGAAGCTGTCGGCCAGACCCTTGCCATAGTCGTTGTTGGTGTAGGTCACCGCGACTTCCTTGATGCCGCGATTGTTCAGGATGTCCGACATCACCTGGCCCTGGCGGGCATCCGAAGGCGAGGTGCGGAAGAACAGGCCGTTATCCTCGATCGTGGTCAGCGCAGGCGAGGTCGCCGACGGGCTGATCATCACCATGCCGTTGGGCAGGGCGACGTTCTGCAGCGACGCGGTGGTTTCACCCGAACACATGCCGCCCACGATGCCGTTGACCTTGTCCGATGTGACCAGGCGTTCGGCCGAGGCCACCGCCAGGCCGGCATCGACACAGCCGGTATCGCCATTGACCGCGGTGACGGTGGATGCCCCGTCGAGGAACAGGCCCGAGGCGTTGACCTCGTCGATGGCCAGATTGGCGCCCGCGGCCATGTCGGGGGCCAGCGATTCCAGCGGCCCGGTAAAGCCCAGCAGGATGCCGATCTTGACATCTTCCGCCTGTGCGGCCCCGGCGAGCAGTGCGGTTGCGGCGGTTGCCGCCAACAGCTTTTTCATTTCATTATTCTCCCTAGCTTATAGCGTTGAACTTTTACGTTCAGGTGATGAGCCTAGGCAGCGGCGCAGGAAAAGAAAAGGGGCCGCGCGCGGCGATCTCGCGGGTTACCATGGGTTATGATCCGGTATGCCGGTTCCGTCCCGCAGCGGGCGCACGTCAGGGTTGTCGGGGTCAGGGTCAGGGGGGATGCGGGTCAGGGAGGATTATGTCATGCGGATATGGTTGCTGCTGCTGTTGTTCTGTCTGGGCGCCCCGGCGATGGCGCAACAGGTCGCCACATCGACCGGGCCGGTCAGGATCGAGCAGATGCTGGACGGGCTCGATACGCCCTGGGCGATCGCGTTTCTGCCGGGTGGCGGCTACCTGGTGACCGAACGCGGCGGCACGCTGCGCAGCGTCGTCAACGGGAAGGTCCGCAAGGTCAGGGGCGTGCCCGGTGTCCACCGGAAAGGGCAGGGCGGGTTGCTCGACGTCATGGTGCCCCGCGATTTCGCGGCCAGCCGCGAGCTGTTCCTGACCTATTCCAAACGGCAACGGGGTGGTGCGGGAACCGCGCTGGCGGTGGGACGGCTCAGCGCCGACGCGGCGCGGCTGACCGATCTGCGGGTGCTGTTCGAGGCCGCGGGCGGGTTTTCCGGTGGCCGTCATTTCGGCAGCCGGGTGATCGAGGCACCCGATGGCCGGTTGTTCCTCACGCTCGGCGAACGCGGCACGCCGACCTCGGCGCAGGATCGGGCCAATCACAACGGCAGCGTGATCCGGCTGAACCGGGACGGGTCGGTGCCGGCGGGCAACCCGTTTGTCGGACAGGCCAATATCAGGCCTGAAATCTGGTCCTGGGGCCATCGCAACCCCCAGGGCGCCGCGCTCGATGGCGCGGGGCGGCTGTGGGTGGCCGAACATGGCGCGCAGGGCGGGGACGAGATCAATCGCATCCGCCGGGGGGCCAATTACGGCTGGCCGGTCATCTCCTACGGGCGGCACTATTCCGGGGCCAGGATCGGCGAAGGCACGTCAAAACCGGGACTGGAACAGCCCGCGTTCTACTGGGACCCGTCAATCGCAGCATCGAACATGATGATCTATTCCGGCAGGCTGTGGCCCCAATGGCGCGGCGACATGTTCGTGGGGTCGCTGAAGTTTGACATGATCGCCCGCCTCGGCGGCCGGCCCCTGCGTGAAGCCGAGCGGATCGCGGCGCCCGAAACCGAACGGGTGCGCGACGTGGCCGAGGCCCCGGACGGCACGATCTGGTTCCTGTCCGAAGGCCGGGGCGCGGTCTATCGCCTCAGCCCGCGCTGAGGAGGATCATACCGACAGCCGCGCCGCGTGGCTGCCGCGTTCGCGATAGGGCGTGGTGTCGTAATGGGCCCGGTAGCATTTCGAGAAATGCGACGGTGAGGCAAAGCCGCAGGCCAGCGCCACGTTGATCACGCTCATGTCGGTCTGCATCAGCAGGTTGCGCGCCTTCTGCAGCCGCAATTCCATGTAATAGCGTTTCGGGCTGCGGTTCAGGTAGCGGCGGAACAGCCGTTCCAGCTGGCGGGTGGACATGCCGACCTCCTTGGCCAGGATCGACGGGCTGATCGGCTCTTCGATATTGGCCTCCATCATCTGGATCACCTGGCTGAGCTTCGGGTGCCGCACGCCGATCCGGGTCGGCACCGACAGCCGCTGGGTGTCCTGATCGGTGCGGATCGAGGAATAGATCAGCTGGTCGGCCACCGCGTTGGCCAGTTCCTCGCCGTGATCGTTCGCGATCAGCTTCAGCATCAGGTCGATTGACGAGGTCCCGCCCGCGGTGGTCATCCGGTTGCCGTCGATGACAAAGACCGACTTGGTCAGGTGGATGTCGTCGAACTCCTCGGCAAAGCTGTCGGCATTTTCCCAGTGGATGGTGGCGCGCTTGCCGTCGAGCAGCCCGGCCCGGGCCAGCGAATAGGCCGCGGTGCACAGCCCGCCGACCACCAGCCCCTTGCGCGATTCGCGCCGGATCCAGCCCAGCAGTTTCCGGGTCGTGGCGCGCTGCACGTCGATGCCGCCGCAGATCAGGATGGTGTCATCGCGGGAAAGCTCGTCCAGCCCCATGTCGACGCGAAAGGTCGTCCCGGCCGAACAGGACACCTCGCTGCCGTTTTCCCCGACCAGCGTCCAGATGTAGAGTTGCGTGTTGGACATGCGGTTGGCGATCCGCAGGCATTCCAGCGCGGCGGCAAAGCACAGCAGCGTGAAATCCTCGAGCAGAACGAAAACGAAGCGGCGCGGACGGTCGCCGGCGGTTTCCACCTCGATGATCTGACGTGGATCGGACATCGTCGTGTAATCCCTCACCCGAATCTGTTCCCGCGCGACGCGTATCGCAGGGTTACACACCTTGGGCAAAGCCCGTCTGCGGCGTCAAGTGTCGCAATTCCGATATGGTCATGGTGGCGGGGCTTTTGTATAGAAGCCTTTCATTCCACCCGGCGGAGGACATGCGATGAGCAAGTGGCTGAAATCCGACTGGCGCGCCCTGCCGCGCGTCCAGATGCCCGACTATTCCGATCAGGACGCGTTGCACGCGGTCGAGGCACAGCTCGCCAAGTATCCGCCGCTGGTGTTTGCCGGAGAGGCCCGCCGCCTCAAGGAACACCTGGGTGCGGCGTCGCGCGGCGAGGCGTTCCTGCTGCAGGGCGGGGACTGCGCCGAGAGCTTCGAGCAGTTCAGCGCCGATGCGATCCGCGACACTTTCAAGGTGATGCTGCAGATGGCGATGGTGCTGACCCATGGCGCCAAGGTGCCGGTGATCAAGGTGGGACGCATGGCCGGCCAGTTCGCCAAGCCGCGCAGCGCGCCGACCGAAACCGTGGATGGGGTGGAACTGCCGTCCTATCGCGGCGACATCATCAACGAACTGGCCTTCACCTCCGAGGCGCGGGTGCCCGATCCGCGCAAGATGCTGCAGGCCTATACCCAGGCGGCGGCGACCCTGAACCTGCTGCGGGCCTTTTCCACCGGCGGCTACGCGGATGTGCACCAGGTTCATGCCTGGACGCTCGGCTTTACCGAAAGCGAAAAGGCCGAAGCCTATCGCGAAGTGGCCAACCGGATCAGCGACACGCTCGATTTCATGAAGGCGGCCGGCGTCAGCAGCGACACCGCCCATTCGCTGCAATCGGTCGAATTCTACACCAGCCATGAAAGCCTGCTGCTGGAATACGAAGAGGCGCTGACGCGGCTCGATTCCACCTCGGGCAACTGGCTGGCCGGCTCCGGTCACATGATCTGGATCGGCGACCGGACACGGCAGCCGGACGGGGCGCACGTCGAATTTGCCCGCGGGGTGCTGAACCCGATCGGCCTGAAATGCGGACCGACCACCACGCCGGAGGATCTCAAGGTGCTGATGGCGCGGCTGAACCCGGACAACGAACCGGGCCGCCTGACCCTGATCGCGCGGTTCGGGGCCGGAAAGGTCGGCGAATACCTGCCGCGCCTGATCCGCACCGTCGAGGCCGAAGGCGCCAATGTCGTGTGGTCCTGCGATGCGATGCACGGCAACACGACCAAGTCCTCGACCGGATACAAGACCCGGCCGTTCGATTCGGTGCTGCGCGAGGTGCGCGAGTTCTTCGCCATCCACGCCGCCGAAGGCACGATCCCCGGCGGGGTTCATTTCGAGATGACCGGCCAGGATGTCACGGAATGCACCGGCGGTGTCCGCGCGGTGAGCGAAGAGGACCTGTCGGACCGTTACCACACCGCCTGCGATCCGCGCCTGAATGCCAGCCAGTCGCTCGAACTGGCGTTCCTCGTGGCCGAGGAATTGTCCGAGTTCCGCAAGAACCGCGAGAATGGCAGCCGCGCCGCGGGCTGAGCACCGGACCGCGCCGCCCGCACCGGGCGGCGCCGCTTCTTCGCTACTTGACGAGCCGCAGATGCGGTCCGCTGTCGCCGGGTGCGGCGGCGTCGAACTGCCGTTCCTCCTCGGCGAACCCGTGCAGCGGGGGGGCGACCGGGGTTGCGCGCCGGGTCATTGCCGCCTCGGGGCCGACCGTGCGCAGCGAACAGGCCACGATATCGAACCGCTGCGGGCTGCGGGCCTCGTCGCCCTCGGCCACCAGCACGCCAAGCGCGCGGTTGATCTGGCCCACATCGTTGCGCAGCGGCAGGATCAGCAGCCGCGCTTCGACCGCCGGGCCGTGTTCCCCGGTCAGCGTCACCTCGGCAATCGACGGACCGTCGAACACCTGTTCCAGGACCGCACCGATCTGGCCCCGGGATTTCGGCGTGAAAAAGGCGGTCAGCGGCATGCCGCGAACTTCCATGCCGGCCAGCCCGGTCAGGTGCTGCCCGGCGAGCCGGAACCGCGCGATCCCCGGCGCGATCCGTTCGAGGATGCAGGCATATTCCAGCAGCCCGTCCAGCCCGCGCGGATCGATGCGTGACCTCAGCGGGATCTCGTCGGCCTCGCGCAAGGCGGCCCAATAGGCTTCGGCCTGACGGATCGGCGTCAGCCCGCGCCCGCTGCGAAAACGGTTGAGCGAAACGACCTCGCCATCCGAGGCGTGGTTCAATGCGTCGCGATCGAGAATGCTCATCTCGGGTGCCCCTTTCGGTTACTCGTAAAAATACACACAGCTCTGAAGCTGCCCGGGAACCAGGACTTAGGACTAGCTTCAGATTGATTACCCAAGCGTTAACATGACACGATTCCCGGCCAAATTGGACCATTTCCGCAAGCATTGGTTAATCATCGGCGGGCCGGATCGCTGCGGGCTTGCCTTCGGGGGGCTTGGCATTAGGTGGCGGCAGCCGGGGAAGGATCACAAACGCATGATCAGATCGATGACAGGGTTTGCGTCGGCCAAGGGGGAACGCGGCGTTCACCGCTGGGTCTGGGAACTGCGCAGCGTCAACGGCAAGGGGCTGGATATCCGCCTGCGTGTCCCCGACTGGCTGGAGGGGCTCGAACCGGCGCTGCGGGCGGAGCTGACGAAATCCGTCGCTCGCGGCAATGTCGGCCTGACGCTGAAACTGACCCGCGAAGACGAAGCCGCATCGGTCGCGCTGAACGAACCGGCGATGGCGGTGGCGCTCGATGCGCTGGCGCGGTGCGAGGCGGAAGCAAAGGCCCGCGGGCTGGACCTGGCGCCGACCAGCGCGGGGCAGGTGCTGGCGCTGCGCGGGATGCTGGACGGCGATGGCGGCGGGGACGATCCCGCGCCGCTGGTTGCGCAGATGAAGGATGAATTCGCGCCGCTGGTTGCCGCCTTCGTCGACATGCGCGAAACCGAAGGCGCGGCGCTGGCGGGCGTTCTGACCGGGCAGCTGGACCAGATCTCTGATCTGGCCGAGACCGCGGCGGCGCTGGCCGAAGCCCGCAAGGACGCGATGGCCGGCACCCTGCGCGGCAACCTGGCGCGGGTGCTGGAAAATGCCGACGGGGTCGACGAGGCCCGCGTCGCTCAGGAACTGGCGCTGATCGCGGTCAAGGCCGACGTGACCGAGGAAATAGACCGCCTGCGCGCCCATGTGGCCGCCGCCCGCGACCTGATCGCCAAGGGCAGCCCGGTCGGTCGCAAGCTGGATTTCCTGATGCAGGAGTTCAATCGCGAAGCCAACACGCTGTGTTCGAAATCGCAGTCGACGGAACTCACCGCCGCGGGGCTGGAACTCAAGACGGTGATCGACCAGATGCGTGAACAGGTTCAGAACGTCGAGTAGGGGGCAGACATGGGCGACAGGCGCGGGCTTCTCATCATCCTTTCGTCACCGTCGGGCGCGGGCAAATCCACCCTGGCGCGGCGTCTGCGCGACTGGGATGACAGTATCGCCTTCTCGGTCAGCGCCACCACCCGCGCGCCCCGTCCGGGCGAGGTGGACGGGCGCGAATATCATTTCCTGTCCGAACCCGCGTTCAAGGCACAGGTCGCCGCCGGCGACATGCTGGAACATGCCCATGTGTTCGGCAATTTCTACGGCTCGCCGCGCGGGCCGGTGCAACAGGCGATCGAGACCGGGCGCGACGTGCTGTTCGATATCGACTGGCAGGGCGCGCAGCAGATCTCGAATTCGATCCTGGCCCCGCATGTGCTGTCGATCTTCCTGCTGCCCCCCTCGATCGGCGAACTGCGCCGGCGGCTCGAGAGCCGGGGCCAGGACGATGCCGCGACCATCGCCCGGCGGATGCAGAAAAGCTGGGACGAGATCAGCCATTGGGATGCCTATGATTACGTTCTGGTCAATGACGATCTCGACGCCACCGAGGACCGACTGAAGACCATCGTTACCGCCACCCGCCTGCGCCGCATCCAGCAACCGGACCTGACCGATCATGTGCGCGCGTTGCAGGCCGAATTCGAGGACCGGACATGACCCTTTACGCACTTGATGACATCCGCCCGCAACTGGATCCCGACACCTGGGCGGCTCCCGACGCCAACGTGATCGGGAAGGTGGTGCTCGAGGCCGGTGCCAGCGTCTGGTTTGGCAGCACGCTGCGCGGCGACACCGAAGAAATCCGCATCGGCGAAGGCTCGAACGTGCAGGAAAACTGCGTGATGCACACCGATATGGGGTTTCCGCTGACCGTCGGGCGAAACTGCACCATCGGGCACAAGGTGATGCTGCATGGCTGCACCATCGGGGACAATTCGCTGATCGGCATGGGGGCCACGGTTCTGAACGGGGCGCGGATCGGGAACAACTGCCTGATCGGCGCGGGCGCGCTGATCACCGAGGGCAAGGAGATCCCGGACGGGTCGTTGGTCATGGGCGCGCCGGGCAAGGTGGTGCGCCAGTTGGACGAGGCCGCGATCAGGATGCTCGAACTGAGCGCCCTCCATTACCAGGACAACATGCGCAGGTTCCGCGACGGACTGAAGGCGCTGTGATGCGGAACGCGCGCGGCACGATCATCCGCCCCGACCCGCTGCCCGACAGCGCCAGCCGCCCTGTCGTCACGCCGCTGAGCCCGTCGGTCGTCTATGCCAGCGACACGCCGGACATGCTGGATGCGCAATATGAAGGCCGGCTGCAGGGCTATACCTATGCCCGCGAAGGGCACCCGAATGCCGATGTGGTCGCAGCGCGGCTCGACGCCATGGAGGGCGCCACGGGCGGGGTGGTGACCGGGTCGGGCATGGCCGCGGTCGCGGCGGTGTTGATGGGATTGCCCAAGGCGGGCGATCATGTGATCGGCGGCAACCAGCTCTACGGCCGGTCGATGCGGCTGATGGCCGAAGACCTGCCCCGGTTCGGCGTCGCCACCACGCTGGCCGACCCCGGCGACGTGGCGGCGGTTCGCGCGGCCCTGCGCCCGGAAACGCGGCTGCTGCTGGTCGAGGTGGTGTCGAACCCGTCCCTGCGCGTCGCCGATATCGACGGGCTGGCCGCGCTCTGCCGCGAGGCCGGGGTGCTGCTGGCGGTCGACAACACCTTTACCACGCCGCGCGGGATCCGGCCGTTCGATCACGGGGCCGATATCGTGATCCATTCGCTGACCAAGCTGCTGGCCGGGCATTCCGATGCCACCCTGGGCTATGCGGTCGCGCGCGAACCGGCGCTGACCGAACGGATCCGCGCATTCGCGGTCACCGCCGGGCTGACGCCCAGCCCGTTCGATTGCTGGCTGGCGGAACGGGGCATGCTCAGTTTCGAGTTGCGCCATGACCGGGCGCAGGCCACCGCGGCCGTGCTGGCCGACCATCTGGCCGGGGTGGCGGGGGTGAAACGGGTGCTCTATCCGATGCGCGCCGATCATCCCGACCATGCCCGCGCCGCCGCATTGCTGGCCGGGCGGGGCGGCAACATGGTGAGTTTCGAACTGGATAGCGGGCGGGCGGCGGCCAACGCCTTTGCCCGCGCCGCCGAAGGCCTGAGCTTTGCGCCGACGCTGGGCGATGTGGGGACAACGATTTCGCATCCCGCGTCCTCGTCCCACCGGGCGCTGAGTGACGCCGACCGCGTAACGCTGGGCCTGTCCGAGGGGTTCTTTCGCATCTCGGTCGGGCTGGAGGATCCCGATGCGCTCTGCGGGGTCTTTTCGCGGGCGATCGAGACCGCGACGGCATGACGAACCCGCCCGGACTGGTCAGTATCTCGGCAATTCCGTTCCCGGCGGTCCTGATCGGTCCCGAGGCCAAGATCGCCGCCGCCAACCCCGAGGCGATCAATCTCCTGGGGGCCGGGCTCGTCGGGCGCCATTTCGCCCTGGTGATGCGGCAGCCGGATATCGGGGCCGGGATCGAAAACGCGCTGCGCCACAACCGGCGCCAGCGGATCCGCCAACGGATCGGCGCCCCCGACAGTTCGCTGCTCTACGATGTCGAGATCCGCCCGGATGGCGACGGCGTGCTGGTCTGTTTCCAGGATATGACCGCGCCGGAACAGGCCGAGCGGATGCGCCGCGATTTTGTCGCCAATGTCAGCCATGAACTGCGTTCGCCGCTGACGGCGCTGACCGGGTTCATCGACACCCTGCGCGGCCCGGCGCGCGACGATGTCGCCGCGCGCGAACGGTTTCTGGGGATCATGGCGGACGAGGCGGCGCGGATGAACCGGCTGGTCGGCGACCTGCTGTCGCTCAGCCGGGTCGAGGAACATGAGCGCGTGCGCCCGCGTGGCCGGGTGGATCTGACGGGCCTGCTGACGACGACGCTGAACGCCCTGCGCCCGACGGCGGAAAAGAACGGGGTCACGCTGTCGCTGCAGGCGCCCGACGATCCTGTCGACGCGCCCGGAGACGCGGATCAACTGCGCCAGGTGTTCAACAACCTGGTGGAAAACGCGGTGAAATACGGCGGCGCGGGCGGCACGGTCGACCTCCGCCTGTCGGTGTCGGACCATGACGGGGCGGTGCAGGGGCCGGCGGTCAGGGTGCAGGTCGTCGATCACGGCGCCGGCATCCCGGCGCATCACCTGCCGCGGCTGACCGAACGGTTCTATCGCGCCGACAGCCATCGTTCGCGTGAACTGGGCGGCACCGGGCTGGGGCTGGCCATCGTCAAGCATATCATCAACCGCCATCGCGGCCGCCTGCGGATCGAGAGCGAGGTCGGGCGCGGGTCGGTGTTCACGGTGATTTTACCGCGTTAGCGCGGCAGCGGGTCTTCGGGTTCGGTCCGCGTCGCCAGCCAGTCGCGAAACCGGGCCAGCGCCGGATCGGCGGACCGGGTGGCGGGCCAGACGAGGTAATAGGCGCCGCGCGCTTCGGTCGCGACCGGATGCAGCGCGACCAGCCGGCCGGTGGCCAGTTCGCGTTCGACCAGGAAATCGGGCATCAGCGCCACCCCGAGCCCATGCAGCGCCGCCTGGGTGATGGTTGCGAATTGGTCATACATCGTTCCGGGCAGGGGGGTGGGGTGGTCCACCTCCTGTTCGGCAAACCACTCGGCCCAGGCGCCGGGGCGGGTCTGGATGTGCAAGAGCGGCAGGTCCAGCAGGTCGCCGGGGGCGGGCGGTGCGGCATCTCCGGCAATCAGACCGGGCGCGCAGACCGGGATCAGGCGTTCGCGCCGCAGCAGCAAATGTCCGGTGCCGGGCCAGTCCGGCTCACCGAAATGTATAGCTGCATCAAAAGGTTCCGCGTCGAAGTTGAACGGGCGCAGCCGGGTGGACATGTTGATCGTCACCTGCGGGTGGCGGCGCGCGAAATCGGGCAGGCGCGGCACCAGCCAATGCATGCCGAAGGTGGGCAGGATGGCCAGCTGCAGCGTGCCGCCCGCCGGATCCACCTGCAACCGCAGCGACGCCTGCGCGATCCGGTTCAGGGCGTGGCGGATCTCGGCGGCATAGGCCTGTGCCGCGGGGGTCAGCGACAGCCGTTTGTGGTCGCGGCGGATCAGGCCCGACCCCAACTGCTTTTCCAAGGCCTGCAACTGGCGGCTGATCGCGCTCTGGGTCAGCGACAGTTCGTTGGCGACGGCCGATGCGCTGCCGAGCCGGTCGAGCGCTTCGAGTGCGCGCAACGAGGCAATGGAGGGGAGCAGGCGGCGGGGCGTGTTCATGTATGAGTTTTCATCATGTTTTGCTGCAAATGTCTCGCTGTTTCTTGCGGCGGGATGGGATTACCCTGCCGCCGGAGTGACAAACCGCCAATTCCGAGGAGCCCCGCCATGAATGTTGCCGCCGCCGCATCGAAACCCGCGCTGAAAGCCAAGGACGCGCCCGATCTGGGAGCCTTCGACTGGGCCGACCCGCTGCGCCTCGATGATCAGCTGACCGAGGACGAACGCATGATCGCCGCCAGCGCCCGCGCCTATGCGCAGGAAAAGCTGCAGCCGCGCGTGACCGCCGCCTTTGCGGACGAACATACCGACCCCGAGATCTTTCGCGAGATGGGCGAGATGGGGTTGCTCGGCATCACCGTGCCCGAGGAATATGGCGGCCTGGGGGCCGGCTATGTGTCCTACGGGCTGGTGGCACGCGAGGTCGAACGGGTCGATTCCGGCTACCGGTCGATGATGTCGGTGCAGAGTTCGCTGGTGATGTATCCGATCTATGCCTATGGCTCGGAAGAGCAGCGGAAGAAATACCTGCCCAAGCTGGCCAGCGGCGAATGGATCGGGTGTTTCGGCCTGACCGAACCGGATGCGGGCAGCGATCCCGCCGGCATGAAGACCCGCGCCGAAAAGACCGATGGCGGCTATCGGATCACCGGGACCAAGATGTGGATCTCGAACGCGCCGATCGCCGACGTGTTCGTGGTCTGGGCCAAGTCCGACGCCCATGACGGGCGGATCCGGGGCTTTGTGCTCGACAAGGGGCTGAAGGGCCTGAGCGCGCCCAAGATCGAGAACAAGGCGTCGCTGCGCGCCTCGATCACCGGTGAAATCGTGCTGGACGGTGTCGAGGTCGGCGAGGACGCCCTGCTGCCCCATGTGCAGGGGCTGAAAGGTCCGTTCGGGTGCCTGAACCGGGCCCGCTATGGCATCAGCTGGGGCGTGATCGGCGCCGCGGAATGCTGCTGGCACGCGGCGCGGCAATACGGGCTGGACCGGCAGCAGTTCAACCGGCCGCTGGCGCAGACCCAGCTGTTCCAGAAGAAACTGGCGGACATGCAGACCGAGATCGCGCTGGGGCTACAGGCATCGCTGCGGGTGGGACGCCTGATGGACGAAGCCGCCGCCGCGCCCGAGATGATCTCGATCATCAAGCGCAACAATTGCGGCAAGGCGCTGGATATCGCGCGGATGGCGCGTGACATGCATGGCGGCAACGGCATCAGCCTCGAATTCCAGGTGATCCGTCACATGGTGAACCTGGAAACCGTGAATACCTATGAAGGTACCCACGACGTGCACGCGCTGATTCTGGGGCGGGCGCAGACCGGGTTGCAGGCGTTTTTCTGAACCCACTGGCGGGGCGCCGGGTCATCGGCCCGGCGCCCCCAACCCCGTGCCGGCCGCCGTCGATCAGCCGTGGCCGCGTATCAGGAAAATCAGCGCGTGGCACCGGCTCCAAATTCGCGCAAGCCACTTGCATCCGGTGACCGGGTTGGCTACATCGCCCCTCAGTGCCGCCTTAGCTCAGTTGGTTAGAGCGCTGGATTGTGGATCCAGAGGTCCCCTGTTCAAGCCAGGGAGGCGGTACCATCCCGATCAGGCACGATGCAGGCCGGTTCTGGCGGAACGCGCCAAGCGTACTGCGCGTGGTGTCATGGCTGAAACCGTTGCCAGCAGCGTGACCCGGTCGGTCATCGCGGTGGCGGCCTTGTCACAAGAAGAATTGCCTGGATCTGCTCCACCGTGACCTCCGGGCCGTGTCCCGGGTTTGCCGCACCCCGGCGGTTTCCGCGGAGCCGCGCCGGTCAGTCCCCGGTCACGATGCGGATTTCCTGTCTTTGGCTGCCGCTCGCGCGGTCGAAGATCAGGATCCGGTCATCTGCGGTCACCACCGCGTACCAGTCGCCGCCGGTGGTAAAGGCGGTGGCCCGGGTGCCGTCGGGCAGGGCGATATGGTCGGGCAGGGGCAGGGCCGGGTTGTTCTCGCCCGAGAAACGGATGACAAGCAGGCCGATTATCACTAGAAGCCCGCCAATCATCACGGCAGTCAGCACCGTGACCAGCCGGCGCAGAAAACGCAGGTTGGCCGGTTCCTGCATCGGTTCCGAAGGATCGTCCATGGCCACCCGCCAGATCACATTCCAGATCGCGGCCAATCCGCCGCCCCGGCTTGATAAGGCGCTTTCGCGCGATGTGCCAGAGGCCGCGGCCCTGTCGCGCACCCGTCTGGCACGGCTGATCGCCGCCGGCGCGGTCACGGTGGATGGTGCGGTGGCGGGTGACGCCAAGGCCCGCGTTGCCGAGGGCGCGCAAGTGTCGATCACGGTCGAAGCCGCCGAAGACAGCCATATCGGCGCCGAGGCCATACCGCTCGATATCCTCCATGAGGATGACGACCTGATCGTGGTGGACAAGCCCGCCGGCATGGTGGTGCATCCGGCGCCGGGCACGCCCTCGGGCACGCTGGTCAACGCGCTGCTGCATCATTGCGGCGATGCGCTGTCGGGGGTGGGCGGGGTCAAGCGGCCCGGCATCGTGCACCGGATCGACAAGGATACATCGGGCCTGCTGGTGGTGGCAAAATCCGATGCCGCCCATCACGGGCTGGCCGCCCAGTTCGAGGCGCACAGCGCCGAGCGGCGTTACCTGGCGGTCTGCCACGGGGTGCCCGACGCGGGCGATCCGCGCCTGCGCGGCGTGCGCGGGGCCGGTTTCGAGCCCGGCAACGTGCTCAAACTCACCACCCGGCTGGCCCGGCACCGCACCGACCGGCAGAAGCAGCAGGTGGTGTTTGCCGGCGGCCGCCACGCGGTGACCCGCGTGCGCGTGCTGGAACGGTTCGGCCTGCCCGCGGTGGCCGCGCTGGTCGAATGCCGGCTGGAAACCGGGCGCACCCACCAGATCCGGGTGCATATGGCCCATGCGGGTCACGGCCTGGTGGGCGACCCGGTCTATGGCGGGCGGCGCAAACCGGCGGCGCGCGCGCTGTCACCGGTGGCGATGGAGGCACTGCTCGGCTTTCCGCGCCAAGCCCTGCACGCCGCCGTTCTGGGGTTCTCCCATCCGGTCACCGGGGCGCCGCTGCGGTTCGAAACACCGCCGCCCGGCGACATGGCCGCGTTAATCACGACCCTGCGCCCTGCGGGATCTTAACCGGGCGGTTACATCCGTCGCACATAGACGTGAGCAGGGGTTACAGGGCGCGGTCCGCGCTCTATAGTTGATCTCCGCCCTTGAAAGGGGCGAAAGACTGACCCATATTGTATGTTAAAGATATTAACTTCGAACAAGGGACGGACGCAGGATGTCGAGCTACGCAAATCTTCCGGCCCCCACACCACAGGGTGGGCTGAACCGCTACATGCAGGAAATCCGCAAGTTTCCGCTTCTGGAACCGGAAGAGGAATACATGCTGGCCAAGCGCTGGGTCGAGGAACAGGATACCGAGGCCGCGCACAAGATGGTCACCAGCCACCTGCGGCTCGCCGCTAAGATCGCGATGGGCTATCGCGGCTACGGGCTGCCGCAGGCCGAGGTGATCTCGGAGGCGAATGTGGGCCTGATGCAGGCGGTCAAGCGTTTCGATCCCGAAAAGGGGTTCCGCCTGGCGACCTATGCCATGTGGTGGATCCGCGCGTCGATCCAGGAATACATCCTGCGGTCGTGGTCGCTGGTGAAACTGGGGACGACCAGCGCACAGAAGAAACTGTTTTTCAACCTGCGCAAGGCCAAGGCCCGTATCGGGGCGCTCGAAGAGGGCGACCTGCGGCCCGAAAACGTCAAGCGGATCGCCAATGACCTGGGCGTGTCCGAGGACGAGGTCGTCAACATGAACCGCCGCCTGTCGGGGGGCGACGCGTCGCTGAACGCGACGGTCGGGACCGATGGCGACAGCACCATGCAGTGGCAGGACTGGCTCGAAGACGAGGATGCCGACCAGGCCGGCGACTACGAAGAGCGCGACGAGCTCGAGGCGCGGCGGGAATTGCTGGGCCTGTCGCTCGAGGTTCTGAACGACCGGGAAAAGGAAATCCTGACCCAGCGGCGGTTGTCGGAAACGCCGGTGACGCTCGAGGAACTGTCGGGACAGTTCGGCGTCAGCCGCGAACGGATTCGCCAGATCGAGGTGCGCGCCTTCGAGAAGCTGCAAAAGAAGATGCGCGATCTCGCCCGCGAACGCGGCATGTTGAACAACCGCTGACGGCCAGCGCCGCCATGCAGCGCGTCGTTCTGCATCTGCCCCGGTCATGGCTGGGGCCGTTCGGCAGCGGGGTGCTGCCGTTCTATGAACGGCTGGAACAGGGGCTGCGGCGGCTCGGCCACCCGGTCGAGCGGCTGGCGCTGAACCGGGACCGGGTGCTGGAGACGGTCGCGGCCGATGACGCGCTGCATATCGTCAACCACGGGCGGTTCCGGCATCCACGCCTGCTGAATGCCGGGATCGCCTATGTCTATCCGTTCTGGAACCTCGATCCGCAGGGCATCCGGGCATTTTCCTCGATTGCCGGGCAGCGGTTCGATCCGTCCTCTGTCGATGCGCAGGCGGCGCGGCCGTTCTTTCGCCGCCTGAAACAGCGTCTCGTGGGCGGGCGCGGCTCGCGCTACGAACAGCCTCGGCACCACGAGGACCTGCCGCCGGCCGCCGCCGCGGTGTTCCTGCAATCCGAAGCGCACCGGGTGGTGGGCGAAACCTGCTATCTGGATCGCTGGCAGATGCTGGAAACGGTTCTGGCCAGTTGCGACGCCCCGGTGATCGTGAAGCCGCATCCCCGCGACGGGTCTCAGGAAACCCGCGCCGGGCTGCGCGATCTTGCCACCCGGTTTCCGCATCTCCGCCTGTCCGGGGGAAACATCCACGACATCATCGCCGCCGCCGACCGGGTGGTGACGATCAACTCGGCCGTCGGGATCGAGGCCTGTCTGCACCGGAAACCGGTGATCCTGTGCGGCCAGGCCGATTTCCACCATGTCGCCCAGACCGCGCGCACGCCGGACGACCTGGCCGGGTTTCTCACCCGGCCGCCGCGCAAACGGGCCTATGACAAGTTCATCTACTGGTATTTCGGTCTGAACTGCCTCAGCACCACGCAGGAGGATCTTGCCGAGCGGGCGCTGGACCGGTTCGCTCAGGCCAGCGGATCGGTGCGGTAGAGCCGGACCTTCAGCCCGCCATGCGGAACCGGTGGACCGGGTGGCAGAAAGGGCAGGCCGGTCGCCTTGGCCAGCCCGCCCTCGTTGGTGACGATGCCGACGCGCCAGCCGCCGAACCGGTCCCGCAGCACCTTGCCCAGACTGCCATGCAGCGCAAAGAGCAGCTTGCGGTTGCCGATCCGCCCGCCATAGGGCGGGTTGACGATCACCAGTCCCGGCGGACCCTCGGGCGGTGACAGGTCGCTGACCGGCTGCACCGCGAAACGGGTGATTTCGGACACGCCGGCCCGGTCGGCATTGGCGCGGCTGTTGGTGATCGCGCCGGCATCGCGGTCATAGCCGTGAAACCGCAGCGCTGTCGCAGCCGACGGGGCGGCGGCGCGCATCGCCTGCCATGCCCGGTCATCGAAGCTCGCCAGGTGTTCAAAGGCAAAGCTGCGCGTCCGGCCCGGCGCCAGACCGGCGGCGATCTCGGCGGCCTCGATCGTGAAGGTGCCCGAGCCGCACATCGGGTCCAGCACCGGGAACCGGCCGTCATAGCCGCATTGCCGCAGGAACAGCGCGGCGAGGGTTTCGCGCATCGGCGCCTTGCCGACGGCGACCTTGTGGCCACGTTTGTGCAGGGATGCGCCGGTGCTGTCGATGGAGAAGGTGCAGAGGTCGTCCTCGATCCGCACCTTGAGGCACAGCGCCGCCTGGCTGTCGACCGGCGCGCCCAGTTCTTCGGCGATCGCCCGTTCGACCCGCTGGGCCGCCGCGCCGGCGTGATAGATGCGCGACTTGCGGCAGGTGGCTTCGACCCGCAGCGGCACATCCGGGCGCAGCACCGCGCCCCAGTCGAACTTCCGCGCCCTCTTGTCCAGTTGCGCCAGGTGCATCGCGCGGAACCCGCCCAGCCGCACCAGCACGCGGGTGGCGCCGCGCAGCATCAGGTTGGCACGCCAGACCGCGGCCCAGTCGCCACGGATGGAAACCCCGCCCGGCAGCGCCCGCGCATCGGCAAAGCCGAGGCTGCGCGCCTCGTCGCACAGCACCGGTTCGAGGCCCGGCTGCACCACCAGGAAGATGTCGAGATCGCGATCGGTCATGCGCGGTGCTTACCGGCAAAGCGCGGCGGATGCGACCCGGATCAGCCCAGCCGCTCGCGCAGGACGCGGATCATGTTCTCGCCCATGACCTTGCGGATCTGTGCCTCGGTCAGCCCCGCATCCATCAGCGCCTGCGTCAGCGCCGCCAGTTCGGAGGTGTCGAACGCGGTTTCGACCGAGCCGTCGTAATCCGAGCCGAGCGATACATGGTCTTCGCCCACCGCTTCGATGGCCGCGACGATCATGAGGGCCACGTTGGCGGGCGTGGGGATGTCGCAGACCACGTCGGCCCAGTATCCCATGCCGATCACGCCGCCGGTGGCCGCGATCTGCCGCATCAGATCGTCGGGATAGTTGCGTTTGACAGGGCAGTGGCCATGCAGGCCGGAATGGCTGACGATCAGCGGAATGTCGGTCATCTCGAGGACCTCGCGCGCCACCTGCGGGCTGGAATGCGCCAGGTCGATCACCACCGGCCGGCTGGCCAGTTCCGCCACCACCTCGCGGCCGAAATCGGTCAGGCCCTTGTCGCCGATCCCGTGCAGCGACCCGCCCAGTTCGTTGTCAAAGAAATGCTGAAGCCCGAACACGCGATGCCCGGCATCGAAGATCGGGTCGAGATTGGCGATGTCGCCCTCGAGCGGATGCGCGCCCTCGATACCGAGTATGCCGCCGGTGATCGCCTTGCCCTCGGCCCGGGCGGCCAGCACCGCGTCCAGATCGGCGCGGTCGCGGATGATCTTCAGCTGTCCGTCAGACCGGGCCTCGACCTCGTGCAGCTTTTCCGCCTGATAGATCGCGCGTTCGCGCAGGCTGGTCCAGCTGCGCAATGGCCAGCGCTGAGAGACGGCGAGAAGCGTAATGTTGTCAAAGGCATCCGAGGTGTTGCTGTCATAGTTCTGCCCGGCGGGAGACTTGGTGACGGCGGTAAAGACCTGGACCGCGACATTGCCCTCGATCAGCCGGGGCACGTCGACCTGGCCGCGCGTGCCGCGCTTTGACAGATCGCGGCTCCACAGCAGCGGGTCGGCATGCCAGTCGCCGACGATCAGCGTTTCGTGCAGCGCGGCGGCCTGGTCCGAAACCGGCCAGGGATCATGTTCGATCACGGTGTTGGAGGTATCCTCGACATAAGGCGGCAACACGATGAAAAACACCACCGCGCCCGCGATCAGGGCCAGCAGCAGGATCCGTCCCAGCCATTTTCCGAATTTTCGCATCGCGTGTCTCCTCCCGACATTCCTGTCCAAACGCATAACCCGGTGTTTCAATTGTTCAAAGGCTGACGTGGCGGCTCTTGGCGCGGCGGCGCACCATGACTATGTTTGTCGCGAGGAGACATGCGGATGGCCAGCGGATGGGCGCGCGATGGCGCGGTAAGTGAACAGATCGAGGCGTCGATCAGCGACGAACTCGCGCGGATGAAGGCCCGGCGCATGCCGGTCGGCGACAGCCTGACCCATTGCGCCGATTGCGAGGAACCGATCCCCGAGGCGCGGCGCCGGGCGATCCCGGGCGTGAAGCTCTGCATCGATTGTCAGCAGGACCGCGACAGGGTCCGCACGATGCGCGGCGGCATCAACCGGCGCGGCAGCAAGGACAGCCAGCTGAAATGAACGCCGCCTAATCGGGTTTTCGCGCAACTGCCATCAGGGCAGGAACCGGGATTTTCAGCCCGTCGCCGGTATCGAAGGCCTGAACCCTCTCCACGATCGCCGCCCGGATCGCATCGCGCGCGGCATCTTCCTGATGCGCCATCATCATCGTGGTGCGCACCATGCCGTGTTCGATCATGTCCAGCACCGCTTCGGGTCGGTCGGGTCGCCAGGTAATCGGCAGCACCTGCGTCTCGATATCCATGAACCCCTGTGCTGCAAGGCTACGGTGGGTTTCGTCGGGTTTGCCGAACCGGGGCAGGGGCGGGGCAGGCGGCAGCGGCAGATCCAGCGTGCCGAAATCCTGTATCGCCTCCATCATCACCGATACCAGCCCTGCGGCTTCCTCGGGACCCTGCCAGGCGGTGACGATGTAGCGCCCGCCGTGGCGCAGTACCCGAAATGCCTCGGCGATGGCGTTGTCGGGATCGTGAAAATGCAGCAGCCCGAAACAACAGCTCACGAGATCGAAACGCGCGTTTTCATAGGGCAGATCCTCGGCATCGCCCTGATCGAAATCCTGTTCCGGGTGCTGCGCGAGGGCAACGCGGATCATTTCGCCCGCGAAATCGAGCCCGGAGGCGTGCGCCCCGCGCTCGGCCAGAAGAGCAACCAGATGACCCGGACCGCAGCAGATATCGAGCGTATCCAGCCCCGACAGATCGGACCCGGCGGCGTCTAGCACGAACGGAAAGGCCTGCGACGATATCTGGCCGAACCAGTCGTCGTAATGGGCGGCGCGATTCTGCCAGCCCTCGTGTTCCAGATCCTTGAATGTCGGTCCGGCCATTCCGGCCCCCTTTCCGATCTGGCGATCTTAGCACGAACGACGTCGTGACGCGATCTGCATCGCCAAAGCCATATGTTCGGGGATCTGCGTGGCAGAGGCCAGCGACAGGCGGGCGGCTATTTCTGATCAGGCTTGCCCGGTGGCTGCGCGCGCCGGCGCCACCAGCGGCGGAACAGTTGCACATCCATCGCCGCGACCATCACCCCCAGCGGGATCATCCAGAACCCGAGGATCGGCAGGAACCCCAGGACCCCGCCGGCGATCAGCAGCAGGCCCACGAAAATACGCAATCCCCTGGGCACGTTGCGGCGGATGCGGGCGCGCAGCGGGCGCAGCTTGTCGCGGGCCTTGGTCCAGAGTTCATTCACCGGCCCGCAGCCCCAGTCGCATGACATGTTGCGGACCCGCATCCCCGTGTGGCCAGATTTCGCCGGTATCTTCGAAACCCGTGGCGCGGTAGACCGAGAGCGCGGCCGGGTTGGCCATGTTCACGGTCAGCATCACCGACGCGAAATCGGGATAGCGGTCGGCGAGGTAGTGGCGCAGTGCGGACATGGCGGCCTTGCCGACGCCCTTTCCCTGCATCGCCGCGTCGATGATCACGGCACGCAGGCCCAGATCGCGAGGTCCTGCAAACGGGTATGAACTGCCATAGGCGCGGTCGATCTTGAAGATGCCGACCGGGGTTTCATCCTTGCGGATCTCGTGCAGGTCGAACCGTTCCGGCGGTTCGGCCAGCGCCTCTGCCACGGTTCCCGCGAAACGCAACTGGTCGGGCCGGGCCGCGATACGGGCGACCCGGTCGGTATCCTTGCGGTCCAGCGGCGCGAGGGTGATCACCCCTCCATCGCCTCCAGTTCGTCGATCAGCCCGGAAATCATCGACAGCCCCTTGTCCCAGAAGGCCGGGTCGCTGGCATCGAGCCCGAAGGGCGCCAGCAGCTCCTTGTGGTGTTTCGACCCGCCCGCCCTGAGCATGTCGAAATACTTGTCCTCGAACCCCGCGCCGCCTTCGGCATAGACGGCGTAGAGCGCATTCACCAGCCCGTCGCCAAAGGCATAGGCATAGACGTAGAACGGGGAATGGATGAAATGCGGGATGTAGGACCAGAAGGTTTCATACCCGTCCATGAAATCGAAGGCGGGGCCAAGGCTCTCGGCCTGCACGCTCATCCACAGCGCGTTGAGGTCGTCGGGGGTCAGTTCGCCGCCCCGGCGCGCCTCGTGCAGCTTGCATTCGAAATCGTAGAACGCGATCTGGCGCACCACGGTGTTGATCATGTCCTCGACCTTGCCGGCCAGCAGCACCTTGCGGCTCTCGGCAGTGGTGGCCCCGTCGAGCATCTTGCGGAAGGTCAGCATCTCGCCAAAGACCGAGGCGGTTTCGGCCAGGGTCAGCGGTGTCGATGACAGCAATTCGCCCTGGTCGGCGGCCAGCACCTGATGCACGCCATGGCCCAGCTCATGGGCCAGCGTCATCACGTCGCGCGGCTTGCCCAGGTAGTTGAGCATCACATAGGGGTGGACATCGGTCACGGTGGGGTGGGCGAACGCACCGGGTGCCTTGCCGGGCTTGACGCCCGCGTCGATCCAGCCGCGCGCAAAGAACGGGGCGGCCAGTTCGCCCATGCGCGGGTCAAAGGCGTCATAGGCCTCCATCACCATGCGCTGCGCGTCGTCCCAGCCAATCACGCGGCTGTCTTCCATCGGCAGCGGTGCGTTGCGGTCCCAGACCTGCATCCGGTCCAGCCCCAGCCATTTCCGCTTGAGCTCGTAATAGCGGTGCGACAGGCGGGGATAGGCGGCGACGACCGCCTCGCGCAGCGCCTCGACCACTTCGGGTTCGACGTCGTTGGACAGGTGCCGGCCGGTCTGCGCGGTCGGCATCCCGCGCCAGCGGTCGATGATTTCCTTTTCCTTGGCCTGCGTGTTGTGGACGCGGGCAAAGGTCTTGATGTTGGCCTGGAACACGCGGGCCAGTTCGCGGGCGGCAGCCTCGCGCGTGTCGCGGTCCTGCTCGGTCAGCAGGTTCAGCGTGCCCTCGATGTTGCGGGTTTCGCCGCCGACCTCGAATTCCAGCCCGGCGATGGTCTCGTCAAAGAGCTTTTCCCACGCGTCGCCGACGATGCCGAGATCGTGCAGGAATTTTTCCAGCTCGTCCGACAGCTGGTAGGGTTTCATCGCGCGGATCCGCCGGAACACGGGGGCATAGCGGGCCAGGTCCGCATCCGCCGCCAGCAGCGCGTCGAGCCGATCGTCGTCGATGCGGTTCAGTTCGAGCGTGAAGAACACCAGCGGCGTGGTGAAATTGGTCACCTTTTCCTGGCAGTCGGACAGGAACTTGGCCCGCGCCGCGTCGGTGGTCTGCTGGTAGTAGCGCAGCCCGGCAAAGGACATGATCCGCCCGGCCACCGCGCTGATCCTTTCGTTGCGGTGCACGCAGTCCAGCAGGGCCGCGGCGTCGAGCCCGTCGAGCCGGCCTTCGTAATCGGCCGCAAAGGCGGCGCATTCGGTTTCAAGCCATTCGAGATCGCGTGCCAGTTCGGGCGCGTCCTCGGCGGAGTAGAGATCGCTCAGGTCCCATTCGGGCAGGTTGCCCAGCCCTTCGGTTCCGGGGGTGGCATTGGCGTCACGAAGGGGGAAGGGTCGGGGGATCATGCTGGCCTCGCTCGTTGCTTCGGCCCACATCTATGGGTGCCGGAGAGCGGGCGCAAGCGACAGCGGCTCAGGCGCTGCGGGCGGTATCGACCGGGTGTTCGCTGTTCAGGAAATGGGCGGTCAGCCGCGCGAAGACCCCGGCCCGGATTGCCGGCGCCTCCATCATCACCTCGTGTTGGGAACCGGGGACGATCACCAGTTCGGCGCCGGGCCAGGACGCGACCCGTGCCCGCACGCGGTCGCAGTCGATGATGCGTTCGTTTTCGCCCAGAAATGTCAGGCTGGGCAGGTTCGGAGCCGGGCGGCGATGCAGGTCGCGGATTTCCGCCAGCGCCTCGCGCAGCCAGATCAGGCTGGGCCCGCCCAGTGCCAGGTCGGGATGCGCGTCCAGCTGGCGCTGCATCATCGCGAACATGTCGCGATCCGTAGTCAGGGTATTGTCGTGGAAGGGCCGGGCCTGGACATAGGAATCGGGCAGCGTGCCCGGCGGTAGGCGCAGGCCCTGGCCGAACCGGGGCGCAAGGCTCGCCAGTGCACGGCCCAGCGGGCGCACCAGCGGCGACATGTAGATGCCCCACATCGGGCCCGTGAAGGCGCAGGACCGGAACGGGGCGCCGTCCATCGCCGCCCGCAGCCCGATCGCACCGCCCATGGAATGGCCCAGCAGGTGCCAGGGCCGGGGCAGGTCGAGCCTCCGCGCCAGATCCAGCGCCACCTCGACGTCTTTCTGGTAATCGGTGAAGCGGTCCACATGGCCCAGGCGCCGGTCGTCGGCCAGCCGGTCGGCGATGCCCTGGCCGCGCCAGTCGATCGCCATCGTCGCCAGCCCGGCGGCGGCGAATTCACCCGCCGCCTGGCCGTATTTCTCGATATACTCGGTGCGGCCCGGAAACAGCAGGACGGTGCCGCGATCGGCACCTTCGGGGCGCCAGTGACCGGCCCGGATCCGAACGCCGTCGGATGTCGTCAGCCAATGGGCCGAACCGCCGGCCGGCCCGCCATCGACGTCATCGAAGAAGGGGGCCGCAACCGGCGTCATGGTCAGGCCAGAACCGAAGCCAGTTTCATCGCCAGCCCCATGTCGCCGTCGATGGTCAGCTTGCCCGACATGAAGGCGCCGGTCGGGTTCAGGTCCCCGGTAAAGATCGAATGGAAGGTGTCGGCATCCGCGGTCATGGTCACGTCGGCCTCTTCGTCGCCGATCCGCGCGCCGTTGTCGTCGAGCATGATCGCGCCGACCCCGTCGATGGCGAATTTGGCGCTGCCGCCGAGATCCGCGCCCGCTGCCTTGCTGCCGAGTTCGGCAACCGCCTGTTCCAGTATGTCGCTCATGTCCATCCTCGCTGATACGTGACGCACGCCCTCTGGTATCGGGGCGGCGCCTTGCTACAATGATTGCGTTATGAGCGTTGCACACTCCGATCTCAAACCTATCGTTGCGGCAATCGTCGCCATAGTCATGTTTTCCATACCCTTGCAGGGCGGCCTGTCGGCGCAGCAGGGCCCGTCCGGCGATCAGGCCGCATTGCTGGCTGAACTGGCCGGCGCGGATGCGGCCGCGGCGGCGCGGATCGAACGGCAGTTGCAGGCCTTGTGGGACCAGAGCGGCTCGGCCGCGATGGACCTGCTGCTGAAACGCGGCCGCGACGCGCTGGAAGCCGATGACACCGCCAGCGCGATCGAGCACCTGACCGCGCTGACCGACCACGCGCCCGGATTTGCCGAGGGCTGGCATACCCGTGCCTCGGCCTATTTCGAAGCCGGCCTGATCGGCCCCGCGCTGGCCGACCTGGAACGCGCGCTGGCGCTGAACCCGTCCAACTACGACGCCATCTATGGTCTTGGCGCGGTGTTCGAGTATCTGGGCGACACGGAGAGCGCCTGGGAGGCCTATTCGCGCGCGCGGGCTATACATCCCCATCACGAAGACGTAGCAGAGGCACTTGAACGGCTGCGGCCGCAGGTGAAGGGCAAGACGCTCTAGGCGGCGTCTTGCAGCACAGGGCAGGAGGCGGAATTGGCTGCTTCGCGCATCGTGGCCGTGCTGGGTCCGACCAATACCGGCAAGACGCATTATGCGATCGAACGGATGCTGGGTCATCGCACCGGGATGATCGGGCTGCCGCTGCGCCTGCTGGCGCGCGAGGTCTATGACCGGATCGTGGGCGCGCGCGGACCATCGGTGGTCGCGCTGGTCACCGGCGAGGAACGGATCGTGCCGCCGCGGGCGCAATACTGGGTCTGCACGGTCGAGGCGATGCCCGAGGGCATGGGGTGCGATTTCCTCGCGGTCGATGAAATCCAGCTCTGCGCCGATCCCGAACG
Source organism: Pukyongiella litopenaei (assembly GCF_003008555.2). Taxonomy (NCBI): domain Bacteria; kingdom Pseudomonadati; phylum Pseudomonadota; class Alphaproteobacteria; order Rhodobacterales; family Paracoccaceae; genus Pukyongiella; species Pukyongiella litopenaei. The sequence continues at coordinate 200,277 of NZ_CP027665.1, read as the reverse complement.
CGGCCATGTCTTTACCGACCGGCTGTTGCGGGCGCGCGGCACCCACGAAACCCTGTTCATGGGGTCGGACACGATGCGCGGGCCGATCGCGGCCCTCGTGCCCGAGGCCCGGTTCATGCGCCGGGAACGGATGTCGCAGCTGGTCTATACCGGCGCGAGGAAGATCAGCCGGATGCCCGCCCGGTCGGCCATCGTCGGGTTCTCGGTGGAAAACGTCTATGCCATCGCGGAACTGATCCGCCGCCAGAAGGGCGGCGCGGCCGTGGTCATGGGCGCGCTGAGCCCGCGCACCCGCAACGCGCAGGTGGCGATGTATCAGGCGGGCGAGGTGGATCACCTCGTCGCGACCGATGCCATCGGCATGGGGCTCAACCTCGATATCGACCATGTGGCCTTTTCCGGCCTGTCGAAATTCGACGGGCGCCGGATGCGGCCGCTGATGCCGAACGAACTGGCGCAGATCGCCGGGCGGGCCGGGCGCGGCATGTCGAACGGCACCTTCGGCGTGACCGGCGAGGCGCGGCCGCTGGATGACGGCGTGGCGCAGGCGATCATGGAACACCGGTTTACGCCGCTGCAGCGCCTCAACTGGCGCAACGCGGCCCTGCGGTTCGGGTCGGTCGATGCGTTGATCGCCTCGCTCGAAACCGCGCCCGGCGAGGAAACGCTCATCCGCGCCCGCGAGGCCGACGACCTGAGGGCGCTCAAGACGCTGGTGCAGCAGGACAGGGTGCGTGACCGGGCCATCGACGGGCCGTCGGTGCGGCTGTTGTGGGATGTGTGCAGGGTGCCCGATTTCCGCGGGCTGGGGGCGGGCGACCACGCGGCGCTGCTGGAGCGGCTCTACGATCACCTGCACGACCGCGGCGAGGTGCCGGATGACTGGCTGGCGCGCCAGATCCGCCGTATCGACCGCACCGATGGCGACATCGACGCGCTCAGCCGGCGGCTCGCGTTCATCCGGACCTGGACCTATGTGGCACAACGGCGCGGCTGGACAAGGGACGAAACCCATTGGCGCGGCGAAACCCGCGCTGTAGAAGACAGGCTGTCGGATGCGCTGCACGCGGCGCTGACGCAGAGATTCGTGGACCGGCGCACATCCGTGCTGTTGCGCCGGCTCAAACAGAAGGAGGCCCTCTTGGCCGAAGTGAACGATCAGGGTGACGTGACCGTCGAAGGACAATTCGTCGGGCGTCTCGAAGGCTTCCGGTTCAGTGCGGACAAATCCGCCGATGGGGCCGAGGCCAAGGCGGTCAAATCCGCCGCGCTCCAGGCGCTGGCGCCGCAGTTCCATCTGCGTGCCGACCGGTTCTACAACGCGCCCGATACCGAGATCGACTTTACCGATCAGGGCGGGTTGATGTGGGGCGAACATGCGGTGGGAAAGCTGTCGCCCGGCCAGGAGCCGCTGAAACCCCGGATCGAGGTCTTCGTCGACGACGTGGCCGGTGCCGAGGTGGCGCAGAAGGTCGAGCGGAGGTTGCAGCATTTCATCGACCGCAAGGTCGCCGCGCTGTTCGAGCCGCTGCTGAACCTGCAACGGGACGAAACGCTGCAGGGGGCGGTGCGGGGCTTTGCCTACCGCATGGTCGAGGGTTTCGGCATCCTGCCCCGGTCGCAGGTGGCCGACGAGGTCAAGGCGCTCGACCAGGAGGCACGCGGGGCATTGCGCAAGCACGGGCTGCGGTTCGGACAGTTCACCGTCTTCATGCCGGCGCTGCTGAAACCGGCGCCGACCCGGTTGCGGCTGCTGCTGTGGTCGCTGGCCGAGGGGTTGCAGGATTTCCCCGAATCGCCACCGCCGGGCCTGGTTACGGTGCCGGCGATCAAGGATGCGCCCGCCGGATATTTTGCCATGAGCGGCTATCGCGCGGCGGGCGAACGGGCGATCCGCATCGACATGCTGGAACGGCTCGCCGATCTGCTGCGGGCCGAGGACAGCCGCGCCGGGTTTGAGGCCAACCCCGACATGCTGTCGATCACCGGCATGACGCTGGACCAGTTCGCCGACCTGATGCAGGGGCTGGGCTACAAGGCCGAACGGGGCGAGCGCGACAAGGTCAAAGCGCCGCAACCGGCCGCCGACCCCGCGCCGGAGACGCCCGCCGAAGCCGAAACACCCGCCGAGACTGTAGCCTCGCCCGAAATGGCCGCTGATGCTCCGGTTGTCGCGCCCGGGGACCCGGTGGCGGAACCCGAAGCCGCGCCTGACGAGCCTGCCGGGGCCGCCGCAGATGCACCGACTGAGGCGACCGAACCGACGGAGCCGGAACGCGAGGTCTTTTATGCCTTCACCTGGGGCCGCGCTCGGCAGCAGGGCCGTGGCCCGCGCCGGGACCAGCGGCAGGTGGACAAGGGAAAACCCCGCGATGGCAAACCCCGCGATGGCAAACGCGGCAAACCGGGCGGGCGCAAACCCGACCGGCCCCAGCCCAAGGGGGGCAAGACCTATTCCGCGAAACCACCGAGGAAACAGGATGTGATCGATCCCGACAACCCCTTTGCCGCTGCGCTGATGGGGTTGAAGGACGGCAAGTAACCCGTTGGAAGGCAGCGCACAAAAACGGCTGCGCATCGACAAGTGGCTGTGGCAGGCGCGGTTCTTCAAGACCCGCAGCCTGGCCGCGAAACAGGTCGGAGCGGGCCATGTGCGCGTGAATGGCAACCGGGTGTCGAAACCGGCCCATGCGGTCGGGCCCGGTGACGTTCTCACCTTTGCCCAGGCGCGGCGCGTGCGTGTCGTGCGCATCGAGGCGCTGGGTGACAGGCGCGGTCCGGCCCCGGAGGCGCAAACGCTGTACACGGATCTCGCCGGGGACCGGGACGATCCTCCTGCCAACCCGTCCTACGAGGGAAAGGGGCGTCCCACCGGTCGCGAGCGCAGGAAGTTCGATCTTTCCCGCAGGACGATGCCGGATTGACGGGTTGACGGGTTGAAGTAGCGCCCTGCCTGAATTAGCTAGGCGCCAAGAGGTGAAAGGGACAACAGCCCATGACCTATATCGTCAACGACAACTGCATCGCCTGCAAATATACCGACTGTGTCGAGGTGTGCCCCGTGGATTGTTTCTACGAGGGCGAGAACATGCTGGTGATTCACCCGGATGAATGCATCGATTGCGGTGTGTGCGAACCGGAATGCCCCGCCGATGCGATCCGCCCGGACACCGAGCCGGACATGGAGCAGTGGGTCGAGTTCAACCGCAAATATGCGGAACAATGGCCGGTCATCGTCACCAAGAAGGACCCGCTGCCCGAGGCCGAGGAACGCGACGGCGAGGCCGGCAAGCTCGACAAGTATTTCTCGGAGGCACCGGGCGAGGGCGGCTAGGCGATTCGCTGCGCCGCCGCATCCGCGTGCCCGGCCAAGTGGCCGACATGACACGGAATTCGCCGATCTGACCTTGCGTCATCTTTCGGGAGGCGTGATTTTGTGCTATATTCACAAATCGAGAAGTGTCACGACCGGACCTGTCCCCAGCGGGCATTCGCATGGGGCGGGGTCTATTTGCGTCTGTAGCCGGTGGCCGGGTCGAAACCCGCCGCCGCGCCAAGTGGACTGACGCCCAGACCCGCCGGCCAAAGAGGAAGACCTGAATGACGAAGACGAAGAAACCCGAGTTCCGTCCGAATGACTATGTCGTCTATCCCGCGCACGGTGTCGGGCAGATCATATCCATCGAGGAGCAGGAAGTCGCCGGGTTCACGCTCGAGCTGTTCGTGATTTCCTTTGAAAAGGACAAGATGACGCTGCGGGTGCCGACCAACAAGGCAACCGAGATCGGGATGCGGTCGCTCAGTTCGCCGGATGTGATCAACCAGGCCATGACCACCCTGAAGGGCAAGGCCCGGGTCAAGCGGGCGATGTGGTCGCGCCGGGCGCAGGAATACGAACAGAAGATCAACTCGGGCGATCTGATCTCGATCGCCGAGGTGGTCCGCGACCTGCACCGCACCGACGATCAGCGCGAACAGAGCTATTCCGAACGCCAGCTCTACGAGGCGGCGCTGGAGCGGCTGACCCGGGAGGTCGCGGCCGTGTCCGGCGGTGATGAAATCGCCGCCGCGCGGCAGGTGGACGAAGTGCTGATGTCGCGCGCCGCCTGACCGGTTTCAGGTTCAGGTATCGGGCCACGCCGTTCCGGCGTGGCCTTTTTCTTGCCCGGTTCGGACAAGGCTCATGCAAGAACCGATAATGTCAGCAGCGCGGCGATTTCCGACATCTGCTGCGCCGCGCCCAGGACATCCCCGGTCTGGCCGCCGATCTTGATCCGGGCGAGCCAGCCGGTCGCGCCGATGGCCATTGCGGCGGACAGGGCTACGGCAAGCGCATCCGGTCCCGATGCGGCACTGGCCAGCCCCAGCCCCAGCGCCACGGCCAGCGCCGCCACCGGCCAGCGGGGCGTGCCGAACCCACGGGACAGGCCGCCGGGACGGGCGGGCGGCAGGGCGATCATCAGGATCGGCAGCCCGGCGCGGGACAAGACGGCGGCCGCGATGACCGCTCCGATCCCGGCCAGCGGCAACAGCGCCGCCAGCGCCGCCCAACGCAATCCGAGCGACAGGATCAGGGCCAGCGTTCCGAATGTGCCGATCCGGCTGTCGGCCATGATCTCGAGCCGCCGCGCGATGCTCCAGCCCCCCCAGAACCCGTCCGCGCAATCAGCCAGGCCGTCTTCGTGCATGGCGCCGGTCAACAGGATCTGCGCCGCCAGCAGCAGCCCGGCGGCCACCATCGCGGACAGGCCGGCCGACAATGCGCCCCAGCCCAGCACCCCGGCCGGGAGCGCTACCGCCAGCCCCGCCACGGGAAAGGCCCAGGCCGCGCGCGCCTGGGCCTGAAAGGCCGCGTCGGGCAGCCCTGGCAGCGGCAGCCGGGTCAGCAACACCAGCGCCAGCGCCAGGTCGCGCGCCGCATCCCGCACATGAACGGTGGTTTTTCCCATGGCCCCTTTTCCCTGCGGGCTTGTCGCTGCGGTTGATGTGGTTAAACACCTCGCAGCGCCAATTCGCAACGAGGCTCCGATGCTGCCTGATTTCACCACGCCCGATGATTTTCGCGCCCTGCTGGCCGCAGCCCCGTCACCCGATGGGGCGGCAACCGAGGCGGCGCGCAGCCGCAATGGCCAACTGACCAAACCCCCGGGCGCATTGGGGCGGCTGGAGGATCTGGCGATCTGGTATGCGGGCTGGCGCGACGACCCGCGCCCGTCGATTATGGCGCCGCAGGTGATCGTTTTCGCGGGCAATCATGGTGTCGCGGCGCGGGGTGTTTCGGCCTTTCCGGCAGAGGTCACCGTGCAGATGGTCGCGAATTTCCGGGCCGGTGGCGCGGCGATCAACCAGCTTGCCGGGGCTGCGGGCGCGCGCATGGATGTTCATGCGCTCGATCTGGACCGGCCCACGGCGGATTTCACCCGCGGTCCGGCGATGGATGAGCGCGACCTGATGGTGGCCTTGCGGACCGGGTGGAAGGCGGTCGATTCGCAGGCGGATCTGCTGGTCGTGGGCGAAATGGGCATCGCCAACACCACCGCGGCGGCGGCGATCTGTCTTGCGCTGTTTGGCGGCGAGGCGGCGGACTGGACCGGGCGCGGCACCGGCGTCGATGATGACGGGTTGCTGCAAAAGCGCAGCGTCGTGGCGGACGCCGTCGAACGGCACGGGGCACACACGGACGGTCTGGCGGTGCTGGCCCGGCTGGGCGGCCGCGAGATCGCGGCCATGGCGGGGGCCATCGCCGCGGCCCGGCAGTTGCGCATCCCGGTTCTGCTCGACGGGTTCATATGCTGCGCGGCGGCGGCTTGCCTGCAGGCGCTCGATGCCCGCGCGCTCGATCATTGTCTGGCCGGCCACCAGAGCGCCGAATCGGCCCATGCGGAGCTGCTGCGCCACCTGGGCAAGGAGCCGTTGTTGTCGCTGGGATTGCGGCTGGGCGAGGGGTCGGGCGGTGCGCTGGCGATCAACATCCTCAAAGCCGCGGTTGCCTGCCATTCCGGCATGGCCACCTTTGCCGAGGCCGGGGTCGCCGGAGACGACTAGAACACCCGCGTGCCCGTGATGCCGGTCAGGCCGGATTTAGGGCCGGTTTTAGGGCCCGATTTCAGGCCCGCTTGCGGCTTTCTTCCTCGACCCGACTGAGCATCTGGGCCTCGAGTTCCTTCTGCAACTCGCGCGACCGTTCGACATAGGCGGCGTTCTGTTCGGTGGGGATTGCGGGGTCCCATAGTTCGGCCAGCTGTTTCAGGGCATCGCGGTCATGGGCATAGAAGGTCTGTTCGGCAACTGCGGCCTCGTATTCGGACAATCCCATGTTTTCCAGCACATAGCGGCCGGCGCGCAGCGAGCTGTCGAACATCTCGCGCACGATGTCATCGGCGCCCGCGCGGTACAGCTCGAACACATGGTGGCGGTCGGTCGCGCGGGCGATGATATGCAGGTCGGGGCGCTGCCGGCGGGCATAGGCCACCAGCCGGGTGACCGAGGCGGGGTCGTCCATCGCCGCCACCAGCACCCGCGCCTTGCCCAGCCCGGCCGCCCTGAGCAGTTCCGGGCGGGTGGGGTCGCCGAGGAAGCCCTTGTACCCGAACCGCCGCATCAGCTGGATCATCTTCATGTCGGTGTCCAGCACGATGGTCTTGATCCCGCTGGCCTGTGCCAGACGGTTCACGATCTGCCCGAACCGGCCGATGCCTGCGATGATCACCGGCCCCTGGTCGTCGATCTCGTCGGGCGTGTGCGCGGAGCTGCGATCGTGCATCCGCCGCGAGATCTGGTCGTAGAGGATGAACAGCAGCGGCGTGATGAGCATCGACAGCGCGATGATCTGGACCAGCTTTTCCGACACGTCGGGCGGCACGACGTTCTGCTGCACCGAAAAGGTCAGCAGCACAAAGCCGAATTCGCCCGACTGCGCGAGGCTGAGCGCGAACAGCCAGCGGTCGCGCCCCTTGAGCCCGAAGGCCCGGCCGAGCAGGTAGAGGATCGTGCCCTTGGCCACGATGATCAGCAGCGCCAGCCCGATCAGGTCGGCCCAATCGGCGAGGAACCCGGCCAGGTCGATACCGGCGCCCACGGTGATGAAGAACAACCCCAGCAGCAGCCCCTTGAACGGGTTCAGGTCGCTCTCAAGTTCGTGGCGGAATTCGCTGTTGGCCAGCACGACACCGGCGAGAAAGGCGCCGAGCGCGGGCGAAAGGCCGACGAGCGTCATCAGAAAGGAGATCCCGACCACGATCACCAGCGCCAGCGCGGTATACATCTCGCGCAGGCCGGTGGCGTGAATGAACCGGAACAGCGGCCGGGCCAGGTAGACCCCCGCCAGCACCACCGAGGCCACGGCCCCCAGCGTGACCAGCGTCACCGCCCAGCCCGGCAGCCCAGCGATCAGCGAATAGGACGCATGGGCCGCCGTTTCGTGATCCAGGTTGCGGCTGATCGATCCGTCGTCGACGATCCGCGCCACCGGCAGGGCCAGCAAGGGCAGGAAGGCCAGGATCGGGATCACCGCGATGTCCTGCGTCAACAGCACCGAGAACGCGGATCGCCCGCCGCCGGTTCGCATCAGCCCCTTTTCCGACAGCGTCTGCAGCACGATGGCGGTCGATGACAGCGACAGCGCCAGCCCGATGGCGAGCGCCACCGTCCAGGGCTGGCCGGTGGCCATCGCCGCGCCCATCAGCGCAAGGGTGCTGACGATGATCTGCAACCCGCCCAGGCCGACCAGCCGGTGCCGCATGTCCCACAAGGCGCGCGGGTCCAGTTCCAGGCCGATCAGGAACAGCATCATGACCACGCCGAACTCGGCAATGTGCTGCAGCCCCTCGACATCGCCGACAAGCCCCAGCACGCCCGGCCCGATCAGCAGCCCCGCCGCGAGATAGCCCAGCACCGACCCAAGCCCGAGCCGCGCCGCGAGCGGAACCGCGATCACGGTCGCCCCCAGGTAGATCGTGGCCTGGTAGAGGAAACTTTCCATCCAACGTCCCTTTTCGTTTCAGGTCGGCAGCGGTGCGTCGCGCTTGAGCTGGTCCATCACGATCTGGCTTTGTACGCGGGCCACCGCCGGATGCGGCAGCAGGACCTCGTGCAACAGGCGGTTCAATGCCGGCAGGTCGGTGCAATAGATCCGCAGCAGGTAATCGGCCTCTCCGGTCATGGTCCAGGCACTGGTGATCTCGGGGCGGGTGCGCACCAGCCGGGCAAAGCTGGCCGAGTGATCCGGGCCATGCGTGGCCAGCGCCACCTGCACGAAACCCTGCACCTGCAGGCCCAGCCGCACCGGGTCGAGCCGCGCGGCATAGCCTTCGATATAGCCTTCGGCCTCGAGCCGTTGCCGCCGCCGCCCGGCCTGGCTGGGCGACAGGTTCAGCATCTCGCCCAACTGCTGCGAGGTCAGATGCGCGTCCTTTTGCAGGGCGGCGAGGAGGCGGGTGTCGGTATGGTCGAGCATGTGCGGGGATTCTTCGCTTTCCCCCAGGATAGTGCATGAACCGCGCATACCCAACATGGCTCATGCGTAAATTTGCGCAGATTCCGCGTAGGAAATTGCCTATTTTGCGCTCAACATTAGATCGATCAACCCGAGGAGAAGCCACAATGGGTCCGTTTCCGCATAACGCGCCTAAATCCGTCATCAGCGATGACAACCCCGCCGGGACCGATGGCTTCGAATTCGTCGAGTTCGCCCATCCCGAGCCGCAGGAACTGCGCGAGCTGTTCGCGCGCATGGGCTATGACCTGGTGGGCCGCCACAAGGACAAGCCGCTGGTCGAGCTGTGGCAGCAGGGCGACATCACCTACATCCTGAACGCCGACCCCGAGAGCTTTGCCGCGAGATTCGTGGATGAACACGGGCCCTGCGCCCCGTCGATGGGCTGGCGCGTGGTGAATGCACAGCACGCGTTCGACCATGCGGTCAAGCTCGGCGCCGAACCCTATGAGGGCGCCGACAAGACCATGGATGTGCCCGCGATCAAGGGCATCGGCGGCAGCCTGATCTATTTCATCGACCAGTATTACGAAACCTCGCCCTATAACGGGGAATTCGAGTGGCTGAAACAGTCCAAGCCGCGCGGCGACGGGTTCTATTACCTCGACCACCTGACCCATAACGTGTTCCAGGGCAATATGGACAAATGGTTCCGCTTCTACGGCGACCTGTTCAATTTCCGCGAAATCCGGTTCTTCGACATCCAGGGCAAATATACCGGGCTGTTCAGCCGGGCGCTGACCTCGCCCTGTGGCCGGATCCGGATCCCGATCAACGAAGATCGCGGTGAGACCGGGCAGATCGTGTCCTATCTGAAGAAATACAAGGGCGAGGGCATCCAGCATATCGCGGTGGGCACCGAGGATATCTATGGGTCGACCGATGCGATTGCCGACAAGGGTCTGAAATTCATGCCCGGACCGAACGACGCCTATTATGACATGTCGTTCGACCGCGTCAAAGGTCACGACGAACCGGTGGACCGGATGAAGAAACACGGCATCCTGATCGACGGCGAAGGCGTGGTCGATGGCGGCGAGACCCGGATCCTGTTGCAGATATTCTCGAAAACCGTGATCGGCCCGATCTTCTTTGAATTCATCCAGCGCAAGGGCGATGACGGTTTCGGCGAAGGCAATTTCAAGGCGCTGTTCGAATCGATCGAACGCGAACAGATCGAAACCGGCGAAATCACCGCCGCCTGATCACCGGTTCGAAACAGGGGGAGGGGGCCTTTGTGGCCCCAAAGGGAAAAGCGCCGTGGCCATCCGGGCCGTGGCGCTTTTTCTGTTCCGCCGGGCGATGGCCATGTGATGGGCCGGGTCAGCTGCGCGGCATCTTCAGCGTCAGCGTGCGGTTGCCTTTCTGGTAACGCAATTCGCTGTTGCCGATGGCGACCACCTTGCCACCGTCTATCCGGTCGCCAACCTTGACCTTGGAATAGCGGCCCGATGGCAGGCGGATCAGTGCCCGCCGTTTCGACGGCGTTCCATAGACGCCGATCAGGTTCACCCGCTTGAGATTGATGGCGTTGTTCAGGGTCGCCTGGCGCGCCACCGATGCGGGTGAGGGGGCGCTGGGTTTCACCGTGCGCGGGGCAAAGGTGGCCACGTTGTCGCCGTCCCGGCCGCCGGAGGGCGGTGACGATGCGCCCGAGGCACCAGAATTCTGCGCCGGTTTCGCGGCCGCCGTCGACGCCGGGCTGGCGGCCGATGCCGACACTGACGGCGAGGCCCGGCGCACGAGGGCTTCGAAGTTGCGCGGCCGCGCATCGGGCCGCAGGGACGCGACCACCGCCTGCGCGGTCGGCGTTTCGTCCTTTTCCTCGACGACCTGCTTTTCGGTGATCGGGCGTGCCCTTGGGCGAAGGCCCGCGAGTTCCTCGACCGAATGCCCGCCGAGCCGGCCGCGCTCGTTCAGCTCTGCCAGGTTGGATGGCCGGTTCCTGGGGCGCAGCCCGGCCAGTCGTTCCTGGCGTAGTTCCTCTTCGGTCTTGGGCGGCTCGGCGTCGTCGGTCTCGTCGCCGGGGGCCCGTTGCGGTGCGCTAGGCGGCACCACGGGCGGCTTGCCCAGATAGACCGTCACCCCATCGGGCGTCAGCGTGCCGTCGGCGGTCGGCGTGACCAGTCCGCGGTCGTCGAACTCGACGACGAGACCGGGTATGGCCGGGGTCCCGGCCGCGTCCGGCGCGGTATCCGCGTTTTCGGCCGGCTGGGCGGCCAGCGCCACCGCATCCTGCGACAGGTCCGCGGGATCTATGGACACCACATAGATGTCCTCATCCGGGCCCTGTGGCGCCGAGGGGGCCGCCGGGGTGACAGCATGGATACCGGCCGCTTCCAGCGTCGCGGTATCAAGCTCGGCTATGTCGGGCTGTTGCGCGTCGGTCTCGAGCGTCTCGGGCAGGGACGCCGCGACATCAAACGGCTCCTGCTCGAGGATCTCCGGGGCGGGCATGGCGGCGATCTGATCGGGGGTGACCCCGCCGCTGCCGGCGGTTGGCGGATCGGGTTCGGCGGCCAGTTCGGTTTCGTCCGGCGCCGCGTTGAACAGGCCCGACAGCGGGCTGGACGGGCTGACCGCCGCCCAGGCGGCAACCGCAACCAGGAAAATCAGCAGCAGCACGGTCAGGGCGATGCCGAGGTAGCGGGGCTTGCCGCCGATCCGTTGTTCGGCGCGTTCGCCGAACAGGGTCATCCGCTCGGTTTCGTCCTCGGGCGGGGTCACCGGCAGCGGTGGCGCGGCCACGACCTTGGGAGCAGGCGGCGGGGCGACCGGCTCGGGAGCCACGGTGTCAATGTCCTGCGAATGGTCCCAAGCGGTTTCGTCAGCGGGTTCGGGGCGCGGTTCGGTCTGCGGCTCGGGTTCGGACCGGATCGCGGGGGCCGGGGTGGTTTCCGGATCGGGGTCCGGGGGCGGCTCGGTCCCGCCGGCATGCGCTGGCGGGTCATGCGGGGCCGGCCCGTCGGGACCGGCGGTCAGCGTAAGGCGCGGCCCGTCCGTTGCGGGGGGCTCCTCGGGTGCAAAGCGGTGTTGGGGCGTCCTGCGGCTGACGAACTGCGCCACCTCGTCGGTGTCGTGTTCATCGCGATGCGACGCGTCATCCCGGCCCGTGCCGGTCCCGTCAACCGGCGCCGGGGCGGCGTTCAGGTCAAACACCACCTCACCCGGATAATCGTCCGGATCGGGGATCGCCAGATAGTCGCGGGGGTTGAAGCCGTGCTGGTCGGCAAAGATCCGGGCCTCTTCCAGCGTTTCGCGCGCCACCGCCGCGATATGGGTGACGCCGTCCCGGGATGCGGTGTCTATCACCAGTTCCTCGACCGCGTAGGGTGTCGCCCCGTCCAGCGCCTTTCGCGCGAATTGCTGCCGCGCGTCATCGTCCAGCGGCCCGGAATCGAGCGCCATGTAGCGGATCTGGGAATTGGGGATCAGCACTCTCGTTGCGATCCCGCCCGGCGAAATCCCGCAGGCGCGTTCGCGCAGGCGGGCCAGCGCGTCGATCAGGTCGGGCGCATCCGGCGCAACACTGCCAAGAGATTCCCGGCCCTCCGCCGAGTCATGCAGCAGTTCTATGCCCCCGATGGACAGAGAAAGCGTGAATCCCGGTTTCATTCCGTGGTTTACCAGCGTTTCCTAAACAACACCCAAAGCGCAGCCGCGCCGTCGCCATGGGCAATCCTAGTGCAGGAGCCCGCCGAGGAAAAGCCATACACGGCCTTGTGGGTTGTGGCCCGGGATCGTCTGCGGTCATTGTGCGGAAAAGCAGGTCAGGAGAGACGAGCGATGACGAATTTCATGCGGGTTGCCATGCTGACGGCGGTCCTGGCGGTTCCGGCGCTGCCCTCGGTGGCGGACGATGCGGCAGCGGGTCGCGAACCGGGACGGATCAGCGTGACCGGCGAGGGTCTGGTCGCGGCCGAACCGGACATGGCGACGATCACGCTGGGGGTCACGAACGAACATCGCGAGGCGCAAAAGGCGATGGCCGCGACCTCCGAGGCGGTGCAGCGCATTCTCGACCGGATGGCGGCGATGGGCATCGAACCGCGCGACATGCAGACCCGGAACCTGTCGCTGTTGCCGCGCTGGTCAGACCGCAGCAGCGGCGGACGGTCCCAGATCACCGGGTTCGAGGCGTCGAACATGGTCATGGTCCGCGTGCGCGATCTGTCCGCGCTGGGTGGCATACTCGACGCGGTGATCACCGATGGCGCCAACAATTTCGACGGGTTGCAGTTTTCCGTGCAGGATCCCGCGCCGCTGGTGAGCGAAGCCCGCAAACAGGCGGTCGCCGACGCGATGGCACGGGCCGGAGAACTGGCCGAGGCCGCCGGGGTGGAACTGGGGCCGCTGATCGAGATGTCGGAACACGGTGTCGCGCGGCCGCGGGGCATGGCGATGGAGATGGCCGCCGCGCGGGCCGATTCCGTGCCGGTTGCCGCGGGCGAGGTGTCGCTTCAGGCCAATGTGTCGATGGTGTTCGCGATCGCGGACTAGCCGCGCGCCCGCTCATGCAATGCGGACGGGGCCGGCGTCCGGCCCCGCCGCTGCCCGGATCAGGCGGTGGCGGCCGCCAGGGCCTGGTCCAGATCGGCGATCAGGTCGTCGGCATCCTCGATCCCGACCGACACCCGCACCACGTTGGGACCGGCGCCCGCGGCCTCCTGCTGTTCGGCGCTCAGCTGCCGATGGGTGGTCGAGGCAGAGTGGATGACCAGCGACCGGGTGTCGCCCAGATTGGCCACATGGCTGAAAATCTCCAGCGCGTTCACGAGCTTGACGCAGGCGTCGTAGCCGCCCTTGACCGCGAAGGTGAACAGCGCGCCCGCGCCCCGGGGATATTGCGTCCTGACGCGGTCGGCATAGGGCGACGAGGCAAGCCCGGCATAGGTGACATAATCCACCCGGTCGTCGGCTTCGAGCCAGTTGGCCACCTTGATCGCGTTCTCGACATGGCGCTGCATCCGAAGCGACAGCGTCTCGATCCCCATCAGCGTGTAATGGGCCGCCTGCGGGTTCATGGTCATGCCCAGATCGCGCAGACCGATGGCGATGCCGTGGAAGGTATAGGCCAGCGGGCCGAAGGTTTCGTGGAATTTCAACCCGTGATAGGCGGGTTCGGGGTCGCTGAGCGAGGGGAACTTGCCCTGTGCGGACCAGTCGAACCGGCCCGAATCGACGATGGCGCCGCCGGTAACGGTGCCGTTGCCGGTGAGATACTTGGTGGTCGAATGGACCACCAGCGTGGCGCCCAGTTCGATCGGCCGGCACAGGTAGGGCGTGGCGCTGGTATTGTCGACGATCAACGGGATGCCGGCGGCATCGGTCAGGTCGGCCAGCGCGCGAATATCGGTCACATAGCCGCCCGGGTTGGCGATGGATTCGCAGAACACCGCGCGGGTGTTGTCGTCGATGGCATCGCGAACCGCGTCCAGATCGTCGGTATCGACGAATTTCGCGCTCCAGCCGAACCGTTTGATTGTCTGGCTGAACTGGGTGACGGTCCCGCCATAGAGCCGGGTCGACGCAACCACGTTGCAGCCGGGGCCCATCAGCGGGAACAGCGCCATGATCTGCGCCGCATGGCCCGAGGAACAGCAGACGGCGCCCGCGCCGCCTTCGAGCGTGGCGATGCGTTCCTGCAGAACCGCGACGGTCGGGTTGGTCAGGCGGGAATAGATATAGCCCACCTCCTGCAGGTTGAAGAGCGCCGCGGCGTGGTCGGCATCGCGAAAGACATAGGCCGTGGTCTGGTAGATCGGCGTCTGCCGCGCGCCGGTCGCGGGGTCGGGGCGGCTGCCGGCGTGGATCTGCAGCGTATCGAAGCCGTAGCTGGGGCTGTCGGTCATGTTCAGAAGTCCCTTTCTGTGGGTTCCGGTCCTGATTTGCCGGCACTCTAGGGGAAGCACGCGGCGAAGAACAACCGCCAAAGACGCGCTCAGCGCATCCAGAACCCGGCGGCCCTGATCCGGTTGCGGATCACCCGTTCCTGCGGTGGCAGATGGTCACGGTCGAACAGCGCCCGCACCTTGTGGCCGCGCCGCTGGTACACCATGCGTTTGATCGGGTCGTGGCGTTTGAGCTGTTTTTTCAGCCAGTTCGGCGCGGTGACGGTTTCCAGCACCTCCACGACCTTGTCCGATTCCCGCGCATAGAGCAGCGGGAAATGCCGGTAGTGGCAGCTCACCTCGCCGTCCAGCAGCCCCGCGGGCAGGGCGTCGCGCCTGCCTCCGAGCGCATGGATCACCAGCGGCAGCGCCACCTGGTCGAGCCACGGGTCGAGCGACTGCCCGGTCAGTTCCACCGGCGGGTCGTCGCGGATGGCGCGCGCATAGTCCAGGAACCGTTCCCCGAACAGGCGCGGGCAGCGATGAAAGAACCAGCCGGCGTTGAAATAGAGATACCGCTGCCAGCGGGTCGCGGGCAGGCCGGGCGCGAGGCTGCTGTCGAAATCGAGCCCGAATCGGTCGTAGAGCGATTTCCAGATCGCCGCATATCCCGGACCATAGAGTGTCGGTTGCGGCCAGGTGCCGCTGCGCCGAAGCGAGGCGCCGGGGCGGTCGAAATCGAACGGCACCCCGCCCAGGTCGCCGCAGATCAGCGTGTCGCTGTCGAAGAACACGAAGGGTTCGCCGGCGGGCATGGCCAGCAGGGCCTCGATCTTGTTGCCCTGCGGATAGCTCTGTCCGAACACGGTGTTGTCGAATGGCAGGATCTCGGCCCGCAGCCGGTCGAGGGCGGCCAGGATCTCGCCGTCGCGCAGCGTGGGGTTGTTGTCCCACAAGGGGCCGGGATTGGGCGTTGCCACGAACAGCCGCCCGTCAAAGCCCGGCGCGCTATGGCGCAGCGACGCGGCGAACAGCAGCGCCTCGAATTGCAGCCGGCCGGGCTGGGCGACGATCAGGATGTTGAACGACGGGCGGGGCGCCTGGTTGCTTGCCATACTCGATCATGCCGGTGATTTGGGAACGCCGTGGCGCACCGGGAAACTGCCTCTGACGCCGGACTATAGGACCTGCGCGGCGATCCGGAAACCCCGTCCGAATCCAGCATTGCGGCGGTGTCCAGGAGCCGGGCAGGGCGATCACCCCGGCGGCTGCAGCAGGCGGCGGTAAAGTGTTTCCAGAAACTCCGGCGCGGCGGCGAACGGGTCTTCGCGGTCGAGAACCGCCCGCACCTGCACGTCGAAATCCGCGTAATGCTGGGTCAGTGACCAGATCGAGAAGATCAGGTGATGGGGATGCACCCGGGCGATCCGGCCCTGATCCATCCAGGTCTGGATCAGGGCGGCCTTGTCGGCCACCAGCAGGCGCAGATCGGTGGACAGCGCCTCCAGGATGCGCGGGGCGCCCTGGACGATCTCATGGGCGAACAGGCGGCTTTCGCGCGGCAGATCCCGGCTCATCTGCAGCTTGCGATGCATATAGGCGAGAATCTCGTCCAGCGGTTCGCCCGTCGGATCCAGCGCCCGCAGCGGATCGAGCCAGGTATCCAGCAGGCCCGAGAGCAGCGCCGTGTGGATCGCTTCCTTGGAGCCGAAATAGTAGAGCAGGTTGGGCTTGGACAGCCCGGCGGCGCGGGCGATCTGATCCACCGTTGCGCCGCTGTAGCCATGGGCCGCGAACACGTCCAGCGCGGCATCGAGTATGGTCGCGCGATTGCGGGCCTGGATGCGCGTGGCGGGGCGGTACTGGGTCATCGGGCCGGTGTCCTTCTCCGATTTCCTGACCGGTTTCCTGACCTGGCGGGACGAATCGCCGCATTGCGGTTCTTGACTGGTCTCATTCCCGTGATAGCGTTGCTTTGACCTTTTGGTCAAATCAGACGGGACCGGCGAGGAAACGGCCCGCAGCCACGACAGCGGAGAGAGGGCGACATGGCGGCACCGGCACAGAACCTGAGGGTCAACGGAGACAGGCTCTGGGACAGCCTGATGGAAATGGCCAGGATCGGCCCCGGCGTGGCGGGCGGCAACAACCGCCAGACCGTCACCGACGAGGACGCCGCGGGCCGCGCGTTGTTCCAGAGCTGGTGCGAGGCCGCGGGCTGCACGATGGGGCTCGACCAGATGGGCAACATGTTCGCGCGGCGCGAAGGCAGCGACCCCGACGCCCTGCCGGTCTATGTCGGCTCGCATCTGGATACGCAGCCGACGGGCGGCAAGTATGACGGGGTGCTGGGCGTTCTGGGCGGGCTGGAGATCATCCGCACGCTGAACGATCTGGGCATCAGGACCAGGCATCCGATCGTGGTGACCAACTGGACCAACGAGGAAGGCACGCGGTTCGCGCCCGCGATGCTGGCCTCGGGCGTGTTCGCGGGGGTGCATACGCAGGACTGGGCCTATGACCGCGAAGATGCCGAGGGCCTGAAATTCGGCGACGAGCTCGCCCGGATCGGCTGGCGCGGCGACGAGGAGGTCGGCGCACGCCGGATGCGCGCCTTTTTCGAACTGCATATCGAACAGGGCCCGATTCTCGAGGCCGAGGGCAAGGATATCGGCGTGGTCACCCACGGGCAGGGGCTGAGCTGGACCCAGGTGACCATCACCGGCAAGGACAGCCACACCGGCTCGACCCCGATGCCGATGCGCCGCAACGCGGGCCTGGGCATGGCCCGGGTGCTGGAGAAGGTGGACGAGATCGCGCTGTCCCACGCGCCGCATGCGGTCGGGGCGGCGGGGCATGTCGATGTTTATCCCAATTCGCGCAACGTGATCCCGGGCCGGGTCGTGTTCACCGTCGATTTCCGGTCGCCGGATCTGGCGGTGATCGAGGACATGGAGGCGCGCCTGCGCAGCGAGGGCCAGAAGATCGCCGGTGACATGGGGTTGACCATCGCCTTCGAGAAGGTCGGCGGTTTCGACCCGGTGCAGTTCGATGACGGATGCGTGGCCGCCGTGCGCGGCGCGGCGGAACGGCTGGGCTATTCGCATCGCGACATCATCTCGGGTGCCGGCCACGATGCCTGCTGGATCAACCGCGTGGCGCCCACCGCGATGGTGATGTGCCCCTGCGTGGACGGTCTGAGCCACAACGAGGCCGAGGAGATCAGCAAGGACTGGGCCGCCGCAGGGGCGGACGTGTTGTTTCACGCGGTCGTGGAGACGGCGGAGATCGTGGAGTAGGGGGCGCTGCCCCCGTCGCCCGTGCGGGCGACTCCCCCGGGATATTTTCAGCAAGAGAAAGAGGGCGCGAAGCCACGCCATCGACAGGGAGAAGAGACATGAGCACAGTCATCAGGAATGGAACCATCGTCACCGCCGATCTGAGCTACAAGGCGGATGTGCTGGTCGAGAACGGCGTGATTGCCGAGATCGGCAAGGGGCCGGCGGGCGATACCGAACTGGACGCGACCGGGTGTTTCGTGATGCCGGGCGGGATCGACCCGCATACGCATCTGGAGATGCCCTTCATGGGCACCTATTCGACCGACGATTTCGAATCCGGCACCCGCGCGGCGCTGGCCGGCGGCACCACCATGGTCGTGGATTTCGCGCTGCCGAGCCCCGACCAGGGGCTGCTGGACGCGTTGCAGATGTGGGACAACAAGTCCACCCGCGCCAATTGCGACTATTCCTTTCACATGGCGATCACCTGGTGGGGCGAACGGGTGTTCAACGAGATGGAAACCGTGGTGCGCGAGCGCGGCATCAACACCTTCAAGCATTTCATGGCCTACAAGGGCGCGCTGATGGTGAATGACGACGAGATGTATGCCAGTTTCCAGCGCCTGGCCGAACTGGGCGGGATCGCGCTGGTTCATGCCGAAAACGGCGATGTGGTGGCCGAGCTGTCGGCAAAGCTGCTGGCCGAGGGCAATACCGGCCCAGAGGCCCATGCCTATTCGCGCCCGCCGCAGGTCGAGGGCGAGGCCACCAACCGCGCGATCATGATCGCCGACATGGCGGGGGTGCCGCTCTATGTCGTGCACACCTCCTGCGAAGAGAGCCACGAGGCGATCCGGCGCGCGCGGATGCAGGGCAAGCGGGTCTGGGGCGAGCCGCTGATCCAGCACCTGACGCTGGATGAGAGCGAGTATCTCAACCCCGACTGGGACCATGCCGCGCGGCGGGTGATGAGCCCGCCCTTCCGCAACAAGAAGCACCAGGACAGCCTGTGGGCCGGGTTGCAATCCGGGTCGCTGTCGGTGGTCGCCACCGATCATTGCGCGTTTACGACCGACCAGAAACGCTATGGCGTGGGCGATTTCACCAAGATCCCCAATGGCACCGGCGGGCTGGAGGACCGGATGCCGATGCTCTGGTCGCAAGGGGTGAATACCGGCCGCCTGACGCCGAACGAATTCGTTGCCGTAACTTCAACGAACATCGCCAAGATATTGAATTGTTACCCGAAAAAGGGTGCGGTTCTGGTCGGTGCGGATGCCGATCTGGTGGTCTGGGACCCGGAGAAGGAAAAGACCATCTCTGCCGCGACGCAGCAGAGCGCGATCGACTACAACGTGTTCGAGGGCCAGAAAGTGAAGGGCCTGCCGCGCTTTACCCTGACCCGTGGCCATGTCGCGGTGCATGATGGCGAGATGCGCACGCAGGAAGGTCATGGCAAGTTCGTGGCCCGCGATGCCAACGGGCCGGTCAACCGGGCGCTGTCGAGCTGGAAGGAACTGACCGCGCCGCGCCCGGTGCAGCGCAGCGGCATTCCGGCGACGGGTGTCTGAGGGGTGGCCGGGAACGCAGCGGCAACGGTTCGGCCGGGTGGCCAGACGCGGCGGCCAGTATCGGGAAACGGGCCTGGGACATGAGTGAGCAAATCGTGATCGAGGCGTCGGATCTCGACCTGACATTCCAGACGGCGGACGGGCCGGTTCATGCGCTCAAGGGGGTGAACCTGACCATCGACCGGGGCGATTTCGTCAGCTTCATCGGCCCGTCGGGATGTGGCAAGACCACCTTTCTGCGCTGCATCGCCGCGCTGGAGGCGCCGACGGGTGGCGATCTGCGGGTCAACGGCATGACGCCGGACGAGGCGCGCCGGGCACGCGCCTATGGCTATGTGTTCCAGGCCGCGGGTCTTTATCCGTGGCGGACCATCGCGCGCAACATCAAGCTGCCGCTGGAGATCATGGGGTATTCCAGGGCCGACCAGGAAGAGCGCGTCCGAAACGTGCTGCAGCTGGTCGATCTGGAAGGGTTCGGCGGGAAATACCCCTGGCAGTTGTCGGGCGGCATGCAGCAGCGCGCCAGTATCGCGCGGGCGCTGGCCTTTGACGCGGATATCCTGCTGATGGACGAACCGTTCGGCGCGCTGGACGAGATCGTGCGCGACCATCTGAACGAACAGCTGTTGCAGCTTTGGGCGCGGACGAACAAGACCATCGGGTTCGTCACCCATTCGATCCCGGAGGCGGTCTATCTCAGCACCCGGATCGTGGTGATGAGCCCGCGCCCGGGCCGGATCACCGACGTGATCGAAAGCCCGCTGCCCCGGGAACGGCCGCTGGATATTCGCGACACGCCGGAATTCATCGAGGTGGCGCACCGGGTGCGCGAGGGGTTGAGGGCCGGCCATGATGACGGCTGACGCCATTCCCGCTGCCGCGAGGCGGCCATGAAGTCGTTTCTGGCCGTTCTCACCGTCGTCGCCGCGATCATGGCGGTCTGGTATGTCGCCTGCGTTCCGATGAACATTCACGGCGTGCTGGTCGAGGCCGAACGCGGCGGGGCGGACGTGGTCCCAGCCACGGCCAGGGAGCGCCGGGACATCGGCGCCGTGGCCCTGGTGACGCGCAACGGGTTCGCGATCCCGGCCACATGGGCGCAGGACCGGCCGCGCCTGCCCGCCCCGCATCAGGTCGCGATCGAGCTCTGGGATACGACGCTGAACAAGAAGATCACCTCGAAGCGCAGCCTGGTCTATCACGGCTGGGTGACGTTGAGCGCCACCATGCTGGGGTTCGTCATCGGCACGGTGCTGGGTATCCTGCTGGCGGTGGGCATCGTGCACAGCCGGGTGATGGACATGTCGGTGATGCCCTGGGCGATCGTCAGCCAGACCATCCCGATCATCGCGCTGGCACCGATGATCATCGTGGTGCTGTATTCGGTGGGCGTCCAGGGCATTCTGCCCAAGGCGGTGATCTCGGCCTACCTGTCCTTTTTCCCGGTCGTGGTGGGGATGGTGAAAGGGCTGCGCAGCCCGGACGGGATGCAGTTGGACCTGCTGCGCACCTACAATGCGAGCCGGACGCAAGGGTTCTGGAAGCTGCGGCTGCCGTCCTCGATCCCCTACCTGTTCGCCTCGCTCAAGATCGGCATCGCCGCGTCACTGGTGGGCGCCATCGTGGGGGAACTGCCCACCGGCGCCGTGGCCGGGCTGGGCGCACGGTTGCTGGCCGGCAGCTATTACGGGCAGACGGTCCAGATCTGGGCGGCATTGTTCGCCGCCGCGATCCTGGCCGCGCTGCTGGTCGGGCTGCTGGGGCTGATGGAGCGGGTGGTCCTGCGGCGGATGGGGGTGGCGTCATGAGGCGGGGCGCGGACCGGGGGCTCTGCCCCCGCCGCCCGTGCGGGCGGCTCCCCCGGAGTTTTTCGGGCAAGATGAAGAGGGGGGACGGGGCATGATGCTGGTTCTCTTCGCGATCCTGCTCTGGCTGTCGGGGTGGTGGATCAACACCCGGCTGGCCGAAGGGCCGCAGGCGAATTCGCGGGCGGTCCGGCTCGCGGTGCCGCTGATCTTCGGGCTGACCGTGCTGGCGGTCTGGGAATTGCTGGTGCGCGGGCTGAACGTGCCGCTGGTGATCCTGCCCGCGCCCTCGCTGATCGCGGTGCGGTTCGCCCAGTCCACCGGGCTCTTGTGGCAGGATTTCATGCAGACCTTCGTCAAGGGGGCGCTGTCGGGTTATGTGCTGGGCTGCGGCGCGGCCTTCCTGACCGCGATCCTGGTCGATCGCAGCGATTTCCTGCGCCGGGGGCTGTTGCCGGTGGGCAATTTCGTCGCCGCGCTGCCGATCGTCGGCACCGCGCCCATCCTGGTGATGTGGTTCGGGTTCGACTGGGAAAGCAAGGCGGCGGTGGTGGTGGTTATGGTGTTCTTTCCGATGCTGGTGAACACGGTGGCCGGCCTGTCCGAGACGACGCAGATGCAGCGCGACCTGATGGAGACCTATGCCGCGTCCTACTGGCAGGGGTTCTTCAAGCTGCGGCTGCCGGCCGCGATGCCGTTCATCTTCAACGGGCTGAAGATCTCGACCACCCTGGCGCTGATCGGGGCCATCGTCGCGGAATTTTTCGGCTCGCCGACCATGGGCATGGGGTTTCGCATCTCCACCTCGGTCGGCCAGCTTGCGCTCGACATGGTTTGGGCCGAGATTGTGGTGGCGGCGCTGGCCGGGACGCTGTTCTACGGCGCCGTTGCCCTGCTGGAGCGCGTGGCGACCTTCTGGCACCCGTCGCAGAGAGGATAATCCGAGAACCCGGGCCGACCGGGCGAAACCTACCATCAAGGAGTTGAACAGATGAACAAGACGATATGCGGTACGGCACTGGCGCTGGTGATGGCGGCCATGCCCGCCTGGGCGGCCGACGAGGTCAAGCTGCAGCTGAAATGGGTCACCCAGGCCCAGTTCGGCGGCTATTATGTGGCCCTGGACCAGGGGTTCTACGAGGAAGAGGGGCTGGACGTGACCATCCTGCCCGGCGGGCCCGATATCGCGCCCCCGCAGGTGATCGCCGGTGGCGGCGCCGACGTGGTGGTCGAATGGATGCCCGCCGCGCTGGCCGCGCGCGAGAAGGGGCTGCCGCTGGTCAACATCGCGCAGCCGTTCAAGAGCTCGGGCATGATGCTGACCTGTTGGGCGGATGTCGGGATCGAAGCGCCCGAGGATTTCCCGGGCCATACGCTGGGGGTCTGGTTCTCGGGCAACGAGTTCCCGTTCCTGAGCTGGATGAACACGCTGGGCATTCCGACCGAGGGCGGCGAGGACGGTGTGACGGTGCTCAAGCAGGGCTTCAACGTCGACCCGCTGCTGCAGCGCCAGGCCGACTGCATATCCACGATGACCTATAACGAGTTCGGCCAGGTGCTGGATTCGGGCGTGACCGAGGACGAGCTGATCACCTTCAAATACGAGGATCAGGGTGTGGCGACGCTGGAAGACGGGCTTTATGTGCTCGAAAGCAATCTCGAGGACAAGGCGTTCCGGGACAGGATGGTCCGGTTCGTGCGCGCCTCGATGAAGGGCTGGAAATGGGCCGAGGAGAACCCCGCGGACGCCGCGGGCATCGTGCTGGACAATGACGCGACAGGGGCCCAGACCGAGGCGCACCAGGTGCGGATGATGGGCGAGATCGCCAAGTTGACGGCCGGTTCCAACGGGGCGCTCGATCCGGCGGATTACGAACGCACGGTGCAGACATTGCTGGCCGGCGGTTCCGATCCGGTCATCACCAAGGCACCGGAAGGCGCCTGGACCCATGTGATTTCGGATGCGGCCCTGAACTGACCTCGGGTTCCGGTTCGATCACGGCGCGGCCCCTGCGGGGCCGCGTTTTTCGTGGCGCGGGTTGCGCGATCAGTCCAGGCGCACCGCGTCGCCGCTGCCGCGTTCGGCGGCCGAAAACCCGGCCTGGTCCAGGGCATGGGGCGCGGCGATCGTGATCAGGATCATCGTGGCCAGGGCGATCAACATGGCTTTCATGGCTCAGTCTCCTGTCGCGGTGGCGCGGCGCAGATAGGCGATCAGGTCGGCCCGGTCGGCCGGGTCGGTGATGCGCTGCATCGGCATCTTGGTGCCGGGAATATAGTGGTCGGGGCCGAGGTCGAACAGGGCGTCTATGCTCTCGGCGTCCCAGACGATCTGCGAGCCGTCGAGCGCCTCGGAATAGGCATAATCGCCGACGGTTCCCGCCGGCCGCCCGAACAGCCCGGCCAGCGTCGGCCCGGCCCGGCGCGCGCTGTCGCCGCTCAGGGTATGGCAGATCGAGCATTTGCGCGCGAATTGCCGTTCGCCGTTGTCCATCTCTTCGGACGGTTTGAGGAAGCTGTGGTCCTGCCGCCCCATCGGGTCGTGATCGGCCAGCGTCGCCACCGGCCAGCTATACATGGCGCTGTCGAGCCCGCCGGCGTGGATGTTTTCGCCATCGGCGGAAAAGGCCAGTGCCCAGACCGGGCCGCGCAGGGTCGCGCGGACATCCTTTTCGATCTGCCAGGCGATGGTGTCGATCACCATGATGTAGCCCTGGCCATCGCCCACCGCCAGCCGCGTGCCGTCCGGGCTGCGGGCCAGCGCCAGGATCGGCCGCCGGTCGAGGGTGAAATCGGCGATGGCCGCGCCCGTTCGCGGTTCGATCACGCGGGTGACACCGTCCACGGCGCCATAGGCGAGCCATCCGGCGGCTTCGTCCAGCACGATTTTATTGATGCCGAACCCGTGCCGCAGGACCGTCTGGATTTCCTCGCCGCGCCCGGTGTCCCACAGGCGCAGGGTACCGTCCGCGCCCGCCGACCACAGGTGTTTGCCATCCCCGGAAAACGCGACCGCGTTCACGCCGGCGTCATGGCCCTGCAACAGCCTGCCTTCGCCGCCATCCATCGGCCAGATCCCGATGCTGCCGTCCCAGCTGGCGGACGCGACCAGTCCCGATGCCGCCGCCAGCCCCGCCACCTTGCCCTTGTGCCGGCCGATCACCCGGCCGGGCGAGGTCCACATGCGGACGGTGAAATCGTCCCCGCCCGAGATCACCGCGTCCCCGGCGAAGATGACCGTGTTCACCGCCGCCTCGTGACCGTCGAGCCAATGCGGGACGGTTTCGTCCCACAGCGCCACGGCATTGTCGAAACTGGCGGTGGCGATCCGGTCCTGCGGCGATACCGCGATGGCCATCACCGGGCCGCCATGGCCCTTGAGCGAAAAGAAATCCCCCGCGCAGAGCGGCACGGGCGCCATGATGGACAGGATCAGGGTCAGCGCCGCGCGCATCGTCACTCGGCCGGCGTGGCGGTTGTCCGCCCGGCCTCCTTCGCCCTGACCTCGTCGACCCAGAGGCTGTGATGTTCGCGGGCCCATTGCTCGTCGACCTCGCCGGTGCCTATCGCATCGAAGGCGCCCTCCATCCCGATCGACCCGAGGTAGATATGGGCGAAGATCATCGCCATGAACACGAAGGCGACGATGGTGTGCCAGAGCTGCGCGAACTGCATTTCCTCATGCGGGGCGAGCTGTCGGGGCAGGGGATCGGCACCCACCAGCCCCGGCAGGCCGAGGTCGTTGATCACCGCAAAGGTCTTGGCGAACATCGGCAGCTGGAACGGGAACAGCAGCGAAAGGCCGGACAGGCTGATCGAGATGCCGAGGACGACACAGCCCCAGAAGATCAGCTTCTGACCCGCGTTGAACTTGCGCGCCGGGGGGTGAACGCCACTGGAAAACAACCCGCCGCCCCTGGCCAGCCACACCAGATCGTGGCGGTTGGGAAGGTTGTGCAATGTCCAGTTCACGATCACGATCACGAGCCCCAGCATGAAGGCCCAGGCGATGTTGTTGTGAACCCATTTGCCGGCCAGCGCGATGGAGGCATAGGCGTCCTTGCCGATCAGCGGGATCAGCGCCATCCGCCCGAACAGGGTGATCAGGCCGGTCAGGCCGAGGATCAGGAAACTGCCCGCGAACAGCCAGTGGCCGAACCGTTCGAACCCGGAAAACCGCAGGATCGTTTGCCCGGTCCTGGGGCCGTCGATCCTGATCTTGCCGCGCAGCAGGTAGAACAAGGCCAGCGCGACCAGCGTGCCGCCCAGCAGCCAGGCGCCGTAGGTGGCGAGCGGCCCGCGTCGGAACTGCAGCCACCACATGCCGCCGTCCTGGATGATCACGCCCGCCGCCGGGCTGCGCGACGAGACGGTGACATCGGCGCTGCCATAGCGCAGGGCGCGATACATGTCCGCATCCGAGGCGCCGCCGAGCGTGCCCAGCTGCGACCGGATATCGGCCCCGTGATCGGCGCCGGTATTGGTGCGGCGATAGCTGTCATCCACCTTTTCACCGCGCTGTCGGGCCATGATGTCCTCGAGCGTGGTGGCACCGCCGGTGGCGGCGCGATCAGCGGCCCCGGCCGTGGCGGGCTGATCCTGTGCGATGGCCGTTCCGGCCCAGACGGTGACGATCAGAAGCGCAATCAGGTGACGCATCACTGTTCCTTTCGCGGTGCTCGGCGGTCGAAGCCGCCAATCCCGCCATGAATTTTCGCGCCCCGCTCCTCCAGCGCCGCCGCGATCGTTTCCGGCATCGAAGCGTCGAAGGCGGCGGTCCGTGCGTCCCGGGTCTGCAGTCGCAGCATCCAGCAGATGTCATCCGCCATCGCGTCGCTCCGATGAAGGCACCGTTCCGGCCCGAAGGCCGGAACGGGGTCAGGCAATGGCGGGCTCAGCCGCCTTTCTGGTCATAGGCGGTGCCCCAGCCCCAGGCGCCCGAGCCGAACCCGCGCGCCACGACGCGTTCGCGGTAGATCGCCGACACCACGTCGCCGTCACCGGCCAGCAGCGCCTTGGTCGAACACATCTCGGCGCAGATGGGCAGCTTGCCCTCGGCGATCCGGTTGCGCCCGTATTTGGCAAATTCGGCGGTCGAGTTGTTTTCTTCGGGTCCGCCCGCGCAGAAGGTGCATTTGTCCATCTTGCCGCGCGATCCGAAATTGCCGGCCTGCGGATATTGCGGCGCGCCGAACGGGCACGCGTAGAAGCAATAGCCGCAGCCGATGCAGAGATCCTTGGAATGCAACACCACGCCGTCCTCGGTCTGGTAGAAGCAATCCACCGGGCAGACCGCCATGCAGGGCGCGTCGGAACAATGCATGCAGGCCACCGAGATCGAGCGTTCGCCCGGTTTGCCGTCATTGATCGTCACCACCCGTCGTCGGTTGATGCCCCAGGGAACCTCGTGCTCGTTCTTGCACGCGGTGACGCAGGCGTTGCATTCGATGCAGCGTTCGGCGTCGCAGAGAAATTTTGCTCTGGCCATGTCTGATCCTCCTTACGCTGCCGTGATCTTGCACAGGGTACACTTGGTTTCCTGCATCTGCGTCACGGAATCATAACCATAGGTCTGCGCGGTGTTCGAGCTTTCGCCCAGCACATAGGGGTCGGCCCCGGCGGGGTATTTCTCCCGCAGGTCCTTGCCCTCGAAATGGCCGCCGAAATGGAACGGCATGAAGGCCACGCCGGCACCCACCCGTTCGGTCACCATCGCCATCACCTTGACCTTGGCGCCCTCGGCACCCTCGACCCAGACCTGCGCCCCGTCGCGCACGCCCAGATCGTTGGCGTCACGCGGGTTGATCTCGACGAACATGTCCTGCTGCAACTCGGCCAGCCAGGGGTTCGACCGGGTCTCCTCGCCGCCGCCCTCGTATTCGACCAGGCGCCCCGATGTCAGGATGATCGGGTAATCCTTGGAGAAATCGTTCTTCTGGATCGAGGCATACATGGTCGGCAGGCGATAGAACTTGCGGTCCTCGTAGGTCGGATAATCCGCCACAAGGTCGCGCCGCGGCGTATAGAGCGGTTCGCGATGCAGCGGCACCGGGTCCGGGAAGGTCCACACCACCGTGCGCGCCTTGGCATTGCCGAACGGCGCGCAGCCATGCGCGATGGCGACCCGCTGGATCCCGCCCGAAAGGTCGGTCTTCCAGTTGGTCTTGGGGCCGGCCACGGCGTCGATCGTGGCGCGTTCCTCGTCGGTCAGGTCGCCGTCCCAGCCCAGGTCCATCAACATCTGCATGGTGAACTCTGGATATCCGTCCTGGATCTCGGAGCCGGGGTTGTAGACCCCTTCGGCCAGCAGGTTGTCACCATCGCGTTCGACGCCGAACCGGGCGCGGAAGCACAGCCCGCCCTCGGCCACCGGCAGCGACATGTCATAGAGCCGATGGGTGCCGGGATGGCCCATCTCCGCCGTTCCCCAGCAGGGCCAGGGCAACCCGTAGGTATCGCCATCGGCCGGTCCCCCCACCGCGCGCAGCGTGGTGCGGTCAAAGGTGTGCTGGTTGGCCATGTGCAGTTTCAGCCGTTCCGGGCTCTGCCCGGTATAGCCGACGGTCCACATGCCGCGGTTGAATTCGCGGGTGATGTCCTCGACGTTGGGTTCGGTTTCGCTGTCCATGGCGATGTTGCGGAACAGGCGCTCCTCGAAACCGAATTTCTTCGAGAACAGATAGATGATCTCGTGATCGGGTTTCGATTCGAACAGCGGCGCCACCACCCGGTCGCGCCATTGCAGCGACCGGTTGGACGCGGTGACCGAGCCGCGGGTTTCGAACTGGGTGCAGGCCGGCAGCAGGTAGACGCCGTCGGTGCGGTCATGCAGGACCGCCGACACGGTGGGGTAGGGGTCCACCACCACCAGCATGTCCAGCTTTTCCATCGCGGCCTTCATTTCCTTGCCGCGTGTCTGGCTGTTGGGCGCATGTCCCCACAGCACCATCGCCCGGACCTTGTTGGGCTGGTCCATGTTCTCGGCGTCTTCCAGCACGCCATCGATCCAGCGCGACACCGGGATGCCGGTCAGGGTCTGCAGGGATTTTTCCTTGCCGTCCTTGTCGGTGATGCTGTCGAACTGGCCGGCCAGCCATTCCGGGTCTTCTTCCCAGACCCGCGCCCAGTGGTCCCAGGCGCCCTGGGTCAGGCCGTAATAGCCCGGCAGGGTA
Source organism: Pukyongiella litopenaei (assembly GCF_003008555.2). Lineage (NCBI taxonomy): Bacteria > Pseudomonadati > Pseudomonadota > Alphaproteobacteria > Rhodobacterales > Paracoccaceae > Pukyongiella > Pukyongiella litopenaei. The sequence goes on along the minus strand of NZ_CP027665.1, from coordinate 172,123 downwards.
TGCGACAGGACCCCGAGATCGGTGGCGCCCTGCACGTTGTCATGGCCGCGGAAGATGTTGGCGCCGCCGCCGGCGACACCGATGTTCCCCAGCGCCAGCTGCAGCACGCAATAGGCGCGGGTGTTGTTGTTGCCGTTCGTGTGCTGGGTGCCGCCCATGCACCAGATCAGCGTGCCGGGGCGGTTGTTGGCCAGGGTCCGCGCCACCCGGCGCAGCTGCGAGCCGGGCACGCCGGTCACGCGTTCGACCTCGTCGGGGTTCCACCTGGCGACCTCGGTGCGGATCTGGTCCATGCCCCAGACCCGGGTGCGGATGAACTCCTTGTCCTCCCAGCTGTTTTCAAAGATGTGCCACAGGATTCCCCAGATCAGCGCCACGTCGGTGCCGGGCCGGAACCGCACATATTCGTCCGCATGGGCCGCGGTTCGGGTGAACCGGGGGTCGCAGACGATCAGCGGCGCGTTGTTCTGTTCCTTGGCGCGCAGCAGGTGCAGCAGCGATACCGGGTGTGCCTCGGCCGGGTTCGACCCGATCAGGAACATCGCCCGGCTGTTGTGGATGTCGTTGTAGGAATTGGTCATGGCGCCGTAGCCCCATGTATTCGCAACCCCGGCAACGGTGGTGGAATGGCAGATCCGCGCCTGGTGGTCCACGTTGTTGCTGCCCCAGTAGGCGGCGAACTTGCGGAACAGGTAGGATTGTTCGTTGTTATGCTTGGCGCTGCCCAGCCAATAGACGCTGTCGGGGCCGCTTTCCTCGCGGATCGACAGCATCTGGTCGCCGATCTCGGCAATCGCCTCGTCCCAGCTGATCCGTTTCCATTCGCCGCCTTCCTTTTTCATCGGATACTTGAGGCGGCGTTCGCCATGGGCATGTTCGCGCACCGATGCGCCCTTGGCGCAATGGGCCCCGAGGTTGAACGGGCTGTCCCAGCCGGGTTCCTGGCCCGTCCAGACCCCGTTCTGCACCTCGGCGATCACGGTGCAGCCCACCGAGCAATGGGTGCAGACGGATTTGACGGTGTTCACGGCCGTGTCGGCGGCGTTCTGGGCGTTGGCCTTCGTTACCGTGCCGCCGGTGGCGGCAATGGCGGTCAGCCCGCCGATGGCAAGTCCCGAGCCGCGCAGGAAGGCGCGGCGATCGACGGATTTCTCGGCGATCTCTGACAGGATCGAAGTCCGCTGGGGGCGTCGCGCAACCCCGTTGGTCTTTTTCCTAAGCATTTTCAGTTTCTCCTTGCTGCCGCGATAGCGGCTGGCTGGGTCTCGAACACGAACCGGCATCAGGGCGTCACGCAACCGTCTGCCGGGTCTTGACCTCGTCCGGGCGGGCCGGGCGCTGTCGCGTCTCGGGGCGGGCGATCAGAATCGCGCGCTGTCCAGATAGGCGCGGTTATGCGCCGTATCCTGGATGCGGGTTTCGTCCACCGGGGCCTCAGCGGCGCCGGCGTCGGTTGCCAATGCCGCGGCCGCGGCGGCCGCGGGGGCGGCGCTGCCCGCCAGTTTCAGGAAATCGCGCCGCGTGGCGCCGTCTTCCCCTGTCTTCGTCATCGGTTCGTCTCCTTTCGCCAGTGTCGTCGTTTTCATCGTCTTCGTCGTTTTCGCCTTCGTCGTGCCGTTCCGGTCAGGGCGGATCATTCCGCCAGCATGGCAAAGCCGTTTTTCTCGATCTCCATGAACACCCGCCCGGCAGTGCCGACCGAGGCATAGAGCACCGAGTTTTCCGCCGCTTCGAGATCGGCAAAGAAATGCCCCGCCCAGGGCGCGATGTGGCGGTTCCAGAACATCCGCTGATCGGCGAGCGGGGCAGGGGCGCCGAACCGGCCGACGATCATGCCCGCCATCATCTCCATCAGCGACGCGATGTTGTCCTCGGGCTCATAGACATTGGGCGCGCGCGTGATGCCGCGCGCGGCCATGTCGCTGCGCAGCTGCGCCAGCGGCTTTTCGTTCAGGAAACCGGTCAGGTAATAGCTCGCATAGGGCAGCAATTCACCCCGGCCCAGCCCGATGAACAGCGCGTTGAATTCCCGTTCCGCCGCCGGTGGCGTCGTTACCCGTGCCACCCGGGCCAGCGCCTGCATCGCCCGGCCCAGGTCGCTGTCGTCGCCCGCCAGCCCGGCGGTCATGTCGAGCGTGCCCCGGTCGGGCGGCGCGGCCAGCAGCAGGCCGAGGAAGTTGTAGAAATCCGCGCGCAGCCGATCCTCGTCGGCAATCTCGATGTCGCGCTGGCGGGCTTCGGTCATGTCAGGCCTCGTCGTGGAAGGTGAACCGCATCCGGCGCGGGGCCGTCAGCGGGAACTCGTCGGTCTCGGCGGGCGCGTCGGCTCGTGCTGTTTCAGGCAGGGGGGGCGGCAGGGGTTCTGTCGCGGGGGCCGCCGCCGCCGGGTCGGCCGGTGCGTCCGGCATTTCCCCGTCGGCGATCGGCGCGGCGTCAGCTGGATCGGGCGGCGGGGTGTCGTCCTGCCGGTCCATGTCCTGCAACCGGGCCAGCATCCCCTTGCCGACCTGATAGGCGCTTTGCAGGTCGTCGATCACGGTGGCGGCGTCGGTGTAATCCTCGCCATAATCCACCAGCCCGTCGACATTCGCCAGCACCGGGTTCAGCCGCCACAACCGGCGCAGCGCACGGCGGCGCAGCCGGTGGGGCACGGCGCGGGCCATGAATCCCGACACGTCGTCGCCGGGCTGCAACGTATCGGGGTCGGGCAGGTCGAGCTCGGCGAGGAGTTCATCGTCGCTGCGCGCAGCCTGCCGTGCCTGTTCAGCGTCCAGCGCGTGTTGCTCTTGCGCATGGGCCTCCGCCGCCGTCTCGGCCGCGACCGCCGCCCGCCGCCGGGTCCAGAAATCGGTTTCTTCCCTGCGCCCGGTCATTGCGTCTGCCGCCTTTGTGCCGGGCGCGGGGCGCGATAGACATCCGCGGCCTGCCGGATGCGCGCGTCGCCGATCCCGTCCTCGTGCAGGTCCACGCGGGCGCGGTCGCGGCGGCGCTTGATGAATTTCTCGTCCTGGTGATGGGCGTGCGCATAATCCCGCACCCAGGCGATCAGCCCGGCGGGCATCGGAACCTTTTCGACCACGTCCTCGCCGTTGTCGTCGTAATCCTGGGCCTCGTAGGGTGAGGCGGTCGCCAGCAGCACCCCGGGCGCCTCATTGCCCTCGTTGCGCAGCACCACATAGATCGACGGATCCCGGTCGGACAGGTTGACGAGATACGCCTCGGCATCCGCCGCCCAGAGCGTCAGCGTCACCGTGGCGGCATGGTGTTCGATGGTGTCGCCCTCGCGGCGCAGTTCGGTGCCCGTGGCGGGGCCGGCGCCGGGCAGCACCGCGACAGGCCGCCAGATCCAGCGCACCCAACGGGTCACGCCCGGCGATCTGCGGACGACGATGCCCAGCGGCATGTCGACATGTTCGGATGCAGTCCCCGCCAATTTTCCTCCCCTTGCGGGTGGTTTAGCCGCCTCCCGCGCCCGCAGTATGGGACAGATCCGTGTTTCCGCCAAGCCCTACGTCGGTATCGGCAGGATCAGGCCGGGGCGCGGGCCTGCGGGTGGCGGCGCCGCGCGGGCTTTACCTGCCGTGACACACTGCATAGGCTGGCCGCTGGAATGACGCTTCGGGGAGGAGGCGATGACCGGAACGGCACCCGGAACACTGATTCTGTGCAACTGCCTGGGCAGCCAGGCCCCCGATGCCGAGGCCATCGCGCGGGGTGCCGGTGTCTCGTGTTCGCGGATGCACAGGTCGCTCTGCACGGATCAGGCAGGGCTTGCCGCCGAGGCGATCCGCGCCGGCGGCGCCATGATCGCCTGCGGCCAGGAAACGGCCTTTTTCGAGGCGCTGGCAGAGGAAACCGGGGGCGAGCCGCCGGTGTTCGTGGATCTGCGCGACCGCGCGGGCTGGTCCGACGAGGGCGGGCAGGCGGGGCCGAAAATGGCCGCGCTGGTTGCCGACGCGATGCTGCCCGCGCCGCCGACCCGGTTGATGGATGTCACCTCCGAGGGCACCTGCCTGATCGCCGGGCCCGGTGACGTGGTGCTGCCGCTGGCCGAACAGCTGGCACCGCTGCTGGCGGTGACGGCGCTGGTTACCGATGGCGCGGACCTGCCCGACAGCCGCGCGTTCGACGCGCTGCGGGGGCGGCTGCGGCGCGTGACCGGCGCTTTGGGCGGGTTCGACATCATCCTCGATGGGCTGCAGCAGGTCATTCCCGGCGGGCGCGGCGCGTTTTCGCTGACCGATCCGAAGGATGGCGGCCACAGCGCCTGCGACATCGTGATCGACCTGACCGGCGGGGTGTCCATGGTGCCGGCGCCGGACAAGCGCGAAGGCTACCTGCGGGGCGACCCGCGCGATCCGCTGGCGGCGGCGCGGCTGGCGTTCGAGGCGGCGCAACTGGTCGGGGTCTTCGAGAAACCGCTCTACCTGCGGCTGGAGCCGTCGCTATGCGCCCATTCCCGCGCTCGCCAGCCGGGCTGCTCGAACTGTCTCGATATCTGCCCCACCGGGGCGATCGATCCGGCCGGCGATCATGTCACCATCGATCCGATGATCTGCGCGGGGTGCGGCTCCTGTGCCGCGCTGTGCCCGTCCGGCGCGATCACCTATGACGCGCCGCCCTTCGGGTATCTGCTGACCCGGATGCAGACGCTCGCCACGGCGTTCCGGCGGGCGGGCGGGCGCGACCCGCGCCTGTTGGTTCACGATGGGCATGGCGCAGAGATGATCCGTCTCGCCGCCCGTCACGGGCGCGGCCTGCCGGCGGATGTCGTTCCGATGGAACTGGATGTCGTATCGGGCTTTGGCCATGCCGAGATGCTGGCGGCGCTGGCGCATGGCTTTGCCGGGGTGACGGTCCTGTTGTCGCCCGCGACCGAGCGCGACGCGCTGGCCCGCGACCTGGTTCTGGCCGATGCGATCGCTGGCCCGGGACGGATCGGCCTGCTGGACGAGGCCGACCCCGATCGCATGAGCGACGCCCTTTATGGTGCTGAAAAACGCGGATCAATCGAAAACCCGGTTCTGCCGTTGGGCAATCGGCGGCAGGTGGCGCGGCTGGCGGCGCAGGCGCTGAACCCCGATGCCACCGACCCGTTGCCCCTGCCCGGACCGGCGCCTTATGGCGCGGTCCTCGTCGATACCGGGGCCTGCACCCTGTGCCTGTCCTGCGTGTCGCTGTGCCCCTCCGGCGCGCTGATGGACAATCCCGACCTGCCGCAATTGCGGTTTCAGGAGGACGCCTGCCTGCAATGCGGGCTCTGCGCCAATGTCTGCCCCGAGGATGCGATCACGCTGCGCCCGCGGCTGGACCTGTCGGACCGGGCGCTGACGCAGGTGGTTCTGAACGAGGAGGAGCCCTTTGCCTGTATCGAATGCGGTGCGCTGTTCGGGGTGAAATCCACCGTCGAGCGGATCATGGAGAAACTGGCCGGCAACCATGCGATGTTCGCCGGGTCCGACCAGGCCCGGTTGATCCAGATGTGCGACAATTGTCGGATACAGGCGCAGTTTCACAGCGAAAACAACCCATTCGCCGGCGATCCCAAACCCAAGGTGCGCACCACCGACGACTATCTGGCGAAGCGGCGGGATCACTGATGGCGCAACGGTGCGCCCAGGTCGGCGGGAGCGATGGCCGAGACATAGGCGAGGATCGCCTCCAGTTCACCGGGTTTCAGGCGCAGCGGTACGATCGGCGGCGGGCGCGCCGGATCGAAGGGCGGGGTGACGCCTTCGATCTGGGTAAAGGCCCCGTGCGGGTTGCGGGCAAAGAACCCCTCGAACCGCATGTCCCAGTCGGGCAGCGTGCGCAGCACCGCGAAAGAGGGCGTGCTGCCCAGCCCGTTCATGCGGTTTTTCGGCCCGATCACATGGCAGCGGCCGCAATGGGCAAACGACAGTTCCTCGCCGCGCGCCGCGTTGCCGTCGAAGACCGGCACACCCGGTTCCGCGGGCGCCGCCGTGACCGGGGTGAAACGCGGCGCGCCTTCGGGGCTGAACGCCGCGACGGTGCGCCGGCCGATCTCCGAGGTGAGCCAGTCGCGGAACCGTGCCGCGCCGTCGCTGTTGCTGCCGCTGTCGCCGCCGCGCAGGTAATATGTGGCCCGGTCGTCCGCGAACACCGCCACGCCGGGCGGTTCGCTGGCCAGAACCAGCGTGCCGTCAGGGTCGGGCTGCACGCGGATGCCGGTTTTCAGCGAAAACCGGGGCAGCAGGTGGCCCAGCAATCCGCTTTCCACGATCTCGGCGGGGGCGGCGAGGCCGATTGCCGCGCCGGATTGCGCCAAGAGGGGGCTGGCGGTCAGCAGCAGGCTCAGGCACATATGGATCATGCGCATGCCGCCCAACCTAGTTGCGCCGGTGCGGATGCGTCAACTTTACATGCGTTCAGGGAGCAGATGCGATGAGCGATGAGTTCAACATGTCGATGCGGAAGTTTCTCAAGCAGGTCGGTGTAACCAGCCAGCAGGCGATCGAGGACGGGTTGCGCAACGCCGGGGACGGCGCGGGCGACAGCTTCGAGGCCAAGGTGGTGCTGACCGTCGATGGCCTGAATGTCGAGCACGTCGTCACCGGCACGATCAAACGCGGCGGCGCATGAGTACCCGCGAGGCGGTTCTCGATGAACTGAAGCGGATCACGGACCCGGTCTCGGGGCAGGATATCGTTGCCGCCGGGCTGGTGCGGGCGCTGAACGTCGACGATGGCACCGTGCGCTTCGTGATCGAGATCGACCCGGCCCGCGCCGAGGCGATGGAACCGGTGCGCGCCGAGGCCGAGGCCCGCGTGCAGGCGCTCCCCGGCGTGTCCCGGGTATCCGCGATGCTGACCGCCCACAGCGCAAAGTCTCCGCCGGATCTGAAGCCGCGGCCCAAGGCCGCGCCGCAGGGGCCGCAGGCGGTGCCCGGTGTCGCGCGGATCATCGCGGTGGCCTCGGGCAAGGGCGGGGTGGGCAAATCCACCATTGCCGCCAACCTGGCCTGTGCGCTGGCGGCCGAGGGCCGCCGGGTCGGGCTGCTGGATGCCGATGTCTACGGCCCGTCGCAACCGCGGATGCTGGGCGTCTCGGGCCGGCCGGCCAGCCCCGATGGCAAGACCATCCTGCCGCTGCGTAACCACGGCGTCACCATGATGTCGCTGGGGCTGATGACCAATGACGACCAGGCGGTGGTCTGGCGCGGGCCGATGCTGATGGGCGCGCTGCAGCAGATGATGATGCAGGTGCAATGGGGCGCGCTCGACGTGCTGATCGTGGACCTGCCGCCGGGCACCGGCGACGTGCAGCTGACCCTGACGCAGAAATTCGTCGTCGATGGCGCGATCATCGTCTCCACGCCGCAGGATGTCGCTCTGCTGGACGCGCGCAAGGGGATCGACATGTTCCGGCAGATGAAGACGCCGATCCTGGGCATGATCGAAAACATGTCGACCCATATCTGTTCGAATTGCGGGCACGAGGAACACCTGTTCGGCCATGGCGGCGTGGCCGCCGAGGCCGATAAACTGGGCGTGCCGCTGCTGGCGGAGATACCGCTGCACCTGGACATCCGCACGACCTCGGACGGGGGCGCGCCGATCGTGGTGGCCAAACCCGACAGCCCGCAGGCGCAGGCGTTTCGCGAGGTCGCGCGCGGCCTGATCGCAGACGGGACGGTCTGAGCGGTGGCGCCGGCGCCCGGCTTTCCGCCGCTGATGTGCGGCGAAGCGGTGACCGGCGCCACCGATCCCTTCGATCATGCCCGCGCGCGCGCGGCGCTGGGCTGCGATGGCGGGACAGTGGTGCACAACATTCAGGCCGACCGGCTTCGCGCAGCGCTGGTGCTGGCCCCCGAGGTGCCGCTCGCCGACGCGATGGCGATGCTGCCGGTCTGCGGGATCGGCTTTCAGAACGCCCTCGGCGCGCTGGCCCCGCCCGAGGTGGCGGTGCATCTGGGCTGGAACGGCGCGATCCGCGTCAACGGCGCGCTCTGCGGCGGCTTCCGGATCGCGGCCTCGACCGGCGATCCGCAGGCGCGGCCCGACTGGCTGGTGATCGGTCTCGACCTGTCCCTGATCCGCACCACCGAGGCGCCGGGCGACACACCCGACGTGACGGCGCTCTACGACGAAGGCTGCGCCGATGTGGGCGCGGTGCAGCTGCTCGAGGCCTGGGCGCGGCACACGCTGATCTGGATCAACCGCTGGGGCGAGGACGGCAACGCACCGCTGCACAGGGAATGGATGGGTCTGCTGCATGGGGTCGGCGAACCCGTGACGCGGGCGGACTGTTCCGGCCGGTTCCTGGGCACCGACGACAGGTTCGGCATGCTGGTCCGCAACGCGGAAACCACCCGCCTGGTGCCGCTGACCCATCTGCTGGAGCCGATGCAATGAAGACGACATGATGAAACTGGCCCGCGCGATCCATTTCGACGACAGCGACACCCGGATCTTCCATTCGCCCGCCCGGACCGGCGAATGGTGCATCTCCGGCGGGTTCGAGTTCTCCGACTGGACCGGCGCCGATCTCACCGGCAAGGCGCGCCAGGCCTTTGCCAATGGCTGGCTGGGGCTGGACACGTTCGGCCGGGTCACCTTTGTCGCCGTGACCACGATCGAACAGGCCGAACTCGACGCGCTGACCATCGCCCTGGCGGGGCATTTCACCACCCTCTACGGCGCGCCCTCCATCGACGCGGCCTTGCCGGTGGCGCGGGACGAGCTTGCCCATATGACCGATCTCTGTGCCGATCATGCACCCAATACGCTGCTGACCGTGGCGCGCGATCTGACCGGGGCGGGGGTGCGCGAAAGCTTTCGCGTGATCGAGGCGCCCGAGGCGGATATCGCCCAACTCGCCATCCACGCCACCCCCGACGAATAGTCCGCCATTCCGACCGCGCCCGCCGTACCCTGACGCGGCGGGGCTCCCTTCATCTTGCCGGAAAAACTCCGGGGAGCGCGAGGGGCTGGCCCCTCGTTCCCGCACTCAGCCTTCTGCCGATGGCCGGGAAAATCAGGTCCCGGCCTTGCCCAGCCGCGCCATGCGCCCGCCGCGCCGCCGCGCCAGCCGGGGCGCGCGTGCCGGCAGTTCGGCCATGATCGCGCGGCGTTCATCCGGGGTCATCTGCGACCAGCGGGTGATTTCCTCGATGCTGCGATAACAGCCGGTGCAGATGCGTTCGGCAGGATGGATCACGCAGACCTGGATGCAGGGACTTTCCAGCTCGTCGCGCGTCCAGACCTTGCTGCGTTCGTTCATTCCCGTCCTCCCAGGTGGCGCATCCGGTCCAGCGCCCCCTGCAGGATATAGCCCGCGGCAACATGGTCGATCACCTCGGCGCGACGTTTTCGTGACGTATCCGCCTCCAGCAGCGCCCGTTCGGCGGCCACCGTGGACAACCGTTCGTCCCAGAACCCGATCGGCAGGTCGGTGAGGCGGGTCAGGTTGCGGGCAAAGGCGCGGGTCGACTGGCAGCGCGGCCCCTCCGAGCCGTCCATGTTGCGCGGCAGCCCGATCACCAGCCCGCCGATCCCGCGATCCGTCGCGATCTCCAGCAGCCGCGCGGCATCCGCGCCGAATTTCCGCCGCCGGATGGTTTCCAGCGGGCTGGCCACGGCGCGGAACCCGTCCGACACCGCCACGCCGATGGTGCGTTCGCCGTAATCCAGCCCGATCAGCGCGGTGCCGGGGGCGCAGGCGGCGGCAAAATCCTCGATTTCCTCGTGGATCATGGCTCCAGCCCGGCCTGTCGCGCGGCGGCGGCGATCAGGTCCAGCGCGTCTGGCCTGCCCGCGAACACGCGGCTGGCCTCGTCGTGGATCGCGCGGGCCCGGTCGGCTTCGCCCAGCACGCCCAGCGCACCGATCAGGCGGGCCCATTCCTCCGGCGGGCCGCCCTCGGTCGCCAGCCGGTCGGACAGCCCGTCGACCATCGACCCGATCATGTCCGCGCGGTCGGTTGCGCTCATCCGTGACGCGGCGTCGATATCGGCCGCACTCGGGCCGCGTCCGCCGGTGGGTGCGGGCAGCGCGTAATCGACGCCGGCGCGCAGCGCCATGTCCGCGATCTGCGCCCGGATCGGCGGCACCCAGGGCGCATCGGGCGGGCTGTCGTTCAGCAGGATCGCCCAGCGGCGAAAGGCCAGGTCGGGACGCCCGGTCTGGGCCTCCATCAACCCCCAGTAATACCGCGCGATGCCATTGGACGGATCACGTTTCAGCGCTCGGCTCAACGCCGCCTCGGCCTCGGGCGAGACATAGCCGCCGGCGGCAAGGATCAGCTTGTCGGCCAGTTCCGCATGATCGCCGGCAGAGGCCGCTGCCCCTTTGAGTTCGATGACCTTGCGCTGCGCGGCGTAGGAGGCGGCGAAATTGCCGACGACCGCCTCGTTGCGAGCCAGCAACTGCTGCCCCTGCAGATCGTCGGGCCGGTCCGCGACGGTGTCGCGCAGCTTTTCGAGCAGCGCGAGATAATCCGCCGCCGGTTTCTGCGCCATGTCGGGCATCGGCGGCAGGCTGTTCTCCGCCTCGGCCTGCGATGGCCGCGCCGCGCGCATCTCGGCGGCCAGCTCGATCCGGCGCGACAGCGCCAGGTCGCCATAGCCCGGCGCCCCGAGAACGCGATAGATCGCCAGGCTGCCGCCGATGACGACGAGCCCCAGCGCGGCCGCCGCGGCCAGCGTCAGCCCCCGCGATGCCCCGGCGCCCGACCCGGTGGCCCGCAGCTTGGCGTCCGCGGCCAGGATGCGCCGCGATACCTCGGTGCGCACGCGATCCGCATCCGCCGCGCCGATCACCCCGCGGGCCAGGTCGCGCTCGACCTCGCGCAGCTGGTCGCGATAGACCCGCATGTCATAGGCCGCAGCGGGTTCTTCGGTCGTATGTCGGCGCAGCAGCGCCAGCGCCAGCAGGGCCGAAACGACAAGCGCGAGCGCGGATGAGATGATCCAGAACGTCATCGGAACCTTCGCCAGATTGATACCCGGCCCGGTTTATCGCCGCCGGGGCCGGGACAAAAGCCACAAAGATGTGCGCCTTGCGAACCGTGGCGCGGCAAATCCGCGCTTTGGTGCCGCGCGGGTCGCCCGATGTCGCAAATCGTACCGAATATGCCGTGTCGGGTATCCTCCACTCTGCGCGCCGGTGGTGATACCAATGCTACAATTCGCTGATGCGATTCCCGTCGCAAACCCGTCCCGGAGGGTCCGCATGAAACGCTATTCCGCCTTCGCCGTCGCGCGCGAAGCCTTCCGCAACCACAGCGGCTGGACCCGTGCCTGGGCCAGCCCCGAGCCGCGCGACCGCTATGACGTGATCATCGTCGGCGCGGGCGGTCACGGGCTGGCGACCGCCTATTACCTGGGCCGCAATTTCGGCATCACCAATGTCGCGGTGCTGGAAAAGGGCTGGCTGGGCGGCGGCAATACCGGGCGCAACACGACCATCATCCGCTCCAACTACCTGCAGGATCCGTCGGCGGCGATCTACGAAAAGGCGCGCGGTCTCTACGAAACGCTCAGCCAGGACCTGAACTACAACGTGATGTTCAGCCCGCGCGGCGTGATCATGCTGGCCCAGACCGAACACGAGGTGCGCGGCTACAGGCGCACCGCCCATGCCAACGCCCTGCAGGGGGTTCAGACCGAATGGATCAGCCCGGCGCGGGTCAAGGAACTGGTGCCGATCATCAATCTCGACGGGCCGCGCTACCCGGTGCTGGGCGGGCTGTGGCAGGAACGTGGCGGCACCGCGCGCCATGACGCCGTGGCCTGGGGCTATGCGCGGGCCTGTTCGGACATGGGCATGCACATCATCCAGAAATGCGAGGTGACCGGCGTGCGCACCGAGGCCGGGCGCGTGACCGGCGTCCAGACCAGCCGGGGCACGATCGGCTGCGCCAAGCTCGGCCTCGTGGTCGCGGGGCATTCCGGGGTGCTGGCGGGCATGGCCGGGTTCCGCCTGCCGATCGAAAGCGTGGCGCTGCAGGCGCTGGTCTCCGAACCGATCAAGCCCTGCATGGACGTGGTGGTGATGGCCAACACCGTGCATGGCTACATGAGCCAGTCGGACAAGGGCGAAATGGTGATCGGCGGCGGCGCGGACGGGTTCAACAACTACACCCAGCGCGGCAGCTTCCACCATGTCGAGGAAACCGTGCGCGCGCTGGTCGAGACCTTCCCGATGATCAGCCGCCTGAAGATGCTGCGCCAATGGGGCGGGATCGTGGACATGACCGGCGACCGTTCTCCGATCCTGTCGAAAACGCCGCTCGACGGCTGTTTCATCAACTGCGGCTGGGGCACCGGCGGGTTCAAGTCGATCCCCGGCTCGGGCTGGGGCATGGCCGAACTGATGGCCACCGGGCGGTCGCCCCTGACCGACCCGTTTTCGCTGGACCGGTTCCGCGACGGCCGTTTCATCGACGAAAGCGTGGCCGCGGGGGTGGCGCATTGATGGCCTGTTCCCGGACCCAGGCCGACACCATGCGCGCCGATCTCGGCCCGCTGCCGGGGCTGTCGGAAAAGAAGATGTTCGGCGGGCTGTGCTTCCTCCTGCATGGCAACATGATCGGCGGTGTGGGCGGGCAGGGCGCGCTCTACCGCCCCGGCAAGGACCGGGAGGCCGAGGCGCTGGCGCTCCCCGGTGTCGGGCCGATGATCATGGGCGGGCGCAGGATGGGCGGTTTCGTCCGGCTTGACGACGACCGGTTCGATGACACCGCCACCCGCACCCGCCTGACCGAACTGGCGCTGGCCCATGTGGCGGCCCTGCCACCGAAGGAGTGAGCCGATGCTGATCCTGACCTGCCCCTGCTGCGGCGTCGAGGCCGATGAAACCGAACTGCATGGCGGGGGCGAGGCCCACCTGTCCCGCCACGGTCCGGGCTCGACCGATGACGCGTTTCGCGACTACCTGTTCTCGCGCGAAAACCCCCGTGGGGTGCATTTCGAACGCTGGCGGCATGTGAACGGATGCGGCAAATGGTTCCACGCCGCCCGCTGCACCGCCACGCTCGAGGTGTTCGGCACCTATCCGGCGCAGACGACCGAGCCGCCGCAGTCGATCCGCGACGCGATCACCGCAAGACGCTCTGGCTGGCGGTGGAGGGATATCGCCTGATGCTTCCTCTTGCCAGAAATATCCCCGCCGGAGGCTCCGGCATCTCGACCCGCGAAAGGCCAGCCGCATGAGCACACGCATCGCCACTCAGGGCCGCCTGATCGACCGCGGCAAGACCCTGCGCTTTACCTTCAACGGCCGGGACCTGACCGGCCATCCCGGCGACACGCTGGCCTCGGCGCTGCTGGCCAACGACCAGGTCATGATGGGCCGGTCCTTCAAGTATCACCGCCCGCGCGGCGCGGTGGCCGCTGGTGCCGAGGAACCCAACGCGCTGGTCAATCTCGGCGACGGGGCGCGGTTCGAACCCAACCAGCGGGCCACCACGACCGAACTGTTCGACGGGCTCAGGGCGCGATCGCAGAACCACTGGCCCAGCCTCGAATTCGATATCGGCGCCATCAATGCCAAGCTGTCGCGGTTCCTGCCGGCGGGGTTTTACTACAAGACCTTCATGTTTCCGCGCGCGTTCTGGAAACATGTCTATGAACCCGTCATCCGCCGGTCGGCGGGGCTGGGGCAGGTCCCCAAGAGCCGGGATGCCGACCGCTATGAACACCTGCACGCCAGTTTCGACGTGGCGGTGGTCGGGGGCGGCGTGGCCGGGCTGACCGCTGCGCTGGAGGCCGCCCGCGCGGGCGCGCGGGTGATGCTGATGGAGCAGAGCGCCCATTGGGGCGGCCGCGCCCCGGTCGACGGGGGCGAGATCGACGGGCGCGCGCCGCAGGCCTTCGTCGATGCCGCCCTGGCCGAACTCGGCGCGATGGACAATGTCACCCTGCGGCTGCGCTGCATGGGGGCGGGGGTCTATGACCACGGTTACCTGCTGGGCTATGAACGGCTGACCGATCACGCGCCCGAAACGGCGGCGCCGCGCCACCGGCTCTGGCGTATTCGCGCCCGCCGGATCGTGACCGCCACCGGCGCCATCGAACGGCCGCTGTCATTCGCCGGCAATGACGTGCCGGGGGTGATGCTGGCCTCGGCCATGCGCGACTATGTCGTGAACTGGGCCGTCGCGCCCGGCTCGCGCGTGGTCATCGCCACCAACAACGACGACGCCTATCGCACTGCGCTGTGCCTGCGGGCGGCGGGGATCACCGTGCTGCGGGTGCTGGATGCCCGCGAAACCGGCGGCGGAGAGCTGATGCAACAGGCGGTCGAGGCCGGGATTCGCGTCGATTGCGGCCGCGCCATCGGCAAGGTCACCGGCGGCAAACGCGTGCGCAAGGTCCAGATCTGCGCCCAGCACGGGCAGGGCGGCGCGCTCGAAGCGATCGAGGCCGACGCGGTCGCCATGTCGGGCGGCTGGTCGCCGGTCGTGCATCTTTGGTCCCATTGCGGCGGCAAGTTGGCCTGGGACGCGGCGCAGGCGCATTTCCGCCCCGACCCGGACCGCCCGCCCACCGGGGCCGACGGGCAGGGCTTCGTGATCGCCGCCGGTGCCGCCAGCGGTGTGCTCGATCTGGCCGCGGGGCTGGCCGATGCCCACGCGGCGGGCCGCGCCGCCGCCGAAGGCGCAGGGCTGAAGCCGCGGAAATCCGCCGTGCCACGGGCCGCGGCGGCGCCCGAGGCCGCACCCGAGCCGGTATGGCTCATGCCGGCCCGGGCGGAACCGGCGCTGCGGGCCAAGGCGTGGCTGGATTTTCAGAACGACGTCAAGGTGTCCGATGTCCAGCTCGCCGCGCGCGAAGGCTATGAAAGCGTCGAACACACCAAGCGCTACACCACGCTGGGCATGGCCACCGACCAGGGCAAGCTGAGCAATATCAACGGGCTGGCGACGCTGGCCGATGCGCTGGGTGCCGAGATCCCGGCCGTGGGCACCACCACCTTCCGGCCGCCCTATACGCCGATCTCGATGGGGGCGATCGCCGGCGAGGCCCGCGGCGCATTGTTTCAGCCGGTGCGGCAGACGCCGATACATGACTGGCATGCCGCCCATGGCGCCCATTGGGAACCGGTCGGCCACTGGCGCCGGCCCTACGCCTATCCGCGCGCGGGCGAAACCATCCATGACGCGGTGATGCGCGAGGTGAGGAACACGCGGGAAGCCCTTGGGATGCTTGATGCTTCCACGCTGGGCAAGCTGCTGGTCAAGGGCCCCGACGCGGGCCGGTTCCTCGACATGCTCTATACGAACATGATGTCGACGCTGAAACCCGGACGCTGCCGCTATGGGCTGATGTGTTCGGAAAACGGCTTCCTGATCGACGATGGCGTGGTGGCGCGGATCGACGACGACACCTGGCTGTGCCACACCACCACCGGCGGGGCCGAGCGCATCCATGCCCATATGGAGGAATGGCTGCAGACCGAATGGTGGGACTGGCAGGTCCATGTGGCCAATGTCACCGAACAATACGCGCAGGTGGCCGTGGTCGGACCGAAGGCCCGCAAACTGCTGGAGAAACTGGGCGGCATGGATGTCTCGAAGGAGGCGCTGCCGTTCATGGCCTGGGCCGATGGCGAGATCGGCGGAGTTCCGGCCCGCGTCTTCCGCATCTCGTTCTCGGGCGAACTGAGCTATGAAATCGCGGTGCCCGCATCGCGGGGCCGTGCCTTCTGGGACACGCTCCATGAGGCCGGGCGCGAGTTCGGGGTCATGCCCTATGGCACCGAATGCCTGCACATCATGCGTGCCGAGAAGGGCTTCATCATGATCGGCGATGAAACCGATGGCACCGTGATCCCGCAGGATCTCGGCCTCGACTGGGCGATCTCGAAGAAGAAGGACGATTACCTGGGCAAGCGGGCCCAGGCCCGCAGCCACATGACCGACCCCGGCCGCTGGAAACTGGTGGGGCTGGAAACCACCGACGGATCGGTTCTGCCCGATGGCGCCTATGCGGTCGATGAGGGCGTCAACGAAACCGGACAGCGCAAGGTCCAGGGGCGGGTTACCTCGACCTATCATTCCCCGACGCTGGACCGGGGCATTGCCATGGGGCTGGTGCGTCACGGGCCCGACCGCATGGGCGAGGTGCTGGAATTTCCCGGCACGGACGGCAAGACCTATCATGCCCGGATCGTGGATCCGGTATTCTATGACAGGGACGGGGAGAAGCAGAATGTCTGAAGCGAAGAGCGCGCTGGACGGCATGACCTTCGACGGGTTCGTGGCCCTGCGCGAAACCGGCCTGCAGGGGATGATCACCCTGCGCGGAAATCTCGATGCGCGGCCGCTGAAGGCCGCCCTGAAGACCTTTGGCGTGGCGATACCGAAACAGCGTGCGATCGTGCAGGCGGAGGACCGCGCCGCCGCATGGATGTCGCCGGACGAGTTGCTGCTGTTCTGCCCCTATGACGAGGTTTCCGGGGCGCTGGCGGCGCTGCATGTCACCCTGGCCGGCAGCCATGCGCTGGCGGTCGACATGTCGGATGCCCGCGCCATGTTCGAACTGCGCGGGGACCGGGTGCGCGAGGTTATGGCCAAGCTCGCCCCGGTGGATTTCGCCCCCGGCATCTTCGAGCCGGGAGAGTTTAGGCGGTCGCGCATGGCCCAGGTGCCGGCGGCGTTCTGGATGCCCGATGGCGAAACCATGCGGATCGTCTGTTTCCGCTCGGTGGCGCCCTACATGTTCGAGTTGCTGAAGACCTCGGCCCTGCCGGGCTCGGAGGTGGGATTGTTCCGCACCGGGGCGTGACCCGGGCGCGGGTGGGGTGGCGCGCATCCCTGCCTGCCATCCGCCGTTCTTTGGGACGCCCCCTTGACCTGCCGGGATGCGCGGCCCATGAAACGGGTAACGCACACCAATCACGGAGGGCCGACACATGGCTTTTGAACTACCGGATCTTCCCTACGCACATGACGCGCTGGCAGCCAACGGGATGTCGGCGGAAACGCTGGAATATCACCACGACCTGCACCACAAGGCCTATGTGGACAACGGCAACAAGCTGATCGAAGGCACCGAATGGGCCGGCAAGAGCCTCGAGGAGATCATCGTCGGCACCTATGATGCCGGCGCGGTGGCCCAGAACGGGATTTTCAACAATATCAGCCAGTTGTGGAACCACAACCAGTTCTGGGAAATGATGGGGCCGGGCGAAAGCAAGATGCCGGGCGAGTTGGAGAAGGCGATCACCGGCAGCTTCGGATCGGTGGACGAGTTCCGGGCGGCCTTCGGCGCCGCGGGCGCGGGCCAGTTCGGATCGGGCTGGTGCTGGCTGGTGCAGAACCCGGACGGGTCGCTGGCGGTCACCAAGACCGAGAACGGCGTGAACCCGCTGTGTTCGGGCCAGACCGCGCTGCTGGGCTGCGACGTGTGGGAGCATTCCTACTACATCGACTTCCGCAACAAGCGGCCGGCCTATCTGGAGAACTTCCTGAACAATCTCGTGAACTGGGAAAACGTCGCCTCGCGGATGAGCTGACACCGCGCGTCGCAGGACGGCAGGGCGCCCGGGCCAGATGTCCGGGCGCTTTGCGTTCAGGGCTTGCGCGGGTGGCGGATTGCGGGAGCCTCCGGCGGGGATATTTCCGGCAAGAGGAAGCGGGCGCGATCAGGCCAGGGCGGCGCGCAAGGTGGCCATTGCCGCGTCGGGGGTATCCGCCCAGTCGATGAACCCGGCCAGCGACGCCTCGGCAAAACCATCCGCGATGATGCCGTCCAGAAGCGTCCGGAGCGGTGTCCAGTAGCCGCCGGAATTCAGCACCACGATCGGCTTGGCGTGCAGGCCGAGCTGGCGCCAGGTGAGCGCCTCGAACAGTTCGTCCAGCGATCCCGCGCCGCCGGGCAGGACCACCACCGCGTCGGCATTCATGAACATGACCTTCTTGCGTTCATGCATCGTTTCGGTGACGACATAGCGGTTCAGGTCGGTCTTGCCGACCTCGCGCGAGACGAGATGGGCGGGGATGACGCCGAACGTGTCGCCGCCGCCCGCCTGCGCGGCCCGGGCGACCGCGCCCATCAGCCCCACATCGCCCGCGCCATAGACCAGACGCCAGCCTTCGGCCGCCAGCGCGTGGCCCAGGGCGGTGGCGTGTTCGGTGTAGAGCGGCGTTGCGCCTGCGCGCGATCCGCAATAGACACAGACGGATTTGGCGGACATCGGCGGCCTTTCGCGTTGATTGTCGGGTGTAACTTCGGCTCGGACCGGTGATAGCGCGGTCGCCGGAGCGGCTCAACCGGCAGCGGCAGGCGGGCAAGAGGAAAGCGCATGGCAAGATTTTCCGGCGCATATGGAACCGGGTGGGCCAGCTGGGCACTGGGCGCGGCGATTGCCGCGGTTGTGGCCCTGGCCTGGTATCGCACGCCCGGGCCGGATGCGCCCGGGCCGGATGCGCCGGGACCCGGTGACGTTCGGCCAGAGCGGGCGGAGACCGGGATCGCGGCGGGGCCAACCGGTTCGGGTATTGCACCGGAAGAAGCGGCCGTTCCTGAAACCGTTGCCGAGGTCGCCGTGATGGATGCGCCGACGCCGCAGCCCGCGCCGGTTGCGGCGCCGCCGGCGGATGCACCCGCACCGGTTTTACCCTCGATCGATCTGGCACGGGTCGACGATAGCGGGATGGTGGTGGTCGCGGGCCGCGCCGCCCCCGGCAGCCGGGTGACGGTGCTGCTGGACGGGCGCGCGGGCGCGGTGCAGGAGGCCGATGCCGGTGGCGCATTTGCCTCGATCATCGCGATGGAGCCGGGCGACGATCCCGTGGTCCTGACCCTGAGCGCGGAGGCGGACGGGGCCGTGGCGGCATCGGAAGACCAGGTGATTCTCGCCCCGCGCCCGGCTAGGCCGCCGGCCGCGGATGCCGGTCAGGTGATCGCGGAGGACGATGCGGGTGCGGTGGCCCGGCCGATGCCCGCCGGGCCGAAGGAGGACGCCAAACCCGACCAGATGGCTGTGGCATCGGTGTCGCCCGCCATGCCGCAGACACCGTCCGGGTCCGGACCCACGGCGGACGCGACAGAGGTAACAGAGGCATCGGGAACGGTCGCGGTGCTGCGGGCATCGCGCGACGGGGTGGACCTGATATCGCCCTCCGCGGACGCCGCAGGGGCGCCCGATCAGGTTCAGCTGGATACCATCGGCTATACCGATCGCGGCGAAGTGCTGCTGAGCGGCCGTGCCGGGGCCAACCGCTCGGTGCGGGTCTATCTCGACAACAGGCTGGTGGCCGAGCTGGGCGCCGATGGGGCCGGGCGCTGGAAGGGGCGGTTGCCGGATGTGCCGCCGGGGGTTTACGCATTGCGGCTCGACGAGATGGGCGATGGCGGCGGCGTGACCAGCCGGCTGGAAACCCCGTTCCAGCGCGAGGCGCCGGAGGTCCTGGAGCGGCCCGGCGCGCAATCGCCCGGATCGGCGGTGCTGCGCGAGGTGACGGTGCAGCGCGGCGACACGTTATGGGCCATTTCGCGCGAACGCTACGGGGACGGTTTTTTCTATGTCCGCGTGTTCGAAGCCAATCGTTCGGCGATCCGTGACGCCGACCTGATCTATCCCGGCCAGGTCTTTGCCCTGCCGGACGACCCGATCCAACGCCAGGAATGACCGTTCTACATGTCCCCAGCACCTGATCCCGAACTCCATGCCGACGAGCGCCGGTCGGGGATGCGCACCATCCGCAAGGTCGCCCCCTATCTCTGGCCCGACGACCAGCCCTGGGTCAAACGCCGGGTGGTGGGCGCACTGCTGCTGCTGCTGCTGTCCAAGCTGATCGCGGTCGGCACGCCGATCCTCTACAAGGGCGCGGTCGATGCGCTGGCCAAGGATGGCGCCGTGCCGGTGCTGGCCCTGGGGGCGGTGGGGCTGACCGTGGCCTATGGCGTCGCGCGGCTGTTGAACGTGGGGTTCCAGCAATTGCGGGACGCGGTCTTTGCCCCGGTGACGCAACGGGCGCTGCGACAGCTGGCGCTGGAAACCTTCGGCCACATCCACCGCCTGTCGCTGCGCTATCACATTTCGCGCCGGACCGGCGGCCTGAGCCGGATCATCGAACGCGGGGTCAAGGGCGTCGAGTTCCTGTTGCGGTTCATGCTGCTCAGCGTCGGGCCGCTGATCCTGGAGCTGCTGCTGGTCGCGATCATCCTGACCACGCTGTTCGACGTCTGGTATCTCGCAATCGTGAGCGTCACCATCGCGCTTTATGTCTGGTTCACCTTCAAGGTCACCGAATGGCGGGTCAAGCTGCGCCGCGAGATGAACGACCAGGACACCGACGCCAACCAGAAGGCGATCGACAGCCTGCTGAACTATGAAACGGTCAAGTATTTCGGGGCCGAGGCCCGCGAGGCCGAACGCTATGACGGCGCGATGCGGCAATACGAACAGGCGGCGCTCAAGACCTCCTATTCGCTGGCCTTTCTCAATTTCGGCCAGTCGCTGCTGATCACCGCGGGGCTGGTGGGCGTGATGGTCCTGGCGGCGCTGGGGGTGCAGGCGGGCACGCTGACGGTGGGCGATTTCGTCATGGTCAACGCCTACATGATCCAGATCACCATACCGCTGAACTTTCTCGGCACCGTCTATCGCGAGATCCGGCAGAGCCTGGTCGACATGGGTGAAATGTTCGACCTGCTGGAACAGCCGACCGAGGTGGCGGATCGCCCCGGCGCGCCCGATCTGGCCGTGACCGGCGGCGCGATCGAGCTGCGCGACGTCCGGTTTTCCTATGATCCGGACCGCGAGATCCTCAAGGGGGTCAGTCTGACCGTGCCCGCGGCCCGGACGGTGGCCATCGTCGGGGCGACCGGTTCGGGAAAATCCACCATCGGGCGGCTGCTGTTCAGGTTCTACGACGTGACCGGGGGCGCGCTGCTCATCGATGGCCAGGACATCCGCGAGGTGACCCAGCAGAGCCTGCATGCCGCCATCGGCGTGGTGCCGCAGGATACGGTGCTGTTCAACGACACCATCCGCTACAACATCGCCTATGGGCGCGACGGGGCCACGCAGGCGGATGTGGAGACGGCGGCTGCTGCCGCGCAGATCCACCAGTTCATCATGTCGCTGCCCGATGGCTATGACACGATGGTGGGCGAACGCGGCCTGAAACTGTCGGGCGGCGAAAAGCAGCGGGTCGGCATCGCCCGGACCTTGCTGAAGAACCCGCCGATCCTGTTGCTGGACGAGGCGACCAGCGCGCTGGACACCGAAACCGAACAGGAAATCAAGGGTGCACTGGCGCAGGCGGGGCAGGGGCGCACGGTGATCACCATCGCGCACCGGCTGTCCACCATCGCCGAAGCGGACCGCATCGTGGTGCTGGAACGCGGCGAGATCGTCGAACAGGGCACCCATGACGAACTGCTGGCACGGGGCGGGCGTTACGCCCAGCTCTGGTATCGCCAGCAGACCGACGAGGCGGCCTGAGCGGGCCAGCCCAGCGGCCGGTTCAGGGTTCTGCCCACACGATCCGGTCCAGTCCGAACGCGGTGGTGATCTCGTCCTGCAGCCGCGATTGCAGGGCGCCGTATTCATCCTGAACCTGCCGCGCGGCCGCATCGTCAGGCGTGTTGGCCAACCGGATCAGCAGCCCGGCCATCTGGCCCAGGATCGGGTGGAACCGCTCGGTCAGGATATGCCGCCGCGCGCCCAGGATCTCGAACACCTCGGTCAGGGGCACGATGTCGCCGTCGCGGATCAGCCCCTCGACCTCGGTGCCGTGGCGGCGCCGGTTCAGGTCGCTGGCGATCCGGGTCAGGCGGTTCAGGATATCGCCGATGGTCTCGTAACGTTCGAGCAGGATCATCTCCTCGAAGCGCGACCGGCGCTCGACGCCAAGCTCGAACAGCTTGGCGCGGCGGTCGAACTCGGCCAGGATCGCGCGTTCGGTGGATTTCTGGACCAGGAACACGCCGGCGGCCACCAGCGCGGCAAAGAGAATCGCCAGCGGCGAATAGGTTGCCAGCAGTTCGAGTATGTCGCCGGTCATGGTGGCCCGTCCCCGGTGGATGGGGCCAGCCTAGCAGCGGGGCGGGGCAAAGTCGCGCCTATTCGGCGGCGCGCAGCGGCGAGGCCGGCGGGTGGGGCGACTTGCCGGTGTCGTCGGGTCCATCACTGTGCGCCGGAACATCACCCGTGGCGTCCCGGGCGGCGCCGTCTTCCCAGATGATCTCGATCGGACCGAGCGCCCGCGCCGCCTTGCGCAGCCGCGCGTCGCGGGCGGCCAGCCCGTCGCGCCCGCCGGTCAGCCGCGCCCAGAGCCGGCCGATCCAGCGCATATAGGTTCCCGCCCAGACCCTGAGCGCGAGGAAGGACGGCGTGACGATCAGCGTCAGCATGGTGGCGATGCCCAGCCCGAACACCACCGCGGTGGCGAGCTGTTTCCACCACAGCGAGGTCGGGCTGTCGATGGAGTAGCCGCCGCCGATGAAATCGAGCGACAGGCCGAACATCATCGGGGTCAGGCCGGCCATGGTGGTGATCGTGGTCAGCAGCACCGGGCGGATCCGCGCCTCGGCGGTGCGCACGATCGCCTCGATCGGCGGCATGTGGCTGGAAAACTCCTGATAGGTGTCGATCAGCACGATGTTGTTGTTCACCACGATCCCCGCCAGCGCGACGATGCCGGTGCCGGTCATGATGATCGAGAACGGCTGATCCATCACCATCATCCCGATCAGCACGCCGGTGGTGGACATGATCACCGCCAGCAGAACCAGGACCGAGTTGTAGAAACTGTTGAACTGGGTCAGCAGGATCACGAACATCAGCCCCAGCGCCGCGGCAAAGGCCTTGGACAGAAAGGCTTGCGATTCGGCCTGTTCCTCGCGGTCGCCGGTCCATTCCCAGTCCACCGAGGCCGGGAAGGGGCCGGTGTCGAGCCAGGCGTCCAGCGATGCGATCCGTTCGTTGGCATTGACCGGAACCAGCCGCGCGGTGCCCGCGTCATAGGCCGCGCGGGCGTCCTCGAACCCCTCCGCGCCCAGCAGTTTCCTCAGTTCCAGCGTTGCCCCGGACGGCGCGGTCAGGGTCGGGCCGGTCGCGACCTCGCTGCCGGTCACTTCGTGCAGCAAGGCCAGCGGCGTCTCGCCGCCGGTTCCGGCGTCGCGGGCGACCAGCTTGGTCAGCCCGGTTTCCACATCCGCCTTGACGTCGTAGAAACGATGCTGGTCGACGCGGCTGATCGAGGCCAGTTTCCCGACCGGTTTGCGGGTGATGAAATTCGACAGCGGCACCAGCCCGTCATGGGTGCGCACCCGCAGGTTGTCGAGCGTGGACAGCACGCGAAACTCGTCGGGCAGGCGAACCCGGATCTCGATCTCCTCGTCCGAGCTGTCGACCCGCATGGTATCGAGCAGGATGCCGCGCGTGACCAGCTGCACCATCGCGCCCACGGTGGCCACGTCGGCGCCGAAACGGCCGGCCTTTTCCACGTCCACGTCGATCTGCCAGTCGATGCCGGGCAGCGGCAGCGTGTCCTCGATCTGCACCAGCCCGGGCATCTGGTCGAACTGCGCGCGCGCCAGTTCGGTCGCGGCCAGCAGGTCGGCGCCATTGTCGGATTTCAGCCGCAGATGGACCGGCTTGGCCGAGGCCGGGCCACGGCCCAGCGGCAGGATTTCGGTTTCAAAGCCGGGCAGTTCGGCCAGGGCGGTTTCCAGTTCGGCGATCACGGCGTCGCCGTCATAATCCTCGGCGCGAATCTCCCGTTCGAACCAGCCGCCGAACAGGCTCTGGGTGGTGGACGGGCGGTCCTCCCACGGGATCAGCTCGAACTGGATCCGGCCCACGGTATCGGCCGGCACCTGCGCGCCGCTGGCGTCGGTGTTCAGCCCGCCATCGCCGGCAAAGGCGAACATGTTGATGACCGCCGGGTGCGCGTCCAGCACCGCTTCGGCCTCGCGGACCAGCGCATCGGCCTGATCCAGCGACAGGTTGCCGCGCGCGCGCACGAACAGCGTGGCCTGTTCCGGTTCCGATTCGACAAAGAACTCGACCCCGCGCGACCGCGCCGGGTATTCCACGAACACCACCTGGAAGATCGCCATGAACACCAGGCCGATCGCCACGAGGGGCATCACCGGGTTGCCCGCGATCAGCTTGATGAAATGACCGAACAGCGTGTGCCTGTGGCCGGTCTGCACGCGGCGCGGGGTGCGTTCGATACGCGCGGCGTCCAGCGTGATCGAGGCGGCAAAGGCGGCGGCGATGAACAGCAGGGCGCCGATCAGCGACCCGGCCAGGGCAGGGGTTTCGGCGGGCAGCAGGTATTGCGGGTTCAGCACCTGCATAGCCGCCACGAACAGCCCGTAGAGCGCGACCGGCACCAGGGCCGCGCACGCGATCCAGGGCAGGCGGGCGCGCAGCCCGTCCGAGGCCCCGGCAAAGAGCCGCGAAATCCGTCCGGTGACACCGCCGACCACCGGCAGGTACACCAGCGCCACCACCAGCGATGCCGACAGCACGAAGATCAGCGTGATCGGCAGCATCCCCATGAATTCGCCGGGCACACCCGGCCAGAACAGCATCGGCAGAAAGGCGCAGAGCGTGGTCGCGGTCGAGGCGACGATGGGCCAGAACATGCGCTTGGCGGCCTCGACATAGGCATGCATGGGGCCGACGCCCTCGTGGATGCGCTTGTCGGCATATTCCACCACGACGATGGCACCGTCGACCAGCATCCCCACCGCCAGGATCAGGCCGAACATCACGATGTTGGATATCGAGACGCCCATCGCGGCGAGATAGGCAAAGCACAGCAGGAACGAGGTCGGGATCGCGAATCCGACCAGCAGCGCCGCCCGGCTGCCCAGCGCGGCAAGCACCACGATCATCACAAGCGCCACGGCGGTCAGGACCGACCCCTCGAGCTGGCGCACCATCGACCCGACGATGCGGCTCTGGTCGTTCGAGGTGCCGACCTCGACAGCGGCCTGCAATTCCGGTGGCCACTTGGCGCGGGTTTCCGCGATCACCGTCCTTACCTCGTCGACGGTGTCGATCAGGTTGAACCCCTTGCGTTTCACCACCTGCAACGCCACCGTTTTCTCGCCGTTGAACCGGGCGGTTCCGACGCGGTCCTCGAAGGTGAAATTGATCTGGGCCAGGTCGCCCAGCGTCACCACCCGGTCGCCATTGGTCTTGACCGGCAGGTCGTAGACATCCAGCGGGTCGTCGAAGGATGACGGGATCTTGACCGCGAACGTGCCCTGCGCGGTTTCCACCTCGCCGGCGGCAATCAGCTGGTTGTTGTTCTGCACCACGTTGATCAGTTCGAGCGCGGTGACATTGTAGGATTCCAGCCGCAGCGGGTCGATGATCACCTCGAGCATCTCGTCCCGGCTGCCCGCGATCCCGGCCTCGAGCACGGAATCGAGCGTCTCGATCTCGTCGCGCAGGTCGCGCGCGATCTGCGCCATGGTCCGTTCGGGCACCGCGCCGGTCAGGTTGACGATCACGATCGGAAACTCCGAGAAATTGATCTCGGTCACCTCGTATTGCTCGGCCCCGTCGGGAAACTTGCCCTGCGCCGAGTTCATCGCGTCGCGCACGTCGGCCACGGTGGCGGACTTGTCCCAGCCGAAATCGAACTCGAGCAGGATACCGGCATAGTTTTCCGCCGCGGTGGCGGTCATCTTGTCCAGCCCGTCGAGATCGGACAGCTCGGTTTCCATCGGCTTGATCAGCAGGCTTTCGCTGTCCTCGGCGGAAATGCCGGGAAACTGGACCGAGACGAACAGCATCGGGATGTCGATGTCGGGTTCGCCTTCCTTGGGCAGGCCGACATAGGCCGACGCACCGATCACCAGCGACAGCGCGATGAAGGCCAGGACCATGCGCGCCCGCGCAGCGGCCCAGTCGACGATACCGGTCATTGGTCCGTTTCCTGCCAAGTCGGTTTCACCCGAACCCCGGCGGTGACGAAATCCTGCCCGACCACGATCACGTTGGCCTCGGCGGGCAACCCGTCGACCCAGATGCCATCCACCGTATCCCTGACCAGCGACACCGGCAGGAAACCGACGATGGCATCGTCGCTGACCACCCGCACGCCGAGCTGGCCGTCATTGTTCAGCGTCAGCGCCGATTGCGGCAGCAGGTGGGCCATCGCGCCCGCCGCCTGCACGGCGATGGCGGCGGTCTGGCCGTCACGGATCGCCAGATCGGGGTTGGGCACGGAGATCTCGACCTCGAAGGTGCGGGTGAGCGGATCGGCGGACCGGCTGATGAAGGTCACCTTGCCCTCGACGCGCTGGCCGGTCGCCAGTTCGGCGCCCGCGGGCGCACCGACCTTGACCCGCGCGACCTCGGTTTCGGGGACGAACCCGACCAGCTTGACCGGGTCGAGCTGGATCACGGTGGCGCAGAGGCTGCCGGGCTGCATCAGGCTGCCCAGTTCGGCGGCATCGGATTCCAGCAGCCCGTCGAAGGGGGCGGTGATGGTCAGCCGGGCGATTTCCCGTTCCGCGGCGGCCACGGCGGCCTGCGCCGCCTCGATCCCCGAACGGGTGGTGTCCAGCCGCGTTCGCGCGGTGGCAAGGTTGGCTTCGGCGGCGCGAATGGCCGCCTCGGTCGCGGCCAGCCGGGTGTCGGAGGCATAGCCGCCTTCTTTCAGCTTTCGCGCCGCGTTGTAGTTGATCTGCGCCTCGCCCAGCCGGGCATGGGCCTCTTTCAGCCAGGCCTCGGATTCGGGCACCCGGCTGCGGGCTTCCTTCAGTTTCGCGCTGGCCTCGGCCAGCGCCGCCTCGCGCACGCCGGGATCCAGCTTGCACAGCAGGTCGCCCCGTTTGACGAAGGCCCCCTTGCGCAGCGGATCCGAGATCACGATGGCCGAGGTTTCGGCGCGCACCTCGACCTGCCGCAAGGCACGCGTCTGGCCGCGCAGGATCACCGCGCTGTCGATTTCGCGCGCGGTGCTGCGGCGCACGACGACGCCGATCAGATCCGGTTGCGGTGCGGCTTGCGCCGGGATATCGGCGGTGAATGACGGGTCTGCCTGCTGGTCCTGCGGTTCGCCGCGGGCAAAGGCCAGCAGCGCGTCGCGCTGCAGCACCAGACCATAAAGCGCGAGCATCACCAGAATCGCTGTGAGCAAGGGGATCGGTCGCATCGTCTGCCTCGGGCTCCTCCTTTCCGGCCATGAAAAGCCGGCACGGCGGTGTATATATGGGTTTTTTTCATTCCGACAGCACCCAGGGCATCAAACTTCGGGTTTTCTGCCGTGCTGCGACGGGTTTTGCGGCGGTTTGCCCGCGACTTGCGCGGCGCCGGGCCGCGTATCGGTCGCCGCCACTTGGCTTGGCCGGACGGGCGCGATAAGACGGGCGCCACAGGACCGCCCGCAGGACAGATACATGAGCGATACCGACAGTTTCATCGAAGAAGTGACCGAAGAGGTCCGCCGCGACCGTCTCTATGCGCTGCTCAAGCGGTATGGATGGATTGCCGTGCTGGCGATCCTGTTGATCGTGGGCGGGGCCGGGTTCAACGAATACCGCAAGGGCCAGGCCCGCGCCGCCGCCGAAAGGCTGGGCGACGACATCATGGCGGCCCTGGCCCCGGATGCCGCCGGGGACCGCGCCGCCGCGCTGGAGGAGATCGCCACCGACAGCCATGGCGGGCAGGCCATCGTGCGGATGCTGACCGCCGCGGCACAGTCCGAGGCCGGCGACCGCGCGTCGGCGGTGGCCCAGCTCGAGGCGGTGGGCGCCGATGGCGAATTGCCGGCGATCTATCGCCAGATCGCCACCTTCAAGGCGCTGACGCTGCAAATGGACAGCCTCGACGAACCGGCGCTGCGGCAGGGGTTCGAGGCGCTGGCCGCGCCCGGCGCGCCGCTGCGGCTGCTGGCCGAGGAACAGCTGGCGCTGCTCGATATCTCGGCCGGTGACGCCGGCGCGGCGATCGGCCGGCTGAACGCGATCCTGCAGGACGCCGAGGCGACGCCGGACTTGCAACAACGCGCGGTGCAGGTGATTGTGGCGCTTGGCGGCACGCCTCAGATGCCCGGGGCTGCCCAGGGCTAGGCGGCGGCGCGGCGAAAGGGCAGCGAAGGGAGCGGGCGCAGGCACATGACTTATCTGAACAATCCGGGGCGCGGCGGCATCGGCGCCGCGCTGATCGCCGCGCTGGTTCTGCTTACCGGCTGCGCGGAGAAAGAAGTGATCCTGCCGGGCGTGCGCGAGGACATCCGTCCCGAACTGGCCGAGGACTCGCCGACCGCGCCCGCCACCACCGCGAACCGGTCACGCGCCATCGGCCTGCCGGGGCAGCGCGGCAATGCGGACTGGCCGCAATCGCCGGGAACCCCGGCATATCGCACCGCGAATGCCGCGCTCCGGGTTGCGCCGCAGCGGATCTGGTCGGTCAATATCGGCGCTGGCGACAGCCGCAAGCTGCGCATCACCGCGGCCCCGGTCGTCGGTGGCGGCCTGGTCTACACGCTCGATTCGGGCGCGCGGGTGTCGGCGGTTACGCCGCAGGGCGCCGTCGCCTGGAGCGTGGACCTGACCCCGCCCGCCGACAAGCCCGGCGAGGCAACCGGGGGCGGGCTGGCCTATGCCGGCGGCACGCTCTACGTTTCGACCGGGTTCGGGGAACTGACGGCGCTCGATGCCCGGTCGGGGGGCGTGCGCTGGAACCAGAAGCTGGGCGCGACCGGATCGGGCGCGCCGCTGGTTAGCGGCAGCCTCGTTTACCTGGTGGCCGGTGACAGCACCGGCTGGGCGGTGAACACCGCCGACGGACGCATCCTGTGGCAGACCGAGGCCCCGGTCAGCGGGTCCAACGTCCTGGGCGCGCCCGCGCCGGTGCTCGCCGGCGACCTGGTGGTGTTTGCCTTCGGCTCGGGCGATATCGTCGGCAGTTTCCGCCGCGGCGGGCTGCGCCGCTGGAACGCCTCGGTGGCGGGCCGGCGCAAGGGCAGCGCCGCGGCCCGGATCGGCGACGTGACCGGCGCGCCGGTGGTGTCGGGCAGCCGCATTTACGCGGGCAACCATTCGGGCCGGATCGTGGCGCTGAATGCCAGCACCGGCGACCGGATTTGGACCGCCCGCGAAGGCGCGCTGGGGCCTGTCTGGCCGGTCGGCGATTCGATCTTTGCGGTGTCCGACCTGAACCGCCTGCTGCGTATCGATGCAGGCGATGGCAGCGTGATCTGGTCGGCGAACCTGCCCGGGTTCCTCAAGGACAAGCCGCGCAAGCGCGGGCCGTCCTATGCGAATTACGGTCCGATCCTCGCCGGGTCGCGGCTCGCGGTGGCCTCGGGCGACGGCCAGTTGCGGTTCTTCGCGCCGGAAAACGGGGTGCTCGTCGCCTCGACGGCCATCCCCGATGGCGCGGCGACGCCCCCGGCGGTGGCGGGCGGAACGCTGTATGTGGTCAGCCGCAAGGGTGAACTGCACGCTTTCCGTTGAGCGGCGGATGCGCTAAAGGGCGCATTCCTATTCGGGATGCATCGCCATGAGTTTCACCCTAGCCATCGTGGGCCGGCCCAATGTGGGCAAATCCACGCTGTTCAATCGCCTCGTCGGCAAACGGCTGGCGCTGGTCGACGACCAGCCGGGCGTGACCCGCGACCTGCGCGAAGGCGCGGCGCGGCTGGGTGACCTGCGGTTCACCGTGATCGACACGGCGGGGCTCGAGGATGCCAATGACGACAGCCTGCCGGGACGTATGCGGCGGCTGACCGAACGGGCGGTGGACATGGCCGATATCTGCCTGTTCCTGGTCGACGCCCGCACCGGCATCACACCGACCGACCGGGTCTTTGCCGAGATCCTGCGCAAACGGGCGGCGCATGTGATCCTCGCGGCCAACAAGGCCGAGGGGGCCGCCGCCGATGCGGGCGTGCTCGAGGCGTGGGAACTGGGGCTCGACGAACCGATCCGGCTGTCGGCCGAACATGGCGAGGGATTGAACGAGCTTTACGCCCAGCTGATGCCGATCGCCGACGAGATGGCCAAGCGGGCGGCGCAGGATGCACCTGTCACCGATGTCATGCTGGACGAGGACGACACGGGCGAAACCGACGGCGCCGGTCACGCGCCGACGCCGGAGCGGCCGCTGCAGGTTGCGGTGGTGGGGCGGCCCAACGCGGGCAAATCCACCCTGATCAACCGTATCCTCGGCGAAGACAGGCTGCTGACCGGACCCGAGGCCGGGATCACCCGCGACGCGATTTCGCTGCGCGTGAACTGGGACGGCATCCCGATGCGGATTTTCGACACCGCCGGGATGCGCAAGAAGGCGCGGGTCCAGGAAAAGCTGGAGAAGCTGTCGGTCTCGGACGGGCTGCGCGCGGTCAAGTTCGCCGAGGTGGTCGTGGTGCTGCTCGACGCCGCGATCCCGTTCGAGCAGCAGGATCTGCGCATCGCCGACCTGGCCGAGCGCGAGGGCCGTGCGGTGGTCGTGGCGGTGAACAAATGGGATATCGAGGATGACAAGCAGCAGAAGCTGCGCGACCTCAAGGAAGCCTTCAACCGGCTGTTGCCGCAATTGCGCGGCGCGCCGCTGATCACGGTCAGCGCAAAAACCGGGCGCGGGCTGGACCGGTTGCACGCGGCGATCCTGCGGGCCCACGAGGTCTGGAACCGCCGGGTGCCCACGGCGGCGCTGAACCGCTGGCTGACCGGGATGCTGGAACAGCACCCGCCGCCCGCGCCCCAGGGCAAGCGGATCAAGCTGCGCTACATGACCCAGGCCAAGACCCGCCCGCCGGGTTTCGTGGTGATGTGCAGCCACCCCGACAAGATGCCCGCCAGCTATTCGCGCTACCTCGTCAACGGGCTGCGCGAGGATTTCGACATGCCTGGCACCCCGATCCGGCTGCATATGCGTGGGCAGGGTGATAAAAATCCCTATAAGGGAAAGAAGAAGGCCGCACCGTCGCGGCTGCGCAAACATATCGAGGGCCGCAGATCCTGATCCCGTCCGGGCTGCGCGCCGGAACCGGAGCTTCGGGAGGCGCCCATGCAGTGGCAGGACATAGTCCGAGAATTCGTTACCCTCTTCGTGGTCATTGACCCGGTGGGCAGTATCCCGGTGTTCATGTATGCCACCGCCGCCATACCGGCGCGTCTTCACCGGTCGTTCGCCTTGCGGGCGGTTCTCGTGGCGGCAATCGTGCTCGGCGTCTTTCTGGTCGGAGGGCAGTTGCTTCTCGAGGCGATCGGCCTGAGGCTCGGCACGTTCCAGATCGCCGGCGGGATCGTGCTGTTCCTGTTCGCGCTCAGCATGATCTTTGGCGAGAGCAAGGCCGACAGCGAAATCAAGGAAGCGGAAACCGAGGATCTGTCGGGCGCGGTCTTTCCACTGGCGATCCCGTCGATCGCGTCCCCCGGCGCCCTGCTTGCCATCGTCATACTCACCGACAATCATGCCAACGCGGTCGCGGAACAGGCCCTGACCGGGGCGGTCCTGGCGGTCGTGCTGCTGCTGACCTTCGTGCTGCTGCTGATGGCCGGTCGCATCCAGCGGCTCATCGGCCATACCGGCGTCAGCGTCGTCAGCCGGGTCATGGGGCTGATTCTGGCGACGGTCGCCGTCGACGCGGTTCTCGAAGGCCTGGAGCAGATGGGGGTGCTGGCGCTCTCGGCATCGCCGTCATAACCGTCACGTCCCGGGCGCCGGGGGCCGGATCCGGCCAAAATGCCGCCCCGGCGCCGGCAATGATTGCGCTGGATGCGGGAACCTGTGAAAATACCCGTGAAAACGGAAGACTAACCGGTTCAACCAGGATCCATCAGGGGCGGTCATGACACTTCGTGAACACACCCGCAGGTTCGTCGACAAGGACAACCGCATCGCCGCGCTGAGCTTCTTCGGCACCTTCGCTGTCTATTTCTCGTCGCTATGGGCGGCGATCAGCTGCATGAACCTGTGGTATGTCTTGATCCCGGCCTGCGTGATCCACGCCTTTTCCGCCGTGCGCCTCTATGTGCTGCAGCATGACACCGGGCATCATTCGCTGTTCGAAACGCGCGGGCAGAACGAACTGGCCGGCCATGCGCTGTCGCCCTTCACCTTTGCGCCCTTCGAGGTGATGAAGCAGAACCACAACCTGCACCACGCCAATGTCGGCAACCTGGAACATCGCGACACCGGCGAGATCCACACCATGACCCTGCGCGAATGGCAGGCGGCGGGGTTCTGGGAACGGCTGGTCTACCGGCTCTACCGCAACCCGTTCATCCTGGTGCCGGTCGGTGCGTTCTTTACCTATTTCATTCGCTATCGCTGGCCCAAGAACACGCTGCGCTTTGGCGTGACGGGGGTCCTGCTGCACAATATCGCGGTGCTGGCCTGGGTCACGCTGATCTGGTCATTGTCGGGCTGGGCCGGGCTGGGCGTCTATTTCGCGGCCTCGATGCTGGGGGGGATGATCGGTGTGTTCCTGGTCTATCTCCAGCATAATTTCGAAGACACCTACTGGGATCGCAGGCCCGATCTGGACCCGCAGATCGCGGCGCTTCAGGGATCGTCCGCGCTGGATTTCGGGGCGTGGTTCGACCACACGGTGGCCTGCATCACGCTGCATGACATCCATCATTTCAACGCGCGCATCCCCAGCTACCGACTGCGGGCCTGCCATTACAGCCTGCCCGAAGACTGGGCGCCGCGTCGGATCGGGTTCATCGAAGCGGTCCGGGCGCTGAACCTGAAACTCTGGGACGAGGACCGGGAACGGCTGGTGCCGTTCCCCGGGGGCCGATCGCGCGGGAAAGCCGCCGCTGCCTGACTTGACCCGCGCCGGCCGGAGGGCGGCCGGTGCCGGGCAGGGCGCGGGTCAGACCAGCGTGCCGTCGGCTGTCAGCGTGGTCTTGCCGCCCAGCCAGGGGGCGAGCACGCCGGGCAGGTTCACCGATCCGTCCGCCTGCTGGCCGTTTTCCAGCACCGCGATCAGGCAGCGCCCGACCGCCAGGCCCGACCCGTTGAGCGTATGCACGAAGGCCGGCTTGCCGCCATCGGCGGGCCGGAACCGGGCATTCATGCGGCGGGCCTGGAAATCGCCCGTGGTCGATACCGACGAGATCTCGCGATAGGCGTTCTGCCCCGGCAGCCAGGCCTCGATGTCATAGGTGCGCCGGGCGCCAAAGCCCATGTCGCCGGTGCACAGGACCACCGTGCGATAGGGCAGTTCGAGCCGCTCGAGAATGTCCTCGGCGCAGCGCAGCATCCGTTTCTGTTCGGCGTCGCTTTCGTCCGGGTGGGTGATCGACACCATTTCGACCTTCTCGAACTGGTGCTGGCGCAGCATGCCGGCGGTGTCCTTGCCCGCCGACCCGGCCTCGGACCGGAAACACAGCGTGTGCGCGGTCATACGGATCGGCAGCGCGGCCTCGTCGAGAATGTCGCCCGCGACCGAATAGGTCAGCGGCACCTCGGAGGTCGGCACCAGCCACCAGCCATTGGTGGTCTGATAGCTGTCATCGCCGAACTTGGGCAGCTTGTCGGTGCCATACATCGCCTCGTCGCGCACCAGCACCGGGCTGTTGATCTCGGTCAGGCCATTGTCGCCGGTATGCACGTCCAGCATGAACTGCGCCAGCGCCCGGTGGATGCGGGCCACGGCCCCCTTCAGAACGACGAAGCGCGACCCCGAGAGCTTGGCGGCCAGCGCGAAATCCATCGAAGCGGCGACACCTGCGATCTCGAAATGTTCCCGGGGCGAGAAATTGAAACTGCGCGGGGTGCCCCAGCGGTTCACCTCGACATTTCCGGTTTCGTCCGCGCCATCGGGCACGTCTGCGGCGGGCAGGTTGGCGATCCGCGCCAGCATGTCGGTCAGCCTGTCGTCCAGCGCCCGCGCCTCGGCCTGCATCGCGGCCACTTCGGCCTTCTTGTCGGCCACCTCGGCGCGCAGGCGTTCAAAGGCGGTCTCGTCGCCGGCCGCCTTGGCCGCGCCGATCGCCTTGGCCGCCCTGTTCTGTTCGGCCTGCGCGGTTTCCGCCGCGAGGATCCGGGCGCGCCGCGTCTCGTCCACCGACAGCAGCTCTGCCGTCACGGGCGCGTCGCCGCGCCGGGACAGGGCGGCGTCGAAAGCGTCGGGGTTCTCGCGGATGGCGCGGATGTCGTGCATGGGGCGGTCCTGGCATCTGAGTCGTTTCGCGCCGTTATGCCCCAGCTTTCCGACATGTGGTAGGGCCGGTTTCGCGCCGCCTTGCAAAGCCCCCGCCGCCCGCGTAGGTTCCGCGCCAAACCGGGCCGGGGGTGCGCTCCGCGGCGATCCAGAACATGCAAAGGAACATCCCATGGAAGGTGGCGCCATCGCGCAGTTTCTCCCGCTCATCCTGATCTTTGCGATCATGTATTTCCTGCTGATCCGGCCGCAGCAGAAGAAGGTCAAGGAACATCAGGCGATGGTGTCCGCGCTGCGCCGTGGCGACCAGGTGGTGACCCAGGGCGGGGTGATCGGCAAGGTTTCCAAGGTCAAGGAAGACGGCGAGGTCGAGGTCGAAATCGCCGAGGGCGTCCGCGTCCGCGTGGTGAAATCCACCATTGCTTCGGTCATCAACAAGACCGAGCCGACAAAGTAACTCTGCCCGACAACCTATTGCAAAGGCAGGTAAATGCTGCATATCGACCTATGGAAACGGGTGCTCATCTGGCTGACCTGCGCGGTCGGGCTGTGGCTGGCGCTGCCCAATGCCTTCTATCCCCGCGTTGAGACCCATAACGACGCCGAGGCGGCGATCGCAAAGGGGCAGACCGGTCCCGAACTGAGCGCGGCGGCGGCCACATGGCCGGACTGGCTGCCGTCGGGGCTGGTCAATCTCGGGCTCGACCTGCGGGGCGGGGCGCATCTGCTGGCCGAGGTGCAGGTCGGGGATGTCTACGAGGCGCGGATGGAGGCCATGTGGCCTGGCCTGCGCGATGCGCTGCGTCCTGAGCGTGCCGCCATCGGCACCATTCGCAAGCAACCCTCGGCGCCGGATGAGATTCGCATCCGCATCGGCAACCCGGACGGCATGGCGCGCGCGCTCGAGGTGGTGCGCGGGCTGGCCCGTCCGATCCAGACGCTGACCGGGGTCGGATCGACCGATATCGAGGTCCGGCCCGAGGGCGACCAGATCGTGGTGACGCTGAGCGAGGCCGAAAAGCTGGCCAGCGACGACCGCACCGTGCGCCAGGCGCTGGAAATCGTGCGCCGCCGGATCGACGAGGTCGGCACGCGCGAACCCACGATCCAGCGTCAGGGCGCCGACCGCATCCTGATCCAGGTGCCGGGCATCGGCAGCGCGTCGGAGCTCAAGGACATCATCGGCACCACCGCGCAACTGACGTTCAATCCGGTCGTGGCCCGCGGGTCGGACCCCGATGCGCAGCCCGGCGTGGGCGAAAAGATCGTGCCGGCGCTCGATGAGGAGGGGCTATATTACACGCTCGAATCCGCGCCCGTCGTGACCGGCGAGGAACTGGTGGATGCCCAGCCCAGCTTTGACCAGAACGGGCGGCCGGCCGTCAATTTCCGCTTCAACACCACCGGGGCGCGCAAGTTCGGGGATTATACCGCCGAGAATATCGGCGCGCCCTTTGCCATCGTGCTGGATGACGAGGTGATCTCGGCCCCGGTGATCCAGAGCCACATCCCCGGCGGATCGGGCATCATCACCGGCAATTTCACCATCGAGGAAAGCACGAACCTGGCCGTGCTGCTGCGCGCGGGCGCGCTACCGGCGGGGCTGGATTTCCTCGAGGAACGCACCATCGGACCGGAGCTCGGACAGGACAGCATCGACGCCGGCAAGGTCGCGACCATGGTCGCCTTTGCCGCGGTGCTGGTGTTCATGTTCCTCAGCTACGGGTTGTTCGGTATCTTCGCCAATATCGCGCTGGTGCTGAACATCGTGCTGATCTTCGGGCTGCTGAGCCTGATCGGCGCCACGCTGACCCTGCCGGGGATCGCGGGTATCGTGCTGACCGTGGGCATGGCGGTGGACGCCAACGTGCTGGTGTTCGAACGTATCCGCGAGGAACTGAAGACCGCGCGCGGCCCGTCGCGGGCGATCGAACTGGGCTATGAAAAGGCGCTCTCGGCGATTTTTGATGCCAATATCACCACCTTCATCACGGCGGTGATCCTGTTTGCGATGGGGTCGGGGCCGGTGCGCGGCTTTGCCATCACGCTGGGGCTGGGCATCCTGACCTCGGTTTTCACGGCGATCTTTGTCACGCGGCTGATGATCGTGATGTGGTTCGAACGCCGCCGCCCCAAGACGATCGAGGTGTGACATGAGACTGCGACTCGTTCCCGCGGAAACCGCGTTCGATTTCTTCAAGCGCTGGAAACTGTGGCTGGGCATCTCGATGGTGCTGATCCTGCTGGCCTTTGGTTCCTTCGCGCTGCGCGGGCTGAATTACGGCATCGATTTCCGTGGCGGCACCACCATCCGCACCGAAAGCGCACAGCCGGTGGACGTGGCGGGCTATCGCGACGCGCTGGGGGCGCTCGGCCTGGGCGACGTGACGATCTCCGAGGTGTTCGACCCGACCTTTGGTCCGGACCAGAACGTGGCGATGATCCGCATCCAGGCGCAGGAGGGCGAAGAGGCCGTCACCGCCGACATGATCGCGCAGGTGGAACAGGAATTGCGGGCCGTGGCGCCGGATATCCGGTTCGTATCGGTCGAATCGGTCGGCCCCAAAGTGTCGGGCGAGTTGATCCAGACCGCGGTCCTGGCGGTGCTTCTGGCGATCGGAGCGGTGCTGGTCTACATCTGGCTGCGCTTTGAATGGCAGTTCGCGCTGGGGGCCGTGGCGGCGCTGGTGCACGATGTGATCCTGACCATCGGCCTGTTTTCCGAGCTTCAGATCAAGTTCGACCTGGCGATCATCGCGGCGCTGCTGACCATCGTCGGCTATTCGCTCAACGACACCGTCGTGGTGTTCGACCGGGTTCGTGAAAACCTGCGCAAATACAAGAAACGGCCGCTGTCCGAGATCCTGAACCTCAGCATCAACGAAACGCTCAGCCGCACGGTGATGACCTCGGTGACCACGTTGCTGGCGCTGGTTTCGCTCTATGTGCTAGGCGGGGACGTGATCCGCGGCTTTGTTTTCGCGATGATCTGGGGCGTGATCGTGGGCACCTATTCGTCGATCTTCGTGGCCTCCTCGATCCTGCTTTACCTCGGGGTCAAGCGCGACTGGACCAAGCCCGACAAGAGCGCCGGCAACCAGTTCTCGAACGTGGATGCGTGATATCGCCCTGCCGGGGCGGGCAGGGTGATCGGCGCGGCGGCCGGGCTGTCGATCACCGATTTGTCGATACTGGTGTTCGCCGCGCTGGTGGCGGGCACCGTTCGCGGCTTCAGCGGGTTCGGCACCGCGCTGGTCTATCTGCCGATCGCAGGGATCGTGCTGGACCCGGTCGCGGCGGTGCTGACCGTCGTTCTGATGGACGTGTTCGGACCGCTGCCGATCCTGCCGCGCGTGGCCCGAGACATCCGGCGCGGCGATCTGGCGCGGCTGCTGCTGGGGGCGGCGCTGGCCCTGCCGCTGGGGCTGGCGGCGCTGTTCGTCATCGACCCCGGCCTGTTCCGGCTCTTGGTTTCGGTATTGTCGCTGACCATGCTGGCGCTGCTGGTCGGTGGCTGGCGCTACACCGGCCAGCTCGGCCCCGGCGCGACCTTTGGCACCGGGCTGGCCTCGGGATTTCTCGGAGGCGTCGCCGGATTGCCGGGGCCGCCGGTGATCTTTGCCCTCATGGCCAGCCCGTTTCCGGCCCGGACCGTGCGCGCCAACCTGACCGCGTTCCTGTTCGGCTATGATTTCCTGGTGCTGGCGATGCTGCTGCTGGCGGGTCGGCTGGCCCCGGAACCGGCGCTGGTCGGGCTTGCCCTGGGTGTGCCCAATATGGTTGGCAACATGATCGGCGGTAAGCTATTCGTGCCGGGGCATGAACGGAGCTATCGCATGGCGGCCTATCTGCTGATTTTTGCCGCAGCAGTGTTGGGCCTGCCGATCTGGAACGGGGAAGGGTAAGATGCGCCTGAACGAAATGGCTTATCCCGACGGTCTCCCGGTGGACGGGTATGGGGCGGGGTTCTTCCGCATCGGCGGCGAGATCCACAAGGGCGCGGTGGTGACCGGGCCCGGGGGCACCGGCCCCTGGGGCGGGCTGGACGATGCCGAGCCGCTGATTGCGCTGGCGGATAGGATCGATGTCCTGCTGATCGGCACCGGTGCCGAGATGCTGCCGGTCCCGGCCCCGTTGCGCCAGCGGCTGGAACAGGCGGGGGTCGGGATGGAGCATATGGGATCGCCGGCGGCCTGCCGCACCTACAACGTCCTGCTGGCCGAAGGCCGCCGGGTTGCGCTCGCGCTGCTGCCGGTCTGAGCCGCGCCGCCCTTTTGCCCACCGGGCAGAACCACCCGGCCATTCCCGCCTTTAGCCCCGCGCCGCGATAGGATAACCGACGACCATGATGCTCTGTGCTTCTGATCTGACCGTCGCCCGTGGCGGTATCCCGGTGCTGGAAGGGGTGAACCTGACGCTCAGGCCCGGGCGGGCGCTGGTGTTGCGCGGCCCCAACGGGATCGGCAAGACCACGCTGTTGCGCACGCTGGCCGGGTTGCAGCCGCCGCTGGCCGGGCGGATCGAGGGGGCCGAGGACGGCATCGCCTATGCCGGCCACGCGGACGGGATCAAGCCGACCCTCACGGTGACCGAGAACCTGAACTTCTGGGCCAGCGTCTTTGGCGCGCCGGGCATTGCTCTGGCGCTCGATGCGCTTGCCCTGCATGATCTGGCCGACCGGGCGGCGGGGCAGCTTTCGGCGGGACAGAAGCGGCGCCTGGGGCTGGCGCGGCTGCTGGTGACCGGTCGGCCGGTCTGGATGCTGGACGAACCGACCGTGTCGCTGGATCGCACCGCGGTGGCGATGTTCGCCGATGCGGTGCGCGCGCATCTGGGGCAGGGCGGCTCGGCGCTGATCGCCACCCATATCGACCTGGGGCTCGACGGGGACGTGCTGGAACTGGGACCGTTCAAGGCCCGCCCGGTCCCGGTCGGCGATTTCGACGGAGGGTTCCTGTGATCGCCCTGCTGACACGCGATCTGAAACTGGCATTGCGCGCGGGCGGCGGTTTCGGGCTCGGGCTGGCATTTTTCCTGATCGTGACGGTGATGGTGCCGTTTGCGGTGGGGCCGCAATCGGCGCTGCTGGCGACCATCGCGCCGGGTGTCCTGTGGCTGGGTGCGCTGCTGGCCTGCCTGCTGTCGCTCGACCGTCTGCTGGCGCTGGACTGGGAGGACGGAACGCTGGACCTGCTGGCGACCGCGCCGCTGCCGCTGGAGGCGGTGCTGAGCATCAAGGCCATGGCGCATTGGCTGACCACCGGCCTGCCGCTGGTGCTGGCCGCGCCGGTGCTGGGGGTGTTGCTGAACCTGCCCGGCCCGGGATTTGCCTGGCTGGTGGCGTCGCTGGCGCTGGGAACCCCGGCGCTGAGCGTGATCGGCACCTTCGGCGCGGCGCTGACCGTGGGACTCAAACGCGGCGGGCTGCTGCTGTCGCTTCTGGTGCTGCCGCTCTATGTGCCCACGCTGATCTTTGGCGCCGAGGTGGCGCGGCGGGGCGCGACGGGGCAGGATCTGTCCACGCCGCTGCTGATGCTGGGCGGGATCACTGCGGCCAGCATCGCGCTGCTGCCCTTTGCCTCGGCCGCTGTCCTGCGCGTGAACATTCGTTGACATCTGTCAATTGAGAACCGCCCCGACTCGGACTAGATAGCCATCATGACATTCGCCGCGAAAGCCAATGCCCTGTGGGCCTATGCCAACCCGCGCAAGTTCCTGGCAACCACCGAGCGGGTCCTGCCCGTGTTCTGGTGGACAGCGGCGGCGTGCCTTGCGGTTGGGCTCGTCTGGGGCTTCTTCTTTACCCCCGACGATTACCGGCAGGGATCGACGGTCAAGATCATCTACCTGCATGTGCCCTCGGCGCTGATGGCGATTAACTGCTGGCTGATGATGCTGGCGACCTCGCTGGTCTGGCTGGTGCGGCGCCACCATGTCAGCGCGCTGGCGGCGCGGGCCGCCGCGCCCGTGGGCATCGTCATGACGCTGATCGCGCTGGCCACCGGCGCCATCTGGGGGCAGCCGATGTGGGGCACCTGGTGGGCCTGGGACCCGCGGCTGACCTCGTTCCTGATCCTGTTTTTGTTCTATCTCGGCTATGTCGCCCTGTGGGAGGCGATCGAGGACCCGGATACCGCGGCCGACCTGACCTCGGTCCTGTGTCTGGTGGGGTCGGTTTTCGCGTTGCTGTCGCGCTACGCGGTGAATTTCTGGAACCAGGGGCTGCATCAGGGCGCGTCGGTGATGCGCGCGGCGGCGATCACCGGATCGGATACCGAGGAAAAGGTCTCCAATGTCTTCTTCGTGCCGCTGATGGTCTGCATCATCGGGTTCGTCCTGCTGTTCATCGCGCTGGTGCTCTATCGCACCGGAACCGAGATCCGCGCCCGCCGTATCCGGGCGCTGCTGGCACGCGAAAGGGCAGGGGCATGATACCGGAACTGGGGAAATACGCCGATACGGTGCTGGCCGCTTATGCCGCGTCGCTGCTGTTGCTGGCGGTGCTGGTGATCTTCAGCCTGTTGCGCGGCCGCAAGGTCCGCGGCGAGATGGAGCGGGTCGAACAGAGGATGTCGCGGGATGGCTAGGAAGATCTCACCGCTGATGATCGCGCCGCCGCTGGTCTTTGCGGCCTTCGTCGCCCTGGCGCTGATCGGCATGTTCCGGGACGATCCCAACGCGCTGCCCTCGGCCCGCGAAGGCCAGCCCGCGCCGCCCGTGGTGCTGAACGAACTGCCGGGCAAGGCGATCTGGGGCGACGACACCCTGCGCGACGGCGAAGTGAAGCTGGTGAATTTCTGGGCCAGCTGGTGCGCGCCCTGCCGTGTCGAACACCCGAACCTGCAGAAGCTCTCGGACGGCGGCATCCCGATCTACGGCATCAACTACAAGGACACGCCGGAGAAGGGGCTGGCCTTTCTGGCGGAACTGGGCGACCCCTATGCCGCGATCGGCTCGGACGGCGGCAGCATGGGGATCGACTGGGGGGTCTATGGCGTCCCGGAAACCTATGTGATCGGCGGCGACGGCACGATTCACCTGCGGTTCGCGGGCCCGGTGACCGCGAAGGTGATGGAGGAAACCATCCTGCCTGCGATTGCCAGGGCCAGCGGCGGCGGCAACTGACCGCCGATCCATCACGCCCGCCGCAGGCGGGGTCGGATGGAAACTGCCGTCGCGCGGTCGCCCGTTCGGGCAGGGGGGCGGTGTCAACCGGTTGTCGGCCTAGCCCCGGATCACGTCGGCGAATTTGCCAAAGATCGGTTCGTTGGCGCAGATGACCTCGCCCGAGGCCAGCAGGTCGTCACCGTCCGCGATGGCTTCGACCAGCCCGCCGGCTTCGCGCACGATGATGGTGCCGGCGGCGATGTCCCAGACGTTCAGGCGGCGTTCCCAGAACCCTTCGTAGCGGCCCGCCGCCACATAGGCCATGTCGAGCGCCGCCGCCCCCCAGCGCCGCACGCCGGCGCAGGCGGGCATCAGCCGGGCCAGGTCCTGCAGCGTTTCGGGCAGGTCGCTGCGGCCGCCGAAGGGCAGGCCGGTGGCAAAGATGCTCTCGATCATCCGCGACCGTCCCGAGACCCGCAGCCGCGACTGGTTCAGCCAGGCGCCTTCGCCCTTTTCGGCAAGGAACATTTCATCCTTGGCCGGGTCGAACACCACGCCCGCGACGATCTTGCCCTTGTGCTCCAGGGCGATCGACACCGCCCAGTGCGGCAGCCCGTGCAGGAAGTTGGTGGTGCCGTCCAGCGGATCGACGATCCAGCGCCGGGTCGGGTCCTGCCCGGGGATCTCGCCGCCTTCCTCGGCCAGCCAGCCATAGGTGGGACGCGCGCCCAGCAATTCCTCTTTCAGGATCTGCTCGGCGGCGATGTCGGCCTTGGAGACAAAATCGCCCGCGCCTTTCATCGACACCTGCAGGTTCTCCACCTCGCGGAAATCCTTGACCAGCGACCGCCCCGCCTTGCGCGCGGCCTTGATCATGACGTTGAGATTTGCACTGCCGACCATGTCAAAGGCTCCGTTGAGGTGAAGCCGCGCATATACGCCCGCCTTTCCCGGTTGCCAAGTCCCGGATACTGTCGCAGCGTCAGGGCCGGGCCGGGCTTGTCACGCCGGTTTCGGGGCCGCACCGTTGGCGCAAATGATCCCAAAGGAGAATCCCATGTCCGAACAGATGTTCCGTATCGCGCTGGCAAGCCGCCCCGACGGGGCGCCGAGCGCCGAAAACTTCAGCCACGAAGCCGCGCCCCTGCCGGTGCCGGGTGAGGGCGAGGTGCTGGTGCGCGTGCATTACATGTCGCTCGATCCCTACATGCGGGGGC
Organism: Pukyongiella litopenaei; assembly: GCF_003008555.2. Classification (NCBI taxonomy): domain Bacteria; kingdom Pseudomonadati; phylum Pseudomonadota; class Alphaproteobacteria; order Rhodobacterales; family Paracoccaceae; genus Pukyongiella; species Pukyongiella litopenaei. The sequence goes on along the minus strand of NZ_CP027665.1, from coordinate 129,728 downwards.
GGATGGACGACGCGAAATCCTATGCCGCGCCGGTGCCGATCGGCGGCACGATGGAGGCCGGGGGCGTGGGCGAGGTGATCGCCTCGAATTCACCGGCGTTCAAACCTGGCGATTTCGCCTTTGGCATGTTCGGCTGGGCCAGCCATGGCTGCCTGCCCGCCGACCAGCTGCGCAGGCTCGACCCCGCGATGGGGCCGGTCACCGCCGCCCTGGGTGTGCTGGGCATGCCGGGCTTTACCGGCTGGTATGGCCTGACCGAACTGGGCAGGCCCAGGGCGGGCGAGACGCTGGTGGTGGCAGCCGCCACGGGGCCGGTCGGCTCGATGGTGGGGCAGGTGGCCCGGCTGGCCGGTCTGCGCACCGTGGGTGTCGCCGGCGGTGCCGACAAATGCAGGCTGGCCACCGAGATGTTCGGCTTTGACGCCTGCCTCGATCACCGCGCCTATGACACCGCGTCAGACCTGCGCGCGGCGCTGGCCGCCGAATGTCCGGACGGGGTCGATATCTATTTCGAGAATGTCGGCGGCAAGGTGCTCGAAGCGGTGTTCCCGCTGCTCAACGAATTCGCCCGGATCCCGGTTTGCGGGATGGTCGCGTGGTACAATGCCGGCGCGCTGGGTGCGGGTGCGGCGGATGCCGGGCTGTCCGGCCCGGCGCTGTGGCGGTCGATCCTGGTGAAATACATGTCCGTCAACGGGTTCATCATCTCGAACCATTTCGACCGGTTTCCCGAGTTCCTGTCCCAGGTGGCCCCCAAGGTCGCCTCGGGTGAAATCCGGTTCCTCGAGGATATCGCCGAAGGGCTGGAAAATGCCCCGGCGGCCTTCATCGCGATGCTCGAAGGCGGCAATACCGGCAAGCAGATCGTCAAGCTGATCTGAGCAACCGGGCGGGCGCACGGATTATTAATCAGACGGGCGCCCGCCCTTCTCCCCTGTCTCAGGCGCTCAGTGATCGGCGCCGCGTATCCGGTCGATGCTCAGCGGGCCGGGGCCGGCAAAGACGAGGTAGAGGAAGAAGAAACAGTAGAGGATCGCCGCATCGCCGCCATTGTTGACCGGAAAGAAATCGCGCGGTGCATGGGCCATCCAATAGGCAAATGCCATCAGCCCCGATGACAGGAAGGCCGCCGGGCGTGTCAGCAGCCCCAGCGCGATCAGCGCGCCGCAGACCAGTTCGATGACGCCCGCGATCCAGGACAGGGAAAAGGTTTCGGTTGCGCGTTCGGTGGCCGGGAACCCCAGCAACTTCTGCGTCCCGTGCGCCATGAACGCCAAGCCGGCCATGATACGAGTCACACTCAGAGCCAGGGGCGCAAGCGAATTCAGCCGTTCGATCATCTGGTATGGTCCCTTCGGTTCCGGTTGATATCCGTCAGATTTTCTCAGGTATTCGGCGCCCATTACAACCACGTTCCTCCATCGCGTGCAACGGTGGGTTGTGGGGCCGGTCCCCGCCATCGGGCCGGATCAGCGGAGGTGATAGGTCAGCGCCGCCGCGATCAGCAGCCGCAGCTTGTCGTCATCGGGCGTCCGCCCCGGCCGGAACAGCACCGCGCGGTTGCCTTCATAGTCAAACGCATCGGGAAACAGGCTGCGAAAATCGGGCAGGATCGTGGTCTGGCAATGCACATAGAGCGCGTAGCCGCCGGCCTTGGGCAGCCCGAGCCGGATCGTCGAGCCCGAACCGGTGTCGGGCGTCAGATAGGCCGGCTGGCCCCAGCGCAGCGCCTCTTCGATCCGGCCGACATCGGGGATCCCGGCCGCCGTATCGAAGATGAGGCGCCGCAACCCGAGCAGGCCCGCGCGTTCGGCATCGGGAAACCGGGCAAAGAGCTGTTCGACCGCAGCCGACTGGAACGGAGGGGAGATCGCAGACATGATCGCAGTCATATCCGGTTCAGCCCCGATACGATAGCGGTGTGTCGGAGGGCATGGTCCTCAGCGGACCGGCGCCCCCAGCAGCGTCGTCATGCCGGCGGCACAGTAGTCGATCAGCCTGTCGATCAGCGCCGCGCGGCCCGGGTCGGGATTGCCGGGGCTCAGCGCCGTGATCCGCCATTGCGAGGTGCACAGCGCCAGCATCGCCGAGACCGAAAACACCATGCCCGCGGCCACATCCTCGGGGCTGGCGTCGGGATAGCTGGCCGACAGCCGCCGGGCATAGGTCATGGCCACCGGGTCATAGAGCCTGGCGGTCAAGTCATTCCAGCGCGGATCGGCAGAAACGATGGCGATCAGCCGCGCATAGGCCATCCATTGCGGGTCGCCGCCAAATGCCCGGTCGAGCAGCGGCATGGCAAAAGCCGCGATCAGTTCGGCGGCGGGATCGCGCGGGCAGGGGCCGACCGCCTCCAGCGCGGCGATCCGCGCGGTCGAAAGCTCGTCGGCGCGGCGGGTGACGATCCGTTCGAACAGGTCCTCCTTGGCGCCGCCGTGAAAATTCACGCTGGCCTTCTGGACCCGCGCGCGTTCGGCGATGTCACGGATCGAGGCGCCTTCGAATCCCCGCTCGGCAAAAACCTGCTCCGCGGCATCGAAGATTCGCGCCCGCGCTTCGAGCGAACGCCGTGACGGCGCCCTTTTTCTCGTTGTTACAGCATGTTGGGCCATATCAAGAAACATCTTGCCTATTTTGAACGAATGTTCAAGATAAATAAATTCGTGTAGGAGTTATCATGACTGGTTTCAATGGACGGGCGGGACCCATGCCCGGCGAGGATGCCTTTGCCCTGATTGGCGCCGGACCGATGGGTCTGGCGATGGCAAAGACGCTGCTGGAACAGGATATCCCGTTTCAGGGTTTCGAACTGGCCGACGATGTCGGCGGGCTGTGGGATATCGACGCCCCACGGTCGACCATGTATGAAAGCGCACATCTCATTTCGTCCAAAAAGATGACTGAGTTTGACGACTTTCCGATGGGGGCCGACGTGGCCGAATACCCGTCGCATCGCGAGATGAAGTCGTATTTTTCCGATTTCGCGCGGCATTTCGATATCTATCCGCATTACCGTTTTGGCGCCGAGGTGATCGAAGCCCGCCCGGTCGATGGCGGCGGCTGGATCCTGCGCTGGCGTGACAGGGACGGCTCCGAACATGAGCGCCGCTTTGCCGGGCTGCTGATCGCCAACGGCACCCTGTCGGAACCGAACATGCCCAAATTCGACGGCGCGTTCGACGGCGAGCTGATCCATGCCTCGCAATACCGTTACCCGACCCGGTTCGCGGGCAAGCGGGTGCTGATCGTCGGCGCGGGCAATTCCGGCTGCGATATCGCGGTGGACGCGATCCATCACGGTCTGTCCTGCGATATCTCGATGCGGCGCGGGTATTACTTCGTGCCGAAATACGTCTTTGGCCAACCGGCGGATACGGTGGGGGGCCGGATCAGGCTGCCGATGTGGCTCAAGCGCCGGATCGACGGGACGTTGCTGAAATGGTTCGTCGGCAACCCGCAGAAATACGGGTTTCCGAAACCCGACTACGCGCTCTACGAATCCCACCCGGTGGTCAATTCGCTGATCCTGTTCCATGCCGGGCATGGCGACCTGCGGGTCAGGCCGGATATCGACCGGCTCGACGGCAGGCAGGTTCATTTCCGCGATGGCAGCAGCGGCGAATACGACATGATCCTGGCCGCGACCGGATACCGGCTGCATTACCCGTTCATCGCCCCCGAACTGCTGAACTGGCAGGCGGATGCCCCGCATCTCTATCTCAACTGCATGCATCCCGACCGCGATGACCTGTTCGTCCTGGGCATGGTCGAGGCCTCCGGGCTGGGCTGGCAGGGCCGCCATGAACAGGCCGAGATGGTCGCGCGGTATATCGCCGGGCTTCGCGACGGCAGCGGGGCCGCGCAGCGCCTGCGCGCGCGCAAGGCCAAGGACTTCGGGCGCGTCACCGGTGGCATGTCCTATATCGACCTGCCACGGATGGCCTATTATGTCGACAAGGCGACCTATCGCCGTGAAGTGACGGGCGAAATCGCGGCCCTGAAGGCAGGTGCGTGATGGGTTCGATCGATGACGTGGTCCTGAATTTCGACGCCGGCAACCTGCGGGTCCTGAACGCGATCCTGGCAATTCTCATGTTCTCGATCGCGCTGGATCTCAGGACCGCCGATTTCAGCCGGGTGCTGCGCGCGCCCAAGCCGCTGCTGGTCGGGCTGATGTCGCAGTTCCTGCTGCTGCCGGCGCTGACCTTCCTGATGCTGCTGGCGTTCCGGCCCCAGCCGTCCATCGCGATGGGTCTGATCCTTATCGCCGCCTGCCCGGGGGGCAACATCTCGAATTTCATCACCCACCGGGCCGGGGGGAACGTGGCCCTGTCGGTGTCGATGACGGCATTTGCCACCGTTTCGGCCATCGTGATCACCCCGGCCAACATTGCCCTTTGGGGGTATCTCTACACCCCCACGCGCGCGATCCTGCAACAGGTGCGCATCGACCCGGTTTCGGTGGCCATCACCGTGGGGGTGATGCTGGTGCTGCCGCTAATCCTGGGCATGGTGCTGAGAGCCCGGCGTCCGGCGCTGGCGGCACGGATCAACCGGCCGATGCAAATGCTGTCGCTGGCGATCTTTGCCGGGTTCATCGCGGTTGCGCTGGCCGGCAACTGGGGGTTCCTGGTCCAGTTCGCCGGCGTGATCGTCGGGCTGGTTTTCGTGCATAACGCGCTGGCCTTTACCGGTGGCTATACCATCGCCACCCTGGCCGGGCTGGCCGAACGCGACCGCAGGTCGGTCACCATCGAAACCGGGATCCAGAACTCCGGTCTCGGGCTGGTGCTGATCTTCGCCTTTTTCGGCGGGCTGGGCGGCATGGCCGTCGCCGCCGCCTTCTGGGGGGTCTGGCACGCGATCGCGGGGCTGGCGCTGGCCGCACTCTTTGCACGGCGCGAGGTGTCGGCATGTCCCGCATCCTGATCACCGGTGCCGCCGGGGCCGTGGGCGCGGCGCTGCTGCGCCTGCTCGGGGACCGTGCCGGTCTCGACGTGGTGGCGACCGATATCCGCCCGCCCGAGGCCCTGCCGCCGAATGCGCGGTTCCTGACGATGGACGTAACCGGCGACGATCCGGACCGCGTGATTGCCGGGGTGCGCCCCGATGTGGTGGTGCATCTGGCCTCGGTGGTCACGCCGGGTGCGGGATCGACCCGCGACCTGGAATACGCGGTCGACGTGACCGGCAGCCGCAACGTGCTGGACGCCTGCCTGGCCCATGGTGTGCGGCGGCTGGTGGTGACCTCCTCGGGGGCGGCCTATGGCTATCACGCCGACAACGCCGTGCCGCTGGGCGAAGACGACCCCATTCGCGGCAATCGCGAATTTGCCTATTCCTGGCACAAGCGCCTGGTCGAAGAGATGCTGGCCACCGCACGCCATGAGACACCGGCGCTGGAACAGGTGGTGCTGCGCGTCGGCACGGTTCTGGGCGCGGGGCTGGAAAACCAGATCACCGCATTGTTCCACAAGCCCCGGTTGCTGGGATTGCGCGGGTCGGACAGCCCGTTCGTGTTCATCTGGGACGACGATCTGGCGCATGTTCTGGAACGCGCGGCGCTCGACGGGCCGCCGGGGATCTACAACGTGGCGGGCGATGGCGCGATGACCGTATCCGACATCGCGGCGGCGATGGGCAAGAGCGTGCGGTGGGTGCCGCCCGTGCTGGTGCGTGCCGCGCTGGTGGTGGCGCGGCCGCTGGGCCTGTCCCGCTATGGTCCCGAACAGGTGCGGTTCCTGCTTTATCGTCCGGTTCTGGACAACACCGCGCTGAAGCGCGATTTCGGCTATGTCCCGCGCCGGTCCAGTGCCGAAGCCTTCGCCCGGTGGTGGGAGACCGCGCGATGACGCGCACCGCGGTGGTGACCGGCGGCGCCGGTGGCCTGGGCCGCGCCCTGTCCGGACAGTTGCGTGCCCGGGGCTGGTTCACCGCGCTGGTGGACCTGCCCGGCCCGGAGCTTGAGGCGGCGACCGGCACGCGCCGCTGCAGCACCCATGGCTGCGATCTGACCGTTCCCGACCAGCTGCGCCGCACCTGCGCCGAGATCATCGCCGCGCGGCCGTCCATCGACCTGGTGATCTACAATGCCGGCATCTCGCAATCGGGCGCTTTCGCCGATCTTCCATGCGAAACCCATCGCAAGGTCTTCGAGATCAACTATTTCGCGGCGGTGGACTGCGCGCGCGCGTTTCTGCCCGCGCTGCGCGCGGCCGGGGGCACCCACCTGGCGATCTCGTCGGTGGCCGGGTTCGCGCCGCTCTATCACCGCACCGCCTATGCCGCCAGCAAGCACGCGCTGGAGGGGTTCTTCAAATCCCTGCGCGCCGAAGAAGCCCCCCACGGCGTGGGCGTCGCCATCGCCGCGCCGTCTTTCATCGCCACCAACCCGGCGGTCGGCCCGGCGCCGGAAACCGGGATCATGCGGCCGGGATCGGCGGCGGATGGCATCGACGCGATGACGCCGGAGGCCGCGGCGCGGATCATTCTCAGGGGGCTTGACCGGGGCAGGGACCATATCCCCGTCGGCCGGGTCGCGCGGATGGCCAGCCTGCTCAACCGGCTGTCCCCGGCGCTCTACCAGCGCGAGATGCGGCGCCGGATCCGGGGCCGCAGCGCCGCGTCCTGACCGGCGGGGGCGGATCGCCCGATCAGGGCAACCCGTAACGCAAGATCGGCGGGTCGATCGTCACGATTGCCTTGGCGCTGCTGGTCACGTTCAGGCGCGGGGTTCCGCCGAGCGCCGGGACGGCAGTGGCGAGATCGAGGCTGGTGCTGCCGGCCGTGGGCAGGGTTGCAAGCGGCAGGTCGTCCAGCGTCAGCACCGGGCCGCCGGGCGTGCCGGAAACCAGGGCCGGGCTGACCGGGCGCAGCACCGCGCTCAGCCCGCGCGTCTGATCATCCTCGACGATCACGAAGGCGGGACCGTCGCGCCGGGCGATCCGGCCCGTCCCGCCCAGCATGGCGACGGCAACGCCGCTGACCGCAACCACCCCCAGCCAGACCGGCCCGGCCGGAACGGGTGTCGCCGGAAAGGTGAATGCCGTCGCGGTCGGGCTGGCGCGGCTTGCCTCGCGCTTGTCGCTTTCGGCCAGCGCATCGCCGGGCAGGCCGTCGCGATCGGAATAGAGCATCGCGCGCAATTCGACCGGGCCATGCGGCGCGGCCAGCATGAGGTCGCCGCCCATGATCACCTGCGCCCCGGCCATGTCGATCCGGGTGGCGACCGGGCTGGCATCCGCCACGCGGAGGCCCTCGCCCGTGATCGCGGGCAGCGGGGTCGCAGGCGCGTCCTGCCGCTGTTGGCGCGGTCCCATGCCGGAGACCGTGACCGACAGCGTGCCACCGGCGAGCAGCGCCCCGTCCGGCAGGCTCAGCGGCAGGCTCTGCCGGTCCTGACGCTGTCCGGAAAACCGCAGCACCGCCTTTTCGGGCAGGGCCGCCGTTTCCAGCACCAGCGACAGGTCCAGCGCGTCGATCCGCGCGGCACAGGGTTGGTCGGCCGACAGGATCAGGTCGATCTCCAGCGGATCGGGCAGCGGGGCGGGCAGGCGGGCCAGCAGGGCCTGCAAGGCCGCGGCAAGGTCGCCGCCATGGGTGCCGTCGGCCGGGAAGACCGGGAGGCCGTCGGCATCGGTCTGGACCGGAAACGGAATGCCGGGGCCGGTTTCACCGGGCAGCCGCAGCGCCAGCCGCGGGTTGAGCGGCGCATAGCGCAGCGTCACCGCGTCAATCTCGGCCTCGCTCAGCGCGACCTCGCTGCCGTTCTTGCGTTTCAGGATCAGCGCCGCATCGGTCACGTCCAGCCGCGCGCCGCTGCTGCCATGGGTCGCGCTGCGCACCGGGTCCTCGGACACCGCCTGCCCGTCGAAACGATAGGCGGATATCCGGTCGCCATCGACCGGGGTCTTCAGGCGCAGATACCGGATCTGCCGGGCCACGGGCAGCGACAGAACCAGGTGCCCGCCCGAGGCCGCAAACGATGCCGCTTCGACAGCATCGGGCGCCAGCGCATCGGCATCCCGGTTCAGGAACCGGGTGTCCAGCACCGTGCCGGTCGCGATGGTGGCGCGGTCGGCCTGCCCGCCGGTGGGCAGGGTCAGGCGGATTATGCGGCTGAACCGCCCGCCTTCGGCGCGGTCGAGCGCGGCGGTCGCGGCCTGCGATCCGAGATCGGACTTGGTGATCCGGCTCATCGCTACGACCGCCCGTCGCGCCGGATGGTGACCGTCTTGCGTTCGAGCGTCGTCAGGTCGGTGCGCAGCTTGTTCTGGTCCTGGTTCATCTGGTCGAGCGACGCTCTCAGGCTGCTCAGAGACCGCGCGTTCGCCTTGGTCCGCAGCTGGTTTGCCATATCGGTTTCGACGGCGGCGATCCGTTCGTCCATCTCCGCGCGCGGCACCATGGTTTCCATGCGCGCATCGATGTCACGGTCGACCTCGGCCCGGAAGGTTTCGAGCCGGGTTTCGCTGATCGACCGCTGCGTCGCCAGTTTCAGCTTCGCGTCGAATTCCTCGGTGATCGTGCCGTGGAACCTGTCCAGATCGCGTTTCGACACCGCACCGCTCTCGACCGCCTTCAGCCGCTCTTCCATCTCGGCGATCTGGCGGGCGTTGGCGCCGCCATCGTCTACTTGCGCGATCCTGGCGTCCAGATCGCGGGTCAGGCTGGTATGCAGCGCGTCGAGGTCGCGTTGCGTGACGGCGCGGCCTTCGAGATCCTCGAGGCGGCCATCGATCCCGGCAAGCCTGTCGTTGATCTCGCGGCCGGGATCGAGCCGGGCGATCCTGGTGTCGATTTCGGCGGTGATGGTCTGGCGCAGTTGGTCGAGATCGCCCTGGCTGACGGCATCCCGTTCAATTTCCGCGACCCGGCTGGTCATGTCCGCCGTCAGGTTGCGTTCGAACCGGGACAGCTCGGTCTTGGTGACGCTGCTGCCTTCGAGCGTTGCCAGCCGCGTATCAAAGGCGTGCAGATCGTCGCGGGTAAGTCCGTCGAACCTGGGCGGAGGCTTGATCGTGTCCCCGACCTCCTGCACGCTGCGGATCGCCTCGAACACCGCGAAACCGCCCGCGGCAATCGCCGCCTCGGATGCGCCTGCGGCCCGGACCGTGTTGACGATGGCATCGCCTTTCAGGGTGCTCGCCGAGGCGTCGAGAAACGCGTTCACGATGCCACCGGTCGACGCATCGCGCAGCCGGCGGCCCACCGCGCCGCGCTCCAGCGCCGCGTAGCCCTGTGTGGCCTGGATGATCTGGCGCGACAGGTCACGCCCGGCCTCGGCATCGGCGGCAAGGTGTTTCAGCGCATCGGGCAGCAGCCGGTCATTGTTGATCTGTTCGGCCAGCGCGATGTGAAACGCACCCAACCAGTTGCGCAGCTCCAGCGTCAGCGAGGCCGCCTGCAGCACCTGGCCCGCGTCGTCATGGGTGAGCGCCAGCAGCGTGACCGGTTGCAGCGGCCACGGCGCCAGCCGCGAGATCACGGGGATATCATGGGTTTCGAACAGCCGGTCGATCGCGGTCTGCAACGCGCCCGCGCACTGGCCGCGATACCGTGCCGCAAGTGCGGCGATCCCCTTGTCGGCCTCGCCCGGCGTTTCGGCCGTTCGGTCCAGTTGCGACAGTTCGGCGGCGAGCGCGGCGCGTGCGCTGTCGTCCAGCGGCGGCGACAGGTCCGGCCCGAAGCTGAACCGCACCAGCCCGCCGGGTTCGGGCGCGATGCGGATCGCCGTGCCCGCCTGTATCCGCAGCCCCGACCGCGCCGACAGGATGCCGTCACTGGCAATGCAGGTCACATGCCGGGTGACGATCCCGATCCCGTCGGGATTGGTCAGCTGGGCGGCGATGTTGATGCTCTGACCCAGCCACAGCACCGGCTCCACCGGCAGGAACTGCAACCGGTCGGGCGCCAGCGGCGGGCGCGCGCCCGACAGCGCGACGGCCAGTTCGGTGAACCGCAGCACGCCCATGCCGGTCACCGCCAGCACCTGGTCGAGATTGCGGAACGGGCGCGCCGCGATCAGTTCGGCGGCGACCCGGCGACTGGCGCCGAGCCCGTCGGAAAACCCGACCGTTTCCGCCAGCGCATTTGCATCGGCCGCGCCGTTGAGGAACCGCAGGATGCGGTCTGCGTCGGTGGGGCCGATATCGGCAGGGTGCAGGATGCCGGCCTGCATGGCTCAGCCCAGATCGCGGGCGGCGAGCAACTGGCCCACCAGCTCCATCCCCGCCTTCCGGCCCAGTTCGACATTGACCTTCTCGACCTTGCTGGCGGCATCGAGCGCCATGGTCTCGGCCCGGCGCACCGGTCCGGTTTCGCCCAGCAGGTCGTTGGTAAGCTTGGTGTTTTCGGCGCGGACCTGGCCGAGAATGCGGTTCTCGGCGGCGGCGACGCTGGTCGCGGTTTCCGCCGCGACCGTGGCGGCGACCGCACCGGCGGCCTTTTCGCCCCGGACGCCGGCGCCGGCGACCGCCTTGGCCGCGCCGGTCGCCTCGGCCATGCCGGGGGACATCGCGGCCGAATAGACCATCCCCTGCTGCACCGTCAGCCCGCCGGCCACGTTGGCGACCATGGCCTGGAAATACTCGGGCTGACCGGCGGCGGGCAGGACGTTGATCGCCTCCATCGCGGCCGCATACTGGCGCTGCTGGCCGAGCAGGCCCAGCGGCTGCACCTCGGCCTGGATGGTGTTGAAGATGCCCAGAACGGCAGGTTCCAGCCCCTCGAGGATCAGCGGTGTGAAATTGGCCACATAGCCGTCGACCAGCGGCGGTGTCGGGGGCAGGTATTGGGTGATGATCCACGGATAGACCCAGTCGCGGAACGTGACCCGGATCGATCCCGCCGCCATCGCGCTGTCGGCGGTGCCGGGGCTGTCATCGGGTTTCACAAAGGCCATGACGGTGGCGTATTCGTCATGCCAGTTGAGCGTGAAGGTCGGCGCCAGCGGGATGTAGGTGCGCGTCGGGTTGTTCAGGTAGATCCCGTCGAGATAGTTGCGCATCACCATGGTGTCGCTGCGTTCATAGGCGTTGGTCACCACCTGGTAGGCCTGGGCGATCTCGCTGGCCGCCGGAGTCGAGGCCGCAAGGAAGGCGTCGGCCACGCTGTTCCCGGATATGGTGGTGGCCAGCACCGCCGAGATTTCCAGTTCTTCCTCCTCGTCGAAGGACACGCCGGTTTCCTCGCGCAGCATCGCGCGGGCTTCACCATCGGCGTTCACCCGGACCGCCACGGTCTTGCCGCCGGTGCCGGCGCGCGAGGTGAAACCGGGCGCGGCCTTGAGGCTGCCCCACACGGTCACGAAATCGACCCAGGGCCGCCTGTTGGGGTTCGACAGGTCCAGCGGGTTGCCGTCGAAATCGGTGACGCGGGCGACGATCTCGGCGCGTTCGCCGATGGCAAAGCGGCTGCGCGTGGTGGACAGCTGCAACTGCCGGTACCGGGTGCGAACCAGCGTCGCGAGATCCTGCAGGTCCTCGATCTGGCCCTGCGCCGCCTGCAGGTCGGCGGCGTTGGCGTCGATCCGCGCCCGGGCGTCCGACAGGTCCGATCGCAGGCTGTCGAACCGGGTCTCGATGGCGGCGATCAGGCCGTTCCAATCGGCGGCACGGATCAGTTCGCCATCGACCTTGCCTCCGAATTCATCAGCTAGTTCAGCCATGTCAGTCTCCTCTCACGACGGGATCGCCGAATGCCAGCCGCAGCTGCGCCGCGGCGGGGCGCACGCGGTCGGCAGCCTCGAACACCCGGTCCAGAACGGCGCCGGGCAGGGTTTCGGCGGGGTCAGGCCGGTCCAGCCTGACGGTGATCGAAAACGGCGCGCGCGGTTGCCACCGGAAGGTGACGCGCGCCGCCGGGTTGAAGGCAAAGACCTGGTCCAGCATCGCGCGTTCCTTGCTGGACAGGTAGCGGCCTTCCCAGGGGGCGGTGCGTTCGGCGGGCGGGGTGAGCAACCGGCCTTCGCGGGTCCAGGCGGGAAACGAACTGGGCGCGGGTGGCGCCGGTTCTTCCTCGCGCAGGTAGCGCCAGTGGGTCATACCCGGAGCGAGGCGCGGGATCGCGGGCAGGCCGCCTTCGGCGATCCGGTCGGGCGAGGGTTTGACCCGCAGCCGCAGCGCCGCCGGCGTGGCGCCGCCGTCCACGGCAAAGCCGTCCCCGGTCAGCGTGCCCAGCCGCGCTTCGGCGCCATCGGTCCAGTGCAGCGCCGTCACCGCGGCGTTGTCGGCGGTGATGACGGCGGGCGACTGCGCGGCAAAGCCGGTCCCGGTCGCGCCGGCGAACTGCCACGCGCCGCCGGTCCGGTCGAACCGCCAGCCGCTGCCAGGGTCTTCGGGCGCGGGCCGGGGCAGGCGGGTGAGCGCGGTGTCTGCCTCGAACCAGTCGACCCCGTCATGGACCAGCAGGCCGCGATCCGTCCCGGCCCAGATCCGCCCGCGTTCGTCCTGCGCCAGCGCATGGATCGTCCCGGTGCCGAGCGCAGGAAAGGCGCGCAGCCGCGTGGCATAGGTGTTGCGGATGCGATGCGCCCCCCAGGCGGCCAGCCCGTATTCGGTGCCGATCCACAGCAGCGTGTCCGGTCCGCGCAGCAATGCGGTGACCGGCGGCAGGAACACGTCTTCGTCGGCGGGCAGCGCATCGCTCGCCGCGTCCCAGGGCAGCCAATCCGGCACGGTTTCGTCCAGGCTGTCGCCGCGATAGACATGCCAGGTTCCGGCCCTTGCATCGAAGCGGAACAGCCCCGCCGCGCCGCCAAGGGTCACGATCCCGTCCGGCTCGGCCAGCACCGCCGCCAGCGCGGTTTCGGTTTCCGCGCGCGCGCCCGGTCCGACCGCGACGAGCGTATCGCCGGGGCCGATCGTCGCCGCGCCGGTCGCGGTGGCCGCCCAGATCGTGCCGTCGCCCGCGCGGGCCAGCGCATGGACCGCCGCCCCGGTCGCGGTGGCCGGATCGGGGGCCAGGGTGGGCGGGCTGCCGAATACCGTAAGCCGAGCGAGCCCGTTGCCATGCCCCAGCAGCAACGTGATCCCGTCCGCCAGCAGGCAGCGCAGCACCGGCAGGCCGGAAAACGCCTGGGTCCAGCCGCTGGCGGTCAATTGCCAGAGCTGCCCGTCACCGGCATCGTTCACGGCGGCCCAGAGCGCGCCATCCGGCCCGGTGGCCAGCGCCGCGACATGGCCCGCCGGTGCGCCCGCCGCCGCGGCCCACGGGCCGAGGGCGGTGGGATTGGCGGGTATGTCGTCGGGCATATCGTCGGGCAGCGACATGGCCCTGCGCAGCCCGGTTTCACCGCCGAGCCAGCTGGAATAGGTGGGGCGCAGGGCCAGCACCTGGCCCGGTTCCACCACCCCGTTATAGAGGATGCCGATCCCGGTTCCGGTGGCCGGATCGAACCGTTCGATCACCGGGTGATCGGCGATGTCGATGCGGCCGGGTTCGGGGGTCGCGCCCTCGATGAATATCTCGGGCGGGACCGGCGCCAATGTGCTGGCGTCGATCCTCCAGCGCATCAGCGGCCCGACCAGCCCCCCGGGGCTGCCCCGCGTCGCCGCGGTCTGCGACAGGGTCGCGCCGGGGGCGAACTCCTCGACGCTGACCGCGCGTTCGGGCGTGCCCGACAGCGCCAGACGCGCGGCCTGCCGCAGCGCGGCCGGGGTCGAGACACCGCCGCGCCAGAGCGCCACCGTGCCCAGCACGCGGCGGCGGAACTGTTCCACCGTTTCGCGCGCGGCGGCAGGGTCGGTGTAGGGAACCAGCGCCAGCAACCCCGCCAGCCGGGCGAGATCGTCCAGATAGGGATGCGCCTCGACCTCGGCATCGGCAGGAAGCAGCACCGGCAGCCCGGCTTCCTTGCGAAAGGCGGCGACGAAGGGCGAGATCGGCGCGTAGTCGCCGAAGCGCGACCAATGCGCCTGCATCGTGTTGCCCGCGTCGATCCGGGCGCGGCTGAGGCCTGCGCCGGTGACCCGGATCAGGTTGGGCAGCAGCCCCTCGGCGCCGGGTTCGGGGCGCCAGAGCGTCGGCAGCAGGTCGCGGATGGCGTCTTCTGCGGCCACGGCTCAGTCCTCCGCCTCGACCGACACCGCACCCAGGGTCAGCCGTTCGCCCGCGTCCAGCAGGTAGGTATCGCCATCGGCGGACAGCACGCGGGTCAGGCCGTTGGCCTGTTGCAGGAACAGGCTGACCGCATAGGCGCCGGCATCGGTCGGCAGCGCGGGCTGCGGCGATGCCGCATCGAACGCGGCAAGCGTCGCGCCGTCGCCCAGCGGCGCGGGCAGGACATGCAGCAGCTTGCCGAAGGACAGGGACCGTTCCGCCTCGGTTCCGCCGGCTGCCGCGCGGTCGGTGAGATGGGACACCGCCACATCCAGCGCGGCGGTGATCTGGTTGGCGTCGGGCGCAGGCTCGGCGGCGGAGAAGGACACGGCGAAATCCATCCGTGTCGGCAGCAGCGGGTCCGAGATCGACACGTCCGACAGGGCGGTCGCGACCCCGGCCAGGTCGATCACGCCGCCGGCGGCATCGAGCCGGTTCTCGGCCCCCGATGACAACAGCAGGTCGGCCGACAGCAGCGAGATGTCCTCGACGCCCTCGACCGCCAGAACGGCACCGACGATCCGGTTGATGCTGGCATTGTCCTTGACCGGCAGGGCGGCAAAGTAATCGGCGACGGCGCCGCGCACCGCCTCGTGGGCGGCGCGGCGGTCCGGTTCGGCCAGCCCGGCGCGGGTGGTCACCTGCAGGGACAGATCGACACCCACCGGCACCTCGGTCCCGGCCAGTTCCAGCACGATACCGGCGGGGCGGGCCTCGTCAAGGGCGCGGGCCAGCTGGGCATGGCGTTCCGGCGACATCGCCTCGGCCACCGGGCGCACCACCACCACGCCGGGCCGGTCCGCGGGTTCCTCGATCTCGCCTTGCAGTCCCTGCCGCGCCAGCGCCGCGCGCAACGCGCCCAGCGTGCCCCGTTCGGAGCCCTGCAGAAAGGCGCGGGCACGGGCGCGCAGCTCGGTATCCGTTTCCGGCGCGCCGCCGCGGGCCGCCGGGGCCGGGTTGGTGACCGACGCGACACCCGCGATCGGCACCGGCAGCACGATCAGCACATCCGCGCCGACAGGAGAGTTGCCCGGCTCGACATCGCGCGCCTCGACCGACACGCGGCGCTGTGCGGGGGTCATGGTCACGGGTTCGACGGTTTCGTATTCGACGGTCACGTCGGCGTCGATCACGCGGGTGCCCTGGGGGATGGTGATCGCCCCGGTCGCGCCCGCATCGCGCTGGAACCGCAATTCGGTCCGCGCCCGCCCGCCGGGCACGCGGGTCACGCCCAGCAGCGCCACCACGTTGTCCAGCGCCCGCCCGGTCGCGGTATCGAGAAACCCGGCACGATAGACGCCTTCCATCTCGGCATGAACGCGGGCGGTTTCGCGGGCGATGGATTCGACCAGCGTCCGGGTGACGCTGCCGACCTCGAAATCGGTCAGTTGCACGGCGGTATCGCGGCGCAGGTAATTGACCTCGAACAGGGTTCCGGCATCCGGCTTGTCGCCCGCGTCCTTCCAGATCAGCGCGGTGCCGTCGGCGGACAGTTCCACGTCGGTACCGGCGCGGAACCGGTGCGACAGCCCGTTGCGCGCGCCGTGCACGGAAACCAGCCGCCGCGCGGGCGGGGCCTCGAGCAGCGTGCGGATGCCGTCACCGGGCGGCGGGAACGGGTGCGCCTCGGCCGAGGTGCCACCCGCCAGCCCGGTGAGCATGGTTTCAAGGACTTCCGGATAGTCGCGGCGGCGAAAGCTCATCCCTGTCCTCCCGTATCGAGTTCAAGCGTAAAGGAAATGGCCAGCGGCACATCGGCGCCAACCGGCAGCGCCTCGATGGCGATGCGGATCACGTCGCGCAGGCTCGGGTGCGGGGTGACCGCGACCGACGTGACCTTGTCGATCCGCCGTTCCGCCTCGAGCGAGGCCAGCACATGCAGCTTGGCCAGGTTGCGGATGGTATCGGTGTTGCGGTCGCCGATGATCTCGTGCAGCCGCGACCCATAGGCGGGATGACCCAGCGGGGCCAGTTCGCCCTGCGGCGTCAGCAGCCGCATCACCAGCGCCTGCCCGAGATTGCCGCGACCCTCGAGCGTGTCGAAATCACGGATCGTCAGGCCGCGCCCGCCCTCGACGGTGCGTCTGGTGGTCTCCGCGGGCGCGTAGATGCGCAGCAGCCGGTTGTCGAGCAGCGTCAGCGCGATGTCCTTGCCGAGATTGGTCTGTGCGTTCATCCCTCAGCCTCCCACGAACACGGTGCCGGCGGCGATGACCGAGCCGCCCGGCAGGTCCGCCGGGTCATTGCAGGTGAGCGCGGTATCGCCCGCCCGGGCCAGCGGCTTGCCGTTCACGAACACGCTGGTCGATCCCAGCATGATCTCGGCGCGGTTGGCGGGCGGGCTCTGGAACGGGCCGCCCTGCGGGATATGCGCCGGGCTGTTGGTCGCGGTCGAGCCCTGGGTGGCCGCCGGGTTTCCGTCGATCTTCACATCGCGGCTGAGCTGTCCGTCCAGCTGGCCGGTGAACGGATGGGGCAGCGGCGTCGGGATCGGGCCGCCGGGCGATGGGATCATCACGATATGGATATCCGTCGCCACCACCATGTCGCCCTGTTTCGCTGCCGGTTTTCCCATCTCGTGCGTTCCTCAGTTCAGATTGATCATCGCGCCCTTGAGCGTCAGGTCCGCCTGTGCCTCGATCGTGACCGCGCTGCCCTTGACCGTGATCTCGGTGCCGTCCAGCACGACCGCCTTGTTCGATTTCAGTGTCAGCGTGCCATCGCTGTCCACGGTGATCTGCGCCTGCCCGCCGCCGACGTCGATCGACACCACCGGATCGTCATCCTGCAGTTTCAGGTCCAGCGACGACCCCAGCCGCACCGTGGCCGATGCCGCATCGGCCGAGGTCACATGCAGGTCGACGCCTTCGCCGTCGCCCGCATCCGACGGCAGCCGCAGCCGCGCGTCGCCCTCGGCGTTTTCGGGCGGGCGGTCCTCGTCATTGTAGAAGCTGCCCAGGATCACCGGCGCGTTGGCCGACCCGCCGAGATACTGCACGATCACCAGATCGCCCACATCCGGGATCGCGGCCAGCCCCTTGCGCGGCGTCATCACCGGCACCCGTTCCAGCACGGCGTCGCTGTCGCGCAGGCGCACGGTGCAGGCATAATTGTCGCTGTCCGAAGCGCTGGCATGGGGGTGGATGTCCTGCACGACGGCGAGTTCCGGCATGCGCAGCCCGCGCATTTCCTCGCGAATGATGCGGCGGAGATCCTGGTAGGCATCGGTATTCACAGCAATCCTCCCAACAGGCCGAGCGCGCCGGCATCCGCATCCGCGCGCGCCAGCGTCACGCGGTTGGAAAACCCGGTTTCCGGGTCCGTGCGCAGGGTCGATGACATCACCCGCCACGGCCCGTCCTGCGCGGTGCCCGACAGCGCGAGGATCGCACCGGGCTGCGCGTCGGGATAGGCGGCCAGCAGCAGCTCGCCGGGGGCGGCGTCGCGGGCCAGCGCCCGGCCGCGGGCCCGGGCGAAACCCTCCACCGCATCGGGGCTGCGCAGCCACGGGGCGGATATGTCGCGCAGGGGCGGCGCGCTGCCACCCTCGGCCTGGTTCGGGCCGGCATCCTTGCGCAGCCAGGCCCATTCGGTCGCGCCCGCGCCGGTGATGCGAACCGCCCCGGTGGCGGCGCGTTCGGTCAGCCGTGCCGACAGGATCGCATCGCCCGCCGCGACCGGGATTTCCTCGCCGGCGCTGGCATCGTCGATCAGTTCCAGCCGGCCCTCGTCGTCGAACCGGGCCAGCCGCCCCATCGACGCTGCCAGCCGCGCGACATGATCCAGCACCGACACACCGTCATCGGCGAAATAGCGCGGCAGGTTCGGCCCGCCCGAGGCGGTGGTGTCGACCCCGGCCTCGGAACACAGCGACGCGATCACGTCGCCCGGCGGCGTTTCGGCAAAGCTCGTCGATACCCGCGCCTGCGCCAGCCGCCGTGCCCCGTTGCCCAGACCCAGCCGCACCGACCCGTCCGAGCGGTGTTCGCGGCTGTCCAGCGTGAAGGCAAAGGTGACCGAGCGGTTGCCGACCGTGACGCCGAGGCTGCCGGTTTCGCCGAGCGGCGGCAGCGGGTCCGCGCCCGGTGGCGGGCGCAGATGCAGCTCGGCCCAGTCCACGAACGGCGCAAAGCCGCGTGCAAGCTCCAGCGCCAGCACGCCGGTTTCCAGCCCCGCACCGCCGTCGAACGGGCCGATATCGGGCGCCAGCCCGCCCAGATCGCCACCCGGCCCGCTACTGCCAAAGCTCAGTGAGATCCGGGGGGCGGTGAGGCCCGGCGTCGTCTCGGCGTCCCTGTCCAGCAATCCGAAAACCATCAGCCGTTCCTCGATTCATACCAGGTGGTGCTCTTGAGAACGCCATCGTTGAGGAAGCTGTTCACCGGCAGGATGCCGACCCGCATGTCACGGAACACGAACGGGATGGCAAAGACCGTGGACGGGGCACCGGTGCCGTCATCGGGCAGCACATGCATGTGCAGGTGGTTGTGGAAACTCATCCCGGTATCGCCCGCCAGCGCGATCAGGTCGCCCTGCGACACCGGCGTGCCCGCGCCGGGATTGGTGCTCTCGGGTGTCGGCGTGGTGCCGCCGAAAAACGGCGCGTTGGTCACGCCGTTCTGCGACAGGTGGCCATAGACCGAATAGGTCTGCACCGGCCCGGTGCCGAAATCGTCATGTTCGGTGTCGATCGTGTCATGGCGGATGGTCAGGAAATTCCACGCCCCCGTCGTGCTGTCGCCCATGCCCTCCTGGAAGGCCCAGACCACGCCGCCGCGGCTGCAGGCGATGGGTTCGCGGAAATCATGGTCGAAATCATAGGCATAGGCCTGCTGTACCGCGTTGTTAGCCGGGGTGTCGAAATCCGAATTGGTGATGTTGTTGTGGCTGAACAGGCCCAGATTGGCCTGGCCGCAGAACCGCGACACGCCGGCCGGGTAGGGCAGCAGATAGGGCGAGGTCTCGCGGCCCGGATAGCCCCGGAAACTGCCGCCGCCCGCGCGATATCGCCCGCCCTCGGTGGCGTTTTCGCGAAAGACGTAGAGATAGAGCCAGTAGAGCCCGAACATCTTGGCCGCCGAGATGCCGCCGGTGATGAAGAACCGTTTGAAATCCTCGGCCCAGGCGATGATCTGCGCCACCAGCGATCCGCTCAGTCCCGCCAGCAGCCCCATGCCGACACCGCCGGCCAGCCAGTGCACGGCCATGGCGCTGGTGCGCTGGTCCTCCAGATCGTCCCGGTCCGGGTTGAACAGCATGATCGAGTAATTGTCCTGCGGAAACAGCGAGATCAGAGCCATGGCGAACATCGAGTCCGAAAACGCGACGAACGGTTCCTGTTTCTGGTGATTGCGCGCGGGGTCGCCGGACAGGGTGGACGGCCCGTCACGGGGGCCGCCGAAATTCAGCAGCACCACGAACCCGATCATCAGGTCGCGCAGCGCGTTCGACATCTGGATCGGTCCCAGCGTGCGGAACACATCGCCCATCAGCACCGTGATCCAGTGGCGGAATTTCTCCGTCGGCGCGTCCGATTGCAGGTTCTGGAAACTGGCGCCGAAGGTCGCGATGCCCTTGAGCCCGACGAAACTGTCCATCGACTTGCCCCAGCGGCGCAGATGCGGGTCGCCCTCGATGAGATGCGCGGACAGGGGCTTGCCCAACAGGATCTGTTGCACGAGATCGGCATATTCGATGGCGCAGACGGTGGCGTTCTGCGCCTCGTGGCCGGGCTGGATTTCCAGCGTGTGCCAGATCGCCTTGGCGGCATCGGCCAGCAGCGACCAGACCTGGGCCCAGATCTCGCAGAACTCGGGTTTGGCATGGGCAAAGGAAAACCACAGCCCGTGGCGGACATGCCCGGCAAAGATCGGGGCCTGGAACCATTTCACATCCGTGCCCGCATGCATCGGCATGTCGTCGCACATCACGAATTTGCGGTCGCCGGTGACATAGACCTGGTGATGTGGCCATTTGAACGTACCCGCCGCCCAGCGGCCGAACCAGCGGGTGCTGTCGGCGTCGAGCGCCGAAACGCGTCCGCCGAACACATGTTCGACCACCCGGCGGTTGTAGAGGAACAGGTCCTGATCGTCGCGATAGGCGGAGCGCAGCTCCTTGATATTGTCCGGCAGGTCGGTTTCGGCGATCAGCGTATCGTCGCCCAGGTCGAGGATCGGCCGGGTCTGGATGATACGGTTCAGCGCGGCGACGATGCCCAGCAGCCTGTCGCGGTCCGGGTCGCCCCCGGTGAAAGTGTCGAGCGGGTCGCGCTCGGCGTCGGTCATCGCCTGGCGGATGGCGACGATGACCGGGTTGGTCGATGTGCGGAAGGTGGTCAGAAATGTCTCGGGCGTATCGAGTTCGGACAGGCCGACCAGCGGCAGGTCCTCGTCCTGCAGCACGAAGCTGGCGAAATAGGAATACTCGGCGGCATCGGGCCGGGGCACCACGCCGGCGCCGACCGGTTGCGGAACGGTGGCCACCGCCTCGCCCGCGGCGACGGCGGCATTCAGGACCTTCTCGATCCCGTCCAGCGCGCAGCCGGCTTCGCGCAGCGCGTCCTGCACGCCCGAGGATTGCAGCAGCCGGTGCAGGCCGCGCGCCATCGGTTCGACCTCGAGGCCCGGCGGCACCAGCAGATGCGTGTGCAGGCCCAGCCGGGCCAGCGTCACCCGCGCCAGGTGTATCCGGCGCCGCGCCTGCGCATCGGTGGGCGCGGGCAGGTCCGAAAGGCGGCGGCGCAACGCGGCGATGTAGTCGGCGATGCGCGCGGCGAGGAAATCGGGCCCGAACCCCAGGTCGTCCTCGATCAGCGCTTTGACGAATTCCAGCTCGGACCGGATCGCCGGGAGCGTGGTCGCCTCGGTCGCGCTCTTTCCCAGCGCCAGCAATTGCCGGATCAGGCCGATGACCAGCGACGGGTCGGCTTGGGCCGTTGCGGTGTCGTCGAGCAGCCCTTGGACAAAGGCGCGGGCCGGCATGAACCGCGCGTTCAGCCGCGCCACCGCGCGGGCCTGCCGGGTCTGGTTGTCCGCGCCAGTATCGGTGAACCAGGCGATGATGGTCTGGCCGACCTCTTCGGCGGCGGCCTGCGCTTCCTTCGCCAGCGGTCCGTCGGCCAGCGCATCCTCGGCAAAGATCGCGATCAGCCGGGCGATATCCTCGGCCAGACCCAGCATCGGGTCGGGACTGTCCCGCCCGATGGCGTAGGGTTGAAGCAGCGCGGTTCCCAATGCCATCCTCTGCTCTCCTATCCCACGCTGACGCTCAGGCTGACGCTGCCACCGCCGCCACCGGGCCGCGCCGCCAGCAATGCGCCATAGGCGGTGTTGATGCGGTCCATTTCCTTTTCCAGTTCGTCCTCGAGCCCGCGCAGCGCCTCGATCAGCGCGTCGAAGATCGGCGTGATGTCCAGCGCCTCGACCAGCGGCAGCACGTCCGCCTCGTAGGATTGCTGCACCGCGTCGCCGATCAGCGTCGCCGGATCAAAGCCCTGCAACGTGGCAATCAGATCGGCCACCGTTTGGTCGAGCGCCTCGATTTCGGCCTGCGGCAGGATCAGCGACAGGTCGAGCGCGTCGATGATGTCGCCGAATTCGCGGTCGAGCGTCACGATCAGCGGCCCCGGTCCGGCGGCTTCCACCTCGGCGCGCACGGCCTGGAATACGCCTTCGAGCGCGTCGCGCAGAAACGCCAGGTCGATATTGCGGATCGTGTCGACCACCTGTTGCACCGCGTCGGTGATCGATTGCAGCGATGCCGGGCCGGTCAGGATGTTGCCCACCGCGCCGGTCAGCCGGGTGGACAGGTCGGCAAACCCGTCCGCCACGGCACCCACCGGCACCGCCGCCGCGCCCAGCTGCGCGATGATGTAGCGCACCGGCACCAGCGCCTTTTCGATCTCGGCCTCGACCGCGCCGCGCAACAGGCCGGCGGTCGCGGCGCCGTTCCGCAGGTCGGTCAGCAACCCGTCGGGCCCGTGCAGCGCATCCGCGACATCCGCTGCCATCGTATCCAGCGCGGCGCGGGCGTCACGCAGCGCCTCGTGCAGGACCGCCGCCGCCCGCAATCCGCCGGTATGGGCGGGATCGAGCGGATCGAACCGGTTCAGCACGTTTTCGATGGCGGTCCGTTCGGGGCCCGCCGGCAGGGCGCGCATCAGCGGCAGCAGCCGCTGGCGCAGGGCCACCATGCGCGACAGCGCCGCCTCGGGGTCCAGCCCGTCCAGCGCGGTCAAGAGCGGCGCGACGGCGGCGTCATGGGCCGCCAGCAGGTCGGGGCCGCGCGCGGCGTCGATGGCGGCGGTGATCTCGGCCAGCAGCGTATCCAGCGCGGCGCCGTTGGGAACCGTGTCGATCTTGGCCAGCGCCGCATCGCGCCAGGCGTCGATCGCGGCGTCGGGGTTCTGCAACGCGGTCAGCGCGGTGGCGGATTTGGCCAGCGCCTGCTGGATCGCGTTCACCGTGTCCAGAACCGCCTGGATGGTGTCGAACACGTCGTCGATCTGGTCGAACACCTCGTCGATGGGGGCCGCGTCGATCACGTCCTGTATCGCCTGTTCGATTGCCGCCTCGATCGGGGCCAGCAGCGTGTCGGGCGACAGCCGGTCAAACTCGGTCAGCAACGCGTCGAAGGCATCGGAGACCGGCGCCAGCGCGCGCGACGGGGCGGCGATCTGTTTCAGCCGGACCTTTTCGGCGGCCAGCGCGGCATCCAGCGGCGACAGCAACGCGCTGGGCCGCACGCCCTGGAGCGCATCGCGGGCCTCGGCAAAGGGCGGCGCCAGCTGCTGGGTGATCAGCGTGCCGGGGTCGAAGGCGCGGATACGGTTCACGACCTCCCGGGGCTTTTCGCGGATCTGCGCCAGCAGGTCCACCGGCCCCTGTTCGATCTTCACGCCCAGCTCGTCGATCAGCGGCTGGGTTGCCGGGCGCAGGTCGGGAGGCAGCACCGACAGGGCCGCATCGAGCATCCCGATCAAGGCGTCGTTCAGCTCGGTATCGTCGAGCGCGCGCAGCCCGGCCTCCATCTGTTCGATCAGCTTGATCACCTCGTCGGTGACCGGCGCGAAGGACAGGTTGCCCGCGGCCTCGGCCGCCTGATCGAGTGTCGAGCGGATATCCTGTGCGGCGGACAGAATGGCGGGGTCCTGCAGGATCGCGGTGATCTGGGCCACCGCATCGGTCACCGCGTCGGCGATGGTTTGCGGGTCGAGCGTGCCGATCGCATCGGCCACCGCCTGCACCGCCGTGGCCAGCGCATCGCGCAGCGGCGCGAATGCCGCCCGAAGCTCGGTTTCGATGCTGTTGCCGATCTGGGTGATGCCGGTGCGGATCTCGGTGGCCAGCGCGTCGAGCGGCAGTGCTGCAATCGCGGTTTCGACCTCGGCAAAGGCGGCGCGGGTTTCCTGCGCGACCGTCGCCAGCGCGCCGCTGATGTCGTCGGCGATGGATTGCGCCTCGGCCGCGACGGTGCCGACGCCGCCCTCGATGGCCGAGAGATCCAGCTTTTCGCCCAGGTCCTCCATGAAATCGGTGATCGGGGTCAGCTGATCCAGCAGCGCCTGGCGGGCGGCGGCATCGGCGGGGGCCGGCATGTCGAAGGCGCGAAAGAACGTGCCGGGGTCGATGGGCTCGAGCTGGGCGGCCAGATGCAGCAGCCGGTCATGCAGATCGGCGGCCAGCCCCGCCAACCCGGCCTGTCGGCCGGTCGCGGTCGGAACCAGCGGCGTGAAATCCGCGGCCTGCAGGGTGCGGATGCCCTCGAATGTAGCGACATGGCCGTCGAGCGTGGCCGCCTGCGTGGCGGCGGTTGCCGGGTCGCCGGCCTCGAGCGCCTCGGCCATGGCGGTGGCGGCGGCGTCGTAACCTGCGGCAAATCCCGACAGGTCCGTGACCCGCAGCGGCGTCAGCAGGGCGAGCGCGGGTGCCGTGCGCGCGGCGATGGTTCCCGCCGTCGCAGCCTGCAGGCGGTTGCGCAGGGTGGTCAGGGTCGCGGCCAGTTCGGTCCCGATTTCGGCCGGCGTGGCCAGCGACCAGCGCCCGAGCGTCTGCACCGGCATCAGCATGTCATCGAGCAGTGGCACCGCGATCGGCAGGAAATCGGCCCGCGCCGGATCGAGCGTCACCGAGGCGAGAAAGTCGATCAGCGTCGCGGGTGTCAGCGGGCTCGGCAACTGGTCGATCCGGGCCGAGATATCTGTCGCCCGGTCCAGCGCGACGGTCGCGCGCGAGGCGCCCGAGGGCGGGGGCGGTTCGGATCCGGGCGGGATCAGCGGGTCGGGCGGGGCGCCGGGGCAGGTGAACTGCGCCTTGGCGATGTCCTCGATGGCCCGTGCCGCCTTGAGCGTGCGCGCCATCAGCGGGACCAGCTGTTCGGTGACAAGGGTGGCAAAGCGGGACAGGTCCGCCAGTGCGTCCGGGGCCGCGCCGCCGGTGATCTGCGGGATCGCCGCGCGCGCCCGGCCCAGCCCGGCCTGCACGTCGCCGCCATCGGGGAGCGCGGGGCCGGCCACCGCCGCCAGCGCCGCGAGGAACTGCGCAAGCCCGTCCGGGTTGTCCCGCAGGTTGGCGGCGAGCCGGGCGATCTCGGCCAGTTTTCCGATCTCGCCGCCCAGCGACGCGTTGAACGACGCGCCGTCGGTTCCGATCTCGAGCTGGAGCAGCAGGTTGGCCATGTCACCCGCTCCCGAACAGGGACTGGATCGCGGGGCCGACGCTGCCCAGCCCGTCGATCAGGGCCCCGGCCTCGTCGGCGGCACCGCCCACCAGCGATGACGGATCGCTGAAATCGGGGATGTCGCCGAGCGCGGCAACCGCGTCGAGCGCATCCGTCACCCCGTCCACGAACCCGGCGGCCTGATCCAGCAGGTCGCTGTCCAGCGCCCCGAACGGATCGTCGGGCGGCGGCGGCGGCGGGCTTTCGCGCAGCACCATGTGATAGGCCAGTTCGCCGGGCCGGGCGGCGTGTTCCTCGACAACGAGGCTTTCGATCAGCACGAACTGGATCTCGGTGGCCTCGATGATGTCGGCCACGAAGGTCATCGGCTCGGCCTCGGCAAAGCGCTGGCGAGCCGCTTCGAGAAACCCGTTGCGTTCCTCGGTTTCGAACACCGAGCCGGCGATACGGATTTCTGCCGGATCGGCGCCAAGGTCCTGGAACAGGCTGCCGCTGCGCCCGGGAACACGGTGTTCGTGCAGCTTGCGCCGTTCCTGCGTGCGCATCATCGAGATGCGGGGGATTTCCCAGTCTCCGAGCATCGGCGTGACGGTCATCGCGGTTCCACCCCGTTGCGCCAGGCGAGATCGCCAAGGTGTGGTTCGGTGTCGCGGCGGCCCCGATGCGCCCCGAGCGCGTCCGGCTGTGCAGACGTGGCGGGATCGGTGCGGGGCAGGTCGGGACCGTCAGATATCCGGGTTCTGCCGCTGACAGTGAATTCGGGCGAGGTGGCCGGGTTTTGGGGGTGTTGCAGATTGGCAGGTCCGGACGGTGTAGATTGTCCAGGGGAGCGCGGCGGCGCATCCGCCGCTGTGACAGGCGCTGCCGGTGGGGACATGGCGGCGGTTTCGACCGGTTGTGTCGCCGCCGGGACGGGCAAGGCCAGCCCGGCCCGTGCGCGGCGCCGGGCGAGATCGGCCAGCGCATGGGGGGCCGGTTCCGCCGGTCGCCGTGGCGGATCAATCACGGCCCCGCTAGTGTGTATCGCCCGGGTTTCGTTCGGCGCCGGGGCGTGATCTGGCCCGGCGTCAGCGGACCGGGGCAGGGCGAGGTTGCGCCGCTGCGCGCGGCGCATATTGGCCACATCCTTCAGGCCGATGGGTTTGCGGGGCGTCCCGGTCAGGGTGCTGCCGCGTGGCTTTCGCGTGTCCGTTGCCGGTTTGCCCGCATCCGGATCGCGGGCCGGGGTCGGCAAGGCGGTTTCGGCCGTCGTCCTGCGGGTGGTCCGCGACGGTGTCGCCCCCGACGGATCGCTGACAGGTTCGGGCCGGTCGCCGGTCCGCCCGGCGGGGGCGAGCGGCGCGGGTTGCGACAGGCTGCGCAGCGGCGGCTGGAGCGGGGCGGGGCGGTCGCGGCGCGGCTCAGACCCGGCGTTCCCGCCACCGCCGAGCAGACGCATCAGCAGCTCGGGCGGGGCAGGCGGCGCAACCAGCGCATCGACCGGCGCGGGGCGGGTCACATACGCCTCGGCCCCGGCCAGCAGATCCAGCAGATCCCGCGCAGGCTGCTTCAGGCGACGGATCAGGGCCAGCGCCCGCCGCACCTCGTCACGGGATGGGGTCGGTCCCGCGGACATGGGTCACCCTCCGCGACCGCGCAGCGCGGCCACATGCAGCATGGTTTCGCCCAGCGTCAGGCGGCCGACCTCTTCGGGGGTCCAGCCCAGTTCGCGCGAGAGCAGCAGCGAGGCCTGCACCAGCGGATCCTCCAGTGCGTCCATCACCTCGGCTTCGGTCGCGGTGATGCCGCTGATGCGATTGACCTCCGACAGCAGGAATTGCAGCAGCCCGGCGGGCAGCGCCCCGATCTGGTCGAGCGACAGGGCCGGGTCGACCAGCGCCTGCCGCACCATCAGCGCGCCGCTCAGGTCGTCATTGTCGCGCGCGGCGCGGGCGATCAGGCGCAGGTCGCGCACGGTCAGCGGGCGCAGCATCACGCGGCGGTCATCGGCATCCGGCAACAGCGCCTCGGGGATGTCCACCGCATGTTCGGTCGCGGCCCCGGCGATCAGGTCCTCGGCGGAGATCACGTCATTCCTCCGCGACGGTCACATAGAGCGCCTGGAACCCCACCTTCTCCATCACGAATTCGTCCTCGGGCAGGCTGTAGACCCAGGTGTCGAGCTTGACGTCATGCAGGGTGAGGGTGTTGAGCGATCCGCTGGAGGGATTGGCCAGGCGCAGCGTGATGTTCATCGCCGGCTGCACCCAGTTGCCGCCCGGACGCCCGCCGCGCGCCTGGCCCAGCATCAGCCCGATCAGTGCGCCGTTCACATAGGCCCGGCCCACGGTGCCGCGGACATTGACATTGCCCGGGCGCAGCTGGCTGGCATAGCGCTGGCCGATCTCGTGATAGGCGCGCACGTCGCTGGTCACCTCGACCCGCACGTCCTGCACCCGGCCAACGGCGGTCAGTTCATGCGCGTCCAGCACCTCTTGTGCGGCTTCGCCTTCGGTGGTCTGCGGCGCCGACAGCAGGATTGCCCCGTCCGCCCCTGTATAGACATCGGTATTCATTGGAAATCCGTCCTCTTACTGCAGCGTGATGGTCACGGCGACAAAGTCGATGCTGAACGTCGGTTGCAGCAGCATGTTGACGATGGCGCGGCCGTTGATTTCGTCCTGGCGGGTCGCGGTCACCTCGAGCCGGTAGTCGGTCAGCTGTTCGTCCACCAGCATCGTGGTCAGGAACCCGTCCAGCGCGCTGTGCAGCGCGGCGCGGACCCGTTCGTTGTTGAGCCGTCCGACAAAGGCGTTCGACACCTGCCGGGTCCCGGCCTTGGCAAAATCGACGATCCGCCGCGTCGTGACCTGGCTGAACCCGCCATTGTCGGTGGTCAGCCCGCGCACGACACGGGTGCCGTTGCGCTGTTCCAGCGCCAGGATGCGATTCTGCACCAGCCCCGCGCGTTCGGCATAGGAAAACCGCTGGGCAAGATCGCCCACGCCGACCAGAACCTTGTTGGTCGGGCTGACATGAGGCGCCAGCGACGAGACCAGCGCCGCGACTGGACCGGCGATGTAATTGCCCGGCAGCACCACCGGCGTGTCGGGCGCGCCGGGGTTGAACACCGCATAGCCGGGCGCGGCCAGGATGATGCGGTCATTGGTCTGGGCCTGGCCCTGGATCGCCGCCGCATCGGCCCCGTCCGCGCCGATCACGCAGATCAGGTCCTGGTTGTTGTTCTCGGCCGATTCAACCACCGGCGGGATCACCGCCAGCGCCCCGGCCGTGTCCATCTGCGGCGCGACCAGGATCTGCACGTCATCCTTGATCAGTTCGTTGAAGGCCGCGGTCATCGCGGTCTGGTCCGAGGCGTCGGTGACGCCGCGGGCAAAGACCGTGCGCGCGCCGTTGCGATACAATTCGCCGATCTGCGCAGTCAGGTTCAGCCTGCCACCGCCGCTGGCGATGACCGAGGCCGCGCCAAAGAACTCTTCGGCCTCGGACGCGGTGGACAGGGTGCGCGTGGTGCCTGCCGCGCCGGCCGTGGTCTGGCCCACAATGCCGATATTTCCCGCCGAGATACCCCGGACGCCGATGAGCCCCTCGGAATTGACCCTGATATAGGTCCCCGGGAGGATCAGATTGGCACTTACAAAGGTTTCCGCCATGTGTCTGTTTCTCCTTTGGTCAGAGGCCCGAAAGCCGAAAAAAGTCAGTCAAAGTCTCGAAAGCCGGAAGCTACGGAACCGAGCCGTGTCGGCCCGCCGGCAGAACAGGCCCACCGATCCCGGCCCGGTCAGCGCCGGGTCGCGGCCCGACAGCACGATCTGTTCGTTCACCGCCAGTTCGATCCGGTCGCCATCGGCCAGCAGCCGCAGCCGCAGCCAGGTGTCGGGGGCAAAGCCCTGCGTTGCATCCTGCCCGCCCGCGTCGAGAAGCGACCCGCTGCCGCCGATGCGTTTGCCCATGACACGGATGTCGGCCGGGCTTTCCAGGACGACGAACCCGAAATTGTCGATATCTGCAAAGCGGAACACGAAGCCGATGCCGCCGATGCTGCCACAGCGCATGTCGGCATTCACCACGAAATTCGTGAGATCGCCGGCCAGCGTGGGCGACAGGATCAGGTAGGTGCCGATCTTGTTGCCGGCGATGCCGTTGTTGCCGCCCGAGGCGGTGCCGGTCTGCGTGACCTCCTGCGCGGCGGCGTCATAGGCCCAGTTGCCATCGCTGCCCGAACCGCCGGACCGGTCCAGCGCCACGAAATCGCCCAGCGGATCGGCCTGGAAATCGCTGGCATAGACCCGCCCGCCGCGTTCGGTCAGCCCGGCCTGCGTGATGTCCAGCGGCACCGAGTCCAGTGCGCCTTCGGACGCCAGCGGCACGGGCCTGTGTTCAAAGCTCACCGAACAGATGATATCGCGGCCGAACGGGGCGCCGATGCCGTCGGCGGCGCGCAGAACCGGCGTTTCGCGGTCGGTCAGCCGTTTCAGCTTGAAGATGCCGTTGCGGCGCAGCTGCTGCGGGTCCGCCCTGAGCAGGTCGTTGGCGGCCTGAAGCTCGGCATCCGCCAATGCGCCGGAATTGTTGCCGAAAACGCGAATGGCGATCTCGGCATCCAGCCGCCGCGCGTAGAGTTCCGCCTGCGGGTCGGTATTCACGCCGACGAACCCGCCGATACCCGCCAGGCGCGGCGTGTTGGACAGAACGATGACCTGGGGCGTGGGTGCCGGTCCCGCTGCGGTCAGCAGGCCGCTGATCTCGGCGCTAAGCGCGTCAATGGCCTGTCCCAGCGGAGCGAGCATCAGCTTTGTCCCCCCTGGCGGATCGGGACAGACGAAACTACTTTTTCACGGCCAGCCACAGCAATAACCACCTTTCGGCGAATGCGGGAAACAAATGGCAACGCAACGTATGCGCGAATAAAACAATAATTGAGTGTAGGGCGAATTTCTGAGTCGCACAACATCCGCGTCCGGCCCGATGCGGCGTTGCGGGGTGGGTCAGCGGCGATTTGCCGGTCGCGGCCCGCACCCGGTGCGATCAGGCCGTGATGTCGGCGACCAGGTCATCCGGATGCGGGCGGGGCAGGCGGTCCAGCAGTGCGGTGACCCGGCTGCGGCAACTGCCGCCGCGCCAGGTCTCGGGAAAGACGTGATCGGGCAGGGTGGGTGCCTTCAGCGCGATCCGGCGCCAGCCATGGACCAGCAGCACCCGCAGCATGGCGGTTTCGATCGGGCCGAAACGGGGCCGGGAGCCGCAGAGATCATCGAGCCGGACCAGCCGCGCCTCGAATTCGTGGGCCATCCGCACCAGGTTTTCGTCGCAGACCCGGGTCCTGATCCAGCCGGGCACATGGGTGTCGGCGGGCAGGGGCAGGTGCAGGTGGCCGGGATCGCGCGGCGGATACGTGGTCAGCCCCGCATGAGGCAGGATCCACACGATCCCGGAGGCGGCGCCCTCTGGCATCTCGGTCCGGTCCGCGAGCACCAGCCATGCCAGCTCGGCCGGTGCGGTGCGCGCATAGATCAGCGGGGACGCGGCGCGGCTCTGGGTGCGCCCGGAGGGCGTGAGGCGGTAGAGGCTCTGCCGACCGGCGCGCTCGCTTTCGATCCAGCTGTCCTTGCGCAGGCGATGCAGGGCGACGCGGACCGCCTCGGGTTTCAGCCGCATCCGGTCGGTGAGCCGGTTGATCAACTGACCCCCGAGCCGGGCGCTGCCGTCGCGGGCGAGGTCTCCGAAGATGGTGACCAGCAGCGACCAGACCCGCGGTGGCCGGTCGCCCAGCAGGCAATCGACCAGCCCGTCGATCCCGGGTGTCCACCCCGGGCCGGGGCCGGGGAAGGGGATGAGGGCGGCGTCAGGCTGCACGAAAGGTGAGGCCGAGCCGGTCCAGCGCCTGGTCCAGACGTTCCTGCCACAGCGCGCGCAGGTTCGGGCCGGGCTGGTCGCGCAGCCCCCAGTCCCTCAGCTGCGCCATGCGCCCGGCGCTGATGTCGCCGAACATCGCGGACACGCGCGGATGCCAATAGGCGAGGCTCTCCGCCACCGCATCGGTCCCGCCGCTTTCCAGCAACCGGACGATCCCTTCCTCGGCCAGTTCCGCATGGCGCCGTTCCACCGGCAGGACGGTGCGGATCGCATCGGCCAGCGGCTGGTAGGAGCATTTGACCATCTCGTCGAGCTGCACGCAGACGCCCAGCCCCATGCACAGGTTCATCACCACCGCGTCGGTCCAGCCGTCGAGCGGGTAGTTCAGAACCGACAGGCGCATGTCATGGGCGCTGCGGGTGCTGCCCGGCGCGGTGTCGCGGGGCAGGCGGTCGGTCCAGGGATGGTGGGTCGCATAGCGGTCGGTATCGGCGCCGAATTCGCCCATGATCCGCAACACCCTGTCGGCGTTGTCGGTCTTCTCCAGCACGATACGCGCCGCCGCGATCCGTTCCTTGATGCCCGGCCCGGCGTTGATCACGTCGGCAAACCCGGCCGCGCCGGCCAGTTCGCTGTCGACGAATGTGGCCATGATCTTCATCAGTTCGGCCCGGTAGCGGGGTGGCACGTTGGCCGGGTTGGTCAGGCGGCCGCCGCGGGCGAGGTATTCGGTGATGTTCATCTCTTCCGACATGGGCGCTGTCTCCTATTGGTCGTAGTCGACGACCACGCGGTCGGTGACGGGATAGGACTGGCAGGACAGGACATAGCCCTGCGCGACCTCGTAATCCTCGAGCGCGTGGTTGGCGACCATCTCGACCTCGCCTTCGAGAACCCTGCATTTGCAGGTCGAACAGACCCCGGCCTTGCAGGCAAAGGGCGCGTCCAGCGCGTTTTCGAGCGCCGCGTCGAGAATGGTCACGTCCTTGCCCATCTCGAATGTGCGCGCGGTGCCGTCCATGGTGATCGTCGCCTGCGTCGCCCTGGCCGCGGTGCCCGCATCGCCCGAAGCAGCCGGTTTGCGCGCGATCCGTCCCGGCTGGGATGACGCGAACAGCTCGAACTTGATCTGCTCGTCGCTCAGCCCGTGGTCACGCAGCGCCGCGGCGATGCCCAGCATCATCGGCTCGGGGCCGCAGATGAACGCCCGGTCGATGCTGCCGATGTCGATCCAGTGGTCGAACAGGGCCGCGCATTTGGACTGGTCGACGAGGCCTGTGAACAGTTCGATTTCCTGCGCGTCCGCCTCCAGCACATGGATGACGTTCAGCCGCCCCATATGCAGGTTCTTCAGATCCTCCAGTTCCTCGCGGAACATGATCGTGTTCACGCCCTTGTTGGCATAGACCAGCGTGAAGGTGCTGCGGGGTTCCTCGGCAAGCACGGTCCTGAGGATCGACAGCACCGGGGTGATCCCCGAGCCGCCCGCGAAACCGAGATAGTTGCGGGCCCTTGCCGGGTCGATCGGGGTGTGGAAACTGCCCATTGGCGCCATCGCCTCGATCACCATGCCGGGTTCGAGAGCCTCGTTGGCCCAGGTCGAGAAGGCGCCGCCGTCGACCCGCTTGATGCCCACCTGCAACAGCCCGTCGCCACGGCCGGCGCAGATCGAATAGGACCGGCGCAGCTCGGTGCCGTCGAAATCGCGGCGGAAGGTCAGGTACTGGCCGGGGATGAAATCGAAATCCGCGCCGTTTTCCGGGGCCAGCGACACCACCACCGCATCGCGGATGGTTTTCCTGACATCGGTCACCGTCAGTTCATGAAATCGCGCCATGGGACCTGTTCCTCAGATGCATTTGAAATAGTCGAAGGGTTCGAGACAGCCGTTGCAGCGCCAATGGGCCTTGCACGGGGTCGAGCCGAACTGACTGACGCGCACCACGTCGGTGTCGCCGCAATGCGGGCAGCGTTCCGGGCCGCCGGCCGGTTGCGGTGGCGCGATGCCGTAATCCTCGAGCTTCGCGCGCCCCTTGGCGCTGAGCCAGTCGGTGGTCCAGGGCGGCGAGATCCGGGTGCTGATCCGCAACGCGTCGATGCCGTGGTCACGCAGCGCGGTTTCGATATCCATCGAGATGACGCGGGTCGCCGGGCAGCCGGAATAGGTGGGCGTGACCGCGACCTCGAGCGTGTCGCCATCCCAGGCGACGTCGCGGACGATCCCCAGGTCGACCACCGAGATCACCGGGATCTCGGGGTCGGGCACCTGGTCGAGCCAGCCCCAGATGTCTTCGACCGCCGGTTTCATCCTACCAGGTTGCGCCGGGATAGGCGCGCTGGAGCCACTGCATCTGCGTCAGCAGATGGCCCAGATGCTCGGAATGGCGAAACCCGGCCTTGCCGCCGCCATGGGCAAAGGTTCCTTCGGGAACCTGCAACGTGGCCTCGCCCAGCACCTTGAGCACATGGGCGTCGTAATCCGGGCGCAGATCCGCCGGATCGGGGGCGATGCCCGTCTGCGTCATCGCCGCATCCACGTTGTCGGGGGCGAACATTTCGCCGACATAGGGCCAGAGCAGATCCAGCGCCGCCTGCATCCGGGCATGGCTTTCCTCGGTGCCGTCGCCCAGGCCGATGACCGTGTCCGCCGACCGTTCGACGTGATAGCGCGCCTCTTTCAGCGCCTTGGCGGCAATCCCGGCCACGCGGCCATCGCCGGAGTCGGCCAGCCGTTCCAGCATGATCCGATGCCAGGCATCGAACAGGAACTGGCGCATCATGGTCTGGCCGAAATCGCCGTTGGGCTGTTCGGCCAGCAGGAGGTTCCGGAAATCCCAGGCGTCGCGCAGCATTGCCAGATCGTCCGCCGTGCGGCCCTTGCCCTCGATCTCGCCGGCCAGCCCGAGCCACATCTGCGTCTGCCCGATCAGGTCCAGCGCGGTATTGGCGAGCGCGATATCCTCTTCGAGCACCGGGGCATGGCCGCACCATTCGCTGACCCGATGACCCAGCACGAGCGTGTTGTCCCCCATCCGCAGCAGGAACTGGAACAGGGCCGCATTCGCGTCCATCACATCGCCCCCACTTCGTCGGGAATGTCGAAAAAGGTCGGGTGGCGATAGACCTTGGATTCCGAAGGCTCGTAGAACGGCCCCTTGTCCGACGGCGACGACGCCGAGATATGGCGCGCTTCGACCACCCAGATCGACACGCCTTCGTTGCGGCGGGTATAGACATCGCGGGCATTCTTGATTGCCATTTCCGCGTCGGGTGCGTGCAGCGACCCCACATGGCGGTGGCTCATGCCGTGCTGGCCGCGGATGAAGATTTCCCACAGCGGCCATTCATGACGTTTCGGGGCGTCGCCTTCGGTGACGGGATATGCGTTTCCGACCGAGCTCATTCTGCTGCCACCTTTCGTGCTGCACGTTTCTGCGCATGGGCCAGAAGCCCGTCGCGCACCCATTTGCCGTCGTCCCATGCCGCGTTGCGGGCGGCCAGGCGTTCGGTGTTGCAGGGGCCGTTGCCCTTGATCACCTCGAAGAATTCGGACCAGTCCGGTTCGGAAAAATCATATCCGCCCTTGTCCTCGTTCCATGTCAGGTCCGGGTCCGGCACGGTCAGGCCCAGATACTCGGCCTGCGGCACGGTCTGATCGACGAATTTCTGCCGCAGCTCGTCATTGGTGTTCATCTTGATCTTCCACGCCATCGACTGGGCGGAATGGACCGAATCCTTGTCCGAGGGGCCGAACATCATCAGCGACGGATACCAGAACCGGTCCAGCGCATCCTGCGCCATCCGTTTCTGTTCCGCGGTGCCGCCGGCCATCTTCATCATGATGTCGTAGCCCTGCCGCTGGTGGAACGATTCCTCCTTGCAGATGCGGATCATCGCGCGGGAATAGGGGCCGTAGGAGGTGCGCTGCAGCGGCACCTGGTTCATGATCGCGGCCCCGTCGACCAGCCAGCCGACTGCACCCATGTCGGCCCATGTCAGGGTGGGATAGTTGAAGATCGAACTGTATTTCATCTTGCCCGACAGCAGGTCGCGGGTCAGGTCGTCGCGGCTGACGCCCAGCGTTTCGGCGGCGCAATAGAGGTAGAGCCCGTGCCCGGCCTCGTCCTGCACCTTGGCCAGCAGGATCGCCTTGCGCTCGAGCGTCGGCGCGCGGGTGATCCAGTTGCCCTCGGGCAGTTGCCCGACGATTTCGGAATGGGCGTGCTGGCCGATCTGGCGGATCAGCGTCTTGCGATAGCCCTCGGGCATCCAGTCCTTGGGTTCGATCTTTTCGCCGGCGTCGATCCGGGCCTGGAAGGCCCGGGCCTCGGGGCTGTCATCGGCGGCGCCGGACTTGACCATCTGTGCATACATCTGCGCGTTCCTTCCCAGTTAGACGCCAGCGGGGATCGGTGTCATGCCGCGGGGCGGCGGGCGGTCCGGCGCTCCGGTCGCCGTGCTTCTGCCACCCCCGGCCTGACCGCATTGTCGCCACGGTCGCACCGTCGCGCCAGAATTTTCTGCCGGATCGGCGCTGCCGCGCTTTGAACGCCCGTCGGGGTGGTTGCTGGCATCGGATCCTCCTCACAAAACCGACCGCATGGTCGATTTAGCTGTGAATGCAGATTTGCTCAAGAAAAAAGTTACAGGTATGGGATTGTGCGCCCGCGGATGTAACATATCGGGGCGCGGCGCGGGGATGTCGGCAATCGCCGCGCGGATGGACATCCGGGCGACAGGCGAAAACGGAGGGGCTGAGCCTGACTGCGGCGGCGCGGGCAGGGGGCGCTAGGCCCCGGGCAGGCGCGCGGTGACTTCGATCTCGATCTTCATCTCGGGTTCCTGCAGCCCCGCGACCATCATCGTCGCCGCTGGGCGCGCCCGCGCAAAGGCTTCGGAGACCAGCGGCCAGCAGGCGGGCCAGAGCGCGGCATTGGGAAGGATGTAGCGCACGCGCACGACGTCATCCAGCGCGGCCCCGGCTTCGGACAGCGCCCCGGCGATCGTGGCCAGCGCGTTGCGGCACTGGTCCTCGACCGTCTCGGGCATGGTCATGGAGGCGTAGTCATATCCGGTGGTGCCTGCGACAAAGACCCAGCCATCGGCCACGACCGCGCGGGAATACCCGATCCGCGTCTCGAAGGGCGATCCGGTCGAGATGTGCCGGACCGGCATCGCGATCAGCCCGCCGTGGCGGGTTCGCGTTCGGCGTCGGCGTGGATCATCAGCGGCGCCGCGTCAGAGGTCACCGCCTCTTCGTTCACGACAACCTTGGTGACGCTGTCGAGTCCCGGAAGTTCGAACATCGTGTCGAGCAGGATATCCTCGAGGATCGACCGCAGGCCCCGCGCGCCGGTCTTGCGTTCGATTGCACGCTTGGCGATCGCCTTCAGCGCGTCATTGGTGAAGGACAGTTCGGTGTCCTCCAGTTCGAACAGGCGCTGATACTGCTTGACCAGCGCGTTCTTGGGCTGGGTCAGGATGGTGACCAGGGCCTCCTCGTCGAGATCCTCGAGCGTGGCCAGAACCGGCAGGCGGCCGACGAATTCGGGAATCAGGCCGAATTTCAGCAGGTCCTCGGGTTCGAGATCCTTGAAGATCTCGCCCACGCCGCGTTCGTCATTGTCGCGCACATCCGCGCCAAAGCCCATCGCCGAGCCCTTGCCACGCTGGGCGATGATCTTGTCGAGCCCGGCGAATGCCCCGCCGCAGATGAACAGGATGTTGGTGGTGTCGACCTGCAGGAATTCCTGCTGCGGATGCTTGCGTCCGCCCTGCGGCGGCACGCTGGCAACCGTGCCTTCCATCAGCTTCAGCAGCGCCTGCTGCACCCCTTCGCCGGATACGTCGCGGGTGATCGACGGGTTTTCGGACTTGCGGGTGATCTTGTCGACCTCGTCGATATAGACGATCCCGCGCTGCGCGCGTTCGACGTTGTATTCGCTGGCCTGCAGCAGCTTGAGAATGATGTTCTCGACATCCTCGCCCACATAGCCGGCCTCGGTCAGCGTGGTGGCGTCGGCCATGGTGAAGGGGACATCCAGGATCCGCGCCAGCGTCTGCGCCAAGAGCGTCTTGCCGCAGCCCGTGGGGCCGATCAGCAGGATGTTGGATTTCGCCAGTTCGATGTCGCTGCTGGTCTTCTGCGCGTGGTCGAGCCGCTTGTAATGGTTGTGAACCGCCACCGACAGCACCCGCTTGGCCGTGGCCTGGCCGATCACATAATCGTCGAGCACCTGGCAGATATCCTTGGGCGTGGGCACGCCATCGGTGGATTTCAGCCCGCTGGCCTTGGTTTCCTCGCGGATGATGTCCATGCACAGTTCGACGCATTCGTCGCAGATGAACACCGTGGGGCCGGCGATCAGCTTGCGAACCTCGTGCTGGCTCTTGCCGCAGAAGCTGCAATAAAGCGTGTTCTTGCTGTCGCCGTTAGAATTCGTCGCCATGCTCAACCTTTCCCGCTTCGGTTGCCGCCCCGGTACGTCCGGGAAACATGCGCCCGCCCACCGCACAGCTTAGGGCAGCGTGACAGGCGCCACAATGTCAAAATACCCGACTTGCCGCAGGGGGGTGCGGCACGGCAGAGGCCGCCTGCATCATGCGTCGTCATCGCCGCCCTTGGCGCGGTTCTCGACGATTTCGTCGATATGGCCCCATTCCCTGGCCTCTTCGGGCGACATGAAATTGTCGCGGTCGAGCGCCTTTTCGACCGTTTTCTTGGACTGGCCGGTATGTCTGACATAGATGTCATAGAGCCGGTCCTTGAGCTTCTGCGTCTCGGCCGCGTGGATCATGATGTCGCTGGCCTGGCCCTGGTAGCCGCCCGAGGGCTGGTGCACCATGATCCGGCTGTTGGGCAGCGAGAACCGCATTCCCGGCTCGCCGCCCACCAGCAGAACCGAGCCCATCGACGCCGCCTGGCCGATCACCAGCGTCGAGCATTTCGGCTTGATATATTGCATCGTGTCATAGATCGACAGCCCGCTGGTCACCACGCCGCCGGGGCTGTTGATGTAGATCGAGATTTCCTTGTTCGGGTTCTCGGCCTCGAGATGCAGCAGCTGGGCGACGACGAGATGGCTCATGCCGTCATGGATCGGACCGTTGATGAAGATGATCCGTTCCTTGAGCAGGCGCGAAAAGATGTCATAGGCGCGTTCGCCGCGACTGGTCTGTTCCACCACCATCGGCACGAGGGTGTTGGCATAGGTATCGACGGGATCAAACATGATGGGCTGCCTGCTCTGGTTTCCGCCGGGACCATACCCGACGATACGTTTCGTAAGTCTTAGTGTCGGCATCCGGGGGCTTCAAGGGCTGAACACTTGCCATCTGCGGCCGGTCAGCCGCCGGCGCCGAGGCAGGCGGCCACGGTTTCGGCCAGGTTTTCCAGCAGGCGGGCATAAAGCGCCGGGCCCGGTTCGAGGCCGGAGCCCAGCGGGTCGAGCAGGGCCACCGTGACATCCGCGTCCCCGGCCAGCATCGTCAGCAGGCGGTTGCTGTTCTGCGGTTCGCCGAACGCGCAGCGCACGCCGTGGTCGCGCAGGGTCGCGCGCAGGTCGGCCACGCTTGCGGGCCCGGGATCGGTGGCATCGCCCGACCGCACCGCCCCTGCGTTGGTCAGGTCATAGCGCGTTTCGAAATAGCCATACCCGTCATGGGCGGTGACGAAGGGCCGGTCATGAACGGCGGCGAGCTGGTCCGCGAGCCTCTGGTCCAGCGCCGCGAGATCGTGCGCCGCGCGCGCGGCGTTTTCCCGGTAGAGCGCCGCGTTGCCGGGATCGGCTTCGGCCAGCGCCTCGGCGATCGCGGCGAGCCAGGCGATGCCGTTGCCCGGATCGAGCCAGGCATGGGGGTCGGTGTCGCCATGGGCCTGTGCGTGATCGTGCCCGTGATCGTCGTCATCATGGGCGTGCGCGTGATCGTCGTCAAAGGTCAGCTGCCGGGTGCCGGGGGCCTGCAACAGGGCCAGACGCTGGGCCGATGGTGACAGGGTGGCCAGCGGATCGGTCAGCCATGGCGTCAGCTCGGGCCCGATCCAGATGACGATATCCGCCTGCTGCAACGCGCGGGCCTGCGAGGGGCGCAGCGCGAACCCATGCGGCGATGCGCCGGGGCCCAGCAGCACATCCGGCGCGCCCAACGTGCCGGTCACCTGCGCCACCAGAGACTGGACGGGCGCGATATCGGTCATGATGCGCGGCGGGCCGGCCCAGGCCGGGACAAGCGAGAGAGCCACGCAGGAAAACACGGACAGCAGACGATGGAATTGCACGTTCGGACCTCTGATTCGGGCTGGTGTCGGGCCGGAACCGATAGTATGGATGTTATAACATATCAACCCGAACAGGCCGATGACCCAGAGCTCCCAGCCCGCCTTTGCCCCGCATGACCACAGCCACTGCATATCGGATGCCCTGCGCATGGCCGAACGGCGCTGCACCGAGCGTGGGGTGAAATTCACGCCTGCGCGCCGGCGCGCGCTCGAGATCCTGCTGGCCGAACACCGGGCGCTGGGGGCCTATGACATTCTCGACCAGTTCGCGGCCGAGGGGCTGGGATCGCAGCCGCCGACCGTCTACCGGGCGCTGGAGTTCCTCGTCAGCAACGGGCTGGCGCATCGGATCGAGCGGCTGAACGCCTATGCCGCCTGCAGTTGCCTCGGGCGCGATCACGTCCCGGCCTTCCTGATCTGCCGGGCCTGCCGCGCGGTGGCCGAGGCGGAAACCGGGCTGGAACAGGGCCGTCTGGGCGAGGCGGCGCGCGCGACCGGTTTTTCGCTGGAACGGGTGGTGGTCGAGGCCGAGGGGTTGTGCCCGGCCTGTGCCCGGACCGAGGCTGCCGCGCCATGACGCAGGCGCTGATCGAAACCGTCGGGCTGGGCCTCGATCTGGACGGAAGGGCGATCCTGCGGGGGATGGATTTCAGCATCGAACCCGGCGAGATCGTGACCATCGTCGGGCCGAACGGTTCGGGTAAATCCACCTTTCTGCGCATGCTGATCGGGGCCATCAGGCCAAGCTCGGGACGGGTCGAACGGATGCCCGGCCTGCGGATCGGCTATGTGCCGCAGAAACTGGCCCTCGATCCCGCCCTGCCGATGACCGTGAACCGGTTCCTGAACCTGCCGCGCCGCGTCGGTGCGGCCCGTGCCGCCGATGCGCTGGCGCTGGCCGGCGCGCCCGAGGTCGGCGACCGCCAGATGGCGGACCTGTCGGGGGGGCAGTTGCAGCGCGTCCTGCTGGCCCGCGCCCTGCTGGAAGACCCGCAGCTGCTGCTGCTCGACGAACCGACCCAGGGGTTGGACCAGCCCGGCGCCGCCGCTTTCTATCGCCGCATCGAGGAGGTCCGGCGCGGAACCGAATGCGCGGTGCTGATGATCAGCCACGATCTGCATGTGGTGATGGCGGCCTCGGATCGGGTGCTGTGCGTGAACGGGCATATCTGTTGCCAGGGCACGCCCGAGATCGTCGCCGACGCGCCCGAATACCGGGCGCTGTTCGGGTCGGGAACCGGCGGGGCGCTGGCGCTCTACCGCCACGAACACAGCCATTCCCACGACGATGACTGCGCAGGGGCAGAAGAGGGGCAACATCACTGATGCTGGACGATTTCGCGATCCGGGCGGCGCTGGCGGGGCTGGGCGTGGCGCTGGCCGCCGCGCCGCTGGGCTGTTTCGTGGTCTGGCGGCGCATGGCCTATTTCGGCGAGGCGACCGCCCATGCGGCGATCCTCGGCGTGGCGCTGGCGCTGGCGCTGGACCTGCCGCTGCTGCC
Organism: Pukyongiella litopenaei; assembly: GCF_003008555.2. Classification (NCBI taxonomy): domain Bacteria; kingdom Pseudomonadati; phylum Pseudomonadota; class Alphaproteobacteria; order Rhodobacterales; family Paracoccaceae; genus Pukyongiella; species Pukyongiella litopenaei. The sequence goes on along the minus strand of NZ_CP027665.1, from coordinate 89,313 downwards.
CGCCGTGCTGGCGGCGTCGCTGCTGATGGCGGCGGCGGTGACACTGCTGTCGGGGCGCGGCTTTGCGATGGATACCGCGCTCGGGGTGCTGGCCCATGCCGCGCTGGCCGCCGGTCTGATGGCGGCGGCGCTGTTCACCGATGCGCGGCTCGACCTGATGGGGTTCCTCTTCGGAGACATATTGGCCGTGGGCCGGTCGGACCTGGCCGTGATCTGGACCGGCGCGGCGCTGGTCATCGGTCTGACCGCGTGGCGCTGGCAGGCGTTGCTGGCGGCGACGCTGAACCCCGACCTGGCCTGGGCCAGCGGTATCGATCCGCGCCGCGAACAGGCCGGGCTGACGATCGCGCTGGCCGCGGTGGTGGCAGTGGCGATCAAGGTGGTCGGCGTGTTGCTGGTGGCGGCGCTGCTGGTGATCCCCGCCGCCGCCGCCCGACCGCTGGTGCGCACACCCGAGGCGATGGCGGCCGGGGCGGCGCTGATCGGGGCCGCCTCGGCGCTGGGTGGCATCTGGGCGGCCTTCAGGCTGGACGCGCCCACGGGCCCCAGCATCGTCTGCACCGCGGCGCTGTTGTTCCTGCTGGCCTCGCTGATCGGCGGCCTGCGCGGGGCCGCCGGCAAATCAGCCCGGTCCGGGACGAAGCCCGAGAATTGACCGCGCCTGCGAGGGCGTGGCCACGGGGCGGCCATGTTTCGCGCATAGCTCGGCCGTCCGCCGCACCAGCGCGGCGTTCGAGGGCGCGAGCGTGCTGCGATCCAGCCGGATGTTGTCCTCCAGCCCGGTGCGGGCATGCCCGCCTGCGGCAATCGACCAGTCATTGACCCGGATCTGCCCCGCCCCAACGCCGGCGGCGCACCACGGCGCGCCGGGCAGCAGGCGATCGACGGTGCGGACGTAGAAATCGAACACCTCGCGATCCACCGGCATCGCGTTCTTCACGCCCATCACGAACTGGATATAGGGCGCGTCGGCGATGCGGCCCTCGCGATGGAGTTTCACGGCCTGGAATATATGAGACAGGTCAAAGGCTTCCACCTCGGGCTTGATGTCGTGGGTCAGCATTTCGCCGGCGAGCCAGTCGACGAGCTCGGGCGGGTTCTCATAGACGCGGGTGGGAAAGTTGTTGGAGCCCACCGACAGGCTCGCCATGTCCGGGCGCAGCGACAGCATGCCGCCGCGTTCGGTCCCGGCCCCGGACCGACCGCCGGTCGAGAACTGGATGATCATGCCGGGGCAATGGGTCTCGAGCCCCTCCTTCAGCCGTGCGAATCTCTCGGGGTCGGAGCTCGGGGTGCCATCTTCGTTGCGCACATGGGCGTGGCAGATCGAGGCCCCGGCCTCGAAGGCCGCCTGCGTGCTTTCGACCTGTTCGGCCACCGTGATCGGAACCGCGGGATTGTCCGCCTTGGTGGGAACCGACCCGGTGATGGCGACACAGATGATGCAGGGGTTCGGCATTGGGAAATCCTCGGATCGGTTCCAGTGGATGCGCCAGCCCGTTCCCCGGAGGCTCTGCCCGGGGTCGGCCGGCGCGGTCCGTCCCATCCTGCGCATCTGCGCTGGCGCGGCAAGCCCCTGTCGCGCATCGGGGCGCGTTCCCGTCCATGTCGCGGCAGGCCCGGAACCCGGGTCAGGGGCCGCGCAGATCCTTGGGCGATCCCATCACCACATAGGTGGTCAGCGCGGTCACATGGGGTGAGGTGCCCAGAACCTCGGTGTGAAAGGTCTTGTAGGCGGGCAGGTCGGCGCATTCGACCCGCAACAGGTATTCGATGGTCCCGGTGATGTTGTGGCATTCCGCCACCTCGGGGGCGCGGGCGACGCTGCGTTCGAACGCCTCCTGCGCGGCCTTGGTGTGTTCGCCCAGCCCGACGCCGACATAGGCCACGAAGCCGACACCGCGGGCAGCGGGGTCCAGCACCGCACGGTATCCGGTGATCACGCCTCTGCGTTCGAGATCCTGGACCCGGCGCAGGCAGGCCGAGGGCGACAGGCCGACTCGACCGGCCAGCTCCAGGTTGCTGATCCGGCCGTCGGCGGAAAGCTCCTGCAATATTCGGTCATTCATTTTGTCAGAACGTGTCATGGATTGCTGCAATAGCCCGGAATGGCTGAAAAAGGCAATCTCATGCCGGTAATGTTGCGCAATTATTGCGCCATGACAACCGACCTGATCACCGCCCTGGCCCTGTTTGCCTTTGTTTCCTCCGTCACGCCGGGACCGAACAACCTGATGCTGATGGCCTCGGGGGCCAATTTCGGGTTCCGCCGGACGCTGCCGCATATGCTGGGCGTGGCGCTGGGGTTCGTGGTCATGCTGTGGCTGGTCGGCGCCGGTCTGGCCGGCCTGTTCGAGACCGTGCCGGGCAGCCATACCGCGCTCAAGGCGGTCAGCGTGGGATACCTGCTGTGGCTGGCGTGGAAGATCGCCAATGCCGCGCCCACTCGGCCCGGCGCCGGGGGCGGGCGGCCGATGACATTCCTGCAGGCGGCCGCCTTTCAGTGGGTCAATCCCAAGGCCTGGGCGATGGCGCTGACCGCCGTCACCGTCTATACGCCCGACCGCAGCCTGGCCGCCATCGCGGTGGTGGGGCTGGTCTTTGGCGCGATCAACCTGCCCTCGGTCGGGTCCTGGACGGTGCTGGGCCAGCAGATGGCGCGGTTCCTGACCGCCCCGGCGCGGCTGGTCCTGTTCAACCGCGCCATGGCGGCGCTGCTGGTGGCCTCGCTCTACCCGGTGCTGTGGCCGGGCTGACAGGAGGCGGGGTCACGCCAGCGGCACGCAGATCTCGGTCAGCAGGTCCTCGGGCGCGGTCTGCGAGGGATCGTTGAGATAGACCTCGAACGGGGCGCGGTTGGCGGGGTCGCGACCGCAATCGGGCAGGAACCCGCTATACATCGCCTCCCATGCGGCGGCGAGGCCGGAATAGTCGCCCTTGACCGTCATCACCGCATGGGGGCCGGCGGGCAGGTCCACGGCGTGCAGATCCGCAGGCATGTCCAGAGTCTCCGCCACGATTACGCCGGCCTCGCTGTGCAGCTCCGATTCGGGCGTTTCGCCCGGATCGCTGTAATAGACCGCCGCCATGCCGCGTGCATGGGGCCAGAGATTGCGGGCGGTGAACACGGCGCTGACCTCCTGGAAGGCGCGGCCGATCTCGGGAAAGGGGCCGGTATGGGTCAGCGCGGCAAGCCGCCGGGCGGGCAGGTCCCTGATTTCGGTGGGGTGCATTACGAGGTCTCCTCTGGTCAGTTCGGTGGGCAGGGCGTGCGCCACGCCGGCGGCACGGAATTCACCGGGGCCCTGGCCGTAGAAACGGCGGAACAGGCGGGCAAAGCTCTGCGGGTTGTCATAACCCGCACGGGCGGCGACGATCTCGACCGGCCAGTCGGTCTGCACCAGCCAGCAGGCCGCGCGATGGGCGCGGATGCGGCGCACGGCGCGGGCGCAGGTTTCACCGGTCATGGCGCGGAACACCCGGTGCCAGTGAAAGCGCGACATCGCCGCAACATCGGCCAGCTGGTCCAGCGACAGATCGCCGTCGGGATGGTCATATATGTACTGGATCACGCGGCGGACGCGGGTTTCGTAGTCGGTGCGCGACACTTCCTTCTCCTTTGTCCGCAGGCATAGCGGGTTGCCGGTCACAAATCTTGCTTTGTTGCATCCCGCCCCGGCTGCGTTCATATAGCCGGACATGATCCGCTCACGCGAGGCTGCATGACCCAGTATCTGGATTTCGAAAAACCGCTGGCCGAAATCGAAGGCATGGCCGAGGAACTGCGCGCCAAGGCCCGCGCCAATACCGAGATGGATGTCTCGGACGAGGCCGCCGCGCTTGATGCAAAGGCCGCGGCGCTGCTGGGCGATCTCTATCGCAACCTGTCGCCGTGGCGGAAATGCCAGGTGGCGCGGCACCCGGAGCGGCCGCATTGCAAGGATTACGTCGAGGCGCTGTTCACCGATTTCACGCCGCTTGCCGGGGACCGGGCGTTTGCCGACGATCTCGCCGTGACCGGCGGGCTGGCCCGGTTCCAGGATTGCCCGGTGATGGTGATCGGCCATGAAAAGGGCAGCGATACCAAGTCGCGGCTGGCGCATAATTTCGGCATGGCCCGGCCCGAAGGCTATCGCAAGGCGGTGCGCCTGATGGACATGGCGGGCCGGTTCGGCCTGCCGGTGGTCACGCTGATCGACACCACCGGCGCCTATCCCGGCAAGGGGGCCGAGGAACGCGGCCAGTCCGAGGCGATCGCGCGGTCGACCGAGATGTGCCTGAAGATCGGCGTGCCGCTGGTGTCGGTGATCATCGGCGAAGGCGGCTCGGGCGGGGCGGTCGCCTTTGCCACCGCGAACCGTCTGGCGATGCTGGAACATTCGGTCTATTCGGTGATCTCGCCCGAGGGCTGCGCGTCGATCCTGTGGAAGGATTCCGAGAAGATGCGAGAAGCCGCCGAGGCGCTGCGCCTGACCGCGCAGGATCTGCAGAAGCTGGGGGTGGTCGACCGGGTGATCCCCGAACCCAAGGGCGGTGCGCATCGCGACACGGGCGCGACCATCGCGGCGGTCGGCAAGGCGCTGGCGAGGATGCTCAAGGATCTCGACGGCATGAGCGCCGAGACATTGGTCAAGGATCGCCGGCAGAAGTTTCTCGACATGGGCAGCCAGGGGCTGGCCGCCTGACCGGGGGTCAGACCCGCTGAACCGAAACCGCGGCGCGGGTCAGTCGGCCGCGGCGGCGATCCTGCTGGCGAACAGGTGGTCCAGATCTCTGCGCGCCCCGTCGGCCAGCGAGGTGAAGGGCGGCACCACATTGGTCCATTGCGCGGGCTGACCCAACTGCCTGCCCACCAGGTATTTCACCGCCGGGACGAGGGGATGGCGGCTGATCGCGGTTCTGATCGTCCCGATCCGGTCCAGCAGTGCGGGATCGGGCCGCGCGCGATCTGCCCAGACCCGTCCGCATAGCGGGGCAGACAGGTTGACGGTTGCCGAGATGACGCCCGCGAACCCCGATCGCGCGGCCTCCTCCAGCGAGGTTTCGGAACTCGGGAACACCGCGAAGCCCGGCAGGCGGCGGGCCAGGTCTCGGCACCAGGCCAGATCGCCCGAGGAATCCTTGATCCCGGTGAACCGTTGCGGGTGGGCGCGGTGCAGCCGTGCGATCAGGCCGGGCGGCAGGCCGATCCCGGTCATCTGCGGGAAATTGTAGAAAAAGATCCGGATCCGGCGCCCCGTCAACGCGCTGTCCAGGGCCTCGAACCAGCGGAACAGGCCGTCATCAGTGCCGGGTTTGTAGTAATAGGGCGGCAGGACCAGCGCGACCGGATAGCCCAGATCGTCGGCATGCAGGGTCAGGCGGATCGTGTCCGCCAGCGCCGGCGTGCCGGTTCCGATCATCAGGCGGCTGACATCCAGCGCGTCCGCCGCCCAGCCCATCACCGCGCGGCGCGTGGCGGCATCGAAGCTGTTCGCCTCGCCGGTCGAGCCGAGAATGTTCAGCCCGTCGCAGCCATTGGCCAGCGCCCAGCGGCAATGATCGAGAAACGGCTGTCGCATCGGCGACAGGTCCTCGTCCACCGGGGTGGGAACGGCTGCGACGATCCCCTGCATCACGGCATCCTGTTCAGGCCGACGCGCCGGCCTGTTCCTTTTGCAGGATCTCGACCATCAGGTCCCGCATGATGAATTTCTGCGGCTTGCCGGTGACGGTCATCGGCAGTTCCGGCACGATGCGGACATGGCGGGGGATCTTGAAATGCGCGATCTGCCCCTTGCAGTAATCCCGCAATTCCTCGCCATCAAGCTCGACCCCCGGCCTGGCCACCGCCCAGGCACAGATTTCTTCGCCGAATTTCTGGTCGGGGATGCCGAAGACCTGGACCTCGCTGATCTTCGGGTGCCGGAACAGGAATTCCTCGATCTCGCGCGGATAGATGTTTTCGCCGCCGCGGATGATCATGTCCTTGACGCGCCCGACGATGGCACAGAACCCGTCCGCATCGAGCGTGGCGAGGTCACCGGTATGCATCCAGCCGTCGCGGATGCTGGACGCGGTCGCCGACTTGTCGTCCCAGTATCCGATCATCACCGAATAGCCCTTGGTGCACAGCTCGCCCTTTTCCCCGACCGGCACGGTTTCGCCGTTGGGATCGACGATCTTGACCTCGAGATGCGGGTGGATGCGTCCCACGGTCTCGCAGCGCTTGTCGGTGGGATCGTCGGTAAAGCTCTGGAACGACACCGGCGAGGTTTCGGTCATGCCATAGCAGATCGTGACCTCGTCCATGTGCATGTCGTCATGCACCCGGTGCATCACGTCGATCGGGCAGGGGGCGCCGGCCATGATGCCGGTGCGCAGGCTGGACAGGTCGCGTTTGCGGGTGTCCAGTTCCTGCAGCATGGCGACGAACATGGTCGGCACGCCGTAAAGCGCCGTGGCGCGTTCGGCCTCGATCACATCAAGCGTCTGCGCGGGGTCGAAGGCTTCGCCCGGAAAGATCATCGTCGCGCCCTTGCTGACGCAGCCCAGCACCCCCATGACCATGCCGAAACAATGATAGAGCGGCACCGGAATGATCAGCCGGTCGGCTTCGGTCAGGTCGATCCTGTCGGTGACGAAACGGGCATTGTTGACGATGTTGAAATGCGACAGCGTCGCCCCCTTGGGCATGCCGGTGGTGCCCGAGGTGAACTGGATATTGATCGGATCGTCGGGTTTCAGCCCGGCGGTGATCGGGTCGAGCGCGGCGATATCATCGGCGCTGCCCATGTCGCGCAGCGCGTCGAAGGACAGGATGCCCGGGCCGGGCTCGGGGTCCATCACGATGATATGGCGCAGATCCGGCAGCTTGGCGGCGCGCAGCGGCGCACCTTTCGTTTGCGCCAGTTCAGGCGCGAGGGTCTGGATCATGCCCAGATAGTCCGAGCTCTTGAAGGCCCGAGCGGCGATCAGCGCCGTGCAGCCGACCTTGTTCAGGGCATACTCCAGCTCGGCCAGGCGGTAGGCGGGGTTGATATTGACCAGAACCAGCCCGATCCGGGCGGTCGCGAACTGGGTCAGCACCCATTCGAACCGGTTGGGCGACCAGATGCCGACGCGATCTCCCTTTTCCAGGCCCAGCGCACGCAGGCCGGCGGCCAGCCTGTCGACCTCGCGGCTGAACGCGCGATAGCTCAGCCGCAGGCCGGCGTCGGAAAAAACCACCGCGTCCCGGTCCCCGAAACGGGCGACCGTATCGTCCAGAAGATGCGGGATCGTAACAGTCGCAAGCGCGGGTTCGAGCGCCCCCCGGACATGAGAAAGCCCGTTTTCAGGCGCGGTCGTGGGGTGGTTTCCGGATGTCATCGAAAATGTCTCCTTGGGCAGGGCCGGGGGGATGAAAGGTCTCTTTACGGGTCAACATGGCATGGCGCCGAGGTGATGCCTAGCGGACCTTTTGACCTAGGGGAAGGCCGGTGGGTGCGGCCCGTAGGCGCGAGCGGGCCGGTGAAGGTCTCTGCCCGCGTCATTCGTCGGCGTGGCGCGGTGGTCACGCCCGGTCGATTGCAGATCGTCGGCGGGTATTTCATGGCCGGTGCCGCCTGCCGGCCTAGGATGCCGGGATGCGTTCGCGGCCCTGAAAGGGCGCGGTCTGCGGCATCAGGTCCGCACGGCCCGCGTCATGTTCGCGCGCCAGCAGGCCGGTGAAATGCGCAGCGGCGATGCTGGCCCCGCGGATCGCCGGATCGGGGCCGGTCGGGCAGGCGCCGAACCGCGCGTGGGGCAGGTCGAGCCGGGACCATTGCGCCGGTCCGCACCGGGCATCGCCCTGAACCGCGACGACGCCGTCGCAGCCCGCCGGATAGACCGGCGCCCCCCGCGCCGGGGCCGAGGCCACCAGCCATTTGCCCGCCGCGCGGACCGCTGCCACCGCACGGACCAGTTCGGGCGGGTTCCGCGCGATCCCGAACGAACACTGCACGATCCGCGCATCCGATCGTGCAGCGCGTTCGAGGGCTTCGCAGACCGCGACGACAAAGGTGTTCAAGTGGCCGGGAAACACCACATGGCTGTCGAACGCGACCCCGGGCGCGTTCCGCATGATCGCGGCCGCCATCTGGCCCGCGTGCCGGGCGGCGGGGCTGCGGTCTGCGTCCGGGTGCGGCTGGCAATGCAGGTGGCGGTGCCGGCAGGCTGGCATCACAACGGGCAGGGGGCCGTCGATCAGCGCCACGACCATCATGCCGATGCCCCGTTCAAGTCCAGAACGCGGTCGAACGGCCCATATGCCTCTTTCGTCGCATGGGTGGTGATGATCCGGGTCCGGTCGGGGAAAACCCTGTCGATATGGGCGATGATCCGCGCCACGCCGGGTGGGTCGACCTCGGACAGGGCTTCGTCCAGGATCAGGATATCGAACGGTCTCAGAAGGGCGCGGGCGAGGCAGATCCGCTGCCGTTCGCCACCCGACAGGGTCAGGCCGCTTTCGCCCAGCACGGTGTCCAGCCCGCCCGCGTGGCGGAACCGGTCGGCAAGCCCCAGCATCTCCAGCAGGTCCCGGACGCGCCCGTCGGCATCCCCAGCACGCCAGAAATCGTTAGGCAGGAACAGGTTGTCGCGCAGGCTGGCCCGCACGATCAGGGGCCGTTGCGACACGAACGCGATATGGCGGCGCAGCCGTTCCGGTGCGATCGCGTCGATTCGGACGCCACCCAGGCATGCGGTTCCCGACAGGGGCGCCTCCTGGCCTGTCAGCAACATCAGCAGGCTGGTCTTGCCCGCCCCGCTCGGCCCCGAAAGCGCCAGCTTCGTGCCTTGGGGAATGTCCATGCTGACCGGTCCGGCCAACGGTTTGCCATCGCGGCCCCAGCACAGCCGGTCGAGGCGCAGCGCGAACCCGGCCGGCTCGGCGGCAGCGGTTGCGGCGGGTGCCGCGCCGCCCATCAGCGCGTCCAGCCGTCCCAGCGCCACCTTGGCGCGGGCCTGCGCATGCCACAGCCCCAGCAGCGACTGCATCGGGCCGATCATGAACCCCATATAGGCGATGAAGGCGATCAGCGATCCCAGCGGCCAGTCGCCCCGGATCACCACGATGCCCCCGGCCACGAAGATGCAGGCGCGCATCAGCGCCGACAGGATCTGCGGGACCGCGCGGGTAAATTCGCCCCAGCGCTGCTGGATCATCAGGCGGCGGTTGAGCCGGTCCTGGTCGGACAGGCTGCGCGCGCGCGCCCAGCCGGTGCCGTCGGCGATCTGCAGGGCGGGCAGGGCATGCAGCGTTTCCGACAGCCCGGCGGTCAGGCGCCCGCGCGCGCTGCGGGCCGTGCCGGCCAGCCGCTCGGTGCGGGGGCGTGCCCAGACCAGGAACAGCAGTTCCACCGGGGCGAGGACCCCCGCCACCAGACCCAGTTTCCAGTTCAGCACCATCAGCATGGCAGTGCCGCCGACCAGCCGCACCACCGAGGACATCCCGCCGAGCAGCGCAGTGAAGGCAAATTGCTGAACCTCGCCGGCATCCCCGTCGATCCGGGCCAGCATCTCGCCCGCCCGCTGCCCGGCAAACCAGCGCTGCGGCCTCGCGATCAGCGCGTCGAGCAGCGCGCGCCGCAGGTCGGCCAGCATCCGCACCGAGGCCCGCATGTGCAGGATGTTGTTGACCGCGCCGAGCCCCACCGCCGCCAGCCCCACCGCAAACAGCGCCGCCGACCATCCGACCAGCGCCCCGGTGTCTCCGGCCATCAGCCCGTGGTCGATCACCAGTTTGCTGAGATAGGGCGGGATCAGGCCCAGCCCCGCCGCGACGAACCCCAGCAGCAGCAGGACCGCCAGCCGATGCCGGTAGGGTCCGAGAACGGGCATCAGCCATGTTGCCGGCGCGGCGCCGAACAGCGCCGTCGCGAGGCGGGCGAACAGATATGCAAACGGCCGGGGCAGCGACGGATGCCCCGGCCCGCGCCGGCCGGTCTCGGCCAGCCCGGTCATCCCTGCGGCACGACCTGCAGGGTCGCTACCGACATGTCGCCGCCCGAGGGCATCCGGATCTCGCCGATCCGTTCGAGCGTTTCGGTGTCATAGATGCCGATATCGTCGTTGGTGCCGCCGACATAGACCTCCTTGCCGTCGCTCGAGATGTTGATGACGTAATAGGTGTGCGGCAGGTCCACCCGTTTGACCAGTTCCTGTGTCTCCAGGTCGTGTTTGGACAGCTGGGTATAGACCGCGTAGAGGTGCTTTGGATCATGCGGCGTGCGCACGGCCGAGAACATCAGCACCTCGAAGGACGCGAAATCTGCGATCTCGGTTTCGCCGGTGGTCAGGTCCACCGTTTCGTAGCCCCAGACGAAATCCGCCATTTCCTGCTGCGTTTCATCGGTGAACCTGGCGGCGGTATACATCAGCAGGAACTCGTCGTTCTGCGACCCGGTCGGCCAGAAGGCCAGCACGTCCGGGGGGCTGTAGGTCGGCCGGTCCCAGCTGGCATTGGCGATCGCGGTTTCGGTCTCGCCGCTGGCGGGATCGACACGGAAGATGTCATGCCCGGCGATATAGACCTGGCCGTTGCGGTCGGTTGCCATCAGGGTCGACCGGCGCGGGGCAGGGTGCAGCGCCACCGGTTCGGCGCTCAGCCCGGCGCCGGTGTCATAGACCGCGAATTCGGCCGGCAGCACCTCGAAGCGGTCGGCATGCAGCCGCACCGGGTTGCGCACCGTGTAGAGCTGGCTGCCATCCTTGGATACCGCCAGCGAGGCGATCGACCGGCGGATCACGTCCTCGGTCGATTGCGCCGCGTGAAACACGGTGTCGCAGGTTTCGATGTCCACCCCGATCACGTCCTGCCAGTTGTTGACCAGCACATAGGCGATGCTGTTGTCCGGCGACATCGCGATGATGCCGGGCAGCGGGTTGCTGGCCAGGTTGCAGTCGGTTTTCAGCGCGCGCTGTTCGGCGTCGAACACATAGAGGTTCGACGGCCGCGCCACGGTGACCAGCAGATCGCCGGCCAGGGCGGGCAGCGCCGCAAACGCGGAAAGGGCCGCCGCTGTCAGTAGCTTTCTCATCGGGTCTCTCCTCAGGTCTCGGCGTCTTTGGGATAGGCGGCGCCCAGCGACCGCCAGTCCCGGGCCGCGTTGTCAGCATTGTCGTCCCAGCCGGTGTGGTTGACGGTGATGTCGGGAACCTGGGCGGGCCACCAGCAGGGATCGGAACACCCGTAGAGATCGGCCTCCATCGGCTGGCACAGGGCGGCGACGCCCCCGAAGGGATCGACCTCCCATCCCGGATCGAAGGTGGTCGCGCACCCGGCGGTCACGGTCTGCATGGCCCGGACCTCGTCCATCCTGTCTTCGGCCGCCGCCCGTTCGACGCGTTCGGCTTTCTGGTTGAGCGGTTTCATTTCCCAAACGCCCTCCTCGGCGAGATATGTGTGTGAAAATATTCGGGGGCTTCGCGGATTAGCCGTGAATAGATCCCGATCCCGAAATCGACCCAGTCGCGCATCAGGTCGCAATAGTGATAGGCCGGTTTCAGCGGGTCCGAGAAATGGGCATAGCTTTCGTGATAGCAGCCGCCCGCGCACAGGTTGCGGATGCGGCAGGTGGCGCATCCCTTCTCGGTCCGGTCCGAGCGCGATTTAATGAACCCGGCCAGCTCCTCGCGCGCGATGCCGGTTTCCACCGAGCCGAACGGGTCCAGTTCGGAGCCGACGAACCGGTGGCACAGGTTCAGCGCCCCGTCATGGTTGACCGCCAGCATCCCGACCCCGGCGCCGCAGGGCAGGGCCTTGGACCGGCCTTCCCACAGGTCCTGCATCAGCTGGTGCATGTTGGAAAACCCGATATTGCGCCCCTCCAGCGCCTCGGCCAGGAACAGCGCGCCCAGCGATTTCATGCCGGAAAACACCTCGCCCAGTTCGTCGCCGCTGAGGTTGAACGCGTCCATCTCGCCCGAGGTCACGGGCGAGAACCCGACCTCGGCGAAACCGATATCGTTCTTGAGATGATCCCAGATTTCGTGGATCCGGGTCACCCCGGCGGTCAGCGTCACCCGCACGCCCACCGGTTTCGACCGATACCGCGCCAGCAGCATGCGCGCCTTCTTGGCCACCGCGTCATAGGTGCCCTTGCCGCCGACCGTCTTGCGGTTGAGATCGTGCATCGCCTTGGGCCCGTCCATCGACACGGTCAGGCCGAAACGGTGCCGGTCCAGCCAGTCCACGATCTCCTCGGTCAGCAGCGTGGCGTTGGTCGTCAGACTGAAATTCACCGCGCTGCCCAGCGCCGCGAAATGCGGTTCGGCCCAGTCGACCACCTGCCGGATCAGGGGCAGGTTCGACAGCGGCTCGCCGCCGAAGAAGACGATGTTGTAGCTGTCGCGGCCGGGATTTTCCCGCAGCAGCAATTCGACCGCGCGGCGCGCCGTGTCAAAGGCCATCTTCTGGCCCCGGGATGGGATCGCCAGGTCCTCCTTGTAGCAGTAGGAACAGGCCAGGTTGCAGCCGGTGTTGACGTTCAGGACGATGGTCGTCAGCGGAAAGGCCTCGATCTCGATCGGCGGGCGTTCCGGTTTGAGCGGTCGGCCGTCATTGACCACGTCCAGCCGCAGGAACGCGTCGAGCCGCGCCGCCGCATCAGATGCCGCGGCCTCTCCGAACCGCCGGTCGATGTCGTCGCGGGAAAACCCGGCGTCGTGATCGGCGGCGAAATCCAGAACGGCGCGGTCGATGTCATCCATGTCGAACAGCGACGTGGTGGGCACATGGAACAGCACCTCGCGCCCGTCCACCGCAACCCGGTGCGCATTGGCCGGTTGAAAGTGAAAATCCTTCATCGGGGTCTCCCTTCGCTTACCGGATCGGCGGGTCGATGAACCGCTGGACCGTGACGATCAGCGTTGCCGCGCTGGTTTGGCCCATCGCGTTGGCGACGATCTTCAACTCGCCCGCATTGTTGGTGGTGAACGGCCGGTCCGGGTTCGGGCCGGCGAGCGCCGGGGTGAAGATCCCGACCTGGTCGATCTGGCCGGCATGGCCGGCGTCGTCCATCCGTTCGGCCTGTTCGTGCAGGTTGGACACGCTCCATTCCGCCGCGATCCGGCCGATGCGCACGTCATCGTCGGTTCCGGCCTCGCCATCGGGCCCGTTCCACAGTCCGATCGCCTTGAAACGGGCAGGCACGGCAGCCGGGCTGATGTCGCTGCCGCCGCCCACGCGGGCGATGGTAAAGGCCGGTTCGACCGCGATACCGTCGAGCGAGGCATAATGGGCGATGCTGCCCTGCGCGTCGCCGCTGGTGAAGGTCACGATGCCGTTGCCTTCGGTCTCGAGCGTGACCGCGGCACCGTAGTCGTTGGCCGTCGCGGCCCCGGCGCTGGCGTCAAGCGTGCCCAGCCCGCTGCCCACCACCTGCACCGTGGCGGCGCCGGCGGGAATGGCCGAGGGGACGGTGCCCAGGATCACGGCCCCCGAATCTGCCCCCGTATCTGCCCGTGCGCCGGTCAGGCGGCCGCCGAGGCTGTCGGTGTCGCGCAGGAACTGCCGCCCTTCGATGGCGGTGCCATCGGCCGACACCGCCAGCACCTGCCGATAGCTTTCGCCGCCGATATCCAGCGTCGCGCGCCATTCATAGCCGGTATAGAGGTTCATGTGACCGCTCACCGGCAGGCTGGCGCCCTCGGCGGTGACCATCGTGCCGCTGACCTGATAAGGCGATGCCTCGCCGGAAACAGTCAGCCGGCCATAGGCCTCGCCCGCCCGGGGCAGTTCGGTCATCACGATCCAGTCACCCGCGACGGCGGTCTTGTCGTGGTTCTGCCAGTCGGTCCATTCCCGGGTTTCCAGCGGATAGGTTTCGGCAAGGAAAGGCGCCATTTCCTCTTTGGCGATCCGATACCATTCGCGGTCCCGACCAAGCGCCTGATATTCGATGGTCGGGTAGTTGCCGACATGGAAATCCATGTGCAGCAGCCATTCCTCGGCGGTTCTGCGTTGAAGCGCGGCCCGGGCCTCGGTATGGCAGCGCGCGCACATCGACCCCATCGGTTCGTCCGGGGCCTCCTGCGCGTCGGGATCCTTTTCCAGCGCATAGCGGAACGGGAGTGTTTCAGCCGGGGCCAGGCCGCGGGTGTCGGACAGGAACTGGACCAGGCTGCGCCGTTCGTCGGCGGTCACCTCCAACCCGTGCTGGTGCTGCATCCGGACGATGGTCATCATCCAGCCCTCGGGCGTCTTCCGCTGGCCTTCGATCCGGCTCAGATCAGCGCCGGTCGCGGTGTGGCACCGGCCGCATTTGTCCTGCAGCATCTGCTGATCCGCGCTGGCGACCTGGGCGCCGAAGGCCGTCATCAGGGCCAGGGCGCTCAGACAGCTTGCTTGTTTTCGCATGTCGATTTCTCCTCGTCGAAAGTCCGGAAGCGGATCGTCGGGCCTTGGCCCAGCCCGCGGTCGATCAGCCAGCCATGCACCCGTTCGGCCACATCCGCCGGGCTTTGGGGCAGGTATCTTTGGTGAAAGACGGCCGCCGCAGGCAGCGGGCGCCCCCGTATCGCACGCAGCACCGGGGCGATTTCCTGCCCCATGACAAAGGCCGCGCCGCCGGGATCGGCACTGGTCACCAGGACCTCGCCCCGACCCAGTTCGCCGTTGCGCAGCAGCACCCGTGGTTCCAGCCGCGGGGTGGCAAGGGCCGGATGGGCCGGTTCGGTATCGGGCCAGAGCCGCCGCGCCCGCCAGAAACCGCCGGTCTGACCGGAGGTGGCATAGAAATCGCGCCCGATCCGCGCCTGGCGCCAGAAGGTCTCGACCACGCGGTCGCGATAGAACGCGCGGGCAAGGTCGGTCTTTCCGCCGAAAATCGCCCGCGCCAGCGGCAGCGCCATCAGGGCCGATGATATCGCCCAGAACAGCCCGTGCCCCGACAGCGGATCCAGCGCCACCGCCGCATCGCCCAGCCGGGGGCAGCGCAGGTCCAGCACCGGTGCGTTGAGCCGGGACGCGGCGGCGCTGACAACGGGCCGGGCGGGGGGCGCGATGCCGGGGGAGCCGGGAGCCCCGGCGCCCAGCACATGCTGCCAGAGCCGGCTGACCCGCGCCTGCGCGCCGCGCAGATTGGCAAGGGCGCTGGCATCGCCGACCACCTGCATCCAGTCGCGTCCATCGGCGAGCCGGGCCTGCCACGTCCAGCCCTCGGGCCGGGCCTCGATCACCGATCCGGGGTCATGGCCGTCCGGCCGGGTCACGAATCCGGCCATGCTGATCGTGTCGGGGCCGGTCCAGCCGCCGCGCCGGGTGCCGGAACGCGGAAGGCGCGGCGCGCGGCGGCCACGGGCCTCGAACAGCAGGCCAGCCCGCAATTCGCGCCCGTCCGCCAGCCGGATCATGCCGGTTTCGGGCAGGACGGAGGCAATCGCGCCTTCGAACAGGCGGACACCTTCGCGCCGTGCCTGCGCCAGCAGCCCGTTGTCGAACCGGGCGCGGCGCACCACATGTTCCACGTTCTGGTCGCCGCGAAGATCGCCCCAGATCGCCCGCCGCTGGCTGGGCGGTGCGACACCGTCCAGCGCGATCCGGTGGGCGCGCAGGATGGCCGCGACGCGCGGGGACAGGCCTTCGATGCGTTCGCGGGAGGCCGGCAGCGTGGCGATCCCGACCCGGAACCCGGCCCGTGCCAGCAGGATGGCCGCGACCGCGCCCGCGGGCCCGCCGCCGGCAATCGCGATATCGAACAGATCGAGCCCCTGCGCCATCCGGCCATTAGGGGGACCGGTCATTCCCGGTCGCCAGAACATTGCCGGACACCGACACGACATTTCCGGACAAAATGAGGCACGGCCCGTTTGAAACATGTGCGCGCGACTGATTTTTGTTGGTTGCACGCCCGGCGTAGTGCTAGCGTGACCGGGTTCACGACAAGCCAGTTCGATGCCAGACAGCTACCGACCGAACATCGTTTCAACCGCTCTCAACGATCCCATTCGCGTTGCGAAGCAGAAGGGCGGCGATGTCGCGCGGATCTGTGAACGCGCCGGTATCAGCGACGACCTGACGGGCGACATGATGTCGCTGGACGATTTCGTCCGATTCATCCAGGTCGCGTCCGAGGACCTGGGCGCGCCGGATTTCGGCTGGGAGGCCGGCGCCAGCTTTGACCTGCGCAACATAGGCGAGGTCGGGCGGTTCATCCTCGAGGCGCCGACGCTCGGCGCGGCATTGACCCTGTTCCGCAAGGCATTCGCGATGGTGCAGAGCGATTCCGAACTGAGCGTCACCATCGAAGGTGACGAGGCGGTGCTGAGCTATCGCATCCTGGACTTGAGCATCTGGCCCCGGCAGCAGGATATCGAACTGACCCTTTCGGTTTTCCACCGGCTGCTCAAGACGCTCGCCGGCGCGGACTGGCGGCCGACGCTGATGACGCTGGAACATGACACGAGCGCGATCTGGAAGAACGCCTCCATCGGGCCAAACTGCCGGATCCGCTATGAGGCCGCCACCAACAGCCTGCGGTTCCCGGTCGCGCTGCTTGACCTGCCGATGAAACCCGTCGACAGCAAGGGGTTCACCATCCTGTCGAGCGCGCTGTCGCAGGAGGCATGCAAACGCGAACGCGAGGCGCCCGTCACCGTCCGGGTCCGGCGCGAGATCATCCGCAGGCTGGGGCGCGACACGGTGGACCAGACCGAGATCGCGCGGGTTCTGGGCTATTCGCGCCGCACGCTGCGCCGCCGGCTGGTGGCCGAGGATCGGTCTTTTTCCGGCATATTGTCGGATTGCCGGATCCGCTATGCCGAACATATGCTCTGCGCCTCCGGGCGGCCATTGTCGCAGATTGCCGACCGGCTGGGCTATGCCGAGGTTTCCGCCTTCGAGCGGGCCTTCAGGACGCGCAAGGGCATCACGCCGGCGCAGTTCCGCAAGCATGACGATACCGGCAAGGACGCGACCCCGGCTCTGTCCGGGTGATCCCGCGCCCGGCGGCGGGGGCCGCCGGGTTCTGCTGGACCTTCCGCGCCGCTTGGTCCATATCATGCCCAACGGATTTCGGAGGTTTCCATGGGAATCGGGTCATCATTGCTGCGCGCGCTGACGTGGTGGAACGGGCAGACGCTCAACACCCAGCTTTTCACCTGGCGCAAGGGGGTGAAAGTGGGCGAGGACGAACAGGGAAACGTGTTTTATCGGAATGCCGATGACAGCCAGCGCTGGGTGATCTTCCAGGGCGAGGTCGAGGCCAGCCGGATCAGCCCGGACTGGCATGGTTGGCTGCACCGCACATGGGACGAACCGCCGTCGGACAAGCCGCTGGCGCACAAGGATTGGGAAAGGCCGCATCAGGAGAACCTGACCGGGTCGGCGCTGGCCTATGCCCCCGCCGGGTCGCTGCGGCAGGCACGTCCGGCCGACCGCCGCGACTACGAGGCCTGGAGCCCCGAGTAACTCTGAGCAACCCCGGCCTACCGGGCGTGTAACCCCGAGGAACCCGCGACATGTCGCACAATACGACCGAGATCATCGTCGGCGGCATCGTGCTGGCTGCCGCCATCGGCTTTGGCGTCTATGCCGGGCAGGCCACCGGCCTGTCGCGGGATGGCGGCGGTTATGAGTTGCATGCCTCGTTCCGGTCGCTGGAAGGGATCAACGTGGGCACCGATGTGCGCCTTGCGGGGGTCAAGATCGGCACCGTCACGGAAGTGGACCTGAACCCCGAAACCTATCGCGCGGATACCACGTTCACCGTCCGGCAGGGGATCGACGTGCCCGATGACAGCGCCGTGGTGATCTCGTCGGAAGGCCTGCTTGGCGGCAATTTCGTCGAGGTGATGCCCGGCGGTTCGCCCTTTTTCTTCGATCCCGGCGACGAGGTCGAAGATACCCAGGGCGCGGTCAGCCTGATTTCGCTGCTGGTCAAGTTCGTCACTGCCAGCGGGGTGGGCGAGTGATCCGGGCCATCCTGTTGTCACTGGCGCTGTCGCCGGGCATTCCGCCCGCGCTGGCGCAGAACCAGGAACCGGCGTCGTCGGGCCGCGGCGCGGTCCTGCGCGGCCTGGACAAGGTCAACGGTGAAACCGTCGATGTGGAACTGCAAAGCGGCGGGCGCGTGCCCGTGTTCGGGCTGACCGTGGATCTCGCCGATTGCCGCTATCCGAACGAAAACCCCACCGGCGATGCCTTTGCCTGGCTGACGATCCGAGAAACCGGCCATGACGAGGTATTGTTCGAGGGCTGGATGATCGCCTCGTCGCCCGCGCTCAACGCGCTGGATCACAGCCGCTACGATATCTGGGTATTGCGCTGTATCACGTCCTGAGCCACCGGGATCGGCGGTGCGGCAAACCCGGCCTCGCGCCCGAGCGCCTGTTTCAGCCGCCGCATATACGCGGCGCGGGGGATCTCGATCGCGCCGAGTGAGGCCAGGTGATCGGTCACGAACTGGGTGTCGAACAGGGTGAAGCCGCCTTCGCGCAGGCGGTCGACCAGAAAGGCCAGCGCGATCTTCGAGGCATCGGTGCGGCGCGAGAACATGCTTTCGCCGAAAAACGCGGCCCCCAACGCAACGCCATAGACCCCGCCGGTCAGCGCGCCATCCTGCCGGATTTCGAGGGAATGGGCGAAACCGCGCCGGTGCAGCGTGACATAGGCGCTAGCAATCTCGTCGCTGATCCAGGTTTCGCTGCGGTCGGCGCACCCGGCGAGCACGCCCTCGAAATCGCGGTCAATCGTTACCTCGTAATCGCCCCGGCGCAGCCGCCGCGCCAGCGATCGCGAGATGTGAAACCCCTCCAGCGGGAGAATGCCGCGGCGCTTCGGTTCGACCCAGAAGATATCGGGGTCGTCGCGATGCTCGGCCATCGGAAAGACGCCATGCGCATAGCCGGCCAGCAGGATCTCCGGTGTCAGCGCCATGTCGGGGCCGCGCCGGTCAGCCGGGCAGGTGGCTGTCGAGCCAGTGTTCCAGCCAGTGGATGTTGTAGTTGCCCGACAGGATATCCGGTTCCTGCAACAGCGCGTTGAACAGGGGCACGGTGGTATCGACGCCATCGACGATGAGCTCGCCCAGCGCCCGGTGCAGCCGCGCGAGCGCCTCGGGCCGGTCGCGGCCATGCACGATCAGCTTGCCGATCAGGCTGTCGTAATAGGGCGGGATCGAATAGCCGTCATAGAGCGCGGAATCCATCCGCACGCCCAGCCCCCCCGGCGTATGATACTGGCTGATACGGCCGGGGCTGGGGGTGAAATTCGGCAGCTTCTCGGCATTGATCCGGACCTCGATCGCGTGACCGTTGATCGCCAGGTCGTCCTGGGTAAAGGACATCGGTTCGCCCGCCGCGACAAGGATCTGTTCGCGCACCAGGTCGACCCCGAAGATGCCCTCGGTCACCGGATGCTCCACCTGCAGGCGGGTGTTCATCTCGATGAAGTAGAATTCGCCGTTCTCGTAGAGGAACTCGATGGTGCCCGCGCCGATATAGTTGATCCGCGCCACCGCATCGGCACAGATCCGGCCGATCTTCGCGCGCTCCTCGGCGCTGATGCAGGGGCCGGGGGCTTCCTCGAACACCTTCTGATGGCGGCGTTGCAGCGAACAGTCGCGTTCGCCCAGATGCACCGCGTTCCCGCGCCCGTCGCCGAAGACCTGGATCTCGATATGGCGCGGCGTGGTCAGGTATTTCTCGATATAGACCTCGTCATTGCCGAAATTGGCCTTGCCCTCGGCGCGCGCGGTCAGGAACGCCTTTTCCATGTCGGCGTCCGAGGCGGCGACCTTCATCCCCTTGCCGCCGCCGCCGGCGGTGGCCTTGATGATGACCGGATAGCCGATCTCGGCCCCGATGCGCCGCGCCTCGTCCAGATCGGTCACGCCGCCGTCAGAGCCTGGAACGCAGGGTACGCCGAGCGATTTCATCGTATCCTTGGCGGTGATCTTGTCCCCCATGACGCGGATATGTTCGGCGGTCGGGCCGATGAAGGTCAGCCCGTGATCCTCGACCGCCTGCACGAACTTGGCGTTTTCGGACAGGAACCCGTAGCCGGGGTGGATCGCCTGCGCGCCGGTGATCTCGCAGGCCGAGATAATCGCCGGGAAGGACAGGTAGCTCTGCGGGCTGGGCGGGGGGCCGATGCAGATGCTTTCGTCGGCCATACGCACATGCATCGCGTCGCTGTCGGCGGTGGAATGCACCGCCACCGAGGCGATGCCCATTTCACGCGCGGCCCGCACCACGCGCAGCGCGATCTCTCCGCGGTTGGCGATCAGGATCTTGTCAAACATCGCCGCGCCTTACTCGATGATCACGAGCGGGGTGCCGAATTCCACTGCGGCGCCATCCTCGACCAGGATGCGCTTCACGGTGCCCGAAGTCGGCGCCGGGATGTGGTTCATGGTCTTCATCGCCTCGACGATCAGCAGCGTGTCGCCTTCGGAGACCTGCGCGCCGGTGGTGATGAAGGCGGGCGCGCCCGGTTCGGGCTGCATGTAGACCGTGCCGACCATCGGCGACGTGACCGCGCCGGGATGGCTGGCCGGGTCCTCGGCGGGTTCCGCCGGTGCTGCCGCGGGGGCCGGGGCAGGGGCGGCGGCGGGTGCCGCGGCTACCGGCGCGGGGGCAGGGGCCGCCACCACCGCCGCGTGCGAGGTCACGCGGCTCACGCGCACGTTCAGGCTGTCATCGGCGCCATAGTCGCGTTTGACCTGAATTTCGCCCAGATCGTTTTCGCGCAAAAGCTCGGCAAGCGCGGTGATGAAGGCCACGTCCGATTCGTGCTTGTTCTGTGTCATGTCATCCCTCGAGAGGTTCCGCCTGTTTGCCCGTGTTCGGACAGCAAAATTATGCCGCGTTATAGGCCATGCACCGGCCGGAGAAAAGCACCGTTGCGCGCCGGGTGACGATGCGGGCCCCGTGTGCGGACCAGGCCCGTCAGATGCCGGGGGCGGGCAGCGGGTCCGCGCAGGGCAATCCGATATTGCGGTCGGGTTGCGCGAACAATGCCCCGGCGCAGGGATAGCGCCGCAGGATCGCGGCGGCGCCCGGCACCCGTTCGGCGTGGAACCGGCCGGCCTCCCACAGGGTCACGCCATCCGCCTCGATCGTCGGGTCGATCACGTTCCAGCTGATTTCACCCGGCGCATAGGCGCCGCAGGTGTGGAAATGCAGGATGCGCGGATTGCCGAAGGCGGCCCCGCTCCAGCGTTCGTAGCTGTCCCGCGCCGGCCAGGGATAGCCGCAGCCGGGATGGATGCCCGCATGCCAGGAATGCACGAAATTCCGGTCGATCCCGTAGCGTCCGGCGACATGGTCGTAATGGGCGTTGGCGCGGGCCACGTCGCCGGCGCCGCCCTGAAACCCGGTCAACCGGCCGCTATTCATCAGGGCATGCACGGGGCCGTCGAACTCGACCGTGTAATTGTCGTAGTAGCGCGACCCGGTTCCGGTCAGGAACCCCGACAGGGCCGCCCGGCCGGAAAAGCCGTGCGCCGGCACCGGGGCAAAGACCGACATCGGAAACCGCAGCACCGACGTGTCGTCGGACGGCGACAGGTCCATCTCGGGGTGGCCGGTGATATCGGTTCCCGCCCGGCAGGTGATCCGAACCTCGCGGGCGCGGGCGAGGCAGGAATTGACCGCGTCTTTCAGCGCGACGAACGCCGCGTGATGGCTGGTGGCAAAGCCCGAGCCGAGCAGATCCCGCGACAGGGCAAAGCTGACGATCACCCGCTTGCCCGGGGGCATGTCCGAGAACCGCAGCTGATCGCCCAGGCGGGCGAAGAACACGATGATGTCGGCATCCTCGCATTGCCGTAGAAAACCGGGCGTCAGGTGCGGATCGTCCGGGTTGAAACCGACATCGGCCAGCTCCACCGACAGGCCCAGCGACCGGGCCGTATCGCCGACCAGCGCAACCACCCGGTCGTCGAAATACCCGTATTCGGGTGGCTCATAGGCGATCAGAAGCCGTTCGCCGGGCCGTGCCCGCGCGCAATTCCGAAGCAGGTTGAGCGCACCGCGCCCGGCCAGGACATCCGGCATGTTCCCGTTCCCCAAAACGCAGGGAGTGTCGCAGCCGCCGGCGCGTCGATCTATTTGAAAATTGTAACGTTTAATATTAGCATGGCTTATATGATAGCCAATGTTCCGTTTTCCGCGCTGCGCGCTTTCGAGGCGGTGGTGCGCCGGGCCGGATTCAGCGCCGCCGCCGAGGAGCTGGGGGTCAGCCAGAGCGCGGTCAGCCAGCATGTCAGAACGCTCGAGCAATGGCTGGGCCGCGAACTTCTGACCCGCGGCGCCCGGCAATCGGTGCCGACACCGGATGGAGTGCGGCTCGCGCAGGCGATTTCAGAGGGGCTTGGCAGGATTTCCGAGGTCTGCATCGACCTGCGCGACCGCCGCCGCGACGATGACAGGATCGTCGTCGGCTGCCCGCCGGGCTTTGCCTTTCTGTGGCTGTTTCCGCGCCTGATGCAGTTCGACCAGGCGCATCCGGACCTGTCGGTTTCGATCGCGACCGAGGTCGGGCGGTCGTCGCCGGGCGATGTGGATATCGGTATCCGCTATGGCTATGGCGATCATCCGGGCATGCAGGTCGAACACCTGATGCATGAACGCGTGTTCCCGGTCTGCGCCCCGTCGCTGCTGCGCGCGGCCGATCCGTTGATCCGCCTGTCCGACCTGACCCGGCAGACCCTGTTGCAGGACGAATATTCCGGTTTCGGCGCGGACAGCCCGAACTGGGAGTTCTGGGCGCGGGACTGCGGGCTGACCCTGCGCGCGCCGCGGCGCAGCCGCCAGTTCGGGCAATCCAACCTCGTGGTGCAGGCGGCGGTCGAAGGCATCGGTGTGGCGCTGGGGCGCGAACCGCTGGTGGTCGATGCGCTGCGGGACGGGCGCCTCGTCCGGCCGTTTCCGCAGATCGCACGCTCGCCGTTGTCCTATTGGCTGGTCCGCCCGCGGCGCAGGCCCGCCACCGCCGGGCTGGCGGCATTTCGGGGCTGGATCCACCAGGCGGCCGCAACCCAGCCCGGTATTCCCGACGCGGTGCTGGCCTGATTAGCTGGACTTATGCCGGGATCGCGGCGACCTGTTCCCGCGCGAGGACCGGGAGCGCGTGCGCAATCGCGGTCGGGGGCGGCGGATGCGCCTGATCCGGATGCGCCAATGCGCGGCGGCGCGGAACCGGTATCCCTTTCATTGCATTTGTGAAAACGTCATGGCGGCGCGGCTTGACAACGCGACAATCGTAAACCGATAGTTTCGGGATATCTTCAGCCGCCGCCAGGAGAGCCGATGCCGGGACGAGTAGCAGAGCCCACGCCGCGTGACCTGCGAAGGCGCGAACAGGCCGGTTCGGATGTCCGGATGATCTGGCGCCGGATCTCGCAGGTCGCGCAGGCGGTGCTGGTCTTCGTGCTGCTCGGCTATCTGATCTGGCGCGGCGCGGCGGCGATGGACTATGGCTGGCAATGGTATCGGGTCGAGCCGTTTTTCTATCGCGTGATCGACGGCGAACTGATCTGGGGGCCGCTGGTGCGCGGGTTGATCCAGACGCTCAAACTGGCGGCGATCGCCGGTGTGATCGCGATACTGATCGGGTTCGTGACCGCGTTTGCCCGCCTGTCGCAGTCGGTCTCCGGCCGGATCATCGCCACCTGTTACCTGGAGGCGATCCGCAACACGCCGTTGCTGGTTCAGCTGTTCCTGTTCTATTTCGTGCTGGCCCCGATCTTTGGCATCGACCGGTTCTGGTCCGGCATCCTGTGCCTTGCGTTCTTCGAGGGCTCGTTTGCCGCCGAGATCATTCGCGGCGGTATCCAGGGCGTGGCGCGGGGCCAGTATGAGGGCGCCGACGCGATTGGGCTGGGCGTTGTCGACAAGTACCGGTTCATCATCATCCCGCAATCGCTGCCGTTGATCCTGCCGCCGCTGACCGGGCTGCTGATCTCGCTGATCAAGCATTCCGCCATCGTCAGCGTCATCGCGGTGTCGGAACTGACCACCGCCGGGCTGAACCTGATCGCCGACACGTTCATGGCGTTCGAGGTCTGGTTTCTCGTGGCGGGGCTGTACCTGGCGGTGACCCTCACCCTGTCGATCTGCGTCAGCCTGTTTGAACGATCCCTGAACAAGAGCAAACGGTGACCAAGCCGTGTCAGACACATAGATACCCGGAGGAAGACAATGAAAATACTCAATTCAATCAAGGCAATGGCGGTCGCTGTTGCAGTAGCGGCAAGCAGCGTCGTGGCAACGACGGCACCGGCCAGTGCGGATAGCGTGCTGGAGGACATTCTGAAGCGGGGCAAGCTGCGGGTGGGAATGTCGACCTTTGTGCCATGGGCAATGCGCGACAACGAAGGCAACCTGATCGGGTTTGAAATCGACGTTGCCACCAAGCTCGCCGAGGACATGGGTGTCGAGGTCGAGTTCGTGCCGACCGCCTGGAGCGGGATCATCCCGGCGCTGATCGCCAAGAAATTTGACGTCATCGTGGGCGGCATGTCGATCACGCCGCAGCGGAACCTGACGGTGAATTTCACCATACCCTATGCGCATTCGGGCCAGACCATGGCCGCCAACACCGAACTGGCCGGCGATTTCAAGGACCTGGCCGACTACAATGACAGCGCGGTGACACTTGCCTGCCGCCGCGGCGCGACACCGTGCAACCTGGCCGAGAAGATGTTCCCCAAGGCCAGCATCCGCCGGTTCGACGATGACGCGCAGGCGTTCCAGGAGGTGGCGAATGGCAACGCCCATGCCACCATCGCCTCTGCGCCCAAGCCCGAATTCACTGTCGAGGCCAACCCCGACATCCTGTTCATGGCCAATGGCGGTGAGGCGCTGAGCAGCAACGACGAGGCCTTTGGCCTGCGCAAGGGCGATCCGGATGCGCTGAATTTCTTTTCGAACTGGATCCGGGTGAACACCACCAACGGCTGGCTGCAGGAAACCCATGACTACTGGTTCAAGGGCCAGACCGCATGGAAGGACATGGTCGCGCCCGATCAGTGATCCATCATGTCCCGGCGCGCGGCTTCGGCCGCGCGCCGGGCGTCCCGAAAGACTGATCCATGGACCGCAACTCGCCGCCGCCCGCCCCGCGCAGGAAACGACTGACCCCGGTGGATATCGCGATCTTCGCGGCTGTCGCCGCGCTGGTCGTCTATACCGGCTATCGGGTGAACGCGGTTCTGGTCTATCACTGGAACTGGCCGCGCGTTCTCAACTTCGTCCTCCGCTACGATCCCGAAACCGGCCGCTATGTCGCCAACCTGTTGCTCTACGGGCTGGCGACCACGCTGCGGCTGGCGCTGTGGGGGACGGTCCTGGCGACGGTGATCGGGATCGTCATGGGCTATTGGCGCACGGTCGACAACCTGACCCTGCGCATACTCAGCCGCAGCTATGTGGAACTGATCCGCAACATTCCGCCGCTGGTGTTCATCTTCATCTTCTATTTCTTCATTTCCAGCCAGATCTTTCCCGCGCTCGGGCTGGACGATCTCGACGCCGAAGGCCCGCTCGTCGACAACTGGCTGTTCGCGGTGCTGTTCGGCGATCCGGCGTTGCTGTCTAATTTTCTCGCCGGGGTGCTGTGCCTGGCGATGTTCGAAGGCGCTTATGTCACGGAAATCGTCCGCGCGGGCATCCAGGCGGTCGGCAGGGGCCAATGGGAAGCGGCGCGGGCCATCGGCCTGTCGCGCACCAACGTGCTGCGCGACGTGATCATGCCGCAGGCGCTGCGCAAGATCCTGCCGCCGCTGGCCGGTCAGTTCATCACCCTGATCAAGGATTCGTCGATCGTGTCGCTGATCTCGATCCAGGAACTGACCTTTGCCGCGACCGAGGTCAGTTCGACCACGACCAAGGTGTTCGAGACCTGGATCCTTGTCGGCGCCATGTATTTCGTGCTGTGTTACAGTTTCGCGCTGCTGTTCGGCTGGCTGGAACGCCGCGCTGCCCGCAGCCGCCGCTAGGAGAGCCCTGAATGCCCGATGCTCCACCCCGCCCGCTGGTCGAACTTCGCGGCGTGTGCAAATGGTACGACGATTTCAGCGCTCTTCACGACATCGACCTGACCGTCCACGAAGGCGAGAAGGTCGTGGTCTGCGGCCCGTCGGGGTCGGGCAAATCCACCATGATCCGCTGCATCAACCAGCTCGAGGCGCACCAGCTCGGCACCATCCTGGTCGATGGCGTCGAGGTGAGCCCGGACATGAAGAACATCGAGCGGATTCGCCGCGAGGTCGGCATGGTGTTCCAGAGCTTCAACCTGTTCCCGCACATGACCATTCTAGAAAACCTGACACTGGGCCCGATCCGCAACCGTGGTGCGTCGCGGGCCGAGGCGCGGGACCTGGCCATGCACTACCTGAACCGGGTGCATATCGCCGAGCAGGCCGACAAGTATCCCACCCAGCTGTCGGGCGGACAGCAGCAGCGGGTGGCGATTGCCCGCAGCCTGTGCATGAAGCCCAAGGTGATGCTGTTCGACGAGCCGACCTCGGCGCTGGACCCGGAGATGATCGCGGGGGTTCTCGACGTGATGATCGAACTGGCCGAAGAGGGGATGACGATGATCGTCGTCACCCACGAGATGGGGTTCGCCCGCAAGGTCGCCGACCGGGTCGTGTTCATGGACCAGGGCGAGATCATCGAGGTTGCCGGTCCCGAGGCGTTCTTCAACGCCCCGCAGAGCGACCGGGCGCAACTGTTCCTCAGCCAGTTGCTGGGCCATTGACGCCGCCTATTGCGGGCGGTGGGTGACGCTGATGAACTCGATATGGTCGCTGCGGATCTCGGTAAACCCGTGCGGCAGCTTGCCGTCAAAACTCAGCGTGTCGCCCGGCGCGAGGGCAAAGACCTGCGCGCCGCAGGCATAGCTGGCCCGGCCTTCGATCACATACATGAACACTTGGCCCTCGTGCTGGTAGCGCGGCAGGGTTCCCGCCTCGTGCCGGGCGATGTGGATCCGCGCCGACAGGAAACTGCCGCCGGGACCGGTATGTTTGCCCAGCAGCAGGTAGTCATGGCTGTGATCCGGGGTGATCCGACGCGACGGCAGCCCCTGTCCGGCCCGGACATGATGCACATCGGCGGCGTTTTCGCTGTTCGAGAACAGCGCCATCACCGAAACCTCCAGCGCATCGGCCAGCGCCTGCAACGTGCCCAGCGACGGCGAGACATGGCCGTTTTCTATCCGGCTGATCATCGCCGTGGACAGGCCCGCGGCCCCGGCCAGCTGCGCCGCCGTCAGCCCCCGTTCCTGGCGCAATCGGTGCAGGGCGCGGCCGACCTGTGCCTCGATCGCGGCGGGCGTGTCCGCCGTGTTCTTCCTGCCGTCTTTCATACGGTCAGTCATCGTCCTTGTAATAGCCGACCACGTCGCCCTCGGTTGTCGCGCCCAGCCCGTTCAGCAGCCGGTTGGAATAGTTGAAATAGGCCACCACCTGGTTGACCTCGAGGATCTCGCCATCGTCGCAGCCGGCGATCTTCAGCGCCTCGAAATCCGATTTCACCATCCTGCCCACATCGGTCGTCAGCTTGCCGGCATAGCGCAACAGCGCCAGGTCCTTGCCCGCGAACTCGTCCTCGGGGCGATGCGCCTTGAGCGCGGTGAATATCCGGTCGCTGCGCGGCTGATCGCGCAGCAGGTTGCGCACGTTCATGAAATGGTGGGTCAGCGAATAGGTGCAGTCGTTCAGGATCGAGGTATAGCTGGCCACCACTTCGAGAAACCAGAACGGCAACGTGTTGTCGTCGCTGTGCAGGACCGCGCGATAGAGCGTCACATGGCCGTCCATGGTTTCGGGCCGCAGCGAATGCACGCGCATGACCGTATCGACGGTGCCATGCGGGGTGCGGGCCTTGTCCAGCAGTTGTTTCAGCCGGCCGCTGGCCTCGTCGTCGGGGATCATCCGTATCCAGGCTGTCAAATCGGTCCTCGCTTTGCTTTGCGCGGGTCAGGCGGTTTCGCGCGCCGATGCCCGTTCCGCGTCGATCGCGTTCTGCACCTTCTTGCGGAACCGCATCGCCCCCATGTCCAGCCCCAGGTTGAGATAGGGCGTGGTGCGGTTGTCCATGCCGGTCTGGACCTGCTCCAGTATCGCCTTGTCCTCGTGGAAAGCCATCACCGCGCCGTCGAACATGCGCTTGCTCATCGCCGCATCCCCGGCATGCCCGTTGCGGTGCTGGAACCAGAAATACAGCGAATGCCGGTCGTCCACCGGGGTGATGAAATTATACGAGATATTGACGAAGGCGTTGGGCGACAGTGGCTTGTCGGGGCCGCCTTCGCCCGCCGGGGCATAGACCGACATGTTGATCGCGGTCGCGGGCAGGCGGCATTCGTAATGCTGCTTGCGGTCGCAATTGTCGCTGAATTCCAGCATGTCGGCGTAATAGGGCGGCGCCGGTTCCGAGGCGATCCAGCGCCAGATCACCACGCCGTCCCCGGTGTCATCCATCGCCAGCGGCCGGCTGTCCGTGCCCGCGCCTGCGAACGAGGTCAGGTGCACCCAGGCCACATGCGACGGGTCCAGCAGGTTGTCGGTGATGTAGAGATAGTTGCAATCCATCGCGAGCGCGCCGCGTTCGGTCCGGCCCCATGACGGGTCGTCGAAATTCGGGATGTCGATGATCGCGTCCGGGTCGGCGCGGTCGGCCGCGCCCATCCATATCCACAGGAACCCCCAGCGGTCCCGGACCGGATAGCTGCGCACCGCGGCGCGTCTGGGCACCGCATCCGGCTGCGTGGGGGCCGCGACGCAGGTGCCCGAGCCATCGAAGGTCAGCCCGTGATAGCCGCAGACCACGGTGCTGCCCCGGATCGTTCCGCAGGACAGCGGCAGTTTGCGATGCGGGCAGGCATCTTCGAGCGCGATCGGGTCGCCGCTTTCGCCGCGAAAGATCACGATCTGTTGGTCCAGCAGACGGGTCGCGGTCAGAGACTGGCCGAAATCCTCGCTGCGCCCCGCGACATACCAGCAATCATGGATGAAACCGTCGCTGCCGATCAGATCGTCCTGCATGTCCCGCGCCCTTCCTTTTCCGCCCGGTGCGGCCGTGGACCGGATGCTCCTCGCCGCTGGGGTGAGGTGTTTCCTTAGGGTAAAAATATTGAGGAACAGTGTAGTTGCGCGACGGGGTGAAGCAAGCAAATTCGAACGGCCCCGGTGCTGGCCGGTTGCCAGTGAGGCGTGCTGGCGCGGGCGCCCTATTCGGAGATGAACCGGTTCTGCATCCCGACCTCCTGCCGGCGCATCAGGGTCCAGGCGATTTCCATATGTTCGCGCATGATCGCGCGCGCGCGGTCGGGGTCGTCGTCGCGCAGCGCCCGGACCAGCGCCCGCTGGTGATCGCGGCCCTGTTGCCAAAGCTCGACATTGGGCGGCGAATAGAGCCGGCGATAGACGGTCAGATCGGTCAGCAGGTTGACCATGAAATCGATGATGAATCCCAAGATCGGGTTCTGTGCCTGTTCGGCCAGGATGGCGTGGAACCGAAGCGAGGCGACATGCTGCGCGCGTTCTTCCTCGATGTCGCCGGACGGGTCCGAATAGGCGGCGATGTTGTCGTCCAGTTGCTGCAGGATGTCGTCGGACAGCCTGCCGGCCAGCGAGGCGGCCAGTTCCGGTTCCAGCGTCAGGCGCAGCTGGTAGATGTCGCCGATCGACAGGTCCTTGAAATAGAAATAGTTGCCCAGCAGCGCCTTGGCCCGCTGGCGGCTGACCTCGTGCACGAAGCTGCCGCCGCCCGGGCCGGTGCGGGTCTTGATCAGGCCCTGTGCCTCGAGGATGCGCATCGCCTCGCGGATCGTGCCCTTGGCCATGCCGAACCGCGCGATCAGGTCGCTTTCGCCGGGCAACCTGTCCCCGGCCTGCAGGCCCTGTTCGACAACCCAGGATTTGATCGCCTCGGCGACCTGAACCGGCCTGCTGAGCCTGAGTTCATCCCCGGATCGGGTGGTGGCAGGCGGCAAGCTGGTCTTCTCCCATCGGTATCAGCTCCGGCACATCGGTGCGGCAGAGGTCGGTTGCACGCGGGCAGCGTCCGGCAAAGGCGCATCCCGGCGGCGGGTTGAGCGGGTCGGGGAGCTCGGTTCCCCTCTGTTCCGGCGCGGTGAGCGGGCGGCCCACGACCGGCGCGCTGTCGGCGAGCAGTTTTGTATAGGGATGCCGGGGGTTTGCAAAGATGTTCTCGGCCTTGCCGATCTCGACGACGGCCCCGAAATAGAGCACGATGATCCGGTCGCTGACCGCCTCGACCACGGCGAGGTCATGGGTGATGAAGAGATAGGTCAGGCCGAATTCTTCCTTGAGCGCGGCCAGGAGGTTCAGCACCTGCGCCTGCACCGACACGTCGAGCGCCGATACCGGTTCGTCGAGGATGATGATCCGGGGATTGGCGGCCAGCGCCCGCGCGATCCCGATCCTCTGCGCCTGTCCGCCGGAAAACTCGTGCGGATAACGCTCGAGGAATTCCTCGCGCAGGTTGACCGAGGCGAAGATCTCGGAGATCCGCGCATCGCGGTCGGCGCGGGGCATGTTGTGGAGCCGCCTGAGCGGGGCCTCCATCACCTGCCGGATCGTCTTGCGCGGGTTCAGGCTGCTGATCGGGTCCTGAAACACATACTGGATCAGCTTTCCGAACTCTGCCGGGTCGGCAGTGTCGAGCTTGCTGCCCTCGATCTCGATGGTGCCCGCGGTCGGGTCGAGCAACCCCACCAGCATCCGGGCCAGCGTGGATTTCCCGCAGCCGGATTCGCCGACCACCCCCAGCGTTTCACCGGTTTCGACGGCAAAGCTCATCGGTCTGACCGCGCGCACGCCCGGCGGCGCCCGGCCAAAGAGCGGCTTTTTCAGCGGAAAGGTCTTGGCGAGATTGTCGACCTTGAGCGCGGGCATCAGACGGTCTCCTCGGGGAACAGGCAGCGCACCGCGCGCGGCGCGGTACCGGCGAGCGCGATGTCGCCGGTGCGGCAGCGGTCCTGCGCCTTGTCGCAGCGCGGGGCAAAGGCGCATCCCGGCGGCAGGTCGTCAACCATCGGCGGCAGGCCGGGAATGGCCGCCAGTTCCCGCCGTCCGCCGCCCAGTTCAGGCACGCAGGCAATCAGCCGCTTGGTATAGGGATGGGCCGGGGCATCGAGCACGGCCTGGGTCGGTCCTTCCTCGACGATGCGGCCCGCATACATCACCGCCACGCGGTCGCATAGCTGGGCGACCACGCCGAAATCATGGGTGATGAAGATGATCGCCAGGCCGCGTTCGCGGCGCAGGTCGTCGAGCAGCGACAGGATCTGGGCCTGCACGGTCACATCGAGCGCCGTGGTCGGCTCGTCGGCGATGATCACGTCCGGTTCGTTGGCCAGGGCCATGGCGATGCCGACGCGCTGGCGCATGCCCCCGGACATTTCATGCGGGTAGTTGTCGACGCGGGAGTCGGCATTGGGGATGCGCACATCCCTGAGCAGCTGAATTGCGCGGGCGCGCGCCTCGGATGCGGGAATGCGATGATGCGACCGGATCGCCTCGGCCAGTTGCCGGCCGATCCGGTATTGCGGGTGCAACGTCGAGAGCGGGTCCTGAAAGATATAGGCCACCCGGTCGCCGCGCATCCGGCGCAGGCGTTCATAGGGGGCGCCGATCAGGTCGTCGCCCTGGAACCGGACCGCGCCGCCGGTGATCACGCCGGGCGGGGACGAGACAAGCCCCATGACCGACAGGGCAGTGACGGATTTGCCCGAGCCGCTTTCGCCGATCACCCCGAGGCATTCGCCGGGCCGGACGGCGAGGCTGACCCCGCCCACGGCACGATAGACGCGGCTGCCGACGCGGAACCGGGTGTGCAGGTCCTGGATCGCCAGCAGATCGTCGGTGGCGGGCGGGATGTCGCCCGCGCGGTCCACCAGCGTGGTCGCGCGGGGCCGTGACAGCGCGCCCGACCGCAGGCGCGGGTCGAGCGCGTCGCGCACCCCGTCGCCCAGCAGGTTGATCGACATCACGATGAGAAAGATCATGATGCCGGGCACGATCGAGGTATGCGGGTGCGAAATCAGCGCCGAGCGGGCTTCGCCCAGCATCGACCCCAGATCGGCCTGCGGCGGCTGGCTGCCCAGCCCCAGAAAGCTCAGCCCCGCCGTTTCCAGGATCATCCAGCCCACGGTGGTGGACATGGCGATGACGATCACCGGCAGCACATTGGGCAGCAGTTCGGTCAGGATGATGCGCGTGTGCCCCATGCCCGCCAGCCGCGCGGCGTCGATGAATTCGCGACCGGCAAGCCCCACGGTTATGCCGCGGATATTGCGGGCAAAGAACGGCACGTTCACCGCGGCCACGGCGATCAGCGCGTTCAGCAGGCCGGGGCCCAGCGCCGCGACGATGGCCAGCGCCAGCAGGATGTAGGGAAAGGCCATCAGCATGTCGACGCCGCGCATGATGAGGTTGTCGGTGCGACCGCCGAAATACCCGGCGATGATCCCGATCGCCGAACCCAGGGTGGCGGCGATCAGCGCCGCGGCGATACCCACCGCGAGGCTGAGCCGCGTTCCCCAGAGCAGGCGCGACAGCAGATCGCGCCCCAGATGGTCGGTGCCCAGCAAGTGCCCGTCGGCAAGCGGCCGCTTGAACCGGTCGGCGGTGGCGGTCACGTCCGGGTTCTGCAGCGGCAGCAGCGGCGTGATCAGGACCAGCAGCAGGATCGTCGCCAGGACCACCGCGCCCATCGCCGCCAGCCGGTTCCGGAACAGCAGTTTCAGGAATGCGGTCATGTCTTGATCCTCGGATCGAGCAGGCTCTGCGCGACATCCACCGCGATGTTGAACATGACGTAACAGGCGGCGACGAAGACCACGCCGCCCTGCACCAGCAGCAGGTCGCGCTTGAGGATCGCATCGACCAGCATCCGGCCCACGCCCGGCCACTGGAACACGATCTCGATATAGACCGCGCCCGACAGCACGAACCCGGCCTGAATGCCGAGAACCGGGATGATCGACACCATCGCCGCCCGCAGCGCATGCCCCATGATGACCTTTCGTTCGGGCACGCCCTTGGCGCGGGCGGTGCGGATGTAATCCTGCCGCAGCACCTCGAGCATGGCCGACCGCGACAGCCGCGCGATGACGCCGGTGGCGACCGCCGCCAGCGCCAGCGCCGGCATGACGAGATGATTGACCAGGTCGGGCAGGTCGCCGCCGCCATAGATCGCATACATGCCGCTGACCGGCAGCCAGCGCAGGTTCACGGCAAAGAGCAGGATCATCATCATGCCGAGAAAGAAGGACGGCACCGAGATGCCGATCAGCACCACGAAGGTGATCGCCTTGTCCGCCAGCCCGTATTGCCGCGCCGCCGAGATCACCCCGGCGAGTATGCCGAGCAGGGAACACAGCACGAAACTGGTCCCGGCGAGGATCAGCGTGGCGTTGAACCGTTCGAGGATCTCGTCCAGCACCGGGCGGTTGAGCGAAAACGAGCGGCCGAAATCGCCGGTCAGCATGTTGCCGAGCCAGATGAAATAGCGCTGGACCATCGGTTTATCGAGCCCGAGGTCGCGGTTGAGCTTTTCGACATTGTCGGGCGTGGCATAGGCGCCCAGAATGGCCGTGGCCGGGTCGCCGGGGATCAGCGACATGATCAGGAACACGATGATCGTGATCCCTAGCAGCACCGGGATCGCCGATACCAGCCGTTTCAGGATGTAGCCGCCCATTCACACGCCTCCCTGCGCGTGGGCCCCGGGGCGGGCGACCGCCCCGGGACGCATCCGGTCAGTTCTTGACCACGCCCTGCAGGTGCAGCAGGAACGAAGGCTCCAGTCGGAAATTCTCGACCCGGTCGCTGGTCACCGCATTCTGTTTCCAGTTGGCGACAAAGACCCAGGGCGCGTCCTCCTGCACGATGACCTGCATCTCGCGGTAGAGCCGGGCGCGTTCGTCCTGATCGGTCGCGGCGCGGGCCGCTTCAAGCAGTTCGTCGACCTTGTCATTGGCATAATAGCCCGAGTTGAAGCCGCCCTTGTCGGGCCAGGCCCCGGACCGCAGCGCCAGATAGGGCAAGGTGTCGGGGTCGTTGGTCATCCACGCCATTTCGGCCATGTCGGCCTTGCCTTCGAGGCCCGGGTTCACCTCGCCGAGGAAGGTATTCCATTCGTAGGTCTCGATTTTCACGTCGAAACCGACCGCTTCCAGATCGGCCTGGATCGCGGTGCCCATCGGGATGGGATCGAGCATGCCCGACCCGCCCTCGGTGACGTAGAAGGTCAGTTCCGCGCCTTCGGCCCCGGCTTCGGCGATCAGCGCCCTAGCCTTGTCGGGGTCGTATGGGTAGGGGTCGAGATCGTCGTTATAGGCCCAGGCAAAGGCGGGCGGTGTCGGCCCGGCGGCGACCGTGGCGGTGCCTTCCAGCACGTCGTTCACGATGGCTTCCTTGTTGATCGCGTAATTCGCGGCCTGCCGCACCTTCTGGTCGGCAAACGGGCCTTCCTTGGCGTTCAGGATCAGGAACCACACATGCGGGCCGGCCTGTTCAGTGACGATAAAGCCATCGCCCTGGAACTGGCCAAGCGAGGTGGGCGGCACCTCGACCATCATGTCGATACCACCGGCCAGCATCTCGGCCACGCGGGTGTTGGCATCGGTGATCGGGCGGAACACCACCGCCTCGGTGCCAGCAGCGTCGCCCCAATAGGCATCGTTGCGTTCGACCACCACCGCTTCGTTCGACCGCCACTCGGCGAATTTGAACGGTCCGGTTCCCACCGGGTTGCGGCCGAATTCCTTGCCATGCGCCTTTACCGCGTCGGGTGAAACCATCAGCCCGGTCGGATAGGCGAGGTTCGACAGGAACGGCGCGTAGGGAGCGTTGAGTGTGAACTTGACGGTCTTGTCATCGACCGCTTCGGTCGATTGAACCGCGCCGAAGAAGAAGGACAGCGGAAACGGGCCGGTGTCGTGAAAGGGGTGGTTTTCGTCCAGCATGCGGTCGAAATTGAACTTCACCGCCTCGGCGTTGAACGGGGTGCCGTCGTGAAACATCACGCCGTCGCGCAAGGTAAAGGTGTATTCGGTCCCGTCATCGCTGATCGACCAGCCGGTTGCGAGCGCCGGTTCGACCTCGAGCGTGCCGGGTTTGTAGCGCGTCAGACCTTCGTAGACGTTCACCAGGATCCGGAAATCATTGACGGCGGTGACCGCCGCCGGATCGAGCGATTTCGGTTCCGCGATCTGGCCGACGATCAGCACCCCGGGCGGTGTCTGGGCGGCGGCGGGGTCCGGCAATCCGGCGATCGCAGCGGCCACCCCGGCGGCTGCGACGAGGAGACTCCTGCGAGTCCAGGACACGAGCTTCATCTGTCTTCTCCCTGTTGGATTTATCCGGAATAATTATCATGATAAATTGCAGCGGTCAATTTATCATGATAAATGGACAGGATGAACGACGGTGCGACATGACCTTTTCCATTCTGGCACGCGATCCCGAAACCGGCGCCATCGGCGGCGCGGCGGCGACCGGGAGCCTCTGCGTCGGCGGCTGGGTGCTGCGCGGCGATCTTGCATCGGGCATGTCCGCCAGCCAGGGCGCGGCGCCCTCGACCTTCTGGGGCGAGGACGTGCTGAGCCTGATGCGCGGCGGGCTGGGGGCCGCGGCGGCGGTGGAGCGGGTGGTCGCGGCCGACGAGGGCCGCGATTTCAGACAACTGTCGGCGCTGGATATCCATGATGGGGCCTGCACCCATACCGGCGCCCATACCGGGGCATCCAACCTGGACGAAAAGGGTCATCTGGCCTTTCCCGGTGGCATAGCCGCCGGCAACATGCTGGCGGGCCGGGACGTGCTGGCGGCGCTGGTCGAGGGGTATCGGGCGGCGGCGGGGTCCTTCGATCGCCGGTTGCTGGCGGCGCTGCGGGCGGCGCGTGACGCGGGGGGCGATTTTCGCGGCCTGCTGTCGGCCGCTCTGCTGGTTCTGCACCCGGACCGGCCACCGCTGACGCTGCGCATAGATCATCACCCCGAGGATCCGCTCGGCGCGCTGATGGCCCTGCATGAACGGGCGACGACCGGGGATTATGCCGGTTGGGTGCGGCAGGTGCCGGTCTCGACCGACAGGACCCGTGTTCCCGACTGACCGGCCGGCGTGGCCGCGCGGTCAGATCGCCAGGTATTCGGCCCGTAATTCGGCATTGCCCAGCACCTCGGAGGCGGCGCCGTCAAAGACGATCCCGCCGGTGTCGAGGATCACCGCCCGGTCGGCCAGTTCCAGCGCGCGCACCGCGTTCTGTTCCACGATGATCGTGGTCATGCCCTGTTCCTTGATGTGGATGAGGGTCTTTTCGATCTCGTCCACGATCACCGGCGCCAGCCCTTCATAGGGTTCGTCCAGCAGCAGCACCTTGACATCGCGGGCCAGCGCGCGGGCGATGGCCAGCATCTGCTGTTCGCCGCCCGACAGCGTCACGCCTTCCTGTTTGCGCCGCTCGCCCAGCCGCGGGAACAGTTCGTACAGCCGTTCGAACGACCAGCCGACGGGCGGTGCGATCTGCGCCAGTTGCAGGTTCTCCTCGACGGTCAGGCCGGGGATGATCCGGCGGTCCTCGGGCACCAGCGCCAGCCCGGCGGTGGCGGCCTCATGGCTGGCCATGTTGTGGAGGGGTTGGTGATCCAGCCAGATCTCGCCATGGGTCACCAGCGGCGATCCGATCCGGGCGATCGACCTCAGCGTCGAGGTCTTGCCCGCGCCGTTGCGGCCCAGCAGCGCCAGGATCTCGCCTTCATGCACGTTGAAGGAAATCCCCTGCACGATGTAGCTTTCGCCGTAATACGCATGCATGTCCCAGACCGACAGGAAGGCCGGGGCGGTTTCGGCGAGGTTGGCGTTCTTGGAAAAGTCCGGTTTGACGTTCATTGATCCTCTCCCTTACGCCGACTCGCCCAGATAGGCTTCGCGCACCTTCGGGTGCCCCTTGATGTTTTCCGGCGTGTCCTCGACCAGCGGCGTGCCCTGCGCCAGCACCGTGATCCGCTCGGCCAGGCTGAACACGACATGCATGTCATGTTCGATGATCGCGATGGTGATGTCGCGGTCTTCCTTGATTTCCTTGAGCAGGTCGATGGTGTTGTTGGTATCCGCCCGCGCCATGCCGGCGGTGGGTTCGTCCAGCAGCAGCAGGCGGGGTTCCTGGCTCAGGCACATGCCGATCTCCAGCCGCCGCTTGTCGCCGCGCGACAGCGCCGCGGCGTGCATGTGGCGCTTGTCCGACATGTTCATGTCGTCCAGCATGTGTTCGGCCCGGTCGACGATGTCGCGCTGTTTGCCGACCGGGGCGAGCGCGTTCATCTCGAACGCGCCGTCACGCTTGGCGAAACAGGGGATCATCATGTTTTCCAGCACCGTGAGATCACCAAAGATCTCGGGGGTCTGGAATACCCGGCTGATCCCCATCTGGTTGATCTCATAGGGGTGACGCCCCAGCACCGACTGGCCGTCGAACATGACGCTGCCGGTGTCGGGGATCAGCTTGCCCACCAGGCAGTTCAGCAGGGTCGACTTGCCCGCGCCGTTCGGCCCGATGATCGCGTGCACGGTGTTTTCCGCGACGCTCAGGTTCACGTCCGACAGCGCCTTGAGACCGCCGAAGTTCTTCGAGACGTTCTTGACTTCGAGAATACCCATATCCGCGTCTCCTTACTCGGCCGGTTCGGTCTTGTTCGCCGCGCGGCGCTCACGCCGGGCCCGGCCGCCGCGCAGCCAGGCGCTGATGCGCTGGCCCCCCTCGACCAGCCCGCCGGGCAGGAAGATCACCACCAGCATGAACAGGATGCCCAGGGTCAGGTGCCAGCCCTTGCCGATGAATGGATGCACGATGAAGACCATGAAATCCTCCATCCCGTCGGGCAGGAAGGCGAACCACTGATGCAGGACGTTGTCGTTGATCTTCGAGAAGATGTTCTCGAAATACTTGATGAAGCCCGCGCCCAGGACCGGCCCGATCAGGGTGCCGGTGCCGCCGAGAATGGTCATCAGCACCACTTCGCCGCTGGCCGTCCACTGCATCCGTTCGGCGCCCGCCAGCGGGTCCATCGCCGCCATCAGCCCGCCGGCCAGCCCGGCATACATGCCCGAGATCACGAAGGCCGCCAGAGTGTAGGGCCGCGCGTTCAGGCCGGTATAGTTCATCCGCTGCTGGTTCGATTTCACCGCGCGCAGCATCATCCCGAACGGCGACCGGAAGATGCGGATCGCCAGGTAGAACACCACCATCAGGATCGCCGCGCACAGGTAATAGCCCGCGTTGAAATCGAAGCTCCACGCGCCCAGGTCCAGCGTGTAGGTCGACCGCATCGACAGGCCGAACAGGTGCGGCAGTTCGGGCAGCCCGTCCCGGTGCAGCCATTGCGGGTCGTCGGCATAGACCTGCAACCCGGTTTCGCCGTTGGTCAGGTTGAATTTCGGGTTCGACAGCACCGAATAGGCCAGCGCAAAGGACATCTGCGCAAAGGCCAGCGTCAGGATCGAGAAATAGATCCCCGACCGCCGCAGGCTGATATAGCCGATGAACAGTGAAAACAGGCCCGCGATCACCACGGCCAGCGCAATGGCCGGGATCACGTTGTAGGTGAGCAGCTTGAAGATCCACACCGCCGAATAGGAGCCCACGCCGAGAAACGCGGCATGGCCGAAGCTCAGATACCCGGTCAGGCCGAACAGGATGTTGAAGCCGAGGGCGAAGATCCCGAAGATCACGAACCGCTGCATCAGGTCCGGATAGCCGGCGTTGAACTGTGCCATGGCGCTGCCGGCGGGAAACGGGTTCAGGATGAAGGGGGCGAGCAGGGTGAGAACCGCCACCACTGCCAGCAGGGTCGTGTCTTTCTTGTCCAGTCCCAGCATGTCCTATTCCTCCATCACGCCCTTGCGGCCCATCAGGCCCCGTGGGCGGGTGAGCAGAATGATGATCGCGACCAGGTAGATGATGATCTGGTTGATGCCCGGGATCGTCGTCGTGGCCCAGCTGGTCGAGGCGAAGCTTTCGAGAATGCCCAGCAGGAACCCGGCCAGCACCGCGCCGGGCAGAGACCCCATGCCGCCCACAACGACCACCACGAAGGACAGCACCAGGAAATCCATCCCCATGTGATAGTTGGGCGGGTTGAGCGGCCCGTACATCACCCCGGCCAGCCCCGCCACGGCGGCGGCGATGCCGAACATGATGGTGAACCGCCGGTCGATATTGATGCCCAGCAGCCCGACGGTTTCGCGGTCGGCCATGCCGGCGCGGACCACCATGCCGAAGGTGGTGAACTGGAGAAAGGCGAACACGGCGGCGATGATCAGCGAGGCGAACAGGAAATAGATCAGCCGCCAGATCGGATAGATGATGGCGTTCACCTCGAACCCGATCATCACGCCCAGGTCGACCGAGCCGCGCAGCGCGTCGGGCGGCGGGGTCTGGATCGGGTTGGCGCCAAAGAAATACTTGATCACTTCCTGCAGCACGATGGCCAGCCCGAAGGTCACCAGGATCTGGTCGGCATGTTCGCGCTTGTAGAAATGCTTGATCAGCCCCCGCTCCATGATGAAGCCGACGGCCAGCATGATCGGGATGGCGAACAGGATCGCCAGCGGCACCGACCAGTCGATGATCGCGGCGCCGGTTTCGGGGCCGAACCAGGCCTCGACATAGGGGGTCTTGACCTTCAGCGCGTTGCCCAGGAAATCCTTCTGGGTTTCGTCGACGGTTTCAAAACTCAGGTTCAGTATGCGTTGCAGCGTCACGGCGCAGAAGGCGCCGATCATGAACAGCGCCCCGTGGGCAAAGTTGACCACCCCCAGCGTGCCGAAGATCAGCGTCAGTCCCAGCGCGATCAGCGCATAGGCCGACCCCTTGTCGAGCCCGTTCAGGATTTGCAGTAGAAATGCGTCCATTGGTTCCCACCCTTTGGAAGTCCGTGCGTTTTTTTCAGCGCGGTTGCCCGGCAGTGCCGGATCCGGCCGCGCAGTCGTGCCGCGCGGCCGGGATTTGGTCCTGGCGGATCAGGCGCCCGGGTTGCATTCACCCAGCTGGCCGCCGGCGAACATCGGGTGATCGGGCGGATAGGTGACCTGGGCGGCCGGGGTGATCTCGACCACTTCGAGCAGGTCGAATTCGCTGGTCGGGTTCTCCTTGCCGCGCACCACCAGAACGTCCTTGAAGCACTGGTGATCCTCGGCGCGGTAGAGCGTCGGCCCGTTGCCCAGCCCGTCGAACTCGAAGCCTTCCAGCGCGGCGGCGACATCGCAGGGGTTGAACGACTTGGCGCGGGTGACCGCATCCGCATAGAGCAGCGTCTGCACATAGCAGGTATGGGCCGCCTGGCTGGGCGGGAAGCCGTATTTGGTGCCGAAGGATTTCACGAACGCCTTCGAGGCGTCGTCCTGCAGCGACCAGTGCCAGTTGGTCGACCCGACGATGCCCTTGACGTTCTCGCCGGCGCCCTTGGCCATCAGGCGCGAATAGAGGGGCACGACGATCTCGAAATTCTTGCCGTTCACCTGCTTTTCGCGCAACCCGAACTGCACCGCGTTGGTCAGCGAGTTGACCATGTTGCCGCCATAGTGGTTCAGGATCAGCACATCGGCGCCCGAGTTCAGGACCGGCGCGATGTAGGACGAGAAATCGGTTGCCGCCAGCGGCGTCTTGACCTTCTCGATGGTCTCCCAGCCCATCGCCTCGGTGGCCGCCGCGATCGATTCTTCCTGGGTCCAGCCCCAGGTGTAGTCGGCGGTCAGGTGATAGGCCTTGCGGTCGCTGCCATAGAGGTTCTCGAGCACCGGCGCCAGCGCCGCGGCCGACATGTAGGCGTTGAAGAAATGGCGGAACCCGTTGGCCTTCTTGTCCTTGCCGGTGGTGTCGTTGGAATGGGTCAGCCCGGCCATGAAGATCACGCCCGCCTCCTGGCAGAGACCCTGGACCGCGACCGCCACGCCCGAGGACGAGCCGCCGGTGATCATGATCGCACCGTCCTTCTCGATCATCGACTTGGCCGAGGCGCGCGCGGCGTCGGATTTGGTCTGGGTGTCGCCGGTGACGTATTCGACCTTCTTGCCGAGGATGCCGGTGCCGTCGAGTTCCTTGGAGCTGAAGGTGGACAGCATCCCGCCATCGCCCCCGCCATTGAGATGCTCGACCGCCAGTTCATAGGCGCGCAGCTCGTCGGCGCCTTCGTCGGCATAGGGGCCGGTCTGCGGCACGTTGAAGCCCAGCGTCACCGATCCCCCGGTCGGTTCGTTCATGTAGGCCGAGGCGGACGATGCGGTAAAGATCGTCGGCAGCGCCACGCCGGCGCCCGCGA
This sequence comes from Pukyongiella litopenaei, assembly GCF_003008555.2. Classification (NCBI taxonomy): domain Bacteria; kingdom Pseudomonadati; phylum Pseudomonadota; class Alphaproteobacteria; order Rhodobacterales; family Paracoccaceae; genus Pukyongiella; species Pukyongiella litopenaei. The sequence goes on along the minus strand of NZ_CP027665.1, from coordinate 48,010 downwards.
CGGCACCGGATTTCAGCACGCCGCGACGTGTGACATCAGATTTGGACATGTATTCCTCCCGTTCCGTTGGAACGACCGAGCAGTTGTCATCCTTCCCGGTCGGGCACGCATATGTGCAGGTTTACTATGGTGGAGCTTTGTAAAATCGCGCAACAAACCCCTTGAATGTCACGATAATTTTGTAAATAACTGAACAGATAGCCAAAAGAAGATGTAAAGAACCTTATGTCGCGGCGCAGAAAGCCGTTGAAATGAAACCGGAAAGGACAGGCGGCGCATGGGCCGGGATACCGCGCGGGACACGCTGACTGGCAGCCGAATTCGCGAACGCCGCGCCGTGACCGGGCTGCGCCAGGCCGAACTGGCGCGGCTGGTGGGGATCTCGCCGTCCTATCTCAACCTGATCGAACACAACCGGCGCCGGATCGGCGGCAAGCTCTTGGTGGACATTGCCGCGCAGCTGGGGGTCGAGCCGTCGATGCTGACTGAAGGCGCCGAGGCGGCATTGATCGCGTCGCTACGCGAGGCGGCGGCCGATGCGAATACCAGCGGTGACGAGATTGCCCGCGCCGACGAGTTTGCCGGGCGCTTTCCGGCCTGGGCCGGGGTGCTGGCCCATCACCAGCGCCATATCGCCGCGCTGGAACGCACGGTGGAAACGCTGTCGGACCGGCTCACCCATGATCCGCAACTGGCGGCGTCGCTGCACGAGGTGCTTTCGACCGCCGCCGCGATCCGGTCCACCGCCGCGATCCTCGCCGAGCCGGGGGATATCGACGCCGAATGGCGCGACCGGTTCCATCGCAACATCAACCAGGATGCCGAGCGGCTGGCAGAAAGCTCGAAGACGTTGATGCGCTTTCTCGACGACAGCGAGGTCAGCAGCGAGAAACGCGGAATGCCGCAGGAAGAGGCCGAGGCCTTCTTTGCCGCGCATGACTATCATTTTCCGGCCCTCGAGAACGGGCGCGACAACCCCGAGCGGCTGGCCCGTTCGGCGCCGGAACTGGCGACCGAGGCGGCCCGCGCGATCGCGCATGATGCGCTGGTGCAATATGCCGCCGACGCCGCCCTGATGCCGCTGGGCGCGCTGCGCCGGGCGTTGGCGCGGTTCGGGCCGGACCCGGTGGCGCTGCAGCGTGCGTTTTCCGCCGCGCTGCCGGCGGTGTTCCGGCGGCTGGCGGCGCTGCCGCGGGACCTGATGCCGCAGGAGGCCGGGCTGGTGGTGTGCGATGCCTCGGGCAGCATCCTGTTCCGCAAGCCGGTGACCGGGTTCGCGCTGCCGCGCTTTGGCGCCTCCTGTCCGCTGTGGCCATTGTTCGTGGCCCTCAACCGGCCCATGGTTCCCGTGCGCCGGGCGGTGTCGCAGCTTGGCCGGTCCGCGGCGCGGTTCGACTGCATGGCCGTCGCCGAACCGCATGGCGCGACCGGGTTCGGCCGTGATCCGGTATACCGGTCGGTCATGCTCATCCTTCCGTTGCCCGACGAGGTGCAGCCCGACGAGGTGCAGCCGGTCGGAAGCTCGTGCCGGGTCTGCCCGCGACCCGCCTGCAGGGCCCGGCGCGAGCCATCGATTCTGGGCGAAGGGTTTTGACAGATTCGCCTCCGCGGCGCAAAATCGATCCAAACCACGCTTGCGCGCCCCGCAGAGGGCTGCGAGAGTGGCAGATCCGTAGGGGAGGACGGACAGGCATGAAGGCAGACAAGCCATGAGCCGGCGCGTGCTGCTGGTCGAAGACGAGCCGAACATCGTCGAGGCAATCCGGTTCCTGTTGACGCGCGACGGCTGGCATGTGGACAGCCATGCCGACGGCACCGACGTGGTCGAGGTGATCGAGGCGGCGCAGCCCGATCTCGTGATCCTCGACCTGATGCTGCCCGGCCGCAGCGGCATGGATATCCTGCGCGACCTGCGCGACCGGCCCGGCTTTGAACGGCTGCCGGTGCTGATGCTGACCGCGCGCGGGCAGACCCGCGACCGCGAACTGGCCGAACGCGCGGGCGTCAGCCGGTTCATGACCAAGCCGTTTTCGAACGCCGAGGTGCTGACGGCGGTGCGGGATCTGCTGGCGCAGGCGTCACGGCCCTAGGGCATGGCCAGGCCGGGCCCAGATCGCACGCCGCCCGGATATCGGCCCGGTGACCCGCAGACCGTGGCGCAGGGGCCGCCGCCGGTCTTTCTCGAACGCCAGAACTATCGCAGCCGCCGGTTGCGCGACGCGGCGCGGCTGTTGCCGCTGGCGGGCGCGCTGCTGTTCCTGCTGCCGCTGCTCTGGCCGCGCGCCGGTCAGCCGGCTGGCGCGGATGATCCGGTGCGGATGTCCGATGCCATCGTCTATGTCTTTGCGATCTGGGCCGGGCTGATCGTCGCGGTGGGCCTGTTCGGGCTGGCGGTCCGGCGCTGGGGGCAGTCCGAACCGCCGGCCGCGCGCGGGGACGGGCTGGAATGACCTCGCTCAATCTCCTGATCGCCGTTTGCCTGAGCTATGTGGCGCTGCTGTTCCTGGTCGCCTTTGCCGCTGACCGCATGGCCGCGCGGGGGCGGGCCGCGTGGTTGCGTTCGCCGGTGATCTACACCCTGTCACTGTCGATCTACTGCACCGCCTGGACCTTCTATGGCGCGGTGGGCTATGCGGCGCGGTCGGGGCTGGAATTCGCCACCATCTATCTCGGGCCGACGCTGGTCATGGTTGGCTGGTGGTGGGGGTTGCGCAAGCTGGTGCGCGTGGGGCGGTCGCAGCGCATCACGTCGATCGCCGACCTGATTTCCTCGCGATACGGCAAATCGAACACGCTGGGCGTCTGCGTGACGATCCTGTCGGTGATCGGGGTCACGCCCTATATCGCGTTGCAACTGCAGTCGATCACGCTGTCGTTCACCGTCTTTGCCGATGCCGATCCGACCTCGGCCTATCGCGCGGGGACCAGCGCCTTCTGGGTCGCGGCGGGGCTGGCGGTCTTCGCGATCCTGTTCGGCACCCGCAATCTCGACGTCAACGAACGCCACCACGGCGTGGTCACGGCGGTGGCGCTCGAAGCGGTGGTCAAGCTGCTGGCGCTGCTGGCGGTCGGCATTTTCGTGGTCTGGGGGCTGTCGGGCGGTATCGGACCGGCAATGGACCGCATCGACGCCTCGCCCATCGGCCAGTGGCAGGTGGATGCGAGCCGCTGGACCACGATAACCCTGCTGGCCGGGGCGGCCTTTGTCTGCCTGCCGCGGATGTTCCAGGTCATGGTGGTCGAGAATGACGACGAACGGCATCTGCGCACCGCCGCCTGGGCCTTTCCACTCTACCTGCTGGCGATGAGCCTGTTCGTGGTGCCCATCGCCGCGGTGGGGTTGGAGCTGATGCCCGCAGGCGCGAACCCCGATCTCTTCGTGCTGACGGTGCCGTTGTCCGAAGGGCAGGGCGCCTTGGCGATGCTGTCATTCCTGGGCGGGTTTTCATCCGCGACCTCGATGGTGATCGTGGCGGCAATGGCGCTGTCGACCATGGTCTCGAACCATATCGTGATGCCGATCTGGCTGAGCCTGCGGGGATCGGGGGTTTCGATGTCGGGCGATGTGCGCGAGGTCGTGCTGCTGGCGCGACGGGTGTCGATCGCCGGGGTGCTGACGCTGGGCTATTTCTATTACCAGATGTCCGGGGGCGGGGCGGCGCTGGCCGCGATCGGGCTGATTGCCTTTGCCGGTATCTCGCAGATCCTGCCCGCGCTCATGGGCGGGCTGTTCTGGCGCGGGGCCACCCGCGCCGGGGCGATGGCCGGGCTGACCGTGGGGTTCCTGCTGTGGCTCTATACGCTGCTGTTGCCGGCGCTGGGGCAGGGGCTGTTGCCGCAGGACGTGATCGAGCATGGCCTGTTCGGCCTGTCCTGGCTGCGGCCGCAGGCGCTGTTCGGCCTGCGCGGGCTGGACCCGGTGGTGCATTCGGTATTGTGGAGCCTGTCGCTCAACACCGCCGCCTTCTGCGCGGTGTCGCTGGCCAGCTTTCCCGGCCCGCTCGAGCGCCTGCAGGGGGCGCAGTTCGTCAACGTGTTCGATCATTCCACCGGGCCGCGCGGCTGGACCGGGTCGGTGGCCCAGAGCGAAGACCTGATGATCATGTCCCAACGCATTCTCGGCGCGGACGAGGCGCAGGCCCTGTTCGAACGCGAAGCGACGCTGCAGGGCGTGCATGGCCGGTTGCCCGAACCCACGCCGGCCTTTCTGGAACGGCTGGAACGGGAACTGGCCGGTTCGGTGGGCGCGGCGACGGCCCACGCGATGGTGGGCCAGATCGTCGGCGGATCGTCGGTGTCGGTCGAGGATCTGCTGGCGGTGGCCGACGAAAGCGCCCAGCTGCTGGAATATTCCAGCCAGCTCGAGGCGAAATCCGCCGAGCTTGCGCGCACCGCGGCACAGCTGCGCGAAGCGAATGCCAAGCTCACGCAGATATCGGAACAGAAAGACGCCTTTCTCAGCCAGGTCAGCCATGAACTGCGCACGCCGATGACCTCGATCCGGGCGTTTTCCGAGATCCTGCGCGACGCCGAGGAACTGGTGCCGCAGGACAAGATCCGCTACGCCGCCATCATCCACGGCGAGGCGCTGCGCCTGACACGGCTGCTGGACGACCTGCTGGACCTGTCGGTGCTGGAAAGCGGCCGGGTCAATCTGAACCTGCGTGACGGCACCCTGGCCGACGTGCTCGATCGCGCGGTGGCGTCGGCGCTGGCGGGTGCGGGCGACGGGTTGCAGGTGATCCGCGACCCGGCGCGGGAAACCGCGCTTCTGCACACCGATCTCGACCGGCTGGCGCAGGTGTTCATCAACCTGATTTCCAATGCCCAGAAATACTGCGATGCCGAATCGCCGCAACTGGAGGTTTCGGTGCGCCGGCGCGGCGGCTGGCTGGTGGTGGATTTCCTCGACAATGGCAGCGGGGTGCCGCAGCCCACGCAGGCGACCGTGTTCGAGAAATTCGTCCGCGCCGGGGGCGAAAAGGCCGGCGGCGCGGGACTGGGACTGGCGATCTGCCGCGAGATCATGCAGCGGCTGGGCGGTCATATCTCCTATCTGCCGGCGCGCACGGGCGGCGCGTTCCGGGTCGAACTGCCCGTTGCCGAGATCTCGGAGGCGGCGGGGTAAAGACAATCGTAACCTGGCTGCCGTTAACTGCCCCCTGAAAAGGGTAACAGTGGCCAAGACAGTGACGGGACCGGATCAGACGGTGTTGCGGCACAAGCTCGCATCGGGACGCGAGGACGCGAACGGCGCCCGGCCGGGCGCGCGGTCGGCCCTGCGCGCATTGCGGCTGGCTATCGCCCGCGCTGCCGAAGAGGTGCTGGATCTGCGGCTCTCGGTGATCGGGGCGACCCAGTGGAGGGGCGCGTCGGACGGGCTGGACGGGCGTCTTGGCGGCAACCCGCTGCTGATCATGCTCGACGGGCCGGGTGGGGCGCCCGGCGCGGTGGCACTGGATCCGGGGCTGGTGACCGCGCTGATCCAGCACCAGACCATGGGGCGGGTCATCGGGGGCGATGCGCCGGACCGTATCTTTACCGCCACCGACGCGGCGCTGGCCGAGCCGCTGATTGCCGCCGTGATGTCACGGCTGCCGGACCTGGCCGACGACGCCCGCGACCGGGCCTGTCTCACCGGTTTCCGGCCGGGTGTCTGGGTCGATTCGGCTGAAAGCCTGGCGCTGGCGCTGGACGGTTGTGACTGCCGGCTGTTCGAGATGAAGCTCGACCTGGCCGGCGGTGCGGGGCAGGGGGCGCTTTCGCTGGTCCTGCCGGAGGCGGATACACGGCAGGGTTCCGACCCCGCCGAAACGGATCGCGCGGACATGGCCACCGCGCTCGGCGCGGCGCGGGCCGATCTGACCGCGGTGCTGTGCCGGATGCGGATGCCGCTCGATGCGCTGAGACGGCTGGCACCGGGCGATCTGCTGCCGCTGGCGGGATACCGGCTGGACCGCACCGGTCTTTACGGGATCGACGGGCAACTGGTTGCCAGCGGCCGGCTCGGGCAGGCGGGCGGGGTGCGGGCGATCCGGATCGGCGCGCCCTCGATGCAGGATGCGGAACCGGTGCCATATGGCCCCGGCAAAATCGGTGCGCCCGCCCGGCACCCGGATCAGCCTGTCAGCGTGCCGGTCACCGAGGTTCTGCCACCCGATCCTGCGCGGGATGAGGCCCGCACCGAAAGCGGGGCGCCGGGAACAGCCGCGCGGGACGATGACGATACGCTGGCCGATCTCAGCCCCGAAGACGCGATGCGCGAGATCACGCATCTGGCCGGCCTGCCGTCACCGGAACCGTCCTAAACGGTTCGGGAAGTCGCGACCGGCCGGACCCATCCTGCAGGCCGCAATGTCAGGCGATCAGCTATGGGTCGCTCACCGCTTGCCTTGGGGCGCATGCGGCGCTGTTTCAGCGCCGTGCCAGCGCTTCCAGCGTCGGGCGCAGGTGGTCCAACGCATATCCGGCCGCCTGCGTGGCGGCGAGGATGTCATCGACGGGCATCCGTCCCGCCTGTCCCAGCGCCCAGGCAATCGTGCAACGGGTGCCCGAAGCGCAATAGGCCAGCACCGGGCCTTCGGCCTCGTCGACCAGCGCCGTCTGGCGCGCGATATTGTCCGGCGTCATCGTCTGCTGGGTCAGGTCGAGCTGCGCAAAGCCCAGCCCCGCCGCCTCGGCGGCCGCGCGAACCTGCGCGGCATGCAGCTCGGGCGGGTTCTCGGCGTCGGGCCGGTTGCAGATGATCAGCGTGAACCCCTGCGCGGCGAGGTCGGGGATATCCTGCGGCGTGATCTGTGGCGAAACGTGATAGCGGGGGGTTACGATCCGGATGTCCATGCTCATGCCTATGCCGCGCGACGGCCCCTGTCCAGCCGCCACCGGGACGGGCCCGGACGCGCCCGGGCGTGGCGACACGGTCGAGATCACGGCGAGGTTGCCGCGCCCGTCATCGCCGGCGGGGTTGACCTGTGTCAATGTTCGGTGCCGAGAATGCTGATTAGGTAATCAGGAAGGGCGTAAGTGATGTGGTAACCGGCAAACTTGCGCTGGTGAGCGTGCACCGTGGCGGTTACCGGTTCCGCAGCGTCTTTCAACTGTTACCGTCACGGTGCATCCTTGGGTTGCAGGGATCGTCGATGGGGGGAGCCATGACTGTTAAAAGCCTGACTGACAAGAACCTGATTGCCGCCGCAGAAACCCTGGAACGCCGAATCGCCGGGGCGGATGCCCGGTCGCGGCTGGCGTTGCAGCCGGTGTTTTCCCATGCTCTGGAGCTGCTGAAGGCCGATGGTCAGCGCGTGCCGAGGCGGATGAAACGGCTGGACGCGGCGCTGATCGACGAAGTGATCGAGGCGCGATTCGACAACATGCCCGTGTAGCGGGCCGCGGGATCAGCCCAGCATGATCCCGATCACGACCAGCATCAGCCCCATCACCGACAGGAACAGCGCGCCGGTGTTCAGCGGCATGGTCGATTGCATCACCGCGCGCAGGTCTTCTTCCCGAAGCCCGGCGCGCTTTGCGCGCGCCACCCTCAGGATACACCAGACCAGCCCGGCCAGCCCGGCCAGCGTCACGACGGTTCCGATCCAGATCATGGCATCAAACATGGGCGCGCTCCTGTCATTGCGGCCCGCGCATAGGCCATCGCGGAGAATGGCGCAAGCGTCGCGCGTCAGCCCCGGCGGGTGGGTCCAGCCCCGGCCGGGCGGCGGTCGCGCTCCATCCAGACCCGCGCGGCGGTTCCGATCGCGTCGAGCACCGCGCGGCCCGTGGCTTCGCCGGCGGCGGTGTGCAGCCCCGCATAGGGCATGTCGCCGGCAGGGGCCGCGACCGCGATGCAATCGGTCCCGGTCCCGGTTGCGCATCCCGTCGGCAGCATGAGACCGGTGCCGATGATGGCCGTCGTGCGGGCCTGCGCCACGATCGACACGGTTTCGATCAGCGCCGCATCGGTCAGCGGCTGCGACAGGACCAGCGCGACGTTGATCGTGCCCCAGTCCGTGCCGCTCCGGTCCACGCGCGTCCCGATCCGTTCCGCATTGGACAGGCCCACCGTCGCGACGCAATGCGCGGTCACGCCGTCGACGCGGGCCTGCGCCTGTTCGAAACGGTCGAGATTGCGCGAGGTCAGCATGGTCACCGCATCGCCGCGCCCGCGTGCCGTCACCTCGTCGGCGAGCCAGCCGGTCACGTCCAGGCCGGGGGGCAGGTCGGCATTGCGCACCTCCCGCCACAGGATGTGGCGGGCCTCGACCAGGCCGGGGCGATGCACCGCCCAGCTCAGCACCCGGTGGGGCGTGCCGAGATCCAGCTCAAGCCAGGGCCGGACGAGCCGGGCGCTCACCGGACCACCTCCATCGGCTGGAATACGGGGCCGTCGCGGGTTTCCTCGTAATAGGCGGTGACGCCGAACACCTCGCGCACATTGCCGGGGGTCAGCACCTGCGCGGGCGGGCCATCGGCGACCAGCCCTCCGTCCCTGAGCATCAGCAGCCGGGTGCAGTGACGGGCGGCCAGGCCGAGATCGTGCAGCGAGACCAGCACCGAACGCCCTTCGGCGGCCAGGTCGGCAAAGACCTGCATCGTGGCGATCTGGCTGGCCGGGTCCAGACCGGCGATGGGTTCGTCGGCGATCAAGAACGGCGTGTCCTGCGCCAACGCCCGGGCGATCAGCACGCGCGCCTGTTCACCGCCCGACAGGCGCGTGGCGGTGCGGTTGCGCAGCGGCGTCAGCCCCATCCGGTCGATGGCCGCATCGATGGCGGCGCGGTCATCGCCGCGCAGCCGCGTGCCGCGCGGCAGGTGCGGCAGCCGTCCGAGCGCGATCACCGTTTCCACCGAGACCGGCCAGGCGATTTCGCGCGATTGCGGCATCCAGGCGGCGGTGCGGGCACGGGCGGCGGCGTCGCTGTCGGCCAGCGACGATGCGCCCTCGGCCGCCAGCAGGCCCAGCGCCGCGCGCATCAGGGTCGTCTTGCCCGCGCCGTTCGGCCCGATCAGGCCAACGCATTCGCCCGGACCGATCGTCAGCGACACCGCGTCGAGCACGCGGCGCCCCCGGCGGGTCAGGGACAGTCCGGAAAGGGTGAGCAGGCTCATGCCACCTCCCGCCGCGTCTTGTAGATCAGGTGCAGGAACAGCGGCGCGCCGACCAGCGCCATCAGCACGCCCAGTTTCAGGTCGCGGTCGGGCAGCAGCACGCGCACGGCGACATCCGCCGCCAGCACCATCGCCGCGCCGCCGAGCGCCGAAGCCCAGAGCAAGGCCGACGGCCGCGCCCCCACGAGCGGGCGCAGCAGGTGCGGCACGACCAGCCCGACGAACCCGATCGCGCCGGCCACGGCGGTGGCCGCCCCCACGCAACAGGCGGTCCCGACCACCAGCACCAGCCGCAACCGCTCGGGCCGCACGCCCAGCGCGGCGGCGGCGTCCTCGCCCAGCGTCAGCGCGTCCAGCCCGCGCCCGAGGCTGGCGAGAAGCCCCCAGCCGATCAGGGTGAACGGCAAGGCCAGCCAGACATGGCCAAAGCTGCGATCCGCCAGCGAACCCATCATCCAGAACACGATATCGGCGGCGGCAAAGGGATTGGGCGACAGGTTCAGCGCCAGCGAGGTCAGCGCCGAGGCCAGCGCCGAGATGGCGATGCCGGCCAGGATCAGCGTGATCGAGGCGCCGCGCGGTCCGGCCAGCGCCAGGATCAGCAGCACCGCCAGTACCGCCATCGCCAGCGCCGCCAGCGGCAGCGCCAGCGGAAAGGCCAGCGCCAGCCCGGTCTGGAGTGCCAGCACCGCCCCCAGCGCGGCCGCGCCCGAGATGCCGATCAGGCCCGGCTCGGCCAACGGGTTGCGCAGATAGCCCTGCATCGCGGCCCCCGACAGCCCCAGCGATGCGCCGATCATCGCGGCCAGCAACGCGCGCGGCAGGCGGATCTCACGCATCACCACCGACAGCGGCGTGCCGTCATCGCGCAGCAGCGCCGCCAGCGATTGCAGCGGACCGGCGCTGGCAAAGCCGGTGACGAGCGACAGGGTGAACAGCGCCGCGCACAGCGCGATCAGGAAAACGGCGAGCCTCATTCCCCTGCCTCCAGCGACAGGCGCAGATCGCGCATGGCGCGGACCGCCTTCAGCACCCCCGGCGTGCCGCAGATCCAGTCGCGGTCGGTCAGCGTTCCCGCGATCCGGGTGCCGTCCAGCGCCTGCAGCGCCGGATGGGCCAGCACCTCTTCGGCACGGGCCTGACCGGGATAGTCGCGGCCGCGCACGATCACGTCGGGCGCCAGCAGCAGCAACCGTTCCAGCGGCAGCGTGCCGCCACGGGCCAGCCCGGCCTCGTCGGCGACATTGTCGAAACCGGCCGCGCCGAGGATGTCTCCGGCCAGCGATTGCGCCCCCGACGTGTAGCCGTTGACATAGTAGAGCGCCGCGCGCGGGCGGTGCCGGGGCGGGCGTGACAGCTCGGCCAGTTCGCGCTCGAAGGCGTCGATCGCCGCGGCTGCGGCGTCTTCGCGGCCCAGCGCCGCGCCCATCTGCGCGAGCAGGCGCGGCACGTCCGCCAGCCGCTGCGCCGGTGCGAACAGTTCGACCCGCAGCCCCAGGTCGCGCAGCGTCTGCACCGTGGCGGCGGCGGTGAAAGTGCCAGCCAGCACCAGGTCGGGGTTCAGCAGGAACACCTCTTCGGCCCCCGATCCGTTGACCGGATAGGCGCTGGCCGTTTCGGCCATGGCCGAGCTTGCCGGGTCATGGGCCAGCCGCGACACCGATACCAGCTGGCCGGGCGCGGCGAGCGACAGGGCAAGCTGGTCGGTGCACAGATTGACCGAAACCACCCGCTGGGGCGGCGCGGCATAGGCGGCCGCGCCGGTTGATGCCCCGGTCGAAAACCAGGTCATCCCCAGCGCGGCCAGCGCCGGTACCAGCCTAGAAGGCCGCACGCAGCCCCACATAGAACCCGCGGCCGGGCGCGTTGTAGCCGGCCGAGGTCTGGTATTGCTCGTCAAAGATGTTCTCGATCCGCAGATAGGCATCGGCGGTGTCCGAGAGCGCGTAGCTGATGGTGGCGTCGGTGACGGTGTAGTCGTCCATCACCGTGCCGAATTCATCGGGCCGGTCGGCGACGTGATGCACGGCCAGGTCGCCTTCCCAACGCTCCGCGAAGGTGGTGGCGAGGCCGAACACGAAATCATGCCCCGGCACCCGCAGCAGCCGGTTGCCATTGGCGTCGACCGCGTCGGTATAGGTGTAGTTGGAATAGACCGAGAAGCTATCCGACAGCACCCAAGCCCCGGACAGTTCCACGCCCTGCGAGGTCGAGGTGCCCGGAACCTGCTGATACTGGCCGGTGAAGGGCTGCGGGAAGCTGGTCAGGGTCACGAACTGGATCAGGTTGTCGATCTCGGTATGGAACGCAGTCGCCTTGACAAAGGACCCGCGGCCGAACTGCTGTTCGACGCCCAGCTCGAAACTGGCGCTTTCCTCGGGTTGCAGGTTGGGATTGCCATAGAGCGTGTGGTTGAGTTCATAGAGCGACGGCGCGCGGAACCCGGTGGCGGCGACCGCGCGAATGATGGTGTTTTCAGCCGGGCGCCAGGCTGCGGCCAGCCGCCCCGACAGGTTGCCGCCGAACTCCGAATGGTCGTCCCAGCGCAGCGACGCGGACAGGTCAAGGCTGTCATTGGGGGCATAGAGCGCTTCGGCAAAGATACCGGTCATGTCGGCATCGCCGCTGTCGACGCCGGACACGAATTCCTCGCGTTCCCAGTCACCGCCAAAGGTGAATTGCAGCGCCTGCGAGACATCCCAGACGCCGGTATAGTCGAGCCGCTTGCGAGTGCCGTCGAACGGCGTGTCGAACCCGTTGGACGAACTCACCCGGTCGTTGTTGTAATAGGTGCCCGAGAATGTATGCGTGACCGCGCCGGTCGCCAGTTCGGCAAAGGCGCGCAGGGCACGGGTCTTGGTGGTGTTGGTTTCGTCAAAGGGCGGCACGCCGTCGCCGCCGAACTCGTCGAAATCGCCTTCGGAGTTCAGCGCATATCCGGTGACGCCCAGGGTCAGCGTGTCGGTGGCCATGATATCGGCCGAGAAATTCAGCTGCGTGCCTTCATAGCCATCGGGTTCGGTCCCGGCGGCCTTGGACGAAAACCCGTCCGTCTGCACCCGGCTCATGCTGAAAGACAGCCCGCCGCGTTCGCCTTCGGTGGTCACGTTGAACCCGGCGCGATAGGTGTCATAGGTGCCGCCCTCGAGGCCGAAGCGCAGGACCGTGCCGGGTTCTCCGGTGCGCTGGTCCGACGACATGTTGATCACGCCGGCCACCGCGCGCGACCCGTAGACCGAGGAACTGGAGCCTTTCAGAACCTCCACGCGCGACAGGCCCGCGTTGGTCATGCCGGCCCAGTTGAACTGGACCTGGCTCGATGCCGGGTCGGTGATGTCGATGCCATCCATCAGGACCTTGACGTATTTGCCGTCCAGCCCGCGCACCCGCACGGTGGTGGTCGAACCCAGCCCGCCATTGCTGCTGGCCGATACGCCGGGCAGCAGCGACAGCCGGTCGGCCAGTGCGGTTTCGCTGGATTGTCTTAGTTCGTGGTCGGTCACCACATCGACGGTGGCGCCGGTGCGCTCAAGCGGTATCGGCGTGCCCGCCTTGTTCGCGTAAACCGAAATCTCGCCCAGATGCAGCGGATCTTCGGCCAAGGCCGGCGCCGCGACGGCAAGCGCGATCGCGGATGCGGTGGAAAACAGTCTGGTCATGTCTTTGGCCCTTTCCTGGTGCCGTTTCGGAGAGTTTGGAAAGGCCGGCGGCGCTTCCGCAAACGGTGGTCTGGATGTCACCATTGCGGTTTATGCGCCGCCCATACCAATGCACCCCGCACCGGATGAAGGTGATCGCGCCGGCAGGTCTCCTGACTTGCGGGTCACAGCGCGGGACCGTCCTTCCCGGACCAGGATGGTCCAGTGGTTCGTTCGGGCCGCGCTCACCGCCTACAGTTGCGGGGGCAGTCGCGGAGTTGGCCATTGCCGGCCGCACCGCGTTCCCTTTAACGGCGACTCGCATCGCCGAACCAGAGCGGCACTCGAATAGGACGCATTGCGCAACGGATCAAGCGGCGATGCGTCGATCATGGGGCAATCGTGTCTTGCAGGACCGGCGGCGGGGCGGTATCCGGCAGGCTCCGTCCCAGATCGAGCAATTCAAGGAACCGTCCATGACCGATACCGTGACCGATGCCACCTATAGCGTGACCGCCGGTGAACTGCGCAGCTTCATCGAGCGGGTCGAACGGCTCGAGGCCGAAAAGAAGGACATCGCCGAGCAGCAGAAAGAGGTGATGGCCGAGGCCAAGGCACGCGGCTATGACACCAAGGTCATGCGCAAGATCATCGCCCTGCGCAAGCGCGACGCCAATGACATCGCCGAGGAAGAGGCGGTTCTGGAACTCTACAAGGAAGCGTTGGGCATGTAATGTGCCGGGCGCGGGCGGACCGGCGGGGCAGGGTCAGCCGGTTCCGACATCCATCCGCGCCACCGATACCGATTTGACCAGCGCATAGACCCGTTCGCCGGGCGCCAGCGCCAGCGCCGTCGCCGAGCGGCGGGTGACGCGGGCCAGCAGGCGGTCATCGCCGCAGCGCAGCCCGACCATCATGCCGGGGCCCTCGCCGCCGCGCAGTTCGGTCACCTCGCAGGCCAGCACGTTCAGCGCGGACTGCTCACGCGGTTCCGGGCGCGACAGGATCACGTCACGGGCCAGGATACGCACGCGCGTCGGCGTGCCCGGCGCACTGTCGATCGCGGGCAAGAACAGCCGCCCCCCCGAAAACGCCAGTTCGGTCAGCCCGTCCTCGTGATGGAGCGCGACGGTCGCGGGCAGCACCGCGCCCGCGTCACGCAGCCCGATCTGGCGGACCGTGGCCGGGTCGGACAGCACCCGTTCGGCGGGGCCGGTCCGGGCGACATGGCCATCCTCCAGCACCACCACGGTCGTTGCCAGCCTCGCCACCTCGGGCACCGAATGGCTGACATAGAGGATCGGAATGCCGGTGCTGTCCCGAAGCCGTTCGAGATAGGGCAGGATCTCGGCCTTGCGGGCGGCGTCGAGCGCCGCGAGGGGTTCGTCCATCAGCAAGATGCGCGGCCGCGACAGCAGCGCCCGTCCGATGGCGACCCGCTGCTTTTCACCCCCCGACAAGGCGCCGGGTCGCCGGTCCAGCAGCGCGCCGATGCCCAGGAGCGCACAGACCTCGTCGAGCGACGGCCCGTTGCCCGGCGGGGCGAACCGGGCACCATAGGTCAGGTTGCGCCGCACCGACATATGCGGAAACAGCCGCGCGTCCTGGAACACATAGCCCAGCCGGCGGCGGTGCGGGGGCAGGTCGATGCCCGCATCGGCATCGAACAGGGTCTGGCCATGCAGCTCGATCCGTCCGCCCCGTGGCGTCAGCAGCCCGGCCACGGCGTTGACCACCGTGGTCTTGCCGCTGCCCGAGCGGCCGAACAGGGCGGTGATCCCGCCGGGGGCTTCGAAACCGATCTGCAGGTTCAGCCCGCCCTGGCGATGGGTGATGTCAACCGTCAGGCTCATTCCCCGGCCACCCGTTTCGCCGCCCGCCGCGCCAGCACCTCGGAGGCCGCCAGCGCCGCCAGCGCCACCACCACCGAGATCGCCACCAGCCGCAGGGCCGGGGCTTCGGCGCCGGGCACCTGCAGGAAGGTGTAGATCGCCGAAGGCAGCGTCTGGGTCTGGCCGGGGATGTTCGAGACGAAGGTGATGGTCGCGCCGAATTCGCCGATCGCCTTGGCAAATCCCAGCACCGCGCCCGCGATCAGCCCCGGCGCGATCAGGGGCAGGGTAACGGTGGCGAAGACCTGTATCCGCGACGCGCCCAGCGTCGCCGCGGCCTGTTCCAGTTTCGGGTCGACGGCCTCGATCGCCAGCCGGATCGCGCGCACCATCAGCGGAAAGGCCATGATCGACGCCGCCAGCACCGCGCCGGTCCAGCGAAAGGCCAGCACCAGGCCGAACGTGTCCTCCAGCCAGCCGCCCACCGGCCCGCGCCGGCCAAAGGTCATCAGCAGCAGGTAGCCGGTGACCACCGGTGGCAGGATCAGCGGCAGATGCACCAGCCCGTTGAGCAATTCGCGCCCCCGGAACCGCCCCCGCGCCAGCGCATAAGCGACCAGCACGCCGGGGGGCAGGCTCAGCACCGTTGCCCAGAACGACACTTTCAGCGACAGCGCCAGCGCCTGCCACTCGGCGGGACCGAGCCAGCCGCTCACCGGCGGATGCCCCGCGCCATCCGCGACCTGGCCGGGCCGATCTGTCGAACCGCCCCGGGCGTCATTCCGTCCGGTCCGGCGATCCGAAACCGTGGCGATTCAGGATCTCCCGGCCTTCGGGACCGGTCAGGAACGCCAGGAACGCGCGTGCCGGGGGGGTGTCGAATTCGGCCAGCACCGCTGCCGGATAGCAGATCGGGGGGTGGCTGTCGGGAGGGAACCGGCCCAGCACCCGCACCCGCGGTTCGGCCAGCGCGTCCGTGGCATAGACGATGCCCAGCGGCGCCTCGCCCAAGGCCACCAGGCGCAGCGCGGCGCGGACATTGTCGGCCTGCGCGATGCGGTCCGCGACACTGTCCCAGACCCCCAGTGATTGCAGCGCCGCCCGCCCGTAGATCCCCGCCGGCACCGCGTCGACCAGCGCCATCGCCAGCCGTTCGCCACCCAGCGCCCCGGCCAGGTCAAAGCCCGGCCCGATCGTCAGTTCGCCCGCATATCCCGGCGCGGCGATCAGCACCAGGTCACCGGTGGCGATGTCGGCGCGGGTGCCGGGCGCGATCAGCCCCTCGGCCTCGAGCGTGTCCATCCAGGCGGTATTGGCGGACACGAACAGCGCCGCCGGCGCGCCCTGCATGATCTGCCGCGCCAGCGCCGAACTGCCGGCGAAGGACAGGAGCGGCGGTGTTTCCCCGGTCCCGGCGGCAAAACGCGCGGCGGCCTCGTCCAGCGCGGTTTTCATGCTGGCGGCGGCAAAAACGCCGAACGGTGCCTCCTGCGCCGTCGCGGACCCCAGGGGGACAAACGCAGCCACGGCGAGCGCCGCCGCCATCACCGCCGCGCGGCACGAACGGATCATGCGGCGGATCATGGTTCGATCAGCCGCAGGTTGGGGATTCGCGAAATCCGTTCCAGGTCTTCCTCGTAGGCCCATTGCATGTCCTCGATCAGTTCGGGGGACCAGCCGGGCAGGTGCAGTTCCTGCTCCAGCGCCTCGTTCAGCCCGTGGGCGAGGATGGTCTCGGTGATAAACGCGGGATCGGCGGGGCCGCCGCTCGCGCGCAGCGTGGCGAGGAATTCCTGCATCCCTTCGGGGCTGATCAGGTTGGTCAGCAGATCGAACGGACCCCTCACCTGCGTGTTGTCGGGCAGGCCGGCCAGGGCGCGGATGATCCGGCTCCAGATCAGGGGGGCATCCTCGTAGCACCAGACCGTGATCGGCAGATCGGGCAGCTGGTCGCGGACCCGGCCCAGCATGTCCGACCAGCGCATTTCGAGCGGGTTGACGCCGCCCATCACATCCGCCAGCCGGGTGTCGGGCGACGGCTCGACCAGCGTCGAGAGAAAGGTGACCGGCGCCCGCACGCTCATGAACATCTCCAGATCATGGTCGTGAAACAGCCGGGTCAGGTGCTTCATCCGTTCCGGCGCCTGCGGATAGAAATCGCCGTCGATCAGCGAATAGCGCGCCGAGCCGAAGAAATGCGGGTTCGACAGGATCACCCGGTTGGCGTTTTCATCGTCGAGAATGGCGTCGATCAGCACCTCGCCGGCATCCTCTGCCGGTGGCGCATGGCGCAGCGCGGCAAAGGTTTCCTTGAGCAGCACCCGGTATTTGCCCGGACCGGGCACGGAAATCCCGTTCGCGTGGAACTGCCGCGTGTTGCGCAGCAGGCTCTTCAGCAGCCGGTCAGCCTCGGTGAAATGCGCGCCGGTATGGATGATGACCTGCATGCGGTTTCCGGTAATCGTCTGCCTTTGCCCACGGCTAGCGGTTCTGCCCGGTTCAGTCAAACCGGACAGGCGCGCGCCCCGTGCCGGGGCTCAGCCGGTGGGTTTCCATTTGATCGAACAGCCGATGGACGGCACCTGTTCGGCCGGTCCGTGCCCGATTTCGGCGATCAGGCGCATCGCCTCGAACAGCTCGCGCGGGGCGCCCTCGGGCGGGGCGGTCCGGCCGCCCGCGTCGATGCGGCCGCGATACTGCAGGCCCAGATCCGCGTTGAAGCCGAAGAAATCCGGCGTGCAGGCCGCGCCCCAGGCGCGGGCCACCGACTGGTCGGCGTCGTGCAGATAGGGAAAGGGCAGGGATTCGGCGACCGCCAGGTCCTGCATCCTGGGGAAACTGTCGTCGGGATAGGCAATGGCATCGTTCGAACAGATCGCGGCCACGCCGATCCCGCGCGCCTTCAGGTCGCTTGCGTCGCGCTTGATCCGGTCCAGCGCCCCGATCACATAGGGGCAGTGGTTGCAGATGAACATCACCAGCGCCCCGTTCGGTCCGGCGATATCCGCCAGCGCGTAGGTCTTGCCATCGGTGCCGGGCAGGGTGAAACCGGGCGGCCTCCAGCCGAAATCGCAGATCGGTGCCGATGTTGCCATGTCGTTTCCTCCGCTCGTCAGCCGTTATGGGCCGGGTGGCGCCGGCGCAGCCGCCCGGGTCGTCCGGGACTTCCGGGCAGCGACAGCTGCGCCACGGCCCGCGGGGTTTCGGCGATCACCTTGCCGCGGGCGACCACGCAGAGCCTTGTGGCCCGCAGCCGCAGCGCCTCGATCGGGTTGCCCGCGTCCAGCACCACCAGCGATGCCGTTGCCCCCACGCGCAGCCCGTAATCCCGCACCCCGATGATGCGGGCATTGGTTTCGGTCACCATGTCGAAACAGCGTCGCATCTCGTCGGGGGCGCTCATCTGCGCCACATGCAGCCCCATGAAGGCCACGTCCAGCATATCGGCCGTGCCCAGCGAATACCACGGGTCGAGCACGCAGTCCTGTCCCCAGCCCACATCGATGCCCGCCGCCTGCATTTCCCTGACGCGGGTCAGTCCGCGCCGTTTCGGGAAACTGTCGTGCCGGCCCTGCAGCATGATGTTGATCAACGGGTTCGGAATCGCGGCGACCTGCGCCTCGGCGATCAGCGGCAACAGCTTGGACACATAATAATTGTCCATCGAGTGCATCGAGGTCAGGTGCGACCCGACCACGCGCCCTTGCAGGCCCAGCCGCCGGGTCTCATAGGCCAGTGTTTCGATATGGCGGCTCATCGGGTCGTCGGTTTCGTCGCAATGCATGTCCACCATCAGCCCGCGTTGGGCGGCGATTTCGCAGAGCGCGGTGACCGATCGCGCGCCGTCGGCCATGGTGCGTTCGAAATGCGGAATGCCGCCCACCACGTCGACGCCCATGTCGAGCGCGCGGATCGTGTTGTCCATCGCCGTCGGATCGCGAAACACGCCATCCTGCGGGAACGCGACCAGTTGCAGATCGATGTAATCGCGGACCTTTTCGCGCAACTCGAGCATCGCCTGCACGCCCAGCAGCCGGTCGTCGCAGGTATCCACATGCGACCGGATCGCCAGCAGGCCCATCGACGCGGCCCAGTCGCAGTATTCCAGCCCGCGCGCCACCATGTCGTCGATGGTGACGATCTCCTTCAACTCGCCCCAGAGCGCGATGCCTTCGAGCAGCGTTCCGGATGCATTGATGCGCGGGGTGCCGTAGGACAGGGTGGCGTCCATGTGGAAATGCGGGTCCACGAAGGGGGGCGACACCAGGTCGCCGGTGGCGTCGATCACCCGGCCTGCCGCGGCGGTGTCCAGATTGTCGACCGCGGCGATCCGGTCGCCGGTGATGCCGATATCGGCGCGGGTGCCGTCGGGCAGGGTGCCGCCCTTCACGATCAGGTCGAACATCAGCGTTCTCCTTTCTGGAACGGGATCATCAGCGCGGCGGGGACCTCTGCGCGGCGCGACATGATCACCAGCGCGAGGATCGACAGCAGGTAGGGCAGCATCAGGAACACCTGGTAGGGCACCTGTGCGCCCATCGGGGTCTGTTGCAGGCGGATCTGCAGCGCGTCGAACGCGGCGAACAGGATCGCGCCCAGGACCGCCTTGCCCGGTCGCCACGACCCGAACACGACCAGCGCGATGCAGACCCAGCCGCGCCCGTTCACCATCTCGAAGAAGAACGAGTTGAAGGCGCTCATGGTCAGGAACGCCCCGCCCACCGCCATCAGCCCCGAGCCGACCACCACCGCGCCCAGCCGCAGCCCGGTCACCGACAGGCCCTGGGCCGCCACGGCGGCGGGGTTGTCGCCGGCGGCGCGCAATGCCAGCCCCAGCGGCGTGCGATAGAGGGTCCAGGCCACGATCCCGGCCACGGCAAGGGCCGCGTAAGTCAGCGGCGTCTGCGCGAGGATGCCGGGCAGGGGCAGTGGCTGGAACGCCTCGATCCGGGGTGGCGACGACACTTCGGGCAGGGCCACGCGATAGGCATAATAGGTCGCCGAGGTCGCCAGCAGGGTGATGCCCAGCCCGACCACATGCTGGCTGAGACCGAACGGCACCGTCAGCACCCCGTGCAGCAGGCCGAACGCCATGCCGGTGAGCATCGCCACCGCGACGCCCGGCCACAGCCCCAGCCCCGCATAGACTGCGATCCAGCCGGCAAAGGCGCCGGCGACCATGATGCCCTCGATGCCCAGGTTCAACACACCCGCGCGTTCGCAGATCAACTCGCCCATGGTGGCAAAGATCAACGGCGAGGCGATCCGCAGCACGGCCGCCCAGAAACTGGCCGAAAGCAGGATATCGAACAGGTCCATGCCTCAGCCCCTTGCCACGCGATACCGGGTCAGCATCAGCGCCAGCACCATCAGCAGCAGCGCGGCGGCCAGCATGATGTCGGCGATATAGCTGGGGATCCCGGCGGTGCGGGACATCGAATCGGCGCCGACGAAAACGCCCGCGACAAAGATCGCGCTGACCACCACGCCGAGGGGATGCAGCCGCGCCAGCATGGCAACGATGATGCCGGTATAGCCAAAGCCGGGGCTCAGATCGAGCGTCAGCACGCCCTTGAGCCCGGCCACCTCGCCAAAGCCGGCCAGCGCCGCCAGCCCGCCCGAGATCAGCGCGGTCTTGACGATCACTCCATTGACCGGGATGCCCGCGAACCGCGCGGCCTGTTGGTTCAGCCCGACGGCGCGGATTTCGTATCCCAGGGCGGTGCGGGTCTGCATCACCCAGACCGCCAGCGCCGCGATCAGCGCCAGCGCGAAGCCCCAGTGCAGCCGCAGCCCGTCGACGATCCGGGGCAGGCGGGCCTCGGCCACCAGCCGGGTCGACTTGGGCCAGCCCATGCCCATAGGGTCCTTCATCGGGCCTTCGAGCAGCAGCGACACGAACAGTAGCATTACGAAATTCAGCAGCAGCGTCGTGACCACCTCGTCCACGCCCAGCCGCGCCTTGGCCAGCGCCGGGCCCAGCAGCATCGCCGCCCCGGCGACCATGGCGCAGGCGGCGATCACCGGCAGCAGCAGCGGCGCGGGCAGGGGCAGCGCGCCGGTGCCCAGCAGCACGGTGACGATGGCCCCGGCATAGAGCTGCGCCTCGGCGCCGATATTCCACAGCCTTGCGCGAAAGGCGACTGCCACCGCCAGCCCGGTGAAGATCAGCGGCGTCGCCCGGTTCAGCGTCTCCAGCAGCGCGAACTTGCTGCCCACCGCGCCCTTGATGACCAGCCCAAGGACCGACAGCGGGGCGCCGCCAGCGATCGCCGCGAGGATCGCGGCCACGACCACAGTCGCCCCCAGCGCCAGCGCGGGCAGGCCGATGCGCCGTCCCAGCGACGGATTCGCGATCGGTTCAAGCCGCATCTTCACCCCCCGCGCCGCCAGGCATCCGGTCGAAACCCCGGCCCGCCATCCAGACGCCCAGTTCCGCCTGGCTCATGCTGCCATGGGCAAAGGGTGGCGAAAGCCGGCCCTCGCTTATGACATGAATAACATCGGACAAGCTCATGATTTCATCCAGGTCTTCCGAGATCAGCAGGACCGCGGCGCCGCGGTCGCGCGCGGCGATGAGCTGCGCATGCACATAGTTCACGGCGCCGATATCCAGCCCGCGCACCGGTTGGTTGGCGAGGATGATGCGGGGTTCGGTTTCCAGCGCCCGGCCCAGGATCAGCTTTTGCATGTTGCCGCCCGACAGCAGCCGGATCGGGGTGTCGGGACCGGGGCAGCGCACATCGTAGCGGTCAATGATCGCGCGGGCGTGGGTTTCGGCGCCTGCCCAGTCCATCCATCCGTGGCGGCTGAACCCGTCGCGGCAGGATTCCAGGATCGCGTTCTCGGTCAGGGTGAAATCGGCCACGGTGCCGGTCTTGTGGCGATCTTCGGGGATGCGGGCGATGCGATGCGACAGCGCCGCGCGCGGCGACCAGTCGGCGGGTATGTCGCCCAGAACCGTCATCCGCCCCGAGGCGGGCGCCGTCAGCCCGGAGACCAGATCGGACAACGCCGCCTGTCCGTTGCCGGACACCCCCGCCAGCCCGGTGATCTGGCCCGCGTTCAGCGACAGGTTCACCGATTTCAGCCCCGGCGCGTTGCCTGTATCGGGGGTCGAGACCGCGTCGAGCTGCAGCAGCGGCGCGCCTGGTTCGGCGGGGGTGATCCGCGGTTCCGCCACCTCGCCGCCGACCATCAGCGCGGCCAGCGCCTTTTCGCTGGTGTCGGCGGTATCCAGTTCGGCCACCAGCCGGCCGTGCCGTAACACTAGGACACGGGTCGACACTGCCATCACCTCGTGCAGCTTGTGGCTGATGAAGATCACCGACAGGCCGCGCGCCACCGCCTTGCGCAGCGTTGCAAACAGCGCATCCGCTTCCTGCGGGGTCAGCACCGCGGTGGGTTCGTCGAGGATCAGGATGTCGGTGTCGCGATAGAGCGCCTTGAGGATCTCGACCCGCTGCTTTTCGCCCACGGTCAGCGTCGCGACCCGGGCGTCGAGCGCCACTTTCAGCCCGAAATCCTCGGACAGCTGCTGCAGCCGCTCCCGCGCCGCGCGCTTGGCCTGCCGCACCCGCCACAGCGGTTCGGCGCCGAGCATCACGTTGTCGAGCACGGTCAGGTTCTCGGCCAGCGTGAAATGCTGGTGCACCATGCCGACGCCGGCGTCCAGCGCCGCGCGGGGCTGGCCCTGGGGCAGGGTGGTGCCATGCACCTCGACCGTGCCCTCGTCCGCCGTGTAGAGGCCGAACAGGATATTGGTCAGCGTGGTCTTGCCCGCGCCGTTTTCACCCAGCAGGGCGATCACCTCGCCCCGGCGCAGGGTGACGCTGACCGCGTCGTTGGCGACCAGGTTGCCGAACCGTTTGGTGATGGAATCGAGGCGCAGGACAACCGGCGCCTCGTCTCGTGCCCGCGTCAAGTCGAGGTCGGCTCTTCGTCGTTGATCTCGATCGTCATCGACCCGTCGCGGATCGCTGCTTCGCGTTCGCCGACCAGTTTCAGCGCCGCTTCGGGGATCTTGCCCTCGAACGTGCCGTAGGGGGCGAGCGAACAGCCGCCTTCCTTCATGAAGGAATAGACGCCGTAATTGTCCGCGGCAAAGGTGCCGCCCCTGACCGCGGCAATGGCGGCGTTCAGCGTCGGTTCGAAATGCCAGATCGCCGAGGCGACCACGGTGTCGGGATAATCGGCCTGGGTGTCGATCACGTTGCCGATCGCCAGGATGCCTTTTTCCTGCGCCGCGTCGGATACGCCGAACCGTTCGGCATAGAGGATGTCGGCGCCGTTCTCGATCATCGCAAAGGCGGTCTCCTTGGCCTTGGGCGGATCGAACCACGAACCGATGAAGCTGACCTGGAACCGGATGTCGGGGTTGATCTCGCGGGCGCCGGCCATGAAGGCATGCATCAGGCGGTTCACCTCGGGGATCGGATAGCCGCCGACCATGCCGATATTGTTCGACGTGGTCATCGACCCGGCGATGATCCCGCTCAGGTAGGATGCGTCCTGGATATAGTTATCAAACACCGCGAGATTCGGGTTGTTGCCGTCGGGCAGGAACGACGACCCCATCAGGAACGCCTTGTCCGGGTAATCGGCGCAGACCTCGCGGGCCTCGGCCTCGACCCCGAATATCTCGCCGATGATCAGGTCGTGGCCGCCTTCGGCATATTCACGCATCACGCGGGAATAGTCGGTATTGGCGGTGTTCTCGGTAAAGGTATACTCGATTTCACCCGCATCCTGCGCGGCCAGCGCGGCCTTGTGAATGCGGCTGACCCATTGCTGTTCGACCGGCACGGTATAGATGCCGGCCACCTTGAGCGGGCCTTCGGCGCGGGCCGGCAGCCCGAACGTGGCGAGGCCGGCGGCGGCCCCGGTTGCCGCCATCATCCGGCGGCGCGACAGTTTCGGTGATCTGATCACTCTTTGAACTCCCTGGTTGGCGATTTCGGAATTTTTACCAGATGGTAGACGTTTGCGTCTGCCCCGCCAAGAGCCGAACGTCCCGATGCGGCACGGTGGCATCAAAACGTGGCTGCGGTCCGGCCGGGGGTTTTCAATGCCGCGCGGGCGGTCCATAAGCTGGCCCCTGAAGAACAGTCCGCATGAGGCTTCGGGCATATGAAAATCATCATTCTGGGCGGTGACGGGTTCTGTGGCTGGCCCACGGCGCTGTATCTGTCGCGACGGGGCCACGACGTGATCATCGTGGACAATCTCAGCCGCCGCAAGATCGACCTCGAGCTTGAAGTCGAGAGCCTGACCCCGATCCGCCCGCTGGGTGAACGGCTGCGGGTGTGGAAGGATCTGACCGGCAACGAGATCGTCCACCACAATTTCACCGTGGGCGATCATTATCACCGGCTGCTGACCCTGATCGGCGACGAAGAGCCCGACGCGATCATCCATTTCGCCGAACAGCGTGCCGCGCCCTATTCGATGAAATCGTCCTGGCACAAGCGCTACACGGTCAACAACAACCTCAACGCCACCAATGATGTCCTGGCCGCGATCGTCGAAAGCGGCCGCGACGTGCACCTGGTGCATCTGGGCACGATGGGGGTCTATGGCTACGGCACCTCCGGCATGAAGATCCCCGAAGGCTATCTCAAGATCCGGGTCGATACCGAGGTCGGCGAAAGCGAACACGAAATCCTCTATCCCACCAATCCCGGCTCAATCTACCACATGACCAAGAGCCAGGATCAGCTGTTCTTTCACTTCTACAACGAAAATGACGGGGTGAAGATCACCGACCTGCACCAGGGGATCGTCTGGGGCACCCAGACCGATGAAACCCGCATGGACGAACGGCTGATCAACCGGTTCGACTATGATGGCGACTATGGCACGGTGCTGAACCGGTTCATCATGCAGGCGGCGGTGGGATACCCGATGACGGTGCATGGCACCGGCGGACAGACCCGCGCCTTCATCCATATCCAGGACACCTGCCGCTGCATCGAACTGGCGCTGGAAAACCCGCCGCAGACCGGTGAACGGGTGAACATCCTCAACCAGATGACCGAAACCCATCGCATCCGCGACCTTGCGCAGATGATCCACGAGATCACCGGTGCCGAAATCGCGCGCCTGGACAATCCGCGCAACGAGGCCGCCGAAAACGATCTGCTGGTGGCCAATGATCGGCTGATCGGCATGGGGCTGCAGCCGCTGCGCCTGTCCGAAGGGGTGATGGACGAGGTGATGGGCATCGCCCGGAAATACGCCGACCGCTGCGATACGTCCAAGATCCCCTGCGTTTCGCGCTGGCGCTAGGACAGGGAAGGGCGGAACCTGTGCAGTTCGAAACCAACGCCCGACGGGAACTTCGCGAACGGGCCGAGGCGCTGAGCACCCAACATGCGGGGCTGCAGGCCGAGGCGGTTCTGGCCTCGGTGCTGCGCGATATCTATCCGGGCCGGGTGGGGCTGGTGTCGTCCTTTGGCACCGAGGCGGCGGTGCTGTTGCATATGGTGGCGCAGATCGATCCCTATGCGCCCGTGATCTTCCTGGAAACCGGCAAGCATTTTCCCGAGACGCTGGACTATCGCGAAACGCTGGCGCGTGAGCTGGGGCTGTGCAACCTGCAGGTGGTGTCGCCGCGCCCGGCCTCGGTCGCCGCGGACGACCCCGATGGCGACCTGCACGCGCGCAACCCCGACCTGTGCTGCCATGTCCGCAAGACGCTGCCGATGCTGCAGGCGCTGCGCGGGCTGAGCTGCTGGATCACCGGGCGCAAGCGCTACCAGGCCGCGACCCGCGACGAACTGGCGCTGTTCGAGGCGCAGGACCGCTGGATCAAGGTCAACCCGATCCTGGACTGGGACCGCGACCGCATCGCCGACTATTTCCGCACCCACGACCTGCCGCGCCACCCGCTGGAGGCGCAGGGCTATCCGTCGATCGGCTGCGCCCCCTGCACCAGCGCGGTGCGCGAGGGCGACGACCCGCGTGCAGGGCGCTGGGCCGGCAGCGACAAGACCGAGTGCGGCATCCATTTCGAGAACGGCAAACTGGTCCGCAAGGGCGGCTAGGTGCCCGCGGTTCAGGGTCTGGTCAGGGTTTGGCGCGCATCAGCATGCCGAACAGGTCGCGGGGATCGTCCGGGTCGGCCAGCAGGTCGAGCGCATAATAGAGCCCGGTATCCTCGAGCCGGTCGCGCACATAGCGCAGGGCGCTGAAATCCTCGATGGCAAAGCCCACCGAATCGAACAGGGTGATCTGCCGGTCCGAAGTCCGTCCCGGTGCGTCGCCGGTCAGCACCTGCCAGAACTCGGTCACCTCGTGGTCCGGGTCGAGCTGCTGGATCTCGCCTTCGATCCGGGTCTGGGGCGGGTATTCGACGAAGATGTCGGACCGGCGCAGGATGCCCGGCGCCAGTTCGGTCTTGCCCGGACAATCGCCGCCGATGGCGTTGATATGCACGCCGCTGCCGACCATGTTGTCGGTCAGGATCGTGGCATATTGCTTGTCGGCGGTGCAGGTGGTGAGGATCTGCGCGCCCTCGATCGCGTCTTCGGGGCTGGAGCAGGTCACCACGCCCAGCCCGTGCCCGGCAAGGTTGACGGCGCATTTGGCGGTGGCCTCTGCATCGGTGTCATAAAGGCGCACGTTCCCGATGCCGCAGATCGCCTTCATCGCGAGGCTCTGGAACTCGGACTGCGCGCCGTTGCCGATCATCGCCATGGTGTCGGCGCCGGCGGGCGCGAGATGTTTCGCCACCATGGCCGAGGTGGCGGCGGTGCGCAGCGCGGTCAGCATCGTCATCTCCGACAGCAGCACCGGATACCCGGTGCCCACATCCGCCAGCAGGCCAAAGGCGGTGACTGTCTGCAGCCCCTCGCTGGTGTTCTTGGGGTGGCCGTTGACATATTTGAACCCATAGACCTCGCCGTCCGAGGTGGGCATCAGTTCGATCACGCCCTCGGCCGAATGCGAGGCCACGCGGGGGGTCTTGTCGAACAGCTCCCAGCGGCGGAAATCCTGTTCGATATAGAGGGCGATCCCGGCCATCATCTCCTCGACCCCGATCCGGTGGATCAGCTGCATCATGTGTTCGACCGAGACGAAGGGCACCAGGGCCTTGTCGGAGGGTTCGAGTGCTGCGGGTTTCATCGGCGTCTCCTGCTCAGGCATAGGCTCGGGTGGGGCGGTCGAACACGCGGCGGCCGAGAGCGCTGGCGGTCAGTTCGACCATCAGCTGTGCGGTGCGCCCGCGTTCGTCCAGGAACGGGTTCAGTTCAACCAGATCCAGCGAACTCAGCAGCCCGCTGTCGCAGATCATCTCCATCACCAGATGCGCTTCGCGGATGGTGGCGCCTCCGGGCACGGTGGTGCCCACCGCGGGGGCGATCGCCGGGTCGAGGAAATCCACGTCGAGCGAGACATGCAGCATGCCGTTCTGCGCGGTGACCTGTTCCAGAAAGGCTGCCATCGGGCGCGCGATCCCAAACTCGTCGATCTCGCGCATGTCGTGATAGCGGATCTCGGTGTCTTGCAGGGCGGCGCGTTCCGGCCGGTCGACCGATCGAAGCCCGACGATGCAGATATTGCGCTGCGGCACCGGGTTGGTGATGGCGGGAAACCCGCCAAAGCCGCCCCGCCCGGTGACATAGCCCAGCGGGGTGCCGTGCAGGTTGCCCGAGGCCGTGGTTTCCGGCGTGTGGAAATCGCTGTGCGCGTCGAGCCACAGCACGAACAGGGGCCGGCCCCGGCTGGCGGCATGATTGGCCGCACCGGCGACGCTGCCCAGCGACAGCGAATGGTCGCCGCCCAGGAATATCGGCAAGCCACGCCCGAGCGCCTGTTCGGCGGTGCGGATCAACCGGTGGGTCCAGCCGATGGTTTCATTGGGACGGTGCAGGCGCCCTTCGCCTGTGTCGGGATTGTGCGAGGCGGGCGTCAGGTTGCCCAGGTCGTCGACCTTGTGGCCGAGATCGGCCAGCACCCGCGCCAGCCCGGCGGTCCGGTAGGCATCGGGGCCCATCAGGCAGCCGGGCCGCCTCTGGCCGCTATCCACCGGCGCACCGACGAGAATGCAGGTTCGGTTGGTCATGGTTGTCCCCAGGGTGATCACATGATGGCTGTCGCGGTCGAGTTAGCCGCCGGATCAGGTTGGACACCATCCGCTGTTTTGCGCATGATGAAGGCGATCTGGCCGTATTGGAGGCAATATTGGACAAAACGGATGAACGCCTGATTGCCGCGCTGCGCCACGATGCGCGCGCGTCCCTGTCCGATCTCGCGTTGCAGCTGAACCTCTCGCGCACCACCGTGCGCAGCCGGATCGAACGGCTGCGGCAGCGGGGCGAGATCCTCGGCTTCACCGTGGTGCTCAAGGGCGATACCCAGCCCGATCCCGTGCGCGGGCTGATGATGATCGGCATCGAGGGGCGGGGCACCGAACGGATCATCCGCCAGTTGCAGGGGCTGACCGCGGTGCGCGCGGTGCATTCCACCAATGGCCGCTGGGACGTGATCGTGGAACTGGGCACCGAGACGCTCGAGGCGCTGGACGCGGCGCTGACGCGAATTCGCCGGCTGGACGGGGTTTCCACCAGCGAAACCAGCCTGTTGCTGGCCACGCGCAAGGCGACCTGAGCAGGCAGCCCATGCCGGGCATGACGGAAAATGCCGCGAATTCCCTCTTGCCGCCGGGTGGGCAGTTCGTGACAGTTCGAACGGACCAAACAATGGAGATTGTCATGGGATTGTGGAATTTTATGAAGGAGTCGGGAAAGAGCCTCTTTGGCGGCGGCGATGATGCCGCACCCGATGCCGAAACGCTGAAAAAGGAAGTCGCGGACCTGGGGCTGGATGCGTCGGGGCTGGACATCTCGGTGGACGGAGACAAGGTCAAGGTCTCGGGCATGGGCGTCAGCCAGGAGGCCCGCGAAAAGGTCGTTCTGGCGGTCGGCAATGTCAGCGGCGTTGCCGCTGTCGAGGATGACGGCGACGCGGAGGAAACGGTGTTCCACACCGTGGAACGGGGCGACACGCTGTCGGCGATTGCCAGGAAAACACTGGGCAGCGCCAATCGCTACATGGAGATCTTCGAGGCGAACAAGCCGATGCTGACCGATCCCGACAAGATCTATCCCGGCCAGGTGCTGCGCATCCCGCAGGACAGGATGGCCTGAGACCGGATGAAAAAGGAAAGGCGCCCCGCGGGGCGCCTTTTCAGGTCCGGCTCCGCGCGGCGGCGATCCAGAGCAGGGCGAAACCCAGCGATGCGATCGCGTTCCAGCTCGCCATCGACAGGCCCAGAAATTCCCACGGCACCTCGTCGCACCGCACCAGCGGCGCGGCCATGATCTGTTCCATCAACTGTTCCGGGCTCAACCCGGACACGCCGCCGGAGGTGCAGGTGGTCGGGCCCTCCCACCAGCCGCGCTCGACGCCGGAGTGATAGGCGCCGATCGCCGCCGTGCACAGCGCCGCGCCCGCGCCGAGCAGGGGCAGCACGCGGCCGGGCAGGAACAGCGCCAGTCCCCCGATCAGGATCGCCGCGGCATGGGGCCAGCGCTGCCAGAGGCAGAGCGGGCAGGGGGGCAGGCCGCCCAGGTATTGAAAGGCAAAGGCCCCGGCCAGCAGCGCGAAGGACCCGCCGGCAGCGGCGAGGATCAGCAACCGCCGTGTCATAGGTGTTTCACCAGGAAAAAGCCTCCGATCAGCAATATCATGAACAGCGTGAACATGAGCCCCAGCCGCCGTTCAATGAACTCCCGGATCGGCGCGCCGAAGACCCGCAACAGCCCGGCGACGGCAAAGAACCGCAGGGCGCGTGCCAGGATCGAAGTGGCGACGAACGTGCCCAGCGGCATGCCGGTCCAGCCGGACATGATGGTGATGACCTTGTACGGAAACGGCGTGACGCCGGCGGTCAGCACCGCCCAGAAACCGAAATCGTTGAACCGGGTGTTGAACTCGGCCATGGCCTCGCCCTTGCCCATCGCGGCAAGGATCGGCTGGCCGATGCTGTCATAGGCAAAGGCGCCGATGGCATAGCCCAGCAGCCCGCCCAGAACCGACGCTACCAGCGCCACACCGGCGATCAGCCAGGCGCGTGACGGGCGCGCCAGGATCATCGGGATCATCAGCACATCCGGCGGGATCGGAAAGACCGAGCTTTCGACGAAGGACACCAGCGCCAGCCACCACAGGGCATGCGGATAATCGGCGAGATCCATGGTCCGGTCATAGATGCGTCTGAGCATGTGGCGGAATTTTGGTCAGGTTGCGGATGGTGCCGGAAAACCATGTGCCGGTCACAGGGTCAACCGCGCGCCGCGCACGGATCGGTGATTTTTGACTATGGACCTCGCCGCGCGGCACCGCTAAATCCCTAGCTCACGACATGCGGTCCCCCGAGGCTACCGGCGGGGAACACGGGACGCGGGTGTGGCGGAATGGTAGACGCGAGGGTCTCAAACACCCTTTCCGCAAGGAGTGTCGGTTCGAGTCCGACCACCCGCACCATATCGCAAGTGAGTTTCACGGGTTGGTATATGTCCGGTCGGACCGGGGCACCTACGGGTCCAGTAGCGAGTTTTCGTGGCTGACATACGACGCGCGATCTCGGCCCTGAACTGGTCCCATGTCGTTGAGGACAGCCCTATCTCACCAAAAAATGCTTCGGCGGGCGGTCGCTCATTGGCCAGTTCCGGTGCTGCCTGCGCATCGCCGGAAAGTTCACGGAATGTCATGAAAAAATGGCAGCCCGTAGGGGAATCGAACCCCTCTTTCCAGGTTGAAAACCTGGCGTCCTAACCGATAGACGAACGGGCCACGCTGTGGTGAGCGGTTCATTAGGCAATCGCGGCGCAGGGCGCAAGCCAAAAAGTGCAGGCCACGGGCGGAAAATTCCGCATCGGCGGTAGACCTGGTCAGGCGGCCGGTGCCGCGTCCTCCAGACGCAGCTGCGCAGACCTTCTGCCGCCCCAGTCATTGATTTCCAGACGACCGGCAAAGTGGAATCGCGCGCCCCCGTGCTTCTCGAGCGCAGGCCCGAGGGCGCTGTCATATGCGCCAAAGCAGATGGCGTCGATCCGCCCGCTCTGGCCATCCTTCAGCGTCAGTTTCAGGTGGCTTTCGCCGACGCGGCGGGCATGGCCGATCGCAAGGTCGGGCAGCGCAAAACGCGGGGCAGGGGCGCTCGCGCCGAACGGCCCGGCCTGTTCCATCCGATCGATCAGTTCCGTCGTCGCCGCGCCCGGTGCCAGCAAACCGTCCAGCTTCAGGTCGGCCCGTCCGAGACGGTCGGCGCCCTGCCGTGCAAGCAGCTCGGCGAGCCGCTCCATGGCGGGCTCCAGCCTGTCGCGGGCAACGGTCAGACCTGCCGCCATGCGGTGGCCGCCACCCTTGAGCAGCAAGCCTTCCGACGCCAGCCGCTGGATCGCGGCGCCCAGATCGATCCCCGAAACCGACCGCCCCGAGCCCTTTCCGATCTCACCGTCCATCCCGATCACGATGGACGGGCGATGCGCGGTTTCCTTCAGGCGCGAGGCGACGATGCCGACCACCCCGGGGTGCCAGCCTTCGCCCGCGGCCCAGACCAGCGGCGCGTCGAGCCCGCGCGCCTCGGCCTGGGCGAGGGCGGCGGCGCGCACCGTTTCCTCGACTTCCCGGCGTTCGCTGTTCAGCATGTCCAGCCGTTCGGCCAGTGCCTGCGCTTCGGCCTCGTCCGCCGTGGCCAGCAGCCGCGCGCCCAGATCCGCCCGCCCGATCCGTCCGCCCGCATTGATGCGCGGTCCCAGCAGGAACCCCAGGTGATACGGGGCCGGGGCGGTGTTCATCCGCGCCACGTCCGCCAGCGCGCGCAGCCCCGGCCGGTCGCGGCGGGCCATCACCCGCAGCCCCTGCCGGACGAAGGCGCGATTGACGCCGGTCAGCGGGGCGACATCGGCCACCGTGGCCAGCGCCACCAGGTCAAGCAGCGCCATCAGGTCGGGCCCGTCACCCAGGTCCGCGACGCGCATCTGCCGCCGCGCCTCGACCAGCATCAGGAACACGACCGCCGCGGCGCAGAGATGACCGAGATCGCCGCTCTCGTCCTGACGGTTGGGGTTCACCACCGCATGCGCGGGGGGCAGGGTTTCGCCGCCCAGGTGATGATCCAAAACGACCACGTCCGCGCCTTGCGCCGCGGCAATCGGCCCGTGGCTCAGGGTGCCGCAATCGACGCAGATCACCAGATCATGCGCCGCCGCCAGCTCTCGCATCGCGGGTTCGTTGGGGCCATATCCTTCGTCGATCCGGTCGGGCACATACAATGTCGCATCCATGCCCAGCCCGCGCAGCCAGACCAGCAGCAACGCTGCGCTCGACCCGCCATCCACGTCATAATCGGCAAAGACCGCGATCTTCTGCCGTTTCCGGACCGCGTCGACCACGCGCGCGGCGGCGGTTTCCATGTCCATCAGGCTGCGCGGATCCGGCAGCAGGTCCTTCAGCGTCGGGGCCAGGAACGCCTCGGTTTCGGCCGCCGCCACCCCCCGGCGCGCCAGCACCTGGCACAGCTGCCGGGGCAGGCCGGTCTCCTGGGCCAGCGCCTCGGCCGCGCGGTCGGTTTCGATCGACGGGCCGACCCAACGGCGTTTGGTCAGCGACGCATCGACACCCAGAAAACTCATCCGGCCCCTCCCTGCGGCACCGGCCCGCCCGCTGACGGACCGGCCCCGTCCTCTTGCCATAAATATCCCCGCCGGAGGCTCCGACGCCGGATGCGGGCGCGGCGTCAGCGTGGATCGGAGACCGGGCTGCGATATTCCATCCGGCGCACCGAACCGGTCTTCGAGCGCATCAGCAGGGTCTGTGTCGTCAGCCAGCCGGGTTCGCGGCGGATTCCGGGCAGAAGGGTGCCGTTGGTCACGCCGGTCGCGGCAAAGATCACATCCTGCGAAACCATGTCGTCACGCGCATAGACACGGTCGAGATCGGTGATGCCCGCCTTGGCGGCGCGGACCTTTTCATCGTCGTTGCGGAACAGGAGCCGGCCCTCGATCTGCCCTCCCATGCATTTCAGCGCCGCGGCGGCGAGAACGCCCTCGGGGGCGCCACCGGCCCCCATATACATGTCGATGCCGGTCAGTTCGCTTTCCGCGCAATGCATGACGCCGGCCACGTCGCCATCGGTGATCAGGCGAATCGCGGCGCCGGTGGCGCGAACCTCGGCGATCATGTCCTCGTGGCGCGGTCGTTCGAGGATGCAGACGGTGATATCGGCCGGGGAACAGCCTTTTTCGGTCGCCAGCGCCGACACCCGTGTCGCCGGCGGCATGTCCAGCGTGACCAGCCCCTGCGGATAGCCCGGGCCGATCGCGACCTTTTCCATGTAGACATCGGGGGCATGCAGCATCGACCCGCGCGGCCCCATGGCGATCACGGTCAGCGCATTGGGCATGTCCTTGGCGGTCAGCGTGGTGCCTTCCAGCGGATCCAGCGCGATGTCCACGCCGGGGCCGTTGCCGGTGCCGACCTCTTCGCCGATGAACAGCATCGGCGCCTCGTCGCGTTCGCCTTCGCCGATCACCACGACCCCGGCGATGTCGAGCAGGTTGAGCTGTTCGCGCATGGCATTGACGGCGGCCTGGTCGGCGGCCTTTTCGTCCCCGCGCCCGACCAGCGAGGCCGAGGCGAGCGCGGCCTGTTCCGCGACACGGGCCAGGCCCAGCGACAACATGCGATCATGGAATTCGACGGTTGCGGGCATGAATTACTCCTTCGGAAATGCTGTTCTGTGATCGAGGTTACAGATGTTCGATGCGCAAGGCGACAGGGCGCGTGGCCACGACGCCGGTCTGTTCCATCGCCGCAAGCGCCAGGTCCAGCGCGCTGCGCGTGGTCTTGTGGGTGACGATCAGAACCGGGGCGGTGTCGTCGGAATGGGCATATTGGCGCATCCGGTCGATCGAGATCCCCGCGTCACCCAGGACCGAGGCCACCTTGGCCATGGCGCCCGGCTTGTCGTCCAGCGCCATGCGCAGGTAATAGGGCGCGGGCAGCCCGGTGCTGGCGCGCGGCAGGTCCTGCAGCGATGCGGCGGGCTGGCCGAAGGTCGGCAGCCGCAGGCCGCGGGCGATGTCGCACACATCGCCCAGCACCGCGCTGGCGGTCGGGCCTTCGCCCGCGCCGGGGCCGCGCAGGACCACCTGTTCGACGGCGTCGCCCTCGATCACCACCATGTTGGTGCCGCCTTCGAGCTGCCCCAGCGGCGATGATGCGGGCACGAGGCAGGGCTGCATCCGCTGTTCCAGCCCGCGGCCGGTGCGCTGGGTCACGCCCAGCAGCTTGATGCGATAGCCCATGTCGGCGGCATGGCGGATGTCGTCGATCGACACCCGTTCGATGCCCTCGATCTCGATGCCGTCGAAATCGGGTCGCGCGCCAAAGGCGATCGCCGACAGGATCGCCAGCTTGTGACCGGCGTCGATGCCGCCCACGTCCAGCGTCGGGTCCGCTTCGAGATAGCCCAGCGCATCGGCCTCGCGGAACACCTCGTCATAGGGCAGGCCCGCGTTTTCCATGCGGGTGAGGATATAGTTGCAGGTGCCGTTCATCACCCCCATCACCCGCGTCACCTCGTTGGCCGCGAGACCTTCGGTCAGCGCCTTGATCACCGGGATGCCGCCGGCCACCGCCGCCTCGTAGCGGATGGTGCGGCCGGAGTTTTCGGCCCGTTCGGCCAGCGCCTGCCCGTGCATCGCCAGCAGCGCCTTGTTGGCGGTCACCACATCCTTGCCCGCGTCGAGCGCCGCCTCGGTCGCGGCCTTTGCGGGGCCGTCCGATCCGCCCATGAGTTCCACGAACACGTCGACATCGTCGCGCCGGGCGAGAGCGACCGGGTCGTCTTCCCAGTCATGGGCGGTCAGCGATATGCCGCGATCCTTGCGGCGGTCGCGCGCACAGATGGCCGAGACGCTGATCTCGCGGCCGGTCCGCGCGGCCAGCAGCGCCTGTTGCCGCCGCAGGATGCGCAGCACACCGACGCCGACCGTGCCCAGCCCCGCGATACCGAGGCGCAGAGGTGCAGCCATGTTCCTGTCCTTCTTGTCAGGGATGTCTCGTTCCGGGTGGCTTATCCGGTTCGCGCGGCCGGTGCAACGCGGAGCCGCCGGGCGCGCGCGGCTAGCCGGAGACCGGCGGCGTCACGCCCTCGGCCATCCGGTCGCGGGTGGCGTCGTCCACCACCGGGCCCTGCAGCGCCCGTGCCCGGTCGTGCAGGCGGCGGCTGCGCGCGTCCAGCCCCTGCTGCAGCTCGCGCGCCTCGTCGCGGGGTTCGGGATGCTCGAAGAGCGAATCGTCCAGCGGGATCAGCGCCGGGTAATCCGCCTGTTCCAGCTGTGGCGACAGGGTGGCATCAAGCTCGGGGATCTCGGTGCATCCTGCCACGACCGCCACGACCGCCAGGGCCAGGAATGGCAGGCAGCGGGCCGGGGCGATGCGAGAAAGGCGAGACATGGGCTGGGACGGTTCCGGATGGGCAAATGGCCCCCAATGTCGCCCGGTTGCCGAAAGGGTGCAAGACGGGGTTTTTTCTGAACGGATGTTCAGATAGCCTGTCGTCATGGCCCGCACGACAGGATCGCATTCCGACATCACTGGTCCGCGCATCCGCGCCGCGGCGCAGGACCTGTTTGCCCGGCACGGCTATGCGGCGGTGTCGATGCGGCGGATCGCGGGCGCGGTGGGGGTGCAGGCCGGGGCGCTCTACAATTACACGCGAGACAAGCAGAGCCTGCTGTTCGACCTGATGCAGGCCCACATGGAGGACCTGCTGGCGGCACTCGACGCCGAACCGCGGCAGGCCGACCCGCTGGAGCGGTTGCGCGCGTTCACCCGGTTCCATATCCGGTTCCATCTCGAACGGCAGGACGCGGTCTTCATCGCCTATATGGAGCTGCGCAATCTCGACCCGGGGAACTTCGAGACCATCGAGGCGCTGCGCCGCAGCTACGAAGACCGGCTCGAGGCGATCCTGCGCGACGGGGTCGGGGACGGGACGTTCACCGTCGCCGACACCAAGGTGGCGACGCTGGCGCTGATCGGGATGCTGAACGGCATCAACACCTGGTATCGCGCCGAGGGCCGGCTGACGCTCGAGCAGGTCGAACAGATCTACTGGGACATGGTGCGCCGCGCGGTCGCCGGCTGAGGATCAGGTTTCGGCCAGGTCGTAGTGATCCAGCCAGCGGTCCTCGACGATCTCGGCCTCGGCCGGGTCGATATGCGGCTGCCGCCAGTCGTCGCCGGCAAAGGCGGCCAGCGCCTCGACGCTGTTCCAGACCATGACCATCGAAAAGTCGCGCGGCGTTTCGGGCCGTGGCAGGCCGGGGATCAGCGTTGTCAGGCCGCTTTGACGCCGCATCAGCGGGATGGCGGTTTCGGTGAAGAAACTGCGGAACTCGTCGACCCGGCCTTCGCGGGCGCGCACCCGGAAAATTCGGACAATCATCGTGAAACTCCTTTTGTCGGGATGGCGCAGTCTAGCACATTCCGGGCAGGAGGGCGGCGGGGCGGCAATGGGTGGATGTGCCGGGCCCATGGCGCTTGCGGCCGCACCGGCGAGCCGGTATGCGGCACGGGCCATGGCGAACGGAAACGAACCCACCCAGGTCGTGCTGGCCGAGGTCGGCGTATCGGCGCCGCGCCGCTGGCTGGGCGTGGCGATGCTGACCGTCATCGGCGGGCTGGTGATCTATGTCGCGCTGGCGACACCGCCCGCGCCGGGCTGGCAGGCCTTCCTGATCGCGACCGGGCTGGCGGCGCTCTGGGTCGCCGAACGGATGCGCCGGGCCACCGGCAGCCGGATCGAACTGACGATGACCGAACTGCGCGAGACCGGCGGCGAGACCATTGCGCTGGTCGCCGAGATCGAGGCGGTGGATCGCGGGTTCTTTGCCCTCAAGCCCTCAAACGGGTTCCTGTTGCGCACCCGCCAACCCGGGTCGCGCCGCTGGCGTCCGGGGCTCTGGTGGCGCATGGGCCGGCGGGTCGGCGTCGGCGGGGTCACGCCGGCGCGGCAGACCAAGATGATGTCCGAGATGCTGGCCGCGATGCTGGCGGAACGCGATCACTCTGGCGGGGATCACGACCCCCACACCACCTGAGGCGCAAAGCGGGGCCGCGCGAACACGAAATTGTCCAGGTCGATCACCCCCAGCCCCACGTTGAACAGCGGGTCATAGCGGTATCTGGTTTCGACCAGGATGACCCGTTCGCCATCGGGCAGAACCGGCAGCCGGTCCTCGATCGCCATCACCGTCACGTCGTCATGGGCGAACAGGAACCCCCGGTTCGCGGACCAGTCGACATGGTAACGGCCCTGGTCCTGGTCCCAGCGGATGATGGTGATCCGCAGGGTGGAGGGATCTTCGGCGGCGGTCAGCAGGTGCAGCAGCGACAGCATGGCGTCGATATAGGTGTCGTTCACCGCGCCGGTTTCACGCGAGATCAGGTCGCTGATCGTATAGGCGGCCTTGAGGTTGACCGAGCTTTGCCGGTAGGCGTCGAGATAGACGACGCTGGCACCGAAGGCCCATATCAGCATCGGGATCGCCAGGATGAACTCGACCGAGACCGACCCCCGCGTGTCGCGGGCAAAGCGGCGCAGGCGGCGGAGCAGCGGGCGCATCTACTCGGGCTCCTGCACAAAGGCGGTGGTGGAGACCAGCGCATACTGCCCGGCGCCGTCCAGGACCATGTGCCGGGCCAGCCCGGCGGTGGGAAACATCGGTTCGATCTTGGCGCAGGCGCGCAGGATCATCAGCTCGTTTTCCCGCCCGTTGACGAAGCTGCGCACCGGGGCGACCTCGTCGGACTGGTCGGTGCAGTCGGGCGTGGGGTCGATCCCGGTCCAGTTGCGCGGGTCGGCGCGGACCATCTCCAGCCGCAGGTTCACGCCGCACTCGTCGATGAAACCGGCGCGTTGGCAGATCAGCGTCTTCAGCACGTCATGCTGCGGCGCGCTGCCGGTGCCCAGGCGGATGTCGCGCACGGTCAGGTCCACCGCGCGTTCCAGCGCCGAATGGTGCAGCGCGAGGATGCCCAATTCGATCCCGGCGAGCATCAGCGTCATCACGGCGGGAAAGGTCAGCACGAATTCGATGGTCGAGTTGCCCCCGTCATCGCGCCAAAAGCGAGTCCAGAACCAGGCCCGGAATCGGTCCCGGAGCCGGATCTGTGCCGGGCGCCACATCAGTTCACCAGCTTCAGCTGGTTGATCTGGCGGGCGATGTTCTCGAACACGATGTCGATATCATCGGTGCCCGCGACGAAGAAATGCGCATCGCTCGACGCGCAGTTGCGCATCTGCGTCCGGGCGCTCGACGGTGCATCGAAGGCGATGGTGTAGACGATGATGTTGCGGGCGGGATCCTTGGCCAGGTCGCACTGCGAATAGAACCGCGACACGTTGGTGCCGGCCGAGCTGAGCCGGTAGCGGTCGCCAGACGATCGGTTCAGCAGCTCCCTGGTCGGGTTTTTCGGGTGCATGGTTTCATCGGGGCGAACCTGTTCGGTGATCTGCCCATCGGTCATCAGCACGATGTATTTCGCGGTTTCCTGGTCTTCCCAGTCGGCGGGCCGATTGCGAAACCCGTCCGGGATCAGGCCGTCATCGGCCATCGCCGCAAAGATGCCGCGCGACGACGGGTTCAGCAGCGCCACTGCGTATTTCATCGCGAACTGGGTGCCGGTGCCGTCATGCATCCGCATGGTGTCGATCATGCCCTTGAGCTGGTCCTCGTCGTTCGAGGCATAGACGATCGAGCTGCGGTCCTGCGGGCACCAGCCCCAGTCCATCACCGAGGACGCGATCGACCAGTTCATGAAATGCGGCACCTGGTCATAGCTGGCGGCGGCGGGCAGGCCGGCATGGGTGAAATCGCCCGCGCCCAGTTCGAGGCAGGATGACACGTTCGGATAGCGGCCCTCCTCGGTGCCGCCATCCTTTTTGGCCAGTTCGATATCCGGGTATCGCTGGCCGTTCAACCGGTCGAACATCCACGGGCCCGGATTCGTCTGGCCCGCATAGGGGATCAGGTTGATCGAGGATTTCAGCCGCGCGTCGCCGGCCATCACCATGTCGACAAAGCTCCTGGCGGCGGGCCGCAATGCGGTCATCCGGCCCGAATTGCGCATGGAACCGGAGATATCCAGCACCAGCGAGATCTCGACATTGGGCACGCGTTCCTCGGCGGCGCCCGATGCCGGCACGTTCAGCATGTCGACCCCGGTCATGTGCATGAACTGCGTGGTCATCTTTGCCGCTGCGGTGGCCGAGACGTTCTGGTAGTTGACCCCCTTGGTGACGATCACCCGGTCGGCATCGATGACATTCGACAGGCCGGCCTTGTTGAAATAGTCCAGCACGACCTGCTTGGCCGGCAAGGGCTGGTCGAGATCGGCGGCGGCCAGCACCGCGCGGTCCAGCGTGTATTGCAGGTCGGCCCGGTCCCGTTCGAACCGCATCAGGTCGATGCCGACGCCGGTGACCATCAGGATGATGACCAGCACATAGACGATGAAGATCAGCATCGCCCCGTCTTCGCGCCGCGCAAAGCGGCGCAGGGGCGGCGGCATGTCGTTCATCTGCGGGCGCAATCGGCGGCGCATGATCCGTGTTTCCTGCGTTATGCGCCGGTGGCGCGGCGTTTGGCGCACCAGTCCTGACCGGGCAATATGGCGGAATTGCGGCGCGCGGCGGGCACGGACGGGGATGTTTCCGGCGCTTCCGCGACCCGATGTCCGGATCGGCCTGATTTTCCCCGTGAAAATAACTCGCAAGGCCGGTGTGGCTGACTTAGTCTGAGGGTGGTTTGCCAGCGGCGGTGAGTCGCGGGCGCCCGGTTAGTGCAGTGGAGGAACACATGACCCAACAGACCGAACCGAGTTTCCGCGAGAGCGTCGATCTCATGTTCAACCGGGCGGTTGCGCTGATGGACCTGCCGCCGGGGCTGGAAGAGAAGATCCGGGTATGCAACGCCACCTACACGGTGCGTTTCGGGGTTCGGCTGCGGGGGCAGATCCAGACCTTCACCGGCTATCGGTCTGTGCATTCCGAACATATGGAGCCGGTCAAGGGCGGGATCCGCTACGCCATGGGCGTGAACCAGGACGAGGTCGAGGCGCTCGCGGCGCTGATGACCTATAAATGCGCGCTGGTCGAGGCGCCGTTCGGCGGCTCGAAGGGCGGGCTGCGCATCGACCCGCGCCAGTATGACGAATACGAGCTGGAACAGATCACCCGCCGGTTCGCCTATGAACTGGCCAAGCGCGACCTGATCAATCCCTCGCAGAACGTGCCCGCGCCCGACATGGGCACCGGCGAACGCGAGATGGCCTGGATCGCCGACCAGTATGCGCGGATGAACACCACCGATATCAACGCCCGCGCCTGCGTCACCGGCAAGCCGCTGAACTCCGGCGGGATCGCGGGGCGCGTCGAGGCCACGGGCCGTGGCGTGCAATTCGCGCTGCGCGAGTTTTTCCGCGACGAGCGCGGGGTGAAGAAGGCGGGCCTGTCGGGCACGCTCGACGGCAAGCGGGTGATCGTGCAGGGGCTGGGGAACGTGGGCTATCACGCCGCCAAGTTCCTGCGCGACGAGGACGGCAGCCTGATCACCGGGATCATCGAGCGCGACGGGGCGCTGCTGAGCCCGCAGGGGCTGGACGTGGACGCGGTGCATGCCTGGATCGTCAAGCATGGCGGCGTGACCGGGTTCCCCGGTGCCACCCATGTCACCGAGGGCGCCGAGGTGCTCGAAGAGGAGTGCGACATCCTGATCCCGGCCGCCCTCGAAGGGGTGATCAACCTCGGCAATGCCGAGCGGATCAAGGCGCCGCTGATCATCGAGGCCGCAAACGGCCCGGTCACCGCCGGGGCCGACGACATCCTGCGCCGCAAGGGCACGGTGATCATTCCCGACATGTTCGCCAATGCCGGGGGGGTGACCGTGTCCTATTTCGAATGGGTCAAGAACCTGTCCCATATCCGGTTCGGCCGCATGGGCCGCCGCCAGGAGGAGGCCCGCCACCAGCTGGTGATCGACGAGCTGGAGCGGCTCGACCGATACCTGGGCGACGCCTGGTCAATGACGCCGATGTTCAAGGAGAAATACCTGCGCGGGGCGGATGAACTGGAACTGGTGCGCTCGGGGCTCGATGACACGATGCGCACGGCCTATCAGTCGATGCGCGACGTCTGGCATGATCGCGAGGACATCGACGACCTGCGGACCGCCGCCTACCTGGTCGCCATCGGCAAGGTGGCTGCCAGCTACCGCGCCAAGGGGCTCTGACGCGCAGGGCCGTCGGACCGTCGCGCGGGCCGGGCGATCCGGTTCCCGGCCCGCGCGATCGCTTGCACTGCGCGGGTCCGGCGTGCTGGAGTGTCGCCGCGCTACGGGCCGAAGGTATCCCCGCGAGACACGGGAGGCATGATGCGATTTTCCGGCTGGAAAGTGTTCACCGAAGGCCTGACCGGCAATCGGGGCTGGGCGCCGCACTGGCGCGACCCCGAGCCGAAGCCGGAGTATGACATCGTCATCATCGGCGGTGGCGGGCATGGCCTGTCGACGGCCTATTATCTCGCGCGGGACCACGGGCTGACCAACGTGGCGGTGCTCGAAAAGGGGTATATCGGCGGCGGGAACGTGGGGCGCAACACCACCATCGTGCGGGCCAACTATTTCCTGCCCGGAAACTCCGAGTTCTATTCCCATTCGCTGAAGCTCTGGGAGGGGCTGTCGGAAGACCTGAACTACAATGTGATGCATTCGCAGCGCGGCCTGATCAACCTGTTCCATTCCGACGGCCAGCGCGATGCCTTTGCCCGGCGCGGCAACGCGATGATCAACCAGGGCGACGACGCGGTGCTGCTGGACCGCGACGGCGTGCGGCGGATGCTGCCCTATCTGGATTTCGACAACGGGCGGTTTCCCATCCATGGCGGGCTCTATCATCCGCGCGGCGGCACCGCGCGCCACGACGCGGTGGCTTGGGGCTATGCCCGCGGCGCGGACAGGCGCGGGGTGGATATCATCCAGAATTGCGAGGTGACCGGCATCGACATCGACGGCGGGCGCGTCACCGGGGTTCAGACCAGCCGCGGGCCGATCCGGGCGGGCAAGGTGGCGATGGTGGCCGCAGGCCGGTCGGGGCAGGTGGCGGCGATGGCCGGGATGCGCCTGCCGGTGGAGAGCCATGTGCTGCAGGCCTTTGTCACCGAGGGGCTGAAACCGGTGATCGACCATGTGGTCAGCTTCGGCATGGGGCATTTCTATGTCAGCCAGTCGGACAAGGGCGGGCTGGTCTTTGGCGGCGATCTCGATTTCTACGCCTCATACGCGCAGCGCGGCAACCTGCCGATGGCCGAGCATGTTATGGAGGCCGGCATGACGCTGATGCCGATGATCGGCAAGGCGCGGGTGCTGCGGTCCTGGGGCGGGATCATGGACATGACGCCGGACGGCTCGCCGATCATCGACCGCACCGATATCGACGGGCTCTATCTGAATTGCGGCTGGTGCTATGGCGGGTTCAAGGCGGTCCCGGCCTCGGGCCATTGCCTGGCCCATCTGCTGGCGACGGGCCGGCCGCACGCGGCGGCCGCGGGGTTCCGGCTGGGCCGGTTCCGCGACGGGGTGGGGCTGATGGACGAGGAGGGCACCGGTGCGCAACACAATCTGCACTAGGCGCGAGTGGCCGCCTGCGGGAGCCTCCGGCGGGAGTTTTTCGGGCAAGATGAAGAGGGGACGCGCGTGCCCGGCATGGCGGGCCGCGCCGCCATATGGGGGTGGCGACCGCTGCGAGAGGGGGACGGCATGAGGATACCCTGTCCGATCTGCGGCGAGCGGGACCGGCGCGAGTTCTATTATCAGGGTGCGGCGGTGGCGCTGGAGCGGCCCGATCCCGAGGCTGCGGACGATGCCTGGGATGCCTATGTTCATCTGCGGGATAATCCGGCGGGGCTCACCCGCGATCTGTGGTATCACGAGGCCGGGTGCGCGGCCTGGATCGTCGTCACCCGAGACACAGTCAACCATGAGATACTGGATGCGGAACTGGCCGGGGAGGCGGGGCGATGAGGCTGGCGACGGGCGGACTGATCGACCGCGCGCGCCCGGTGCGGTTCACCTTCGATGGCCGGAGTTACGAAGGGGTCGAGGGTGACACGCTGGCATCGGCGCTGCTGGCAAATGACGTGCATCTGGTCGGGCGGTCGTTCAAATACCATCGCCCGCGTGGCATCCTGACCGCCGGATCGGAAGAACCGAATGCGCTGGTGACCATCGGCTCGGGCGCACGGCGCGACCCGAACACCCGCGCCACGGTGCAGGAGATATATGACGGCCTGCGGGCCGAAAGCCAGAACCGCTGGCCGTCGCTGCGGTTCGACCTGCAGGGGATCAACGATCTGGCGGCGCCGTTCCTGGGCGCGGGGTTCTATTACAAGACCTTCATGTGGCCGCGCCGGGCCTGGGATCGGCTCTATGAGCCGGTGATCCGGTCGGCGGCGGGGCTGGGGGCGCTGAGCGGCGAGGCCGACCCGGACCGGAACGAAAAGGCCTTTGCCTTCTGCGACCTGCTGGTGATCGGCGCGGGGCCGGCGGGGCTGATGGCGGCGCTGGTGGCCGGGCGCGCGGGGGCCGACGTGATCCTCGTCGATGAGGACCTGCGCATGGGCGGCCGGTTGCTGGCGGAACGCGAAGATGTGGGCGGGCAGGCGGGCCATGACTGGGTCGATGCCGTGCTGGCAGAGCTGGCAGCGCTGGACAATGTGCGGTTGATGCCGCGCACCACCGTGACTGGCGCCTATGATGGCGGCACCTATGGCGCGTTGGAGCGCGTGGGTCACCATCGCCCGCGTCATCCGCATCTGCCGCGCGATTGCTTCTGGCGTCTCACCGCCCGGCGCGTGGTGCTGGCCGCCGGTGCGCT
This sequence comes from Pukyongiella litopenaei, assembly GCF_003008555.2. Classification (NCBI taxonomy): domain Bacteria; kingdom Pseudomonadati; phylum Pseudomonadota; class Alphaproteobacteria; order Rhodobacterales; family Paracoccaceae; genus Pukyongiella; species Pukyongiella litopenaei. Next base: position 4,485 of record NZ_CP027665.1, on the reverse strand, counting down.
GGAGCGGCCGGTCGCGTTTCGCAACAACGACCGGCCGGGCATCATGCTGGCCGGGGCGGTGCGGGCCTACCTGAACCGGTGGGGCGTCAGCCCGGGCAGGGCGGTTACGGTCTTTGGCAACAATGACGATGCCTATCGCACCGCGCGTGACCTGGTCGCGGCCGGGGTGCATGTGGCCGGTCTGGTCGACAGCCGCCATGACGGCCCGCGCGAGGATGGCTTTCCGGTGCATCGGGGCGCGATGGTCTGCGATGCCGCCGGGCGGCATCGGCTGGAGGCGATCACCATTCGCTCGGTTCGCGGCGAGGAGCGGCTGGCGTCGGATTGCCTGGCTGTTACGGGCGGCTGGAACCCGACCCTGCACCTGAGCTGCCATCTGGGCGGGCGTCCCGACTGGCGCGAGGACATCCATGCGTTCGTGCCGTCTCCGGGCGCGGTGCCGGGGCTGCGTGCCGCCGGGGCCTGCAATGGCGCCATGACGACCGCCGCCTGCCTGGCCGAGGGCCGCGATGCGGCTGTCGCCATGCTGGGCGATCTCGGCCTGACCGCGCCCGACATCCCGTTGCCCGGGGCCAGCGACCGCTATCGTGCGCCCGATCCGCTGTGGGCGGTGCCGGGCAAGGGACGGGCCTGGCTGGATTTCCAGAACGATGTCACCGTGAAGGATGTCGAACAAGCCGCGGCCGAGAACTTCCGCTCGGTCGAGCACATGAAGCGCTACACCACGCAGGGCATGGCCACCGATCAGGGCAAGAGTTCGAATGTGGCGGCGCTGGCGGTGCTGGCGGGTGCCACCGGGCAGACGATCCCGCAGGCCGGGACGACGACCTATCGCCCGCCTTTCGTGCCGGTGCCGATTGCGGCGATGGGCGCGGGCGGCGCGGGCAGGGGGTTCGCGCCGGAACGGTTCACGACCTCGCATCAGGCCAGTGTCGATCGCGGCGCGCCGATGATCGAGGCGGGGCTGTGGTATCGCCCGGGGTATTTTCCCGGCCCCGGCGAAACCAGCTGGCGGCAATCCTGCGACCGCGAAGTGCGCATGGTGCGCAAGGCGGTCGGCATCTGCGATGTCTCGACGCTGGGCAAGATCGACATTCAGGGGCCGGATGCGGCGGCGCTGCTGGATTTCGTCTATACCGGCCGGTTCTCGACGCTGAGGGCGGGGCGGGTCCGCTATGGGCTGATGCTGCGCGAGGACGGGCATGTCATGGATGACGGCACCACCGCGCGGCTGGGGGATACGCACTACCTGATGACCACCACCACGGCTGCGGCGGGACAGGTGATGCGGCATCTGGATTTCGTGACCCAATGCCTGCGCCCGGACTGGCAGGTGCGCATCGCCTCGGTCACCGAGCAATGGGCGCAGTTCGCGATCGCGGGACCTAAGGCGCGTGACCTGCTGGACGCGTTGCTGGATACGCGGCTCGACCCTGATGACTGGCCGTTCATGGCCTGCGGTCCGGTTGCGGTCATGGGCGTGGCGGCGCGGCTGTTCCGGATCTCGTTCTCGGGCGAGGAAGGTTATGAGATCGCGGTGCCGGCCCGCTATGGCGACAGCCTCTATCGACAGCTGCTGGCGCGGGCCGGGGCGCTGGGTGGCGGACCCTACGGGATGGAGGCGCTCAATGTGCTGCGCATCGAGAAAGGGTTCATCACCCATGCCGAGATCGATGGCCGGGTGACCGCCTTCGATCTGGGGATGCAGGACATGGTATCGGAAGCCAAGGACTGCATCGGGAAAACCATGTCGGAACGGCCGGGCCTGTCCGGTCCGGACCGGGCGCAACTGGTCGGCCTGGTCGCGGTGGGGTCGGTCAAACAGATGACGGCCGGGGCCTATCTGTTCGCCGAAGGCGCCGCGCCGGTGCGCGAACATGCCGAAGGGCATGTTACATCGGCCTGTTTCTCGCCCACGCTGGAGCGGACTCTGGCGCTGGGGTTCCTGCGCGACGGCCGCGCGCGCCATGGCGAACGGATCAGGATGGTCGACCACCTGCGCGGGCTGGAAACGCTGTGCGAGGTGACCGGTCCGGCCTTTTTCGATCCCGAAGGAGGGCGGATGCGTGGCTGAACTGATCGCGAAAACGCCCTGCGACGGGCTGCTGCCGCTGCAGATCGGCGGCGTGAGGCTGACCGAAGTCCCCCCGGCGGCGCTGACGCTGATTTCGCCCTGGCCGGGCCGGGACCGCGCGTTGGATGCCGTGTTGCGTGCCGCGCATGATCTGGGGCTGCCCGGGCCCGGACGCGCCACCGGCAGATCCGGCAAACGCGCGATCTGGTTCGGGCGCGGGCAGATCCTGCTGGCCGGGCCGGACCCGGATGCGGCCCTGGCCGAACATGCCGCGCTCAGCGATCAGTCGGATGGCTGGGCCGTGGTCGATCTCGAGGGCGACGCCGCGCCCGTGGTGCTGGCGCGGCTGGTGCCGGTCGATCTGCGGCCAACGGTTTTCAGGCGCGGACATACCGCGCGCACGCAGCTCGGTCAGCTGCATGTGTCGCTGACCCGGCTGGGCGTGCGGCGCTGGCGGATCATGGCGTTCCGGTCGATGGCGCACACGCTTGTGCATGAACTGCAAACCGCGATGGAAGCGGTCGCCGCGCGGGGATAGGATGCAGGCCGAAACGAGTCACCCGGAGAGAGATATGATCCCCCGCCTGATCCCCAGCGTTGCGGCGCTGATCCTGCTGAGCCAGCCCGCGCTGGCGGTTTCCAAGACAGAAGACTGCACCTATCAGGCGGCGATCGTGGCGGCCGTGCAGCAGGCCCGGCTGGACGGTGTGAAGCAGGCGGATGTGGTCGGGACAATCACGGCGGGCAATCGCGACTGGCCCGGGAACTATGACAACGCGATCCCGATCTTCGCGGCCCAGATCTATGGCCTGAAGAAACGCCAGCTGAAAAAGACCGACCTCGGTGCGGAATGGATGAACACCTGCATGAGCAACTGACGGTGCCGCGCGCCTAGACTCGCACCGCGTCAGGGCCGATAGTGCCTGCCATGAGTCTGCCTCCCGGATTTCTCGACGAATTGCGCAGCCGCCTGAGCCTGGTCCAGGTGGCCGGTCGCAAGGTGACGTGGGACACGCGCAAGTCGAACCAGGGCCGGGGCGACATGTGGGCGCCGTGCCCGTTCCATCAGGAAAAGACCGCCAGCTTCCATGTGGATGACCGCAAGGGGTTCTATTACTGCTTTGGCTGTCACGCCAAGGGCGATGTGTTCCGTTTCGTGCAGGAAACCGAGAACACCGGGTTCATGGAGGCGGTCGAACTGCTGGCGCGCGAGGCGGGGCTGTCGATGCCCGCCCGTGATCCGCAGGCGCAGGAAAAGGCCGACCGGCGCACGCAACTGGCCGATGTGGCCGAACAGGCGGCGCAGTTTTTCCGGATGCAACTGGCCACCGGGGCCGGGGCGGCGGCGCGCGACTACCTGACGGGCCGGGGGCTGGATGACGCGGCGCGCGACCGGTGGGACATCGGGTTCGCGCCCGACGGGTGGCAGAACCTGTGGGATCATCTGCGCGGCAAGGGCATTGCCGAAGACCTGATCCTCGATGCGGGGCTGGCCCGGCCCTCGTCGAAAGGGGGCAAGCCCTATGACGTGTTCCGGAACCGGATCATGTTCCCGATCCGGGATGCGCGCGGGCGTTGCATCGCCTTTGGTGGCCGGGCGATGGACCCGAATGACAATGCGAAATACCTGAATTCGCCGGAAACAGTGCTGTTCGACAAGGGCCGCAACCTGTTCAACCACGGCCCGGCGCGCGAAGCGGCGGGCAAGGGACAGCCGCTGCTGGTCGCCGAGGGCTATATGGACGTGATCGCGCTGGCGGGTGCGGGGTTCGCGGCCAGCGTGGCGCCGCTGGGCACGGCGGTCACGGAAACCCAGTTGCAGTTGCTGTGGCGGATCGCGCCCGAACCGGTGATCGCGCTGGATGGCGATACGGCGGGGCTGCGCGCGGCGATGCGGCTCATCGACCTGGCGCTGCCGTTGCTCGAGGCCGGCAAATCGCTGCGCTTTGCGCTGATGCCCGAGGGGCTGGACCCGGACGACCTGATCCGGTCCCGCGGTGCCGCGGCCATGCAATCGCTGATCGACGCGGCGATACCGATGGTCGACCTTCTATGGCGGCGCGAAACCGAGGGCAGGGTCTTTGACAGCCCCGAGCGTAAGGCGGCGCTGGAAAAGACGCTGAAGGACCGGGTTGCCGGGATCCGGGACCAGACGCTGCGCAACCATTACGAGCGCGCGCTGCGCGATCTGCAGTGGCAGCTGTTCCGGCCGGCGCGGAAACCCGGGCAGCCGGGACGCGGGCGGGCGGCTGCCGCCCCGGCGGGTCCGGCCCCGGTCACGCGCGCCTCGGCGCTGGTGTCGGCGGGCGAGCAGGCCGAGGAACGTATGCGGATCGAGGTCATCCTCGCCACCGCGCTGGTCACGCCCGAGGTGGTGCAGGAATTCGAGGCGGGGATCGAGGACCTGCCCT